>NZ_JAOCNE010000003.1:228847-231257 GCF_056172735.1 Streptomyces sp. R818
TTCGCCACCCTACTAGTCACGAGTGACCGACTACCAGTCACCGCGAACGCCCTGGGGGCTCAGTGCCGGCACCCGCCGGGGGCGCGCTGGGCGCGCGCGGAGGCGTAGAGGCAGACGGCGGCGGCGGTGGCGAGGTTGAGGCTCTCGGCCTTGCCGTGGATGGGGACGCGCACGACGGCGTCGGCCAGCGCGCGGGTCTCCTCGGGGAGCCCCCACGCCTCGTTGCCGAAGACCCAGGCGGTCGGGGTGCCCATCGTGCCCTTGTCCAGCTCGTCGTCGAGGTCGTCGTCCCCGGCCCCGTCGGCGGCGAGGATGCGGACGCCCGCCTCCTTGAGCGCGGCGACGGCCTGCTCGACCGGCACGCCCACGGCGACCGGCAGGTGGAACAGGGAGCCGACCGACGCCCGTACGGCCTTGGGGTTGTAGAGGTCGACGGAGGCGTCCGTGAGCACGACGGCCTCGGCGCCCGCGGCGTCGGCGCAGCGCAGCACGGTCCCGGCGTTCCCGGGGTCCCGGACGTGCGCGAGGACGGCGACGAGCTTGGGCCGGGCGGCGAGGATCTCCTCGAACGGCGTGTCCAGGAACCGGCAGACCCCGACGAGCCCCTGCGGGGTCACGGTCGTGGAGATGTCGGCGATGACGTCCTCGTCGGCGAGGTGCACCCGGGCGTCGACGGCGCGGGCCCCGGCGACGATGTCGGCGTAGCGCTCCGCGGCGTCGACGGTCGCGAACATCTCCACGAGCGCCCCGTGCGCGGCGGCCTCCCGCACGGCCTGCGGCCCCTCGGCGAGAAACAGCCGCTCCTTCCCCCGGAAATTCCGCTTGCCGAGCCGCCGGGCAGCGGAAACACGAGAGGACTTGGGGGAGATCAACTCGGGGGCGGCAACCATAGAAACTCACCTAGGGAAGGGAGCGCCCCGTGAGGGGCGCGGGGAACTGCGCGAGCAACCACGACGGCGGGAGGGCCCGCGAAGAACGGACGGGGGCAGACGCACTCGGACCCGCAGACCAGCAGGCCTACGGGTCCGAAGCACAGGTCAACCCGAAAATCAGGCGGCAGCCTTAGGGGCGTTGACGTCCGCGGGCAGCGCCTTCTGCGCAACCTCGACGAGCGCCGCGAAGGCGTTCGCGTCGTTGACGGCCAGCTCCGCGAGGATCTTGCGGTCCACCTCGATGTTGGCGGCCTTCAGACCCTGGATGAGGCGGTTGTACGTCATGCCGTTCTGGCGGGCAGCGGCGTTGATGCGCTGGATCCACAGCTGACGGAAGTCGCCCTTGCGCTTCTTGCGGTCGTTGTAGTTGTAGACCAGGGAGTGGGTGACCTGCTCCTTGGCCTTGCGGTACAGACGCGAACGCTGACCGCGGTAGCCGCTGGCCTGCTCGAGGATCGCCCGACGCTTCTTGTGCGCGTTGACTGCGCGCTTGACGCGTGCCACTTGTTGACTCCTTGTAGCGGGGCCGGGGTTGACTCACCCGACCCGAATTCGAATAGGTCCCGGTTCAGCCGACGTGCGCGGCGCCGAAGCGCCGGCAGGTCACTTGCCGAGAAGCTTCTTGATCTTCGCGGCGTCGCCCGGGGCCATCTCGGCGTTGCCGGTGAGGCGGCGCGTCACGCGGGACGACTTGTGCTCGAGCAGGTGGCGCTTGCCGGCGCGCTCACGGAGCACCTTGCCGGAGCCGGTGATCTTGAAGCGCTTGCTGGCACCGCTGTGCGACTTGTTCTTCGGCATAGCGCCGTTATCTCCTCGTCGGTGGCGCTCCCGGCCGGTCCGTGCCATGGGCCCGGACCGGCCGTGCGGGAACGTCAGTTGTGTCGGTTGGTATCCGTGGCGCACAGGCTGTACGCCGCCGGATCATGCCTCGGCAGGTGCCTCGGCGGGGGTTTCGGCGGGCGCCTCGGCGCCCTCGCCCTCAGCCGCGTTCTGCGACTTGCCGGGGTTGGCCTTCGCGTCGGCCTTGCGTGCGGCCTGCGCCTCACGGGCCTCGGCCATCGCCTCGGTCTTCTTCTTGTGCGGACCGAGGACCATGATCATGTTTCGACCGTCCTGCTTCGGGTTCGACTCGACGAAACCGAGGTCCTCGACGTCGTTCGCGAGACGCTGCAGCAGTCGGTAGCCGAGCTCCGGCCGGGACTGCTCGCGACCACGGAACATGATCGTGATCTTGACCTTGTCGCCCTGCTTGAGGAACCGGACGACGTGACCCTTCTTGGTGTCATAGTCGTGCGGGTCGATCTTCGGCCGGAGCTTCATCTCCTTGATGACCGTGTGCGCCTGGTTCTTGCGCGCCTCACGGGCCTTCATGGCCGACTCGTACTTGAACTTGCCGTAGTCCATGAGCTTGCAGACGGGCGGACGGGCCGTCGCCGCCACCTCGACCAGGTCGAGGTCGTACTCCTGAGCGAGCTCAA
>NZ_JAOCNE010000003.1:231901-234127 GCF_056172735.1 Streptomyces sp. R818
GACTACGACGCGCTGACCCGCGACATCGCCGAGGTGCCCGCCGTAGAGGTCATCGTGACGGTCGCGGTGAACCTGATGAGCGCCGCCGCGGTGAAGCTGGGGCTGACCGAGGAGGGCGACGCCCACAAGGACCTGGACGAGGCCCGCAAGCTGATCCACGCCCTGGCCGGACTGCTCGACGGCAGCGCCACGGAGATCAGCTCCTTCCACGCGGCGCCGCTGCGCGACGGCCTGAAGTCGCTCCAGCTGGCGTTCCGCGAGGCATCCCTCGTCCCGGACGAGCCGGGGCAGGGCCCGGGCGAGAAGTACACGGGCGCCGTCTACGGCTAGCCCGCTCAGTTTTCCCGCTCAGCTCTCCCGCTCAGCTTTCCCGTACGTAGAGGGGCTCGCCCGGCGGCGTCGCCTCGGCCGGCAGAAGTGCCAGGTCGAGGCCGCGCACCAGGCGGGCCCTCAGTGTTTCGTCGGCGGCGATCCGCCCGGCCACGGCCTGCGCGGTGGCCGCCGGGTCCGCGCCGGGGGCGATGACCAGAGCCAGGATGCCGTCCGCGGGACCCGGGCCCAGGTGCGCCCGGTCCACCCCGGGCTCGGCGGCGACCGCGGCGCGCACGGCGCCGGTGACCGCCGGGTCGGCCAGCGGGTCGGCGGAGGTGCGGCCCTCGGCGAGGGCGTAGAGCGCGGCGCCCGTGATCTCGTACGGGACCGGGCCCGCGAGGTCGAGGACGACCGTGTCGGCCTTCTCGTGGGCGGCGGCCTGGAGCGCCTGGTGCAGCGGGACGGCGACCGGGCGGGCCTCGGGGTCCCACAGCGCGAGGGAGCGGGTGGAGGTGAAGGCGGGGAGCGCGGTGCGGCTGCCCGCCTTCAGGGTGGGGACCGCCATGTCGCTGGTCTTCTCGCGGCGCAAGCCGTTCTCGTCCTCCTCGACCTCTCCGAGGACCGCGACGACGGGGACCAGGAGGCGGGCCCCCTTCAGCGCCTCCAGGACCGGGCCGTGGGCCGTGCGGTCCTGGTGCCAGGCGGTCAGGGCCTCGGTCAGGCGCGGGTCCGCGGAGCCGTCGTCGTCGGAGAAGCCGGGGTCGGGGATGTTCTTGTTCGCCACGGTCACCGACCCTACCGAGCGGCCGGGGGCGGATTCTCAGCGGACCCTGAGGTGCGGCTCATGGTGCGCACAGGACGGCGCCGCAGCATCGGCCTCATGTCCCACGCGTCCCACGGACCCCGCGGCACCCGTCGCCGGCGCCCTGTCGTCCATGCCGCCGTCGCCTCGGCGGTGCTCCTCGCCGCCACCGCCGGCACTACGGTCTACGTGAAGGCGCAGGCGCACGACGCGACCGCGCTCGTCTCCAAGGTCTCGACCACCTCGACGACCGCGAAGGCCACCCCCGAGAGGAGCTCCGTGGACCGGGACGCCCAGCTCGCCGAGGCCGTGCGCGCGGCGGCCGCCACGTACGACGGCTTCGGCGGCGAGGTCTCCGTGGCCGTGCTCGACGTGACCGGCGGGACGAGCGCCGCGTACGCGTCCGGCGACGGGACGTACGACACCGCCAGCATCGTGAAGGTCGACGTGCTCGCCGCGCTGCTCCTGGCGGCGCAGGACGAGGGCCGGGCGCTGACCGCCCAGGAGAAGACGTACGCCACCGCGATGATCGAGCGCAGCGACAACGACGCGACGACCGCCCTGTGGAACACCATCGGCGGGGCGGACGGCCTCGACGCGGCCAACGACCGCCTCGGCCTGACCGGGACCACCGGCGGCGACGGACCGCTGTGGGGCCTCACCCAGACCACGGCCGCCGACCAGCTCGTCCTGCTCAAGCAGGTGTTCGGCGTCGGCGACTCGGTGCTGGACGCGGCATCACGCGCGTACATGCAGGAGCTGATGGGCGACGTCGAGGCCGACCAGGCGTGGGGCGTCTCCGCGGCGGCCTCGGCCGGAGACGCGACCGAGCTGAAGAACGGCTGGCTGCGGCGGTCCACCACCGAGCTGTGGGACATCAACAGCGTCGGGCGGGTCGGCGTCGCCGGGAAGCGGTACCTCGTCGCCGTCGTGTCCAACGGGAGCACCACCAAGGACGACGGGATCGCGCTGGTGGAGGACGTGGCGAAGGCGGCGGTGAAGGCCGTCGGCGACGGGGGCTGAGGCGGTGTCCTGCTGGAGCCGTGGTCAGCGGCGGCGGCCGAGGCGGTGGGTGCGCCACAGGTGGAGGGACGCGGCCAGGAGCAGGGCCC
>NZ_JAOCNE010000003.1:236393-367429 GCF_056172735.1 Streptomyces sp. R818
GCGGCGCCGTCGTGGCTGGGCGCGCCGTTCCCCGCGCCCCTGGCGGGGTGTGCCTGCGGCGGGATCGGCGTGGCTCGGGGGGCCGTCGGGGTGTTCGCTTGTGCGGCGCCGTCGTGGTTGCTCGCGCCGTTCCCCGCGCCCCTGGCGGGGTTTGCCTGGGGCGGGAGATGTGTCGCTCGGGTGGCCGAGGGCTGTGGTGGGGTGTCCGGGAGGCGGGAGGACGGGGTCGGTGGGGGTGGGGTCGTCGGCATGGGGGGCGTCGCGGGGGGCTGGGCCGGGCGTGGTGGGGTCGAGGGGCGCGGCGGGACGCTGCGGGCTTCCGTGCTCATGCCTCCCCGTTTCCTCAGCCTGCGTGCGCGTCACTCTAACGGGCCCGCCCATGGACCGGGCCACACAGTCCACGCCCGCGGCCGATCTGCCCGGAACGTCCCTCTACCCTGCGGTAATCGGGTCTGGCAGGCTGCGTCCATGACACCGCGCGCCGCCGACCGGGCCCGCTTCGACCGGGCCACCGCACACCTCGACGCCCCGCTGGCGCTCGTGGATCTGGACGCCTTCGACGCCAACGCCGACGACCTTCTGCGCCGTGCCGCCGGGAAGCCGATCCGGGTGGCCAGCAAGTCCGTACGGTGCCGGGCCCTGCTGGAGCGGGTCCTCGCCAGGGACGGGTTCGCCGGGATCATGTCGTTCACGCTGGCGGAGTCGATCTGGCTGGCGCGGTCCGGGTTCGAGGACGTCCTGCTCGCCTATCCGTCGGCCGACCGGGCCGCCTACGCCGAGCTGGCGCACGATCCGAAGCTGGCCGCCGCCGTGACCGTGATGGTCGACGACCCGGCGCAGTTGCAGCTGATCGACAGTGCCCGGGACGGGGGCCGTGAGGAGATCCGGGTCTGCCTGGAGCTCGACACCTCGTGGCAGGTGCTCGGCGGGCGCGTGCGGATCGGCGCCCTGCGTTCGCCTCTGCGCACCCCGGCCCAACTCGCCGAACTGGCAAGGTCGGTGGGGCGCAGGCCCGGGTTCCGGCTCGTCGGGATCATGGCGTACGAGGGGCATGTGGCCGGGGTCGGCGACGCGCTGGCGGGGCGTCCCGTGCGGTCCCGGGCGATCCGGCTGATGCAGGCGGCGGCGCGCAAGGAGCTGGCCGTGCGCCGCGCGGAGGTGGTGCGGGCCGTGCGCGCGGTCGCGCCGGACCTGGAGTTCGTCAACGGCGGCGGGACCGGGAGCGTCCAGCACACCGCCGCCGAGGACTCGGTCACCGAGATCGCCGCGGGCTCGGGGCTCTACGTGCCGCGCCTCTTCGACAACTACACCTCCTTCAGCGGGCGTCCGGCCGCGCTGTTCGCCCAGCCGGTCGTGCGCAGGCCCGGTGTCGGCGTCGTCACCGTGCTCGGCGGCGGCTACCCGGCGTCGGGTGCGGCGGGCCCGGACCGGCTCCCGGTGCCGTATCTGCCGGAGGGGCTGCGCTACGACGCCCAGGAGGGGCCCGGCGAGGTGCAGACGCCGCTGCTCGGCTCGGCCGCCGACGATCTGCTCATCGGCGACAAGGTGTGGTTCCGGCACGCGAAGGCCGGTGAACTGTGCGAGCGGTTCGAGGCGTTGCACCTCGTGGCGGGGGACGCGATCACCGAGACCGTGCCCACGTATCGCGGTGAGGGCTACACCTTCCTCTGACCGGGGGCCTTGGTCCACGCCGCCCCGTGCCACCAGCGTTCGGTGGCCGGGGCGTGCGGGTCCGGGTACCTGCCGGGCGGCGGTGTCACGCTCGTCCCGGCACTGTGGGGCGCGCGGCCCCGGCCCGTGGTTCAGTGCACGGAGTCGACCTGATCGGGTACGACCGAGCCGTCCGCCCGGTGCAGCGGCCCGAACCCGCCCTCGGGAAGGTTGTAGGCCGCGGTCGAGCAGGGGTACGTGCCGGGCTTCCGCGGCAGCGGCTCGATGAACATGGGGTTGGCGACCCAGCGTCCGTCGGCGTTGTCGTAGGCGCGGCACATGATCTCGTTCTTGTTCCGGTTGAGGACGAGGTGGGCGCCGGTCGCGTCGCCGACGAAGGTCACGTCGGTGTCGGCGTCGCCGCCGCCGAGCGCGATGCGCTTGCCGAAGCTCTGCTTCTTCCAGGCGGCCTTGCCCTGCACACCGTAGATCTCCTGGTTGATCCAGCAGCGCTTGCCGTCGATGTACGGGATGGCCTCGCCCTGGGTCCGCCCGACGCCGCCGCAGCCCTCGTTGTACGGGGTGATGCGGCCCTTGCGGTCCAGTACGGAGCGGATCGCGACGGTGTGCGCGCGGTCGATGCCGACGCCGCGCGACCAGACCTCCGTCACCGGCTCGGACCCGGCGGACACGATCCACACGTCGAAGCCGGCCTTCTGCAGCGTACGGATCAGGTCGCGCTGCTGCGCGTAGTAGCGGACGTAGCCGGGGATGGTGTGCGTGCCGAGCTTCTGGGTGGCGCCGACCGGAGCGGCGAGCGCCTCCTTGCGGGCGGCGGCCGCGTACGACTCCAGTTCGGGGACGGTGTGCCCGGCGAAGAGCTGCGGCACCCAGGCGTACTGGGGGACGGTGCGGCGGTGGTTCCAGTCGCCCGCGAAGGCGGCGGCGCCGCTCATCGTCTTGCCGGACTCGCGGATGTTGAAGATCTCGTCCGTGCAGTCGGTGTCGGTGGAGGTGGGCAGCGGGGAGCCGACGGGGACGCGGGTGCCGCAGGCGGCGGTGAGCGCCTTGTCGGCGTCGTCCGTCAGCCACTTGCTGGTCTTCTTCCAGCTCGCGGGGCGCAGGATCTTGTCGTGCTTGAGGGACCAGGCGATGGTCGCGTCGGTGACGTCGTTCTTGGAGACGGTGTTGTCCCAGTCGAACGCGGCGACGGGGCGCGGGCCCCGGTGGCCGTTGCAGCTGCCCCGTTCGTCGATCGTGCGCTGGAGCTTGGCGCGGTTGTGCCCGTACCAGGGCAGCTTCTCCGACAGCTGCGGGCAGGCCCGGGACGTGGTGGGGGACGCGGACGTGGCGGCGGCCGCAGGAGAGACGAGAGCCGCGGCCACCAGGGAGGTGACCACGGCCGAGGTCCACGCGGCAACATCTCTGTTACGCATTCGGGGACCGTACACCGATGTGGCGTGTCCCCTACAGAGGCGTGACGTACGCGCCCGAAATGCCGCCGTCAACAAGGAAGTCGGTGGCGTTGACGAAGGCGGCGTCGTCGCTGGCGAGGAAGGCGACGGCGGCGGCGATCTCGTCGGCCTCGGCGAACCGCCCGACCGGAATGTGCACGAGGCGCCGCGCGGCCCGCTCCGGGTCCTTGGCGAACAGTTCCTGGAGGAGCGGCGTGTTCACCGGACCCGGGCACAGGGCGTTCACCCGGATGCCCTCCCGCGCGAACTGCACGCCCAGCTCGCGCGACATGGCGAGGACGCCGCCCTTGGAGGCGGTGTACGAGATCTGGGAGGTGGCGGCGCCCATCCGCGCGACGAACGACGCCGTGTTGATGATCGACCCCTTGCCCTGGCGCCGCATGTACGGGATCGCCGCCTTGCAGCACAGGTACACGGAGGTGAGATTGACGTCCTGGACGCGCTTCCACGCCTCCAGGCCCGTGTCGAGGATGGAGTCGTCGTCGGGCGGCGAGATCCCCGCGTTGTTGAAGGCGACGTCGACGGAACCGTAGGTGTCGTAGGCGGTACGGAACAGCGCCTCGACCTGCTCGGCGTCGGTGACGTCGACCCGCACGAAGACCCCGCCCACCTCCTCGGCGGCCTTCTTCCCCGTCACCTCGTCGATGTCGCCGCAGACGACGTGGGCGCCCTCGGAGGCGAGGCGGCGGACGGTGGCGAGGCCGATGCCGCTCCCGGCGCCGGTGACGACGGCGGTGCGGCCGACGAGACGGCGGCAGATGGTGTCCTGCGAATCGGTCACTGGGAAGGGCCCTCCGTGCTGATGAAGACGTTCTTGGTCTCGGTGAAGGCGGTCAGCGCGTCGGGCCCCAGCTCGCGCCCGAGCCCGGATTGCTTGAAGCCGCCGAACGGGGTGGAGTAGCGGACGGCCGAGTGCGAGTTCACGGACAGGTTCCCGGCGCGGACGGCGCCGGACACGCGCAGGGCGCGGCCCAGGTCGCGGGTCCAGAGCGAACCGGCGAGCCCGTACGGGGTCGCGTCGGCCAGGCGGATCGCGTCCTGCTCGTCGGTGAACGGGAGCAGCACCGCGACGGGCCCGAAGATCTCCTCGGTGGCCGCCGGGGAGTCGGCCGCCTCCCCCGTGAGCACGGTCGGCGGGAACCAGAACCCGGGCCCGGTGGGCGCGCTGCCCCGGATGCCGTCGGCGGCGTCGGGCACCATTCCCCGTACGCGGTCGAGCTGCCGGCGCGAGATGAGCGGCCCCATCTGCGTCTTGTCGTCGAGCGGATCGCCGACGACGACGGCGCCGATCGCGTCCCCGAGGAGCGCCGCGCACTCCTCGTACACCGACTCCTGGACGAGGACGCGGGTGCGGGCGCAGCAGTCCTGCCCCGAGTTGTCGAGGAAGGAGAAGGGATCGAGGGCGCGGGGCAGGTCCGCGTCGGCGAAGACGATGTTGGGGCTCTTGCCGCCGAGTTCGAGGGTGACGGGTTTGACCTGCGCGGCGCAGCGCTCCATGACCTCGCGGCCGGTGCGGGTGGACCCGGTGAAGACGATCTTGGCGACGCCCGGGTGGTCGACAAGGGCGCGGCCCGCGACGTGCCCGTGCCCCGGAACGACCTGGAAGAGGCCCTCGGGCAGACCGGCCTCCAGGGCGAGTTCGGCGAGGCGGAGTGCGGTCAGCGGGGTCGTCTCGGCGGGTTTGAGGACGACGGCGTTGCCTGCCGCGAGCGCGGGGGCGGTGCCCCATGCGGCGATCGGCAGGGGGAAGTTCCAGGGGGCGATGACGCCGACGACGCCGAGGGGTTCGTGGAAGGTGACGTTCCAGCCGCCGGGTACGGGAATCTGCGCCCCGTTCAACCGTTCGGCGCCACCGGCCGCGTAGAGGAGCAGATCGCGTACGTTCCCGGCTTCCCAGCGGGCGTTGCCGAGGAGGTGTCCGGCTTCGCGGACCTCCAACCGGGCCAGTTCTTCGACGTGTTGGTCGACGGTGTCGGCGAAGCGGCGCAGGAGCCGGGCCCGGTCGGCGGGGGCGACGGCCGCCCAGGAGCGCTGGGCGCGGACGGCGCGTACGACGGCGGTGTCGATGTCCTCGGGGGTGGCGGCGGGGACGGTGGCGACGACCTCTTCGGTCGCGGGGTTCAGCACCTCGAGAGGCGGCTGGGACAACAGCTGGGACAACAGAGGGTCCTCACATGCGTTCGAAGGAGCGGCGCAGCTCCCAGTCGGTCACCGCGGCGTCGAAGGCGTCGGTCTCGACCCGGGCCATGTTGCGGTAGTGGGCGACGACCTCCTCGCCGAAGGCCGCCGCGGCGATGGGGCTGTTCTCCCAGAGCTCGGCGGCTTCGCGCAGGGTGGTGGGGACGTGCTCGTACCCGGCGTCGTAGGCGTTGCCCGCGCAAGCGTCGGGGAGGTCGAGTTTGTGCTCGATGCCGTGCAGACCGGCAGCGACCAGGCCCGCGACGGCGAGGTGCGGATTGACGTCGCCGCCGGGGAGCCGGTTCTCGAAGCGGAGCGAGGGGCCGTGGCCGACGACGCGCAGGGCGCAGGTGCGGTTGTCGTGCCCCCAGGCGACGGCGGTCGGGGCGAACGACCCCGCCTTGAACCGCTTGTAGGAGTTGATGTGCGGGGCGTAGAGCAGGGAGAAGTCCCGCAGGGCGGCGAGCTGCCCGGCGAGGAAGTGGCGCATGACCTGGGACATCCCGTCCGGGCCCGCCATCACGCTCGTACCCGCCTCGTCGGTGAGGGAGAGATGGATGTGGCAGGAGTTGCCCTCGCGCTCGTCGTACTTGGCCATGAAGGTGAGCGAGACGCCTTCCTGCGCGGCGATCTCCTTGGCGCCCGTCTTGTAGATCGCGTGCTGGTCGCAGGTGGTGAGGGCCTCGTCGTAGCGGAAAACGATCTCGTGCTGTCCCGGGTTGCACTCGCCCTTGGCGGACTCGACGGTGAGGCCCGCGCCCGCCATCTCGTTGCGGATGCGGCGCAGGAGGGGCTCGATGCGGCCGGTGCCGAGGATCGAGTAGTCGATGTTGTACTGGTTGGCCGGGGTGAGACCGCGGTAGTTGGCGTCCCAGGCCCGCTCGTAGCTGTCCTTGAAGACGATGAACTCCAGCTCGGTGCCGGCCTGGGCGCGCAGGCCGTGCTCGGCGAGACGGTCGAGCTGGCGGCGCAGGATCTGCCGGGGCGCGGCGACGACGGGCGAGCCGTCCTCCCAGGCGAGGTCGGCGATAAGCATCGCGGTGCCCGGGTGCCAGGGGACGCGGCGCAGGGTGGCCGGGTCGGGGCGCATGGCGAAGTCGCCGTAGCCGCGGTCCCAGGACGACATGGCGTAGCCCTCGACGGTGTTCATCTCGGCGTCGACGGCGAGCAGGTAGTTGCAGCCCTCGGTGCCGTGGTGCAGGACCTCGTCGAGGAAGAAGCGGGCGGCGAACCGCTTGCCCTGGAGCCGCCCCTGCATGTCGGGGAAGGCGAGGACCACGGTGTCGATCTCGCCGCCCGCGACCAGGGCGTGCAGCTCCTCCACGCCGAGCGGGGGTGTGCGGTCTGCCACGGAAGAAACCTCCTTGGATCCCGGGGGTCCCGGGGGTCCCCCGGGTCGGCCGGGAGCCATAAGGTATTGCCGCAGACCATTGCTTGGGAAGGGGACCGGTCCGTATGGCGCACACGGACGGCGCGGGCGGCCTCGGCACGGTGCTGCGCCCGGTGCGGGCGGGCAACGGGTTCGAGGAGGCCCTCGAACAGATACTCCAGGTCGTCCGCCTCGGGCTGGTCCCGGGCGGCGAACGGCTGCCGTCGGAGCGGGAGTTGGCGGACCGGCTCGGCATCAGCCGCGTCACGCTCCGGGAAGTCCTGAAGGTGTTGCAGGACCAGGGCCTGGTGGAGTCGCGGCGCGGCCGCTACGGCGGCACGTTCGTGCTGCCGCGCTCGGGCGCGGCGGGCGAGGACGAGCTGCGGCGCCGCGTGGAGGGCGTCGACATCGAGGACGTCCTGCGCTTCAGGGAGGTCCTGGAGGTGGGCGCGGCGGGCCTGTGCGCGGCGCACCCCCTCGACGAGAACGGGGCCGCGCGACTGCGCACAGCCCTCGCCGCCACCCACGACGCGCCGCTCGCCGACTACCGCCGCCAGGACACCCTCCTCCACCTCACCCTCGCCGACCTGTGCGGCTCCCCGTCGCTGGCCGCCCAGTACGCGGCGGTCCGCGCCGCACTGAACGACCTCCTGGACTGCATCCCCCTGCTCGTACGGAACCTGGAGCACTCCCAGCGCCAGCACACCGCGCTGGTGGAGGCGGTGCTCGACGGCGACGCGGACGGCGCGCGGGAGATGACGCGCGAGCACTGCGGCGGCACGGCGGCGCTGCTGCGCGGCTTCTTGACCTGACGACGGTTCCGCAATGGTGCGGAGCCATGCCAATGAGGTGCCCGCATGCTGAACGCCCCGGTGGCCCGCGCGACGATCACCTACGCTCTGAGGCCGGCCGGACCGGAGAAGACCGCACCGCACACAGCACGGCCGAGGTTGGGGAGCACGGCACCATGGTGAGGCCGCTGATAGGCATCAGCACCTATCTGGAGAAGCAGACCCGCTGGGGCGTGTGGGAGCTGCCCGCCGCGCTGCTCCCGGTCGGCTACCCGGAGCTGGTCCAGAGTTCGGGCGGCATCGCCGTCATGCTGCCGCCCGACGCCGCGGTCAACGCCCCGTCGGTGGTGGCGCGGCTCGACGGCGTGATCGTCGCGGGCGGCCCCGACGTGGACCCCGGCCGCTACGGCGCCGAGCGCGACCCGCGTACGGGCCCGGCCGCGACGGAGCGGGACACCTGGGAGCTCGCCCTGATCCGCGCCGCGATGACCTCAGGCACCCCGCTGCTCGGGGTCTGCCGCGGCATGCAGCTCCTGAACGTGGCGCTCGGCGGGACGCTGACGCAGCACCTGGACGGCCACGTGAAGGAGGTCGGCACGTTCGGCCGCCACACCGTGACCCCGGTCCCCGGCACCCGCTACGGCGACCTGGTCCCGGAACCGTCGGACGTCCCGACCTACCACCACCAGGCCGTCGACCGCCTCGGCCGCGGCCTGGTCGCCTCGGCCCACGCGGCGGACGGCACGATCGAGGCGGTGGAGCTGCCCGGAATGACCTGGGTGATGGGCGTCCAGTGGCACCCGGAGATGGGCGAGGACACACGGGTGACGAGGGGCCTGACACGAGCGGCATCGGCCCCGCACGGATTCTGACCACTCAAGCCAGGCCTCCGGCGGTCGACCCACTGCAGCCCCTCCGGTGGTCAGCCCACTTGGGGTCCTCCGGCGACCACCCAATCAAGCCCCTCCGGCGATTGAGGAGCGGGGTCCGGGGCGGAGCCCCGTGACCCGAACCGCAACCCGCCGCACGGAACCCCCGTAGAAAAACTCAGGCCGACCGGGTCAACCCCAGCAAATCCCTGGCAGGCCCCACCGGCAGGTGCCCCGCAGGCCAGACCGCCCGAAGATCCCGAGCAAGCCGAGCCCCCTCCATGGGCACCCGCACGAGCCGCCGCGCGGAAAGCTCCTCCCCCACAGCCAGCTCACTCAGCACGGACGGCCCGGCCCCGCTGACCGCCGCCGCCTTCACCGCAGTGGTCGAGGACAGCTCGATGAGCGGCCGGGCGAGCCCGCCGAGCGCCGCGTCGAGCACCTGCCGAGTCCCCGACCCCTCCTCCCGCAGGATGAGCGGCGTGGCGGCAAGCTCCTCCGCCGTGAGCGGCCGCCGCCGACGCACCCACGGATGGCTCGGCGCGGCCACGACGATCAGGTGATCGTGGGCGATGACGGTCGCGTCGAGCCCCGCCGGAACCGACAGCCCCTCCACGAACCCCAGATCCGCCTCCCCCGCGAGCAACCGCTCGGCGACCGCCGCCGAGTTCCCGGCGAGCAACGACACCGCCGTGTCGGGCCGCGCCGCCCGCAACGCGATCAGCCAGCGCGGCAGCAGATACTCGGCGATGGTCATGCTGGCGGCGACCCGCAGCCGCGAGTCCCGCCGGTCGCGCAGCGCCTGCGCCCCGGCGTCGAACTCCTCGGCCGCCTCGACGACGCGCCGCGCCCAGTCCGTGACGAGGGCGCCCGTCGCGGTGAGCCGGGACCCGCGCGGCGAACGGTCGACGAGGGCGAGCCCGAGCTGCCGCTCCATCGACCGGATCCGGCTGCTCGCGGCGGGCTGGGTGATGCCGAGTTCGCGCGCGGCGCCCCCGAGACTCCCGAGCCGGGCCACGGCCAGCAGAAGTTCCAGGGCACCGAGGTCGGGCACGCGATGCGCCAACATGCCCGGCGGCGGCTGCGCAGGGGGGCCGGGGGACTCGCCGCGCTCCTTGCTGCTGCTCATAAAGGCAGCTTATGCCCCCATAGTGACAACGTCCCTGGTGGGGCCGGAGCCTACACGCGACGGTGGAGTCATGGTCACCGTCGCCCACCCCACCGCAGCCCCGGCGCCCCGCGCCGCCGCCGTCCGCCACCTGGGCCCCCACTGGTACGCCGCCGTCATGGGCACCGCCATCGTCGCGAACGCGGGCGCGACCCTGCCGCTGGACTTCACCGGACTGCGGCCGGCGTGCACGGCGATCTGGGCGCTGTCCTTCGCGGCGCTCCTCGCGCTGCTCACCGCGAGGGCCCTGCACTGGACCCACCACCGCGACCAGGCACGGGCCCATCTGCTCGACCCGGCGGCGGCCCCGTTCTACGGCTGCCTGTCGATGGCGCTCCTTGCGGTGGGCGGCGGCACGATGCTCGTGGGCCGCGACTGGATCGGCGAAGAGGCGGCGCTGGCGATCGACACGGTGCTGTTCACCGTCGGCACGCTGACCGGGCTGGCAGCGGCGGTGGCGGTCCCGTACCTGATGGTGACGAGGCACCGCATCGAGCCGGGCCAGGCCTCACCGGTATGGCTCCTGCCGGTGGTGGCGCCCATGGTCTCCGCGGCGCTCGGCCCGCTGCTCCTCGCGCACCTGCCGCCCGGCGCCTGGCAGCAGACCCTGCTCCTCGCCTGCTACGCGATGTTCGGCATGAGCCTCCTGGCGACGCTCGTCATGCTGCCCCTGATCTTCGCCCGCCTGGTGACGACGGGGCCGCTCCCCCTGGCCCTGACCCCGGCGCTCTTCCTGGTCCTGGGCCCGCTGGGCCAGTCGACGACGGCGGTGAACAAGTTCGCGGACGCGGCGGCCGGCACCCTCCCCGCCGCCTACGCCCACGGCTTCAAGGCGTTCGCGATCCTCTACGGCGTCCCCGTGACGGGTTTCGCCCTCCTGTGGCTGGCGCTGGCCGTGGCCCTGGTGGCGCGGGCACGACGCGGCGGCCTGCGCTTCTCGATGACGTGGTGGGCGTTCACCTTCCCGGTCGGCACCTGCGTGACGGGCGCGGAGGGCCTGGCCGCGCGCACGGGCCTGCCGGTCTTCGACGTCCTGGCCGTCGCGCTCTACGCGGTCCTGGTGACGGCCTGGGCGACAGCCGCGCTGCACACGACACGAGGCCTCCTCAACGGCCGCCTCCTGGCCCCGCCCGCCCCGGTACGGGCCTGACCTCAGCGCCCGTACGCGGCCCGCAGGCCGTCGGAGAGCACCCGCGCCGCCTCCCCGAGCGAAGGCCCGTACCAGGTGAGATGGCGCCCGCTGACGAGCGCGGCGGGAACGTCGAACGCCTCGGGCCCGTCGTCGGCGGTGAACCGGTACGGCTCGTCGGGCAGCACCACGAGGTCCGCCCCGACGGCCCGCAGCTCATCGAGCGGAATCCGCGGATACCGCTCGGCATGACCGGCGTACACGTTCTCGACACCGAGCCGCCGGAGCAGATCACCGGCGAAGGTGTCCCGCCCGAGCACCATCCAGGGCCGCCGCCAGACGGGCACGACACCCCGCAGGGGCGGCTCGACAGGAGCGACGGCCGACCAGGCGGCCTCGGCCTCATCGAGCCAGCGCGGCCGCGAGGAGCTCCCACAGGCAAGCAGAAGGCGCTCCAACTCACCCCACGCGTCGTCCAGTTCACGCACGACAGTGACGAGCACCTCGACCCCGGCGGCGCGCAAGGCCGCCAGATCGGGCTCCCGGTTCTCCTCCTCGTTGGCAAGAACGAGATCGGGACGGAGGGCGAGGACGGCCGGCACATCAGGATTCTTGGTCCCACCCACGCGAGCCACCTCGAGCCCCACGGGATGGCTGCACCAGTCGGTGGCCCCCACCAGGACATCCGGCGACGTCACCGCGACGGCCTCGGTCAGCGACGGGACCAGGGACACCACACGCACGACGGGCGGCTACTTCGGTCCGGGCTCGTCGACCGCGTCGATGTGCTCGGCGACCGCCACGACGAGGACCCGCGCCTCGGCCACGGTCGCCCGCCACCGATGCCGTACGCCCCCGGTCAGGTACAAGGTGTCGCCGCGCACGAGCCGATAGGCGCGCCCCTCGGCCTCCACCTCGACAGCTCCCCCGGTGACATGCATGAGGACGTCGTTGCGGAGCTGGAACTCGCGCCCCGGATCGTGGTCCCCCACGAACTCCTGGGCGTGCATCTGGTGGTGCCCGCGCACGAGGGACCGTACGACGGGGTCCGTACCGTCCTCGACGCTCGTGTCGTCGGCGCGTACGAGGTCGACGGTGCGGGCGGGATCGGCGGCGGCGAGGAGCTCGACGGCGGTGGTGCCGAGGGCGTCGGCGACCTTCTCCAGGGAGCGCTGGCTGGGCCGGGCCCGCTCGTTCTCCACCTGGCTGAGGAAGGGCACGGACAGGCCGCTACGCTCGGCGACGGCGGAGAGGGTCAGCTCGAGCGTCCGGCGCCGGCGCCGGACAGCCGCGCCCACGCGCAACGACTCCTTGTGCTCGTCCATGGGTCCGCTCCCTCCCACCGCATTGCTCTGCTCGTTTGAATGCACCCTACGCATGTTCGTCCGACGGTTTCATGCGAGCGCGGTAAGCGGTGGGTCACGATCAGGGGCGTCCCGGGTCACGGAACGCACGAAAGGTGGGTCCCCCCGCAACCTCTGCTACGGCGGAACCCACCCTTTCGTTCACCCGCGAGGGGGCGTCAGGCGTCGGACGGTCAGGAGGCGGTCATCCGCTTCTCGACGTCCTGATGCGTCTCGAGCCACGCGGAGACGGCCTTCTCCTCCTGGCCCTGACCGCGCTTCTTGATCTCGGCCTCCAGGCTGCCCAGCTCGTCCTCGCTCATCTTGAAGTTCTTGAACCACTTCGTGAGCTGCGGGTAGTCGCCGGGGAAGGACTTGTGGGCGATGGTCCGGATGGTGTTGCCCTCGCCGAACTTCTTCTTCGGGTCGGCCAGCTTGGTCAGCTCGTACTCGCTGTACGCCCAGTGCGGTGACCAGAGCACGACGGCGACCGGCTCCTTCTTGGCGTACGCGCGCTTCAGCTCCGCCAGCATCGCCGGGGTGGAGCCGTCGACGACCTTGTACTCCTTGTCCAGGCCGTAGCCGGGGAGCACCTCCTTCTTGAGGAGGTTCATCTCGCCGGTGCCCGGCTCGATGCCGATGATCCGGCCGTCGAAGGTGTCGGCCTTGCCCTTGAGGTCCGCGAGGGACTTGACGCCCTTCACGTACGACGGAACGGCGACCTCCAGCGAGGTCGGGCTGTACCAGCTGCCCAGGTCGACGAGGTTGTCCTTGCTCTTCTCCCAGTAGTTGCTCTGGGCGTGCGGCAGCCAGGCGTCGAAGTTGACGTCGAGGTCACCGCTGGCGAGACCGGTGTAGACCGGGCCGACGTCCATCTGCTTCAGGTTGAGCTTGTAGCCGCGCTTCTCCAGCACGTTCTTCCACAGATACGTGACGGCGACGTCCTCGTCCCAGGGGAACCAGGCTACATTGACCGGGTCCTTGGAGTCGCTGCCGCTGTCCTTCTTCTCGACAGGGGCGAACGTGTCGACGACGCCCGGGTTGGCCTTCAGCCACGCCTTGACGGCGTCCTGCTGCTTGCCCTTGCCCGCCTTGTTGATCTCGGCCTCGAGACTGGTGAGCTGCTTCTCGCTCATCTTGAAGTCCTTGAGCCACTTGGCGACCTCGGGGTTGTCGTTCCCGAAGCCCTTGCGGGCCAGCGAGTGCACGCCGTCGCCCTTGCCCCAGACACCCTTCGGGTCCTTCAGCTTCTTCAGCTTGTAGTCGTTGTACGCCCAGTGCGGCGACCAGAGCGGCACGACGATCGGCTTCTTCTTGGCGTACGCGCGCTTCAGCTCCGCCAGCATCGCCGGGGTGGAGCTGTCGACGACCTTGTACTCCTTGTCGAGGCCGTACGCCTTGAGGACCTTGCTCTTGAGCAGCCCGGTCTCACCGGCGCTGGCCTCGATGCCGGTGATCTTGCCACCGAACTGGGCGCCCTTGCCCTTGAGGTCGGCGAGGGAGTCGATGCCGTCCATGTAGGCGGGCACCGTCAGCTCCAGGGACGTCTCGTCGTACCAGGCGCCGAGGTCCTCGAGGTCCTTGCCGTACTTCTTCCAGTACTGCGCGTGCGTGGTCGGCAGCCAGGAGTCGGTCTCGAAGTCGACGCTGCCCTGGGCGAGCGAGGTGTAGAGGGGGCCCGCGTCGAACTGCTTGGCCTGGACCTCGAACCCGCGCTGCTCCAGGATCTCCTTCCACAGGTACGTGGAGGCGACGCCCTCGTCCCAGGGGATGTACCCGATGGTGAGCTTCTTGCCCTGCCCGACATTGGTCCCGTCGTCGGAAGCGGTAGAGGTGGAGGACCCACCGAAGATCCCCATGCCCCCGGCGACGAGCGCGAGAACCACGACACCCACGACGGCGACGACGGGACGCGGCCGGTAGGACCAGATCTGCATGCCCTGCGCGGCACGCAGCTTGGCGAGCGCGCGGCGGCCGAGCGGGGAGACCTGCTGACCGAGCGAGCTGGTCATGCGGTCGAGGTAGATGGCCAGGATGACGATGGCGATACCGGACTCGGCGCCCAGACCGACGTTGAGCTGGCCGATGGCCTCGTTGACGTCGGCACCGAGACCCTCGGTGCCGACCATGCCCGCGATGGCGGCCATGGACAGACCGAGCATGATGACCTGGTTGACACCGGCCATGATCGTCGGCAGCGCGAGCGGCAGCTGCACCCGCAGCAGGGTGTTGCCCGGCTTCGTACCGAACGCCTCGGCGGCCTCGACCAGCTCCTTGTCGACCTGGCGGATGCCCAGCTCGGTCATCCGGACGCCCGGCGGCACCGCGAAGATCAGGGTGGCGACGATGCCGGCGGGAGCGCCGGACCCGAAGAACAGGATGGCCGGGATCAGGTAGACCATGGCCGGCAGCGTCTGCATGAGGTCGAGAACGGGCCGGAACAGCCCGCTCACGCGATTGGACCGAGCGGCCCAGATACCGAGCGGCACACCGATGATCAACGCGATGAGCGTCGAGACGAGCACCAGCGACAAGGTCTGCATGGCGTGGTCCCACAACTCAAGGTTGTCGATGAACCACAGACCCACAAACGTCAGCACGGCCGCCAGAGTGCCGCGCAGCCAGAAGGCGATGACGGCGAAGATACCCACGAGCAGCAGCGGCTCGGGCGCCTGCAGAACATCGGTGATGCCGGTGTAGACACCGTCGAAGCAGGTCTTCAGGAAATCGAACAGCCAGGCCATGTGGTTGAGCAGCCACTCGACCACATCGTTGACCCAGTCACCGAAGGGAATCCTAGGCACCGGCGTTCACCTTCTCGACCGGACCGTCCCCTTCACCGCGCGGGGTGGGGACGGTGTCTCGCAGCTCACCGCTGTCACTGTTCTCGACGGACTTCATGGGCTCACCGAGCACGGCGAGCAGCCGCTCCCTGGGCACGACGCCCACGACACTCCCGTCCTCGCCGGTGACGGCGACGGGTATGTCACTGGTGGAGCAGGGCGTGAACAGCTCGATGATCGGAGTGTCCTCGGAGACCTTTGCCGGGGCGTCGGAGGCCCGGTACCCCTCCGCGGGGGTGCCCATGATGGCGCCCGCGGTCAGCACACGGGACCGGTCGACGTCCTGGGTGAAGGAGGCGACGTAGTCATCGGCGGGAGTGACGAGGATGTCCTCGGCGGTGCCGATCTGCACGATGCGCCCATCGCGCATGACGGCGATACGGTCACCGAGCCGCATGGCCTCGTTGAGATCATGGGTAATAAAAACGATCGTCTTCTTGAGCGTCTTCTGCAGATCGAGCAGCTGATCCTGCATGTCGCGCCGGATGAGCGGGTCGAGCGCGCTGAAGGACTCGTCCATCAGCAGAAGATCGGCATCGGTGGCAAGCGCACGTGCGAGACCGACACGCTGCTGCATACCGCCGGACAGCTCGTCGGGGAAGGACTTCTCCCACCCTTCGAGACCGGCCAGACGCAGGGCTTCGGTGGCCCGCTTCTCCCGCTCGGCGCGCGCGATGCCCTGCACCTCGAGCCCGTAGGCCGCGTTCTCCAGGACGGAGCGGTGCGGGAAGAGGGCGAAGTGCTGGAAGACCATGCTGATCTTCTTGGAGCGGACCTCGCGCAGTTCGCGCGGGGACAGCTCGGTGAGGTCGTCGCCGTCGAAGCGAACGTGTCCGGCCGTCGGCTCAAGGAGTCCGTTCAGCATCCGCAGAAGAGTGGACTTACCGGACCCTGAAAGACCCATGACGACGAAGATCTGGCCGGGCTCGACGGTGAAGGAAGCGTCGATCACGGCTGCCGTCGTGCCGTCGGCGCGCAGTTCCTCCCGGTCGGCTCCGCGGCGGAGTTTCTCCACCGCCTCAACGGGTCGTCTGCCGAACACCTTGTACAGGTCTTCGGCCTCAAGCCTGGACACATACACCTCTCGGGTCGAACCAAGACGGCCCGCCTCCCCCGCCGGCGGGCCGTGGTGCGGTACGGGGTCTGCCCGTGTCGTCCGGCCAACCGTTCAATAGTTGAACATGCGACCGGGTCCGCTCCGAGGCGGCGCCTGCCCGAACTTATGCACACCAAACAAAAAGGTGGCCCAGCTCACAGACGGTGAGCGGAACCGCACAGTAAGCGGGCAAACGGTCACTGTCAGTGCGGTACGGCATGATGCGAATCGTGACCCAGACAACCCAACGCCTGATGCTGCTAGACACCGCGTCCCTGTATTTCCGGGCGTACTTCGGAGTCCCGGACTCCGTGAAGGCCCCGGACGGCACCCCGGTCAACGCGGTGCGCGGCCTGCTCGACTTCATCACCCGCCTAGTGAGCGACCACCACCCCACGGACCTGGTGGCATGCATGGACGCGGACTGGCGCCCGCAGTGGCGCGTGGACCTCATCCCCTCCTACAAGGCGCACCGGGTGGCCGAGGAGAAGCCGACCGGCACCCCGGACGAGGAGGAGATCCCGGACACGCTCTCCCCCCAGGTGCCGATCATCGAGGCGGTCCTGGACGCCTTGGGCATCGCACGAGTAGGAGTGCCCCGTTACGAAGCGGACGACGTAATCGGCACATACACCGCACAAGCAACAATCCCAGTAGACATCGTCACGGGAGACAGAGACCTCTACCAACTGGTGAACGACGAGAAGAAACGCCGCGTCCTGTACCCCCTCAAGGGAGTAGGAACGCTGCAGATCACGGACGAGACGCTCCTCCGCGAGAAGTACGGGGTGGACGGCGCGGGCTACGCGGACATGGCGATCCTGCGCGGCGACCCGAGCGACGGCCTCCCCGGAGTCCCCGGCATCGGCGAGAAAACAGCGGCGAAGCTACTCACCCAGTACAAGACACTGGGGGCCATCATCGAGGCGGCAAGCGACCCCACCTCAAAGCTCACCCCCACCCAACGCAAACGTCTGACGGAAGCACACGACTACCTGCAGGTGGCCCCGAAGGTGGTCCAGGTGGCAACAGACGTGAAGCTCCCCGCCACCCCCACCGCACTCCCCACACACCCCCAGGACCCGGAACTCCTCAGCCACCTGACCTCACGCTGGGGCTTGGGCGGATCTTTGCACCGCCTGCTCACCACCCTCTCCTCCTGAAATGCTAGCTTAGGGTTACCTAACTAAGTATCGAGGGAGACGACACATGGCCGAGCGTCCCGCACGCAAGCCCCGTAAGGCCCGCTCGGCGCAGGTCGTGCGCACCGAGCGGCTGACGCCGCACATGCAGCGAGTGGTGCTCGGCGGCGAGGGACTGGCGGACCTCCCGGAGCTGGAGTACACGGACCACTACGTGAAGCTGCTCTTCGCCCCGAAGGGAGCGACCCTCCCGGAGCCGCTCGACATGGAGCGCGTCCGGGAGGAGCTGCCGCGCGAGCAGTGGCCCGTGACCCGCACCTACACGGTCCGCGCCTGGAACCCCGAGACCCGCGAGCTGACGCTGGACTTCGTCGTCCACGGCGACGAGGGCCTGGCCGGCCCGTGGGCGGCGCACGCGCAGCCCGGCGAGATCATCCACTTCATGGGCCCGGGCGGCGCCTACGCACCCGACCCCGAGGCGGACTGGCACCTCCTGGCCGGCGACGAGAGCGCGCTGCCCGCAGTGGCAGCGGCCCTGGAGGCGCTGCCGCAGGGCGCGAAGGCCCACGTCTTCCTGGAGATCGAGAGCCCCGAGGAGGAGCAGAAGATCGACACCCATGCGGAGATCACCTGGCTCCACCGCCAGGGCCGCCCGGTGGGCCAGTCCCTGATCAAGGCAGTCACCGAACTGGACTTCCCCGAGGGCCGTCTGCAGGCCTTCGTCCACGGCGAGGCCGGCTTCGTGAAGGAACTCCGCCGCCACCTCCGTATCGACCGCCAGATCCCGCGCGAGGACCTGTCGATCTCCGGCTACTGGCGGCTCGGCCACAACGAGGACGGCTGGCAGGCGTCGAAGCGCGACTGGAACGCCCAGGTCGAGGCGGAGCAGGAAACGCAGCAGCCCTGACGGGGACCAGCCACGTACGTCGTTCAGAGACGTACGAGACGGGAGGGGCCGCTCGGGGTATGTCCGCGCGCAGCACAGTTCACGCGGTGACAAGGCCCGAAGCAACCGGCGATGCCATCAAGATGGCGAGCACGGACATACCCCGAGCGGCACCGTACCCACCCCGACACCTGTCGGAGACGACGGAGAGCCGCTGACCGGTCCCCGGACGGCCCCCCTCCCTTCCTGCGTACGCTGACCCCGAGATGAGACACCGCAGGCGCACGCCCCCCTCCCCGCTCCCCCAACGCGACGGCATCGACGCGGTACGCGTACGCCTGCCCCCGGACAACGGCTGGGCGACAACGAGGGACCACTTGGTGGCCCGCCTGACACCGGCAGGCAGCGCGAAGATCGACGAGCTGATCGACAAGGGCCGCATAGTCGACGAGACGGGCACCCCGATCACCGCCACGACGCCCTACACCCCGGGCAGACACATCTGGTTCCACAGGGAACTCCCCCCGGAACCCGAGGTCCCGTTCACACTCAAAACAATCCACCAAGACGCCCACATCATCGTGGCGGACAAGCCCCACTTCCTGGCGACGACGCCGCGCGGCAGCCACGTCAGGGAGACAGCGCTGACCCGCCTGCGCAGAGAGACCGGCGTGGAAACCCTGAGCCCGGCACACCGCCTGGACCGCCTGACCGCGGGTCTGGTGCTGTTCGTGGTGCGCCCGGAGGACAGAGGAAAATACCAAACGCTGTTCCGGGACAGAGAAATCACCAAACACTACGAGGCGGTAGCACACCACAAACCAGGGACGTACCCCGTGACGATCCACAGCAGAATCGAAAAACACCGGGGCAGCCTCACAGCGACCGAGATCCCGAACGAGGCCCCCAACGCGGAAACCACGATCACCCTGGCAGAAACAAAAGGAAGTCTGGCCCGCTACCACCTGACCCCCCGCACGGGCAGAACCCACCAGCTACGCGTCCACATGAACTCCCTGGGCACGCCGATCCTGGGCGACCCGCTCTACCCGAGCATCGCGGACGCGACGGCCCCGGACGACTACCGCAGGCCGCTCCAACTACTGGCACGCACACTGGAGTTCAGGGACCCGGTGACGCACCGGGAACACCGTTTCGTGAGCGACCGGCAGCTGGAGGCCTGGGAGTCGTACGAGACCTGGTCTCAGTAGCCGCGCCACCACCGGAGGAACCGCTGCCAGGCCCCGGCCGGGGCAGCAGCAGCGCCCGGAGGCACGGCCGGCGACGGCGGAACGACGACGGTCTCGGAGACGGCCTCGGCGGGCGCGGCGGCGGGGGCGACGGCCTCACCACCCCCGGAGGAGACACGCCACTCGGGCCGGGGCGGCGGCACCATGCTGGGCCGGGCGACGACATCCTGCTGCGCCCGGGGCGTGAAGGAGACGGGCAGCGAGACGAGATGCTGCGAAAGAATGGTGGACCGCCACTGCAACTGCTCCTCGTCCACCGACAGTTCGGCGTCGGGCAGCCGCATGAGGAACGCGTCGACCCCGATGTCGGCGATGGCGCGCCCGATGTCCTGCCCGGGGCATTCATGGGGCCCGCCCCCGAAGGCGAGGTGGGACCGGTTGCCCTGCATGTGCTGGGTCGGATCGGGCCGCACGGCGGGGTCGACGTTGCCGGGCGCGATGCCGAAGATGAGGGCGTCACCGGCGCGGACGTGCTGCTCGCCGAGCTGGGTGTCCACCTTGGCGTAGTAGGCGACCATGGCGCTGAAGGGCGGCTCGTCCCAGAGGGACTGCTCGACGGCCTCGGGGACGGTCATCTGCCCGCCGTTGAGCTGGGCGCGGAAGCGCGGGTCGGTGAGGACGGTGCGCAGGACGTTGGCGATGAGGTTGGCGGTGGCCTCGTAGGCGGCGATGAGGACGAGCCGCAGGTTCTGCCCGACCTCGTCGTCGCTGAGGGCGGCGGGCGCGGTGACGAGGCGGCTGATGAAGTCCTCCTCGGGGGCGGCACGGCGCCGGACGGTGAGCTCCATGAGGATGCCCATGATGTATTCGTTGCTGGCGATGGCCGTCTCGGTGCCCTTGATCAGGTCGCGGGCGGCCTGGACGAACCGCTCGCTGTAGGCCTCGGAGGCGCCGAAGACGTCGAGCATGGCCATCATCGGCAGATGCTCGGCGTACTCGCTGACGAGGTCGCAGGAGCCGCGCTCGCTGAACCGGTTGATGATCTCCTGGCAGGCCCGGTTGATGGCGTGGCGCAGGGACCGGTGGTCGATGATCTCGAGGGCGTAGGTGACGGCGCCGCGCAGCCGGAGGTGTTCGGCGCCCTCGGCCATCGAGCAGATGGGCTGCCAGCTGAAGACGGGGGCGAGGGGGTGGGTGGGTTTGACGGTGCCGTTCTTGAGGGCGGTCCAGTTGCGGGCGTCCCGGTTGTACTGGGAGGTGGTGCGGACCATGTGGAGGTTCTCGCTGTGGCCGAGGACGGCCCAGACGCGCACGTCGTCGTGGATGAGCGCGGGGGCGACGGAGCCGTGCTCGGCGCGGAGCTTCTCGTAGACGGCGGCGAGGTCGGCCTCGGCCTCGGGCCCGTAGAGCCGCCGGGCGCCGTCGGGCCCGAGGGCATGGGCGGGACAGCCGGGCGGCGGCCCGCCGAGGGGGTCCTGCAGCGGATCGAACCCGAACGAGGCCGGGGAGGACGAGGAGGGGGGAGGCGTCACGCTGATCGCTCCGTTGGTATGGCGACGGGGGTCGAAGTGGAAAAACCAGTAGTTGCTGGGGGAATCGGCCGGAACCTCAGACGTGCTGCAACGCCATCTCATGCAGATACCGCATGAGGGTCAGAAGGACATCGCGGCTGGAGGCCCGCCGCCGGGCATCGCACTCGATGATCGGCACGTGCGGATCGAGATCGAGGGCGACGCGCAGCTCGTCGACGGGGTAACTGGGCCCGTCGGGGAAGGCGTTGTTGGCGATGACGAAGGGAACGCCGCGCTCCTCGAGCCGCCCGATGACGTCGAAGCTGACTTCGAGGCGCCGGGTGTCGATGAGGACGACGGCGCCGAGGGCGCCCTCGAACAGCCCGTTCCACAGGAACCAGAAGCGTTCCTGGCCGGGGGTGCCGAAGAGATAGAGGACGAGCTCCTCGGTGATGCTGATCCGGCCGAAGTCCATGGCCACGGTGGTGGCGGTCTTCGTGTCGGAACCGTAGTTGTCGTCGACGCCGATCCCGGCCTGTGTCATGGTCTCTTCGGTGGTGAGCGGCCGGATCTCGCTGACGGAGCCGACCATGGTGGTCTTGCCGACGCCGAACCCGCCCACGATGACGATCTTCACGGCGGAGGAGACGGTGTCGGGCATCCGGTCCTCGGCGCGCGGCCCGGGAAGGTGCACTCCACCGGTGGGGGCGGCGGCGCCGACGGGGTCAGAGCTTCTGTAGTCCATGCATCACCGCTTCGAGGAGGGAACGGTCCGCGACGTTGCTCCGGATGACCGGGGCGCGGGAGTGGACCAGTTCGGCCGCGAGGAGCTCACCGAGCAGCACGGTGACCACGCTGAAGGGCAGATTGAGGTAGGCCGAGATCTCGGCCGTGGACAGCGGCGTCCGGCACATGCGCAGGACGGCGGTCTGTTCGGGGGGCGCGGCGGCGGGAGGGTCGGCGCACGCGACGATGAGGGTGACGAGGTCGAGGGTGGCGCGGTCGGTGCCGTCGGTGCCGCCGGTGATGACGTAGAGCCGCTCGGGGTCCCTGGGGTCCTTGGGGTCCTTGGACCCTTTGGGCTCCCTGGGCGCCGCGCCGGAATCCTCGGTGTCCTTGGCGAACCGCCGCTCGCGCCGGGGCGGCGGCGGTCCTTCGTCACGGAACGGGGGTTCGGAAGAGCGCGGACTCATACGGTCTGCCCGTTGCGTCGGGGCGGACTCGTGAGGTGGGCGCCGATCCGGATGACGAGGTCGCGCATCTGGTGGCTGACGAGACCGGCGTCGACGTACGGATCGGCGAGAACCGCCAGGTAGGCGCCCTTTCCGGCGGCCATCAGATAGAAGAAGCCGCCGTCGACCTCGATGATGACCATGTTCATCTTGCCGTTGCTCTCCGGGATCTCGGAGGCGACGGCGGAGGCGAGGGACTGCAGGCCGGCGCAGGCGGCGGCGATCCGGTCGGCGCCGTCGGGGTCGCCGCCGTAGCGGGCGATGCGCAGGCCGTCCGCGGAGAGCACCACGACCTGGCGCACGTTGGGCACGCCGTCGGCGAGCTCCTTGAGCATCCAGTCGAAGTTGGCGCGTTGCTGGATCACTGGCGGTCTCCCTCGTCGACCTGCTGGGTGTACGCGTCGGTGGTGCCGGCCCCGTCGGAAGGCCCGGCCTTGTCGTGCTCGCCGGACGCACCGGGCTCGCCGGACGTACTGGGCTCATCGGGCTTGAGGCCGTTCATGAACGCCTCGACCCAGAGCCCGGGTTCGGGCTGCGGCCGCTCATCGGCGTCCTGCTCGCCGTACGGACCGACCGGATCGCCGTACGTCGCGGACGCGTCCCCGTACGGCCCGGACGAGGTGCCGTACGCCCCGCCGCCGGAGTCGGCGGACGGCCGGGAGGGGGACGTGCGGTCGGAGGACGGGGCGGGCCCCGAGAGATCCGGGTGGCGCGGCGTCACGATGATCTGCGCGTCGACGATCTTCGTGTCGACCTTCCTGCGGCGCTGCGGCAGCCCGTTGGGCCGCCATTCGGTGACCACGGGTACGTCGTCCTCCATCGCGGGCACGACGGGGGCGGAGTGGCGCGGTCCCGTCGTGGGCCGCCGCGTCTTCTTCAGCCGCGGCTCTTCCTTGATCGGTACGCCGTTGTGGTCGACGCGCGGTACGGCGGAGGCGCCGATGCCGTGGGCGAGGCCGGGCGCGGGCCCGGTGCTCATCATGTCGCGCGGGACGACGAGGACGGCGCGGACGCCGCCGTAGGCGGACTGCCGCAGGGAGATGTCCATGTTGTACATGGCGCAGAGCCGGCCGACGATGGCGAGGCCGAGGCGCGGGTTCTCGCCGAGGTCGTTGAGGTCGATGCCCTGCTTGGCCCGGTCGAGCATGCGCTCTGCCTTGAGGCGCTGCTCCTCGCTGAGGCTGACGCCGCCGTCCTCGATCTCGATGGCGATGCCGGTCTGCACCTCGACGGCGGTGACGTGCACCTTGGTCTGCGGCGGCGAGTAGCGGGTGGCGTTGTCGAGGAGTTCGGCGCAGGCGTGGATGAGGGGTTCCACGGAGACGCCGCGGATGGCCACGTCGCAGATGGACTTCAGGTCGATGCGCGGGTATTCGAGGATGCGGGACATGGCGCCGCGCAGCACGCTGTAGAGGCGGACGGGCTGGGGCCACTGGCGGCCGGGCCTGGCGTTGCCGAGGACGGTGACGGAGTCGGCGAGGCGGCCGATCAGGGCGGTGCCGTGGTCGATGCGCAGGAGGTCGTCGAAGACCTCGGGGTTGCGGCCGTGGTCCTCCTCCATCTCGCGGAGTTCCTGGGCCTGTTTGTGGACGATGGCCTGGACGCGGCGGGCGATGGAGACGAAGGCGCGCTGCGCGGCGTCGCGCATCGACTCCTCGAGGTCGATCTCCTTGAGGGCCATGCGCAGCAGTTCGCGCTCGCCCGGGGTGGCGTCGCGGAAGGCGGGGTCGGCGTCGCAGGTGTTGCGGACGGCGTTGCCGGGGTTGTCGCCGGTGTGCAGGCGGTACAGGGCGGCCGGCAGGGCTTCCTTGGCGATGCGCAGCGTCCGCCGTTCCTTGGCGTCGAGCTGTTCCTCCAGGTCGGCGACGTGGCGCGCGTACTGGGCGCGCACCCCCCTGAGGAGGCGGCCGCGCCGGACCGCCTCGGCCGCGACGGCGACGACGAGGAGCGTGCCGAGCGTGCCGCACAGGGCTACGGCGAGGCGGGCGGGCTGTGTGACCAGGCCGACGGCCGCTCCGGTGGCGGCGGCCATGACCATGGCGGGGAGCAGGAGCACGCGTGTGTAGGGGACGTCTTGGCCACCGGGAGGCGATTGAACACTCACCATGTATGCCCTCTGAACAGTCAGTCGGATCGGGGAAATGTGGGGATGTGGGGGTGTGCGGATGCGTGGAGATGCGTGGGGACGCGTTCCGGGGGATCTGCGGACGATCCGCACACGGGGGAACAAACGCCCGAATACATCTCAACTCGGTGCGCTGCGGGCGAGCTTAGTCCGACCGGATCATCGCTGAGTCATATTCAGCAAGCCTCTGCACCGACGCCCGTGGTCGGCATACACTCGCTCCCATTTGCACGCTGGGCATCGATTCGCACACATGGAGTAAGGGCGTCCAGTACCCGAACTCACGTGCCCCTGGGCACGCGAAAGGGCCCGGGACACACGGTCCCGGGCCCTTCTCGTACGGTGCCTCACCCCACGGACGAGTACGCCACAACTCCCCGGAGCAGCCCGTCCACGGCCTTGCGCGCATTGCGCGCGACGGTCGACGACCCGTCGTTCGGCGCCGCGGCGGCGATCTGCCCGAGCACGTCGATGACCTGCTTGCACCAGCGGACGAAGTCACCGGCCGGCATCTCCGCCTCGCGCAGCACCTCGTCGAGCCCCTTGCCCGAGGCCCACTGGTACGCGGCCCAGGCGAACCCGAGATCGGGCTCGCGCTGCCCGACGCCCTCGGCCTGGTTGATCCGGAACTCCTCCTCCAGGGCGTCGAGCCGCCCCCAGATCCGCACCATCTCGCCGAGCGCGGCCTTCGCCTTGCCCGAGGGCACCTTGGGCGCGAGCGCGTCGTCGGAGACCCGCGCCTCGAACACCAACGCCGAGACGCAGGCGGCGAGTTCGGCGGGGCTCAGCCCCTCCCAGACACCGTCGCGCAGGCACTCGCTGGCGAGCAGGTCCAGCTCGCCGTAGAGCCGGGCGAGCCGCTTGCCGTGCTCGGTGACCTCGTCGCCGCGCAGGTAGTCCATCTCCGTGAGCAACTTCACGATGCGGTCGAAGGTGCGGGCGATGGTGTTCGTCCGGCCCTCGATGCGCCGCTCCAGCTGCGCGGTGTCGCGGCGCAGCCGGTGGTAGCGCTCGGCCCAGCGCGCGTGGTCCTCGCGCTCGGAGCAGCCGTGGCAGGGGTGGGCCCGCAGCTCGGCGCGGAGCCGCGTGATCTGCCGGTCGTCGGCGGCGGGGGCGCGGCCCTTCTTGTGCCGGTCGGGCACGATGTGGCCGGCCTTGGTGCGCAGCGCGGAGGCCAGGTCGCGGCGGGACTGCGGCGAGCGCGGGTTGAACGACTTCGGGATGCGCATCCGCTCGAGTGCCTCGACGGGCACCGGGAAGTCGATCGAGGCGAGCCGCTTGACCTGCCGCTCGGCGGTCAGCACCAGCGGGCGCGGCCCGTCGTGGTGCTCGAACCCCCGGTGCCCGTTGGACCGCCCGGCGGGAAGACCGGGGTCCAGGACGAGCGCGAGGCCCGCGAACTTGCCGGTGGGGACGTGGATGACGTCCCCGGGCTTCAGCTTCTCCAGGGCGGCGGCCGCCTGCGCGCGGCGCTGGACGGCGCCCTGCTTGGCCAGTTCGGTCTCGCGGTCCTTGAGCTCGCGGCGCAGCCGCGCGTACTCGTCGAAGTCGCCGAGGTGGCAGGTCATGGACTCCTTGTAGCCCTCCAGACCCTCCTCGTTCTTCTGGACCTGGCGCGAGATCCCGACCACCGACTTGTCGGCCTGGAACTGTGCGAACGAGGTCTCCAGAAGCTCCCTGGAGCGGTGCCGCCCGAACTGCTCGACCAGGTTCACCGCCATGTTGTACGACGGCTTGAAGCTGGACCTCAGCGGATACGTGCGGGTGCCCGCGAGCCCCGCGAGGTGCTCGGGGCTGAAGCCGCGCTGCCACAGCACGACGGCGTGGCCCTCGACGTCGATGCCGCGCCGTCCCGCGCGCCCGGTCAGCTGCGTGTACTCGCCCGGCGTGATGTCGGCGTGCTGCTCGCCGTTCCACTTGACGAGCTTCTCCAGCACCACCGAGCGCGCGGGCATGTTGATGCCGAGCGCGAGCGTCTCGGTGGCGAAGACGGCCTTGACCAGGCCGCGGACGAACAGCTCCTCGACGACCTCCTTGAAGGTCGGCAGCATGCCCGCGTGGTGGGCGGCGATGCCCCGCTCCAGGCCCTCCAGCCACTCGTAGTAGCCGAGGACGTGCAGGTCCTCGTCGGGGATGGCGGCGGTGCGCGCCTCGACGATCTCGCGGACCTCGGCCCGCGCGTCCTCGTCGTTCAGCCGCAGGCCCGCGAAGAGGCACTGCTGGACGGCGGCCTCGCAGGCGGCGCGGCTGAAGATGAAGGTGATGGCGGGCAGCAGCCCCGCCGCGTCGAGCCGGTCGATGACCTCGGGGCGGCCAGGCGTCCAGATCCGGGAGCGCTGGCGCCGCTCGCGCTCGCGGTCGGCCTCGCGCATGGCACGCCCGCGCCGCCGGTCCTGGTAGGAGGGGCGGCTGGCCTCCATGCGCGCCATCCGCGTGAGGTCGGGGTTGACCGCCTTCTTGCTGCCCTCCCCCTCCTCGAAGAGGTCGTACATCCGGCGCCCGGCGAGCACGTGCTGGAACAGGGGCACGGGCCGGTGCTCGGAGACGATCACCTCGGTGTCGCCGCGCACGGTGTCGAGCCAGTCGCCGAACTCCTCCGCGTTCGACACGGTCGCCGACAGGGAGACCAGCGTCACGGACTCCTGGAGGTGGATGATCACCTCTTCCCAGACGGCGCCGCGGAAGCGGTCGGAGAGGTAGTGCACCTCGTCCATGACCACATAGCCGAGGTTGATCAGCGACTGGGAGCCCGCGTACAGCATGTTGCGCAGCACCTCGGTGGTCATCACGACCACGGGCGCGTCACTGTTCACACTGTTGTCGCCGGTCAGCAGGCCGACCTTGTCGGCGCCGTAGCGCTTGGCGAGATCCTGGTACTTCTGGTTCGACAACGCCTTGATCGGCGTCGTGTAGAAGCACTTCCTGCCCTCCTTGAGGGCGAGGTGGACGGCGAACTCGCCGACGATCGTCTTGCCCGATCCGGTGGGTGCGGCGACCAGGACGCCCTTGCCCGCCTCGAGCGCCTGGCAGGCCTCGATCTGGAAGGGGTCGAGGCCGAAGTCGTACATCTCGCGGAAGGACGCGAGCGCGGTGGCCTGCTCGGCGGCCCGCTGACGGGCTGCCGCATACCGCTCGGCCGGTGAGAGGTCCTCTGTCATCGTGCTTTCGAGCCTACCGGCCCCCGCTGACAACGGACGATCATTATCCGGTAGGGAGCTCCACGCGGGGCCTCATCCGGTAGGGCGCCGTCCGGTCAGGACGCGCACGGCCCCCGGCACGCACTCGGCCACCAGCGGCAACGCCCCGACCGCCTCCCCGTCCGCGTACCCGGTGACCCCCGCCCCCTCGTCGGCGGCCAACTCCACCCGCGCCGCCCGGTAGGTGCTGACCACGGGGTGGCTGAGATGCGTCCCCTTGTAGACGCGCGGGAAGACCCGCAGCAGCGTCGTGCGGGAGCACGCGCCGACCACGGTGACGTCGAAGAGGCCGTCGCCCATGTCGGCGTCGGCGCATATCCTCATGCCGCCGCCGTACGACGTGCCGTTGCCGACGGCGACGAGGGTCGCGGCGGTCTCGCGCACGGAGCCGTCGTCGAGCGTCAGGCGGAACGGCACCGGCTTGAACGCGGCCAGCTCCGCCAGGATCGCGAGGTCGTACTTGAACCGGCCGAGCGGGAGCCGCATCCGGTTGCCGCGGTCGTTGACGCGGGAGTCGAAGCCGGAGGCGAGCACGGTGCCGAACCAGTGGCCGCCGATCCTCCCGAGGTCGATGTCGCGGATCAGCTCGCCCTTGAGGGACTCGGCGACGAGGGCGCCCGCGGCGGCGGGTGCGCGCACGGGCAGTCCGAGCGAGCGCGCGAAGTCGTTGCCCGTGCCGACGGCGACCACGCCGAGCGGGGTGCGCGTCCCCGCGACGGCCTGCAGGGCGAGGTTGACGAGCCCGTCGCCCCCGACGGCGACCAGGGCGCCGGTGCCCCCGGAGATGGCGGCACGCGCGCGTAGCAGCGCGTCGGCGGCGTCCTCGCCGATGACGGTGCGCACGGAGAAGCCGGCCGTCCGCAACGCGGAAGCGGCCGGCTGCGCGGCGCCCGCGCCCCGGCCGCGTCCCGCGGTGGGATTGACGAAGAGGGTGATCTCGCTGGTCACGGCCGGACCTTAACAACCGCCCGGCCGCGAACAGGGGTTACCTCAGGTCACATCGTCGTAACCGTTGATCCGCTCGGTGTCGCCCTTCGCCTGCTCGGGCAGCGACCTGCTGGCCGAGACGGTCTCCACCTCGCCGATCTCCTCGGGCGTCAGGTCGAGCTCGGAGGCCTCGTCGTCACCGGGACCGGCCGCCTCGATGCGGCGCTTGCGGCGGTCGTTGAGCAGTGAGAAGGCGGTCGCCGCGAAGTACAGGACCCAGATCGGACCGGCGAGGGCGATCATTGTCAGCGGGTCGGTGCTGGGCGTGGCCACCGCGGCGAACACGGTGATGCCCATGATCATGCCGCGCCACCAGCCGAGCATCCGCTTGCCGGTGATCACGCCCGTGAGGTTGAGCATGACCAGGAGCAGCGGCAGTTCGAAGGAGAGCCCGAAGACGATCACCATGCGGGTGATCAGGTCGAGCAGCTCGTCGAGCGGCAGCTGGTTGTCGATGTTCGCGGGCGAGAAGTCCAGCAGCACGCGCGCCATGGTCGGCAGCGTCTTGTACGCGAAGAAGGCGCCGCCGAGGAAGAGCGGGACGCCGGTCGCCACGAAGCCGGTGGCGTACTTCTTCTCGTGCTTGTGCAGGCCGGGCGCGACGAAGCCCCAGAGCTGGTAGAGCCAGATCGGCGACGCGCCGACGACACCGGCCATCAGCGACACCTTCAGGGCGAGCGTGAAGGGCGTGATCAGGCCGTTGAGCACGATGCGGGCGCACTGCTCGTTGGCGTCCTTGTTCTCGGCGGCCTTGGCCGTCAGCTCCGAGAACGATTTGTCGCAGCCGACGGAGTCGAGGACCGGGTTCGTGAAGAACTCGATGATGTCCTTGTAGTAGAAGGCGGCGACGATCGTCACGACGAGGATGGCCAGGACGGCCTTCCCGAGCCGGTTGCGAAGCTCACGCAGGTGCTCCGCGAGCGGCATCCGCCCCTCGGGGTCCTTCTCCTGCTTGCGGGCAGACTTGAGCAACCCACGTCCTCATCTCGTGCGACAGGCCGCCGTCACAGGGGCGGCCTTCGATCAGCTCTTGTCAGCTCTGCGTCGTGTGGTTCGTCGGCTCGGACACGGGGCGCGAGGTGGTCACGTCGCCCGGGGCGGCCTTGATGGTGCGCTGGGCCGGCGGCTGCTGGTCGTCGGTCTTCGGCGGGTCCGAGGGAGCGGCATCCTTGTTGCCACCCTCGCTCTTCATGGCCTTGGCCTCGCTCTTGAGAATGCGGGCCGACTTGCCGAGCGAGCGCGCCATGTCCGGGAGCTTCTTCGCACCGAACAGGAGGAGGATGACCACGAGCAGGATGATCAACTCGGGGGCGCCGATCTTTCCACCGAACATATGCGTTTACCTTCTCACTGAGGCGGCAGGGGCGGGACTGCCGGTACCGATCGGACTTCGGACTGTTGTCCGACCACCGTGTGCTGGCAGCGATCGTATCCCGTGGGGGTGAACACGGGGCAATCCCCGTGCGTACTCCCCGTGCGGCCGGCGCCTCACTCCCGGACCGCCTAAGGGAGCGTACCCGCCCGACCTGCGCACGGGACAGGCCGCGGCGGTAAAGCGCTTTCCCTCCGGACCGGGCCCGGACGCCGCGCTCAGACGGCGTCGCCCCCGGCCTTCGCGACACTCACCGCGGCGCGCTCCAGCTCCTCGGCCGCGCGGTTGATCTGCTGCGTGGTCTCGGCGACCTGCCGCCCGAGGCGCTGCGCCTCGACGAACACCTTGATCGCGAAGACGGCCAGCACGGCAAGTCCCACGAACCCCAACGCCACGGCCAGCATCGCCCAGAACATGCGCCGAGCCTAGACGGTCTGGTGGAGGCGGAGCGTGCGCACCCCGCCCCCGGTGAGGAGTTCGACGATGCGCTCGCCTGCGGGCTTGCGCACCGATGTGTCGCACTCGGGGCAGGTGAACGAGTAGAAGGTCGTGCGGCGGCTCGCGCCGATCGCCAGGCGGATGGCGGTCGCGGCCAGTTCGAAGCGGGCCCGGCAGTCCGGGCAGGCGGCCTTGAAGACGACGGGCACCGGGGCGGCGACCGTAGCGGACATAGTGGCGATATCAGTGAAACCGGCCACACCGGTCATTCCCTTGCCCACTTCGCACCTTTCATCCGTTCTGCCCCGTAAATCCACCGGGGTCGTGCCTGACACCCTCACGAGGCTGCCCCTACGCGACCCCGCCGAACGCGGTCTCGTCGTACGCCGCGAGCGCCTGCCGCGCCGCGTCCCGCGCGCTCACCGCCAGCTCGGCGGGGGCCACGATGTGCCCGTCCCGGCCGAGCCGCAGCGCGAGCCGCCGCAGCGAGGAGGGGTCGGGGGTGCGCAGCGTGATCCGCAGTCCGCCGTCCGGCAGCTCCTCGGCGCTGTCGTGCGGGTAGTACTCCGCGACCCAGCGCCCACCAGGACCGACCTCGACGATGACCTCCGGGTCCTCGGCCGCGGGCTGCACCAGCCCCTCGGACAGGTCCCGCAGCTCCACCTCCGGCGGCGCCGACGCCTCGTCGAGGATGCGGATCTCGGCGACCCGGTCGAGCCGGAACGTACGCCGCGCCTCCGACCGGCGGCACCACGCCTCGACATACGTATGACCGACGCTGACCAGGCGGATCGGGTCGATCTCCCGCTCGGTGACCTCGTCACGCGCGGGCGAGTAGTAGCGGATCCACAGCCTGCGCCGCTCGGAGATCGCGCGGTCGACGTCGGCGAAGACACCGCCCTCGGACTCGAACGTCACGTTCAGCCGCGCGCTCGCGCTCGCCACCTCACCGGCCGCCGCCTCCAGCTTCGCGGTCGCGCGCAGCAGGGCGAGCCGGTCGCTCTCGCGCAGCCCCGGCAGCGTCGCCACGGCGCGGGCCGCCACCAGGAGCGCCGTCGCCTCGTCGGCGGCGATCCGCAGCGGCTCGGCCACGTCGTCGGCGTTGTGCCACCAGATGCGGTCACCGTCGGTGTCGATGTCCAGGAGGTCGCCGCCGCGGAAGCTCGTCCCGCACAGCGGCAGCACGTCCAGGTCGGAGATCAGCTCGTCCTCGGTGATGCCGAAGGCCCGAGCGACGTCCTCCACGCGCGCGCCGGGGCGCTCCCGCAGATACGTCACCAGGGACAGCATCCGCCGGGTCTGGTCGATGGCGTTGGAAGCCATGCTTGTCCGTACTCCCCTTCAGTCCCGCGCTCAGCCCTTGGCCACGGCGCGCAGCCGGTCCACGACATCGGCCCGCAGCTCGGCCGGTTCCAGGACCACCACGTCGGGCCCGAACTCCACGAGCCAGGCGTCGAGCCCGTGCCCGTACGGGATCTCCAACTCGTCCCAGCCGTCGCCCAGTTCCCGCACCGACGTGGCCTTGGCGCGCAGCGGGTAGCCCGCGCCCGTGCGCAGCCTGATCAGCGCCGAGCGCGTGGCGCTCTCCCCCGCCCAGCCCGCCACGGTCTCCCGCACGGTCACCACGTCCGGCACCGCGGCCGCGAACTGGCCCGCGCGGGAGCGGACCTTGCCGGTGATCCTGGAGAGCCGGAAGACCCGCTCGGCCTGGCGCTCACGGTCCCAGCCCGCCAGGTACCAGTGGCCGCGCCAGCACTCCAGGGCCCACGGCTCGACGTGGCGCTGCTCGGGCCGGGCGGCGGTCGCCTTGCGGTAGTCGAAGATCACGGGGCGCCGGTCGCGGCAGGCCAGCATCAGCGGCTCGAACGACGCCTCGTGCACCGGGATCCGCGGTTCGAGCGCGCCATGGCTCTCGTACGGGTCCACGTCCTCGGGCATCCCGGCCGCGCGCAGCTTCTGCAGGGCGCCGCTGGCGGCACCGGCGAGGCGGGCCTGCTGCCACACCTTCGCGGCGAGGCCGAGCGCGGCGGCCTCCTCGCCGTCGAGCGTGACGGGCGGCAGCCGGTTGCTGTCGCGGCGGGCGAGGTAGCCGACCTCGCCGTCCAGGTTCTCCACGGTGTCGATGATCAGGCCGAGCTCACGCAGGTCGTCCTTGTCGCGCTCGAACATGCGGTTGAAGGAGTCGTCGCTGCCCGCCTCCAGGTAGGCCTCGACAGAGCCCCGCAGCTCGCGCTTGCTGAGTGGCCGCCGCGTCCCGAGCAGACACAGCGCCAGATTCATCAGCCGCTCGGCCTTGGCAATGGCCATCGACGCCCTTTCCTCATGTAACTCCCGACGGACGACCGTACCGCCAGTGGGTGTACCGGCAAAAGCCAGGGGATACGGCAGGGCCCATGCCGGTCGGCATGGGCCCTGTGAACGGCCGCGCGCGGCCGGTGGTCCGGGTGTCTCAGACGGAGACCAGGTCGCAGACGAAGATCAGCGTCTCGCCGGGGGCGATGCGGCCGCCACCGGCGCCGCGCTCGCCGTACGCCAGGTGCGCGGGGATGGTCAGCCGGCGGCGGCCGCCGACCTTCATGCCCTGCACGCCCTGGTCCCAGCCCTGGATGACCTGGCCCGCACCGAGCTGGAACTGCAGCGGGGTGCCACGGTTCCAGGACGCGTCGAACTCCTCGCCGGTGGAGAAGGCCACGCCCACGTAGTGCACGGAGACGGTGTCGCCCGCCTTCGCCTCGGGGCCGTCGCCCTCCCAGAGGTCCACGATCTCCAGGTCCTTCGGTGCCGGACCCTCGGGGAAGTCGATCTCGGGCTTGTCGATGCTCACGTGTAGTGCTCCTGCTTGTTGACGGTGGGGCAACCGGGACAGTCTGCCACTTCTCAGACGGTGATCAGTTCGCGGCGAGGATGTCGACCACGAAGACCAGCGTCGAGTTGGCCGGCAGCGTCTTGCCCTTGGCCTCCTTGCCGTACGCCTGCTCCGACGGGATCACCAGCAGGACCCGGTCGCCGACGTGCTTGCCGACGATGCCGGTGTCCCAGCCCTTGATGACCTGCCCCTTGCCGATCTGCGTCTGGAACGGCTGGCCCGTGTTGAAGGACGAGTCGAACAGCTCGGCCTTCTCCTTGCCCTGGTTCAGCTTCCACGCCGCACCGCTGTAGTGCATGGAGACCGTCTGGCCGCTCTTGACCTCGGCGCCCTTGCCCTGGATCAGGACCTTGTCGACGAGCTTCGCGGGCGGGTCGTTCTTCGGCACGGTGATCGTCGCGGGCGCCTGGGCGTCCGCCTTGATCTGCGGCAGGTCCGAGGGGATCGCCGCCTGCTTCTGCGCCGAGTCCCGGACGATCTTGCCGACGTCCAGCGCGAAGACCAGCGTGTCGCTGCCGGTGATGCCGTACTGCTGGGCGCCCTGGCTGCCGTAGCCGGCGGCGGGCGGCGCGACGACCAGGAGCCGGTCGCCCTCCTTCGCCCCGACGACCGCCTGCGAGAACGCCGGCAGCTGGGTCTCGGACGCCGCCGTCACGATCTGCCCGGTGCTCTTCTGCCCGTACGTCGTGCCGAGGTCCTTGGCGCCCTTCCAGATCTTGCCGGTGAAGTTCATCGACACCATGTCGTCCTTCTTCACCTCCGCGCCCTTGCCCTCGGAGAGCGTGTGCACGACGAACTTGCCGCTGGGCTCGCCCTTGGGCAGCGAGATCGTCGCCTTGCTGCCGTACGCGCCCTTCACCGTCGGCATCGGGTCCGCCGTGTCGACCGCCTTGGGCACCGACGCCGCCTTCGGCGACGCGGACGACGAGGACGACGAGTCGGCCTTGTCCGCCTTGTCCTTGCCGTCGTCACTGCCACAGGCCGTCGCGGTCAGCGCCAGTGCCGGCACGATCAGTAGAGCTGCAAGTCGGCGTCGCACAGGATTCCTCAGGTCGCTCGAATACGGTTCGGCCACTCTAGGCCCTCCCGCCACGATTGCCAGGTGCCGACAAGCACGCCGGGGGCCCCGTACGAATGATTCGTACGAGGCCCCCGGCAGGATGGGTCCGAACCCGTGCCCGGACGGGTCCGAGCCGGAACCAGGACGGTCCCGGCCGGTGCTACATCCCGGCGATCAGCTTCTCCACCCGGTCGTCCACGCTGCGGAACGGGTCCTTGCACAGCACCGTGCGCTGCGCCTGGTCGTTCAGCTTCAGATGGACCCAGTCGACCGTGAAGTCACGGCGCTGCTCCTGGGCCCGGCGGATGAAGTCGCCGCGCAGCCGCGCGCGCGTGGTCTGCGGCGGCACGGACTTGCCCTCGAAGATCTTCAGGTCGTTGCAGATCCGGGCGGCCTGGCCCTTCTTCTCCAGGAGGTAGTAGAGCCCGCGACGGCGGTGGATGTCGTGGTAGGCGAGGTCTATCTGCGCCACCCGGGGATGCGACATGGTCATGTTGTGCTTGGCGCGGTAGCGCTCGATGAGCTTGTACTTCATGACCCAGTCGATCTCGGTGCCGATGCGGTCGAGGTCCTCCGCCTCGATCGCGTCCAGCGTGCGGCCCCACAGCTCCAGGACCTGGTCGACGGTGCCGGTGCGGATGCCCCGGCGCTCCACGAAGTCGACCGCCTTCTCGTAGTACTCGCGCTGCACCTCCAGGGCGGAGGCCTCGCGGCCGCTGGCCAGACGCACCTTGCGCCGGCCCGTGATGTCGTGGCTGACCTCGCGGATCGCCCGGATCGGGTTCTCCAGGGTCAGGTCGCGCATCACCGTGCCCGCCTCGATCATGCGCAGCACCAGGTCGGTGGCGCCGACCTTGAGGAGCATGGTCGTCTCGGACATGTTCGAGTCGCCCACGATGACGTGCAGGCGCCGGTAGCGCTCGGCGTCCGCGTGCGGCTCGTCACGGGTGTTGATGATCGGCCGGGAGCGCGTCGTCGCGGAGCTGACGCCCTCCCAGATGTGCTCGGCCCGCTGGCTGACGCAGTACACCGCACCGCGCGGGGTCTGCAGCACCTTGCCCGCGCCGCACAGCAGCTGACGCGTCACCAGGAAGGGAATGAGAATGTCCGCGAGCCGCGAGAACTCCCCATGGCGCGCCACCAGATAATTCTCGTGGCAGCCGTAGGAGTTTCCCGCCGAGTCGGTGTTGTTCTTGAAGAGGTATACGTCGCCTGCGATTCCCTCCTCGTGCAGGCGGCGTTCGGCGTCGACGAGCAGGCCTTCCAGAATGCGCTCGCCGGCTTTGTCGTGGGTGACCAACTCGGTCACGTTGTCGCATTCCGGCGTTGCGTATTCCGGATGCGATCCCACGTCCAGATAGAGGCGGGCACCGTTCCGCAGAAAGACATTGCTGCTGCGGCCCCATGACACGACACGGCGGAAGAGGTACCGCGCCACCTCGTCAGGCGACAGACGGCGCTGTCCCCTGAACGTGCATGTGACGCCGTACTCGTTCTCCAGCCCGAAAATGCGGCGGTCCATGTCTGAACATTACGCCCGATCCCCCGAGCTGAAACGGGGTTCGACAGCACGGTTTGGATCATTTTCCGAACCGGCCGCGACACGCCCGGACGTGGGCGGGTCCCCGAGTACCCGTCCGGTGGCGAGGAGCACCAGGAGCGCGAGGGCTCCCGTGGCCGCCGGCACGGCGAAACCCCACCGCGTCCCGCCCCACTCGACGACCGGACCCGCGACCGCCGTACCGACGCTCGCGCCCACCGTGAACGTCGTCACGAGCCACGAGAACGCCTCCGTCACCGTCCCGCGCGGCGCGTGCCGGTCGACGACGATGAACGCGCACGCGATGCACGGCGCGAGGAACACCCCGGCGACCGCCGTCAGCGCCACCATCGCCACCGGGCCCGGCATCAGCGCCAACGGCACGTAGAACAGCGCCAGAAGGGCCACGAGCACCCGAAGACGCGCCTCCGGGGCGCCGCTCCACTGCCGCGCGCCGTAGACCGCCCCGCCCACCAGGGCGCCGAGCCCGAGCGCCGCCATCATCCAGCCGTACACCGCGTCGCCGCCGTGCTCGTCCCCGTACGAGACCCCCGCCACGGTGATCGAGCCCAGCGCGAGCCCGATGAAGAGGAAGGCGGCCAGCAGGACGAGCAGGCCCGGTGAGCGCAGCGCGCCCAGCCAGTGCGCCTCGCGCGGCGCGGACCGCCACGCGCGCGAGGGCTTCGACACGACGACGGAGAGGGCGCCGAGCACGCCGATGACGTTCAGGACGACCAGCGCGGCCTGCGCCGACCACAGCGACACGCACACGGTCACCAGCAACGGCCCGACGGTGAACATGACTTCCTGCGCGATCGCGTCCATCGCGTACGCGGTGTGCACCTGCTCCTCGCGCGGCAGCACGCTCGGCCACAGCGCCCGCAGCCCGCCCTCCAGCGGTGGCGTGAACAGTCCGGCGGCGGCCACGGAGGTGTACGCGAGCCCGGGCGCGCCGGTGCCGGCGAACGCGAAGAGCGTCATCGCCAGCGCCGACAGGACGGCGGCCGGAAGCTGCACCGTCGGCTGCCCGCGCAGGTCGACGAGGCGCCCGAGCACCGGCTGCCCGACCGCGTTCGCCACCCCGTACACGGCGGCCAGCGCACCGGCCAGCGAGTACGAGCCGCCCTCGGCGCGGATGAACAGGACGATGGCGATGGACGCCGTGGCGTTCGGCAGCCTGCCGACGAGCGTGCCGGTGAGCAGCCGCATCGCGTGCCGCGCCCGGAGGATCTCCGCATAACCGGCGGCCATGGCCCGCCCTTCCGTCAAGTTGTACGTATAACGTCGAGGCGTTATACGTATCACGGATCGGCGTTATACGTACCACCCGCGTCGGCGCGGGAACCACCCGATAACGTTCGAGCACCCCGGGCAGCAGACGCCGGCCCGGCCGGCGGACCCACGGAGGCAACAGTGACCAGCGGTACGGACGGGACGGCGACCACCCGCCCCACCAGCCGGGACGTGGCCCGCGCCGCAGGCGTCTCACAAGCCGCCGTCTCCCTCGTCATGGGCGACAAATGGCGCGGACGCGTCGCCCCCGCCACCGCCGAACGCGTCCGCGACGCCGCACGCGAACTCGGCTACCGCCCCAACCTCGCCGCCCGCAACCTCCGCATGGGCCGCACCCGCACCGCCCTCCTCGTCGTCCCCGCCCTCACCAACGAGTTCTTCGCGGGCGTCTACACCGGCGCCGCCCGCCTCGCCGCCGAACACGGCTTCGGCCTCGTCCTCTACCCCTCCCCCGACGGCATCGGCCCCGCCCGCGACCCCTTCCCCTCCGCACGCGCCGCCCTCGACGGCATCCTCGCCTCCTCCATGGCCGCCGACGCCGTCACCGCCCTGCGCGGCGACGACCTGCCCCTCGTCATGCTCGACAGCGACCCGGCCGGCAGCCCCGGCGCCACCACCGTCAACCTCGACCTCACCGACGGCGTCCGGCAGCTCGCCGACCATCTGCTCGCCCTCGGCCACCGCCGCTTCCTGCACCTCGCCTCCGCCGTCCCCTCCTGGACCTTCGACGTACGCGCCCGCGAACTCGCCGCCTGCACCGCCGAAGTGCCCGGCACCACCGTCCGCACCGTCCGCTCCGCCCTCACCGTCGAGGACGCCATGGCCGCCACCGAACGCGCCCTCCACACCAGCGGCCACGACCTGCCCACCGCCCTCGTCTGCGACGACGACAAACTCGCCACCGGCGCCTACAAAGCCGCCCGCCGCATGAACCTGCGCATCCCCGAACACTTCTCCGTCACCGGCTTCGACGACCTCTCCCTCGCCACCGCCGTCGAACCCGAACTCACCACCGTCCGCCTCCCCGCCGAACAGTTCGGCGAACACGGCATGGCCGCCCTCCTCGCCGTCCTGGAAGGCCGCACACCCGACACGACCCCGCTCCCGGTCGAACTGGTCGTACGCGGCTCCACAGCGCCACCACCGCGCACCCGGTCCTGACATGTGTGTGCCCCGGCAGGTTCGGCAACCTGCCGGGGCACACACATGTCAGGAAGCGCGGGCTACTCCTCGGCGTCCCCGTTGTCGTCCGAGACGTCGTCGGACACCGCGTCGGACGCCGCCTTCGACGTCGCCGCCGCACCCTCCGCCGTCAGCAGCCGCGACAACTGCCGCCCCACGATCCGCTTGAACTTCCGCTGCTGCGGCCGCGTACGGTCGAGCACCGCCACCTCGAGACGCTCCGCGGGAATCTCCCGCTCGCTCCCGTTCGTGTCGCGCGACAGCGCCTGCACGGCCAGCTTCAACGCCTCGGACAGCGACATGCCGTCCTGATGACGCTGGTCCAGATAACCGCTGATCTGCTCCGCGTTACCACCGACCGCGACCGAACCGTGCTCGTCCACGATCGACCCGTCGTGCGGCAACCGGTAGATCTGGTCACCCTCGGACGTCTCACCGACCTCCGCGACCACCAGCTCCACCTCGTACGGCTTCTCGGCCGCACTGGAGAAGATCGTGCCCAGCGTCTGCGCGTACACGTTCGCCAGGCCACGCGCCGTCACATCGTCACGGTCGTACGTATAACCCCGCAGATCCGCGTAACGGACGCCACCGATCCGCAGGTTCTCGTACTCGTTGTACTTACCGGCGGCCGCGAAACCGATCCGGTCGTAGATCTCGCTGAACTTGTGCAGGGCACGGGACGGGTTCTCGCCGACGAACACGATGCCGTCGGCGTACTGCAGCACAACCAGGCTGCGACCGCGGGCGATGCCCTTGCGCGCGTACTCCGCGCGGTCGGCCATCGCCTGCTGGGGTGAGACATAGAACGGCGTCGACACCGGCTATCCGTCCCTTTCTGTCAGTAACGCGTCAGTAGGCGTCAGGGGGAAGAAAGAAGCGACCCGCGGCTCAGAGCAGAGCCGCGCGCGGACCGTCCGGCTGCTCCAGCCGCCGCTCCAGGATCGACCGGGCGATCTGCGACGACTCGTCGTCGGTGAGACGACGGAAACCGTCCTCCGAGATCACCGTGACGATCGGGAAGATCCGCCGCGCCATGTCGGGACCACCCGTCGCCGAGTCGTCGTCCGCCGCGTCGTACAGCGCCTGCACGACCAGCGTCGTCGCCTGCTCCTCCGTCAGGTCGTCGCGGAAGAGCTTCTTCATCGCCCCCCGCGCGAAGACCGAACCCGAACCGGTCGCGGCGTACCCGTGCTCCTCGCTGCGCCCGCCCGTGACGTCGTACGAGAAGATGCGGCCCTTCTCGCGGTCGACGTCGTACCCGGCGAACAGCGGCACGACGGCCAGGCCCTGCATCGCCATGCCGAGGTTCGACCGGATCATCGTGGACAGCCGGTTCGCCTTGCCCTCCAGGGACAGCTGGGCGCCCTCGACCTTCTCGAAGTGCTCCAGCTCCAGCTGGAAGAGCTTCACCATCTCGACGGCCAGACCGGCGGTGCCGGCGATGCCGACGGCCGAGTACTCGTCCGCCGGGAAGACCTTCTCGATGTCGCGCTGCGCGATCACATTGCCCATCGTGGCGCGGCGGTCGCCGGCGAGGACGACGCCTCCCGGGAACGTCACGGCGACGATGGTCGTGCCGTGCGGGGCCTCGATGACGCCCTGCGTCGGCGGCAACTGCCGGTTGCCCGGCAGGATTTCCGGCTGGTGCTCGGCCAGGAAGTCCATGAAGGACGACGACCCGGGCGTCAGGAAGGCAGCCGGTAGACGCCCGGTGCTACGAGGGTTGGCTTCCACGCGTTTCCTTCCAGGTATGCGGCGGCTCGACGAGTCGTGTCGGGGTCGTCCCCCAACTTGCCGATGGCCGAATTGCAGTTGAAGCACAGTACGCCACGGACCCTACCCGTCTCACGGCAGTGATCCACATGAACTGCGGGAGCCTTGAGGCAGATCACGCAGATCCCCATCTGAGAGGCGACCATCGCGTCGCGCTCTGCCTCGGTGAGGTTGTAGTTGCGCTTGAGATGGTCCTGTCGGCCCTGGATCGCTCGACACGCCTTGCAACGGGTCGACAGACCGTCGGAGGCCGAGGCATTGCGGTGCCACTCGCTGTGCGGCTTGATCTCATTGCAAGCGCGGCAGAGCTTGTGCCCGGCAGGCACATCCACCCGATCGCGCACGGGCTTACCGATCGCCTCACGGCGGCGCCGGTAATGCGCCGCACTGTACTTCGCGACACATTCCCGGCATCGCACCTGCAGGCCGTCCAACCGGTTCCGGTCGGCAGCGAAAGAAGCCAATGGGAGCAATCTCTTGCACCCAGTGCACCTCTTATCACCCTGGTGCGACATGTCCGTTATTGCCCGCCTTTTTGCACAAATGAGCGCACGAAGTCCTCTGCGTTCTCCTCGAGTACATCGTCAATCTCGTCCAGAACCGAGTCGACGTCGTCGCTCAGTTTTTCCTGGCGCTCCTTGAGGTCGTCGGTCGCCTGGGCGTCCTCGACCTGCTCGTCGACCTCCTCGGAGGTACGGTTCGCCTTCTGCTGTCCGCCGCCGGTGTCCTTGGTCGCCATATCCAGCTCACCCCGCTCGGTTCGACATACACGTCGTATGTGTCGTACGTGTCGTACAGGCTGTTCGTGATCAGAACCCTACAAGTCGGCTCTGACATCGGCCCCGCGGTTGAAGCAACGTATTGGTGCAACGTGCGGGGCCCACCTCTGTGATTCCCCTGCGACGGGCCTTTCAGCCGTGGATCAGCCGCCGGAGAGCACGCGGACCAGATCTTCGGCCGTCCGGCACCGGTCGAGCAGCTCCTTCACGTGATTACGCGTTCCGCGAAGGGGCTCGAGCGTGGGCACCCGTTGCAGTGAGTCGCGGCCGGGCAGGTCGAAGATGACCGAGTCCCAGGAGGCGGCGGCGACGTCGTCCGCGTACTGCTCCAGGCAGCGCCCGCGGAAGTAGGCGCGGGTGTCCTCGGGCGGCGACGTACGGGCCTTCTCCACCTCGTCCTCGGTCAGGAGGCGCTTCATCTTGCCCCGGGCCGCCAGACGGTTGTACAGGCCCTTCTCGGCCCGTACGTCGGCGTACTGGAGGTCGACGAGGTGGAGGCGCGCGGCGTCCCAGTCGAGGTCGTCGCGGCGCCGGTAGCCCTCCATGAGTTCGCGCTTGGCGACCCAGTCCAGCTCGCCGGAGAGGCTCATGGGGTCGCTCTCCAGGCGGCCGAGCACGTCCTCCCAGCGGCTGAGGACGTCCTTGGTCTGGTCGTCGGCGTCGGCGCCGAAGCGCTCCTCGACGTACTTCCTGGCCAGCTCGTAGTACTCCATCTGGAGCTGTACGGCGGTGAGTGTGCGGCCGCTGCGGAGCGTGATGAGGTGCTGGAGGGAGGGGTCGTGGGAGACCTGGTGGAGGGTGCGGACGGGCTGGTCCACGGCCAGGTCGACGGCGATGAAGCCGTCCTCGATCATGGAGAGCACCAGGGCGGTCGTGCCGAGCTTGAGGTAGGTCGAGATCTCGGAGAGGTTGGCGTCGCCGATGATCACGTGGAGGCGGCGGTACTTCTCCGCGTCCGAGTGCGGCTCGTCCCGGGTGTTGATGATCGGGCGCTTGAGGGTGGTCTCCAGGCCGACCTCGACCTCGAAGTAGTCGGCGCGCTGGCTGAGCTGGAAGCCGTGCTCGTGCCCGTCCTGGCCGAGGCCGACGCGGCCCGCTCCGGTGACGACCTGGCGGGAGACGAAGAACGGCGTGAGGTGGCGCACGATGTCCGAGAAGGGGGTCTCCCGCTTCATCAGGTAATTCTCGTGCGTGCCGTAGCTGGCGCCCTTGTTGTCGGTGTTGTTCTTGTAGAGGTGGATCGGCTGGGCGCCGGGCAGCTGGGCCGCGCGGTCGGCCGCCTCCGCCATGATGCGCTCGCCGGCCTTGTCCCACAGGACGGCGTCGCGCGGGTTGGTGATCTCCGGGGAGCTGTACTCGGGGTGTGCGTGGTCGACGTAGAGGCGCGCGCCGTTGGTGAGGATGACGTTGGCCAGGCCGATGTCCTCGTCGGTGAGCTGGCTGGAGTCGGCGGCCTCGCGGGCGAGGTCGAAGCCCCGGGCGTCGCGCAGCGGGTTCTCCTCCTCGAAGTCCCAGCGGGCGCGGCGGGCCCGGTGCATCGCCGCCGCGTACGCGTTGACGATCTGGGACGAGGTGAGCATGGCATTGGCATTGGGGTGGCCGGGGACGGAGATCCCGTACTCCGTCTCGATGCCCATTACTCGCCGTACGGTCATGCGGCCCTCCTTGCCCGGCGGCGCCCTCGGTCGGGGGCGGCGCTCAAGTACCGCTGGTTCTCGGATGCGCGTGCGGTGCCCGTCCCCGCACGGCGCGACTCGGCGGTATGGAAGAGCCTAGAACGCCTCTGCGCTGGTGGGGAGATCATTTGCGTCATTGCTTCGCTCCGACGTGAAGCGGCTGGCCGCGTGGTAGTTGCCCGGAAAAACAGTGGGCTGCGGGTGCCCGGTCGGGGCACCCGCAGCCACCCTGTCTTTTACAGGTACTGACCGGTGTTCGCCACCGTGTCGATGGAACGTCCGGTGTCCGCGCCCTGCTTTCCGGTCACGAGGGTGCGGATGTAGACGATCCGCTCGCCCTTCTTTCCGGAGATTCGGGCCCAGTCGTCGGGGTTCGTGGTGTTGGGAAGGTCCTCGTTCTCCTTGAACTCGTCGATGCAAGCCTGGAGGAGATGGGCGACCCTGAGGCCCTTCTGGTTCTGTTCGAGGAAGGCCTTGATGGCCATCTTCTTGGCGCGGCCGACGATGTTCTCGATCATTGCGCCGGAGTTGAAGTCCTTGAAGTACAGGACTTCCTTGTCGCCATTGGCGTACGTGACTTCCAGGAAGCGGTTCTCCTCGGATTCCGCGTACATGTGTTCCACGGCGGTCTGGATCATATTGGCCACCGTGGCCGCCCGGTCGCTGCTGTGCTCGCCGAGGTCGTCGGCGTGCAGGGGCAGGCGCTGGGTGAGGTACTTGCCGAAGATGTCCTTGGCCGCCTCGGCGTCCGGACGCTCGATCTTGATCTTCACATCGAGTCGGCCGGGGCGCAGGATGGCCGGGTCGATCATGTCCTCGCGGTTGGAGGCGCCGATCACGACCACGTTCTGCAGGCCCTCGACGCCGTCGATCTCGGCGAGGAGCTGCGGGACGATGGTGTTCTCGACGTCGGAGCTGACGCCGGAGCCGCGGGTGCGGAAGAGGGACTCCATCTCGTCGAAGAAGACGATGACGGGGGTGCCCTCGCTGGCCTTCTCACGGGCGCGCTGGAAGACGAGGCGGATCTGCCGCTCGGTCTCGCCGACGTACTTGTTGAGAAGTTCGGGACCCTTGATGTTGAGGAAGAAGCTCTTGCCCTGGCCCTGTCCGGTCACTTCCGCGACCTTCTTGGCGAGGGAGTTGGCGACCGCCTTGGCGATCAGGGTCTTTCCGCAGCCGGGAGGGCCGTAGAGCAGGACGCCCTTGGGCGGCCGCAGTTCGTGCTCCCGGTAGAGGTCCGGGTAGAGGTAGGGCAGCTCGACCGCGTCGCGGATCAGTTCGATCTGGTTGCCCAGGCCGCCGATCTGCTCGTAGCCGATGTCCGGGACCTCTTCGAGGACCAGTTCCTCCACTTCGCTCTTGGGCACGACCTCGTAGACGTAGCCGGAGCGGGGTTCGAGGAGCAGGGCGTCGCCGGGCCGGATGACGACGTCGAGGAGCGGTTCGGCGAGCCGGACCACCCTCTCCTCGTCGGTGTGGCCGGTGACCAGGGCGCGCTCGCCGTCCTCGAGGATCTCCTTGAGGGTGACGATGTCGCCGACGCTCTCGAACTCCATGGCCTCGACCACGTTGAGCGCTTCGTTGAGCATGACTTCCTGGCCGCGCCTGAGCTCTTCGAGCTCGACGCTGGGGCTCACGTTCACCCGGAGTTTGCGGCCGCCGGTGAAGATGTCGGCGGTGCCGTCCTCATTGGCCGTGAGGAAGACTCCGAAGCCGGCCGGCGGTTGTGCGAGCCGGTCGACCTCCTCCTTGAGGGCCACGATCTGGTCGCGGGCCTCGCGGAGCGTGTTCGCGAGCCGTTCGTTCTGTGCGGATACGCCGGCCAGGTTGGTCTGCAGCTCGACGATCCGCTCTTCGAGAATCCTCGTATGACGCGGAGAGTCGGCGAGCTTGCGCCGCAGGACGGCGATTTCCTGCTCGAGATAGGCAATCTGCCCGGCGGGGTCGTCGGACCCTCGTCCCGGGCGGATGCCGCGGTTGATGTCGTCGTCGTGGGCTGCCACGGTCCTCACCTCCTCCAAGGGGAGCTGGACGCTTCCAGACCCTACCTGGGTGGGTGTTGATTGAAACCCCTAGATCACAAAGACGGTCGAGGTGTGTCTGATCTTCACCCTTGCGCTCTCCCTCACGCCAGTGGAATACCCACCCAACAACATCGGAAAGCGGGCGGTTGTAGGGTCGAAGTGTTCAACACCCGTCAGGCCTGGCCGGACTTGCTGCTGTGAAGCGGGTTCGCCGGGGCTGCGACGCAGGAAACGGCAGGAGACATGACCGTACGGCAAGAGGCCGGATCCACCATGGACAGCGGTGTTCCGCTGGAGGTGTGGATCGACCAGGACCTGTGTACCGGGGACGGGATCTGCGCCCAGTACGCGCCGGAGGTCTTCGAGCTGGACATCGACGGTCTCGCATATGTGAAGAGTGCGGACGACGAGCTGTTGCAGGACGCCGGCGCCTCAACGCCCGTGCCGCTTCCGCTTCTCACGGACGTGGTGGCGTCGGCGAAGGAGTGTCCGGGCGACTGCATCCATGTGCGCCGCGTTTCGGACAGGGTCGAGGTGTACGGACCCGACGCGGACTGACGCGGATTGGCGCGTTCAGTGTGACCGCCGTCACATTTCGCAAGGAGGGGCCCCGCCGGTGCGGGGCCCTTCCTGTGTGCCGGCTGGGGGGCGTCGGTTCAGACGCTGCTCGCCCTGGCGGGCGTGGAGCGGACGAACGCCCCGTTCCTCCACTGCCATTGGGCGCGGTCGTGGACGTCGGGCTGGAAGCGCGGAACGTCGTCGGAGGAGTAGCCGTCGAGGGTGGCGGTGACGGCGCCGTCGCGTACGCCGAAGGCGCTGACCGAGAACTGGTCCTTCGGGTCGACGAGGGTGGCGACCACGCGGGGCTTTCCGCCCGCGGGCTGGGTGAGGACATAGATCCCGTTGGGCGGGGTACCGGAGCCCGCGTCGCAGCGGACGACGGCGACGGTCTCGGGCCTGCCGTCGCCGTCGAGGTCACCGGAGGCCTTGCGCTGGACGACGATGCCGACCGGGCCGCAGTCGAGCGGAAAATGGACCGCGGCCGGGTCGGGCGCGGCGACGGCGTGGGTGGTGGTGCCGGCGGACTGGTTCCGGGCGCCCTCGGGCTGGGCCGCGGTGGCGGAGCCCGGCTGGAGGAAGCCGGAGGCGGCGACGACGGCGGCGAGGGCCGCGGCGGTGGCCAGCCAGTGGATGGGCCGGGTGGTGGTGTGCGCCAGTTCCGGGACGGCGGGTTGCTGCACGAGGAAGTGTCTCCTGTGAGGGCTGTGCCGGTGGGAGTGGCCAGCATCGTGCCATACGTCACAGTCCGACGGAACGGCGGGGTGGGACGTTTGTTGCGTGCGGCACCCCGCGCGCGCGGGCCGGGGCGTCCGTTCACCGTCACAACGCGTCGGCGCCGCGGTCGAGTTCCCGTACGGGGCGGGGAACTGGACGGCGGCGCCGACGCGTTCGTGTGCGGTTGTACGTTCCTGGGGGCGCGGGTCAGCGGCCCCGGTTGCCGCCGTCGGCGTTCGGGCCGTCGTAGTCCTCGCCGTAGGCGCCCTTGGCGGGGCGGCGGCGGCGCATGGGCGGCTCGACGCCGTCCGCGAGGCGGCGGGCGGTGAGCAGGAAGCCGGTGTGGCCGATCATCCGGTGGTCCGGGCGGACGGCGAGGCCCTCCACGTGCCAGTTGCGGATCATCGACTCCCAACAGGTGGGCTCGTTGAAGCAGCCGATCTCGCGGATGGACTCGACGGTGCGGGCGAGCTGCGTGGTGGTGGCCACGTAGCAGCACAGGATGCCGCCGGGGACGAGCGCCTTCTTGACGACGTCCAGGCACTCCCAGGGGGCGAGCATGTCGAGGATGACGCGGTCGACGTCGCCGTCGGTCAGGTTGTCCTGGAGGTCGCCGACGGTGAGCTGCCAGGCCGGGTGCGGGCCGCCGAAGTAGCGCTCCACGTTGCCCTTGGCGATCTCGGCGAAGTCCTCGCGGCGCTCGTACGAGTGCAGCATGCCCTCGTCGCCGATGGCGCGCAGCAGGAAGCTGCTGAGCGAGCCGGAGCCCACGCCCGCCTCGACGACGCGGGCGCCGGGGAAGATGTCGGCGAAGGCCAGGATCTGCCCCGCGTCCTTGGGGTAGACCACGGCGGCGCCGCGGGGCATGGACAGGACGTAGTCGGGGAGCAGGGGGCGCAGCGCGAGGTAGGCGACGTTTCCGGTGGTGCGGACAACGCTGCCCTCGGGAGCGCCGATCAGCTCGTCGTGCGGGAAGGAACCCTTGTGGGTGTGGAAGTTCTTCCCATCCTCGAGCGTGAACGTGTAGTGGCGGCCCTTGGGGTCGGTCAGCTGTACCTGGTCCCCGACCTTGAAGGGCCCGCGTCGGCGGGCGGCACCGGTCGGTTCGGACATGTGACCAGCGTACCGGGCGTGGGGGCGGGCGCCGACCACGCGCGCGTGGCCGGGATCACGAGGGGCGGGCCATGGCTTTGACGAATGCGCGTTCGACGTCGGCGGCGGAGAGGACGCCGTAGATCGCTCCGTGTTCTCGACGACGAGGTACTCGGTGGCCGGGGTCGCGCGCAGGGTGTCGAGGAGGTCCTCCCCGGCGAGCTCGGCGGAGACGCGCATGCCGTCGGTGAGGTCCTGGGCGAGGCCGCTGACGGCGACCCAGGGGCGGCGGTGTTCGGGGACGCCGACGATGGCGGCCTCGCGACGAGGGAGCGGGGCTCGCCGTCCGGGTCGACGACGACCAGGGCGCGGGCGCCCGACTCGTTGGCCGGCGCAGGGCCTCGGCGAGCGAGGTGGCGGGCTCGACGGGGACGGCGCGGCGGGTGAGGGTGCGGGCGCGCAGCTCCGGGAGGTGCTCGCGCAGGCGGGCCATGCGGAGGCTGTTGCCCGCGCCGGTCCAGATGATCGCGGCGAGGATCGCGGCGAGCAGCGCGTCGGTGACGGTGTCCATGCCGCCGACGTCCTCCGGGTCTCCGCCGAGGGCGCCGGTCTGGGTGAGCAGGGGCAGGCCGATGAGGACGGTGACGGCGAGGGCGCGGCCCACCCAGGCGGCGGCGATCGTGCCGCTCATGGGCTTGCCGGTGATCTTCCAGACGACGGCGCGGAGCATCCGGCCGCCGTGGAGTGCCGGGCAGGAGGTTGAACGCGGCGACGATGAGGTTGGAGACCATCAGGCCCGCGAGGAGCACGCCGGGGACGGTGCCGGGCTCGACCGCCCTCATGCCGAGGTAGAAGACGCCGGAGAGGACGAGGGAGAGCAGGGGCCCGACGAAGGCGAGCACGAATTCGCGGCCCGGCGTCTCCGACTCCTTCTCGATCTCGCTGACCCCGCCGAAGAACTGCAGCTGGATGCGGCGGACCGGGAGCTTGAAGCGCAGGGCGGCGATGGTGTGGGCCAGCTCGTGCACGAGTACGGAGGCGTAGAACGCGACCGCGAAGAACAGTGAGACCAGGTAGCGGGCGGCCCCCAGCTCGGGCAGCACGCGGTCCAGCTGGCCGCCGAAGACCCAGGTGATCAGCGCGGCGACGAGGAACCAGCTCGGGGCGACGTACACGGGCACGCCGAAGGGCCGCCCCATGAGAATCCCGCCCCGGGGATTGGCCGGCGGCTGGGTGGGACCTTTCCGCTTGCCGGAGGTGGCGGCGGCGCGGTCGGGGTGGGTGTCGTGGGGCCGCGCGGTGTCTTTTTTCCGGGGGTCAGGCCGCGCGATGTCTTCTTTCCGGGGGTCAGGCCGCGCGGCGCTGCTCTCGGCGGGCGGCACCGCGGGGCCGGGGCCCGGCTCGGGCGGCCGGGTCGGGTGGTGCGCCGTCGGGCTGTCCCCGGCCTGGGGCCCGGGCGCGGCGGCATCGGCGGGGCCGGGCTGCTGCGCGCCGGTCGTGGGCTGGTTGCCCGGGGTTGCCGTGGGCCGGCCGATCGGTTGCTGGTCAGCCAAGCCGCCCGGTGACCGCCCCTGCGCGGGGTCGCTCGCCGTCTCCCCTGCGGGCGTCTGCCCCTCGGCGGGACCGGGAGCGAGCCGGTCCCCGTCCTCCTGCGGCGGGCCCGGCGGCTGCGCCTGGGCGGACGCGAGGCGTTGCCGTTCCGGGCCGGTCTGCGGCGGCCGACCGTCCGCGCCGGTCTGCCCCGGGGCGGCCATGGGCGGCTCAGCCCCCTCAGCGCCAGGGCGTACGGGCTGGCCATTCCCGTTGGTCACCCCCGGGGCGGCCAAGGGCGGCTCAGCCCCCTCAGCGCCAGGCTGTACGGGCTGGCCATCCCCGTTGGTCACCCCCGGGGCGGCCAAGGGCGGCTCAGCCCCCTCAGTGCCAGGGCGTAGGGGCTGGCCGTCCCCGTTGGTCACCCCCGGGGCCGCTGTGCGCGGCTCAGCCCCCTCGGCCTCAGGCCGTACGACGGGCCGGACGTCCCCGTTGATCTCCTCCGGGGCCGCCGTGAGCGGCTCAGCCCCCTCGGCCTCAAGCCGTGCGGAGCGGTCGTCGTCCGTCGGTCCGGTGGAGGCGGGCCGTTGTGGGGGGCCGTTGTCGGGGGACAGGTGGGGGCGGGCCGGGGAAGGGCGGGGGGCGTCCTTCGCAGGCTGTGTCGTGTCGCCGGTGCTGGACTGCGGCTGCCCGCTCTCGTCCACGGTGATCCCTCGGTCCCCTCGTTCGAGCGTTTCCCGCCGGGCGGGACGTTCTGGCGTCGATGGTATGCGGACGGTGTCCGGTGGCCCCCGTCGACTCCCCCGGGGCCACGCTACGCAAGACGCCGGGGACGCGCAGGTGCCTGACTGTCAGTGGCGGCCCGTATCGTCGTGGGACATGGAGACCAGTACCGAATCGGGCCGCGGCGAGAGCGTCGCCGCCGCGCCTGCCTCGCTGTCGCCGTCGCGCGCGAGCGATTTCATGCAGTGCCCGTTGTTGTACCGGTTCCGGGTGATCGACAAGCTGCCGGAGAAGCCGAGCGAGGCGGCGACGCGCGGGACGCTGGTCCATGCCGTGCTTGAAAGACTGTTTGACGCGCCCGCCGGGGAGCGGACGGCGCCGCGCGCCAAGGCGCTGATCCCGGGTCAGTGGGACCGGCTGCGCGAGGCGCGTCCCGAGCTGGGCGAGCTGTTCGCCGAGGACGCCGAGGGCGAGCGGATGGCCCAGTGGCTCGGGGACACCGAGCGGCTGGTCGAGCGGTGGTTCACGCTGGAGGATCCGACCCGCCTCGAGCCCGCCGAGCGGGAGCTGTTCGTCGAGGCCGAGCTGGAATCGGGGCTGCGCCTGCGCGGCATCATCGACCGGGTCGACGTGGCGCCGACGGGCGAGGTGCGCATCGTCGACTACAAGACGGGCAAGGCGCCGCGGCCGGAGTACGCCGAGGGCGCGCTGTTCCAGATGAAGTTCTACGCCTTGGTGGTGTGGCGGCTGAAGAACGTCGTGCCGCGGCGGCTGCAGCTCGTGTACCTGGGCAGCGGGGACGTGCTGACGTACGACCCGGTGATCGCCGATCTGGAGCGGGTGGAGCGCAAGCTGCACGCGTTGTGGGAGGCGATCAAGGAGGCCACGGCGACGGGCGAGTGGCGGACGCGGCAGACGAAGCTGTGCGGCTGGTGCGACCACCAGGCCTTCTGCCCGGAGTTCGGGGGCACTCCCCCGCCGTATCCGCTGCCCGTGCGCTCCCCGGCGGGCGGTCCGGCCGGTGGCCCGGCGGTCGTCCCCCGGGAGGCGCAGCCGCTCCCGATCAGGGCGGCCGAGTCCGGCCAGGCCTAGCAGGGCAGAATGGGCCGGACTATCGAAGGAGAGTTTCGTGGCCATCCGCGTCCTACTGGTCGATGACCAGCCGCTGCTGCGCACCGGCTTCCGCATGATTCTGGAGGCCGAGCAGGACATCGCGGTCGTCGGTGAGGCCGGAGACGGCCTGCAGGCTCTCGATCAGGTGCGGGCGCTGCAGCCCGATGTGGTGCTCATGGACATCCGGATGCCGCGGATGGACGGGGTCGAGGCGACCCGGCAGATCACCGGTCCCGGCAAGGACGGCCCGGCGAAGGTCCTGGTCCTGACGACCTTCGACCTCGACGAGTACGTCGTGGAGGCCCTGAAGGCGGGCGCCAGCGGCTTCCTCCTCAAGGACGCCCCGGCGAACGAGCTGGTGCAGGCGATCCGCGTGGTCGCCGCCGGTGAGGCGATGCTCGCGCCGAGCATCACGCGCCGTCTGCTCGACAAGTACGCGGACCATCTGCCGTCGGGTGACGAGCCGGTGCCGGACACCCTGCACACGCTGACGGAGCGTGAGGTCGAGGTGCTCAAGCTGGTGGCGCGCGGCCTGTCGAACGCGGAGATCGCCGCGGACCTGTTCGTGAGCGAGACGACCGTGAAGACCCATGTCGGGCACGTGCTCACGAAGTTGGGGCTGCGCGACCGGGTGCAGGCGGCGGTGTACGCGTACGAGAGCGGCCTGGTGCGGCCGGGCGCGCAGTAGCCCCCGCGCGCAGCCACGTACGGCGCGCGCGGCACACGTGCGACGAAAGGCGGCGGCCACCCGGAGGTGGCCGCCGCCTTCTCGTGCGTGCGGAGCGGAGCGCTTACTCGCTGATGCCGCGGCCCAGCTCCCAGAGCTGGAGGACCGAGGAGGAGGACAGGGTCCGCTCCACGCCCGTGACGTCGTCGCGGGCGGCGACGTACTGCTTGCCCTGCCACAGCGGCAGGGTCGGCACGTCCTCGGCGACGATGTTCTGGATCTGCTGGAGGCTCTTGGAGGCGGTGAGGCGGTCGGCCTCACGGCGCTCGGCGGGGATCAGCTGGTTGCGGATGGTGCCGTTCGCGTAGGGCGACCCGAGGGTGTTGTCCTTGTCGAGGAACGGCGCGAGGAAGCTGTCCGCGTCGGGGAAGTCGGGGAACCAGCCCATGCCGTAGACGTCGTACTTGCCGTCGAGTTCGGCGTTGCGGAAGGTCTCCCAGAGGTCGCCCTTGACGTCGACGTCGAAGAGACCGCTGGCGTTCAGCTGGTCCTTGAGGACCTCGAACTCCTTCTTGGTGGCCGAGCCGTAGTGGTCGGTCGTGTAGTGCAGGGTCATCTTGACCGGCGTGGTGATGTTGGCGCGGCTCAGCGTCGCCGTGGCCTTCGTCTTGTCCGGGTCGCCGTACTTGTTGAAGAACGAGTTCTGGTGGCCGGTGATGCCCGCGGGCACCAGCGAGTACAGCGGGTCGGCGGTGGTTCCGTAGACCTTGGCCACGAGTTCGCCGCGGTCGATGACCTGTGCCATGGCCTGGCGGACGGCCTTGCTCTTGGCGCTGCCCGTCGCGGTGTTGAAGCCGAGGAAGCGGATCTCCATGCCGGACGACTCGACCAGGTTGACGTTCTTGGGCGGGTTGGTCGAGTACGTGTTGATCTGCTCCGGGGACATGGCGCGCGTCATCACGTCCAGGTCGCCCTTCTCCAGCGCCTTGCCCATGGCCTCGGCGCCGTCGAAGGAGACCAGTTCCACCTTGTCGTTCTTCGGCTGCAACTGCCCCTGGTAGTTGGGGTTCTTGGTGAAGACGGTCTTGACGACGGCGTTGTCCTTGACCTCGGCCTGCAGCGTGTACGGGCCGGAGCCGTCCACCTCGAAGCCGTCGCGCAGCGCCTTCGCCGAGTAGTCGTCAGGGTTGACGATGCCGGCGGTGGGCGTGGCCAGCTTGTACGGGAAGGTGGCGTCCGGGGTGTTGAGGTGGAAGATCACCTTGCGGTCGCCCTGGGTCTCGACCGTGTCGATGGTGGAGAGAAGGCTGTACACCATGGAGTCGGCCTTGATGGCGCGGACCCGGTCGATGGAGTACTTCACGTCGGCGGCGGTGATCGGGTCGCCGCTGGCGAACTTCAGGTCCTTGCGCAGGGTGCAGACGTACCGCTCGCTGCCGCTGTCGCTGAAGATGCAGCTCTCGGCGGCCTCGGGGACGGGGTCGCCGCTGCCGCTGCGGGGCATCGTCATGAGCGTCTGCACGGTCTGGCGCAGCACGTTCCAGGAGCCGACGTCGTAGGCGTAGGCGGGGTCGAACGGGGCGGGGACCTTCTTCGACGCCACGAACCGGTCGGTGGTGCCCACGGAGATGGCGTCGCCGCCGTCTCCCCCGCTGTCGGACCCGCCGCAGGCGGCGAGCACGGGAGCCAGCAGACCGACGACTGCCGGCAGCACCAAGGTCTTGCGGTTCATGCTCGAAGTTCTCCAGAGCTGTCGATCCCGTGGAGCGTGACAGGGGTGGTGTGCGCGGGTCACGGGAGGGTTGTGACGAGGTTCTCGCGACGACATTAACCGGGGCCGGTGCCGGGGCTCGCGGGCGCTTCGGAGGGGCCCCCATCACGCTGCGTTTTCAGGCGTGGACGCACCGAAAACACGTTAGGGGGAAGGTTTCGCGCAGGGGGCCACCAATCGGGACACAAGGTCCCGTCCGGCGGGGCTCGGGGCCGTCGCGCAGCACGGCGCGGCACCCCTGTCGACCCCCCGCCGAGTGGGAAAGGTCACACGTTCAACCGGGTGGGTGGGGGCGGGAATTCAGCCACCCGGCAGCGTTCAGGGCGTCATCAGGCCATGCAGAAAAGGCAGGTTGACGTGTTCGAGGGAGGGCACGACGGTCCGCCGGTGGGCGGGCTCGATCGGTGCGACGGAGGGGACGGCGACGACGTGGCAGCCGGCCGCCTCGGCGGCGGCGACGCCGGTGGCGGTGTCCTCGATGACGGCGCAGCGGGCCGGTTCGGCGTCGAGGCCGCTCGCCGCGAGGAGGTAGGGGTCGGGGTGCGGCTTGGTGCGGCTGACCTCGTCGCCTGCGACGGTGAGGCGGAAGTGGCGGGGGCCGAGGGAGTGCAGGACGCGGTCGATGATGCGCCGGTGGGACGCGGAGACGAGGGCGGTGGGGATCTGGTGGGCGGCCAGTTCCCCGAGGAGTCTCGCCGCGCCCGGCATGAGCGGCAGGGACCGGCTGATCCGGTGTTCGAAGGCGTCGTTGAGCAGGACGGTCACCTCGTCCACGGTGATGTCGGCGCCGGTCGCCTCGATGAGGAAGCCCGCGCTGCGGGTCATGGGGCCGCCGACCACGACCTGCTTCCAGGCGGGGTCGAGGGTGTGGCCGAGCGCCTCGAAGACGGCGGTCTCGGCGTCCCACCAGAATCCCTCGGTGTCGACGAGTGTTCCGTCCATGTCGAGGAGCACGGCCTGCAGCGTGGAGCCTTCGGCCGTTCGGGTACCGAGTGCGGGGACCGTACTGGTCATCCGAGTACACCTCCATGAGGGACGAGAAGGCCGGTCCCCCTCCCTGAGCGGGAGGGCGACCGGCCTGTGCTGGACCGACCAGTGTACGACGCCGGTGGATTACCGCGCGTTGAAGTACTTCGCCTCGGGGTGGTGGATGACGATGGCGTCGGTGGACTGCTCGGGGTGGAGCTGGAACTCCTCGGAGAGGTGGACGCCGATCCGCTCGGGCTGGAGCAGCTCGGCGATCTTCGCGCGGTCCTCCAGGTTGGGGCAGGCGCCGTAGCCGAGGGAGAAGCGGGCGCCGCGGTACTTCAGGGCGAACATGTCCTCCATGCCGGCCGGGTCCTCACCGGCGAAGCCCAGCTCGGAGCGGACGCGGGCGTGCCAGTACTCGGCGAGTGCCTCCGCCAACTGCACGGAGAGGCCGTGGAGTTCGAGGTAGTCGCGGTAGGAGTCGGCGGCGAAGAGCTCGGCGGTGGCTTCACCGATCTTCGAGCCGACGGTGACGACCTGGAGGCCGACCACGTCGGTCTCGCCGGACTCCTCGGGGCGGAAGAAGTCGGCGAGGCACAGGCGGCGGCCGCGGCGCTGGCGCGGGAAGGTGAAGCGGGTCCGCTCGTTGCCCTCGTCGTCGAGGATGATCAGGTCGTCGCCCTTGGAGACGCACGGGAAGTAGCCGTAGACGACGGCCGCCTCCAGCATGTTCTTGGTGTGCAGCTCGTCGAGCCAGCCGCGAAGGCGCGGGCGGCCCTCGCTCTCCACCAGCTCCTCGTAGGTCGGACCGTTGCCGCTGCGCGCCTGCTTCAGACCCCACTGGCCCTTGAAGAGGGCGCCTTCGTCGAGCCAGGAGGCGTACTCCTTGAGCTGGATGCCCTTGACGACGCGGGTGCCCCGGAAGGGCGGGGTGGGTACGGGGTTGTCGGTGGCGACGTCGGAGCGGGCGGGGCCCTCGTCGGGCTGTTCCTCGACCGCTACGTCGGTGGCCTTGACCCGGCGCTGGCGCAGTTCGGGCAGGGTGGCGCCGGGCACGCCGCGCTTGACCGCGATCAGGGCGTCCATCAGGCGCAGGCCCTCGAAGGCGTCACGGGCGTAGCGGACCTCGCCCTCGTAGATCTCGTGCAGGTCCTGTTCGACGTAGGCGCGGGTCAGGGCGGCGCCGCCGAGGATGACCGGGTAGTCGGCGGCCATCTTGCGCTGGTTCAGCTCCTGGAGGTTCTCCTTCATGATCACGGTGGACTTGACCAGGAGCCCGGACATGCCGATCACGTCGGCCTTGTGCTCCTCGGCGGCTTCCAGGATCGCGGAGACGGGCTGCTTGATGCCCAGGTTGACGACGTTGTAGCCGTTGTTGGACAGGATGATGTCGACGAGGTTCTTGCCGATGTCGTGCACGTCGCCGCGCACGGTGGCCAGGACGATGGTGCCCTTGCCCTCGGAGTCCGACTTCTCCATGTGCGGCTCCAGATAGGCCACCGCGATCTTCATCACCTCGGCCGACTGCAGCACGAACGGGAGCTGCATCTGCCCGGAGCCGAACAGCTCGCCGACCACCTTCATGCCCGCCAGCAGGGTGTCGTTGACGATGTCGAGGGCGGGCCGGTCCTGCAGCGCCTCGTCGAGGTCGGCCTCCAGGCCGTTCTTCTCGCCGTCGATGATCCGGTGCTGGAGCCGCTCGTCCAGCGGGAGTGCGGCCAGCTCCTCGGCCTTGCCGGCCTTGAGGGACTTGGCGGTGGCGCCCTCGAACAGCGCCATCAGCTTCTGCAGCGGGTCGTAGCCCTCGGCGCGGCGGTCGTAGATCAGGTCCAGGGCGGTGGCGACCTGCTCCTCGTCGAACCGCGCGATGGGGAGGATCTTCGAGGCGTGCACGATCGCCGAATCCAGACCGGCCTTGACGCACTCGTCGAGGAAGACGGAGTTCAGCACGATGCGGGCGGCCGGGTTCAGGCCGAAGGAGATGTTGGACAGGCCGAGGGTGGTCTGCACGTCCGGGTGGCGCTTCTTCAGCTCCCGGATCGCCTCGATCGTCGCGATACCGTCCTTACGGGACTCCTCCTGACCCGTGCAGATCGTGAAGGTCAGGCAGTCGATCAGGATGTCCGACTCCTGGATGCCCCAGTTCGTCGTCAGGTCGGCGATCAGCCGCTCGGCGATGGCGACCTTGTGCTCGACGGTGCGGGCCTGGCCCTCCTCGTCGATGGTCAGCGCGATCAGCGCCGCGCCGTGCTCCTGCGCCAGGCGGGTGACCTTGGCGAAACGGGAGTCCGGGCCGTCGCCGTCCTCGTAGTTCACCGAGTTCAGCACCGCGCGTCCGCCGAGCTTCTCCAGGCCCGCACGCAGGACGTCGACCTCGGTGGAGTCCAGGACGATCGGCAGGGTGGAGGCGGTGGCGAAGCGGCCGGCGAGTTCCTCCATGTCGGCGACGCCGTCACGGCCGACGTAGTCCACGCACAGGTCGAGCATGTGCGCGCCCTCGCGGATCTGCTCGCGCGCCATCTCCACGCAGTCGTCCCAGCGGGCCTCCAGCATCGCCTCGCGGAACTTCTTCGACCCGTTCGCGTTCGTCCGCTCACCGATCGCCATGTACGCGGTGTCCTGGCGGAACGGGACGGTCTGGTAGAGGGAGGCGGCGCCCGGCTCGGGGCGCGGCTCGCGCTGGGTCGGCCGCACGCCGCGGACGCGCTCCACGACCTGGCGCAGGTGCTCGGGGGTGGTGCCGCAGCAGCCGCCGACCAGGGAGAGGCCGTACTCGCGGACGAAGGTCTCCTGCGCGTCGGCCAGCTCGGCGGCGGTCAGCGGGTAGTGGGCGCCGTCCTTGGTGAGCACCGGCAGGCCCGCGTTGGGCATCGCCGAGACGGGGATGCGGGAGTGGCGGGAGAGGTAGCGCAGGTGCTCGCTCATCTCGGCCGGGCCGGTGGCGCAGTTCAGGCCGATCATGTCGATGCCGAGCGGTTCCAGGGCGGTGAGCGCCGCGCCGATCTCGGAGCCGAGGAGCATGGTGCCGGTCGTCTCGACGGTGACCGAGCAGATCAGGGGCAGGTTCGTGCCGGTGGCCTCCAGGGCGCGGCGGGCGCCGATGAGCGACGCCTTGGTCTGGAGGAGGTCCTGGGTGGTCTCGACGAGGAGGGCGTCGGCGCCGCCCGCGATCAGTCCTTCGGCGTTGCGCTGATAGGCGTCGCGCAGGACCGTGTACGGGGCGTGGCCGAGGGTGGGCAGCTTCGTGCCGGGCCCCATGGAGCCGAGGACCCAGCGCTGCTGTCCGGTCTGCGCGGTGAACTCGTCGGCGACCTCGCGGGCGACCCGGGCGCCGGCCTCGGAGAGCTCGTACACCCGCTCGGCGATGTCGTACTCGCCGAGCGCCGCGTGGTTGGCGCCGAAGGTGTTGGTCTCCACGCAGTCCACGCCGACCTCGTAGTACGCGGCATGGACCGAGCGCACGATGTCGGGGCGGGTGATGTTCAGGATCTCGTTGCAGCCCTCCAGCTGCTGGAAGTCCTCAAGGGTGGGGTCCTGGGCCTGCAGCATGGTGCCCATGGCGCCGTCGGCCACCACGACTCGGGTGGCGAGGGCTTCGCGGAAGGCGTCCACGCGGGCGCGGGGTTCGGTGGCGGGCGTCGGCAACGAGGCCATGAATGTGCTCCCTGAGGTGCGACGGCTGTCGGCTTTGCGGCTCCACTGCTGGAGGCGCACCCGGCCAGGGTAGCGGGGAGCGAGGTTCCCGGGGGAAGACGTCCACGGCGTGGAATGTCGGGCGTCGCGAGCGCGCCACACTGTCCGGGCACGGCCAGGACGGTGACGCAGCGGTGCCGGAACATCTGTCCGGCGGCGGCTCCTGACACGTGGCGGGTCGGGGAATAGGCTCACGCCGCATTAGCAGGAGGTCGGCAACGACCGATACTGTTCAGCATTGTCGAACGTAGTGAGCGTTGCCCGGCGACACGGGTCGCGAGAGGAACCGTAGGGAGGAAGGGACTGCGATGGCACGCAACATCCAGTCGCTCGAACGAGCCGCGGCGATGCTGCGGCTCCTCGCGGGCGGCGAGCGGCGGCTCGGTCTCTCGGACATCGCCTCCGCCGTCGGTCTCGCCAAGGGCACGGCCCACGGCATCCTGCGCACCTTGCAGGCCGAGGGCTTCGTCGAGCAGGACGCGGCGTCGGGGCGCTATCAGCTGGGTGCCGAGCTGCTCCGCCTGGGCAACAGCTACCTGGACGTGCACGAGCTGCGGGCCCGCGCCCTGGTGTGGACGGACGACCTGGCCCGTTCCAGCGGCGAGGCCGTCTATCTGGGCGTGCTCCATCAGCAGGGCGTGCTGATCGTGCACCACGTGTTCCGGCCGGACGACAGCCGGCAGGTCCTGGAGGTCGGGGCGATGCAGCCGCTGCACTCGACGGCCCTGGGCAAGGTGCTCTCCGCGTACGACCCGGTGGCGCACAGCGAGGTCATGGAGGCCGAGCGCAAGGACTTCACGGCGCGCACGGTGAGCGACCTGGCGGGGTTCGAGGGCGTCCTGGACCTGACCCGCGCGCGCGGGTACGCCGAGGACGTCGAGGAGACCTGGGAGGGCGTCGCGTCGGTCGCGGCGCCGATCCACGACCGGCACCGGATGCCGGTGGGCGCGGTCGGCATCACGGGCGCGGTCGAGCGGGTCTGCAAGGACGACGACCGGGGCGCGCTGCGTCCCGAGCTGATCGCGGCCGTGCGGGACACGGCGCGGGCGGTCTCCCGCGACCTGGGGGCCAGCCGCTTCTGAGCGCCCTCTCCGCTTCTCACGCCCCATCCACGGACGGGGCGCTTCCGTTTCAAGGTGCAGCTTGCACCTTCCCGCGCGACCATCGATGCACGTCCACGACGACTCGATGCGCGTCCACGACGACTCGACGCACGCACACGACGACTCGCCGCACGCGCACGACAACCCTGACCGCGCCACCCATGACCGCAGCGTACCGATAGGCACGATCGATCAATAACGATCGTGCTTTGGATAACAGAACCCTTGACGATCGAACTGGCCCGAGAGCAAACTCGCGTCCATCGGTCGGCATTGTCGAACACCTACCGGCAATACGCGTTAGAGTGTGACGAGGCCAGGCCGAGACCGCCCTCACTGGAGGGCGCGGACCACCGGAGAGGGACCCGGGGTTCGGTTTCCCTGGACGAAGGACAAAGGAGTCGCGGGTGTCCAGCTCCGACATCTTCATCGGCGAGACCATCGGTACCGCCGTGCTCATCCTGCTGGGCGGTGGCGTCTGCGCCGCCGTCACTTTCAAGCGCTCGAAGGCTTTCGGGGCCGGCTGGGTCGCCATCGCGTTCGGCTGGGGCTTCGCGGTCCTGACCGGCGCCTACCTCGCGGGCGGCGTCTCGGGCGCCCACCTGAACCCCGCGGTCACCATCGGCCTCGCCATCGAGGGCGGCACCAAGTGGAGCGACGTACCGCTCTACCTGGGCTCGCAGCTGCTCGGCGCGATGATCGGCGCCGTACTGGTCTGGGCGACGTACTACGGCCAGTTCCACGCGCACCTGACCGACCCGGAGGTGCTCGCCGCGCAGCCCGACGAGGACGGCCTGGTCGACCAGAAGGCCGCGCCCAAGGCGGGCCCCGTGCTCGGTGTCTTCTCGACGGGCCCGGAGATCCGCAACGTCGCGCAGAACATGATCACGGAGATCATCGCGACCGTCGTGCTGGTTCTCGCCATCCTCACGCAGGGCCTGAACGACGGCGGCAACGGCCTGGGCACGCTCGGCGCCCTGATCACCGCGCTCGTCGTCGTCGGCATCGGCCTCTCGCTCGGCGGGCCGACGGGCTACGCGATCAACCCGGTCCGTGACCTCGGCCCGCGCATCGTGCACGCCCTCCTTCCGCTGCCCAACAAGGGCGGTTCCGACTGGTCGTACGCCTGGATCCCGATCGCGGGCCCGCTGATCGGCGGCGCCATAGCCGGTGGCCTGTACAACGTGGCGTTCAAGTAGGCCGCCCGAGCCCGCCCAGTCTGCGAGAACCCGCCCGAGCATCGAGAACTTCTTCAGGAGCACCCCGTGAGCGACGCACACACCGCAGGACCCTTCATCGCGGCGATCGACCAGGGCACCACGTCCAGCCGCTGCATCGTCTTCGACAAGGACGGCCGGATCGTGTCGGTCGACCAGAAGGAGCACGAGCAGATCTTCCCGAAGCCGGGCTGGGTCGAGCACGACGCCAACGAGATCTGGGCGAACGTGCAGGAGGTCGTCGCCGGCGCCGTCAAGAAGGCCGGCATCACCCGCGACGACATCAAGGCCATCGGCATCACCAACCAGCGCGAGACGACGCTGCTCTGGGACAAGAACACCGGTGAGCCCGTCCACAACGCCATCGTCTGGCAGGACACCCGCACCGACGCCCTCTGCCGGGAGCTCGGCCGCAATGTCGGCCAGGACCGCTTCCGCCGCGAGACGGGCCTCCCCCTCGCCTCGTACTTCGCCGGGCCCAAGGCCCGCTGGCTGCTCGACAACGTCGAGGGGCTGCGCGAGCGCGCCGAGGCCGGCGACATCCTCTTCGGCACGATGGACAGCTGGGTCATCTGGAACCTGACCGGCGGTGTCGACGGCGGCAAGCACGTCACCGACGTCACCAACGCCTCGCGCACCATGCTGATGAACCTGCACAAGATGGAGTGGGACGAGCGCATCTGCAACTCCATCGGCGTGCTGCCCAACATGCTGCCCGAGATCCGCTCCTCCGCCGAGGTCTACGGAGAGGTCACCGGCGGCAAGCTCGGCGACCTCCTCGGCGGCATCCCCGTCGCCTCCGCGCTCGGCGACCAGCAGGCCGCCCTGTTCGGCCAGACCTGCTTCGCCGAGGGCGAGGCGAAGTCCACGTACGGCACCGGCACCTTCATGCTGATCAACACCGGTGACAAGGCCATCAACTCCTACTCCGGGCTGCTGACGACCGTCGGCTACCAGATCGGCGACCAGAAGCCGGTCTACGCCCTGGAGGGCTCCATCGCGGTCACCGGTTCGCTGGTGCAGTGGATGCGCGACCAGATGGGCCTCATCAAGTCCGCCGCCGAGATCGAGACGCTCGCGTCGTCGGTCGAGGACAACGGCGGCGCCTACTTCGTCCCGGCCTTCTCCGGTCTGTTCGCCCCGTACTGGCGCCCCGACGCCCGCGGTGTGATCACCGGTCTGACCCGGTACGTCACCAAGGCGCACATCGCGCGCGCCGTCCTGGAGGCCACGGCCTGGCAGACCCGTGAGATCAGCGACGCCATGACCAAGGACTCCGGCGTCGAGCTCACGGCCCTCAAGGTCGACGGCGGCATGACCTCCAACAACCTGCTGATGCAGACCCTCTCGGACTTCCTGGACGCCCCCGTGGTGCGCCCGATGGTCGCCGAGACGACCTGCCTCGGCGCCGCCTACGCCGCCGGTCTCGCCGTCGGCTTCTGGTCCTCCACCGACGACCTGCGCGCCAACTGGCGCCGCGCCGCCGAATGGACCCCCCGCATGGACGCGGCCACCCGCGACCGTGAGTACAAGAGCTGGCTCAAGGCCGTGCAGCGGTCCATGGGCTGGCTCGAAGACAGCTCTGTCGAGGAGTAACACCCCACCATGACTACCAAGACCACCCTGCAGACCGTGCCTGCCCTCGGAACGCACCCGGCCGCCGGTTCGAACCCGACCCGCGCCGAGACCCGCGAGCAGCTTTCCAAGGCGACGTACGACCTCCTGGTGATCGGCGGCGGCATCCTGGGCATCTCCACTGCCTGGCACGCCGCGCAGTCCGGTCTCAGGGTGGCCCTGGTCGACGCCGGTGACTTCGCCGGTGCCACGTCCTCCGCCTCCTCCAAGCTGCTCCACGGCGGTCTGCGCTACCTGCAGACCGGCGCGGTGAAGCTGGTCGCGGAGAACCACTTCGAGCGTCGCGCGGTGTCGAAGAACGTGGCGCCGCACCTCGCCAACCCCCTCACCTTCTACCTGCCCGTCTACAAGGGCGGCCCGCACGGCGCGGCCAAGCTGGGCGCGGGCGTCTTCGCCTACAGCGCCCTGTCCGCGTTCGGCGACGGCGTCGGCCACCTGCTCTCCCCCGCCAAGGCGCAGCAGGACGTGCCCGAGCTGCGCACCGAGAACCTGAAGGCCGTGGCCGTGTACGGCGACGACCAGATGAACGACGCGCGGATGGCGCTGATGACCGTGCGTGCGGCGGTCGACGCCGGTGCCGTCGTCCTCAATCACGCCGAGGTGACCGGCCTGCGCTTCACCAAGGGCAAGGTGACCGGCGCCGAGCTGAAGGACCGTACGAGCGGCGACGAGTTCGGCGTCAACGCCCGCCTCGTCCTCAACGCGACCGGCCCGTGGGTCGACCACCTGCGCAAGATGGAGGACCCGGACGCGGCCCCCTCCATCCGCCTCTCCAAGGGCGCGCACCTCGTTCTGAAGCGGACCTCGCAGTGGAAGGCCGCGCTCGCCACCCCCATCGACAAGTACCGCATCACCTTCGCCCTCCCCTGGGAGGACATGCTGCTTCTCGGCACGACCGACGAGGAGTACGAGGGCGACCCGGCGGACGTCGCGGTCAACGAGAAGGACATCGACCAGATCCTGGACGAGGCCGCCTTCTCCGTCCGCGACCAGCAGCTGAAGCGGGATCTGATCACGTACTCGTTCGCGGGTCTGCGCGTCCTTCCCGGCGGTCCCGGCGACACGTCCAAGGCCAAGCGCGAGACGGTCGTCACCGAGGGCCGGGCGGGCATGCTGTCCGTCGCGGGCGGCAAGTGGACGACGTTCCGCCACATCGGCCGCACGGTGATGAAGAAGCTGGAGGCGCTGCCCGGCCACCCGCTCGGCAACGACTTCGAGCCCATCGGCGAGCTGCCGAAGCGGCTGCCGCTCCCCGGTGTCGCCAACCCGCGCGCCGTCGCGCACCGCCTCCTCATCGACAACCCGGCGCCCGGCCCGCAGATGTCCGCCGACACGGCCAAGCACCTGGCGACCCACTACGGTTCGCTGGCCTTCGACATCGCGCGGCTGGCCAACGAGAACCCGGAGCTGGGCGAGCGCGTCCACCCGGACGCCCCGGAGATCTGGGCGCAGGTCGCCTACGCCCGCGACCACGAGTGGGCCGAGACCCCGGACGACGTGCTGCGCCGCCGCACCACACTGACGATCCGCGGCCTCGCCACGGACGAGGTGCGCGGCAAGGTGCAGGACATGCTCGACAAGAAGTAACCCGCAGCGCGGATGTAAGGGGCGGCTCCCACGGAGGGCCGCCCCTTACGCATCCGCCCCTTGAGCATCCCCGGGCGCCGCCATGCGGCGGACATACGGCAGCAATGTGCGCGGGCGACAGTGGAGCCATGAGATTCCAGGTCCTGTCCATCATCGGCCACGCCCCGCACCCGCTGACCGGTGAACTCCCGTCAGCGGCGGACCGGTTGGCCGAGGTCGTCGAGGTCGGTGTCGCCGCGGAACAGCTCGGCTACGACGCGTACGCGGTCGGCGAGCGGCACGCGGGCCCGTTCCTGTCGTCGAGCCCGACCGTGATCCTCGGCGCCCTTGCGGCGCGCACGACCCGGATCAGGCTGCTCACGGGCGTCACGGTCGTGGCGATCCTGGACCCGGTGCGGGTCGCGGAGGACTACGCGACGCTCGACCAGCTCTCGCGCGGCCGCGTCGAACTCGTCATCGGCAAGGGCGCGGAGGCGGGCCACTTCGACCTGTTCGGCCTCGACGAGGCGCGCCAGTGGGATCTGCAGAAGGAGAAGTACGAGCTGCTGCGCCGGCTGTGGACGGAGGAGGGCGTCGACTGGGACGGCGAGTTCCGGCCCGCCCTGAAGGGGGTGACGACGGTGCCGCGCCCGTACGCGGGTCTCCCCCGTGTCTGGCACGGCTCGGCGACCTCCCTCAACTCCCCCGAGCTGGCGGCCCGGCACGGCGATCCGCTGTTCACGGCGAACGCGATCCAGCCCCGGGCGGCGTACGCGAAGCTGATCGACCACTACCGGGAGCGGTTCGCGGCGTACGGGCACGATCCGGCGCGGGCGCACGTGGCGGCGGGCTCGGGCGGGCTGCTGATCGCGGACACGCACGAGCAGGCCGTCGCCCGGTACAAGGAGCTGTACGAGGCGAAGGTCGCCCAGTCCTTCAAGCCGCACCTGGCCGGCAAGGCGGGCTACAACACACCGTTCCGGACGATCGAGGACGCCATCGCGGACGGTCCGCAGCTCATCGGCTCGCCGCAGCAGATCATCGACAAGATCCTCGGCTACCACGCGGTGTACCGGCACGACCTGCAGTCCGTGACGGTGGACACGTTCGGGCAGGGGACGAGCGAGCAGATCGAGACGCTGCACCGGTTCGCGGAGGAGATCGCGCCGGTGGTGCGGGCGGCGGCGCCGAGCACTCTGTGGGAGTGAGCGGCTCTACTCCGCCGCGTCCGATTCCACGATGGAGCGCTCCAACTTGGCGAGCAGGCGGGCGAGTTGACGGCGCTCGGACGGGGAGATCCCGCCGAGCATCCTGTTCTCGTTGTCCAGGTGCTCGGCGAAGACCTCGTCGACCTTGGCGAGTCCGTCGTCGGTCAGCCGGGAGTAGACGACGCGCCGGTCCGCCGCGTCGCGCTCGCGCACGATGAGGCCGTCCTTCTCCAGGCGGTCCATGCGCAGGGTGACCCCGGCCGAGGAGACAAGGCCGGAGTCGGCGAGCTGTCCGGCGGTGAGCCGGTAGGGCGCGCCCGAGCGGCGCAGCGCGGTCAGCACGTCGAACCCGGCGACGGACAGGCCGTGCCGCTCGATCGACGCGTTGAGCTTGGTGTTGTACCGCAGGAACGAGCGGTGCAGCCGGGCGAGCACTTCGAGCGGGGCGGTGTCGAGTTCGGGCCGCTCGCGCGCCCAGTCCGCCACGATCTGTGCCACGGCGTCCTGCCGTGTCGCCTTCCGCTCGGCCATTCCCGCCCCTCGCACCGCTTCCCGGGTGGGCGCGAACTCGTACGCCCCTGAGAATTCTACCCCTGAAACGATGGCGTGCGGCGGCGCAGGAATCAGGACGCCCTGAGCTGCGCGCTACGCGTTGAGCTCCTCCAGCGTCCGCCCCTTCGTCTCCACGGCGAACAGCGCGACCACCGCGCCCGCGCCCGCCACGCACGCCAGTTGCGCGAAAACGAGGCCGAGGCTGCCGCCCGAGCCGATGATCGCGCCGACCGTGATGGGGCCGAGGATGACGCCGAGCCGGTTCCACAGGCCGCCGAACGCGGCACCCCTGGCACGGTTGGACGTCGGGTACAGCTCGGGCGAGTAGAGGTAGAGGCCCGCGTTGATCGCGTAGACGAAGAAGGTCGTGCAGGAGGCGAAGACGGCGACCTGGAGCCCGGAGGTGACGCCGGTGAGGGCGAGCGTGCCGAGGGCCAGGGCCGTACCGGCGAGCGCGGCGACGAGGGCGGGGCGGCGGCCGATCCGGTCGATGACGAGCGCGACGGCGAACGTGCCGACGAGCCCCGTGACATTGCTGAGCAGGGTGTAGACCAGCGCCGTGGTCAGATCGAGGCCGAAGTTCTTCGTGTAGAGCGAGGGCAGCCAGGTCGAGATGCCGTGGTTGACGTAGTACGCGACGAACCACAGCGCCGACAGGACGGTGGTGCGGCGCAGGTAGCGGCCGGTGAACAGGTCGCGGAGGCGGCCCCGCCGCACCTCCTCCGCCGGGGCGCCGGACGGCTTGGGCAGCGGCTCGCCGACCGCCTTCTCGACCTCCGCCTCGATCCGCGCGATGACCTGTTCGGCCTCCTCGACGCGGCCCTGGGTGAGCAGCCAGCGGGGTGACTCGGCGACGTGCCGGGGCAGCAGCGCCGCGATCACGACGGGCAGCGCGCCGATCACGAACATCGCGCGCCAGCCGAGGTTCGGCACGACCCACACGGCGACGAGGCCGGCGGCCGCGAGCCCGGCCGGGAAGATCATCTCGTAGAGGAGGACGAAGCGGCCGCGCTTGTCGGAGCGGGCGATCTCGTTGATGTACGTGGCCGCGACGGGGACGACGCCGCCGATGCCGAGGCCCTGCACGAACCGGAAGAGGGAGAAGAGTTCGATCCCGTTCGCCAGGGCGACGGCGAGGCTGGCCACGCCGGTCGTCGCCACGCCGAGGGCGACGGTCCGCACCCGGCCGATCCGGTCGCCGAGCCAGCCCGCGAGCAGGGCGCCGAGCAGCATGCCGACCGAGGCGGTGGTGACGGCGAAGGTGGCCTGGCCGGTCGACAGGTGCCAGTCCTCGGTCAGGACGGGCAGGGCGGAGGCGGCGAGGAGCTGGTCGAAGGCTTCGAAGAAGGTCACGGCGCCGATCAGGAATCGGACCTTGACGTGCCAGCGGGAGTGCGGCAGCCGTTCGAGCCTGGCTGCGATCGAGCCGAGGCCCTGTTTGCCGGCCACAGTCGTCATGGAGGGGTCCTTCCGCGAACACGGAACAGAGGAGTCGAGCACGGAACAGAGGAGTTCCGCCGACAGTAGGAGGCAGCACCTAAGTGGTCAATGGTTAGGCGCTTAGCCATATGAACAACACCCATCACCGCAGGGGGTCTTGCGAGAAAACATTTAAGCGCTTAGCTTTCTAGCACTTCACCAACCCCATGTTGCGGAGGCAGCCGTGTACCGGACCCCTGTCGAGATCCTCGTCGCGGGCCGCTGGCGTCGCGGCGGCGGCGAGCCCTTCGACACCGTCGACCCGGCCACCGGCGAGGTGCTCGCCACCGTGCACGCCGCGTCCGCCGACGACGTGGACGAGGCCGCACGGGCGGCGGCGCGGGCCGCGAACGACCCGGCCTGGCGCGACCTGCTCCCCCACCAGCGGGCCCGACTCCTGCACCGGGTAGCGGAGTTGACCGATGCGGCCGCCGACGACCTCGCGGCGACGCAGACCGCCGACACCGGCAAGACGCTCACCGAGACCAAGGCGCTCGCGCTCAGCGCGGCCGGCACGTTCCGCTACATGGCGGCCGCCCTGGAGACCGCCGAGGACACCGTCACACCCTCGCGGGGCCCGTACGTCACGATGAGCGTGCACGAGCCGATCGGCGTCGTCGGCGCGATCAACCCGTGGAACTCACCGGTCGCCAGTGACGCGCAGAAGATCGCGCCGGCCCTGGCGGCGGGCAATGCCATCCTGCTCAAGCCCGCCGCCTGGACCCCGCTCGTCTCCCTCGCGCTCGGCCGCCTGATCACCCGGGCGTTCACCGAACACGGGCTGCCACCAGCGCTGCTGTCCGTCCTGCCCGGCAGCGGCCGGGTCGTCGGCGACGCGGTCGTCCGGCATCCGCTGGTCGGCCGGATCGGGTTCACCGGCGGCACGGAGACCGGCCGGTCCATCGCCGCGATCGCCGCGGACAAGCTCATCCCGGCCTCGCTCGAACTGGGCGGCAAGTCGCCGACGATCGTCCGTGCCGACGCCGACCTCGAACAGGCGCTGGCAGGCGTGCTGTTCGGGATCTTCTCCTCCAGCGGGCAGTCCTGCGTCGCGGGGTCCCGGCTCTTCGTCGCCCGCGAGATCCACGACGCGTTCGTGTCCGAACTGGTCGCCCGGGTGCGGAAGTTGCGGGTCGGCCCCGGCACCGCGCCCGACACCCAGGTCGGCCCGCTCGTCCACACCAAGCACCGCGACTCGGTCGCCGCGTACGTGGACCTCGCGCGCTCGGAGGGCGCCGAGGTGCTGTGCGGCGGAGCCGCGCCCGACAGCCCCGGGTACGAGAACGGCGCGTACTACCTGCCCACCGTCCTCACCGGCCTGCCGAACTCCTCGCGCACCTGCCAGGAGGAGATCTTCGGCCCCATCCTGGTCACGCTCCCCTACGACGACGAGGACGACCTGGTCCGCCAGGCCAACGACTCCGTCTACGGGCTCGCCTGCGGGATCTGGACCCGCGACCACCGCGCCGCCTGGCGCCTGGCCCGCCGGATCGACGCGGGCACCGTCTGGATCAACACGTACAAGCAGTTCAGCGCCTCCACCCCGTTCAGCGGGATGAAGGACAGCGGGCTCGGCACGGAGAAGGGGCGCGGCGCCATCCGCGCCTACCAGCGCCAGAAGTCCCTCTACTGGTCCACCTCCGACACCCCGCTGCCCTGGGCCAACTGACCACCCGATCACCGGAGTCCCGCCATGCCCCACCCCCCGATCGCCCGGCTGCGCGCCCTGCGCTCCGTGGAACTGCTCACCCCCTCCTTCGCCGAGGCCACCGACTTCTACGAAGACGCGTGGGGCCTGGAGGTCGTCGAGTCCGAGCACAGCGCGAGCTGGCTGCGCGGCACCGGCGACGAACACCACGCCCTCCAGCTCACCCGCTCCGAGCGGACCGGCCTCGGCCGGCTCGTCTTCGCCGTCGCCACGCCCGCCGAGATCGACGAGGCGGCCCGCCGCCTCGAAGCGCGCGGCATCGTGCCGGTCGCCGGTCCTGGACCGCTCGACCAGGTCGGCGGCGGCTACGGCCTGCGCTTCCACGACCACGAGGGCCGCCTCGTCGAACTGTCCGCCGACACGTGGGCGGTCCGCCCGCGCGGCCGGGACGAGGCGGTGCCGGTCGGCGTGACCCACACCGTGCTCAACACGCCCGACATCGACACCGCCGTCGCCTTCTACCGCGACGTCCTCGGCCTGCGCGTCTCCGACTGGTCCGAGCACCAGATGGCGTTCCTGCGCTGCAACGCCGACCACCACTGCATCGCGTTCAACCAGGCCGAGTGGGTCTCGCTCAACCACGTGGCGTACGAGATGAGCTCGGTCGACCACTTCATGCGGGGCCTGGGACGACTGCGGCACCACGGGATCGTGCCGAAGTGGGGCCCGGGGCGGCACGGCCCCGGCAACAACACCTTCTCCTACTTCACCGACCCGACCGGGCTCGTCTGCGAGTACACCTCCGAGGTCGCCCAGGTCGTCGAGGACCGGTGGATCGCCAAGGTGTGGCGGCGCGTGCCGGAGCTGTCCGACCTGTGGGGCACGGCGGGCCCGCCGTCGCAGGAGATCCGCTGTCACATGGCCGGTGAGCCGGAAGGGACACACGTATGACCAGGGCACTCGCTGTAGGGCTCGTGGGCTGGGGCGCCATCGGGCGCGTCGTCGGCGCGGCGCTCGCCGGTCAGGACATCCCGGGAGCCGAACTGACGTGCGTCGTCGACAACCGTCCGCTCGGCGAGGCGGCGCCCGCCCCGCAGGTCTCCTTCGAGGACGCGATCGAGCGCTGCGATCTGCTCGTGGAGGCGGCCGGCCAGGGCGTCGTACGGGAATGGGGCGAGCGCGTCCTCAGCGCGGGCACCGACCTGCTCGTGGCCTCGACCGGAGCCCTCACCGACGATGAGCTGGCCAAACGGCTCCTCGCCGCCGGACCCGGCCGGGTCTACTTCACCGGCGGCGCGGTCGGCGGCCTCGACCTCCTCCAGGCGGTGCGCTCCCTCGGCCCCCTGGACGAGGTCCGCCTCACCACGACGAAACTGCCCTCCACCCTCGAACAACCGTGGATGGACGATGACTTCCTGGCCCGGCTGCGTGCGGCGACCGGACCCGTCGAGGTCATGGCGGGCACGGCGCGCGAGGTGCCGGTGAGGTTCCCGAAGTCGACGAACGTCGCGGCCTCGGTCGCCCTCGCCGTCGGCGACCTGGACGCTGTGCGGGTCCGGGTCGTCGCGGACCCGGCGGCGACGCGGACCCGGCACGTCATCGAGGCGTCGGGGCCGCACGGCGCGTACCGCTTCGAGGTGGCGCACCGGCCCGACCCCGCGAACCCGGCGACCAGCCAGGTCGTGCCGTACGCGGTGCTGCGCTCGCTCGCGGCGCTGGCCGGACGGACGGGGCAGATCCTGTGAGCACCCTTCATGTGCGGGAGGCCGGGTCCGGCGGCCCGCTGCTCCTCTGCCTCCACGGCATCGGCTCGTCCTCGGCGGCCTTCGCCCCGCAGCTCGACGCCCTCGCCGCGCACGCCCGCGTCGTCGCCTGGGACGCGCCGGGGTACGGCAAGTCGCCCGACCCCTCCGCCCCGCTGGACCTCGACGGCTTCGCCGACGCCGCCGCCGACGTGATCCGCTCCCACGGGGTCCCGGCGCACGTACTCGGCGTCTCCTGGGGCGGCGTCATCGCGGTCCGGCTCGCCACTCGCCACCCGGAGCTCGTCGCCTCGCTCGTGCTAGCGGACTCCAGCGCGGGGTCCGGCACGGACGGGGCGAAGGCGGCCGGGATGCGGGCGCGCGCCGAGGAGCTGGCCGCGCTCGGGCCCCGGGCGTTCGCCGAGCGGCGCGGGCCCCGGCTCGTCTCCGACCTGGCCCCGGCCGCGCTGGTCGAGCGGGTCGTCGACACCATGGCCGACGCGGTCCGGCTGCCCGGCTACGGGTACGCCGCCGAGGCCATGGCGGGCGCCGACCTGCGCCCCGAACTGTCCGCCGTCACCGCGCCCGCGCTCGTCGTGTGCGGCGACCGCGACACCGTCACCGGCACCGAGGCCTCCCAGGTCCTCGCCGGTGGCCTGCACAGATCCGCCTTCGTGATCGTCAAGGACGCCGGTCACCTGGCCAACCAGGAACAGCCCTCGCGGTTCAACGCCTGGGTCCTGTCCCACCTGCACATCGTCACCGCCCAGCCTCAGCACCCGTAAGGACGCCACCATGCCTCTGACCACCACCGCGTACGACAACGGCGACGACCTGGCCGCGTACACCGACTCCCTCATCGCCACGAAGGAGTCCCGCGTCGCCGACTTCGACACGCTGTCCTTCCAGGAGAAGGCGGGCCCGCAGTACCGGCGCGGCCAGATCCGCTACGTCGGCTCGGGCGCGACCGGCAACCACGAGGGCGACCGGCGCATCCTCCCCTCCGGCGGCTTCACCTTCTCCAACATGCTGCTTCCGCCCGGCGCCGAGGGCCCGGCCCACACCCACCACGACGTGGAGGAGGCGTTCTTCGTCCTGGAGGGCGAGGTGCGGGTCGGCATCCACCGCGGCGCCGAGGAGGCGGAGTACCGCACGCTGGGCTACCGCGACATGATCGTCGTGCCCGCCGGGGTGACCCGCTCCCTCAAGAACGAGGGCGACACCGACGCCCTCTTCTGCGTCGTCATCGGCACGCAGAAGCCGCAGGTCCCGTCGTACCCCGCGTACTCGCCGATGCACGGTGTCACCCGTGACTGACGCCCCGCTGGTCGTCGTGACCGGGGCGGGCCGTGGCCTCGGTCTGGCCATGGCCCGCCGGGCCGGCGCGGACGGCTTCCGGGTCGTCGTCGCGGAGGTCGACCGAGAGCGGGGCGCCGGGGCCGCCGCCGGGCTGCGGACCGAGGGGATCGACGCCCACTTCGTACGGTGTGATGTCGCCGATCCGGCGTCGGTCGCGGAACTGGCCGACGCGGTACGGGAGCTGGGCGGCCTGTACGGGCTCGTCAACAACGCGGCGCTCGCCAACGGTGTCGGCGGCAAGGAGTTCCAGGACATCGACGTCGAGGTCTGGGACCGGCTGATGACGGTGAACGCGCGCGGGCCCTGGCTGGTCGCGAAGGCCCTGTACCCGTTCTTCGGTCCGGTCGGCCGCATCGTGAATCTCGCCTCCGACGCGGCGCTCCACGGCTCCCCGCGCCTCGCGCACTACATCGCCTCCAAGGGCGCCGTCATCGCCCTGACCAGGGCGATGGCCCGGGAGCTCGGCGAGCGCGGCATCACCGTGAACGCCCTCGCCCCCGGCCTCACCGAGTGCGAGGCAACCGAGACCGTCCCGGCGGAACGGCACGGCCTCTACTCCGCGAACCGGGCGATCTCCCGGGCCCAGCGGCCCGACGACCTGGTCGGCCTCGCCGCCTTCCTCCTCTCCGAGGAGTCGCGCTATCTCACCGGACAAGTGATCGCCGTCAACGGCGGCTTCACGATGAACTGACGTACTGGAGCGAACACTCATGGATCTGGGCCTCGCCGACCGGGCCTATCTGGTCACCGGCGGCAGCTCGGGCGTCGGCCTGGCCACGGTCCGCGCCCTGCTCGACGAGGGCGCCCACGTCGCCACGTGCGGACGCGACGCCGAGCGTCTCCAGCGGATCGGCACGCACGAGCGGCTGTTCACGGCCGTGTGCGACGTGCGGGACGCCGACGCCGTCCGCGGTTTCGTCGCCGCCTCCGCCGACGCGTTCGGCGGGCGGCTCGACGGGCTCGTCAACAACGCCGGGCAGTCCCGGATGAAGCGCCTGGACGAGACCACGGCGGACGACTGGCGCGACGAGCTGGAGCTGAAGTTCGCGGGCGTGCTGAACCCGTTGCAGGCGGCCCGGAGCCTCCTGAAGGCGTCCGGCGCGGCCTCCGTCGTCAACGTCAACGCCGTCCTCGCCAAACAGCCCGAACCCCGCCTCATCACCACGAGCGCGGCCCGCGCGGGCATCCTCAACCTCTCCAAGTCCCTGGCCACGGAGCTGGCGGCCGACGGCATCCGGGTCAACTCCGTCTGCCTCGGCCTCATCGACACCGGGCAGTGGACCCGCCGCCACGCCGCCGCCGGTTCCGGCGTCCCGTACGAGGACTGGCAGGCGGAGCTGGCCGCCGACCGGGGCATCGCCCTCGGCCGGCTGGGCCGGGCCGAGGAGGTCGCGTACGCGGTCCTCGCGCTGCTCGCGCCCCGGGCCTCGTACATCACCGGAACCAGCGTCGACGTCTGCGGCGGAGTCGGCCGCTCCATTCTCTGACCTTCGCGAACCGAACCATCTGAGGGGTGCGCATGCAGTACGCCAATGGGGGCGACCTCCTCGTCGCTGTCCTGAAGGAACTCGGCATCGACACGGTCTTCGGGATCGTCTCCGTGCACAATCTGCCGCTGGTCGAGGCCGTCGACCGCGACCTGCGCTTCGTCCCCGTGCGGCACGAGGCGACCGCCGTCAACGCAGCGGACGCCCACGGGCGGGCCCGCGGCTCGATCGGCTGCGCGCTCACCTCGACCGGGACGGGCGCGGGCAACGCGGCCGGTTCACTCGTCGAGGCGCTCGCCTCCGGCACGTCCGTGCTGCACGTCACCGGACAGGTCGAGACGGCCCACCTGGGCAGCGGGCGCGGCTTCATCCACGAGACGAAGGACCAGCTCGGCATGTTGCGGGCGGTCTCCGCGTACGCGGCCACGGTGCCGTCCGCCGGGGACGCGGGCCGGGTCCTGCGCGAGGCGGCCCGCGCCGCGCTCGCCTCACCGGGCGGCCCGGCGAGCGTCGAGTGGCCGATCGACTTGCAGTACGCGGCTCAGGACGACGCGCCCCTTGAGGTAGGTGTCCCCGAGCGGCCGGCGCCCACCGCCGCACAGCTCAAGGCCGCCGGTGACCTGCTGCGGTCCGCCGAGCGCCCCCTGATCTGGGCCGGTGGCGGCGCGACCCGCGCCCGCGCCGAACTCGCCGCGCTCGTCGAGGCGACCGGCGCGGGGCTGCTCACCTCCAACTCCGGGCGCGGCGCCGTGCCCGAGGACCACCCGCAGGTCATCGGCAACTTCGCGACGGCCCCGGCCGGCCGCGCGCTGCTCGCGGACGCGGATGTCCTGGTCAGCGTAGGCACGCACTTCCGGTCGAACGAGACCGCGGACTACGGGCTCGGCCTGCCCGCCGCGCATCTGCAGATCGACGTGGACGAGGCCGCCCTGGGCCGCGTCCACCCGGCCGCGCACGCCCTCCACGGCGACGCCGCCGACGTGCTGTCCGCCCTGCTCCCCCATGCCCGTACCGCCGATCCGGCCTGGACGCGCCGCGTCGGGCAGGTCCGGGGCGAGGTGCGCGCCGCGCTGCACGAGAACATCGGGCCGCAGGCGGCGATCTGCGACGCGCTGCGCGCCGCGCTCCCCCGGGACGCGGTCGTCGCCCGGGACGTCACCATCGCCTCCAGCAGCTGGGGCAACCGCCTCCTGGAGATGTACGACCCGCGCGCCAACGTGTTCCCGCGCGGCGGCGGCATCGGGCAGGGGCTCGGCATGGGCATCGGCGCCGCGCTCGCCGCGCCCGAGCGGCCCACCGTCGTCATCGCGGGCGACGGCGGCCTCGCCGTGCACCTCGGCGAACTGCTCACGGTCGCGCAGGAGCGGCCCCGCCTCACCGTCCTCGTCTTCAACGACGGCGGCTACGGCGTCCTGCGCAACATGCAGGACCGCTACGGCGAACGCCGCTCCGGTGTCGACCTGACCACGCCCGACTTCGAGCTGCTCGCCCGCGCCTGCCGCCTGCCGTACCTGCGGATCGCGGACGCCGGGGACGCCCGTCCGGTGATCGAGCGGGCCGTCGCCGCCGAGGGGCCGACGCTCGTCGAGGTGGACCTGGCGGCGCTCGGCCCGATGAAGACCCCGTTCACCCCGCCCGTGAAGATCCCCGCCGCGTAGGGAGGCCGCGCCATGACGACCACCGAAGAGCGTTCCTTGTCCCTGCTCGTCCGCCGCATGACCTGGGAGGCCGAGGGCGTCCTGTCCGTCGAGCTGACCCACCCCGACGGCAAGCCGCTGCCCGCCTGGGATCCTGGCGCCCACATCGACGTGCACGTGGGCGGGCAGGTCCGGCAGTACAGCCTGTGCGGCGACCCGGCGGCGACCGGCACGTACCGCATCGGCGTCCTCAACGAGCCGTCCTCGCGCGGCGGTTCGCGCCACGTCCACACCGCGCTCCGGCCCGGCCAGCAGGTCACGGTCTCCGAGCCGCGCAACCGCTTCGCCCTGGAGGAGGCGCCCGCGTACGTGTTCGTCGCGGGCGGCATCGGCGTGACGCCGCTCCTCGCCATGGCGCGGGAGGCCGCGCGGCGGGGCGCCGAGTGGCGGATGGTGTACGGCGGACGCAGCCGGGCCTCGATGGCGTTCACCGACGAACTCGGCGCTCTCGGGGCCGCGTTGACGCTCGTACCGCAGGACGAGCTGGGCCACATCGACCTGGCCGCCGCCCTCGCCGACCTGCCGGAAGGGGCGCTCGTCTACTGCTGCGGGCCCGAGCCGCTGCTCACCGCGATGGAAGCGGCGTGCCCGGCGGACCGGCTGCGGGTGGAGCGGTTCGCCGCGCCGGTGGCCGAACCCGGCGCGGACGACGCCGAGTTCGTCGTCGAGTGCGCCTCCTCCGGGCGCACCCTCACCGTCGGCGCCGGCACCTCGATCCTGGCCGCCGCCGAGGAGGCCGGGCTCGACGTGGCCAGCTCCTGCCGCGACGGCATCTGCGGCTCCTGCGAGACGCGGGTGCTCGACGGCGCCCCCGACCACCGCGACTTCCTGCTCTCCGACGCCGAGCGCGCCGCCAACACCTCGATGATGATCTGCGTCTCGCGCTGCGCGTCGGGCCGCCTCGTCCTCGACCTGTGACCTGACCTCTGGAGACACCCATGACCACGCACACCGACTGGCCGTACCTGGAGATCCACCAGTCCCGTACGCACGAGCCGAGCCCTTACGAGTACAAGCTCGCCGCCACCCTCGAAGAGGTCTTCACGAAGGAGGGCCACGAGCTGGCGGACGTCGTGCGCGGGCTGAACGCCCGCCAGGTCCACGCCCCCGACGGGGCGCCGTGGACCGAGGAGACCTTCCGCGCCGAGATGCACCGACTGGGAGCGTGACCGCCATGTCCCTCACCACCACGACACCGACCGCCGACCAGCAGTACGCCACCGGCCTGCGCGGGCAGTGGCACCCGGTCGTCCCGTCCTCGTTCGTCGCGCCCGGCGCCATGCGCAAGGTCACCGTCCTCGGCGAGCAGTGGCTGCTGTTCCGCCGCTCCGACGGCGCGCTGAGCATGCTCGCCGACCGCTGTCCGCACCGCGGCGCCCCGCTGTCGCTCGGCAAACACCTGGGCGACCGGGTGGCCTGCTGGTACCACGGCGTGGAGGTCGAGACGGACGGCACGGTCTCGTCCGTGCCGGGTCTGCCGGGCTGCAACCTGGAGGGCAAGCAGCTCGTCGTCTCCCTGCCGGTGCGGGAGGTGTCGGGCGCGGTGCTCGCCTACTTCGGTACGGAGCAGCGGCCGGGGCCCGTCGAGCTGACGCTCCCGGAGCCGCTCACCGACCCGGACACCGACGCGATCCTCTGCTACGCCGAGTGGGACGTGCCGTGGCGCTACGCCGTCGAGAACCTGCTCGACCCCATGCACGGCGCGTTCCTGCACCACGACTCGCACACGATGTTCGACGGCGACACGACCGCCAAGTTCCGTATCCGGGAGACCGACCGCGGCTACTTCTTCGAGAAGACCGACCAGCGCGGCGTCAACTTCGACTGGGTCGAACTGTGCCGCACCGGCGTGGACTGGGTGGACCTGTCGATCCCGTACCCGCCGTCCGCGGGCCCCGGCGGCCCGTTCGGCATCGTCGGCATGGTCCGGCCGGTCGACGCGGAACGGTGCGCCGTCTTCTTCTGGCGCTACCGCAAGGTCCAGGGCTGGCAGCGCGACAGCTGGCGGTTCCTGTACAGGACGCTGATCGAGGAGCGGCACTGGGCGGTCCTTGAGCAGGACCGGGTGATGCTGGAGGCCATGCCGGCCGACGCCGACCAGCGCGAGAACCTCTACCAGCACGACCTCGGCGTGGTGCGGCTGCGCCGGCTGTACCGGGCGGACGCCGGGGAGCGGGCCGGCGCGTGAGCCCATAATGGTCCCGGACATCGGGGGTGTGTGCCCTCCGGGGACGAGCAGAGGGGGCCGCCGTGGCCGTCACCGACGAGGCCATCGAGAAGATCAAGGGCATGATCGTCTCGGGTGCCCTGCGCCCCGGCGACCGGCTCCCCAAGGAGAGCGAACTCGCCGGGGAGCTCGGCCTGTCCCGCAATTCGCTGCGCGAGGCCGTACGCGCCCTGTCGCTGATCCGCATCCTCGACGTCCGCCAGGGCGACGGCACGTACGTCACCAGCCTCGATCCGCAACTGCTCCTGGAGGCGCTGAGTTTCGTCGTGGACTTCCACCGCGACGACACCGTCCTGGAGTTCCTCGCCGTCCGCCGCATCCTGGAGCCCGCGGCGACGGCGCTGGCCGCCGGCCTCATCCCCGAGGAGCGGCTCGACGCGCTCGACGCGCAGCTCGACGCGCTGGGCGCCGAGCCGTCGGTGGAGGCGCTGGTCGCCGCCGACCTCGATTTCCACCGCGGGATCGTCGCCGCGTCCGGCAACGCGGTCCTGTGCTCCCTCCTCGACGGCCTGTCCGGGCCGACGACCCGGGCGCGGATCTGGCGCGGTCTCACCCAGGAGGACGCGGTCGGCCGCACCCTGCGCGAGCACCGGGCGATCCTGGCGGCGCTGCGCGACCGCGACGCGGAGGCCGCCCGGTCGTGGGCGACGGTGCACATCGCGAGCGTGGAGCAGTGGCTCCGCTCGACCTTGTGACGAAGTGGTCCCCGACGTCTCGAAGTGGACAAGCGGTCCCCGACGTCTCGAAGTGGACAAGCGGTCCCCGACGTCTCGAAGTGGACAAGTGATCCCCACGGGTGGAGTGCGATCGTCCGACTCGGGGCAGTCTTCCGTACGCCGTAAGGTGGGCAGGTACGCGATGGGGTCCCCCCAGGCGGCCGACATGGCGCTGGGGTATGTCGGAAGGAGGCGCTGGGTGATCGAGCTCGAGGGAGTTCCCGAGCTGGTCGACCCGGTCATGGTGGCCGCGTTCGAGGGCTGGAACGATGCCGGCGACGCCGCTTCCACCGCGGTCGCGCATCTGGACAAGGAGTGGAAGGGCGAGGTGTTCGCGGCGCTGGACGCCGAGGACTACTACGACTTCCAGGTCAACCGGCCGACGGTGTGGCTGGAGGACGGCGCGCGCAAGATCACCTGGCCGACGACGCGGCTCTCGGTGGTCCGGGTCGGCGGTGCGAAACCGCGCGACCTGGTCCTGGTCCGGGGCATCGAGCCGTCCATGCGCTGGCGCTCGTTCTGCAACGAGATCCTCGGTTTCGCGCACGAGCTGGGCGTCGAACTGGTCGTCATCCTGGGCGCGCTGCTCGGTGACACCCCGCACACGCGTCCGGTGCCGGTCTCCGGGGTCACCTCGGACCCGGATCTGGCCACGCGCATGGACCTGGAGGAGACCAAGTACGAGGGTCCGACGGGCATCGTCGGCATCCTCCAGGAGGCGTGCACGCACGCGGGCGTCCCGGCGGTCTCGCTGTGGGCGGCGGTCCCGCACTACGTGTCGCAGCCGCCGAACCCGAAGGCGACCCTGGCGCTGATCAACCGCCTGGAGGACCTGATCGACCTGCCGATCCCGCTGGGCGACCTGCCCGAGGACGCGCGCGCCTGGCAGGTGGGCGTGGACCAGCTCGCGGCGGAGGACAGCGAGGTCGCGGAGTACGTGCAGAGCCTGGAGGAGGCGCGGGACACCGCGGAGCTCCCGGAGGCGTCCGGCGAAGCCATCGCCCGCGACTTCGAGCGCTATCTGCGCCACCGCGACCCGGGCGACCGGACGCGGCCGCCGAAGCCGCCGCGCCCGGAGGGCGAGGGCGGGGACGAGTAGGAGTCCATGACAAAGGCGGGCGCCATCGGCGCCCGCCTTTGTCATGGGCCGCGCGCCTTTGTCCCCGGCATGGGAACGGATTGCCGAGTGTCCCCGCTTCAACTTCATTTCAAACTCCCTTGAGGAACTGGGTCTGGACGGCCGCCCCCGGCAGTAGCAGGGTGTGCCCCGACGAGCACGCAGGAGCACGGCACCGGCACACAGGCACACCCGTACGACCGGACATGGCGAGGGGAGCTGTGGAGCGATGACCGATCAGCACGCGGAACCGGCGCACGGCCCGGGGGCGGGGCCCGGGGCGGCGGGTCCAGGGCCTGACGGATCCGGGTTCACCTATCGCGGCGCGGAGGAGGAACTGATCGTCCTCGCGCGGCCCGAGGCCCGGCTGCGGGTCCAGGCAGACGGGGTGCGCTCGGCGGCGGGCGCGGACGTCTCCGCCCTGAACATGTTCCTCGGCGACGAACAGCTCACGATGGAACCGCTGTTCGGCAGCGAGGAACGCCTGCACAGCGTGTCCGAGGCGTCGGCGGCCGGGGCGGACGTCCCCGACCTGGCGCTGTTCTACCGGGTGCGCGGCGGCGCCGACCGCGCCCAGGAACTGCGCTCCCGGATCTCCGCGCTGCCCGGCATCGTGACGGCGTACGTGAAGCCGGGCGCGGTGCCCGCGTCGATGCCGGAGGAGTACGACGACACGTACGAGGCGCGGCGCATGAAGGAGAAGACGGCCGCGACCCCCGACTTCACCGCCCGCCAGCGCTATCTCGGCCCCGCGCCCGAGGGCGTGGACGCGCACTGGGCGTGGCAGCGGCTCGGCGGCAACGGCGAGGGCGTCACCGTGATCGACGTGGAGGGCGCCTGGCAGCTCGGCCACGAGGACCTGTCGGCGAAGCTCGCGGGGCTGGTGATCGGCACGCCGATCGCGGACGTGGCCTGGCGCAACCACGGCACGGCGGTCCTCGGCGTGATCGGCGGCGACCGGGGCGAGCACGGCGTCACCGGCATAGCGCCCGAGGCGGTCACGGCGGCGGCGTCGTTCCAGGGTGTGGGCACGGCGGCGGCGATCCACGCGGCCGCGCAGCGCCTCTCCCCCGGCGACATCGTCCTGATCGAACTGCACCGTCCCGGGCCGCGCTTCGACTTCGCGCCCCGGGACGACCAGCGCGGCTACATCCCCCTGGAGTGGTGGCCGGACGACTTCGCGGCGGTCAAGTACGCGACGGCGAAGGGCGTCGTGGTCGTGGCCGCGGCGGGCAACGGCGCGGAGTCGCTCGACGACGCGGTCTACGAGCGGCGTCCCGACGCGTTCCCGTCCTGGTGGCACAACCCGTTCAACCCGTCCAACCGCTCGTCCGGCGCGGTCCTGGTGGGCGCGGGCGCGCCGCCGCCCGGCACGCACGGCCGCGACCACGGCCCGGACCGCTCACGCCTCGCGTTCTCCAACTTCGGCGCCCGGGTGGACGCCCAGGGCTGGGGCCGCGAGGTCACCACCACGGGCGGCTTCTGGGACCGGCCCGGCGACCTCCAGGGCGGCAGCGAGGAGATCGCCTGGTACACGGACACCTTCTCCGGCACGTCGTCCGCCTCCCCGGTGGTCGTCGGCGCGCTGGCCTGCCTCCAAGGGATGCTCAAGGCGGGAGGCCAGCGCCCGATGACGTCGCAGCGGGCGCGGGAGGTGCTCCGGGCGACGGGTTCGCCGCAGCAGGACGCGCCGGGCCGCCCCGCCTCGCAGCGCATCGGCAACCGGCCCGACCTCAAGGGCGCGGTCACCAACGTGCTGCCGTCGACGGTCGGCTCGGGCCAGGCCGAGCGGTTCTGGGACGAGCTGATCCCGTATCCGCCGGAACTCCCGCCCCGCATCCGCCTGTTCGTGGCGGGTGACTGGCGCAATCTGAACCATCCGTCCCCCGAGATCCGCCAGGCGGTGCACGCCGCCTTCGCGGGGGACGGCCCGACGTACGTGTCTGGTTCTCGGACGACGAGGTCGTCGGCCTGGTGGTCACGGGCTGACGGTCTCCCACGCAACGACGAGAAGGGGTACGAGTATGAGCACCACCCCGCAGATGGGCCAGTTCGGCCAGCAGCAGCAACAGCAGCCCTTCGGCCCGCCGCAGTTCGGGCAGCAGCAGGGCCGGCAGCAGGGCCCGAGCACGGTCCCGCCGCAGCTCCAGCAGATGGGCCAGGGAATGCAGGGCATGCAGGGCCAGCAAGGCATGCAGGGCCAGCAGCAGCTCCCGCCGCAGTTGCAGCAGCAGCTCCAGCAGATGGGTCAGCAGCAGCCGTTCCAGCACCTGCTGCACCAGATGGGCCAGCAGCAGGGGCAGCAGCAAGGCCAGCAGGGACTACAGGGCCAGCAGGGGCAGCAGCACCGGGTGCCGCAGGCCGAGATTCCGCAGGTCTCGACGCAGTCCGTCGTCACGGGCGTCGCGGTCAGCTTCTTCGACCTCATCCAGCCGTTCCCGGGCCAGGCCGACATCCTCTACCTGTACGTGGACGGCCAGTGGCGGGTCCTGATCGACCCGAAGCAGGAGACCCACGCCGAGGTGCAGAACGCGTTCGTGTACGGCCAGCGGGTCTACGGCTACTACGACACGAGCAACCCGGGCCTCTTGGTCGGCATCGCCGTCACGCTCCCCTGACACGCGCGCGCCCATGAGACAGCCCCTCCGGCGCTTGAGGAGCGGGGTCCGGGGCGGAGCCCCGTGGCCTCGGCATCCGGCCCCGGAGGGGCTTACAGGGAAACGGGCGGGTGCGGGGACCTAGAGTGCGACCCCGAGCAACGCGTCGACGGCCCGCGAGACAACCCCGGGCGCCCCCTCATCCGCACCGCCCCGCGAGGCCTGAAGCTCCGCCCACCGATCAACGGCGGCCAGCGCCGCAGGCGAGTCCAGGTCGTTGGAGAGCGCCGCCCGCACCTCCTCGACCAGAGCCTCGGCAGAGGGCCCGTCGGGCCGCGACACAGCCGCCCGCCACCGCCCGAGCCGGGCCACGGCATCCGCGAGGACCTGATCCGTCCACTCCCAGTCGGCCCGGTAGTGGTGGGCGAGGAGCGCGAGCCGGATCGCGGCCGGGTCGACACCGTCCCGCCGCAGCTGCGAGACGAAGACGAGGTTGCCCTTGGACTTGGACATCTTCTCGCCGTCGAGCCCGACCATCCCGGCGTGCACGTACGCCTTGGCCATCGGGAACTCACCGGTGAGCGCCTGCGCGTGCGAGGCACCCATCTCGTGGTGCGGGAAGGCGAGGTCGGAGCCGCCGCCCTGGACGTCGAAGCCCATGCCGAGGTGGTCGAGGGCGATGGCGACGCACTCGATGTGCCAGCCGGGGCGCCCACGCCCGAGGGAGCCACCGTCCCAGCTGGGCTCGCCCTCGCGCGCGGCCATCCACAGCATCGGGTCGAGCGGGTTCTTCTTGCCGGGACGCTCGGGGTCGCCGCCGCGCTCGGCGGAGAGCAGCCGCATCGTCTCGGCGTCGAGGCGGGAGACGGAGCCGAAGTGCGGATCGGCCTCGACGGAGAAGTAGATGTCGCCGTCGAGCTCGTACGCCGCGCCGGCGTCCCGGAGCCGCTCGACGAGCGGCACGATGCCGGGTATGGCCTCGACGGCGCCTATGTAGTGCTGCGGCGGCAGCATCCGCAGGGCGCTCATGTCCTCGCGGAACAGGGCGGTCTCGCGCTCGGCGAGCCCGGCCCAGTCGATGCCGTCGCGGACGGCGCGCTCCAGGAGCGGGTCGTCGACGTCCGTCACGTTCTGGACATAGTGCACCTGCCGCTTGGTGTCGAGCCACACGCGCTGCACCAGGTCGAACGCGTTGTAGGTCGCCGCGTGACCCATATGGGTCGCGTCGTACGGCGTGATGCCGCAGACGTAGATACGGGCGACGGGACCGGGGTCGAGGGTGACGAGCCCATCGGTCGCGGTGTCGTGGATCCGAAGGTCGCGGCCCTTGCCGGGCAGGGCGGGGACCTCAGAAGCGGGCCAGGCATGCATGCCTTGAGCGTAACCGGACGGTGCGTCCGCATACGAACCGGACCCGCGATCGGACCTGCTCCGATGGCCGACGAGGCGCTCTTGCGCATCCATGACGGGCGCGCTACCCGACGACCGTGGCCCGGATCGCGGCGCAGAGGCCGAGAGGGCGTATCCCGTGCAGCAGGTAGGCGCGCAGGCCGCAGACGAAGTACGTCCAGCCCTGCGTCTGCCCCACGGCCCGGGCGGCGCCCTCCGTGCCGTCCCCCATGGGCTGCTCCGTGACGGTGACGCGGGTGCCCCCGTCGTCATCGGCCAGCTCGATCCGCGCGTCGGCGCCGGGCCGGCTCCAGGAGATCAGCCGATCCGTCTCGATCTCGCCGACTCGCATGTCGAAGGTCGCGTCGACGTGCCCGGAGCGCCAGGTCACGACTGTGCCCGGCACCATGGCGGCGGACGCCTCGGCCGTGAAGGAGCTCGACAGGCCGTCCGGGCTCGCGATCGCGGGGAAAACGTCCGCGACCGGCCGGTCGACGCGGTCCTCGACCATCAGCTTGGTCATGCCTCCGACGGTAGTGCCGCCCACTGACAGCCGCCCCCGGGCGCGGCGAACCCGCTGGTCAGATGGGCGGCCACGGAATCGCCGGCCACTCCCCGCTCGGCTCCCGGTGCCGGCCGGACTTCAGCAGCGCGGCGACCCGCTCCCGCAGGGCCTCCAGCTCGGCGCCGGTGATCAGCCCGGCGAGCCGGACCGCGAGCGGCTCGCCGTCCCGCAGCCGCTCGCGCAGCGCTTCCAGGGCGGCGGTGGCCTCGTCGGTCAGCGGCTCACCGGCCCAGCCCCACAGCAGGGTGCGCAGCTTGTCCTCGACGTTGAAGGTGACCCCGTGGTCGATGCCGTAGAGGTGCTTGCCGGCGTCGACGAGGAGGTGGCCGCCCTTGCGGTCACCGTTGTTGATCACGGCGTCGAGGACGGCGAGGCGGCGCAGGCGCGCGTCGTCGGCATGCACGAGCAGCGCGGTGCGCCCCTCCTCGACCTCAGCGAACCCGATGGCCTTCCAGCCCTCGGCGGGCTCTTCGGCGTCGACGAGGGCAAGAAGCTCGTCACCGTCCCCGGCGTCTGCGGCGTCTGCGGCGTCCCCAGCGTCACTGTCGTCACCCGCGTGATCGTCGGGCCCGTCGATCCACAGCTGGCACATGCCCTCGCCGTACGGCCCGTCGCGCAGCACGGTAGGCGGTACGAGCGCCCAGCCGAGCGCCTCGGAGACCTCGTACGCGGCGACCTCGCGCTGGGCGAGCGTCCCGTCGGGGAAGTCCCACAGGGGGCGCTCGCCGCGCACCGGCTTGTAGACGCAGCGCGCTTCCCGGCCCTCGTGGGTGACGGTGCAGAGCAGGACGGCGTTGGAGGCCTCGCGGATCTGGCCCAGTACGCGCAGCTCCCCCTCGGCGAGGAGCGTGAGATCCCGGTCGCTCACGCGCCGCGCCGGTATCCGTTCTGGCGCGGGCATACGTGTCCCTCCGGGTCGAGCGGCAGGCTGCACAACGGGCACGGCGGGCGGCCCGCGTTGACGACGTCGAGAGCGCGCTTGGCGAAGGCGCGGGCCTGGGTGCCGGTGAGGCGGACCCGGAGCATCGGCGGGCCGTTCTCCTCGTCCTGGAGAAGCCTTTCCTCGGCTTCGGCCAGGTCCTCCTCGGACTCGGCGTCCACCTCGACGAGCGCCTGCGCCTCGACGATCATGCGCTCCTCGTCGCCGTCCCAGGCGAGCGCCATGGTGCCGACGCGGAACTCCTCGTCGACGGGCGCCTCCAGGGGCGCGGTGTCGGAGGCCTCGCCCGGGACCACGGCGGGCACCGGCGCGTTGCCGCCGCTGCGCCGCACGACCTCGTCGAGCAGTTCCTCCATGCGCTCGGCGAGCGCGGCGACCTGGGTCTTCTCCAGCGACACGCTGGTGACCCGGGTTCCTGCCGAGGCCTGCAGGAAGAAGGTGCGGCGTCCGGGGAGCCCGACCGTACCGGCGACGAACCGCTCCGGGGGGTCGTAGAGGAACACCTGACGGGACACGTCCTGACTCCATGGGATTCGGGGAACGACTGATCAGCTCCGGCCGCGGACGACAGGACCCGACCGTGTTGACGGCTGCTTCACCCTACTGCGGCCGACGATCACGGTGCGCCCGCGCCGCCCCCGACGGGAGCGTCCGGGCTCTGCGGTTCCTCGCGCGGCGCCAGGGAGGCGAAGTCCCCGGTGTCGCCGAGGCGTACGAGAAAGGGGCGCAGCCGGGTGTAACGGATCGCCGTGATGGAACACGGTTCGACAGAGATCCGCTGAAAGAGGTCCAGATGCAGCCCGAGGGCGTCCGCCACGAGCGACTTGATGATGTCTCCGTGGGAGCACATCAGATACACGGCGTCGGAGCCGTGTTCCCGCGCCACGCGCGCGTTCCACTCCCGTACGGCCTCGGCGGCCCGGTGCTGCATCTGCCGCATCGACTCCCCGCCGGGGAACGCGGCGGCGGTCGGGTGCTGCTGCACGACCTCCATGAGCGGTTCGTCGGTGAGTTCGGCGAGCTTGCGCCCCGACCAGTCGCCGTAGTCGCACTCACCGATGCGGTCGTCGGTGGCCACGGGGGTGTCGGGGCGCGCGGCGAGCAGCGGCGCGAGGGTCTCGTGGCAGCGCTGCAGGGGGCTGGTGACGATCTGCGCGAGCGGCAGGTCCGTCAGCCGCCCGGGCAGCGCCGCGGCCTGCGCGGTGCCCCGCTCGTCGAGGGCCACGCCGGGGGTCCATCCGGCGAGCAGACCCGCGGTGTTGGCGGTGGAGCGTCCGTGCCGGACGAGAATCAACGTGGGCATACGGATCAGCCTAGGCGCACGCGCGCGTGCGGCTCCGTCGCCCCCTGGGGAGAATGCGCCTCATGATCGTCGACTGTGCCGTCTACCGGGACGGGTGCCGGACCGAGGGCCCGTCGGACTTCTCCGACGCGCTCGACCAGGCGCGGTCGACCGGGGACGCCTTCGTGTGGATCGGTCTGCACGAGGCGACGGAGGACGAGTTCGAGCAGGTCACGCAGGAGTTCGGGCTGCATCCGCTGGCCGTGGAGGACGCGCTGAAGGCGCATCAGCGGCCGAAGCTGGAGGTCTACGACGACTCGCTCTTCGTGGTGCTCAAGCCGGTCGTGTACGAGCCGAAGAGCGACAAGGTGTCCTCGGGCGAGCTGATGCTGTTCCTGGGCGACTCGTTCGTGGTGACGGTGCGGCACGGCGAGGGCGCGCCCCTGAAGGCCGTACGGCAGCGTCTGGAGGCCGATCCGGACCTGCTCAAGCAGGGGCCGACGGCGGTGCTGTACTCGATCGCGGACGCCACCGTCGACCACTACCTGGAGGTCGCGAACGAGCTGCAGACCGACCTGGAGGAGCTGGAGACGGAGGTCTTCTCGCCCGACGGCGGCGGTTCGCGGGACACGGCGTCGCGGATCTACACCTTCAAGCGGCAGGTCCTCGAATTCCGCCGCGCCACGGTGCCGTTGACCCTGCCGCTCGAACGGCTTTCCGGTGTGGGCCCCTGGGGGCTCGCGAAGGTGCCGTTCGTGAACGAGGACGCGCGGCCGTTCTTCCGCGACGTGAACGACCACCTCACCCGGGTCAACGAGTCCGTGGACGGCCTGGACCGCCTGGTCTCCGACATCCTCTCGGCGCACCTGGCGCAGATGAGCGTGCGGCAGAACGACGACATGCGGAAGATCTCGGCCTGGGCGGCGATGGCGGCGGTGCCCACGATGATCGCGGGCATCTACGGCATGAACTTCGACCACATGCCCGAGCTGCACTGGGTGTGGTCGTACCCGGTGGTGATCGCGGTGATGGTGGTCCTGGAGTGGGTCCTGTTCCGGATGTTCAAGAAGCGCGGCTGGCTGTAGCGCGGGCACGCGCGCGTGGGTCAGACGAACTCGACCGCCGTGGTCGCGGGCCCCCCGAGCGCGTCCCTGCGCCGCGGCATCTCCAGGGAGACCATGCGGCGCCAGCCGCCCGCGCGCTCGTACGCGTACATGGCGCGGATCCCGGCGGCGAGCAGGGCCGCCTTCGGCCGCGGCCAGCCGAGGATGCGGCCCATGTGGTCCATGACGGCCAGGCTGACGTCCCGGTAGACGGCGATCTCCGCCAGGGCGCACTCGCGCAGGGTGCGCTGGATGGTGCGGCCGTGGCCCGCGTAGGCGAAGCGGAGCAGTTCCTCGTGGCAGTAGGCGAGGTGGTTGTCCTCGTCGTGGGAGATCATCTTGACCGCGCGGCCGAGGTCGGGGTCGTCGGCGAAGTGCTTGCGCAGCATCCGCATCTGCTCGGAGGCGCGCTGCTCGGTGACGCGGCTGTGCGCGAGGTAGGTGACGATGTCCGGCACGGTGAGCGGCTCGTCGCGCTTGAGCCGGCCGTGGGCGAGTCCGATGCCGTGCTGTTCGAGGAGCATCGTGTAGTCGGTCTCGGGCGGTACGGGGACCGGGCCGAGGCCGCGCTTCCTCATCAGGGCGTTGAAGATGCGCCCGTGCTTGTCCTCGTCGGCGCCGTGCCGGGCCACCTTGGGGGCGAGGGCCCGCTCGCCCTCGGGGACCAGGGCGGCGATGCGGCCGTTCTCCCAGCCGCCCTGCGACTCGCCGCTGGCCGCGATGGAACAGAACAGCCGGAACGACTCGTCGTTGTCGATGATCTCCTGGAACAAGCTTCTGGCCGACAGCACCCTGGGACCTCCCTGCCTCCGCACCGCATCCGGTGTTCCGCAAAGTACGAGTCAAATGCGGTGCAGGGAGTGGGGCAACAGGTGTGACGGCCAACTCGGCCGAACGGAGGAGGCGCGGCGTCGGAGGCGGGCGTAACCACGCGCGCGATGGCGCGTTGTTCCCCGTGACGGCCGTGGCGGGGAAGACCCCCCGAGCCCCCACCACGGCCGCGGAACCAACCCCTCCCGCTACGCCAGCCCGGCGCGCTCCAGCGCCTCCGTGCCCGCGCGCAGGGCCGCGACCCGCTCGTCGAGTGTGAAGCCCGCCGGGTTGATGGTCAGGGTGGTGACGCCGGCCGCCGCGTAGGCCTGCATCCGGTCGGCGATGCGGTCCACGGAGCCGAGCAGGGTCGTGGAGTCGATGAGCTGGTGCGGGATGGCCGCCGCCGCGCCGTCCTTGTCGCCGCCCAGGTACTTCTGCTGGATCTCGGCCGCCTCCTTCTCGTAGCCCATGCGCTGGGCGAGGCGGTTGTAGAAGTTCTGCTTCGGGCTGCCCATGCCGCCGACGTAGAGCGCGGTGTACGGGCGGAAGAAGTCGGCGAGGGCGGCGACGTCCTTGTCGGCGCCGACCGCGAGGGGCAGCGTCGGGCAGACGTCGAAGCCGTCCATCGTCCTGCCGGCCTTCTCGCGGCCCGCGCGCAGGTGCGTGATCGTGGTCTCCTCCAGGTGCTCGGCGGAGGGGAAGATCAGCAGGGCGCCGTCGGCGATCTCGCCGGTCTGCTCCAGGTTCTTCGGGCCGATCGCGGCGATGTAGAGCGGGATGTGCTCACGCTGCGGGTGCAGGGTCAGCTTGAGGGGCTTGCCGGGTCCGTCGGGCAGCGGCAGCGTCCAGTGGGCGCCGTCGTAGGAGACCCGCTCGCGGCTCATCGCCTTGCGGACGATCTCGACGTACTCGCGCGTGCGCGCCAGCGGCTTGTCGAACTTGACCCCGTACCAGCCCTCGGAGACCTGCGGCCCGGAGACGCCGAGGCCGAGCCGGAAGCGGCCGCCGGAGAGCGAGTCGAGGGTGGAGGCGGTCATCGCCGTCATCGTGGGCTGGCGGGCCGGGATCTGGAAGATGGCCGAGCCGACGTCGATGCGCTCGGTCTGCGCGGCGACGTAGGCGAGGACGGTGGCAGCGTCGGAGCCGTACGCCTCGGCGGCCCAGCACACCGCGTAGCCGAGTTTGTCGGCCTCCTTCGCGACGGCCAGGTTGTCCGCGTCCATGCCCGCGCCCCAGTACCCGAGATTGATGCCGAGCTTCATTGACCACATCCCCTTATCGCCGTGCGGATCCGCTGGCTTACCCATCGGTAACGTGCCTTGCCCGGCACCCTAGCGCGACCGGCCCGGCGAGAGTTGTCCACAGGGTCGCCACTTCCCGACCTTCGGCCAGTAATCTCAGCGCCCATGGAGCAGAGGCATCTCGGCCGCACCGGTCTGCGCGTGTCCCGCATCGGGCTCGGCACCCTCACCTGGGGCCGGGACACCGACGAGCACGACGCCGCCGACCTGTTGAAGACCTTCTGGGAGGCGGGCGGCACGCTCGTCGACACGGCCGACGTGTACGGCGACGGCGAGTCCGAGTACCTGCTCGGGCGGCTCGTCGAGGGCCTCGTGCCGCGCCGGGATCTCGTCATCTCCACGAAGGCGGGCTGCGTGCCCGACCCGGACCGGCGCTTCGACGGCTCGCGCGGCCATCTGCTCGCCGCGCTGGACGCCTCGCTCGCCCGCCTCGGCACGGACTACGTCGACCTGTGGCAGGTCCACGCCTACGACACGGAGACGCCGCTCGACGAGACGCTCCAGGCCCTCGACATCGCGGTCGGCAGCGGCCGGGCGCGGTACGCGGGCGTCTCCAACTTCTGCGGGTGGCAGCTGGCCAAGGCGGGCACCTGGCAGCTCGCGGCGCCCGGGACGCGCACCCGGCTCGCCAGTACGCAGATGGAGTACTCCCTGCTCCAGCGCGGTGTGGAGCGCGAGGTGCTGCCCGCCGCGCTCGACCTCGGCATCGGCCTCCTGCCGTCCTCGCCGCTCGGCCGTGGCGTGCTCACCGGCAAGTACCGCTCGGGCACCCCGACGGACTCGCGGGGCGGCTCCGACCACATGGCGCCGTTCGTCGCGCCGTACCTCGACGAGGCGGCCGGGCACGTCGTGGACGCGCTGGCCATAGCCGCGGACGGGCTCGCCGTGACGCCCCTGCACGTGGCCCTGGCCTGGGTGCGGGACCGGCCCGGGGTGGCCGCGCCGATCATCGGCGCGCGCAACGCGCAGCAGCTCTCCGAGGCGTTGTCAGTGGAGGCGCTTAGTCTTCCTGACGAGATCTGCCAGGCGCTCGACGACGTGTCGGCGCCCGTGCACCGCTATCCCGATCAGGACTGGAGCACGTTGTGAGTACGGAGTCCGCCGCCGCGGAGAACGAGTCAGGGGCGAGCCCCGACGCCGAGGCTGAGGGCGCGAAGGGTGCCGTGGGCACCGGGGGCGCCGAGGACTCAGCGGGTGCTGTGGGCGCCGGGGGCGCGACGGAAGCCGAGGGCGCCGAGGGGTCGGCCAGTGCTGAGGGTGCCGAGGGGTCGGCAGACACCGAGGGCGGCGAAGACTCGGCGGGTGCCGAGGATGCCGAGGGCTCGGCGGGTGCTGAGGGGGGCGCGGACGCCGAGGGCTCCTCGGGTGGGGCACAGTTGTCCGAGGCCGAGGCGGAACTCGCCGCTCAGCGGGCGCTTCGGGAGCGGATCGCGGAGCGGAAGGCTGCCAAGGAGGGGCCGGTCGACGCCGGGGGCAAGCTGAGCGGGACGGCCGCCGATCTGCTGGCCGCCGTGCGCGCCGTGGAGAGCGGCGAGAAGCCCGCCACCGTGTTCGCCGAGCCGGAGCGCGGGCCGCGCCGGGTCGTCACCGCCGAGCCGGTACGCAGGCCCGCCCCGGTCGCGCCCGCCGTGGACGCCGGGCCCGACGCCGGGACGGTGGACGCGGTGCGGGCCGTGCTGGCCGAGGGCGGGGCGCCCGACACCCTCGCCGTGCCCGCCGCCCGCGCCCTCGGCGAGGACGCGGACGAACGGCTCCGCGCCGACCCCTGGCAACTGCTCCGCCTCAGCGGCGTACGCCCCGAGCAGGCCGACGGGTTCGCGCGGGCGCTGCTGGGCGCGGAGTGCGCCCCGGACGACGAGCGGCGCGGCATCGCCGTCACCGTCTGGCTGCTCGAACAGGCCACCGTGGCCGGACACACCGCGCTCGACCTGCCCGTGCTCGTCGAGGCGCTCGGCAAGCGCGGCGTGCCGCGGCCGGACGCCGCCGTGGAGAGCGCCGTGGCGGAGGGCGAGGCGCTGCTCTTCCAGGACGCCCTGGACGACGCGCCCGAGCCCGCTCCCGCCCAGGACGACGACGAGGGCGAGGAGGCCGCCGAGCGGCCGGTCCGGGTCCTGGTCGGCCTGGAGCGGACCGCGCTCGCCGAGGAGAGCCTCGCCGACGGTCTGGCCCGCCTGATCAACTCCGCGCCCAAGGACGGCCGCGCGGCCGGTCCCGGGTGGGAGGAGGCCGCCGTCGCCGCGGGCGGCAGCACGGCCGAGCTGATCCGCGCCGTGCACACGCACTCCCTCATCCTGCACACCGGCGGCGAGGCGGCCCGCACGGAACCGCTCGCCGCGGCAACCGCCGCCGCCCGCCTGGGCCTGCGGGTGTGCGTCGCCGCGCACAGCACGGACGGCCGGCGCCGGGCCGCCCGGCAGCTCGGCCCGGACGCGCCCGAGTCCGCCACGGCGACGGTCGCGGGCCTGCTCGCCCAGACCGAGGGACCCGGCCGGGACACGGACGGGGCCATCGCCGTGGACCTGCTCGTCGTCCTGGACGCGCCGCAGCTGGACGTGGACGCCGCCGCGGTGCTCGCCGAGTCGCTCCCCGACGGGGCGTGCCTGCTGCTCAGCGGCGACCCGGGAGTGCTCTGGTCGGCCGGTCCCGGCCGGGTGTTCGCCGACCTCGTCGCGGCCGGGATCTGCCCCCGCGTCTCCTCCCGTACCCCGGACCCCGGGCCGATCGGCGAGCTGGTCTCCGGCATCGGCATCGGCGAGCTGAACCAGGTCGAGGCGCCGGGCAAGGAGGTCGTCATCGTCCCCGTGCGGGACGCGGCGGAGGCCATCCACCGCACCGTCCAGCTCGTCGCCGACTCGGTGCCGCGCGCGATCGGCGTGCCCGCCGAGGAGACCCAGGTGATCACCCCCGGGCACGGCGGCGCGGCGGGGACACGCGCGCTCAACGCGGCGCTCAAGGAGCGGCTGAACCCCGGCCCCGGCCGCTTCGGCGGCTTCGACCCCGGGGACCGCGTGGCCTACGTACCGGCGCCCGGGCGGGTCAGGACCGGCCGGGTGCTCGGGGCCGACGCGGAGGGGCTGCGCCTGGAGTGCGACGGCGAGCCCGTCCTCGTACCGAAGGAGCAGGTGGAGCGGGGCGCGGTCCGGCACGGCTGGGCGCTCACCGCCCACCAGGCGGTCGGCCTGCGCAGCGCCGCCGCCGTCGTGGTCCTCCCCGGCGACGCGACGCAGGCGCTGAGCCGCCCCTGGGTCTACACGGCGTTCGGACGCGGCGAGCGCCACCTCTCGGTCGTGCACGGCGCGGACGCCGCGCTGCCGCGCGCGGTGGCGGAGATCCCCGCCAAACCGCGCACGACCCGACTGCAACGCCTGGTCAGGGCCCAGCTCCCCGAGGCGTGACAGGCCGCCGACCCCGGCCCCGGAGGGGCGGATCACCGATCCGCTTCCTCCAGGGGCTCGTCCTCGACGTCCTCCACGTCCTCCACGTCGATAAGCGCGTCCGGATCCTTCAACGGGGCCGCGACCGTCGCCGCGTCGGCGGCCTCGTCGTCATCGTCATCGTCGTCGAAGACCGCGCTGACGTCGAAGCGGCACACGACCCGTTGCGGGTCGGCCTGGTCGAAGGGGGCCTCCAGCCATTCGCCGGGTTCCGCCGGTTCGTCGGCGGCCAGGACCCAGAGGGTGGAGTCGCCCTCCTCCAGGCCGAACTCCTTGTGGCGCGAGGCGATCTCGTCGGGCTCGAACTCGCCGAAGAGGACGCCGAGCGCGGCGTGGACGCTGCTGCCCGCGCCGGTCGCCGACTCGGTGTCGATGTCCGGATCCCCGTCGAGGTCGGCGACCCGGCCGGCCTGGGCGAGAAGACGCTGCGACTCCACCACCGCGTAGTCGCGCCGGATGAGCACGCTCAGCGCGTTCGGTTCCTCGGGCCCGGTGTACGGCGGCAGCGAGTCCTCGGCCCCGGGGATCTCGAAGGGGGTGACCTCGTCGTAACGGTCGTAGAGGAGCTCGTCGTACTCCTCGGCCGCGGTGGCGAGCTGGTTGAACGCCTCGTAGACGGCCGGGTCGTCCTCCCCCGACCTGCGCTCGACGGCCGCCAGGTGGCGGTCGAGCGCGGTCTTGACCGCCTCGGCGGCGGCGCGTACCTCGGCAGCGGTGGGCTGCGCAGCATCAGACATGGTGCAGACGCTATCCGTACCGGGCCCCTGCCCGCACAATAGATGCGATGCCGGAATACGAATTTGTCGACGTGTACGTACCGCGCGGGGTGTCCCGCAAGGATGCGACGCGTCTGCTGACAGACCATGCAGAGTACGGACACTGGGAGTTGGACCGATTGAGCCTGCGCCGCGACGGCAGTCGCCGCGTACGCCTGCGTCGGCGGATCATCCGTCAGGTACGGGCCACATGGTGACCTGAAACCGGGGGAACGAGGAACGGAGCGGACCCCCGTGCGGGGCCCGCTCCGTTCCTGTTGCCTGCTGCTTGCCGTCTGCCGGACTCAGTGCGTCAGGCGTTGGCCCGCGCACGCCGGTACAGCACCGCGCCGGCGAGGAGCGCGCCCGCGCCCACCGGGATGGCCGCGCCGAGCGGCAGCGAGCTGCCGGTCATGGCGAGCTCGGACTCGGACGCCGCGGGACCCTCGACGATGCTCTGCGCCTCGGGACGGTTCGGCGTCCCGGGCTTCGCCTTGTCGCCGACGAAGTGGCCGCCGCGGGTCTCCGGGCTGCCCGGCGTGCCGGGGTTCTCGGGGCTGTCGGGGTTCTCGGGGGTGCCCGGCTCGTGCGGCTCCGCCGGGGGCTGCCCGGGCTCGCCGGGCTGCTCGGGGGTGTGCTCGGCGGGGTTGCCGCAGCCGTTGCCGAAGACCGGGTTGCCGATGCCGATCACGTTGACCGAGTTGCCGCAGGCGTTGGCGGGCACGTCGACCGGGGCCTGCACGTTGTTGCCCGAGCCGACGCCCGGTGAGTTGCTCGTGGAGCCCTGGGCCTGCGAGTCGCTGCCGTACCCGCCGTCGTGCGAGCCGCTGCCGCCCCGGTCGCCGCCCTTGCCGCCGTGGCCCTTGCCGCCGCTGTCGCTCCCGTGGGAGGCCTCGCCGCAGTTGTTGCCCATGGCCGGGTTGAGCAGTCCGACGACGTTGACCGTGTTGCCGCACAGGTTGACCGGCGCGTGCACGGGAGCCTGGACCTCGTTGCCGGAGGCGACGCCCGGAGAGTTCGCCGCACCTCCTTGCGCGCCCGCGTCGGCGTGCGCGTATCCACCGGTGACCGCGAGCACGCCGCTCGCGGCCGCCACGGTGATCAGGCCTTTGCGTGTGACCTGTCGCATAGCTGTTTCCTGCCTTCAAACTCTGCCCAAGCACTACCGAAGGCGCGGGCACTACCGAAGGCGCGGGGCCGGTTGCGCCGCGCCGAAAGCCCTTCGGCCCCGGAGCGCACGAGCGCGCTCCGGGGCCGAAGGCTCAGACCCTCAAGGGATGAGGCACAACAACGTCAGTCGTTGACGCAGGTGTTGCCGAAGGCGGGGTTCAGCAGCCCGATCACGTTGACAGTGTTGCCGCAGACGTTCACCGGCACGTGGATGGGCACCTGGACGACATTGCCCGACAGCACACCGGGAGAGTTCACGGCGGCACCCTGGGCACCGGCGTCGGCAGTGGCGATGCCCGCACCCGCGAGCACGAGGCCACCGGTGGCAGCCACGGCGGCGACGACCTTCTTGATCATTGTTCCTCCTCATTGGCAATGCAGTCCCAGCCGCGGACTGCACTCCCTGTAACGAGGGGGAAGTGAAGGGGCTACGAGCTGATCGCTCCTTTCACTCTTTCCGGGCAACTACGTACAGCCGCACGAATGTTGACGTACACACGAGGTTGACGTCAGGAAGCGTCGATGAACCGGTCGAGCACGCGGACGCCGAACTTGAGGCCGTCGACCGGAACACGCTCGTCGACGCCGTGGAACATGCCCGCGAAGTCCAGCTCCGGCGGCAGCTGGAGCGGCGCGAAGCCGAAGTTGCGGATGCCCAGCTCGACGAAGGACTTGGCGTCGGTGCCGCCGGAGAGCATGTACGGGATGGTCTTGCCGATCGGGTCCTCGGCGGCGATGGAGGTCTGCATGGCCGCGACGAGCGCCCCGTCGAAGGGGGTCTCCACGGCCTTGTCGGCGTGGACGTCCTCGCGCCGGACCTGGGGGCCGAGGATGCGGTCGAGGTCGGCGAGGAACTCGTCCTCGTGCCCCGGCAGGAACCGGCCGTCGACGTGGGCGGTGGCCTCGCCCGGGATGACGTTGACCTTGTAGCCGGCGCCGAGCTGCGTCGGGTTCGCCGTGTTGCTGAGGGTCGCGCCGATGAGCTTGGCGATGCCGCCGAGCCGGGCCAGCGTCGACTCCATGTCCTCGGGGTCGAGCTCGGTGCCGAGCGCGTCGCCCAGCTCGTCGAGGAAGGCGCGGGTGGTCTTGGTGACGCGGACCGGGAACTGGTGGCGGCCGAGCCGGGCGACGGCCTCGGACAGCTCGGTGATCGCGTTGTCCCGGTGGATCATCGACCCGTGCCCGGCGGTGCCGGCCACGGTCAGCTTCATCCAGTGCATGCCCTTCTCGGCCGTCTGGACGAGGTAGAGCCTGCGCTGCTCGTTCACCGTGAAGGAGAAACCGCCGACCTCGCTGATCGCCTCGGTCACGCCCTCGAACAGGTCGGGGTGGTGGTCGACGAGGTGGTGGGCGCCGTAGGTGCCGCCCGCCTCCTCGTCGGCGAGGAAGGCGAGGACGATGTCGCGCGGGGGCTTGCGTCCGGTGCGCAGCCGGTCGCGGACGACCGCGAGGGTCATCGCGTCCATGTCCTTCATGTCGACGGCGCCGCGGCCCCACACGCACCCGTCGGCGACCTCGCCGGAGAAGGGGTGGTGGGTCCAGTCCACCGCGTTGGCCGGTACGACGTCGGTGTGGCCGTGGATGAGGAGGGCGGGCCGCGACGGGTCCTCGCCCTCGATGCGGGCGACCGTGGAGGCGCGCCCGGGGTGGGACTCGAAGATCTTCGGCTCGAGGCCGACCTCGGCGAGCTTCTCCGCGACGTACTCGGCGGCCTTGCGCTCGCCCGGACCCGAGTGGTCGCCGTAGTTGCTGGTGTCGATCTGGATCAGTTCACGGCAGAGGTCGACGACCTCGTCCTGTCCGGAGACGGCCCTGCCCGTGCTCGACTCGCTCACGCTTGTTCCTCTCTCCCAGTGGATCCCCCTCATCCTCTCTCCACGGGGGCTCGCGCCCAAGGCCGGGCCCTGTCCGTCACGCGCCGTTCACAGGACGCCCGGCCGGGTGGGAGGCGTGATCGGGGCACTCGGAATCCCTGGTAATGTTCTCTGTGTCGCCGCGGGAAACACCCCGCAAAGAGGCGGCAGACACCTTGTCCGGGTGGCGGAATGGCAGACGCGCTAGCTTGAGGTGCTAGTGCCCTTTATCGGGCGTGGGGGTTCAAGTCCCCCCTCGGACACAGCGAAAGACCCCAGATTCCTCTGGGGTCTTTTTGTTTGGCTGGTACGGCTCAGCCGGTGAAGCCGGCCGTGATCCTGGTGAACTGCCAGGTGTCCTGGTTGATGCCGGAGCAGTTCTCGGCGACGCCGCCGCCCGCGCACGGACGGTCGCGGTTGACCGACCAGAAGGCGAGGCGGGCGATGTGCTTGCTGTTCGCCCAGTCCTTGATCTGCGTCCAGATGGCGGGGGTCGTGACCTCCTGCTGGTCGCTGAGGCCGTTCATCCCGGAGATCCCGAGGTGGGCGTAGGCCGTGGTGTCGTCCCAGCCGTACACCGACTTGAGCTTGTTCTTCAGGCCCTCGGCGGCGTTCACGGTGTTGCCGTACATGTCGGCGCCGCCGCCGAAGTCGAACGGCATGATCGTGAAGACGTCGATGTTGGCGTTGAGCGCCTTGGACTGCTCGATGAGGCGGTTGCCCCAGGAGGTCGGCCCGGTGGTGGAGGTGCCGAAGGTGAGGATGGTGCGCAGGCCCGGGTTGTTCGCCTTGACGATCTTCAGGGCGTTCAGGATGCGGTCCTGGACCGTCGCGTTCTCGAATTCGTCGGTGTTCTCGATGTCGACGTCGATCGCCTTGAGCCCGTAGGCGTCGATGACCTTCTGGTACGCGCCCGCGAGCGCTTCCGGGGTGGAGCAGTTGGGGCCGAGCTTGTTGCCGCTCCAGCCGCCGATGGACGGGACGATGTCACCGCCCGCGGCGCGGATCGCGTTGATCGCGGTCTGGTCCTGGCCGCCGGTGAGCGGGCGCTGGCCGTCCCAGGCCGGGTTGCAGCCGCCCGAGGAGAGGATGAACGCCATGGTGAACCACTTGACGCCGGTCGCGTTCATGACAGTCGTGGGGCTCGGCGGGTCGCCCCAGCCGGTGTAGAGGTAGGGCGCGGCCTGCTTGAAGCCGGGGCCGGGGCCCGTGCCCGCGTCGGTGGTCACGTTGACGGTGTTGGAGGCGGGTGAGCTGTTGCCCGCCGCGTCGCGCGCCTTCACGGTGAGGCTGTACGCGGTCGACGGGGAGAGTCCGGAGACGGTGCCCGAGGTGCCGCTGAACGTCGCGAGCTTGTTGCTGCCGCCGGAGTAGACGTCGTAGCCGGTGACGCCGACGTTGTCGCTCGCCGCGCCCCAGGACAGGGAGACGCTGCCGGAGGTCTTGCCGGTGACGGTCAGGCCGGCCGGGGCGGTCGGGGCCTGGGTGTCGGTGGAGCCGCCGGGCCCGTCGAGGCTGAGGTCGTCGGCGTAGTAGGTGCCCTGGCCGTACCAGCCGTGGGTGTAGAGCGTGGCGCTGGTCTGCGAGGCGCCGGTGGTGAACTTCACCGTGAGCTGCGTGTACGTGGACGGGGACTGGGTCCACGTGGAGGCGCCGCCGTCGACGCCGAGGTAGACGTAGGTGCCGCGCACCCACCCGGAGAGGGTGTACGCGGTGTTCGGCTGGACGGCGACGGTGCGGCCGCACTTGGCGTTGTCGCTCGCGCTCGCGGCGCCCGCGAGGGCCTTGCTGCCGCCGTGGACGGGGCTGGAGACGACGGAGCCGAGGTTGCCCGTGCAGCTCCAGGAGCCGAGCGAGCCGGACTCGAAGCCGGGGTCGGACAGGACGTTGGCCGCCTGCGCCGTGCCGGGCAGCGCGACGGCGCCGGCCAGGGCGAGGGCGGCGGAGCCGACGAGGGCGAGGAGGCGGGTTCCGCGGGTGCCTGCGGTGCGTCTTGCGCGGTCTTGCGTCCGGTGTGGGGACACGCGAACTCCCTGCGTTCGAGGGGGTACTTGGGGACGTGCGCGAACCGTGGAGGTCCTGTGGCCCTCATAAGTTGGTATGGACCAATGCCGTTGTCAAGACCTCTCGCCCGCTGAGCGAAGCCCCTCCGGGAACGCCGAAGCGGCCCCGGTCCGCTGGGGACCGGGGCCGCTTCAGGTACGTGCTCAGTGCTCCTTGACGGACTCGACCGCGTGGCCGCCGAACTGGTTGCGGAGCGCGGCGATCATCTTCATCTGCGGCGAGTCCTCCTGGCGGGAGGAGAAGCGCGCGAAGAGCGAAGCCGTGATCGCCGGCAGCGGCACCGCGTGGTCGATGGCCGCCTCGACGGTCCAGCGGCCCTCGCCGGAGTCCTGCGCGAAGCCGCGCAGCTTGCCGAGGTGCTCGTCGTCGTCCAGGGCGTTGACCGCGAGGTCGAGCAGCCAGGAGCGGATGACCGTGCCCTCCTGCCAGGAGCGGAAGACCTCGCGCACGTCGGTCACCGAGTCGGCGGCCTCCAGGAGCTCCCAGCCCTCGGCGTAGGCCTGCATCATGGCGTACTCGATGCCGTTGTGGACCATCTTGGAGAAGTGGCCGGCGCCGACCTTGCCCGCGTGCACGGAGCCGAAGTCGCCCTCGGGCTTGAGCGCGTCGAAGATCGGCTGGACCTTCGCGATGTTCTCCTCGGCGCCGCCGTACATCAGCGCGTAGCCGTTCTGCAGGCCCCAGACGCCGCCGGAGACGCCGCAGTCGACGAAGCCGATGCCCTTCTCGCCCAGCTCGGCGGCGTGCTTCTCGTCGTCCGTCCAGCGCGAGTTGCCGCCGTCCACGACGACGTCGCCCTCGGAGAGCAGCTCCTTCAGCTCGTCGACGGTGGACTGGGTCGCGGCGCCCGCGGGGACCATCACCCACACGACGCGCGGGCCCTCGAGCTTCTCGACGAGCTCGGAGAGGGAGGCGACGTCGGAGACCTCGGGGTTGCGGTCGTAGCCGATGACGGTGTGGCCCGCGCGGCGGATGCGCTCGCGCATGTTGCCGCCCATCTTGCCCAGACCGATGAGACCAAGCTGCATATCAGTTCACTTACCTTCGGTGGTACGGCCGCGCAGCGCGCGGTAGGTGTCGACGAGGGACTGGGTGGAGGCGTCGAGGCCGGGAACCTCGGCGCCTTCGGTGAGTGCGGGTTCGACGCGCTTGGCGAGGACCTTGCCGAGCTCGACGCCCCACTGGTCGAAGGAGTCGATGTTCCAGATCGCGCCCTGGACGAAGACCTTCTGCTCGTAGAGGGCGATGAGCTGGCCGAGGACCGAGGGGGTCAGCTCGGTGGCGAGGACCGTCGTCGTGGGGTGGTTGCCCTTGAACGTCTTGTGCGGAACAAGGTCCTCGGCGACGCCCTCGGCGCGCACCTCGTCCGGCGTCTTGCCGAAGGCGAGGGCCTGGCCCTGCGCGAAGAGGTTGGCCATCAGCAGGTCGTGCTGGTCCGCCAGCGGGCCCAGCTCGTCGACCGGCTTCGCGAAGCCGATGAGGTCCGCCGGGATGAGCTTCGTGCCCTGGTGGATGAGCTGGTAGTAGGCGTGCTGACCGTTGGTGCCGGGGGTGCCCCAGACGACCGGGCCGGTCTGCCACTCCACCGGGCGGCCCTCGCGGTCCACGGACTTGCCGTTGGACTCCATGTCGAGCTGCTGGAGGTAGGCCGTGAACTTCGACAGGTAGTGGCTGTACGGGAGGACCGCGTGCGACTGGGCGCCGTGGAAGTTGCCGTACCAGACGCCGAGGAGGCCGAGGAGCAGCGGCGCGTTGGCCTCCGCCGGGGCCGTGCGGAAGTGCTCGTCGACGAGGTGGAAGCCGTCTAGCAGCTCGCGGAACGCGTCCGGGCCGATGGCGATCATCAGGGACAGGCCGATGGCCGAGTCGAAGGAGTAGCGGCCGCCGACCCAGTCCCAGAACTCGAACATGTTGGCCGTGTCGATGCCGAAGTCGGAGACCTTCTCGGCGTTGGTCGACAGGGCCACGAAGTGCTTGGCGACGGCGGACTCGTCGCCGCCGAGCCCGGCGAGCAGCCAGGCGCGGGCGGCCTTGGCGTTGGTGATCGTCTCGATCGTGGTGAACGTCTTCGAGGCGATGATGAACAGCGTCTCGGCCGGGTCGAGGTCGCGGACGGCCTCGTGCAGGTCGGCGCCGTCGACATTGGAGACGAACCGGAAGGTGAGGTCGCGGGCCGTGAACGGGCGCAGCGCCTCGTAGGCCATGGCGGGGCCGAGGTCGGAGCCGCCGATGCCGACGTTGACGACGTTCTTGATGCGCTTGCCGGTGTGTCCGGTCCACTCGCCCGAGCGGACCTTGTCGGCGAAGACGGCCATCTTGTCGAGGACGGCGTGCACCTTCGGGACGACGTTCTCGCCGTCGACCTCGATCACGGCGTCGGCCGGGGCGCGCAGGGCCGTGTGGAGCACGGCGCGGTCCTCGGTCGTGTTGATCTTGTCGCCGCGCAGCATGGCGTCGCGCTGCCCGAACACGTCGGTGGCGGTGGCCAGCTCCTGGAGCAGGGCGAGCGTCTCGTCCGTGACCAGGTGCTTGCTGTAGTCGATGTGCAGGTCGCCGACCTGGACGGTGTAGCGCTGGGCGCGGCCCGGGTCGTTCGCGAACAGCTCGCGCAGGTGCGTGCCGTTGAACTTCGCGCGGTGGTCCTCAAGGGCGGTCCACTGCGGGCGGCGCGTCAGGAGCGGGGTGGTGTCAGGCATGGTCTACGGACTCCTTGGAAGCCTTCGCGTTCTTCGTGGCCGGAGCGTTCTTCGAGGCCGGAGGGGTCGCCGGGGCCGAAGTGCCCACCGGGGCGGGGGCGTCCTTTGGGGCCGGCGGGGTCTTCTCGGCCTGCGGCGCCCGGGTGATCTCGGCGGCGTCGCCGCGCAGCGCGACGGCGTACATCTCGTCGGCGTCGAGGCGGCGCAGCTCCTCGGCGATCAGCTCGGCGGTGGAGCGGACCTTGAGGGCGAGGGTGCGCTCGGGCTGGCCCGGGAGGGTGAGCGTGGCGAGGGGGCCCTCGGGGCGGTCGATGCGGATGTCGCCGTTCGCGGTGCCGAGGCGGACCGCGGTGACGACGGGGCCGCCCGTGGTGACGCGCTCGACCTGGACGCCGAGGCGGGAGCCGAGCCAGCGCGCGAGCAGCTCGGCGCTGGGGTTCTCGGCCTCGGACTCGACGGCGGCGGAGACGATGTCGGCGCGGGCCTGGTCGAGGGCGGCGGCCAGCATGGAGCGCCACGGGGTGAGGCGGGTCCAGGCCAGGTCGGTGTCGCCCGGCGCGTAGGACGCGGCGCGCCGGTCGAGAGCGGCCAGGGGGTCCTCGTCCGCGTACAGGTCGGTGATGCGGCGGGCGGCGAGCGCGCCGAGCGGGTCCTTGGCGGGCTCGTCGGGGCCGTCGACCGGCCACCACACGACGACCGGGGCGTCCGGGAGGAGCAGCGGCAGGACGACGGAGTCGGCGTGGTTGCCGACCTCGCCGTGCAGGCGCAGGATCACGGTCTCGCCGGTGCCCGCGTCGGAGCCGACCCGGACCTCCGCGTCGAGGCGGTTGCCCTGCCGGTCGCGCGGGGTGCGGGCGGTGCGCTTGATGACGACGAGGGTGCGGGACGGGTGCTCGCGGGACGCCTCCTCGGCGGCCTTGATCGAGTCGTACGCGTTCTCCTCGTCGGTGACGATCACCATCGTCAGGACCATGCCCACGGCCGGGGTCCCGATCTCGCGGCGCCCTTGGACCAGCGCCTTGTTGATCTTGCTTGCCGTGGTGTCGGTCAGGTCGATCTTCATGGCCTGCGCCAGCTCCGTCCGTCTCGTGCGAGCATCTCGTCCGCTTCCTTCGGGCCCCAGCTGCCCGAGGCGTACCGGGCGGGCGTGCCGTGGGTGTCCCAGTGCCCCTCGACCGGGTCGAGGATGCGCCAGGACTCCTCCACCTCCTCCGTGCGGGGGAAGAGGTTGGCGTCGCCCAGCAGGACGTCCAGGATCAGCCTTTCGTACGCTTCCGGGCTGGACTCCGTGAACGACTCGCCGTAGGCGAAGTCCATGGACACGTCCCGGATCTCCATCGAGGTACCCGGGACCTTCGATCCGAAGCGTACGGTCATGCCCTCGTCGGGCTGGACGCGGATGACGATCGCGTTCTGGCCGAGTTCCTCGGTGGCGGTGGAGTCGAACGGGGAGTGCGGGGCGCGCTGGAAGACGACCGCGATCTCGGTGACGCGGCGGCCGAGCCGCTTGCCGGTGCGCAGGTAGAAGGGGACGCCCGCCCAGCGGCGGTTGTCGATCTCCAGCTTCACGGCGGCGTAGGTGTCGGTCTTCGACTTGGGGTCGATGCCGTCTTCCTGGAGGTAGCCCTTCACCTGTTCGCCGCCCTGCCAGCCGGCCGCGTACTGGGCGCGGACGGTGGAGGTCTCCAGGTCGGCGGGGAGCCGGACGGAGCGCAGGACCTTCAGCTTCTCGGTGACGAGGGACTCGGCGTCGAAGGAGGCGGGCTCCTCCATCGCGGTGAGCGCCATCAGCTGGAGAAGGTGGTTCTGGATGACGTCGCGGGCGGCGCCGATGCCGTCGTAGTAGCCCGCGCGGCCACCGATGCCGATGTCCTCGGCCATGGTGATCTGCACGTGGTCCACGTAGGACCGGTTCCAGACGGGCTCGTACATCTGGTTGGCGAAGCGGAGGGCCAGGATGTTCTGGACGGTCTCCTTGCCGAGGTAGTGGTCGATCCGGAAGACCTGCTCCGGGGCGAACACCTCGTGCACGATCGCGTTCAGCTCCTTGGCCGACTCCATGTCGCGGCCGAAGGGCTTCTCGATGACGGCGCGCCGCCAGGAGCCCTCGGGAGCGTCGGCGAGGCCGTGCTTCTTGAGCTGCTTGACGACCTTGGGGAAGAACTTCGGCGGCACCGACAGGTAGAAGGCGTAGTTGCCGCTGGTGCCGCGCTTCTCGTCCAGCTCGTCGACGGCGTCACGGAGCTGCTTGAACGCGGTGTCGTCGTCGAAGTCGCCGGGGATGAAGCGCATGCCCTCGGCGAGCTGGGCCCAGACCTCCTCGCGGAAGGGGGTGCGGGCGTGCTCGCGTACGGAGTCGTGGACGACCTGCGCGAAGTCCTGGTCCTCCCACTCGCGGCGGGCGAACCCGAGGAGCGAGAAGCCCGGCGGAAGCAGGCCGCGGTTGGCGAGGTCGTAGACGGCGGGCATCAGCTTCTTGCGGGACAGGTCGCCCGTGACGCCGAAGATGACGAGCCCGGAGGGGCCCGCGATACGCGGCAGACGCCGGTCGCGCGGGTCCCTCAGGGGGTTCTGCCAGGCGGTGACGCTCACTTGGAGGAACCCTCCTGGACCGATTCCTTGCCCGCGAGGCGGGTCTGGACGGTGGCGAGCAGGTCGTTCCAGGCGATCTCGAACTTGGAGACGCCCTCGTCCTCCAGCTGCTTGACGACCTCGTCGTAGGAGATGCCGAGCTTCTCGACGGCGGCCAGCTCCTCGCGGGAGGCGTCGTAGGTGCCGGTGACGGTGTCGCCGTGGATGTCGCCGTGGTCGGCGGTGGCGAGGAGGGTGGCCTCCGGCATGGTGTTGACCGTGCCCGGGGCGACCAGCTCATCGACGTACAGGGTGTCCTTGTAGGCCGGGTTCTTGACACCGGTCGAGGCCCACAGCGGGCGCTGCTTGTTGGCGCCGGCGGCGGCCAGCTTGGCGGCGCGCTCGCTCGCGAAGACCTGCTCGTAGGCCTCGTAGGCGAGACGGGCGTTGGCGAGGGCGGCCTTGCCCTTGAGGGAGACGGCCTCCTCGGTGCCGACCTTGTCGAGGCGCTTGTCGATCTCGGCGTCGACGCGCGAGACGAAGAAGGAGGCGACGGAGTGGATGCCCGCGAGGTCGATGCCGCGCTCGTGCGCCTTCTCCAGGCCCGCGAGGTAGGCGTCCATGACGGCCTTGTAGCGGTCCAGGGAGAAGATCAGCGTGACGTTGACCGAGATGCCGAGGCCGATGACCTCGGTGATGGCCGGGAGGCCCGCCTCGGTCGCCGGAATCTTGATCATGACGTTGGGGCGCTCGACGAGCCAGGCCAGCTGCTTGGCCTCGGCGATGGTGGCCTCGGTCTCGTGGGCGAGGCGCGGGTCGACCTCGATGGAGACGCGGCCGTCACGGCCCTGCGTCGCGTCGTACACGGGGCGCAGGATGTCGGCGGCGGCGCGGACGTCGGCCGTGGTCATCATGCGCACGGCCTCCTCGACGGTGACCTTGCGGACGGCGAGGTCGGCGAGCTGGTCCTCGTAGCCCTCGCCGGAGCCGATGGCGGCCTGGAAGATCGACGGGTTCGTGGTGACGCCCACGACGTGGCTCTTCTCGATGACCTCGGCCAGGTTGCCGGACTCGATGCGCTTGCGCGACAGGTCGTCCAGCCAGATGGAAACGCCTTCGTCGGAGAGGCTCTTGAGGGGCGCGACGGCGTTGCTCATGTTCTGCTTCATCTTCTTTCGGGACAGCGTTCTAGCGGGAGGGGGAGGTTCAGGCGCGGGCGGCGGCGAGCGACTCGCGGGCCTTCGCGGCGACGTTCTCGGCGGTGAAGCCGAACTCGCGGAACAGGATGTTCGCGTCCGCGGAGGCGCCGAAGTGCTCCAGGGAGACGATGCGGCCGGCGTCGCCGACGTAGCGGTACCAGGTCAGGCCGATCCCGGCCTCGACGGCGACGCGCGCCTTGACGGCGGCGGGCAGGACGCTCTCCTTGTAGGACTGCTCCTGCTCCTCGAACCACTCGACGGAGGGCATCGACACGACGCGGGTGGCGACGCCCTCGGCCTCCAGGGTCTCGCGGGCCTCGACGGCGAGCTGCACCTCGGAACCGGTGGCGATGAGGATGAGGTCGGGGGTCGGCCTCGACGCCTCGGCCAGCACGTAGCCACCCTTGGCGGCGTTCTCGTTCGTCTCGTACGTCGGGACGCCCTGGCGGGTCAGCGCGAGGCCGTGCGGGGCGGGCTTCACCGAGCCGCGGCGCAGGATCTCGCGCCAGGCGACGGCGGTCTCGTTGGCGTCGGCCGGGCGGACCACGTTCAGGCCCGGGATGGCGCGCAGGGAGGCCAGGTGCTCGACGGGCTGGTGCGTCGGGCCGTCCTCGCCCAGACCGATGGAGTCGTGGGTCCAGACGTACGTCACCGGGAGCTGCATCAGGGCCGACATGCGGACGGCGTTGCGCATGTAGTCGGAGAACACGAGGAACGTGCCGCCGTAGACGCGGGTGTTGCCGTGCAGCGCGATGCCGTTCATCTCGGCGGCCATCGAGAACTCGCGGATGCCGAAGTGCACGGTGCGGCCGTACGGGTCGGCCTCGGGCAGCGGGTTGCCGACGGGCAGGAACGACGACGTCTTGTCGATCGTCGTGTTGTTCGAGCCCGCGAGGTCGGCGGAGCCGCCCCACAGCTCGGGCAGGACCGGGCCGAGCGCCTGGAGGACCTTGCCGGAGGCGGCGCGCGTGGCGACCTTCGTGCCGGTCTCGAAGGTGGGCAGCGCCTGCTCCCAGCCCTCGGGGAGGCGGCCCGCGACGATCCGGTCGAGCAGCTCGGAGCGCTCCGGGTTGGCGGCGCGCCACTCGGCAAGCTGCTTGTCCCAGGCGGCGTGGGCCTCGGCGCCGCGGTCCAGGGCGCCGCGCGTGTGGGCGACGACCTTCTCCTCGGCGACGAAGGACTGCTCGGGGTCGAAGCCGAGGGCGCGCTTGGTGGCGGCCACCTCGTCGGCGCCGAGCGCGGAGCCGTGGGACGCCTCGGTGTTCTGGGCGTTCGGGGCGGGCCAGGCGATGATCGTGCGCATGGCGATGATGGAGGGGCGGGAGGTCTCGGCCTTGGCGGCGGCGAGCGCCTCGTACAGGGCCTTGACGTCGACGTCGCCGTCCTCGCGCGGCGTGATCCGCTGCACGTGCCAGCCGTACGCCTCGTAGCGCTTGAGAACGTCCTCGGAGAAGGCGGTCGCGGTGTCGCCCTCGATGGAGATGTGGTTGTCGTCGTAGAGGAAGACGAGGTTGCCGAGCTTCTGGTGGCCCGCGAGCGAGGACGCCTCGGCGGAGACGCCCTCCTCCAGGTCGCCGTCGGAGACGATCGCCCAGATGGTGTGGTCGAAGGGGCTGGTGCCCTCGGGGGCCTCGGGGTCGAACAGGCCGCGCTCGTAGCGGGCGGCCATGGCCATGCCGACGGCGTTGGCGAGGCCCTGGCCCAGCGGGCCCGTGGTGGTCTCGACACCGGCGGTGTGGCCGTACTCGGGGTGGCCCGGCGTCTTCGAACCCTGCGTGCGGAACGCCTTCAGGTCGTCCAGGCCCAGCTCGTAGCCGGAGAGGAAGAGCTGGGTGTAGAGGGTGAGGCTGGTGTGGCCCGGGGAGAGGACGAAGCGGTCGCGGCCGGTCCACTCCGGGTCGGCCGGGTCGTGGCGCATCGCCTTCTGGAAGATCGTGTACGCGGCGGGCGCGAGGCTCATGGCGGTGCCGGGGTGACCGTTCCCGACCTTCTGCACGGCGTCGGCCGCCAGGAGGCGGGCGGTGTCGACGGCACGCTGGTCGAGGTCGGTCCACTCGAAGGGCTTCTCGAAGGGGTCGAGGCCGTTCGGTGTCTGCGTGCTCATCTGTATGACTTCCTTCGCATCCGTGGTGCTCTTGCGGTGCCGCGAGGCGGCGGCCCGTCGAGGCCAAAGCCCCAGGTCGAACAGTACACTTAAAGGTCATACTCGCGCGGCAGGTGCCCGTGCCAGCGTTCGGTGAAAATGGGACACGCAGACCGTCGACCAAGGAAGTGAATGCGGAGCAGGGCACCGCGCAGACGAGCGCACATCTGGGAACGCGGAGCACATCCGTACGTATCCTTCGATCGAGCGCGAGCGTCTCCGGGTCGGCATCCGGTCGACCCATGGCACGGACGGCCCGTGGGCGGCGGCGTCGGCCTTCGCGGCGCGTGCACCGCATCGACTTCCACGTCCTGCTCTTCTTCCGCGAGGGCCCGTGCCACATGATCGACTTCACGAGTACGGTCGGGGCCGGGGACATCCTGTGATCCGGCCGGGCCAGGTGCACGGCTTCTCGACGACGGAGCCGTACGTCGGCCGGCGCTCACCATGAGCCCGGCTTCCGCCGCGCGACGTCGGGCGCGTACGAGACGCTACGACCGGCCGCCGCTCCTCCACCCGGACGAGGCCCAACTCGCCGCCATCGAGGCCTCGTTGGCGCAGTTGCAGCGCGAGTACCTCGACACGACGACGCTCCCGCTGAGCCTGCACACCTCGGTCCTGCGCCACACGCTCACCGCGTTCATGCTGCGCGTGGCGCACGTGTCGGCGCGGGCGGCGGCCGACGCGTGCGAGCCGCAGCCGGACTCGACGTTCACCCGCTTCCGCACCGCCGTCGAGCAGGGCTTCACGACGAACCACAGCGTCAGCGCGTACGCGGATGAGCTGGGCTACTCGCGCCGCACCCTGGTCCGCGCGGTGCGGGCCGCGACCGGGCAGACGCCGAAGGCGTTCATCGACCGGCGCGTGATCCTGGAGGCGAAGCGGCTGCTCGCGCATACGGAGCTGCCCGTGGGGCGGATCGGGGTCGCGGTCGGGTTCGGGGACTCGGCGAACTTCTCGAAGTTCTTCCAGCAGCACACGGGGGTGACTCCGGCGGGGTTCCGGGCCGAGCAGGTCTGAGGGCCCCTCCTTGCTCCCGGCGCTGGAGCCGAGGCCACGGGGCTCCGCCCCGGACCCCGCTCCTCAATCGCCGGAGGGGCTTGATCAACCCCCGTTTCACCATGCGCAACGGGGGGTTGACCGTTTCCCGGAGGGCTCGTACGGTGCTCGCACCCCCGTAGGTATATCGATTAACCAAGCTGGTTGGAGACATACCGCTGTGCCCTCGAAGATGAGTCGGCGCGCTTTCCTGGCCACCACAGCCGCCGCCCTGCCCGTCCTGCCCGCCCTGTCCGGCTGCTCCGCCCTCGCCGCCGCCGACGACGACCCCGACACCCTCGTGGTCCACAGCCAGCTCGGCACCACCGCGCCGGGCTCGCCGACCTACCTCGACGCCCTGGACCGCTTCCGCGAGGAGACGGGGCTGAAGGTCAGGAACCTCGTCAACGGCGACGACCTCGCGCAGGTCTACGAGACCTCGCGCCTGGCCCGCAAGGAGCCGGACGTCGTCATGGTCAACCTGTACGACAAGACGCTGGCCTGGACGGACGTGGGCGCCACCGTCGACGTCAAGGGGTATCTGGACGACTGGGGCCTGCGGAAGCGCGTGCTGCCCGTCGCGCTCGACGCCTGGACCGACGGCAAGGGCCGCCTGCGCGCCTTCCCGTACTTCGCGACGAACTGGCCGGTCGCCTTCAACCGGGCGCTGCTCGACCGCGCGGGCGTCGACTCCCTCCCCACCACCGGCGACGAGCTGATCCGCGCGGCGGGCAAGCTCCGCAAGAAGGGCATCGCGCCCGTCACCACCGGCGGCAACGACTGGACCGGGCAGAAGCTGCTCGCGCAGATCATCCAGACGTTCCTCAGCGAGGACGAGGCCCGCCACGTCTACGAGACCGGCGACTTCGGCGGCCGCGGGGCCCGCCGGGGCATCGACTACTTCGTGGAGCTGCGCGACGCCGGGGTCTTCGCCGACAAGGCGCAGGGCCTGACGTCGGACACGATGACGACGCAGTTCAACACGCAGGCGGCGGCGATGCAGTCGGCCATGTCGTCGGCGCTCGCCAAGGTGCCGGAGGCGGTGGCCCGCCACACGGACGTGGGCGGCTGGCCGCTGGCGCCGGGCGCGGCGCACGACAAGCCGACGATCCTGCGCACGTACACGCTGATCGGTTTCTGGATCAGCCCGAACGGCACGAAGAAGATCGACGCCGTCGAGAAGTTCCTGAAGTTCTTCTACCGCGAGGACACGGTCGCGCGGTTCATCAAGGAGTCGGGCCGCGACATGGCGCTGCGCTCGGACGCCGTCAGCACCGACTTCCCGCTGGTGGCGGCGGCGCAGAAGCTCGGCTCGGACGTGGGCCAGGTGTTGTTGCCCGACCTGTTCGTGCCGCCCGCGGCGACGCAGGGACTGATCACCGCCACGAGTACGTCGTTCACGCGCGGCACCAGCGCCGCCAAGGTCCGCCAGGTCCTCGAAGCCGCCTACCGCGGCATCTGACCGCCGCTCACGCACGCAAAGGGAGTTGCTCCATGACGACGATGACGTCGACAGCGGGCGAGGCAGCGGTCGGCCGCCCCACCCCTCCATCCTCTTCGCCGGACCCCGGTGGCAAGCCGCGCCAACAGGGCGGCACGGTGCTCGCTCTGCCCGCGCTCGTCTGGTACCTGGTCTTCATGGTCGGCCCGCTGGTCGCCATCTTCGTGGTGGCGGCGCTGCACTGGCCGGGGATGCTCCAGCCGGTGTCGTTCGCCGGGTTCGACAACGTCCGCGCGGTCTTCGACGACCCGGTGTTCTGGGACGCGGTCTCCAACACCGCGATCCAGCTCGTCGTCGCGATCCCGGTGATGGTGGCGTGCGCGTACATGCTGGGCTACTACGTGGCGCAGAAGCCGCCGGGCCACCGGGTCATCCGGTACCTGCTCTTCATCCCGGGGCTGATCTCGACGCCCGCGAAAGCGATGGTCTTCTACGCGGCCCTCTCCCCCGACGGGCTGCTCAACGGCGGCCTGGAGGCGATCGGCCTCGGCTCGCTCGCCGACGCCTGGCTGGCCTCGCCGTCGACCGCCCTCGCCTGTCTGATCGCGCTCGACATCTGGGCCGGGATCGGCTTCACCGCCGTGCTCTTCGCGGCGCGGCTCGGCAGTGTGCCGGAGGAGCTGGGCGAGGCGGCGCAGCTCGACGGGGCCGGGCACTGGCGCACGATGTGGCGCGTCCACTTCCCGGTGATCAAGGACTACGTGGGTGTCGTGACGATGCTCCAGTTCCTCTGGACGCTGTTCGGCTCGGCGCAGCACGTGCTCCTGCTCACCCAGGGCGGTCCGGGGAGTTCGTCGACGACGCTGTCGTTCCTCGTCTACCAGAAGGCGTTCATCGCGGCGGACCTCGGCTACAGCCAGACCGTCGGTGTCCTCCTTTTCCTCGTCGGCCTCGTCGGTCTGCTCGCCATCCGCCGGGTGTTCCGGCAGAGCTACTGACCGCCCGTCCCTGATCGGAGTACGCCTTGAAGTCCTCGGCACGTTCCCGCTTCGGCCGGTCCTGGCTGCCCGCGCACATCCTGGTGTGGCTGTACGCGGTGCTCCTCGTCATCCCGCTCTACTACTTCATCGCCTCGGCGTTCAAGACGAACGACGAGATCTTCGCGCACCCCTTCGCGCTGCCGACGCACTTCGGCTTCGGCAACTTCTCGACGGCGTTCGAGAGCGCGGACCTGGGCCTTGCCGTCGTCAACTCGGCGCTGGTCACGGTCTTCTCGTTGGTCCTGACGCTGGCGCTGGCGATCCCTGCGGCGTTCGCGCTCGCCCGGTCGACGGGCCGCCTGGCCTCCCTCGTCGAGAAGGTCTTCTCCCTCGGCTTCCTGATCCCGACGTTCGCGGCGCTGTTCCCGACGTTCCTCCTCGCGGCGGCGACGGGCCTGTTCCACACGCGGACGTTCATGGTCCTGTTCCTGCCCGCGACGGCGATGCCGCTGTCGGTGGTGATCCTGGTGCAGTTCATGCGGACGATCCCGAAGGAGATGGAGGAGGCGGCGCGGCTCGACGGCGCGTCCACCTTCGCGGTCCTGCGCCACGTCTACACGCCGATGTGCCTGCCCGGCATCGCGACGGTCCTGCTCCTCAACTTCCTGACCTTCTGGAACGAGTACCTGTACTCGCTCGTCATCATCGGCCCCGACCCGGCCCAGCGCACCGTGCAGGTCGCGCTGCCCACCCTGAAGGCCATCACCGGCACCGACTACGGCGTCCTCACGGCGGGCACCGTCCTGACCCTCGTCCCGGTGTGGGTGGTCTATACGGTGCTGCAGAAGCGGATGCAGCAGGCACTGGTGAGTGGGGCGGTGAAGATGTGAGCGGTACCTCTACGACGAAGAAATCGGGGCGTCCGACCATCAAGGCGGTGGCGGCGGCGGCCGGTGTGTCGACGGCGGCGGTGTCGCAGGCGTTCAACGACAAGGGCCGGCTGGCCGAGGCGACCCGGCAGCGGATCCTCGACGCGGCCCTCGACCTGGGCTGGTCGCCGAGCGCGTCGGCGTCGGCGCTGCGCAGCGCCCGTACCCGTACGCTCGCGCTCGTCGTGCGCAGGCCCACCGACGTGCTCGGCGCGGACCCGCACTTCAGCGAGCTGATCACCGGCATAGAGGGCGAGTTGGCGCCGCGCGGCTACGGCCTGCTCCTGCACCTGGTCGCCGATGTCGAGGAGGAGGGCGCGCTGTACGAGCGGCTCGCCGCCGAGAAGCGGGTGGACGGGGCGGTGCTGACGGACGCCCGCGCCGACGATCCGCGCCCGGCGCTCCTGACCCGCCTCGGCCTGCCCGCCGTCCTGCTCGGCGCACCGACCCCGGACGCGTCCGTGCCGGTCGTCGGGCTCGGCAACCAGGGCGCGGGCGTCGTCGAAGTCGTCGAGCACCTGCGGGAGTTGGGGCACGCGAGGATCGCCTACGTGGCCGGTCCCGCCGAGCTTCAGCACACGCGCCTGCGCCTCGCCGTCTTCGAGGAGACCCTCGCGGCGGTGGGTCTTGCCCCCGCCGCCGTGCGCCACACCGACTTCTCGGAGGCGGCGGCCGTCGCCGCGACCCGTGAACTCCTCGCCGCCGGCGACCGGCCGACCGCCGTCGTCTACGCCAACGACTCGATGGCGGTGTGCGGCATCGGCACCGCCCAGCGGGCCGGTCTTCGCGTCCCCGAGGACCTGTCGGTCGTCGGCTACGACAATCTGCCGCTCGGCGGCTGGCTGCACCCGCGCCTGACCACCGTAGACCAGCAGGTGCAGCGAGTCGGCGCCGCCGCCGCCCGCACGCTGCTCGCCCGGTGCGGCGAGGACCTGCCCGCGACGCCGCTCGTCGACCGGCCCCGGCTCGTGATCCGCGAGTCGACGGGCCCGGCGCCCCACCTCTGACGTATCACCGCACGCACGACAGCAACGCAACGGAGACCCGTACCACCATGCGACGCCACAGCGCCCACCTGACCCACGACGCCGCCGTCCTGCCCTGGCTCGGCGCCAACTTCTGGTCCCGCACGGGCGGGCCCCTGATGTGGCGCGACTACGACCCGGAGGTGGTGCGCGAGGAGCTGCGGGTGCTGCGCGAGCACGGGCTGAACATGACGCGCTCGTTCTTCTACTGGCCGGACTTCCACCCCGAGCCGCACCGCGTCGACGAGGAGCTGTGCGAGAAGTTCCGCGACTTCCTGGACGCGCACCGCGAGCTGGGCATGGGCACGGTCCCGACGTTCATCGTCGGCCACATGTCGGGCGAGAACTGGGACCCGGCCTGGCGCGGCGGCCGTGACCTCTACGAGGACGTGTGGATGGTCGGCCGCCAGGCGTGGTTCGCCGCGCAGATGACGCGCCGCTTCAAGGACCACCCGGCCGTCACCGGCTGGCTCATCACCAACGAGATGCCTGGCTACGGGCGTATCTACCAGGTCGACCCGCCGTCCAGCGACGTCGTCACGGCGTGGGCGCAGGCGATGTGCAACGCCGTGCGCGCGGCGGGCGCCACCCAGCCCGTCTCCCTCGGCGACGGCGCCTGGGGCATCGAGGTCACCGGCCGCGACAACGGCTTCTCTCTCCGGGACACCGCCGAGTACGTGGACTTCGTCGGCCCGCACGTCTACCGCTCGGACACGGACAAGGCGCGCCAGCACTACCGCGCCGCGTTCGAGTGCGAGCTGGCGGGGGTCACCGGGCAGCCGGTGGTCCTGGAGGAGTTCGGCCTGTCCACGGACACGGTGTCGGCGGCGAACGCGGGCGTGTACTACCGCCAGACCCTGCACACCTCCCTGCTCGGCGGCGCGACGGGCTGGATGGCCTGGAACAACACCGACTACGACGACCTGTGGGACCGGTCCCCCTACGACCACCACCCCTTCGAGATGCACTTCGGCATCACGGACAGCACGGGCGCGCCGAAGGAACCCCTGCGCGAACTCGCCGCCTTCGCCGAGGTGTTGAAGGCCGTCGACTTCGCGCGCTGCCGTCGCGCGGACGCGGGCGCCGCCTTCGTCGTGCCCGCGTTCCTGGAGCGCGGCTACCCGTACAGCCGCCCCGCCGACCGCCCGCTGATCTTCACGTCGCTGCACCAGGGCTACGTGGCCGCGCGCGCCGCCGATCTCCCGGCGGGCCTGACCCGTGAGGCGGACGGCATAGCCGAGGACGTGGATCTGTACCTCCTCCCCGCGACCCGGCAGCTGACGACGCGGACGCGGCGGGCGCTCCAGCGCCGGGCGGACGAGGGCGCCACGGTCTACCTCTCCTTCTGCTCGGGCGAGCACCCCGGCACGCGCGGCCCCTGGTTCGACGACCTGGACGGCCTGTTCGGCGTCGAGCAGCAGCTCTCGTACGGGGTGGCGGAGCCGATCGAGGACGACGTCCTGGAGATGACGTTCCAGGAGGACTTCGGCGGGATTCGCGCGGGTGAGACGCTGCGCTTCCCTGTCGCGGGCAATGAGGACAGCCGCGCCTATCTGCCGGTCGTGGCGCGCGACGCCCGGGTGGTGGCGGTCGACGGGCACGGCCGCCCGGCCTTGCTGTGCCGCGAGACCGGGCGTGGCCGCACCGTCCTCGCCACGTATCCGCTGGAGCACATGGCCGCCCGCACGGCGCGCGTGAACCCGGAGCAGACGCACCGGCTGTACGCGGCGCTCGCCGAGGTCGCCGGGGTGGAGCGGGCGGTGACGGTGGCCGAGGCGCACGTCGGCGCGGACGTCCTGGTGCACGAGGACGGGCGCCGGTTCGTGTGGCTGGTCAGCCAGGCGGAGGACGAGCTGACCGTGCGCCCGCGGACGGCGGACGGCACCGCCACGCTGCACGACCTGGACTCCGGGGAGCCGGTCGGCGCCGTCACCCTCCCCGCCTTCGGCGTCCGCGTCCTGGAACTCCGATGAGTTCCGACCTCTATCGCGACCCGGCCGCACCCGTCCCCGACCGCGTACGCGACCTGCTCGGCCGTATGACGCTCACGGAGAAGGTCGGCCAGGTCAACCAGCGGCTGTACGGCTGGCACGCCTACGAGCGCGGCCCGGACGGACGCCACCGGCTCACCGACGCCTTCCGTACGGAGGTGGCGGCGTACGACGGGATGGGCGCCCTGTACGGGTTGCAGCGCGCCGATCCCTGGTCGGGCGTGACGTTCGCCGACGGGATCACGGGGGCGGACGCGGCCGAGGTCGCGAACGCGGTGCAGCGGCACGTGGTGGAAGGGACCCGGCTCGGCATACCCGTCCTCATGGTCGAGGAGGTGCCGCACGGCCACCAGGCCCTGGACGGCACGGTCCTGCCGGTCAACCTCGCCGTAGGCGCGAGCTGGGACCCGGACCTCTACGAGGAGGCGGCCGGAGCCGCTGCCGCCGAACTCCGGGCGCGCGGCGGGCACATAGCTTTGGTCTCCGCTCTCGACCTGGTCCGCGACCCGCGCTGGGGCCGCGCCGAGGAGTGCTTCGGCGAGGACCCGTACCTCGCCGCCCGCTTCACCGAGGCGCTGGTGCGCGGGATGCGTGCGGAGGGCGTCGGCGTCGTGCTCAAGCACTTCGCGGGGCAGGGCGCGACGGTCGGCGGGCGCAACAGCGCGGCGACCGATCTCGGCCTCCGTGAACTGCACGAGATCCATCTGGCGGCGGCCCGCGCCGGGGTACGGGCCGGGGCCGCCGGGGTCATGGCGGCGTACAACGAGTTCGACGGCCTGCCGTGCGCGGCCAACCGGTACCTCCTCACCGAACTCCTGCGGAGGCAGTGGGGGTTCGACGGGATCGTGATGGCGGACGGGCAGGCGCTCGACCGGCTCGTGCGGCTCGCGGGTGATCCGGCGGCGGCGGGCGCGACGGCGCTCGCCGCGGGCACGGACCTCAGCCTGTGGGACGACGCCTTCCCGCACCTCGCGGAGGCCGTCGGGCGCGGGCTCGTGGCGGAGGAGACCCTGGACCGGGCGGTCGGACGGGTCCTGGCGCTGAAGTTCCGGCTGGGACTGTTCGAGACTCCCTATGTCCGTGCCAAGGGTGCGGAAAGCTCCGTAAAAACACGGAGGTTGAGCGAGCGGTTGGCCCATACATCGATCACGCTGTTGGAGCACGACGGGTCGACCCTGCCCCTGCCGCCCGTCGTGTCCCGGATCGCCGTCCTCGGCCCGAACGCCGACTCCGTGCCGCAGCAGATCGGCGACTACACGGCACCACAGCGGCCCGGCACCGGCGTCACCGTCCTGGACGGTGTCCGCGCCGCCGCCGGGGCCGGCCGCGAGGTGACGTACGCGCGCGGCTGCGATCTGGTCGGCGACGACCGCTCCGGGATCGGTGAGGCGGTCGCCCTGGCCGCTGCCGCCGATGTCGCGGTGCTCGTGCTCGGCGGGTCGAGCGCCCGTGAGGACGGCACGCGGTTCGACGGGAACGGCGCGGCGGTGGTCTCGTCCGGCAACCCCGTCGGCATGACGTGCGGCGAGGGCGTGGATCTGGCGGAACTCGGCCTGCCCGGTGGGCAGTTGGCGCTGCTCGACGCCGTGGCGGCGACCGGGACGCCGGTCGTGGCGGTGCTGGTCCAGGGGCGCCCGCACGCCCTGCCCGATCTCTCCGGACGCGTCGGGGCGCTGCTGTCCGCGTGGTACCCGGGCCCGTGGGGCGGCCGGGCCGTCGCCGACGTGCTGTTCGGGACCGCCGCGCCCGCCGGGCGGCTGCCCGTCTCCGTGCCGCGCTCGGCGGCCCAGCTCCCCGTCTACTACAACGGCAAGGACCATGGCTACCGCGGTTACGTCGACCAGCCCGCGACCGCGCGGTACGCCTTCGGCCACGGACTGTCGTACGGAACGGTGATCTACGGCGCGCCCGTGCTCAGCCGGTCTACCGTGCCCGCCGGCGAACCCGGGCTGACCTGTACGGTCACCGTCTCGAACACCGGCCGGACGCCCGTCCGCGAGACCGTGCAGCTCTACGTGCGGCGCGTCTCGGGCGGCTCGTCCTGGCCGCGCGTGCGTGAGCTGCGCGGGTTCACCGGCGTGGAGCTCGCGCCGGGCGAGCGGCGCGAGGTGGCGTTCGAGGTGAGCGCCGAGACGCTCGCCTCCGTCGGCCGTGACCTGCGGCTCGGGGTGGAGGCGGGCACGTACGAGGTGGAGACCGGACCGGCGTCGGACCGCACGCGGGGCGCGCTCCTCACCGTCATGCCTGTGTAGAGGCGGGGTGGGGGACAATGTGGCCATGGCTCGCCCCACCTCCCCCACCTCCCCCGCCTCACCTGCCTCCCCCGGCTGCCCGTGCGGTCTCCCCCGGCCGTACGAGGACTGCTGCGGCCGCTACCACGCGGGCAGCGCCGCCGCGCCCACGGCCGAGGCCCTCATGCGCTCCCGGTACACGGCGTTCGCCCGCCGGGACGCCGCGTACCTGCTGCGCACCTGGCACCCGGACACCCGGCCGCCGGTGATCGAGTTCGACCCCGCGCTGACCTGGGCCGGTCTGGAGATCCTGGACGCCACCGAAGGCTCCGCGTTCCACCAGAGCGGCACCGTCACCTTCCGCGCTCGCTACAAGGACGGCGGCCGGGCGGGGGCGCTGCACGAGCGCAGCCAGTTCCTGCGGGTGGGCGGCGCCTGGGTGTACGTCGACGGGGACTTCATCGAGTAAGTCCCGCTCCGATTAAGGCGGTTCAGGGCGCCAGGATGTCCAGTTCCTGGAGCGCGCCGACCGCGATCTCGCGCGTGAGCGCCTCCGCGCGCTCCGCGTCCCCTCCCCGTACCGCCTCCGCGACCGACACGTGCAGGGTCACCGCCGCCGGGTCCGGGTCCTCGAACATGACCTGGTGGTGGGTGCGGCCCGCGAGGACCTCGGCGACCAGGTCGCCGAGGTGGGCGAACATCTCGTTGCCCGACGCGTTGAGCACGATCCGGTGGAACTCGATGTCGTGGACGAGGTACGCCTCCAGCTGCTGGCCGCGTGAGGTGGCGACCATGCCGAGCGCGCACTCGGTGAGCGCGGCGCACTGCTCGGCCGTCGCGTGGCGCGCGGCGAGCCCGGCGGCGACCGGTTCGACCGCCGAGCGCAGCACGGTCAGCGAGCGGAGCTGGCGCGGCCGGTCGGCGCCGGCCAGACGCCAGCGGATGACCTGCGGGTCGTAGACGTTCCACTCCCCGGCCGGGCGGACGGTGACGCCGACCCGGCGCCGCGACGCGACCAGGTGCATCGACTCCAGGACCCGGACCGCCTCGCGCATCACCGACCGCGACACCTCGTAACGCTGGGCGAGCTCGTCCGTGCGCAACACGCTGCCCTCGGGGTACTCGCCCGCTGTGATGGCGGGACCGAGGCTGTCCAGTACGCGGGCGTGCAGTCCCCGGTCCTTCGTGGTCATGGGGTTCAGCGTACGGTTCGGGCACGGACAACAAAAAGTCTGACTTATAAGTCACAGTCTCTTGAATTAGTCAGACCATTTGGGTTTCAGTGGCGTCACACAGCGATGTCGACGGAGACAGCGATGAAGACAGCGAGGCAGCGATGAGCACCCCCCACGTCGTCGTGGTCATGGGCGTAGCGGGCACCGGCAAGACAACGATCGGTCCCCTGCTCGCCGAACGGCTCGGCGTTCCGTACGCCGAGGGCGACGACTTCCACCCCCCGGCGAACATCGCCAAGATGACCGCCGGTACGCCCCTCACCGACGAGGACCGCTGGCCGTGGCTGGACGCCATCGGCGAGTGGGCCCACGGCCGGGCCGGGCTCGGCGGGGTGGTCAGCTCCTCGGCCCTCAAGCGCGCCTACCGCGACCGGCTGCGCGCCGCCGCCCCTGGCGTCGTCTTCGTCCACCTCACCGGCAGCCGCGAGCTGATCGAGGACCGGATGGCGCACCGCAAGGGGCACTTCATGCCGACCGCGCTCCTGGACTCGCAGTTCGCCACGCTCCAGCCGCTCGCGGCGGACGAGGCGGGCGTCGGCGTCGATGTGTCGGGCTCCCCCGAGGAGATCGCGGACCGGGCCGTCGAGGCCCTGGCCACGCTCGACTCCGAGTAGCTCTCAGCCCCTCCCCCGAACCCCTCCCCACGCCCCACGTACCAAGGGATCCACCACCGTGACCAGTCTCAGCGTCGAGATGCTGGCAGCGGACGCCGTCGAGCCGATCACCTCCGCGGGCCACGCCCAGCTCGGGATCGCCGTCCTCGCGGGCATCGCCGTCATCGTCCTGCTCATCACGAAGTTCAAGCTCCACGCCTTCCTGGCGCTCACCATCGGCTCGCTCGCGCTCGGCGCGGTCGCCGGGGCGCCGCTCGACAAGGTGATCACCAGCTTCACCGCGGGTCTCGGCTCCACGGTCGCGGGCGTGGGCGTGCTGATCGCGCTCGGCGCGATCCTCGGCAAGCTGCTCGCCGACTCCGGCGGCGCGGACCAGATCGTCGACACCATCCTCGCCAAGGCCGGCAAGTCCGGCGGCAGGGCGATGCCGTGGGCGATGGTCCTGATCGCGGCCGTGATCGGCCTGCCGCTCTTCTTCGAGGTCGGCATCGTGCTGCTGATCCCGGTCGTCCTGATGGTCGCCAAGCGCGGCAACTACTCGCTGATGCGCATCGGCATCCCGGCGCTCGCCGGTCTGTCGGTCATGCACGGTCTGATCCCGCCGCACCCGGGACCGCTCGTCGCGATCGACGCGGTCGACGCCAACCTGGGCATCACCCTCGCGCTCGGCATCGTCGTCGCCATCCCGACGGTGATCGTCGCCGGACCGGTGTTCTCCAAGTACGCCGCCCGTTGGGTGGACGTCCCCGTGCCCGACAAGATGGTCCCGGGCCGCGCCTCGGACGACCTGGAGAAGCGGCCGAGCTTCGGCGCCGCCGTCGTCACCATCCTGCTGCCGGTCGTGATGATGCTGGCCAAGGCCCTGGTCGACATCGTCGTGGACGACCCCGACGCCACCGTCCAGCGCGTCTTCGACGTCATCGGCAACCCGCTGACCGCCCTGCTCGTCGCCGTCATCGTGGCCATGTTCACGCTCGGCCGCCCGGCCGGGTTCACCAAGGGCAAGCTCCAGTCCACGACCGAGAAGTCGCTCGCCCCGATCGCGGGTGTGCTGCTCATCGTCGGCGCGGGCGGCGGCTTCAAGCAGACGCTCATCGACTCCGGTGTCGGCCAGATGGTCCTGGACATCTCCAAGGACTGGTCCATCCCGGCACTCCTGCTCGCCTGGCTGATCGCCGTCGTGATCCGCCTCGCCACCGGCTCGGCGACCGTCGCCACCGTCTCGGCCGCCGGTCTCGTCGCGCCCCTCGCGGCGGACATGTCGGACAGCCACACGGCGCTCCTGGTCCTCGCGATCGGCGCGGGCTCGCTGTTCTTCAGCCACGTCAACGACGCCGGGTTCTGGCTGGTCAAGGAGTACTTCGGGCTCAGCGTCGGCCAGACGGTGAAGACCTGGTCGATCATGGAGACGATCATCTCGGTGGTCGCGGGCGCCCTGGTCCTGCTGCTTTCGCTGATCCTGTAGCGGTCCCGGTCCAGTACGGACGATGCCCCCGGCCGGACGGCCGGGGGCATCGTCCGTACTGCTCTAGCCGGCCTTCTTCTCCAGCTGGAACGCCTCGTTGCCGAGCCCGATCCGGGCGTGCGCCTGCGGGTTGCGGCGGCGCAGGACGAGGCTGTAGGCGACGCCGACGACCGCGGCGAGGGCGATGACGCCGGGCAGCAGCCAGTTCAGGGCCGAGTCCGGGCCGGAGCCGACCAGGACGTCGAAGTCCTTGATCGTGTAACCGGCGATCACGAGCAGGGCGAGACCTGCGATGCCGGACGCCACCAGGCGCCAGGCCTGCGCGCCCGCCGCGCCGCGCTTCACGAAGAAGACGATGACGGCGAGGGACGCCGTGGCCATGAGAAGGATGACGCCGAGCGCGCCGACGTTGCCGCCCCACGTGAACAGGTGGAGGACCGGGGCCGTCGGGTCGCCCGCCGGGCCGTCGTCGGCGACCGCGAAGCAGACGACGACGATCAGCGAGATCACCGACTGGAGGATCGAGCCGGTGCCGGGGGCGCCGGTGCCGCTGTTGGTGCGGCCGAAGCGGGCCGGGAGCAGCCCCTCGCGGCCCATGGCGAACGCGTACCGGGCCACCACGTTGTGGAAGCTGAGCAGCGCCGCGAACATGCCGGTGACGAAGAGGACGTGGACGACGTCGGTGAAGGTCCCGCCGAGCCGGTCCTCGGTCAGCCCGAAGAGCAGGCCCGCCGACTGCTTCTGCGCCTCGGCGACGATGCCCGCCGGGCCGGTGGCGACGGTCAGCGCCCAGGAGCTGAAGGCGAAGAAGAGGGCGACGCCGCCGACGGCCAGGAACATGACGCGGGGCACGAGGATGTGCGGGCGGCTGGTCTCCTCCGCGTAGACGGGCGCCTGCTCGAAGCCGGTGAACGCGGCGATGCAGAAGCACAGGGCGGTGCCGAGGCCGACGCCGGTGAGCGTGGACGGGTTGAAGGCGTGCATCGACAGGCCCTCGCGGCCCGGGTCGCCGAGCGCCGCGATGTCGAAGACGACCACGACGGCGACTTCGAGAAGCAGCAGGACGCCGAGCACCTTCGCGTTCACGTCGATCTTCAGCAGGGCGAGGACGCCGACCGCGACAACGGCCACGAGCGCCGGTATCCACCAGGCCAGCTCGACATCGGCGTACTGCTGGAAGAGGCCCGCGACCTCGAAGCCGAAGATGCCGAAGATGCCGACCTGGAGGACGCTGTACGCGACGAGCGCGACCAGGGCCGCCGCCGCGCCGGTGGTCGGGCCGAGACCGCGGGAGATGTACGCGTAGAAGGCGCCCGCGTTGTGCACGTGGCGGCTCATCTCGGCGTAGCCGACGCTGAAGAGGGTCAGGACGACGCCGAGGATCAAGAAGAGCAGGGGCATGCCCACCACGCCCATGACGGCGAACGTCGTCGGCATCACGCCCGCGACCACCATCAGCGGCCCGGTCGCGGCGAGCACGGAGAGCAGCAGCCCGGCCGTGCCGAGCCGCCCGGCGCGCAGCGCGCTCTCCTCGCCCAGATACGTGCTGATGCCCGGCTCGGCCGCCACGGCTCTGTCGCTCGTGCTCGAACTGCCCGTCGTCATCGCGGGGTTGTCCTCTCTGGTCGTCTGGGCCGTCTTGGATGTCTAGGCCGCGCCGAGCGCGGCGTCGCGCGCGGCGTGGAACGCCGCGTACGGGTCCCTGTCCGGGTAGGACCAGGGCGCCGGGGTGAGGTGCGTGCCGATGCGGTGGAAGAGGGCGGCGGCCTCGGCGGGGCGGCCCTCGCAGAACTTGGCGTGGGCCAGGAAGTTGAGGTCGATGCGGCCGCGCGGGTGGGCGGCGCCGGCCCGGTCGTGCGGGTCGCCCCACTCCAGCCACCAGTCGAACGCGGCCTTCATGACGACGCGGGCGCGGCGCCCCGTCCAGTGCCCGGACGCCTTCGGGTCGGGCGGCTCCACGCCCGCCTTCGCGAGAACGCGGTAGCGCTCGGCGTGCGCGATCACCGGGAGCACGGCCAACGGCGAGTCCGGCGGCGCCTGTTCGGCGGCCCAGGCCGCGAAGTCGTACACCTCGTGCAGCGGGTCCTGGCCCGCGGCGGCGCGCCGCTCGGCGAGTCTGGCGACCATGAGGTGGTGCGCGTGGTGGTGGACCGGGTAGCGCAGGCGCACCTCGTCGAAGAGGCGTACGACGTCCTCCTCGCGGCCCAACTCGCGTTCCAGGAGCAGCAGTCCGAGCCAGGGCGTCGGATCGCCCGGCACCAGGGCGGCGGCTTCCCGGCAGGCGGCGCGGGCCTTGTCGGGGCGGCCCTTTCCGGCCACGGCGCGGTACACGGTGGCGCAGGCGAGCAGGACGGCGGCGTCGGTGGACTCGGGTTCGGCGAGGCGCCAGTCGCGGACCCAGGCGGCGGCGGTCGGCTCCTGCGCGAGCCCTGTCACGCGGTGGCCACGGCGGTCCCAGTCCTCGCCGGTGTCGGCGAGCAGCGCCCGCGCCTCGGTCCAGCGGCCCTGGGCGAGTGCGCCGCGGGCGGCGATGAGCGCGGTGTCGTCGAGCGCGGGGTCGAAGGAGTGCGCGGCCTTCTTCCGGGGGCGCCCGAGCGGAGGCGGGGGTGGGGACACCGCGGCGGTTCCTCTACGACTGTTTTCAGCTACGAAGCGGCGAACGTGCGGCACCGACGCGGCACTGCGTGGCCCCGGAACGAATGATCACGCACAGCAAACCGGTACGGGAACCTCCGCGTCAAGGGTGATCCGGTGACGAACTTGATCAACTCGGCCGTTCACCGGCCGAGTTCGGGTGCCTTGCGTGCCATATGGGGCACTCGTCGTGGGGCGGGCGGCGCCGGGGAGCGCTATCGTCGGCAGACAGCCACTCCTGTGGTCGCTCCTGCCCGTATCGCAGCTGTCCTGTCCGAAGGTGCGCAGCGTGTCGGTTCTCGTACTCGTCCTCGCCGTGAGCGCGGCGTTCTGCCTGGGCATCGGCTTCGTCCTCCAGCAGAACGCGGCCCAGCACGCCCCGCTCGGCGACTTCCTCTCCCCCAGGCTGCTCATCGACCTGGTCCGGGTGCCGCGCTGGCTCGCCGGGATCGGGTTCATGATCTGCGGCATGGCGCTGGGGGCCGTCGCGCTCGGGCGGGGTGAGGTGACGCTGGTCGAGCCGCTCCTCGCGACGAACCTGCTCTTCGCGCTCGTCCTCTCGCGCCGCCAGACGAGACAGCCCCTCGGGCGGCAGGGGTGGGCCGGGCTGCTGCTGCTCGCGGGCGGTGTGACGGCGTTCATCGTGGCGGGTCAGCCACGTGGCGGCACGGCCGTGACGGATCCCCTGCGGCACTGGCTGATCATCGGCGTGATGGTCGGCGGGGCGCTGTTCCTGGCGGCGCTGGCGAAACGCTCCCGGCTGAGCGCGGGCCCGGCGCTGCTCGCCGTCGCGGCGGGGCTGCTCTACGGGGTGCAGGACGCGTTGACCCGGGTCAGCGGTCAGCTCTTCGGCGCGGACGGCTGGGCCGGGCTGCTCACGTCCTGGCAGCCGTACGCCGTGTTCGCCCTCGGGGTGACGGGGCTCGTCCTCGTCCAGAGCGCGTTCGAGACGGCGCCGCTGCGGATGTCCCTGCCCGCGCTGACTGCTGCGCAGCCGCTTGCCGGGATCGTGTGCGGGGTGGGTTTTCTGGGGGATCAGCTGCGTATGGACGCGGGGGCGCTGGCCTGGCAGGCGACCGGGCTGGCCGGGATCGTGGTGGGGGTGGTCCTTCTGGGGCTGCACCCGGCCATGCCAGGCGCTGCCGCTCGGGACCGGGATCAGATGCGGAGCGGGGCGTAGGGGTTACGTCGCCGGGTGCGGGTCACGCCGTGGCTGGCCGCGCCGTTCCCCGCGCCCCTGGGGGCGCGGCTGCGCCGCTGTCCTGTCTGGTGCGTTGCTGTGTGCGGCTTTCGTTGTGGTTGCTCGCGCCGTTCCCCGCGCCCCTGAAGGCTGCGGCTTCGCCGCGCCTTCCCCCAGCCGGGGCGCGCCCCTGAGATGGCGCACGCAGTGCGCATCTCAGGGGCGCGGGGAACTGCGCGAGCAACCACGACGGCGCCGCAGCCGCGAACGGTGGGGAATGGCGCACGCAGTGCGCATTCCAGGGGCGCGGGGAACTGCGCGACCAGCCACGACGGCGCGTCGCATAGCCTCGCTCGTATGGACCCCGCTGAGGAGATTCTGGACATCGTCGATGAGCGCGACCGGGTCGTCGCGCAAGCCCCGCGCGGGGAGGCGTACCGGCGAGGGCTGCGGCATCACGCCGCGTTCGTCCTGGCCCGCGACCCGGAGGGCCGGATCTTCGTGCACCGGCGCACGGCCACCAAACTCGTGTTCCCGGGTCGCTACGACATGTTCGTCGGCGGAGTCGTCGCCGCGGGCGAGAGCTACGACGAGGCCGCGCTGCGGGAGGCGGAGGAGGAGCTGGGGGTGAGCGGGCTCCCGGCTCCGACGCGGCTGTTCAAGTTCCTGTACGAAGGCGGCGCCGAGCGCGCCGAGCGCGGCGGCTCCTGGTGGTCGCACGTGTACGAAGTGGCCTGCCCGAGCACCGTGCGGCCCCAGGCCGAGGAGATCGACTGGTACACCTTCCTCACCCCGGCGGAGCTGGAGCGGCGGCTCACCGAGTGGCCCTGGACGCCGGACAGCCTCGCGGCGTACGAGCGGCTCAGGGCGCGCCCGTGACCCCCGGGTAAGGTCGTGCCAGTGATCGAATTCGTGCGCAACGTCCGCCTCTGGTTCGCCCCGGAGCGGGTCAGGGACGAGGGTGACACCCCCGACTACCGCTTCTCGCTGGCCAACGAGCGCACGTTCCTGGCGTGGGTGCGCACCGCCCTCGCGCTGATCGGCGGCGGCTTCGCCGTGGACCAGTTCCTGCCGGACCTGCGATGGGCGTGGCGCGTCGGCCTCGCGCTCGCGCTGCTCGCCGCCGGGGTGCTCTGCTCGCTGCGGGCGGTGAGCCACTGGGTGCGGTGCGAGCGGGCGATGCGGCGGGGCGAGGACCTGCCGGTGTCGAGGTTCCCGGCGGTGCTGAGCCTGGTGGTGGCGCTGGTCGCGGTCGCGATGGTCGTCGTGGTGATCGTGGGCTGGGAAGGGTGAGCCGGGCGGACACGGACACGGACGGCGCGCCCGCGCGCGACCCCGGCCTGCAGCCCGCCAGGACCCGGCTCGCGTGGCGGCGTACGACCCTGTCCTGCACGGTCGCGGCGGTGCTGGCCATGAAGACGGTGCTGCATGGCGACATCGGCCCGCTCGGCGTCGTGGCGGCGGCGCTCTGCCTCGTGGTCTGGCTGGGCTTCCTCGCGGTGGCCCATCACCGGATCACCGCACTGGCGCTGCACGAGGCGGCGCCCCCGCTCCTGTCCCGGCGGGGCGCGACGACGGCGGCGCTGTGCACGGTCGCCCTGGCGGTGTTCGCGGCGGCGCTCGTGGTGTGAGCCAGGCGGTGAGCCAGGCGGTGACCCAGGCGGTGAGCCAGGCGGTGAGCCAGGCGGTGAGCCGGCGGGTGCCGTGCGGTTCGCGCCGCCCCAGCGGCACCGTTGGCGCTGTCACGTTTCCCTCACCCACTGGACGACATACCGACTGGTCGGCATGATGAAGTCCAGCGCTTTCTCATGCCAGTCGCTCATGCCACTCGCTCACCCCATCGGACCCCCGGAGGACCTCGATGAGTCACCCCCCAGGCCTCGACCTCGACCAGCTGCGCGGCCACCTCGACCGTGAGCGGCCCGGCCTGGTCGGCGGTCCGCTGTCCGGGCGGCTCATCGAGGGCGGGCGCTCCAACCTGACGTACGAGGTGACCGACGGGGCCGCGAAGTGGGTGGTCAGGAGGCCGCCGCTCGGGCACGTCCTGGCCACCGCGCACGACATGAAGCGCGAGCACCGGGTGATCGCCGGGCTGCACCCGACCGCCGTACCGGTCCCGGAGCCGCTGCTCCTGTGCGAGGACACGGACGTGATCGGCGCCCCGTTCTACGTCATGGAGTTCGTGGAGGGCACCCCGTACCGGACCGCCGAGGAGCTGGCACCGCTCGGCCCCGAGCGGACCCGGGCCGTCGTGCTCGGGCTCGTCGACACACTCGTGGACCTGCACGCGGTGGACCCCGCCGCCGTGGGCCTCGCCGACTTCGGGCGCCCCGAGGGCTTCCTCGACCGGCAGCTGCGCCGCTGGGGCAAGCAGCTCGACGCCTCCCGCAACCGCGACCTCGCCGGCATCGACGAGCTGCACGCCGCGCTCGGCCGCTCCCTGCCCGCCTCCCCCGCGCCGACGATCGTGCACGGCGACTACCGCCTCGACAACGTCCTGGTCCGCCAGGACGAGAGGGACGGCGCCGACCGCATCAAGGCGATCCTCGACTGGGAGATGTCCACGCTCGGCGACCCGCTCACCGACCTCGGCCTCCTCGTCATGTACAGCGCCAAGCTGGAGCTGCCCGACTCCCCCATCTCCACGACCGCCTCGGCCCCCGGCCACCCCGCGCCGGCCGAGCTGATCGAGCGGTACGCCGCGCGCTCGGGGCGCGACGTCTCCGCCGTCGCCTGGTACACGGCGTTCGCCTGGTTCAAGCTCGCCGTGATCCTCGAGGGCATCCACTACCGCTACACGCTCGGCCAGACCGTCGGCGCGGGCTTCGACCGGATCGGCGAGCTGGTCCCCGTCTTCATCGAGCACGGCCTCACCACCCTCCAGGACCTTCAGGAAGGCTGAACCTCACCATGGACTTCGCATTCGACGCCCGTACGCAGGAACTGCGGGAGCGGCTTCTCGCCTTCATGGACGAGCACGTGTACCCGGCCGAGGCCGTCGCCGGTGAGCAGCGCGCCGCGCTCGACTCGCCCTGGCAGACCCCGGCGATCGTCGAGGAGCTGAAGGCCGAGGCCCGCAAGCAGGGCCTGTGGAACCTCTTCCTCCCCGACGCCGAGCACGGTGCCGGTCTCACCAACCTCCAGTACGCGCCGCTCGCCGAGATCACCGGCCGCTCCCCGCAGCTCGCGCCGACCGCGCTGAACTGCGCCGCGCCCGACACCGGCAACATGGAGGTGCTCGCCCAGTTCGGCTCCGAGGCGCAGCGGAAGCAGTGGCTGGAGCCGCTGCTCGCCGGGGAGATCCGCTCCGCGTTCGCGATGACCGAGCCCGAGGTCGCCTCCTCCGACGCCACGAACATCACCACACGCATCGAGCGCGACGGCGACGACTACGTCATCACCGGCCGCAAGTTCTACATCTCCGGTGCCATGAACCCGGACTGCAAGATCTTCATCGTCATGGGCAAGACCGACCCCGACGGCCCCGACATCCGCCGCCAGCAGTCGATGGTCCTCGTCCCCCGCGACACCCCGGGCGTCGAGGTCCGCCGCGCCATGACCGTGTACGGCTTCGAGGACCACTGGCACGGCGGCCACGCCGAGGTCGTCTTCGACCACGCGCGCGTGCCCGCCGCCAACCTGATCGGCGAGGAGGGCGGCGGCTTCGGCATCGCCCAGGCGCGGCTCGGCCCCGGCCGCATCCACCACTGCATGCGCCTGATCGGCATGGCCGAGCGCGCCATCGAGCTGATGTGCAAGCGGGCCGTCGCCCGCACCGCCTTCGGCAAGCCGCTCGCCCAGCAGGGCGTCGTCCAGGAGTGGATCGCGGACGCACGCGTGGCCGTCGAGCAGTTGCGCCTCCTGGTCCTGAAGACGGCGTGGCTGATGGACACCGTCGGCAACCGCGGCGCCCACACCGAGATCCAGTCCATCAAGATCGCCACGCCGCGCACGGTCGTCGACATCATCGACAAGGCCGTGCAGTTGTACGGGGCCGGGGGCGTGTCGCAGGACTATCCGCTGGCGGAGCTGTGGGCCGGGGCGCGGACGCTGCGCTTGGCTGATGGGCCGGATGAGGTGCATCAGCGTTCGCTCGCTCGGCGGGAGCTGAAGCGGTACCTGTAGGTTTCGTCGCCGGGTGCGGGTGCTTCGTGGCTGGTCGCGCCCCGCAGCGGAGCTGCTGATCGGTACAGCCCCGCGCCCCTGAGGTCAGTAGCCGGCGCCGCCCGTGTAATCCATCAGGGACAGCCTTCGCACAAAGCAGCGCACGCGCAGGAGTTGGCGGGAAGCCGACCGTATGAGCGGTGGCACCCTCGGGGCGTACGCGGAGGTCCAGAGCAGAGGTACGTGATCCATGGGCAGAAGCCTCGCGCCGGGACCGCTCCCCGGTCCAACAGATCGTTTCGCTGCGTCCCATCCATAGAATCGATGGGTGGAGATACGTCAGCTGCGCCACTTTCTGGCCGTCGTGGACGAGGGCAGTTTCACCGCGGCGGCCCGCGCCGAGCTCATCGTGCAGTCCGCGCTCAGCACGTCGGTCCGTAATCTGGAACGCGAGCTGGGCGCGGAGCTGTTCGACCGGACGGGGCGCCGCGTCGTGCTCACCGAGGCCGGCCGGGCGCTGCTCCCCCAGGCGCGGCAGCTGCTCGCCGGGGCCGCCGCCGCGAAGGAGGCGGTCGCGCAGGTCTCCGGGCTCGGCGCGGGGCGCGTCGCGATCGGCACCATCCAGACGCTGACCTGCGTGGATCTGGCGGCCGAACTCGCCGCGTTTCACCGTGAGCTGCCCGGCATCCAGGTCTCGGTACGGGAGGCGCCCGTGGCCGAGCTGATCGAGGGGCTGCGCGCCGGGGAGCTGGACCTCGCCTTTCTGGCGCCGGACGCGCGGGAACTGCCCGAGGGGCTCGCCTCGTTCGGCACCTGGCGGGAGGATCTGGTGCTGATCACCGCTCCCGGGCATCCGCTGGCCCGCGCGGGGCGCACGCGCGTCAAGGACCTCGCCGACGAGCCGTTCGTCGACTTCCGGGCCGGTACGGGCCTGGAGACGGCCGTGCGCCGCCTCGCCGCGCACTGCGGCCTGGAGCGGCGCATCACCTGCGACGTCACCCAGATCGGGCTGCTCGTGGAGCTGGTCCGGGCCGGGATCGGGGTGGCGATCGTGCCGCGCCGGATCGGGGAGGCGGCGGGCCTGCCGTGCGTGACCATCCGGCAGCCGGAGCCCGGCCGGGCGGTCGTCCTCGCGGGACGGGCGCCCCGGCCGCGCAATCCGGCGGCCGAGGCGCTGCTCGTACGGCTGACGAGGAGCTCTACGGGCGCAGCGCCCGAAGCAGCAGGTCCGCCAGCTGGTCGGCGAGCTGCTGCGGGGTGAGCGGGCCGTCGGGGCGGTACCACGTCGACAGGTGGTGGACCGAGCCGAAGTGGTAGTCGACGACGAGGTCCGCCGGGGTCTCGGTGGAGAAGACGCCGGCCTTCTGGCCCTCCTCGATGAGCGCCCTGAACCGTTCGTGGTAGCGCCGGCGCTCGGCCCGTACCTGCTTGTTCTTCTCGGGGCTGAGGTGGTGCATGGAGCGGAAGAAGATCGACGCGTCGTCGAGGTTGTCGATCGTGGTCACCACGACGTCCGCCGCCGCCTCGCGCAGCCGCCGCTCGACGGGCTCGTCCCGGTCGGCGAACGCGTCGAGCCGCTCCTGCTGGAGGCGGAGCACGCGCGCGTACACCTCGTGCAGGAGATCGTCCTTGGAGCCGAAGTAGTGGTAGAGGGCGCCCTTGGTGACGCCCGCCGCCTCCACGATCTCCTGCACCGACGTCCGGTCGTAGCCGCGCTCGGCGAACAGCCGGGTGGCGGCCGCGAGGAGTCGTTGCGGAACGGGCGTGCCGTCGCCGTCCGTCGTCGTCCTGGGCACTGCCGCCACCTGCCTTTCGCTCACTTCGTGTGTCACACCGCGGGAGAACGCAGTTCCCGCCGGAGGATCTTCCCACTCGCCGTCTTGGGAAGCTCCCGCAGGACCTCCACCTCGCGCGGGTACTTGTACGCGGCGAGGCGTTCCTTGCAGTACGCGGACAGCTCCTCGGAGGTGGCGTCGGCGCCGGGGCGCAGGCTGACGTACGCCTTGACGCTCTCGCCGCGGTAGGGGTCCGGGATGCCGACGACGGCCGCCTCGCGCACGGCGGGGTGGGTGTAGAGGACGTCCTCGACCTCGCGGGGCCAGACCTTGAAGCCGGACGCGTTGATCATGTCCTTCTTGCGGTCGACGACGTAGAGCCAGCCGCTCTCGTCCATGAAGCCGATGTCGCCGGTACGGAGTTCCCCGTCGGGGAAGGCCTCGGCGGTGGCCTCGGGGCGGCGCCAGTAGCCGGGCACGACCTGCGGGCCGCGCACCGCTATCTCGCCCTGCTCGCCGAAGGGCACCTCGTTGCCGAGGTCGTCGAGGATGCGGACGACCGACTCGGGTCCGGGCACGCCGACCGCGAGGGTGCCGGAGACCGGGTCGACGGGCGCCTCGACGCCGGGCGGCACGGAGGCGCAGGGCGCGGTGCACTCGGTGAGCCCGTAGCCGTTGTGGATGTAGGGGCCGAAGGCGGCGCGGAACTTCTCCACCAGGGCGGGCGGCACGGGCGCGCCGCCCGAGGAGATGGAGACGAAGGAGGCGAAGTGGTCGCGGGTCGCCTGCGGCTGGGCGCCGAGCGCCATGAACGCGGTGGACGGGCCGACCGTGTAGGCGGGCCTGTGCTCGGCGAACGCGTCGAGGACGACGCCGGGCTCGAAGCGGTAGGCGAGCGCGAGCGTCCCGGTGTTGGCGAAGCTCGCGACGAGTTCGCAGACCATGCCGGTGATGTGGAACAGCGGCGCGAGCGCGAAGTACGTGGCGCCTTCGTCGATGCCGAGTCCGGTGCGCTGCCGCTCCGCGTTGTACATGATGTTGCGGTGCAGGTTGGTGGCGCCCTTGGGGGTGCCGCTCGTGCCGGACGTGTAGCTGATCAGCGCGATGTCGTCGGCGGCCGGCAGCCGGTCCGCGCCGGGCGCCGCGTGGCCTTCCCGGGCGACGGCCACCAGGTCGTCGGCGTCCTCGGCGACCGGGGTCACCCGGTCGAACTTCAGGACCCGCTCGTCGCCCCGCGTCTGGAGGTCGAGTTCGCAGGCGGTGAGCACGATGCGGACCGGCGAGTCCGCCGCCGTCTCGCGCAGGTACGCCTCCCAGGCCCGGTCCGTACAGACGAGGCCGGTGACCTCGGCGTCGTGCAGGACGTGCCCGACCTCGCCCGACTTGTACATCGGGTTGACGGGGACGACGACCGCGCCCGCCTTGAACGCGCCGAGCAGCGCGAGCACGAAGTGCGGGCTGTTCTGCAGCATGACCGCGACCCGGTCGCCGCGCTGGAGCCCCTTGGCGGCGAGGTGCCCGGCCACCGAGTCCGACAGGGCGTCGACCTCGGCGTAGGAGAGACGGCCGTCGAAGTAGGCGAGGGCGGTGCGGTCGGGGGCGCGGCGCACGGCGTCCGCGAAGGCGTGGGCGATGGTCGCGGCGGGGTGGACCGGCGCCTTCTGCGCGTCGCTGAGGACACCGAGCCACGGCCGGGCCGCGTAGATGGAGCCCGTCGTCACGCCCGTGGTCGAGTCCGTCACTGGATGGTCTCCCACTTCTGCTGGATGCGGTTCATGTTGGTCAGCCAGCGCTCGGGGACGGCGGCGCGGGCCGCGTAGAACTCGGCGACCTCGGGGTGCGGCAGGATCAGGAAGCGGTCCTCCTCGATCCCCGCGAACAGGGCCTCCGCGACGTCCTCGGGCTCGATCGCGGTCGGCGCGAGCACCAGCTCGCCCGCCGTCCCGGCCGCCGTGAGCATGTCGGTGCGCACGCCCTGCGGGCAGATCGCGTGGACCTTGATCCCGCGGTGCCGGTACGTGAGCGAGAGCCACTCGGCGAAGGCGTACGCGCCGTGCTTGGTGACGCTGTACGGGGCCGCGCCGACCATCGTGAGCAGCCCGGCGGCGGAGACGGTGGAGACGAAGCGGCCGCTGCCGCGCTCCAGCCAGTCGGGGATGAGGGCGTGCGCGGCGCGGACGTGCGCCATGACGTTGACGTCCCAGGCCAGCGCCCACACCTGCTCGTCGGCGGCCTCGGTGCCGCCGGAGGCGAGTCCGGCGTTGGCGCAGTAGACGTCGACGGTGCCGCCGAGCGCGTCGCGGGCCTCGTCGATGATCGCGGAGGCGTCGCCGGGGACGGCCGTCGCGCCGATCTCGCCGGCCACCTCGGCGGCCTTGTCGGCGTCCAGGTCGTTGACGACGACACGGGCTCCGGCGGCGGCGAACCGGCGGGCGAGCGCGGCGCCGATGCCGCCGCCCGCGCCGGTCACGACGATCCCCTGGCCTTGCAGACTCTCCACCATCGGTCTCCTTCGACACGACTTCGGCATGGCTCCGGCCGTCCGCGCCACGCCGCGGAACGGCTCGGTTGCCTCAGCAGACTAACCAGTCGGTATGTCGGGGGGAAGGGGTTCCTTCAGGTGATCCGCGATGATCCGCGTGCGGTGTGCGTTCCCCGTCGCCGGTCCGGGGGTTAGCGTGCATGGGCATGCCAGTTCCGCTGCTGCCGATACTGATGCCGACGCCGGAGGTTTTCGCATGAACGT
>NZ_JAOCNE010000003.1:367829-456559 GCF_056172735.1 Streptomyces sp. R818
GAGCACGGCTTCCGCGGCACCGCGCAGGCGGGCGGCTCCGAGGGCCGCTACGACGACCCGGCGACCGGACTCCCCGTCTACGACACGTACCTGAAGAGCGGGCAGGCGCTGGCCGACATCTTCACGGCGTCCGGCGTCGACACGGTCGTCTTCGACATCCAGGACGTGGGCGCGCGCTTCTACACGTACATCTGGACGCTGTACGACTGCATGGAGGCGGCGCAGCTCGCGGGGAAGCGGTTCGTGGTCCTTGACCGCCCGAACCCGGTTACCGGCCGGAACGCCTACGGCCCGATCCTGCACAAGGAGTTCGCCACGTTCGTCGGCCGCCGGGAGATCTCGCAGGCCCACGGCATGACGGTCACGGAGCTGGCCCGCCTGTTCAACGCCGAGTACCTCGCCCACCCCGTCGAACTGGCGACGGTGACCATGACGGGCTGGCGGCGCGACGACTTCTACGACGCCTCGGGACTCCCCTGGGTGCCCCCGAGCCCCAACATGCCCACCCCGGACACGGCGCTCGTCTACTCCGGCACCTGCCTCTTCGAGGGCACGAACCTCTCCGAGGGCCGCGGCACCACCCGCCCGTTCGAACTCCTGGGCGCCGACGGCATCGACGGCCGCTGGGCTGCGAAGGCCAACGAGGAGAACCTGCCCGGCGTGAAATTCAGGGAGGCCTACTTCGCCCCGACGTTCTCCAAGTTCCAGGGCAAGACGATCGGCGGCGTCCAACTCCACGTCGACGACAGGGAGAAGTTCGACCCGGTCCGCACGGGCATCGCCCTCCTCATCACAGCGAAGTCGACCTGGCCCGGCTTCGCCTGGCGCCCCGACAACTGGATCGACAAGCTGACGGGCTCCACCCAGGTCCGCACGATGATCGACGCGGGAGCGACCACGACCGAGGTGGTGGCGGCCTGGCAGAACGAACTACGCGCCTTCCGCGGAACCCGAGCGAAATATCTGTCGTACAGGTAGCCCCCGCCAGGGGCGCGGGGAACTGCGCGACCAGCCACGACGAAACCCGCACCCGGCAACGATCTCACCACCCGAGACATCGCATCCCACCCATTGACTGCAAGATACAGCTACCGCAAAAGTACGGAGCGTGCTCAAAGAAGACCCGACCAGCCAGAACACGGCCCCGGCCACGCCGAATCCGCACCCCCAGGCGGAGAGCCTGAGACGCGTGGCGGTGGCCAGCTTCATCGGCACAGCCATCGAGTTCTACGACTTCTACGTCTACGGAACGGCCGCCGCGCTCGTCCTGAACGAGGCGTTCTTCCCGAACCTGTCCTCGCTCAACGCGACCCTCGCCTCGTTCTCGACGTACGCCGTCGCGTTCGCCGCCCGCCCCATCGGCTCGCTGATCTTCGGGCACTTCGGCGACCGGATCGGCCGCAAGTCGGTCCTGGTGGCGTCGCTGCTCCTGATGGGCCTGTCGACGGCGTGCGTCGGTCTGCTTCCCGGCTACGACACGCTCGGCGTCTGGGCGCCGCTGCTGCTCGTCCTGCTCCGGTTCCTGCAAGGCGTGGGCCTGGGCGGCGAGTGGGGCGGCGCCGCGCTGCTCGCGGTGGAGCACGCGCCGCGCGGCAGACGCGGCATGTTCGCGGCGTTCCCCCAGCTCGGCCCGTCGGTCGGGTTCTTCGCGGCGACGGGCATCTTCTGGCTGCTCTCGGAGTCGCTGTCGGACGACGCGTTCCAGTCGTGGGGCTGGCGCGTCCCGTTCCTGCTCTCCTTCCTCCTGGTCGCCGTCGGCCTGTTCGTCCGGCTGAAGATCAGCGAGACGCCGGTCTTCGCGAAGGTCATGGAGAACCAGGAGGCGAGCAAGGCGCCTGCCCTGGAGGTGTTCAAGCGCCATCCCCGGGAGATCCTGCTCGGCGCGGGCGGCATGGTCGTCGCGTACGGCCTCTTCTACACGGCGACGACGTACTGCCTGGCCTACGGCACGAAGACGCTCGGCGTGCCGCGCTCCACGATGCTCGCGGTGTCCCTGGTGGCGTGTCTGTTCCTGGCCGCCGGCACGTGGCTGGCCGCGACGCGCTCCGACGCGGGCGGCCGGCGCAGGACGGTCCTCGCGGGCTCGGCCCTCGCCGTCGTCTGGGGGCTCGCCCTCTTCCCGCTGATGGACACCGAGCAGCCCGTGCTCATCGCGCTCGCGCTCGGCGGCGCCCTGTTCTGCATGGGTGTGGTCTACGGCCCGATGGGCGCCTACCTGCCCGAACTGTTCGGGGTCCGGGTGCGCTACTCGGGCGCCTCCTTCGCGTACAACCTGGGCGGGGTCCTCGGCGGCGCGGTGGCTCCGCTGGTGGCGACGCGGCTGCAGGACGCGTTCGGGTCGTCGTCGGTCGGCTGGTACGTGAGCGCGATGGCGGTCGTCTCGCTGCTCTGCGTCCTCGCGCTGCCGGAGACCCGCGAGCGCGAACTGGCCTGAAGCGCGCGGCGCGGTCCTGACGCACGTATGGCCAACCCCCGGCTCCCGCAGGACGATGCGGCACACCGTACGGACTACTGCCACGGGGGTGGGCCATGGCCGGACCGGAAGTTCATGTACGTCCCTACTGGGAGCTGGTGTTCGACGCCGACGGGGACACGGAGCCGGGGCGGCGCGACCGGCTGCTGCGTGAGGTGCGCGAGCGCGGCGTCCGGGACCTCATCGTCCTGACGCACGGCTGGAACAACGACCGGGACATGGCGGTCCGGCTCTACGACCGCTTCTTCGCGCCGTTCCCCTCCCTCGCGCCCGGCGCCGAGATCGGGTACGCGGGACTGCTGTGGCCGTCGATCCGCTTCACCGACGAGGAGATCCCCGACTTCGACCCGGCGCGGGCCGCCGCCCCGCAGGCGCCGCGCACGACCCTCGACAAGGGCACCCGGCAGGCGCTCTCCACGACCTTCCCGCACAGTGACACGGTCGTGCGGAAACTGGCCGAGCTGCTCGACCGGCATCCGGACCAGGCGGACGCCTTCGACCAGTTCGGCGGCCTGACCAGGCAGCTCGTCGGAATCCGCCCGACCGCGCTCGGCGCGGACGTCGAGGGCGAGGGCTCGCCGCACACCGCGCCCGCGATGCTCCAGGAGAACACGCGGGACATGTGCGAGCAGTTCGCCGAGGCGCTGGAGGCCGCGGCGAACCTGGCGCAGTTCAAGCTGCCCGGCGGCCTCGCCAAGGCGTGGAAAGGCGCCCACGAACTCCTGCGCCAGGCCACGTACTTCGCGATGAAGAAGCGCGCGGGCAAGGTCGGCAAGGACGGTCTCGGACCGCTGCTCGGCCGCCTCGCGCACGACGCCCCGGACGTGCGGGTCCATCTGGTGGGGCACAGCTTCGGGGCGCGGCTCGTGTCGTTCGCCCTGGCCGGTATGCCGGACGCCGCGCGCAACGTGAAGTCGGTGACGCTGCTCCAAGGTGCCTTCTCGCACTACACGTTCGCGGGCCGCGGCGCGCTGAAGGGGAAGCAGGCGCGGATCGACGGCCCGCTGGTCTCGTGCTACTCGCACTTCGACACGGCGCTGTCCACGATGTACCCGCTGGCGTCCCGGCTCGCCGGGGACGACCGGAGCGCCATCGATCTCGGCGTCCGCTGGGGCGCCATGGGCTACGACGGGATCCAGGACGTCCCGGGCGCGGCCCGGCTCACGCTCGCGGAGGCGCTGCGGACGGGCGTGCCGGGCAAGGGGTGCGTGAGCGTGGACGCGGCCCAGGTCGTGCGCCGCGGCGCGCCCCCGGCCGGCGCCCACAGCGACATCCTCCACGAGGAACTGGCGCGGGTGGTGCTCGCGGCCGGACGGGTGCGCGCGTAGGGCTCACGCGGCGGGCGGCTCGCGCTGCCGCCCGCCGCGTTCGTGCGCGTCTCAGCGGTGCGTCCCGTCTCAGCGGTGCGTCGGGAACTCCACCACCTGCTGGTACGTCGGGCGGTTCTGCCACTGGATCCCGCGGTGCGTGATCCCGCCGAGCGCCCGGTGCACGATGGTGTCCGCGCACCACTGGTCCCCGGCCTTGCAGCTGTCGTCACCGGGGTAGACCTCGGTGGCGGGTTTGGCCGCGGCCGTGGCGAGGCTGGCCAGCAGCGCGGTGCGGCAGGCAGTGAGCGACCCGGCGCCGCAGTACGTGTCGCCGAGCTTGCCCTGGACCGGGCGGCCGAGGACCGTGCGCAGGTCCTTGTCGACGTAGCCCCACCAGCCGTACTGGAACGAGGACCCGGCGTGCGACCCGGTGGGTCCGTGTCCGGCGGACGGCGCCTCGTCGATGCTGAGCTGGCCGCTGAGCGCCTGGTAGAGATCGGCGCCGAGCCCCGGCTTGAACTCGGCCTCGACCAGGAGCGGCCACCAGGCGTCCATGATCCGTACGGCGTCCGGGTGCGCGTACGTCTTCGAGCCCGCGGCCGTCTGATTGCGCTGGGCGCCCGCCTTGCCCCAGGCCTCCAGCTGCTGCACGGCCTTCTCGGCCGCCGGGTCGGTGACGGGCGCGCTGCGGATCACCGCGAGCAGCTCGGGAAGGACCTGTTCGCCGCGCAGGTCGGTGACGGCGGCCTCCTCCATGGCCTGGGTGAGGGAGGCGCGGGTGACGCCGCCCTTGGCGGTCAGTTTCTTCACGCGGTCGTCGAGGAGGTTGCCGCGGTGCACGGCGCCGAGGCTGAAGTTGGCGGCGGTGAAGTCCTTGGCCTGTTTGTTGTTCCAGGAGATGTAGTAGTCCTGGTTGAGGGAGTTGGGGTGCTGGGACGGCGGGGTCAGCGCCGCCGTGTTGTTCGCCGGGTCGAAGTCCTGCCACTCGTAGGCCTGTTCGCCCTTGACCGGCAGCGACATGTCGACGTCCTTGGCCCGGACCGGGTTGCTGCCGCTGTTGTAGTACGCGATGTCGCGGCTGTCGGCGTAGAACCAGTTGAAGGCGTAGCTGATGTTCTGGGCCGCCTTCTGGAAGGACGCGGCGTCCGTGACGTAGGACGGGTCGTTCAGCATCTGGAAGCCGATGATCGAGTCGGCCTCGTGGCGGTAGGTCGAGCGCAGCGCCGTGTAGGCGACGGGTTTGCCGTCGACGGTGGCGCGGTGCGTGACGATGCCGTACTTGGTGCGGAAGACCTGCATCCGGTAGGAGCCCGCGGCGGTGGAGTCGGCGACCGTCGGCTTCCAGGAGTTGGTCTTCTCCAGCTTCTCCATCGGGGTGCAGGTGCCCCGGTAGACGTAGGAGGTCGAGTTCTTGGTGGGTGTGCCGCCGCCCGGTTCACAGAGCGGGACCGCGTAGGTGTCGGTGATGTCCTGCCCGGCGGACGTCGCCGACCAGGAGTAGTCCTGGCCGCGGCCGAGCTGGATGTACATGCCGACGCCCGCGAAGGAGACGCCGCGCGCGCTGATCCCCGGCCCTTGCAGCTCCTGCATCATCAGCAGCTGTGGCGCGAAGTAGCCGGTCTGCGGTCCGAACACGGCGACCGGGTGGCCGGAGGCGGTGTGCTTGCCGGAGACGAGGAGGGCGTTGGACATGCCCTTCTTGGAGGCGGAGTCCTTGAACATGTCCGCGGGGAGCACCCCGTCGTCGTACATGCCCTGGAGCGGCTTGAGCTTCGCGGACGTCTTGACCGGGTCCTTGGCGACGGTGCCGGATCGCGCGGCCGTCGCCGCCGAGCCCGTACGGTCGTGGACGAGCTGCTCGCGGGTGACGGAGTTCTTGTCGGGCATGGCCTGGCCGCGCGCGTTCGCCGGTTTCTGGCCGTAGGGGAAGCTCGTGCCGTCGTGGATGGTGGTGACGGTCTCGGGGTCGTTGCGCTGGCGGAAGGACTCCCAGACCTGGGTGCCCTTCTCGACGCCGTACTTCTCCTGCGCCTTCATCAGCGAGAGGGCCGCGTCGACCTCTCCCCCGCCGCCGTTGCCGAAGAGACCGCCGACCACCGAGGCCAGCGCGATCATGTCCGTGATCTTGAACGGCTGTATCTCGCCGCTGTTGGTGATCGCGTCGATCTTGCCGGTGAGCACGTACTCGCCCGGGAAGTAGCGGCCGTTCTTGGACTTGACCCGGTAGGCGTTGAGGCCGTCGATGTAGGCCTGCGCGTCCTCCATGGCCTGCTGCCCGCGGGCGCCGCCGGTGGACCTGATGTAGTCGACCTGCTTCTGCAGATCGTCCTCGGTGTACGGGGCCTGCGGCCAGAACTCCTGCTCGAGGCCCTGGTTCGCGAGGGCACCGCCGGCGAACGAGGTCAGCTCGCCCCGGCCGATGTGCCGGAACAGGTCGATCAGCCACATGCGGTCCTGACCTGCGGCGTATCCGGCGCCGAACTCGGTTCCGTAGCGCGTGGAACCTTTGATGTGGGGTACGCCGTTCTTCTTGTCACGGGTGATCGTCACATCGTCGCGAGGGCGGGTGACGGATTGCACCTGACCGTCGGGGACACCGAAGGAGGCATCGTTGAAGAAGTTCGTGAGCGTGTCATCCGTGAGTGAGGGGTAGCCGGAGGACAGGGCGTCATAAGGGCCGAGCTGATCGTCGGCGTGAGCGGGCTGGGTACCCAGCAGCTTGTGGGCGAGGATCTCGGCGAGCGTGGCGCTGCCGTTCGCCCCGGCGGCAGGATGTCCGCGCACTGCCCCTTGCAGTAGTCGCTGACGGGTGCGGGTTCGTCGGCGGCCGTGGCCGTCGAGAGAGGGGAGAGCAGTCCCGCGGTGAGCACGAGCGCCGCGGCGGCCGTAATTCTCCGCAAGGAGCCGCCGGACTGGCCGACCGGCTTTCTGTGCAGGGTGGTTCGTGGGATGCGTCGTCGCATGCCTGTTCCTCCCGACGATGGTGAGCCGGAGGTTACCGGCGGTTAGCCGACGACAGAAGATGAACATGCGTCACGTTTTCGGAATCCACACAGGGATCAGAAGAATCACCGTCTGGAAAAGGGATCCGATTCGCGTGTCGATACGTCTACTCGGCGACGTCGTTCTTTTGCTGCGGCGACGCCGACGTACGTGTGACGGAGGTGCAGGGCGATGGCTGGATTCCGAAGTCTGGCAAGACAGGTGCGCGATCCGAGGAGCGATCTGGCGCTGAGGCGCTACTCGCTGCGCAAGTGCCTGGAGCGGTTCGCTCCCTACGGTCACCGGGCCACCTGGGACCATCTGTGCTCGCGGGCCGGGTTCGGCCCCGAGGACCGCTCCCCCGAGTCGGCCCGCCTGGTGGCGGCCCTGGAGGAGCTGGAGGAGGCGCGGGCCGTCTGGCTCGCCTACGAGGCGTCCTTCGCCCAGCGGCGGCGCAAGGAGAAGCACGACGGGCTGCGCCGCCCGGGCAGCGTCGACGACTGGCACCGGCTGACCTGGGGCGGCTTCGGGGTGGCCTGGTGCGACGACCCCACGGTGCACCCCGGCGCGCCGCTCGCCGAGGTGCTGCGCAGGCTGATCGCGGCCCTGGAGCGCGAGCCCGGCGACAGCTGCCCCGTGTGCGCGGACACCTCCCTCGTCTGGCAGCACGACCTGGCGCACGAACCGTCGTCGGGCCCCGTCTGCTCCCACTGCGGCATCGTCGTGCCGCGCCCGGTCCTCACCGACGAGGCCGTGGCGGCGTCGAGGCGGGTGCGGCAGCTGGTCACGGCGTAGGGGACGCGGGGACGCGGGGAGGACGTACAGCGCGACGGGGGTGCGCCGCACCCCCGGCTCTCACCACTGCTCTCACGACTGCGCGGGGACGTGCTCCAGGCGCTCGCGGTTGAGCAGGTGCTTGGGCAGGTACGGTGCGTCGACGGCGACCGGGAACTCCATGTCGTACGCGAGGCAGGCGAGCGCGAGCGGACCGAGCGCCACGCGGGCGCGCGGCGCGGCCGAGCTCCCCCAGTAACCGCCGTGCTGCGCCAGGGCTTCCTTCAGCGCGTCGGCGAACGCGTCGTGGTCCTGCGTGAGCAGCCGGTGGAACAGGGCGACGGGCTGGTAGTCGACGGCGTTCAGGAAGTCCTTCGGGGCGAGCGTCGCGCTCTTCGGGTGCGACGCCTCGATGGTCGCGACGAGCTTCTCCACGACGTCGTCCACGGGCCGGCCCAGCCAGTGGCTCTGCAGCGTGTCGATCCAGTGCAGGACGTACGCGTCGACCGAGGTGTCCGGGGTGCCCGGGGTGTCCGGCATCTCATGGCCGCGCAAGGCGTCGAGCGGGACCTCGCACAGCCGGGTCGTGCGGTCGCGTTCGCGCAGGACCAGGCTGACGTAGAAGGCGTCGAGCCAGGCGCGGGCCTCGCCCCGCACGCCGGGTCCGGTGGCGGGCACGGTCAGTTCGCGCTCGCCCAGCCGGCACGCGACGGAGCGCGTCCGCGTGAACAGCGCCGTGCCGAGGTGCAGGGCGGCGACCCAGGCGTCCAGGGTCTCGACGCGGTCGGCGGCCGGATCGGCCTCGGCGCTCGCGTGGGCGAGGGTGAGCGCGCGGCCGAAGGCGTCGGCGAGGGCGTCCGGGTCCGGCCGGTCGGCGTCCAGCCCGCTGATCGCGTCGGCGGTGGCCGCCGTACGGGCGTCGAGGCGGGCCGTGTCGGCGGCCGACGTGTCCGAGGCGAGGTGTCCTGACCGGTCGAGCCGGTGCAGCGCCCGCATCGCGGCGAGGAGTTCGGGCGGCGGGCGCAGCGAGAAGGTGCGCGTGTCGTGGTCGATGGCGGTGAGGGAGGTCAGCTGTCCGTCGTGCCACCAGTACACGCGCGGCGAGAGCGGCCCGGGGCCGTCCTCGTGGGCCCGGAAGGCGTACGTGGCCAGGTCGTTGATCGCGTCGGCGGCGCCGCCGTCCACGATCGGGTGGAACGCGAGCAGGTGCCGGGTCGGGACGACGACCAGCGCGCCCGCCTCCGGCATCCGGCGCCCGGTGACCTCGGCGACCAGCTCCGGCAGGACCAGCGCCTTGGTCGACACGAACGGCGAGTCCCCGTACACGGAGTACAGCACGGCGTGCCCGTCGAGCCGCACCTCCTCCGAACGCAGCGGCTCCCGTACGAGGTTGCGCCCGGCCGCCTCCCACAGCGCGGCGGCGCCCGCGCGCTCCACGTCCTCGTCGCTGAGCAGCCGCACGGAGGCGGGCCCGTCCAGGGCGAGCGCGAGGTGCAGCCCCTCGGCGACCCCGCGCACGTACGTGAAGCCGTCCGCCGCCTCCGCGGGGACGACCCCCGGCGGCACCAGGCGCAGACAGGTCCGCGCCAGCAACTCCTCGGCGCTCTCGCCGCCTTGGGAAGAACCGTGCGGGCGGTCGGCGGTCTGCGGGGCCCCGGGGGTCTCATGTGCTGTCACGCCCCCGACTCTACGAGGCGTCAGGGCCTGATCACGTCCGTCTGGATCGCCAGTTTGAACTCGGCCAGGGTGATCGGCACCGCGAGCTTGGTGTCGCCGGTCCGCGCCGACACCTTGAAGCCGACCGGGGTGCCCGGGTGGACGAACATCTGCCAGGTGTAGGAGCGGTACTGGCCGCCGCCCGTCGCCGAGATGTCCGTCGTCGCCGTCGAGTCGTAGCGCGTCGACAGGTTCAGCGGGTCGCGCACGAAGCGGGCCCGGTACTCGGTCGCCCGGCTGTCCGGCGCCCAGAAGATCAGCGCGGACAGGGTGGCCCAGCCGTCGTGGCTCGGCCAGATCAGGCCGGAGCGCGCGTCCGGGTACGTCGAGGTGCCGCCGCCCGCGGCCGGGTCGTGCATCTGCCACGGGTCGTACGACTCCTCGGCCGTCGCGTACGGGTAGCGCACGAGGTGGTAGCCGTCGCTGTCGTAGGTGATCTTCTGCGCGCCCGAGTGCGCGGACTCGTACTTGAGTGAGCAGACTGCTACTGGCATGTCGTGTCCGATCCCCGCCGCCGGTCGCTGCCGGCACCATGCTGGCACCATCGAGTGCATGGTGTTCGTACAAGTGTGTCTGAACGGTGCGCGCGGGGCGAGCGACGGAGCGGTGGTGCCGCTCTCGCCCGGGGCGCTCGCCGAGGCCGCCGCGGCGGCGGTCGCGGCCGGCGCCTCGGATGTGCATGTTCACCCCAAGACACCGTGCGGACAAGACACGTTGGCGCCACGTTCGGTCGCGGCCACGCTCGACGCGGTCCGGGAGCGGGTGTCCGTGCCGGTCGGGGTGACCACGGGGGCGTGGGCCGAGCCGGATCCCGCGGAGCGGGTGGCGCGGATCCGGTCCTGGACCGTGTTGCCGGACCACGCTTCCGTGAACTGGCACGAGGAGGGGGCGGAGCGCGTCGCCGCGGCGCTTCTTGAGCGGGGGGTCGGGGTCGAGGCGGGTGTCTGGTCGGGGACGGATGCGGCGGAGAGGTTCGCGGCGTCTCCGCTGGGGCCGCGGGTTCTGCGGGTTCTCGCCGAGGTGACCGAGCATGGCGCCGGGGGCGCCGAGCCGGCCGCTCGATCGTTGCTGCGGGATCTTGGTTCGGCCCATGGGCGGCCCGTGTTGTTGCACGGGGAGGAGGGTGGGGCCTGGCCCGTGGTGCGGCTGGCGGTTCGGCTGGGGCTGCCTACTCGGGTGGGGCTTGAGGATGTGCTGGTGTTGCCGGACGGGGCGCGGGCCGCGAGCAATGCGGAGCTTGTGCGGAGTGCGCTGGGTTTTTGCTCGGGTGCCTGAGCGTCTGCCCGGTTGGGCTTGTGTGTGCGTGTGACCGTGGTACGTGGTTGCTCGCGCAGTTCCCCGCGCCCCTCAAGGGGCTTCGCCCATCGCCAGGACTCTTGTTCCTGGCAACAACGGGCTTCGGCGGTGGGGGCGTTGGGCGGCTGCCCCTCCTGATGCTGCCGGGCGGCGGCGCCCGGCGATCTTCCTGCGTCTCGCCCAGGAGTACGGCCCGGGGCCCGGCATCGCCACGCTCGTGTTGCGGCTCCTCGGCCCCGCGCTCACGCCCGCGCCGGACGCTGCCGAGACGTCCGGCTCTCCTCGCCCGCTCGACCCTCCCGACGGTCCCGGCGCTCCGCCATCAGCCGGGAACCCGTGAGCCGGTCGCCGAAGACGTCGTCCGGGTTGGAGAGGACGCAGGTCTCCATCGAGAGGCAGCCGCAGCCGATGCAGTCGGTGAGGTGGTCGCGCAAGCGGCCCAGCTGCTTGATGCGCTCCTCCAGTTCACCGCGCCACGCCTCCGAGAGCCGCGCCCAGTCCTCGCGGTTCGGGGTGCGCTCCTCGGGCAGTTCGGCGAGGGCGTCGCGGATCGTGGCGAGCGGGATGCCGACGCGCTGCGCGGCGCGGATGAAGGCGACCCGGCGCAGGGTGTCGCGGGGATAGCGGCGCTGGTTGCCCGGGGTGCGACGGCTGCCGATCAGCCCTTTGGACTCGTAGAAGTGCAGGGCGGAGACGGCGGCCCCGCTGCGCGCCGAGAGCTGGCCGACGGTGAGCTCGTGGATCTTCTCCGGAATCTGGGGCACCCGGCCGAGCCTAGTCGGGGGCGGGGGACGTTGTTAGCATGACCAGAGAGCTGAGCAAGCGCTTAGACAGCGCTTGGACAATGGACCTGGGAGGTCACTGGAGATGGCGGAGCCGCGGGTTTTCAAGGATGCCGACGAGCTGAAGGCCGCGGTCGGCGAGCAGCTGGGCCACACGGACTGGGTGGCGGTCGAGCAGGACCGGATCGACCGGTTCGCCGAGGCCACCGGTGACCACCAGTGGATCCACGTCGACCCGGAGCGCGCCAAGGAGGGCCCGTTCGGCACGACCATCGCGCACGGGTATCTGACGCTGTCGCTGCTGCCGCTGTTCGGGCCGCAGCTGATCTCCGTCGAGGGCGTGAAGATGGGCGTCAACTACGGCACGAACAAGGTCCGCTTCCCCGCCCCGGTGCCGGTCGGCTCGCGGCTGCGGGCGACGGCGAAGATCACGTCCGTGGAGGACGTGGCGGGCGGGGTGCAGGTGTCCGTGGCGTTCACCGTGGAGCGCGAGGGCGGCGAGAAGCCGGTCTGCGTCGCGGAGTCGGTGTCCCGCTACTACTTCTGAGCCGCTAGGGCCTGTCGTCAAATTCCCGTCTGCCCCGCGACGCCTGGCACGCTCCCCCAGCCTTCGGCCGGGGGGACCCCCACTCGCCGCACCGGGCACAAGGCCAAGTACGTCCAGTACGAGGCCTTGCACCCGGCACGCCGAGAGCACGCACCAGACGCCGCGGGGCCGCCCTCCGGGCGACGACGGGAATTTGACGACAGGCCCTAGTTGCGGGCACCCACCATGCGGAGCACGAGGTCGGCGTAGAGCGCGCCGACCTCGTCGGGCGTCCTGCGGCCCTCCGCGTTGAACCAGCGGGCCACGTCGATGCAGAGGGAGAGCACGGCGACGGTGGTGCCGGGGACGTCCGGGACGTCGAACTCCCCCGCCTGGACACCGTCGTCGATGATCTCGCGGACGGCGGCGTCGCTGCGGCGGCGCAGGGCGACGATCGCGGGCCGGTGCTCCTCGCCGAGCGAGTCCAGCTCGTACTGGACGACGCGGGCGGTCGTGTGGTGCCCGGCGTGCCAGCGGACGAAGGAGCGGACCGCCTCGGTGAGCCGCTCGGTGGCGCTGCCCCCGCCGTCGACCGCGCGGCGCAGGATCATCAGCGCCTTCTCGTGGCCGATGGTGCTGATGCGGAGGAGCAGCTCCTCCTTGGTCTTGTAGTGGATGTAGAGCGCGGCCGGGCTCATGCCGGCCCGGCTCGCGATGTCGCGGGTCGTGGTGGCGTGGTAGCCGCGTTCGGCGAACGCCTCGACGGCCGCGACGAGCAGCCGCCGGGCCGCGTCGGGGGTGACCTCGGCCCACGGCACCTCGTCGACGGCCTGGTCCAGAGCCCGCTCGTCCTGCGTCATCGGTCCGCTCACATCCTCTTGGGTACGTGCGCCCACACCATACCTCCCGGGGTGAGCGGGCGCTTAGCACCCGTACGAGGATGATCGTCAAGAGGCCGGTCGCCCGGCTCAGGCGACCGGCTTGAACGGGTCGTGGTCGGCCAGGATCTTCTCCAGGCGGGCCTGGTCGACCCGGCTCACGATCTGCCCGGCCTCCTGGCGGTCGCGGATGACCTTGGCCATGGTGAAGGCCGAGGTCGTCAGGTAGAGCACGGAGATGGCGAGGAAGGCGCGGATCCAGCCGCTCACGTCGAGGCGGTAGATCCCGACGGACACGGCGGTGAGCGCGAGGGCGAAGGACGCGATGGCCTGTCCGTAGTAGGCGGCGGTGTTCTGCTGCTTGACCGGTGTGTCGTTCATGCCGCACAGCATGGAGCGGATGTGGCCGCGGCCACATCCGCTCACCTACTCACCGCCGCTCACCGCCGCCTAGGTATGTACTCAGCGTGCGGTCACGCGGTCCCGGAACCGAAGCGGCGGCTGAACTCGTCCGCGAGCGTGCCGCCCGCGGCTTCGACCAGCCGGCCGACGATCGGGTGGACCACCAGGCCGGTGACCGCGCCGGCCATGGCCGGCAGATGACGGCCGAACCAGCGGCGCACGTACTCCATCGTGGACAGATCGGGCTCCGGCGCCGTCGCCGACTCCTCCAGTTCGTCGAGGAGCTCACCGGCCCGCTCCGGGGCGTCCGCCGGGAGTGACGCGCGTACGCGGGCGAACTCGGCCCGCAGTCCGGCGAGGTCCTCTTCCGTGACGGGTGCGGCGGAGGCCGGCGCCTCGACCCGGCTGACGGTGTTGTCGCGGCCCACGACCACTTGGCCGGAGACGTCTCGCGTGTGAATGTCGTAGCGGTCACCCGGGGTGTGGGACATGGGACCTCCTCAGTCGGTTTCCGGGCCTGGCGGGGGCGTGGACGGCGTGTCGGTCGGGGACGGCACGGAGGTCGACGGCTCGGGCACGCCGGTCCCTGTCACCGTCAGCGTGATGTCCTGATCGCCGTCGTCGTCGGGGATCACGACCTGTGCGCTGTAGTCGCCGGGCTTCTGCGGCCGGAAGGTCACCTGGAACTCGCAGGAGCCTCCTGGTCCGGAAGCGGGCGGGCACGACGTCAGCCCCGTGTCCCAGTTGCTCCGGTCGTCGGCCCGCAAGGCGTTCTCGTCGTCGCATGCGAGCCACGGGAAACTCTCGGCCTCGGTCTTCTGCTCGCCGACGATCACGGTGCCGAAGTCACGGGGGCTGAGCGGAACGGGGGGACACGGGTCGCCACCGGAGCCGATCGGCCGCCCGGGGACGACAGGCGGGGCCGAGGGTGACGAGGGCGATGCCGTGGTGCCGGAGCCGGACGGGACGGGGCTCGTCCGCGGAGCCGACGTGTTCGGGTCGGTCGGGAGCAGGTCGCTCGGGATCGCGGGAGGGCGGGGCACCACGGCCGGTGGTCCGCTGTCGCCGCCGGCCAGGTGGACGGCGGCGAACGCCCCGCTCGCCACCAGTGCCACCGTGCCCGCACCCACCGCCACCGGATGTGCCGAGACGGTGCTCCACACCGACCGGTGCGCCATGCGGGCTCCCCGCGCGCCGACGGCGCCGGGATGGACCGCGGGGCCGTGCCCCGGCGCGCCGCCCCCGGGCGGACCGGGTGGCGCGGGTCCCGCTCCACCGCCGGGCGGGCCGGGCGGTGGAGGGCCCGGTGTACCGCCCGCCGGGGCGCCGGCGCCGAGTCCGCCACCGCCCTGGACCGCCACGTACCCGGCGCCACCGCCACCGCCGCCCGCGCCCATGGCCACTCCGCTCAGGGCGAGCCGCCGCTTGTGCGCCTCGTGGCGGAAGTACGTCTCGCCCGCGTCGTCCCCGAGCGTGTGCGCCGCTGTCCTGCCGTGTTCGAGGATGCGCCGCCACATGCCCCAGCGCAGGGACAGCGCGAGGAGCGGGGCGGCGGCGCGTGCGAGGTCCCGCGCCACCGCGTGGTCCTGGCGCCAGGCCGCCGACGCGAGGATCCGGCCGGTCACCGCTGCCGCCGCGCCCGCCTCGCGCCGGGTGGCGCGGAGCCGCAGCCACTGGGTCAGCGGGGGCGCCAGCCACGCGGCGTCGCCCACGGGACCCGTCCGCCGGGCGACGAGCGCGGCGAACCGCCCGCAGGAGCGGAAACCGTCGCCGTCGGCCTCGACCAGGCGCAAGGTCGTGAGCTCCGCCACCGCCGACCGGTCGGCGCGCGCCCCGAACACCTCGAGGAGCAGCAGGGGTACGGGAAGCGGATCGAGTACGCAGAGCAGCCGCAGGAGGCCGACGGCTCCCGGCGACAGCCGGGCGGCGACGCCGACGGCGAGAGCGGTCTCGTCGACGCGGAACGCTTCGGGCGGCCACGGGTCCCGGGCGGCGCCGTGACCGCGGACGGCCGCTTTCATCGCCGCGGCCGTCTGCACCAGGGTCTGCGGATGTCCCTGGACGGTGGCGATCAGGTGCCGGGCCGCGTCCGCCTCGGCTCCCTGCGGCAGGTGCCCCAACTCCCGTACGAGCAGTGCGAACGCGGCGTCCGCGGGGAGCCCTTCGAGCCGCATGGGCCGGCTGTCGAAGCCCTCGATCCACTGGGCCGAGGCGGTGAGCAGATCACAGCCTGCCGTCATGTCCCGGAGGAGGGTCATGTCCTCGGCGGTGGCGGTGAGGTCGTCGATGACGAGCAGGATGCGCAACGCGCCGAGCAGGCGGCGCAAGGTGCTCGGCACCGGTTTGTACCCGCCGGACTCGTGGCCGCTCTCGGTCTCGTAGCAGGTGTGGAACAGCTCCTGGAGCAGGTCCTCCAGCGGCATCCCTGTCGCGGTCAGACGGACGACGGGGCGGCCTCGGTCGGCTTGGTCGGCGGCGAACCGGTGCAGCAGCGCGCTCTTCCCGACGCCCGGCGGGCCGAACACCTGCACGGGTTTCCCGCCGTCCAGCCAGCGTCCGATCGCCGCGAGTTCGCTGTCCCGGCCGATGAGCGCGGGCCGCCGGGGCCGCTGCGAACCGAGCGGGTGCGGACGCGGCCGGACCCGCGGCGGCCCCTCGGCGCGGTAGGAGACATGCGCGCCTTGCCGGGCGTTGATGACGACGTTGCGGTCCCCGACGACGACCTGACCGCTGACGTCCCCGCGCAGGTTGATCCCGCTCATGTCACCCATGGGCTCGCCTTTCCCCCGTCAGCCCATACCAGCGGTGTACGCCTGATCCGGGCCCTTCTCAAGGGGGAGGCGGCGTCAGAACGCGGAGACCCCCGTCAGGGCGCGGCCGATGATCAGTTTCTGGATCTGGCTCGTGCCCTCGTAGAGGGTCATGACGCGGGCGTCGCGGAGCAGCTTGCCGACCGGATACTCGTCGATGTAGCCGTAGCCGCCGAAGACCTGGAGGGCGTTGTTGGCGGCGCGGACGGCGGCCTCGGACGCGAAGAGTTTCGCCTTGGAGGCGGCGGTGGCGAAGTCCTCGCCGCGGTCGATGAGGTCGGCGACGCGCCAGGTGAGGAGGCGGGCCGCGTCCACGTCGACGGCGATGTCGCTGATCAGCTCCTGGACGAGCTGGTACGAGGCGATGGACTTGCCGAACTGCTCGCGCTCGCCCGCGTAGCCGACCGCGGCGTCGAGAGCGGCCTGGGCGATGCCGACGCAGCCCGCGGCGACCGACATCCGGCCCTTGGCCAGGGCGGACATGGCGATGGAGAAGCCCTTGCCCTCGGGGCCGAGCATGGCGGTGGCGGGGACGCGGACGTCCTCCAGGACCAGTTCGGCCGTGGCCTGGCCGCGCAGGCCGAGCTTGCCGTGGATGGTGCGGCGGGTCAGGCCGGGGGCGTCGGTGGGTATGAGGAAGGCGGAGACGCCCTTGTGGCCGGGGGCGTCGGTGGAGCGGGCGAAGAGGAGCACCACGTCGGCCCAGGTGCCGTTGGTGATGAACATCTTGGAGCCGTTGACTATGTAGTCGTCGCCGTCGCGGACGGCCCGCGTCGAGAGGTTGCCCGCGTCGGATCCCGTGCCGGGCTCGGTGAGGCCGAAGCAGCCGAGCGCCTCGCCCGCGGTGAGCCGGGGCAGCCAGTGCCGCTTCTGGTCCTCGGTCCCGTAGGACTGGATCGTCTTGGTGACCAGGCCGAGGGAGACGGAGACGATGCCGCGCACGGAGGAGTCGCCGCGCCCCAGCTCCTCGGTGACCAGGCAGTACGCGAGGTGGTCGCCGCCCGAGCCGCCGTATTCCTCGTCGATGGTCAGGCCGAGGAAGCCGACCTCGCCGAGCTTCTTCACGATGCCGCGGTCGACCTCCTCGGCGCGGTCCCAGGCCACGACGTTCGGTGCGATCTCGCGGTCCACGAAGTCCTTGGCGAGCCGACGGACGGCCGTCTGCTCCTCGCTCAGCTCCAGATGCACGGACGACTCCCAGGTGACCTTTAATTAGCACTGCTAGTTTTATGGGGACAGCCCTACTATGTGCCGCATGGCCCGACCGCGCAAGCCCCTCCTGAGCACCGACCGCATCGTGGACGCGGCCCGCGCCCTCGTCGACGCCGAGGGGCTCGCGGCCGTCTCGACCCGGCGGCTCGCCGCCGAGCTCGGGGTGAGCGGGCCCTCCCTCTACAACCACTTCCGCACCAAGGACCAGATCCTGGAGGCGGTCGCCGACTCGGTCAGCGCACAGGTCGACCTGTCGATGTTCGAGGCCGGGGATTCGCGCGGGTGGCGGGAGGCGCTGCACGACTGGGCCGTGTCCTACCGGGCCGCGCTGCGCGAGCACCCCAACATCGTTCCCGTACTGGCGCAGGGGCCCGGGCGGCGGCCCGCCGGGCTGCGGCTCGCCGACGCGGTGTTCGGGGCGATGGTGGACGCCGGGTGGCCGCCCGCGCAGGCCACGTCCATCGGGGCGCTCATGCGGTACTTCGTGATGGGGTCGGCGCTCGGCTCGTTCGCCGGGGGGTTCGTCGACGACGAGACGGCGTACGACCCCGCCGACTATCCGCACCTCGGGCAGGCGCACCTCCTCGCGGAGCATCAGGACGTGGTCGACGACCGGGCCTTCGAGACGGGGCTCGCCGCGCTGCTCGACGGGCTCGGGGTGCAGTACGAGGCGGTCGTCGCGGCCGCGCGCTGACGGTTCGGCCCGCGCCGAACCGTTTCCGGCGCATCCTTGGCGCATGGCTGCTTCCGCTTCCGCCTCCAAGGAACCCGGCGCCGCGCGGTTCGCCGCGCTGGCGTCGCTCATCGCCGACGAGACACGGGCGGCGATGCTGCTCGCGCTGCTTGACGGGAAGGCGTGGACGGCCGGTGAGCTGGCCCGGCACGCGGGGGTCGCGGCGTCCACGGCGAGCGAGCATCTCGGCAAGCTGGTCGTGGGCGGGCTGCTTGCCGAGGAACGGCAGGGGAGGCACCGCTACCTCCGCCTCGCCGACGCGGCCGCCGCGCAGCTCGTCGAGGGCTTCGCCGCGTATGCCGTGCCCGGCGGGGGTGAGCGGGCTCCTACGTTGCGGGCGGCTTCGGCGCGGGATGCGATGGCGCGGGGGCGCACCTGTTACGACCATCTGGCCGGGCGGTTGGGGATCGCGGTGACGGAGGGTCTTGCGGGGCGGGGGTTCTTGCGGGTGGAGACGGGGTTCTCGCTGACGGAGGCGGGGGTTTCCTGGTTCCTGGGGCTCGGGGAGCTCGGTGCGCGTCGGGGAGGGCGGCGGCCGCTTGCGCGGGGGTGTCTGGACTGGACCGAGCGGAGGCTCCATCTGGCCGGGGTGGCCGGGGCGGTGCTTTGCCGGCGGGCGTTCGAGGCGGGCTGGGTCGAGCGGATCGGCTCGGAACGGGCCGTTCGGGTCACTGGGACGGGGGCGGAGTTCTTTGCGGCGGAGCTTGGGATGCGCGGTGAGTTCTGACTCCGGCCGGACCCGCCTCCCCGTCTGCCGCATTGCTCGACGCCGGCGAGTGCGGCTCCCGTCGTGGCTGGTCGCGCAGTTCCCCGCGCCCCTGAAAGCCTGCGGCTCCGCCGCGCCTTCAGGGCCACACACTTGCGCGCGCCCCTGAGGGGCGCGAGGAACGGCGCGGCCAGCCACCACGAGAGCCGCACCCTCCCACAACCCCCACCAGGCAGCGCACGCAGTGCGCACGCCCAGGGGCGCGGGGAACTGCGCGACCAGCCACCACGAGAGGCACACCCTCCCACGACCCCCGACAGGCAGCGCACGCAGTGCGCACGCCCAGGGGCGCGGGGAACTGCGCGACCAGCCACCACGAGAGGCGCACCCTCCCACGACCCCCAACAGGCAGCGCACGCAGTGCGCACGCCCAGGGGCGCGGGGAACTGCGCGGCCAGCCACCACGGCGGTGCGCGCGAAGACGGACCGGACAGAAGCGACCCGCAAGGAGAAGACCCCGCATGTTCACATCCCGCTCCGGCGCAGCCACACTCGCCGCCGCCGCCACCGTCACCCTCTGGGCCAGCGCCTTCATCGGCATCAGGAGCGCCGGCGCCCACTACTCCCCCGGTGCCCTCGCCCTGGGCCGCCTGCTCACCGGCGGCCTCGTGCTCGGAGCCATCTGCGCCGCCCGAAGAGAGGGCCGGCCCCCACGGGCGGCCTGGCCCGGGATCGTCGTGTCGGGCGTGCTGTGGTTCGGCGTGTACATGGTCGCCCTGAACTGGGGCGAGCAGAAGGTCGACGCGGGCACGGCGGCGCTGGTCGTGAACATCGGCCCGATCCTCGTGGCCCTGCTCTCCGCCGGGCTCCTCGGAGATCCACTCCCGCCGCGCCTGCTCGCGGGCATGGCCGTCTCCTTCGCGGGCGCGATAGCCGTCGGCTTCTCCATGGCGGGCCGGGACGCCAACGGCACCGCCTCCGTCGCGGGCGTGGCGCTCTGCGTGATCGCCGCGATCGGCTACGCCTGCGGCGTCGTCGCCCAGAAACCGGCGCTCGCGCACGCCAGCGCCCTGCAGGTGACGACGTTCGGCTGCTGGATCGGCGCGGCGGCGTGCCTGCCCTTCGCCGGACAGCTCGTGCACGACGCGGCCCGCGCCCCCGCCCCGGCGACCCTGAACGTCGTCTACCTGGGCGTCTTCCCGACCGCCCTCGCGTTCACGACCTGGGCCTACGCCCTGGCCCGTACGTCGGCGAGCCGGATGGGCGCGACGACGTACGCCGTGCCCTCCCTGGTCGTCCTGGCGTCCTGGCTGCTCCTCGACGAGATCCCGGGGATCGTCACGCTCGGCGGGGGCGCGCTGTGCCTCGTCGGGGTGGCGGTGTCCCGCTCCCGCCGCCGCCCCGCGACGAGCGAGGCACCCGTACCGGTCAGAAGATGACCAGCGCCCGGCCGCCCTTGCCCGCCCGCATGGTGTCGAAGGCGGTCGGGATGTCGTCCAGGGTGATGTGTTCGGTCACCATCGAGGCCAGGTTCAGGCGGCCCGCACGGATGTGCGCCGCCAGGACCGGGAGGTCGGCCGCCGGGTCGGAGTTGCCGTAGACGCAGCCGGCGAGGGTGCGGCCCCAGTGGAAGATCTCCAGGGCGTTGAAGGTGACCTGCTGGTCCTTGCCGCCGATGCCGACGACCGTCGTCCGGCCGCCGCGCCGGGTCGACTCCCAGGCCGTACGGATGGTGACGGCCCGTCCCACGCACTCCACGGCGACGTCGACCCCCTGCTTGCCGGTGAGACCCCGGATCTCGCGGGCCGTGGTGTCCGACGCGACGACGTAGTCCGTGGCGCCCGCCTCCCGCGCCAGCGCCTCCTTCTCCGGGGACACGTCCACCGCGATGATCTTCGACGCGCCCGCGATCCGCGCCGCCTGCAGCGTGGCGAGCCCGACCCCGCCGACGCCGAACACCGCGACCGTCTCGCCCTCCCGCACCCGCGCCGAGTGGTGCACGGCGCCGTACCCGGTGAGGACGGCGCAGCCGAGGAGGGCGGCGTCGGTGAGCGGAACGCCTTCCGGCGCGGGCAGGACGCACTTGGCGGCGACGACCGTCTCCTCGGCGAACGCGGCGACGTTCAGGCCGGGGTGGAGGTCGGAGCCGTCGGAGGCGCGTCGGGCGTAGACGTTCCCGGCGCCCGCCAGCGCGTCGGCGCACAGCCAGACCTCGCCCAGCGCGCACGCGTGACAGCTGCCGCACGACGGCGCCCAATTGAGGACGACCTCGGCACCCGGCGTCACGTGCGTGACGCCCTCGCCGACCGCCACGACCGTGCCCGCGCCCTCGTGGCCGAGGACCGCGGGGACCGGTACGCGCATCGTGCCGTCGCTCAGCGACAGGTCGGAGTGGCAGACCCCGGCGGCGGCGAGCCTGATGCGGACCTGGCCGGGACCCGGCGCGGGCAGGTCGATGTCGGTTATCTCCAGCGGGGAGCCGACGGCGGGCAGGACAGCGGCGCGGACCATGAAGAGATCGATCTCCTTCGGGACGGAAGCGACAGGGCTGCGGCGACGACACCGCGAAGGGACAGAACCGAGGGGTCAGAACTGGAGCGACTTCGTCTGGAGGTACTCCGACAGGCCGTGCGGGCCCAGTTCGCGGCCCACACCCGACTGCTTGTACCCGCCGAACGGGGCGAGCGGGTTGAACCGGCCGCCGTTGATGTCGACCTGCCCGGTGTCCATGCGCCGCGCGAAGGCGACGGCCTCCGCCTCGTCCCCGGCCCAGACCGCGCCCGCGAGCCCGTAGACGGTGCCGTTGGCGATCCGTACGGCGTCGTCCTCGTCCTCGTAGCGGATGATCGAGACGACCGGGCCGAAGATCTCCTCCTGGGCGATGGCCATGTCGGGGGTGACGTCGGCGAAGACGGTCGGCTGGACGTAGTAGCCCTGCTCGCGCGGTGCGTCGGCGCCGCCCGCGACGATGCGGGCGCCCTGCTCGACACCCTTCTCGATGTAGCCGCGCACGCGCGCCTGCTGCTTGGCGTTGACGAGCGGGCCGATGCGGTCGCCGTACTTGGCGGCGGCGGTCGCGGCCAGCTCGACGGCTTCGTCGTACTGGGACGTGTGGACGAGCATCCTCGTCCAGGCGCTGCACGTCTGGCCCGAGTTGCCCATGACGTTGGCGACGCCGACGTTGACGGCCTTGCCGAGGTCGGCGGAGGGCAGGATGACGTTGGCGGACTTGCCGCCGAGCTCCAGGGCCACGCGCTTGACGGCGGCGCCCGCCGTCGCGCCGATCTGCCGTCCGACCGCCGTCGAGCCGGTGAAGGAGACGAGGTCGACGTCGGCGTGCTCGGCGAGGGCCTGGCCCGCGACCGCGCCGATGCCGGTGACCAGGTTGAAGACGCCCGCGGGGATCCCCGCCTCGTCGACCGCCTCCGCGAAGAGCTGCGCGGTCAGCGGGGTGTCCTCGGCGGGCTTGAGGACGACGGTGCAGCCCGCGGCGAGCGCCGGGGCGACCTTGGCGACGATCTGGTGGAGCGGGTAGTTCCAGGGCGTGATGGCGCCGACGACACCGACCGGCTCGGCGTAGACCGTGGAGTTGCCGATCTTCTCCTCGAACGGGTACGAGGCGGCCAGCTCCGCGTACGAGCCGGCGACCAGGACGGGGACGCCCGCGTGCACGGTCTGCGAGAACTTCAGCGGGGCACCGAGTTCGGCGGTGACCGTCTCGGCGATCTCCTCCTTGCGGGCGGCGAGCACGTCGCGCAGGGCGGCGAGCTTCGCGGCGCGCTCGGCGGGCGGGGTCGCGGCCCAGCCGGGGAAGGCGGCGCGGGCGGCGCGCACGGCGGTGTCCACGTCCTCGGCGGTGCCCGCGGGGACGTGACCGATGACCTGTTCGTCGGCCGGGTTGACGACGGCGATGGTGTCCCCGCCCGCGGCGGCCCGCCACTCGCCGCCGATGTACATGCCGTCGTGGGCCTTCATGGCTCCTCCTCCTGGTGCGTCTACGCTCGCGCTCGTCCTGCCGGGACCTAAACTAGCGGCGATAGTTTTGGGGCGCCAGAGACGTCGGTCACGTGTTCCCGCGGGGCTTCGGCGGGGGGCGCCTACGCGCCGTTGCGGGTCGAGGTTTCGTCGGCGGGTGACGGGCTCGTCGTGGTTGCTCGCGCCGTTCCCCGCGCCCCTTCGGGGCGCTTCCTCAGCGCCCCGGACGCGACCTACGCGCCGTTGTCTGCCGTGCTCTCCTCGGCGGGTGACGGGCTCGTCGTGGTTGCTCGCGCCGTTCCCCGCGCCCCTTCGGGGCGCTTCCTCAGCGTCCCGGACGCGACCTACGCGCCGTTGTCTGCCGTGCTCTCCTCGGCGGGTGACGGGCTCGTCGTGGTTGCTCGCGCCGTTCCCCGCGCCCCTTTGGGGCGCTTGCCCAGAGCCGATGCGACCAGCAGCAGGGCGCCCAGCATCACGAACGGGGCCGCCGTGCCCGCCGCGCCCGCGACGAGCCCGGCCGTGGCCGGCGCCGCGACCTGGCCGAGCCGGTTGCCGGTCAGGCGCAGGGCCAGGGCGGTGGAGCGGGCACCGGGCGGCGCCGCCTGCACGACCGTCGTCATCGACAGCGGCTGGCCCACGCCCAGGCAGAATCCGAGCAGGACCAGCATCACGCCGAGCGCCCAGACGGGGACGGGCAGCGCGATGCCCGCGCACAGCACCGCGGCGAGCAGACAGGTCGTGGCGATCAGGGCGGAGCGGCCGAGCCAGTTGATGAGCGGCGTCATGACGAGCCGGCACGCGATCGTCGCCCCCGCGCGCAGGCTGAGCAGCACGCCCACGACGGCCGGCGCGATGCCCCGGTGCTCGCCGACCACGGGGAGGTAGGCGGTGAGGATGTCGGTCGCGGAGAGCACGGCGAGGCTGATGAAGATGCCGCCGGGGACGCCGCGCGTGCGCAGGATGCGGTGGACGGGGACCCGCGCCGCACCACTCCCCGTCGCCCTGGCCCCCGTACGCCGGTGCTCGATGCGCCACAGTGACGTGAGCGCGAGCGCGCAGCCGCCCGCCGCGACGAGCAGGGCGAGCGCGCTGGTGCCCGCCAGGTCCGGGCCGCCGATCAGGGCGCCCGCCGCGACGGGCCCGACGAGCTGGCCGAGGGAGGCGCCGATGGTGAAGTGGCCGAAGTTGCGGTCCTGTTCGTCGGGGGCGGACTGCCGGGCCACGATCGACTGGGCGCCGATGACGAAGCAGAGGTGGCCGAGGCCCATCACCCCGCTCCACGCCGCCATGGCCGCGAGGGAGTCCGCGAGGCCGCTGAGCGCGCAGCCGCCGGAGATCAGCACGACGCCGACGGGCAGCAGCGGGGCGCAGCGGCCGTGGTCCGTGCGGCGGCCGAGCGGGACCGCGGCGAACAGCGGGAGCAGGGCGTAGACACCGGCGATGACGCCGACGGCCCGTTCGTCGGCGCCGAGCGCGAGGGCCCGGTAGGAGACGGCGGGCCGCGCCATCGACACCGCCGCCTGCGCGCAGCTGAAGGCGATGACGAGGCGCAGCAGCCACGTACGGCTCACCGGTCACACGATCCCGAAGAGCAGGCCCGCGCCGAGGACCACGAGGGCGGTCAGCGCGGCCCATTTCACAGTGAACTTCGTGTGGTCGCCGAACTCGACCTTCGCCATGCCGACGAGCACGTACACGGCGGGCACCAGCGGGCTCGACATGTGCAGCGGCTGGCCGACGAGGGAGGCGCGGGCGATCTCCAGGGTGGAGACGCCGTGCGCGTTCCCCGCCTCGGCGAGGACGGGCACGATGCCGAAGTAGAAGCCGTCGTTCGACATGAAGTACGTGAACGGGATGGACAGCACGCCCGTGACGAGGGCCATGTGCGGGCCCATCCACTCGGGGATGCCGTTCACGACCCACTCCGCCATGTGGTCGACCATGCCGGTGCCCTGCAGGACGCCGGTGAAGACGGCGGCGGCGAAGACCATCCCGGAGACGTTGAGGACGTTCTCGGCGTGCGCGCCGATGCGGGCCTTCTGGTCCTGCATGTGCGGGAAGTTGACGGAGAGCGCGAGCGCGGCGCCGAGCAGGAACAGGACCGGGATGGGCAGCAGCTCCATGATCATCGCGGTGAGCAGGGCGACGGTGAGCAGCGCGTTGAACCAGTACAGCTTGGGGCGCAGAGTGGGGCGGTGCGGGTCGAGCCCGGCGAAGGTGTCGCCGTCCTCGTTCTCGTACGAGGGTGAGGGCGCGGGGTGCTCCCCCCCGCCGGCGACACCGGCACCGCTACCGGTCGCGGCACCGGCACCCGCGCCGACCAGGACCTTCTCGTCGGCGGTCTCGGTCACGGCCTCCTCGGCGACGGGCTCCAGGGACAGGTGGCCGAGCCGCTTGCGCTCGCGGCGCCCGAGGACGTAGGCGAGGAGGAGGACGGCGGCCATGCCGACGGCGAGCGCCGGGATCATGGGGACGAAGATGTCGCTGGCGTCGACCTTGAGGGCGGTGGCGGCGCGGGCCGTCGGGCCGCCCCAGGGCAGGGTGTTCATGACGCCGTTGGCGGTCGCGGCGACACCGGTCATCACGATGAGGCTCATCTTCAGGCGCTTGTACAGCGGGTACATCGCCGAGACGGTGATCATGAAGGTGGTGGAGCCGTCGCCGTCGAGGGAGACGATCGCGGCGAGCACGGCAGTGCCGACGACGATGCGTACGGGGTCGGCCTTCGCGAACCGCAGGATGGCCCGCACGATCGGGTCGAAGAGGCCGACGTCGATCATCACGCCGAAGTAGACGATCGCGAACATCAGCATCGCCGCCGTGGGCGCCAGGTCGCCGATGCCCGCGATCACGTAGTCGCCGAGGTGCGCGCCCTTGCCCACGAGGACGCAGAAGAGAGCGGGGATGAGCACGAGCGCCGCGATCGGCGACACCTTCTTCGCCATGATCAGCACCAGGAAGGTGGCGATCATGGCGAAGCCGAGGATGGTCAGCATGGAGTGGGTCCCTAAGGTCTCTGTTCGCCGTTGAACTGCCGCCCGGGGAGGTGGCGGTCAGCGAGACGTTAGGGGCGCCGCGAACGCGTTAACAAGACGTTGACACGTGAGCAATAAGCGCAAAACTCCAGGTCACGCGGGTGACAACGGGGCGGCCTCGACCTCTACGGGGACGGCGTTGAGCACGGCGGTGCCGGAGAGCGGGTCGAGGAGGCTGCCGTCGAGGAGCTGGTTGACGTTGACTCCGGGGTCCTGCGCGGCGACGCCGAGCCGGGTCCCGGGCCGGTCGTGGCCCCAGCCGTGCGGCAGGCTGACGACGCCGGGCCGCACCGCGTCGGTCACCTCGACCGGCGCCACGACCTCACCGCCCGCCGCCCGCACGCGCGCGGGCGCGCCGTCGCGCAGCCCGAGCCCGGCCGCGTCGTCGGGGTGGACGTGGAGGGTGCAGCGGTTGGTGCCGCCGACGAGCGCGGGGATGTTGTGCATCCAGCTGTTGTTGGAGCGCAGATGGCGCCGTCCGACGAGGACGAGCCCCTGGTCGTCGTCGGCGAGGGCCCGGCGCAGGCGCGGCAGGTCGTCGGCGATCGGCTTGGGCAGGAGTTCGACGCGGCCGCTGCGGGTCTTGAGGAGGCCGGGCAGGCGCGGCTCCAGCGGGCCGAGGTCGATGCCGTGGGGGTGGGCGAGGAGGTCGTCGAGGGTGAGGTCGTACGGGCCGAGGCGCAGCATCATGTCGAGCCGACGCTCGGGGCCGGTGTCTCCTCGCAGTGCGCGGGCGAGCCGCTCCGGGTCGGCGCCGAAGACGGGCGAGTGCGGAGTGGCGACGGCCTTGGCGAGCGCGGCGCCGATGACCATGTCGTCGACGGCCTCGACGGGCGCCCCGTGCTGTCCGCTCGCGGCGAGGATGAGGCGGGCGTGGAGCGTGCACTCGTCGGGCTGCCCGTCCGCCAGGGGTATGGCCGCGCGGGTGTAGCGGACCTGGTTGCGTACGGCGAACGTGTTGAACGCGAAGTCGAAGTGCGCGCTGCGCGAGGGCGGGGGCGGCGGAAGGACGACGTGCGCGTGGCGTGACGTCTCGTTCAGGTACGGGTCGACGCTGACCATGAAGTCGAGCGAGTCCAGCGCCTTGTCGAGGCGGTCGCCGTCGGGCGCGGAGAGGACCGGGTTGGCGGCGATGGCGATGACGGCCCGGATGGCGCCCTCGCCGGGGGTGTCGATCTCCTCGGCGAGCGCCGCGAGGGGCAGTTCGCCCTTGGCCTCGGGGTGTCCGGAGACGCGGCTGTGCCAGCGGCCGAGGGCGAATCCCTTGCCGGGTCCGGCGGGGCGGGGCGCGGGGGCGGTGGCGGAGAGCGGGAAGAGGGCGCCGCCCGGGGTGTCGAGGTTGCCGGTGAGGACGTTCAGGACGTCTACGAGCCAGCTCGCCTCGGTGCCGAAGGCGACGGTGCTGCTGCCGACCCGGCCGTAGACGGCGGCGGTGGGGGCGGCGGCGGTGGGGGCGGCGGCGAGTTCGCGGGCGAGGGTGCGGAGGATGTCGGCGGGGACGTCGCACCGACCGGCGACGGCCTCGGGACTGAACTCCGCGACCGCGTCCGCCAGTTCATCGAGCCCCTGCACGTGATCGGCGAGGTGCGGTCCGACATCGACGAGCTTCTCCTCGAAGAGCACGTGCACGAGCGCGGCGAGGAGCAGGGCGTCCGTGCCGGGCCGGATCGCCACGTGCCGGTCGGCGAGCCTGGCGGTGCGGGTGCGGCGCGGGTCGACGACGGTGAGGGTGCCGCCGCGGGCGCGCAGCGCCTTGAGCTTGCCGGGGAAGTCGGGCGCGGTGCACAGACTGCCGTTGGACTCGACGGGGTTGGCGCCGAGAATTAGGAGGTGGTCCGTGCGGTCGAGGTCGGGCACCGGAATGGCGTTGGCGTCGCCGAAGAGCAGACCGCTGGAGACGTGCTTGGGCATCTGGTCGACGGTGGACGCGGTGAAGAGGTTGCGGGTGCGCAGGGTGCTGAGCAGGACGGGCGGGTAGAGGGCGCCGGCCATGGTGTGCACGTTGGGGTTGCCGAGGACGACGCCGACGGAGTTCGCCCCGTACGCGTCGACCACGGGCCGCAGCCCGGCCGCGACGGCGTCGAACGCCTCGTCCCAGCCGACCTCCTGGAGCCGCCCGTCCTTGCGCACGAGGGGCCGGGTGAGCCGGTCGGGGTCCTCGTCGAGGGCCCCGAAGGAGGCGCCCTTCGGGCAGATGAACCCGGCGCTGAACACGTCGTCGCGGTCGCCCCGGGCGCCGGTGACGCGGGTCCCCTCGATGGTGAGACTGAGTCCGCACGTCGCTTCGCAGAGCGGGCAGATGCGCAGGGCGGTGCGGGGCATGTCGTCTCCCGGGGCGGTCGCTGAGCGGTTGCTTGGCAAGCGGGCGAGTCGAGCATACCGAGCGGTATGGAGAAGGGGGAGCGGGTCGGCGGAAACCCGAAACCGGACAGGCCGGCCGCGCGGTCCGTTCAGCGGGCTCGATCAGCGGGCTCGATCAGCAGGTCCGATCAGCAGGTCCGATCAGCGGGCCCGTTCAGTCGAGCACCCGGGCCAGGTACGCCCACAGCAGCTGCCTGGTCTCCTCGATGATCCGCTCATCCCCGGCCGGGTCGAGCCGGAACGCCAGGCGGACCAGGGCGTCGGCGGCCTCGACCGCGACGAGGAAGGTGCGGCGCAGGGCCGCGTCGGGGGTGCGGCGCAGGTGGGGGGTGAGGAGGTCGGTGAGGGTGTCGGCGACGCGGTGGTTGGGGTTGGCGTCGGGGTCGCCGACGGGGATCTGGGTGCCGAAGTCGACGAGGGAGAAGCCGGGGGCGGTGCGCTTCATGGCCAGGTACTCGTCGAGGACGGCGTCCATGGCGCCGCGCCAGTCGTCCGTGGGGATGGCCGCGAGCCGCTCGGCGACGCGCTCGGCGTAACGCTCCAGATTGCGCTCGGCCAGGGCGTCGACCATGGCGCGCTTGTTGCTGAAGAACCGGTAGACGGAGCCGATCGGCACGTCGGCCCGGGTCGCGACGGCCCGCGTGCTCAGGTCGTCGTAGCCCTGCTCGTCGAGGAGTTCCGCACAGGCGTCGAGGATCCGGCTCAGCCGCTCGGCACTGCGCTGCTGGACGGGGGCGCGCCGCAGGGACGTGGGGTGGGACATGCCGGTCAGCCTACGGGGCCCGCCTACGGGGGCGGTTCGGCGTCCGATGCGGTGGGGTCGGGGCTTGTCCCGGGCGGGGATGGCTCGGCGTCCGGCGCGGTGGGGGCGGGGCTTGTCCCCGGGGACGGTTCGGCGTCCGGCGCGGTGGGGTCGGGGCTTGTCCCGGGCGGGGACGGTTCGGCGTCCGGCGCGGTGGGGGCGGGGCTTGTCCCGGGCGGGGGCGGTTCGGTGTCCGATGCCGTGAGGTCCGCCGTCGCCTCGACCGGTTCGCCGTCGACCGCCCAGACCGTGTGGTCGTCGGCGTAGAGGCGGGCGGTGAGGTGGTGCGTGCCGCGGGCGAGGCGGGCGGGCGGCAGCCGGTAGGCGGTGGTGTGGAGGCGGGCGAGGGGGCGGCCGTCGAGATAGAGCCGGGCGTAGCCGCGGCCGTGCGCGGCCTCGGCGGGGGTGCCCTCCGGGCTGAGCCGGAAGTCGCGCACGCGGATCCGGACGTGCCAGCCGCCCGGCCGCGCACCGTCCGGCTGGACGACGACGCCGATCTCCGGGGCGTCCTCCTCGGGGATCTGCCGGTACGGCCTGCCCTCGTCGTCGGTGCGGTCGGTGAGGACCTCGCCGGCCGTGCGCGGACCGCCGCCGTCGCCCCCGCACCCGGCGGCGGGCCCCGTCAGCACGGCGCACGCCACGGCGGCGACGGCGGCGCGCGGCCACGGTGTCCTGAGCCTGACCGGAAACCCCGGAGTCCTGACCGGAAACATGACCGGGAGAGTAGAGCAACGCTCACTTTCATGGATCCCCTCGGGGAGGAGGTCGGCCCCCGAGAGCCCGAGGGGCCCCGCACGTCCGGAAAGGGCTCTTGCGCGGGTGATCTCCGAATCCTACGGTTGAGCATAGGAATCAGGGACGAGGGAGCGAAGATGAGCGGGGACGCACGCAAAGCGGCCGAGGGTCTGGCCTATCTGTCCGGTTTCGGGAACGAGCACCAGTCGGAAGCGGTGCCGGGCGCCCTGCCGCAGGGCCGCAACTCCCCCCAGCGCGCCCCGCTCGGCCTCTACGCGGAGCAGCTCAGCGGCACGGCCTTCACCGAGCCCCGCGCCCACAACCGGCGTTCGTGGCTCTACCGCATCCGCCCGTCCGCCGCGCACCCCGAGTTCACCCGCGTGGACAACGGCGCCCTGCGCACCGCCCCCTTCACCGAGGCCGTCCCCGACCCCAACCGGCGCCGCTGGAACCCGCTGCCCGACCCCGCGCCCGGCACGGACTGGCTCTCCGGCCTGTGGACACTCGGCGGCAACGGCGACGCGACCCAGCGCACCGGCATGGCCGTCCACCTCTACCACGCCAACTCCCCCATGACCGGGCGGGTGTTCAGCGACTCCGACGGCGAACTCCTCATCGTCCCCGAACACGGCGGGCTGCTCCTGCGCACCGAGTTCGGCCTGCTCGCCGCCGAACCCGGCGAGGTCGCGCTGATCCCGCGCGGGGTCCGCTTCCGCGTCGAGCCGCTCGACGACACGGCCCGCGGCTACGTGTGCGAGAACTACGGCGCCCTGTTCCGCCTCCCCGACCTCGGCCCGATCGGCGCCAACGGCCTCGCCAACGCGCGGGACTTCCGGGCGCCGGTCGCCGCGTACGAGGACGATGCGGAGGGCGCGGGCTCCGTCGAGGTCGTCAACAAGTTCTGCGGCAACCTCTGGACGGCCACGTACGACCACTCCCCGCTGGACGTCGTCGCCTGGCACGGCAACCACGTCCCGTACGTGTACGACCTGCGCCGCTTCAACGTCCTCGGCACGATCTCCTACGACCACCCCGACCCGTCGATCTTCACGGTGCTCACGTCGCCGTCCGACACGCCCGGTCTCGCCGGGGTGGACTTCGTGGTGTTCGCGCCGCGCTGGCTGGTGGGCGAGGACACGTTCCGGCCGCCCTACTTCCACCGGAACGTCATGAGCGAGTACATGGGGCTGATCGAGGGGGCCTACGACGCGAAGGCCTCCGGCTTCCTGCCCGGCGGGGGGTCGCTGCACAACATGATGTCCGCGCACGGGCCCGACCGGGAGACGTTCGACCGGGCGAGCGCGGCGGAGCTGGTCCCTCAGCGGGTCGACGACGGGCTGGCGTTCATGTTCGAGACGCGGTGGCCGATCACGGCTACGGCACAGGCGTCCCGGGCGGGGCACTTGCAGCGGGCTTACGACGATGTGTGGCGCGGGCTGGAGCGGCACTTCAGGGGGTAGGGGGTGCGCCTTGGCTGCTGCCGCCGGGTGGCGTTCCTGGGCGGCTGGGTGCGCCTCGGCGTCTGCCCGGTGCGGATCCCTCGCGGCCGCCGGCCGGTGGGGGCTGGTCGCGCAGTTCCCCGCGCCCCTGAGATGCGCACTTCGTGCGCCATCTCAGGAAGGCGCGCGGGGGCGGAGCCACGTGCTCCGTGGGGGGAAGGCGCGGCGGAGCCGCAGGCCTTCTGGGGCGCGGGGAACTGCGCGACCAGCCACGACGCGCCCGCACCCGGCAACACCCCGGAGGGGCACCGCGGGGAACTGCGCGACCAGCCCCCACCGGCCGGTGGCCGCCCACGACCAACACCCGGCAGACGAACAGGCGCATTGCAAGACCCCGGCCCCGACAGATACGGATACCCCGTGACGTCATTCGCCCCGGACTCGATCGTCCTGAACCGCAAACTGCCCCTCTGGTACCAGGTGTCGCAGTCCTTGCGCGCCTCCATACTGGGCCGCTCCCCGCAGGACCCCCTCCGCCTCCCCACGGAGGAACAGCTCGCGCTGCATTACGGGGTCTCGGTCCTCACGATGCGCCAGGCGCTGAAGGAGCTGGAGGACGAGGGGCTGATCACGCGGCACCGGCGCCGCGGCACGTTCATCGAGCCGACGGCCCAGCAGGGCGCCCCCGTACGGCTGCTCGGCTCGGTCGACGCGATCGTGGCGCAGCAGTCCGGCATGGTGACGGAGGTCCTCGCGCACGGCACGGCACCGGTCCCGGTGCAGTACGCCGAACTGTTCCCGGGCACGGAGTCCGTGGCGACGTACCACCGGCTGCGCTGCGACGAGAAGACCGGCGAGCCGACGAACCACGCCCGCAACTACGTCCGCCCGGACCTCGGCGACCGGGTCGACGTGGCGGATCTGGCGCGCTGGCCGATGACGAAGGTCCTCCGCGACGTGCTCGGGGCCCGCATCAGCCGCATCACGGACTCGGTGGAGGCCCGCCTCGCGGACCCGGAGACGGCCCGGCTGCTCAAGGTGCCGCTGCTCAGCCCGATCCTGCACTACACGGGCGTCACCTACGACGAGGAGGGCCGGGTCCTCGACGTGGCCGTCATCCACTACCGCGGGGACCGCTTCTCGTTCACGGTCACGCTGGACGCCCACTGACCGGACGCGGAGGCCACGTACCATGCCGGGCGTGACGAACGACGGGCCGCTCACCGACGCCATGCCGCTCGCGGACCTCATGCCGTGGTCCGTGGCGCCCCTGCGCCTGGGCCGTGGCTGGCCGATCGCCCCGGACGCGGCGTCACTGAAGGCGCGCTGGGACGCGTTCGTCGCCGCCCCGCCGGACCGCCGCGAGGCGCTGCTCCAGCCGTCGCGCGCCCGCACCCTGCGCATGGGAGCCGCCCAGCTCCCGCGTCAACGCGCCGGGACCGAGCCCCTGGCCCGCGCGGAGGGGCCGTGCCCGGAGCCGGTACGGATCCTGCACGGACCGTTCGACGAGCAGTGGCTCATCCCCGACCAGCGCCTGATCGACGCGACCCGTCCGGAACTGTGGCGCGTGGCGGACGACCGCCAGCTCTTCCTCGTCGAGCAGGGCTACGTCCCCGACGCCGGCGGCCCCGCGCTCCTTGCCTGCGCCATCCTCCCCGAGGGCCGCTCCCCCGCCGGCCGGCCGGGCCGCATCCGCCCGCTGTACCGGCGCCCCGGCGCCGCCGAACCCAACATCGCCCCGGGCCTGCTCGCCCACCTCTCCACCCTCTACGGCCACGAGGTGCACCCCGAATCCTTCCTGGCCTGGACTTTGGCCACCGCCGCCCGGGACGCGAAGGAGGTCCGCGTGCCGCTGCCCGTGGACCCGGAGGTCTGGGCGCGCGGCGTGGAGCTCGGCCGCCGGACGCTGTGGCTGCACCGGCGCGGCACCGGCACCGACCGTCCGAAGCTCCCCGGCGGCCGCCGCCCGTACGTCCGCGCCCCGCTGCCGCCCCGCCCCGCCGAACTCCTCTACGACCGCGAGGAGGAGGCCCTCCTCATCGGCGACGGCCGCATCTCCCCGGTCCCGGCATCCGCGTGGGACTTCCACGTCAGCGGCGTCCGTGTCCTGGACCAGTGGTTCGCCCGCCGCACGACCCCGGCGGACCCGGGCACGCTGGCGGCGATCCGCCCGTCGACGTGGCCCCAGCAGTGGACGTCGGAGCTGCTGGAACTCATCGCGGTTCTCGCGCTCCTGGCCGAACTGACGCCCCAGCGCGACGACTTGCGCGCCGACCTGGGCAGCCTCCTCGGCCCCCACCACCTCCGCCAAGCCGGCATCCTCCCGATCCCCGCACCATCCCGCCGCCCGGCAACAGTCCTGGACCAGCCGGAGGAGGGCCCGGGCGGCCAGTTCGCGTTTCTCTGAAATGCCGCACGCAGTGCGCATTTCAGGGGCGCGGGGAACTTCGCGACCAGCCACGACGCCGCGTCGATCGCACACCGACGGAACCCCCCGCCCCGGCGCGCTCACCCACCCACAAACCCCGCCAAGGTCCGCCGCAACGCCCGCTCGAACACGGCCTCCAGATCGATCGGCCCGGAATCCTCACTGAACGCGGCAGCCAGGCGCGGATACCGTCCCGACGCCACCTGCCCGCCCAGATAAGCGATCCGCACCGCCTGCTCCTCCTCCGCGCTCCACGGCAACGACCGCGTCCGCTCGACACCGGAGATCTCACTGGAGACGTACGTCGTCACCACCCCCGTGACAGCGGCGATCAACTCCATCTTCGTCCCGTACGGAAGCTCGAGCGGATCCAGGCACCGCAGGCAGTACTCCAGATACGTCAGCGCGTTCGGGCTGAACCCGTACACGGGTGACATCAGCCGCGGCAGCCACGGATGCCGGTGCATGATCAGCCGAGTTTGCCGCGCCAGCGACAGCACGTCCTCCCGCCACTCACCGCTGGGCTCCGGGAACACGTACTCAGCACTGACCGCGTCGACCATCAGCTCGTACAGGTCCTCTTTGCGCGGCACGTAGTTGTAGAGCGACATCGTGCCCATGCCGAGCTCACCGGCGATCTTGCGCATGGAGACCGCGTCGATGCCCTCCGCGTCGGCCACACGCACGGCCGCGGCCGCTATGTCGTCCCTGCTGTGCGCGGGACGGGGCCCGCGGCCGGTGCGCTCGGGGCGCGCCCAAATCACTTCGGGTACGGCCGGTCGGCCCGCCATTGATCATCACCTCGCGCACCATCGTAGGCACGGAGACAGTTACGTACACCGTACGTAATGCGCTACGGTGCACCCATGACTTCTACGTACGCTGTACTTAGTGAAGGTCTGAAGAAGCGATTCGGAAGGGCGGACAAGGCCGTACACGCCCTGCGCGGCCTCGACCTGTCCGTGCGCGAGGGCACGGTGTGCGGCCTGCTCGGACCGAACGGGGCGGGCAAGACGACGGCGGTCCGGCTGCTCACGACCCTGCTCCGCCCGGACGCGGGCACCGCGCGCGTCGCGGGGCACGACGTCGTGCGCGCCCCGGACGCGGTCCGCCGCAGCATCGGTGTCACCGGCCAGTACGCGTCGGTCGACGGGGAGCTGACCGGGCGGGAGAACCTGCGCCTGTTCGCCCGGCTGCTGCGCGCGCCCCGGTCGAGAGCGGACGAGCTGATCGAGCGGTATGCGCTGACCGAGGCCGCGGACCGTCCCGCGCGCACGTACTCGGGAGGCGTGCGCCGCCGCCTCGATCTCGCGTCGAGCCTGCTCACACGGCCCGCCGTGCTCTTCCTCGACGAGCCGACGACCGGACTCGACCCGCACAGCAGGAACGCGATCTGGGACGCGGTCCGCGAACTGGCCGGCGCCGGCACGACCGTCGTCCTGACCACGCAGTACCTGGAGGAGGCCGATCAGCTCGCCGACGAGATCGTGCTGATCGACGAGGGCCGCGCCGCGCACTCCGGCACGCCCGCCGCGCTCAAGGCGCTGGTCGGGAGCTACGCGGAGGTCGTCGTCCCGGACGGCGCGGGCGAGCGGGCGCTGCACGCGGCGGCCGTCGTCCTCGACCAGCTCACCGGCGCCCGGCCCCGCCTGGACGCGGAGCGGCGCACGGTCGGCGCGGTCGTCCTCGACCCGGCCGTCACGCTCCCCCGCGTCGTACGGGAACTGGACGCGTCCGGCGTCCCGTTGATGGACGCCACCCTGCGCCCGCCGACGCTCGACGAGGTGTTCCTGCGCCTCACCCGCCGCACCAGCCACCAAGAGACCCGGGGAACCAGGGAGGTCGCCGCATGAGCACCGCGATCCTGTACGACGGCACGGCGATGCTCGGCCGCCACCTCCAGCGCGTCCGGCACGCCCCGGCGATCACGGTCATGACGCAGACGATGCCGATCGTGTTCCTGCTGTTCTTCGGGTACGTCTTCGGCGGCGCGCTCGCCATGCCGGGCACCGACTACCGTGCCTACCTCGTGCCGGGGATGCTCGTGGCGACGGCCGCCAACGGGGTCATGACGGGGATGTTCGCGGCGGCGCAGGACACGCACCGCGGGGTCATGGACCGGTTCCGTACGCTGCCGATGAGCCGGGCCGCCGTGCCGCTCGGGCAGGCCGCCGCCGATCTGCTGACGACCGCGGCCGGTCTGGTGCCGCTGGTGCTCGTGGGGCTCGCGATGGGGTGGCGGATCGAGGGCGGGGCGGCCGGGGCGGTGGCCGCGTTCGGGCTGCTGCTGCTCTTCCGGTTCGCCACGACGTGGGCGGGCATCCTGCTCGGGCTCGTCTCGCGGAGCGAGGAGGCGGCGGGGCAGCTGGGCAGCGCCACGTTCATGCTGCCGCTGCTGTCGAACGCGTACCTGCCGACCGACGGGATGCCGGGGTGGGTGCGCACGCTCGCCGAGTGGAACCCGATCAGCGCGGTGTGCACGGCGGTCCGTGACCTGTTCGGCAACGCGCCGGTGCCGGACGGCGCTTCATGGCCGGTGGCGCACCCGGTCGCCGGTTCGCTCGGCTGGTGCGCCCTCCTGCTCCTGCTGTGCGTGCCGCTCGCGGTCCGCCGCCACACCCACGGCGGGCGCTGAGCGGCGGAGCAGGCCGTGGACGATGTGGAGACGGAGAAGGGCCCGCACCCTGCCTCCTCGCCGGGACGTCCGCCGCAAGCCGTGGGGATGACGGTCGCGAAGATGCGCAGCGGTACGCCGGACGGCGCGAAGGTCGGACGCGGGCCCGAATTCTGCTGGACGGGCGGCCCGCTAGTGGCCGCCGAACAGCGTGCGGCGCAGGCGCCGCAGTGGTGCGAAGAGCGAGACCCGCCGCACCCGCGCGGCGCTGCCGCCGCGCCTGTGCGCGGTGTCACGCGCGGTGAGCTCACGCATCAGTGTCGTCGCCTCCGCCACCTCGCCCTGGGGCACGGCGGGACCGCCGAGCACCGCGAGATGGCGGTCGAGACGCGAACTGGTCGCGCTGCTTCCGCACGTGATCGCAGGCACACGAGGCCTGCTGCGCACTGTTATCTGTTCCATGTCACTCCCCACCCGTACGAGGGCACCCGGCCCGGGCAGGTTAACCCTATCGCCCCATCGGGACACTCGTGTATCCCGGCCGCACGATTCACCTACCCCGCGGGCAGGTTGACGACCCAAAGTCGATTACTCTCCGAATCCGACTGAATATAGGGCGAGTTGGACAAGCGGGGCACTTGACGGCCGTTCGGAGCCGCCGTCGGGCTCCTCGGTGACAGCCAGTGAAGAAGCGCTCGGCGTCAAGCCGGAGGCGAGCAACGGCGTGTCGGGGCCTCTGTCGGGCAGCACGGCAAGGGATCGCGGGGGTTCCGCGTCCGACATCAACCAGAGTTGGTGATCTTGTCCGCGGGGCGGGGCGGCAAGATCCGTGACCGTGATCACTGCCTCGCGCCGCGCCGGGGAGACGACGGCGGCGAGCCCGTCGGTCCGCGCCGCGCGGGCGTCGGGGGCGGCGAGAACGTGGGCCATCTCACGTGCCTCGTACCGCTTTTCGTCCAGCCGGTCCTGAGTACGGGTCAGTTCCACGCCGAGCAGCGCCGTCGCGAGCAGCGCGAGCGCGGCGGCGCAGGCGGCGAGCGGCACGAGGAGCGGGCGGCGCGCGCGGGGCGGCGCCACGGGCCGCGCGGGCGGAGCGGGCCACGGGTCCTGGTCCACCGCCCGGATCCCGGTCAGCACCCGGTCGCGCAGGCCCGCCGGGGGCGGCGCCGTCGTCACGCGGGCCAGGCGCACCGCGTCGGCGGCGTACGACCGTGCCTCGGCGGCGCAGCGCCCGCAGCGGGACATGTGCCGTTCGAACGAGGCGAGTTCGCGCGGGGCGAGTGCGTCGAGGGCGTAGGGCGCGGCGAGCGCGTGGCGGTCGTACGGCCACCGGGGCCGGGGGCTCACGCCGATGCCCCGTCCAGGCAGGCCCGCATTCGCAGGAGGCCGTCGCGCATGCGGGTCTTCACGGTGCCGAGCGGTACGGAGAGGCGGCGGGCGACCTCGCGGTAGGTGTAGCCGTCGTAGTAGGCGAGGGTGACGGCCTGGCGCTGGAGGTCGGTGAGGCGGCCGAGGCAGCGGCGCACCCAGTCCCGTTCGAGGCCGCTCTCCACCTCCTCGGCGACCTGGTCGAAGGGCGGGACCTCCGCGCGCCGGGCCACCCGCTGCTCGCGCTCGCCGGCGGCGCGGACGCTGCGCACGCGGTCGACGGCCCTGCGATGGGTGAGGGTGAGGACCCAGGAGAGGGCGCCGCCGCGGGCCGGGTCGTAGCGGGCGGCTGTCCGCCACAGTTCGAGGAGGACCTCCTGGGCCACCTCCTCGGCCTGCGCCGGGTCGCGCAGGACGCGCCGCGCGAGGCCGTAGACGGGGCCGGACACCACCTCGTACAGCTCCTCGAAGGCCCGTTCGTCGCCGCGTCCCACGCGGGTGAGCAGTTCGTCGGCGGCGTCCGTGACGTCCATCAGTCCCCCATCGGTCCCGTTGCGCGCATTGTGCTGCCGCGAGTGGTTCGGAGACAGGGGCACGCCCGGATGGGCAGCACGGTATGGGCGCCGCCCAGGGGCGCGGGGAACTGCGCGCTCAGCCCGCGAAAAGCCGCGGACGCGTCTGCTCATGCACCGAGCAGACGCGTCCGCGGCTTTCGTCGTGGCTGGTCGCGCAGTTCCCCGCGCCCCTGGGGGGGCGGCTGGCACCCCGTACCCATTCACCGCGCGCCCCCATCCCCACCAATCCGCGAAGCGCCCCGCCCCGAATGGCCGTCATGAAGCTCGCGGCCGTGCGGGCACCGAGGACAGACCCGAAAGGGGTTCGGACGCGATGACAGCAACTGCCAGGAGTCGCCGGGGGGTTCGCCCCCTGGCCGCGCTCGTCGCGGGCGCGCTGGCCGCAGGGGGGCTCGCAGCCGCCGGTGCGACCGCGCTTCAACCAGGACAGGCCCATGCCTCCAGCCACCGGGAGGCCCCGCTGATCTCGGGGGACCCGCTGCACGACAACACGGACGTGTACGCGTTCGTCAGCCCCGACAAGCCGGACACGACGACGCTCGTCGCGAACTGGCTGCCGTTCGAGGAGCCGGCGGGCGGGCCGAACTTCTATCCGTTCGCCGAGAAGTCCCAGCACGACATCCACATCGACAGCGACGGCGACGGACAGGGCGACCTGCTCTACCGCTGGACGTTCGACACGCAGACCAAGAACGGGAACACGTTCCTGTACAACACGGGCCCGGTCACCAGCCTCGACGACCCCGACCTCAACGTCACGCAGACGTACGACATCGACCTCCTCAAGCTGAAGGACCAGAAGGTCGTCTCCACGTCGAAGATCGCGAACGATGTGCCGGTCGCGCCCTCGAACGTCGGCAAGGCCTCCATGCCGAACTACAAGACCCTGCGCGACCAGGCGGTCCGCAAGGTGGAGGGCGGCGGCGCCGCGTTCGCCGGGCAGGCCGACGACCCGTTCTTCCTGGACCTGCGCGTCTTCGACCTGCTCTACGGCGGCGACCTGTCCGAGGTCGGCCGGGACACGCTCGCCGGGTACAACGTGAACACCATCGCGCTCCAGGTGCCGACCGCCGAGCTGCGGCAGTCGGAGAAGCAGCCGGTCATCGGCGTCTGGTCGACGACCCAGCGCAAGAACGCCAAGGGCGGCTGGACCCAGGTGTCGCGGCTCGGCTCACCGCTGGTCAACGAGGTCGTCGTCCCGCAGAAGGACAAGGACAAGTTCAACGCCTCCCACCCGTGGAACGACGCGGACTTCCTGCCGTACGTCACCAAGCCCGAGCTGCCGAAGCTGCTGGAGAAGATCTACGGGCTGAAGGCTCCGAAGGAGCCGCGCAACGACCTCGTGTCGGTGTTCCTGACCGGCGTGAAGGGGCTGACGCAGCCGCCGAACGTCCGGCCCTCCGAGATGCTGCGCCTGAACACGTCGATCAAGCCGACGGACTCGCCGAAGCGGCTCGGCGTGCTCGACGGGGACAACGCCGGGTTCCCGAACGGGCGGCGCCTCGCCGACGACGTCGTCGACATCGAGCTGCAGGCCGTCGAGGGCGAGCTGCTCGGCAACAAGAACGACCTGGGCGACGCGGTGAACACCAACGACCAGGCGTTCGGCTCCACCTTCCCGTACGTGGCCCTGCCCACGTCCGGGTCGCGGGGCCCGACGGCGAAGAAGGCGGACGGCGAGGACCGGACCCGCTCCGCGCTGACCGGCGGCGCGCAGAACACGGGCGCGTCCACCGGATCGTCCGGCGACACCGACACCGTGCTGATCGCGTCGGCGGCGGCCGGTGCGGCGGGTGCCCTGCTCATCGGGCTCGGCCTCGCGTGGTGGCGGACCCGGGGGCGGCGCGGAAACGCCGCGTGACCCCCACCTGAACGGCGCGGCCCGTGTGAGCCCCCCACGGGCCGCGCCTCCCACCCTCCCTACTCCTTCGAAAGGCATCAAGCCATGGCTCCGCGCTTCTCAGGACGTACCGCTGCCGCCGCGTGCGCCCTCGCGCTCGCGCTCACGGGGGGCGCGATCGCCATCGGCGGGAGCGGCGGCGAGCGGGGCCCCGCGCCCGCCGCCGTCGCGCCCGCCGCGCCGCTCCAGGGGCTCGGCGCCGGGACACTCGACGCGGGCGTACGGGCGTTGCAGGCACACCTGCGGGCCCAGCCGAAGGACCACGCGGGGTGGGCGAACCTCGGTACGGCCTACGTCGAGCAGGCCCGCACCCGGGGCGACCCGTCGCGCTACGCCGAGGCGGACCGCGCCCTCGCCCGCTCCCTGGAGCTGCGCCCGGACGGCAACGACGCCGCGCTCGCCGGCCGTGCCGCCCTCGCCGCCGCCCGGCACGACTTCACGGGCGCGCTGCGCGACGCCCGCCGCGCCCTCGCCGTGAACGCGTACAGCGAGCGCGCCCTGTCCACCCGGATCGACGCGCTCGTCGAACTCGGCCGCTACGGGGAGGCGTCCCGCGCCGCCGACGAGGCGGACGCGCGGCGCCCCGGGGTGCCGGTCTTCACGCGTTTCTCCTACGTGCGCGAGCTGCGCGGCGACACAGCGGGTGCGCGGCGCCCGCTGGAGCAGGCGCTCGCCGGGTCGACGGCACCGGGCGACGTCTCCTACACGGCCACGTCCCTGGGCCAACTGGCATGGCGGCAGGGCGACTTCAAAGCAGCTCTGCGCCACTGCGGGCGGGCGTTGCGCGCGGACCGGGCCTACGTGGCCGCGCTGGAGTGCCGCGCCAGGGCCCGCGCCGGCCGGGGCGACGAGGCGGGCGCCGTCCGTGACCTGCGGAACGTCGTGGCCCGCTACCCGCTGCCCGGCCCGCTGGTCGCCCTCGGCGAGCTGTACGAGGCGCGGGGCGACAAGGCCGCGGCCCGCGAGCAGTACGGCCTCGTGTCCGCCTGGACGAGGCTGGCCCGCGCCAACGGCGTCGACGTCGACCTGGACACGGCCCTGGCCGCCGCGGACCACGGCGACCGGCGCGCCGCGCTGCGAGCGGCCCGCGCCGAGTGGTCCCGCCGCCACACGGTCCACACGGCGGACGCCCTGGCCTGGGCCATGCACGTCAACGGCCGCGACACCGAGGCCCTCCCCTACGCCCGCCTCGCCACCCGCACCGGCTACCGCGACGCCGCCTTCTTCTACCACCGCGGAGCCATCGCCCGCGGCGCGGAACGCGAGCGGTGGCTGACCCGGGCACTGCGCCTGAACCCCGGGTTCTCCCCGACGGGCGCGAAGGCGGCACGGGCGCTGCTGCGGGGTGCGTCATGATCCGGGGCGTCTCGGTGCGGGTCCGCCACACCCGCTGGGTCGCGCCCGGGCTCCTCCTCGTGCTCGCCCTCCTCCTGATTCCGGCCCCCCGCGCCCACGCGCATCCGCTCGGGAACTTCACCACCAACACCTACGACGGCCTCGTCACCGGTCCGGAGCGGCTGCGGATCACGCACGTCGAGGATCTCGCCGAGATTCCGGCGACGCAGGCGCGGGGCGCGGTCGAGCGGGCCGGAATCAAGGGCTGGGCGCGGGAGCGGTGCCAAAAGGCCGTGCGGGGTACGGGCGTCGTCGTCGACGGGGCCCGGGCCGCCGTCACCCTTCGCACCAGCCGCGCCGTCCAGCGGCCCGGTCAGGCCGGTCTCCGCACCCTGCGCGTCGAGTGCGAGGCGACCGCCCCGCTCCCCCGCGACCGCGCCGCCACCGTCGGCTTCCGCGCACCGGGGCGGCAAGGGCCCGGCTGGCACGAGATCACCGCCCGGGGCGACCGGACGACCCTCGCGCGCAGCGACGTCCCGCGTACGTCGCTCTCGCGTCAGCTCACCCGTTACCCCGAGGATCTGCTCAAGTCGCCACCGGACGCCACGAGCGCCAGCCTGCGCGTCAGCCCCGGCGGGCCCGCCCTGCGCGACGAGAAACCCGGCGGGCCCGACGCGTCGAGCGTGCTGCCGCGCGGCGCCGACCGGTGGACCAGCGCGCTGACCGGCCTCGTCGCCCGGCACGACCTCACCGCGGGGTTCGCCGCGCTCGCCCTGGCCACCTCGCTCGTGCTCGGCGCCCTGCACGCCCTCGCCCCCGGCCACGGCAAGACCCTGATGGCAGCCACCGCGGCGGCCCGCGGCCGGGCCCGGCTCCGCGACGTCCTGCCGCTCGCCGCATCCGTCACGGTGACGCACACGCTCGGCGTGGTCGCGCTCGGCGCCCTGGTGATCGGCGGCTCGGCGGCGGCGCCGTCGGTCGTGGCCTGGCTCGGCGTGGCCAGCGGCGTCCTGGTCACGGCCGCGGGCGTGACGCTCGTACGCAAGGCGTGGCGAACCAGGACGCACCCGCACGGGCACGACCACGGACACAGTCACGGACACGGACACGGACACGATCACCCGCACGGGCCCGACCACGAGCACCCACACGGGCACGGTCACCCCCACCCCGGCACAAGCCTGCGCGGCGCGCTCTTCCTCGGGTTCGCCGGAGGGCTCGTGCCCAGTCCGTCGGCCGTCGTCGTGCTCGTCGGCGCCGCCGCGCTCGGGCAGGCGTGGTTCGGGGTGCTGCTCGTGCTGGCGTACGGGGCCGGGCTCGCCGTCACCCTGACCGCCGCCGGGTTCGTCGTCGTACGGGCGGGCGCGTTCGCGGCGCGGCGGATCGCGGGGAGCAGGGCGCGGGGGCGGCGCGCGGCACGGCGGCTCGTGCCGCTCGGGTCGGCCTGTGTCGTCCTCGCGCTCGGCTGCGGATTGGTCTTCAAGGGGGCTGCAAGCGCGCTCGGTTGAGCTACTTTTGTTCAGGCTTGTCTTGCCGCGGATCCGCGAATGGGGGCACCCGTTGAGTGAGCGTGTGGTCGCGGGGCGGTACCGGCTGATCGACCCGCTCGGCGAAGGCGGCATGGGCACGGTGTGGCGGGCCCGGGACGAGGTCCTCGGCCGTGAGGTCGCCGTCAAGGAGGTGCGGGCCCCGGCCGGGCTGCCGACGACCGATGTCGAGCGGATGTACGCCCGCCTGGAGCGGGAGGCGTGGGCCGCCGCCCGCGTCTCGCACCGCAATGTGGTGACGCTGTACGACGTGGCGACCGAGGATCACCGGCCCTGGGTCGTCATGGAGCTGGTGCGCGGCGTCTCGCTGGCCGAACAACTGGAGGCCGAGGGGCCGATGGCACCGGACCGGGCCGCGCACATCGGCGCCGAGGTCCTGGCCGCGCTGCGCGCCGCGCACGACGTGGGGGTCCTGCACCGCGACGTGAAGCCGGGCAACGTCCTGCTGTCGAACGACGGCCGGGTCGTGCTCACCGACTTCGGGATCGCCATGGTCGAGGGCACCTCGGCGCTGACGATGACCGGCGAGATCATCGGCTCCCCGGAGTTTCTGGCGCCCGAGCGGGCGCTGGGCCGCGCGCCGGGACCGGAGTCGGACCTGTGGTCCCTCGGGGTGCTGCTGTACGCGGCGGTCGAGGGGTCCTCGCCGTTCCGGCAGGACACCCCGCTCAGCACCCTGCGCGCGGTCGTCGACGAGGAGCTGCCGCCGCCGCGCCGGGCGGGCGCGCTGGCCCCGGTCATCGAGGGCCTGCTGCGCAAGGACCCGGCCGCGCGGACACCGGCGGCGGATGCCGAGCGGGACCTGCGGATCGTCGGCGCGGGCGGCAGTCTGTTCGGCCGTCCGGGCCCGACGGCGGGCCTGCCGACGGTGACGTCGCAGCAGCCGGCCGCGCCCACACCGCCGATGCCCCTTCCGGCGCCGGTCCCGTTCGCGTCCGGCGACGCGACGACCACGGCGACGTATGCGAACGGTACGGACGGCGCTGACGGTGCCGACGGCGCTGACCAGCGCCGCGCGCGCCGCGCCTCGCTCGCCCTCATGGCCGGGATCGTCGTCCTGCTCCTCGCCATCGGGGGCCTGACGTACGCGCTGCTCAACCGGGACGACGGCGGCAAGAACGGCAGCTCAGGATCGTCGGGCGGCAGCGGCGGCAGCAGTTCCGGCGGCGACAGCACAGCCGGTGGCGGCGGTGCGGGCGGCGGGAGCACCACCGCACCGGCCCAGTCCGTCCGCGTCAGCGTGAGCGCGATTCGGGGCAGTTACTCGGGGACGTGCCCGCCGTCGTCCGCGCGGGCGCCCGCGTTCGCGGCGCGGATCACCGTGGGGCGCGTCCCGGCCCAGGTCGAGTACCGCTGGGTCACGAGGAGCGGGAGCGCGTCCGAGCCCGGCTGGAAGACGCTGAGCTTCGGCGCGGGCGGGGCGCGCAGCCGTACGGTCGACACCACGCAGACGGCGTACGAGCCGGGCGGGACACTGCGCAACCGGATCGGCGTCGAGGTGCGCAGCCCGCGCTCGACGACCTCCAACTACGTGGCTTACGTGATCACGTGCAAGGTGGTGGCCCCGCCGACCTCGTCGACGACGTCGAGGCCGCCGGCCTCGTCGACACCCTCACCGTCGTCGACACCGTCCACGTCGCCGAGCGGGACCCCCACCGGTTCACCGACTTACTAGGTACCGGTGCTCACGCGGCGGACGTCAGCACGGGCAGGTAGCCGCCCGACTGGCCGGCGGCCGTCGGGTGGTAGGACTCGCCGATGTTGGTCCAGTTGACGCTGTGCAGCCACGGGCTGCCCGAGCAGATCTCGTGCCCGCTGAACTTGGCGGCCACGTCGCCGTAGGTGAAGCCGTGGTCGGCGACGCGCTTGGCGATGGTGCTGTTGAGCAGGTCGGCGGCGGAGTTGATGGCCGACCGCTTGGTGTCGGACAGGCCGGCGATGCAGGAACCGCCGAGCTTGTAGAAGCGGGGGTAGCCGAGGACCACCACGTGGGCGGAGGGTGCCTTGGCGCTGATCGCCGAGTACACCTTGTCGAGGTTGCCGGGGAGGGTCGAGGTCACGTAGGCGCGCGCCTGGTTGATGCGGTTGATGCAGGTGGACTCGGAGTTGAGGACGCAGGTCGTCATCACGTCGGCGAACCCGGCGTCATTGCCGCCGATGCTGATCGAGACGAGACCCGTGCCGGAGCCGAGCGGGCCGAGCTGACCGGAGAGGACGTCGGCGGTCTTGGCGCCCGAACACGCGGTGAAGTTGAAGCTGGAGGGCGAGTGGGCGGCGGCCCACAGCGCGGGGTACGCCTTGGTGGAGCGTTTGCAGTCGCCGCTGGCGCTGTCGTAGCTGCCGGACCCGACCCCGGAGGAGTACGAGTCACCGAGGGCCACATAGCCGGTGGCGGCGGCGGTGCCGGACGCGTGGGCCGCGCCCGCCCCGGTGAGGGCCGCCGCGGTGGCGAAGAGGAACGAGGTCACGTATGCCGCAAGTCGGAAACGTCTCATGGAGCCTCCTTTAGCAGGATCTCTGCCGATAACTGTGGTACCACGCGCCACAGTTACCGGGAAGTACCCCAGACGGACATTCGACCAGTGTTCAATTACGCGTACATGCCACGCACCTGACTTACCCTCACCTCGCGTCTTGACGCCTCTGCGGTGCTGCGCCACATTGAAGTCCGGCATCCGGCGCGTCGGGGGGCAAAGTCGCCAATGCAGACCAATCGGATCAAGCTCCCGTTCAAGCTCCCGTCGAGAAGCGACGCGCCCCGCCTGCTCGCGGGCGCCGCCGTCGCGGCCGGCGCCGCGGGTCCGGTCCTCGTCCTCGCGGACGTCCACTCGCCCCTGCGCGGGCCCCTCGCGCTGTTCTTCCTCCTGGCCGCGCCCGGCGCCGTGTTCGCGGCGGCGCTGCGCGGCCTCGACCCGTGGGCGCGCGGTCTCCTGTCGGTCGCGGGCGCGGTCACCGTGGTGATGCTGGTGGCGCAGGGCATGCTCGCCACCCGGCACTGGTCGGTCGGGGGCGGGGTGATCGTCGTGGGGGCGCTGAGCGCCCTCGCCTTCCTGTGCGGACACGTGTTCCGGTCGCGGCACCACCCGTAGGACCCGGCTGTCGAGAGCGCCACCGGACGAGAGGGCCAGACCTGTGAGCAGCCCCGCCGCGCGCCAGGCACCACCCGCCGTCCCCGCGCCCGCCCGGCACGCCGCGCCGCGCGTCAGCGTCGTCGTCCCCGCCATGAACGAGGCGCGGAACCTCCCGTACGTCTTCGCCACCCTGCCCGACTGGATCCACGAGGTCGTCCTCGTGGACGGCGACTCCACCGACGGCACGGTGGCGGTCGCCCGCGCGCTGCGGCCCGGGGTCGTCGTCGTGCCCCAGCCCGGCAAGGGCAAGGGCGACGCGCTGATCGCCGGGTTCCGGGCGTGCTCCGGCGACATCCTGGTGACGGTCGACGCGGACGGCTCCGCCGACGGCCGCGAGATCGCCTCCTACGTCGCCGCGCTCGTCTCCGGCACCGACTTCGCCAAGGGCTCGCGGTTCGCCGCCGGGGGCGCCACCGACGACATGACGACGGTCCGCAAGCTCGGCAACCGGGCGCTGTGCGCCGTCGTCAACGCCAAGTTCGGGGCCCGCTACACCGATCTCTGCTACGGCTACAACGCGTTCTGGCGCCACTGCCTCGACGCGATCGACCTCGACTGCACGGGCTTCGAGGTGGAGACGCTGATGAACATCCGGGTCGCCACGGCGGGGCTGCGGGTGCGGGAGATCCCGAGCCACGAGCACGTGCGGATCCACGGGGCGAGCAACCTGCGCGCGGTGCGGGACGGGCTGCGGGTCCTGAAGGTGATCGTCAGGGAACGGCGGCCGAAGCGGTGGGCGCGCCGCGCGGGGCCGGTCGCCGCACTGCCCGACGCGGCGCGCGGGCGGCTGCCTTGACCGGCCGTCAGGAGGGGCGGCGGCTCTCGGTGTCCGTCGTCGTCTGCGCGTACACCGAGGACCGCTGGGCGGAGATCCTGGCGGCGGTCGGCTCCGTACGGGCGCAGTCGTACCCGGCCTTCGAGGTCGTCCTCGTCGTCGACCACTGTCCCGCGCTGCTCGACCGGCTGGGTGCGGAGTACGGGCGGGCGGCCGGTCTCCGGGTCCTCGCGAACGCCGGGCCGCGCGGGCTGTCCGCCGCGCGCAACACCGGCATCGCCGCCTCGTCCGGCGAGATCGTCGCGTTCCTCGACGACGACGCGGTCGCGGAGCGGGAGTGGCTGCGCCACCTCGCCGCCGCCTACGCCGACCCGCGCGTGATGGCGGTCGGCGGACGCACCGAGCCGGTCTGGGCCTCGGGGCGCCGGCCCGGCTGGTTCCCGGCGGAGTTCGACTGGGTCGTGGGCTGCACCTACCGGGGGCTGCCGCACGGCAGGGCGCGGGTCCGCAATGTCCTTGGCGGCAACGCCTCGTACCGCCGCACCGCCCTGGCGGCGGCGGGCGGCTTCGCCACCGGTGTCGGCCGCGACGGCGGCCCGCGCCCGCTCGGCTGCGAGGAGACGGAGCTGTGCATCCGCCTCACCCGCGCCCGGCCCGACGCCGTCCTCCTGCTCGACGACCGCGCCGTGATCCACCACCGCGTCCCACCCGAACGGGAACGGTTCGCCTACTTCCGCGCCCGCACCTACGCGGAAGGGCTCTCGAAGGCCCGGCTGACGAGGAGGGTCGGCACGGGCAGCGGGCTCAGGTCCGAGCGCGCGTACGTCACCCGCGTGCTCCCGGCCGCCCTGGCGCGCGCGGCCCGGGACGCCCTCCTGGCCCGCCCGGCCGGAGCGGCCCGCGCAGGGGCCGTCGTGACCGGGCTCGCCCTGGCGACGGCCGGCTACGTACGGGAGAGGGCGAGGACATGAACGCGCCCGCGCGGGGAGCCGACGGTCCGGCGGTGCCGGTGCTGATGTACCACGCGATCACGCCCGAGCCGGGCCCCGCGGTCCGGCGGCTCTCGGTGTCGCCCGCGCAGTTCGCCGTGCAGATGGAGATCCTCGCGGCGCACCGGTGCACCCCGCTGACCGTCGCGGAACTCGCCGCTATCTGGCGCGGACACGGCGGTGAACTGCCGGTGCGGCCCGTGCTCATCACCTTCGACGACGGGTACGAAGGGGTGCACCGGCACGCGCTGCCCGTGCTCGCCCGGTACGGGTTCGCGGCCACCCTGTTCGTCGCGACGGGCTGGCTGCGCGGCCCGTACGGCACCGGGGGCGGGCCCGGCACGATGCTCGACTGGGGCCAGGTGCGGGCGCTGGCCGCGCACGGCGTGGAGATCGGTGGGCACAGTCACACGCATCCGCCGCTCGATCAACTCGACGCCGAGGCACTGCGGTTCGAGCTGGCGCGCTGCCGGGACATGCTCAGGGACGAGCTGGGCGTCCCGCCGCGCTCCTTCGCCCACCCTTACGGGCACTCCGACCGGCGGGTGCGGCGGGCCGTCCGTGCGGCGGGCTTCGCGCAGGCCGTCGCCGTCGGCAACGGGCTCGCCCGGCGCGGACAGGGACCGTACGCCCTGCGGCGGATCACCGTGCGCAGGACCACCGGGCCCGCCGCGTTCGAGCGGCTGGTCGAGGGCCGCGCGGTCGGGCCGTACTTCGCCGGGGACAGGGCGCTGACCAAGGCGTACGCCGTGCTCCGCGCTGCCCGGAGAGCCGTACGGGCCCGTGGCTGACACGATGGCGGGCACCGAGAGCGCCCGGGGCACGCCGCCCGGGCCGGGGCCCGACGGCGGCCAGTTGTTCCGGAACGCCTACGCGCTGATGCTGAACACCGTCGTCTCCGGCGTTCTCGGTGTCGGTTTCTGGCTGGCCGCCGCGCACTGGTACACGGCGGACGCGGTCGGCCGGGGCTCCGCCGCGATCGCGGCGATGAAGCTCCTCGCCGGTCTCACGGCCGTGGCGCTGACCGGCGCGCTCGCCCGTTTCCTGCCCGTCGCGGGCCGCGCCACCGGCCGCCTCGTCCTGCGGGCGTACGGGTGGAGCGCGGGCGCCGTCGCCCTCGCGGCCGTCGTCTTCCTTCTGACGCTCGACGCCTGGGGCCCCTCGTACGGCTTCCTGCGCGGGCCACTGCCCGGCCTCGGGTTCGTCGCCGCCGTCGTCGCCTGGTCGCTGCTGACCCTTCAGGACGGTGTGCTCACCGGGTTGCGCAGCGCGCTGTGGGTGCCCGCGGGCAACGCCGTGTTCTCGGCGGTGAAGCTCGCGCTCCTCGTCGCGTTCGCGGTCGCCCTCCCGGCCAGTGGCGTCTTCGTGTCGTGGGCGGTCGCCATCGCCTTCTCGCTGCTGCCGCTCGGCTGGCTGGTCCTGCGGCGGCTCGTGCCCCGGCACGTGGCTGCCACGGGCGACGGGGCCGGGGCGCCCCCGACCGCGCGCGATCTTGCCCGCTTCCTTGCGGGCGACTCCACGGGCTCCCTGTTCTCGCTGGCCGTGGTCTTCCTCGTACCGGTGCTCATCGCCTCGCAGGTCTCCTCCGCCGACAACGCCTACTTCTACGTCGCCGCGACGATCGGCGGCACGGTCAACCTCCTCGCCGTGAACATGGGCGCGTCCCTGACCGTCGAGGGCGCGCACGACCCCGCCCGGCTCGCCGCGCACACCCGGGCCGCGCTGCGCCGCATGGCCCGCATCATGCTGCCGGTCTGCGGACTGCTGCTGCTCCTCGCGCCGTACGTGCTGCGGGTGTTCGGGCGGGACTACGCGGACGCGGCCACGCCGCTGCTCCGCCTGCTCGCCCTCGGCGCGGCCCTGCGCGTGCTCATGGAGATCTACTTCGCGGTGCTGCGGGCGCAGAGCAGGACGTCGGGCCTCGCCTGGCTGCAAGGTCTGCTCTGCGCCCTGGTCCTCGGCCTGACGCTGCTGTTCCTGCCGACGATGGGGCTGACCGGGGCGGGCGTCGCCGAGGTCTGCGCGCTCACCGCGGTCCTGGCGGTCGCCGCGCCGAAGCTGTGGCGCGTCGTACGCGTCGCCCCGTCCACCGAGTCCGTCGAGGACGCCGCGCCCGACGGCGACCTCGCCGATCTCGGCCCGCCGCCCGTGGAGCGCGCTCAGCGGCAGACGGCGGCGGAGGCCCTGCGCGACGCCGTCACCCGGCTCACCGTCCGCCTCCACCTGGATCTCCACGCGGGCCCGCGCGCCAAGACCCCGCACCCCCTGTACGACGCCGCCGAGGTTCCGGGGACGGCACCGCCGCGCCCGGCCGCGCGGCCCACCGTCGTCGCGCTAACGCTGCTGCTCCTCGCCGCGCTCGGCCTCTACTGGGGCCCGGTCCTCGCCCTGGACGACGCGGATCTCGACGCGATGGGCGGGCTCGGCCTCGTCTCGGTGCTGCCCCCGGCCACGCTGGCCGGCGCCGCGCTGCTCGTCGTCGCCTTCACGTCACTGCTCTGGCTCGAATCCCCGCACAGACCCCTGCTGCTGCTCACCCTGCTCGCCACCGTCGTGTCCCTGCACGCGCTGCCCGCCGTCGTCGAGGAGGCGCCCCGGTTCGCCACCGCCTGGCGGCACCTGGGCTTCCTGGACCACATCGACCGCACCGGCACCGCCGCACCGGATCTGGACGCCCGCTGGAGCTGGCCAGGCTTCTTCGCCGCCGCCGCGTTCGTCGCCCGCGCCTGCGGCGTCGACGACCCGGAACAGCTCCTGCGCTGGTGGCCGCTTGCCCTCCACCTGCTCTGCCTGGCCCCGATGTTCCTGCTGCTGCGCTCGGTACGGGCGAACTGGCGGGCCAAGTGGACCGGGGTGTGGATCTTCGTCCTGAGCGGCTGGGTCGGCCAGGACTACTTCTCGCCGCAAGGCTTCACGTACCTGCTGTACCTGATGTTCGTGGCGATCCTGCTCGTCTGGTTCCGGCCGCCGCGCGTGCTGTGGGACAAGCGGCGGCCGGGCGAGACCGAGGTCGAACCGGCCGACCCCCGCCAACGCGTCGCGCTCCTCGCCCTCCTGCTCGCCCTGTTCGCGGCGACCGTCCCGGCGCACCAGCTCACCCCGTTCATGATGCTGGGCGCCGTGACCGGCCTCGTCCTGGCGGGCCGCTGCGAACTGCCCGGCCTGCCGCTGCTCTGCGGCGTCCTGGTCGTCGGCTGGCTCGGCTTCGCGGCGGAGCCGTACTGGGCCGGGCACCTCGGCGACCTCCTCGGCGGCGTCGGCGGCCTCGGCAAAAACGTCTCCTCGTCGGTCGCGGGCCGCCTCCGGGGCGCCGACTCCGACCACGCCCTCGTCCTCTACGCGCGCGTGCTCCTCGCGGGCGGCGTCCTCACCGGCGCCCTGTACGGCTGGTGGCGCCGCCGCGAATGGCGCTACCGCGAACGCTCCCTGCCCGTCCTCGCCTGCGTCCCCTTCCTCGCTCTCGCCCTGCAGTCGTACGGGGGTGAGATGGCGCTCCGCGTCTTCCTGTTCGCCCTCCCCGGCGCCGCGCTCCTCGCCGCTCTCGCCCTGTTCCCCCGCGCCGGGCTGACCGTCAGGGAACGCGACCGGGACCGGATCAGCGTCGCCCCGCTGGCCGCGCTCCTCGCGGGGCTGCTGCTCATGGGCGGCTTCCTGGTGGCCCGCTGGGGCAACGAGCCGTTCGAACGGGTGCGGCCCGGCGAGGTCGCGGCGATGGAGTACGTCTACGCCCATGACGAGCCGAGCGTCCGGCTGCTGTGGCTGAGCCGCGACCCGGCCGCCGACGTGACGCCGTCGCTGCCGTGGGGCGCCCGCGACATGGAACGGGTCACGTACGTGCCGGTGCGCGCGCCCGTCGACCCGGTCCTGGTCGACGGCCTGGTCGAGGCGGTCACGGACGCGGGCCCGCACACGTACCTCATGGTCAACGAGAGCCAGGCCGCGTTCCTCCGCCTCGACGCCGGTTACCCGCGGTCCTGGCCGGACCGGCTCCTGCGCAGCCTCGACGCCCGGCAGGAACTGGAGAAGGTCTACGTCAATGAGGACGCGGCCCTGTACCGGTCGCGCGCGCGGCCGGCCGGGCCGGTCGAGCGGGCCGACTCCGGTCCGGCCGGGCCGCACATCACCTGGACACCGTGGACGGTCCTCGGCGCCCTGGCGGCGCTCGCCCTGGCCGTGCTGCTCGCGGCGCGCGAGGTGGTCCGGGTGGCGGGCCCGCCGAGCGTGCCGCGGCTGCGGTGGCTGAACCGTACGTTCCGGTGGGCGCTGGCGCTGCTCGCGGTGGTGGTGCTGGCGCTGGTGCGGCGCTTCTTCACGCTGGGCCTGCCGTGATGCCGGGCCTGCCGTGCCGCGGGGCTGTCCTGACACCGGGGTTGTCGGCATCAGCGGGGCTGTCCTGACACCAGGGCTGTCGGCACCAGCGGAACTGTCCTGACACCAGGGCTGTCGGCACCAGCGGAACTGTCCTGACACCAGGGCTATCGGCACCAGCGAGGCTGTCCGGACACCAGGGCTGTCGGCACCGGTGGCTTCCTGGCGTCCGGCCGCCCGTGTCACCGGTTCAGCCACGTCACCTCGTAGCCCTGCATCCGCAAGCGTCGGCCGTCGACCTCGGTGCTGATCGGGTGGTCGCGGGTGTTCACCACCAGGACCGCCTCGTCGTCGGCGAGGACGCGCACCCGCTCCCTGCCCGCCTCGGCGACGGCCACGCTCCGGAAGGTCGTGCCCGGCCCGAACTCCTCGTGGAAGCGCGACACCAGGCCGTACATGGGGAGCGCGCCGCCGCCGGAGGCGCGGCCGGTGGGCCGCCACATGCACCCGGCGCACGAACTCCCGTTCTGTGTCTCGGGGTTCCAGTGGAAGGCGGTCGTGACGCCGCCCTTCGCCAGGGCCATCAGACCGGCGGCCTGGACGGCGACGCGGTGCCGCTCGCTCCAGCCCTCGCGGGCGCCACCTGAATCGGCGGGCTCCACGTAGAACTCGGCCCACCACAGCGGCAGACCGCCGGTCCGCCGCCTGATCCACTCGCTGACGTCGGTGAACTTGTCGGTGGCCGCGAACGCGTCGGGCAGCAGCTCGTCCCCGGTCGTGTACGTGGCGCCGTCGACGACGACGAAGTCGGCGCCCGCCTTGTGCGCGTTCCAGTAGTCGAACGCGTCGACGACCCGCTGGTCCATCCGCCCCCAGGCGCCTGCGGCCCCGTCCGGCGCCCCGCGCTCCGTGTGGAGCGGGCCGACGCTGTCCATGGCCAGGTAGGGGCCGCCGACCTGGAGGTCCGGGTCGACCTTCTTCAGCGCCCGGTGCACGAGGTTGTAGAGCCGCGTGTAGCCCTCGTAGTCCCAGCGGCCGCGTTCGTCGTCCCAGAACCCCTTGAACTCGTTCCACACGAGGAAGTGGCGTACGGAGGGGTAGTGTTCGGCGATCGCCGCCGCGAGGTCCGCGAAGTCCTGGTAGTGCTCGGGCAGGGGCGCCTTCTCCAGGTTCTCCTGGCTCCAGTCCGTGTTCTGCGCGCCCGGCTTCCCGCCCTTCATCCAGTCGGGCGCGCAGCACAAGGTGATCACGGGGGTACCGCCCGATCTGCGGATCAGCTCCATGCGGCTGTCCATCGCGGCGAAGTCGTAACGGCCCGGCGCCGGTTCGGGGTTGCCCGCTCCCCAGCCCATGATCGCCTCGTTCTGCGGCACCGGCCGGGACCTGAGCAGCCTCTCCACACGGGTGCGGGCGGCGGGCGCACCCTCGTCGGCGGAGTGCTCGGTGTGGGTGAGGCCCCAGCCGACCCCGGGGCGCTGCGACCCCGGCGGCGCGGACGGCGTGCGGTGCGCCGTGCCGTCAGGGCCGGGCCCGGTCTCGGCGAGGGGGCCGGGCACGGCGAGGACCAGGGTCAGCGCCGCCACCGCCGCACCGAGCGGAGCGGTGAGCCTCCGCCACCGCGCCCCCGGACCCCACCCATGACGTCCCATCAACTCCGAGGGTAGTCAGCCGGGTCGGGGCCGCACACCGGAAATCTCCGTGCGAACCGGCCGTTCGTGACGGATCATGGCGGCATGTCCGCGAACCCTTTCGACGCGTTGCCCGTCCGGCTGGGTGTAGACGACAGCGACTCACCCTCCGACGTCGTCGACGCGCTGTTCCTGGGCCGCTTCGCCACGGGCGAGCAGCCCCACTCCCGTGCCACCAACATCGACCGGGTCCGCTCCGGCGCCACCCTGCTGCCGACGGGCGCCCGCGTGCTGCGCTCCGCCCGCGACGACGACCGCAGCGCCACGCTCGCCGACGGCGACGGCTGGACACTCCTTGTCTCCCGCTGGAACCGGGGCGCGGACGTCACCGTCACCGCGACCAGCGCCGAACTCGCCGAGAAGGTGCTCAAGCAGGCCACCGACGGCGCCGCCGACGAACCGGAGCCCCAGCCGGAGAACGTGACGATGGGGTTCTGGTACGTGTCGCCCCGGCGCGGCCCGCACCGCACGACCCGGCAGATCTCGGCCGGTACGTGGGAAGAGGTGCGGGGCAACTACACCGAGCCGGTTGCCGAGGCGATGGACCAGCTGATGAAGGTGCGGCCCGAGGACATCGCGGGCCGGCTCCTGCTCCTGCACGGCCCGCCCGGGACGGGCAAGACGTCGGCGCTGCGCACCCTGGCCCGGTCCTGGCAGGACTGGTGCCAGGTCGACTGCGTGCTCGACCCCGAGCGGCTCTTCTCCGACGTCGGCTACCTGATGGACATAGCGATCGGCGAGGACGACGGCACGGCGAAGGGCCGCTGGCGGCTGCTGCTCCTGGAGGACTGCGACGAGCTGATCCGGGGCGAGGCCAAGCACACGGCGGGCCAGGCCCTGTCCCGGCTGCTCAACCTGACGGACGGCCTGCTCGGCCAGGGTCGCAACGTCCTCGTGGGCGTCACCACCAACGAGGACCTGGAGCGCCTGCACCCGGCCGTGGTCCGGCCAGGACGCTGCCTCGCCCGGATCGAGGTCGGCCCGCTGACCCGCCGCGAGGCGACAGGCTGGCTCGGCACCGAGGAGGGCATCGGCCGCGAGGGCGCGACCCTCGCCGAGCTGTTCGCACTGCGCCGGGGCATCTCCCCGACGTCGGTACCGGACCAGCGCGGGGGCGCGGAGGCGGGCCTGTACCTGTAGGCCTGGAGGCTCCGGTAGGCCCTGCGGCTTCAGGCGTACGCACCGCGCACCACGTATGCAGGGCCTGCGGCTTCAGGCGTACGCGGCGCGCACCGCGTCCCGGGCCGCCGCGAGGGCCGCCTCCTCGGAGAGGCCGAGGCGCCGGGCGCGTTCGGCGAAGGTCTGCGCGGCGACCGAGGCCTCGCGGGCGGCGGCGTCACCGGCGGCGGCGATCAGGGTGCCGTTGCGCCCGCGCGTCTCGATCACGCCGTCCGCCTCCAGGGCCCGGTACGCCTTGGCGACCGTGTTTGCGGCGAGCCCCAGCTCCTCGGCGAGGCCGCGCACGGTGGGCAGCTTGTACCCGACGGGCAGCGCGCCCGCCCTGGCCAGCTCGCTGATCTGGGCCCGCACCTGCTCGTAGGGCGCGGCGCTGTCGTCAATGCGGATCTTCAGGGTCACCGCACGATTGTCGCGCAGGGACCGCCCGGCCGCCGTGGAAGGGGAGACGGAAAAGGGGAGGCAACCCGGGGCGCCCGGCACGTAGCGTGCGCCCCATGAGCACAGTGACTCCCTCGGCTCCCGGCGGCGTGGTGCGGGTGAAGCTCGTCAAGGCGGGCCGCACGAAGATCGGTTACCCGGCGCGGCTCCTCTCCGACGACGGTACGCGCATCACCGTGCGGGCCGACTGGGCGGGCGACGGCGTCCGCGACTTCGGCTTCGTGCGCTTCGAGCCGGGCGACGTGTACACCGAGCACTACTGGCGCGACCGCTGGTACGCGATCAAGGAGGTCCGGGCGGGCGACGGCACCTTGAAGGGCTGGTACTGCGACATCACGCGCCCGGCGGTCCGCGAGACCGGCGGGGACGGAGCCGCGGGTGACATCGTCTCCGTCGACCTCGACCTGGACCTGTGGGTCTCCGCCGACGGCGCCCAGGTGCTCCGCCTGGACGAGGACGAGTTCGCGGCCAGCGGCCTCGCCGCACAGGATCCGCCCGCCGCCGACGCGGCGTCCCGGGCCCTGGACGAGCTGGAACGCCTGGCCCGGGACGGGACGTTCGAGGCGCTGCTGCGCTGAGCCGCGCTCAGTCGCGCACGGCGACGACCGCGTACCGCTCGTCACGCACCTCCTTGCCCCAGAGCCGCGCGTCGGACGACAACTCCTCGTGCCGCACGCCCCCCTGCAGCACCTCGCGCACGAGGCCGAGCAGCCGGTCCGCCGATATCCCCACGGGACTGATCTCGCCCCACACACCCTCGACCAGCACGAGCCGCCCGTGCGGCCGCAGCAGGGACACCCAGGTCCGCAGGACCGCCGCCGGGTCGGGCAGGGCCCACAGCACGTGCCGGGCGAGGACGACGTCGTACGAAGCGGGCGGTACGGGCGGGAACGCGGCGTCCCCGAGGAGGAATAGGGCGTCACGGCCCACAAATTTTCTGCGGGCCGCCGCCAGCATGTTGGCGGCGAAATCCACACCGGTCACGCGGTGTCCGCGCTCGGCCGCGAGGAGTGCGAGGGAGCCGGTGCCGCAGCCGAGGTCGAGCAGGTGTCCTGGCTGGTCAGGCAGCCAGTCGGCCATACGCGCGGCCCAGGCGTCGCGGACCTCGGGATCGCGCAGACCGTGGTCGGGTTCGTCGTCGAAACCGGCCGCGGCGGCGTCCCATTCCGCTTGCCTCAGTGAGTGCGTCATCCCCACATCCTGACAACCGCCACTGACAATTGCGCTTCGACGAGGAATCAGCCGGGAACAGGTCTACAACGGCACGATGTTGGAACTCGTGTAGGTACAGGAGGCACCATGCGCCGAGTGACCATGCACAAACCGACCGGAGCGTCCACCGTGACGCGCCGGTTGCGGGAAGAGGCGGCGGAGACGGTGCGTGAGCGCCCCGAAGTACGCAAGGACGTGCGCAAGACGTGGTGGCCCGACGAGTAGGCGGGCCGCTCGGATGCGGAGGAGACGCTTGCGGTAGTGGATACGGTCGTAGAGCCCGTCGGTACGGCGCTCCACGACCTCGTGTCCGTACCGCGGACGGATCTGGTGGCAGGCGGCGTCGGTGACCGCCTCGACGGCCGGTGCGTCGGCGGCCGTCGCGCGGCGGATCGCAGGACGGATCGGTCGGTCTGCGCTGGTCATGCGACCTTGTCCACGTCACCACCCCTCCCCCGCGCCACCAGCTTGCGCACCAGCGGCCAGGCCACGATGGCGAGCACCACCGCGTACACGGTCACGGAGAACGGCGTGTCGACGAGGCCGTGGACACTGCCGTCGCTGATCTGGAGGGCGCGGCGCAGCTGTTGTTCGGCGTTGGGGCCGAGGATGACGCCGATGACGGCGGGCAGGACGGGCAGTCCGTAGCGGCGCATCCCGAAGCCGATCAGGCCGATGATCAGCAGGATGACCAGGTCGACGGGTTCGCCGCCGACCGCGTAGGCGCCGACCGCGGCGAAGAAGAGGATGCCCGCGTAGAGGTAGGGGCGCGGGATGCGCAGGAGTTTCGCCCAGACCGGGGCCAGCGGCAGGTTGAGGGCGAGGAGCAGCACCATGCCGACGAAGAGCGAGGCGATGAGGCCCCAGACGAGGTCGGGCTCGCGTTCGAAGAGCAGCGGTCCGGGCTGGATCCCGTACTGCTGGAAGGCGGCGAGCATGACCGCCGCGACGGCGGTGGTGGGCAGGCCGAGGGTCAGCATCGAGACGAGGGTGCCGGCCGCTGACGCCGAGGACGCGGACTCCGGGCCCGCGACGCCCTCGATGGCGCCCTTGCCCCATTCGTCCTTGTGCCGGGAGAGGCGCTTCTCCGTCACGTAGGAGAGGAACGTCGGGATCTCGGCGCCGCCCGCGGGGATCGCGCCGAACGGGAAGCCGATGAGTGGGCCGCGCAGCCAGGACTTCCAGGTGCGGCGCACGTCCGCCTTGCCGAGCCAGGGGCGGCCGACGGGGATGGCCTCGCCGCTGGTGCGCCGCAGATGGGCGGCGACCCACAACGCCTCGCCGATGGCGAAGAGGCCGACCGCGACGATGACGACGTCGACCCCGTCGGCGAGCTGCAACGAGCCGAAGGTGAGCCGCTGCTGCCCGGTCATCTGGTCGAGTCCGACGAGCCCGATGGTGAGCCCGATGAGCAGGGACGCGAGCCCGCGTACGCGGGACGAACCGAGCACCGACGTCACCGCGATGAACGCCAAAACCATGATCGCGAAGTAGTCGGGGGCGCCGATGTCAACGGCGAGCGAGGCGACCTTCGGGGCGAGCGCGACGAGCAGGATCGTGCCGATCATGCCGCCCGCAAAGTGCCCGATGGCGGCCGCGGCGAGGGCCTGCGCGCCGCGCCCGGCCTTCGCCATCGGGTTGCCTTCCATGGCGGCGACGACGGCGGCGCTCTCGCCGGGCGTGTTGAGCAGGATCGAGGTCGTCGAGCCGCCGAACATCGCGCCGTAGTAGATGCCCGCGAACATGATGAACGCGCCGGTCGGTTCGAGCCCGTACGTGACCGGCAGGAGCAGGGCGACGGCCATGGCGGGCCCGATGCCGGGCAGGACGCCGATGGCGGTGCCGAGGAGGACGCCGAGGGCGGCCCACAGCAGGTTGACGGGGGTGAGGGCGGTGCCGAAGCCGTCCATGAGGGAGGAGAGGGCGTTCATGGCGTCACAGCGCTCCCATCAGGGGCCCGCCCGGCAGGGGGACGCCGAGCAGGTTGTTGAAGAGGGTGTAGGTGAGCAGGGAAAGGACGGCGGCGATCAGCGGGTCGCGCTGGAGGTGGCGGCTGCCGAGCGCGTAGGCCGCGCCCCAGAAGAGGAGGGCGCCCGCGATCGGGAACCCGACCGGCTCGATGAGGACGGCGGTGGCGAGGAAGACCCCGGCGAGGAGCAGCACCGTGCGCCAGTCGGCGGGCTCGGAGAGGTCGATGTCCTCGCCGCCCTCGGCCTCGCCGCGCCCGCCGCGCAGGACGTCGACGGCGAGCAGCACGGCGACGAGCAGCAGCCCGCCGCCGACCACGAACGGCACGGTCCTCGGTCCGACGGGCCCGCGCTGGGTGAGGTCGACGTCCATCGTGAGCGCGTCGGTGAGGACGAGGACGCCGAGCGCGAGGAGCAGGACGCAGACGCCGAGTTCGGAGTGGTCGCGCAGCCAGGAGCGGGCTGGCGCCTCCGGCGGGCGGGTCTCGGTGGAGGTCGTCACAGCCCCAGCTCCTTCAGTACGGAGACGACGTTCTTGTCCTGGGTGGTCAGGAACTCCCCGAAGTCGTCGCCGACGAGGAAGGCGTCGTCCCAGCCGTTCTTCTCGAGGGACCGCTTCCACTCCTCGGAGGCGTGCAACGTGCGTGCGAGGGTGATGAGTTTGGTGCGCTGGGTGTCGGAGAGGCCGGGCGGGGCGACGATGCCGCGCCAGTTGGTGAAGTCGACGTCGTAGCCGGACTCCTTGAGGGTGGGCCCGTCGAGGCCGGGGACGCGTTCGGGCCCGGTGACGGCGAGCAGGCGCAGCTCGCCGCTCTTGATCTGGTCGAGGTACTCGCCGACGCCCGAGACGCCGAAGGCGACCTTGCTGCCGAGGATGGAGGCGAGCAGTTCGCCGCCGCCGTCGAAGGGGATGTAGTTGACCTGTCTGGGCGAGATCCCGGCGGCCCGCGCCATGAGCATGGGCGCCAGATGGTCGGGCCCGCCGGGCGACGATCCGCCCCCGACGGGCAGCTTCCCGGGGTCGGCCTTCCAGGCGTCGACAAGCTGCTCGATGCTCTTGTACGGCGAGTTCTTGGCGACGACGACGACATCCGCCTCCTCGGTGAGGCGGGCGATGGGGGTCGTGTCGGCGAGGGTCTTCGGGGAGTGGTTCGACCGCGCGGCGCCCACGACCCCCAGCCCCATGGACATGGCGAGCTTGCCGTTGCCGTGCTCGCCGACGAGACGGGTCAGGCCGACGGTGCCGCCCGCGCCGGGCAGGTTGAACACCTCGATGTTGTGGGTGAGTCCGGCGTCCTCGGCGTTCTTGGCGGCGGTACGCGCCGTGATGTCGTAGCCGCCGCCGGGCGTGTTGGGGACCATGAGGCGCAGGCCGGGGATCTGCGTGCCGGTGTCGGCGCCGCTGCCGGTGGTGAGCAGCGGCGGCCCCACCAGGACGAGAGCCGCGGCCCCGAGCAGGGCGAGGGGTGTGCGCAGGCGCACGGGTGCCACCACCTGTCGAGAGATACGGGGTTCGGATGCGGGGGGGGGTTGTGAGGTGGCCCACATGTTGCCCGCGCGTGAACAGCCTGTCTCTCTTCCGCAAGCAAGAATCGTTGTGGTCCTTGTGGTCGCGCACCTACCCTGCGCCAGTGACAAAGGTGCTGGTGACAAAGGTGTTGGTCGTGGACGACGACTTCATGGTCGCCAAGCTCCACAGCCGGTACGTGTCCGCCCTCGACGGCTTCGAGGTGGCCGCGGTGGCGCACAGCGGCGCGGAGGCGCTGCGCGCGGCGGAGACGGTCCGGCCCGATCTGGTGCTGCTCGACGTGTACTTGCCGGACATGGACGGCATCGACGTGCTCCGGGAGCTGCGCGCGGCGGAGGAGCGGGACCCGTCGCGGGCGCCGGTGGACGCCCTGTTCATCACGGCGGCGCGGGACGCGGAGATCGTACGGGCGGCGCTGCGCGCGGGTGCGCTGCACTATCTGATCAAGCCGTTCAACCAGGCGGCGCTGCAGGAGCAGTTGCGGCACGTGGCGTCGGTACGAGCACGCCTGGACACGTTGAGCGAGGCCCGCCAGGAGGACGTCGACCAGATTTTCGGCGCGCGTCCCCCGGGCTCCCGGGAACTGCCGAAGGGCCTGGCCGCCCACACGGCAGACCTGGTCGAACGCACCCTGCGCGCCCACCCCCAGGGCCTCTCGGCCACGGAGTGCGCCCAGGAGGCGGGCTCCCTGTCCCGGGTGAGCGCCCGCAGATACCTGGAATTCTTCGCGGGAACGGGAAGAGCGCGGGTAACCCTGAAATACGGCGGAACAGGCAGACCAGAACGCCGGTACACATGGACCCCTTAAGGGGCGCGGGGAACTGCGCGAGCAACCACGACGACGCGGCACCCGCCGAGAAAAGCAGACGCACCCACGGCGCGAAGGCCGCTCTACCTGAGCACAATCTGAGCCGCACCTTAAGCGCGCCATAAAGATCAACTCAGACCCCTCAGAAGGGCAGATCCGCGCAGCTCCCCGGGCTAACTTCGCTGCCACAACCCCCCCGTTCGAGAACGCCCAGGAGCCCCCATGCCCGCGCCCCGCAAACTCGCCGCCCTCACCGCGACCGGCATCACCCCCTTCGCCCTGCTCACCCTCTCCACCACCACCGCGGCAGCGCACGGCACACTCGGCGACCCGGCCAGCCGCGTCGCCGCCTGTTACGCGGAGGGCGCCGAGAACCCCACGTCGGCGGCGTGCAAGGCGGCGGTCGCGGCGGGCGGCACGCAGGCCCTGTACGACTGGAACGGCATCCGGGACGGCGCGGCCGGCGGCAAGTCGCGGGAGCGCATCCCGGACGGCAAGCTCTGCTCGGCGAACTCCGAGGAGTTCAAGGGCATGGATCTGGCCCGCACGGACTGGCCCGCGACGCAGGTCTCGGCGGGCTCATACACGTTCAAGTACAAGGTGACGGCCCCGCACAAGGGCACGTTCAACCTGTACCTGACGAAGCAGGGCTACGACGCGTCGAAGCCGCTGGCCTGGTCCGACCTGGACCTGGAGCACCCGGTGGCGACGAAGACGGACCCGACGGCGGAGGGCGGCTTCTACACCTTCACGGGCACGCTGCCCGAGCGCACGGGCCGCCAGCTGATCTACGGCATCTGGCAGCGCTCGGACAGCCCGGAGGCGTTCTACTCGTGCTCGGACGTGACGTACGGCGGTGACTCCGCGGCGTCGGAGGGTGCGGCCCCGGCGCCGTCCACCCCGACGGACGAGCAGATCGCGGCGGACGCCGACAAGTCGACGATCGACCACGGCGGCATGGACATGAGCGGCGAGGACACGGCCACGGAGCCGGGGACGACCGACGAGACACCAGCGACCCACGAGACCCACGAGTCCCACGAGGCGCACGAGACGCAGGAGTCCACTGAGCCGGCGACGACGACGGACGACAGCGCTGACCAGCAACTCGCCGCCCAGGGCACCACCCAGAACCTCGCCGAGACGGGCGGCAGCTCCACCACCTCCGCCATCGCGGTGGGCGGAGCCGCGGCGCTGGCGCTCGGCGCGGCGGTCCTGTTCCTCTCGGTGCGCCGCCGCGCGACGCGCTGACCCCTTCCTGAGGCCCGGCCGGCGGCGGACAGTCAGGCGGCCAGTGAGGCGGGCACGATCACCCCGGGTCCGAACTTCGCCCGTGCCCGGTCGGCCACCGCCTCCAGGGTCCTGGCCCGCTCGTCGACGGGGTCGAAGGTGAGCTGCCGGGTCGCGGCCCCGGCCGGGCCGAGTCCTTCCGCGCGCAGGGCGAGGGCGCGCACCCGGGCCCGTTGCAGCCCCAGCGCGTCGTACATCCGGTACGCCGCCCCGGTCAGGGCGGTGGAGTGGGCGCTCGGCTCGGCGAGCGTCCGGCTGCGTACGGTCGAGGACCGGTCGGCGTAGCGCACCGTCAGCGTCAGCGAGCGGCACACCTGCCCCTCGTCCCGCATCCGGGCGCCCAGCTCGTCGGCGGCGGAGAGGAGGGCGCGGCGGTGCCGGTGGGGGTCCAGCTCGTCGCGTACGAAGCCGCGTTCGGCGGCGAGGGAGCGCGCGGCGGCGTTCGGGACGACGCGGGTGCGGTCGATGCCGCGCGCCTTGTCGTGCAGCTCGCGTCCGACGCGGGCGGTGGTGAGGCGTTGCAGGGTGGGCAGCGGCGCGGTGGCGAGCCGGCCGACGGTGTCGAGCCCGTACTCGCCCAGGGTCCGCGCGGTGGCGGCGCCGACGCCGGGGAGCGCGCCGACGGGCTGCCCGTCGAGGAACTCCCGGGCGTCGCCCACGACGTGAGTAACCCCCGGGGCGGCCTCGCGGGCGGCCATCCGCGCGAGCATCGGCCCGGGACCGACACCGATCAGGCACTCGACGCCGTGCAGGGCGATGGCCCGCACCCGGACGACGGAGGCGATCTGACACGCGCCCCGCCCGAAGTACCGTACGGCGCCGCGCAGATCGACCAGGGCGGTGTCGGGCGGCAGCGCCTCGACGGCCGGGCTGATCCCGGCGAGGAGCCCGAGCAGCCGGGGCAGCGACGCCTCGTCGCCGGGCGGCAGCAGGAAGCGGACGCACAGCACATCCCCGGGCCCGCGCTCGGTCGTACTCATCCCGCACTCCCCTGGCTCTGGTGCCACAGCTTGCGCCGCGGACCCATGGTGCCGTCACCGGCCGGTTTGAGGTCGGCCCACGGGTTCAGCACGTAGCCGTTGGCCATCTGGATCCGCCGGCCGCTCTCGCCCTGTTCCCGGCCGGACTCGGCGCCGGGCGGCGGCTCGGCCATCCGCCGCGCCACCCCGTCGAGCCCTTCCTCGCCGTACACCTCGGTCAGCTCGGCCATGTTCCAGGCCGCTTCGCCCACCACGCTGAGGCTGCGCGGTCCGCGCCGCTGGACCGTGCCCCGTACGAGCAGGAGCCACGAGTGGAAGACGGTGTGCGCGCAGGCGGCGTGCGCGTCGTCGAAGAACGCGAGGTCGACGAGGCCCGTGCCGTCGTCGAGGGTGGAGAAGACGACGCGCTTGCCGGAGCGGATCGGCGGGGTCTGCGTGGCCGCCTTCGCCCCGGCAACAAGGACGGTGCTGCCGTGCTCGGCGTCGCGCAGCCGCCGCGCGGAGACGACACCCAGTTCGTCGAGGAACTTCCGGTAGTCGCCCATGAGATGGCGGGAGGCGTCCATGCCGAGGACGCCGAGTTCGGCGCTCATCCGCTCCGCGTCGCCGAGGTCGGGCAGCCCGGCGGAGGCGGTGCGCCGTCCGCCGGTCAGCGGGAGCTGCTCGCCGCGCGCGCCGTGCCCCGAGCGCTGCAGCTCGGTCAAGTGCAGTTGCAGGTCGCGGCGGTTGGCGCCGAACGCGTCGAGGGCGCCGACCTGGGCGAGCCGGGTGGCGAGGGGGCGGCTCGGGCGGGCCCGCTCCCAGAAGTCGAGCAGGGAGGAGTAGGGGCGTCCGGCGGCGATGCGTTCGGCCTCGGCCTCGCTGATGCCGTAGACGTCGGAGAGGGCGAGCCGGATGCCCCATTTGCCGCTGTCGGACGCCTTGTCACCGGACACCAGTTCGATCTGATGCTCGACCGCGGACTTGTTCACGTCCAACGGCAGCACCGGCACCCCCCGCCGCCGCGCGTCCGCGAGCAGCAGCCGCTTCGGATACATACCGGGATCGTGCGTGAGCAGCCCTGCATAGAAAGCCGCAGGGTGATGCGTTTTCAGCCACGCAGACTGATAGGTCGGGACGGCAAAGGCAACGGCGTGCGCCTTGCAGAACCCGTACGAACCGAACGCCTCGACGATGGCCCAGGTCTTCCGGACGGTCTCGGCGTCGTAGCCGCGCACCGTCGCGTGCTGGGCGAACCAGAACTTGATCAGCTCCTGCGACCCGGGGTCGGACAGTCCGCGCCGGACCCGGTCGGCCTCGTCGCGGCCGCAGCCGGTCATGATGTCGACGATCTTGATGATCTGCTCGTGGAAGACGACGACGCCGTAGGTCTCGCGCAGCGCCTCCTCCAGATCAGGGTGCGGATAGCGGGCCGGGGCCCGCCCGTGCCGCGCCTCGATGAAAGGGCGGACCATGTCGGCGGCGACGGGCCCGGGCCGGAACAGCGAAATGTCCACGACCAGGTCATGGAAGGTGGCGGGCTGCAGCCGCCCCACCAGATCGCGCTGTCCCGGCGACTCGATCTGGAAGCAGCCGAGCGTCTCGGTGGACTGGACGAGCCGGTACGTGTCCGGGTCGGTCCTGGGTACGGAGTCGAGGTCCACGCACTCCCCCGTCGCCCGCTCGATCTCCCCCACGGCATGCGCCATCGCGGACTGCATCCGCACCCCGAGCACATCCAGCTTGAGCAGCCCGAGCTCCTCCACGTCCTCCTTGTCGAACTGGGCCATGGGGAAGCCCTCGCCGCTGGTCGGCACGGTCGGCGTACGGGCGAGCAGGGAGGCGTCGGAGAGCAGCACGCCGCACGGGTGCATGGCGACGCCGCGGGGCAGCGCGTCGAGCGCCTCGACGAGTTCCCAGAGCCTCGGGTGGTCCCCGAACTCACCGGCGATCCCCCTCAGCTCGGGCAGCTCGGCCATGGCGGTGCGGGCGTCGCGGGCGCGGACGTGCGGAAACGCCTTGGCGACGCGGTCGATGTCGGCGGGGTCCATGGACAGGGCCGCGCCGACATCACGTATGGCATGGCGCACCCGGTAGGTCTCCGGCATCGCGACGGTGGCGACGCGCTCGGGCCCGAACCGGTCGAGGATCGCGCGATACACGTCCAGGCGCCGCGCGGACTCGACATCGACGTCGATGTCGGGCAGGACGGAGCGACGCTTGGACAGAAACCGCTCCATGAGCAGCCCGTGTTCGATCGGGTCGGCGTTGGCGATGCCGAGCAGATAGTTGACGAGCGACCCGGCGCCGGAGCCGCGCGCCGCGACCCGGATCCCCATCCCCCGCACGTCGTCGACGACCTGGGCGACGGTGAGGAAGTAGGTGGCGAAGTCGTGGTGGGCGATGATGTCCAGCTCGCGGTGGAGCCGCTCCCAGTACGAGCGGTCGCCCGCGTGGCCGAGACGGACCATGCCGGCGGTCGCGCGGGAGGCGAGGACGCGCTGGGCGGTACGACGCCCGGCGCCCACGAGATGCGGCTCGGGAAAGCGGACGGAGCCGATGCCGAGGTCCTCCTCCGCATCGACGCGGCAGGCGGCGGCCGTCAGCTCGGTCTGTTCGAGCAGCCGAAGCGCGGTGGAGCGCTGAAAACCGGCCGCCTCCACGATCCGCTCGGCCTCGGCCAGCATGGCGGCGGGCTCCTTGAGCCACCGCTCTCCGCTGTCGAGCTCCTTGGTCGGATCGATGGGGACGAGACGCCGCGCGGCGTCCAGAACGTCGGCGACGGGCCCCGAGCCCGGATCGACATAACGGACGTCATTACTGAGAACCGGCCGAACGCCCTGCTCAGCGGCGAAACCGACAGTGCGGGCGGCGAGACGCAACGAGCCGGCCCCGGTCCCTCCCCTCCCATGATGGACGGCTTCGAGCCGCAGGGAATCGCCGTAGACCTCGCGCCAGGGGGCGAGCAGGACAGCCGCCCGGTCGGGGCGCCCGGCGGCGAGGGCGCGGCCGACGTCGGAGTCGGGCCCGAGCAGCACGACGAGGCCGTCACCGTGATTGTCCTCCCAGGGCAGGCGGACGTCCTTCGGGTCGTCCCCGGCGTGCGCGGCGGTGATCAGGCGGCACAGGTCGGCCCAGCCGCGGGCGCCGTCGCGGGCGAGAAAGGTGGCGCGGGGGGCGGACTCGTCGACGAAGGCGCCGCCGCGTACGGGCGCCGGACGCCTGACCCCCGGCGCATGGGCGCCCACAGCAAGATCGACGCCGAACACCGGCCGCACCCCGTGCTTGGCGCACGCCTTGGCGAACCGCACACTGCCCGCGACGGTGTCCCGATCGGCGAGGGCGACGGCGGTCATCCCCCGCTCGGCGGCGCGCTCGGCGATCAGCTCCGGATGGGAGGCGCCATAGCGCACGGAGAAGCCGGACACGGTGTGCAGATGCGTGAAGTCCACCGCACGCACCTCCAGCACACTCGGGCCAATCGGATCTCACCTCCCCCACCTCCACCATAGACCAACTTTCGAACGCATGTACGACACAGTTCGACAGACGCCACCCGCGCGTTGCCCAGAGCCCCCGTTCGGCCCACCCCACCTGCGGGACCCGCGCCACGGCCGGAGCGTTGGGGCATGAGGTTCGCCGATGAGTTCAAGAGCGCCGTCACCCCCCGGGCCACCCTGCTGGTGATCGGCGTGCTGGCCCTCCAGCTGCTCTTCATCGCCTCCTACGTGGGGGCGCTGCACAATCCGACCCCGAAGGACGTGCCGTTCGGCGTCGTGGCCCCGGCGGAACAGGCGGCGAGCCAGGCAAAGCAGCGCATGGCGAAACTGCCGGGCTCCCCCCTGGACCCGCGGGTAGTGGCCGACGAGAAGACCGCACGGCACCAGATCATGGACCGAGAGATCGACGGCGCCCTGATCCTCGACCCGCGCGGCACCAAGGACACCTTGCTGGTCGCGTCGGGCGGCGGCACAGTCCTGGCGAGCGCCCTGGAGACGATCGCCACGAAGGTCGACGGCGCCGAACGGCGAACCGTGCAGAAGATCGACGTGGCACCCGCCTCACCCAGCGACTTCGACGGACTCTCGGCGTTCTACCTGGTGGTCGGCTGGTGTGTAGGCGGCTACCTGTGCGCGTCGATCATGTCGATCAGCGCGGGTTCCAGGTCCACGAGTCCGCAGCGCGCGCTGATCCGGCTGGGCGCGATGGCGGTCGTCTCGATCATCGGCGGCATCGGTGGCTCGTGGATCATCGGCGACTCGATCCTCGGCGCGCTGCCCGGCTCCTTCTGGGGCCTGGCCGGGCTCGGCGCCCTGGTCACCTTCGCGGTAGGCGCGATCACCCTGGCACTGGAGGAGCTGACCGGCATCGTAGGCATCGGCCTGGCCGTGCTGCTCGTCGTCATCGCGGGCAACCCGAGCGCGGGCGGCGCCTTCCCGCTGCCGATGCTGCCCCCGTTCTGGCAGGCGATCGGCCCGTGGCTCCCCCCGGGCGCGGGCACGTGGGCGGCCCGCTCGATCGCCTACTTCCAGGGCAACGCCCTCACGAAGTCACTCCTGGTCCTCTCCGGCTGGGCGGTACTCGGCGTCGTCGTGACACTGGCCGTGTCGGCCCTGCGGGAGCGGAGGCGCGGAGACACGCACCACGGACACCACGCGGCCCGGGGCCCGGGAGGAGGCTCGACGCACGTAGGCGTGGCTTCCTGACCCTCACCACACCGAGGTGCCACCGGCGTGCACCCCCGTACGAGACGGACGGGTGGGGACGGGTCGGGGTGCCCCCGCAGGACTCCGCAGGCACAACACCCCGGACCACCCGCCCACGGCGGACAGCAGGCGCCCGGACCGATCCGGCCGAGGAGGCACCCCGGCCCGGCCCCACCCAACCCACGACGATGCCCCTGTGCGGCGCACGAAGCGCCCCGCCCCACGAGAATCCGGGGGCGGGGCGCAGGGCTCCGCTGGTCAGCCGATCTCCGCCCCGAAGGTGGAGAGCGCTTCCGGTACGGGCTGGAAGAACGTCTCGCCGCCCGACGTGCAGTCGCCGCTGCCGCCGGAGGTGAGGCCGAGCGCCGTGTCGCCGGCGAAGAGGGAACCGCCGCTGTCGCCCGGCTCGGCGCAGACGTCGGTCTGGATGAGGCCGGTGACGACATCGCCGTTGCCGTAGTTCACGGTGGCGTCGAGCCCGGTCACCGTGCCGTCGTGGACCTGGGTGGTGGACCCGGACCGGACCACCTGCTGACCGACGGTGGCATCGCCGGCCCGGGTGATCGCCTGCGCGGACCCGTTGTAGAGGTCGACCTCACTTGGATGGGGAACATCCGCGGTGTACTTCACGAGGCCGAAGTCGTTGCCCGGGAAGCTGGACTGTTCGTTGGTGCCGATGACCTGGCCGCTGGAGTCCGACCACGTCGAGATCGACTCGGTGCAGTGCCCCGCCGTGATGAAGTACGGCTGCCCGTCCTTGACCACGTTGAAGCCGAGGGAGCACCGCCCGCCGCCGCCGGTGATGGCGTCGCCACCGGCGATGAACTTCCTGAACTCACCCTGCGTCCGCTTGAGTTCGGCCTTGGAGCCGAGCCCCTCGACGACGCCGCTCAGCTTCTCCCAGGCCGCACCCTTGACCGTACGGTCGGCGGTGACGACGACCTTGTTGGTGGCGGGGTCGATGGCCCACGAGGTGCCGGGGATGGTCGCGTCGCTCTTCAGTGTCGCGCGGGCGCCGTCGAGCGCGGCGAGGGAGTTCTCGACGACTCTGGCCTTGGCGCCCGCGGCCTCGACGGCGTCCGCGGCGTCTCCGTTCAGCACGTTGACGACGAGGTGCTTGGCGTCGGCGTCGTAGTAGCTGCCGGCGGTATCGGTCCCGAGGGTCTCCGTCAGGGACGAGGCGAGATTTCCGGCCTTCGCGACGGAGAGGGTCCGGGGCGCCGGATCCGGCGACGGGGTACTGGCGTTCGCAGTCTGGAAGGTGATGCCCGCGGCGACCAGAGCGGCGATTCCCGCCCCGGTCACGGCGACACGCCGCTTGGATATGCGTCGGTGCTTCAACTCACGTCCTCCTGTGGGGGGTTCGGAACAGGCCCGATGTGGGGGTGGGCCGGATCCGTGAGGGGTGACGCACCCCACTATCCCGAGCGTCACACGGAGCACACAAGGTCGACTTCAGGACGCGCGTGCGGGAACTCGGGTGCGCCTTTCGTACCTTGTACGCCCCCACCACCCCACGTCGGTCCCCATTGCAAACACTCTGCGCTCGACGCGCTCGGCGGAGAGTAAGGTCTGCCCCTGTCTCAAAATCGACGGCGCAAGCCACCCCAACCCCCCGCTTCACGTGCTCCGCGGAGCGTCTCCCTCCACTCCGACGTCGCTCACGGACCGGGCGTCACGGTCCAGTTCGGTCAACTGCTGCACGGCGGCCTCCGCGGCCCGCCCGGCATCCCCGGGCGTGGCCCGCTCGAGGAACCGCAGCAGCTCCACGGGGAACGGCAGGACCAGCGTCGAGTTCTTCTCGGCGGCGACGGCCACCACGGTCTGCAGCAGGCGGAGTTGGAGCGCGGCGGGCTGGTCGGACATGACCCCGGCCGCTTCGGCGAGCTTCTTCGAGGCCTGCAGCTCGGCGTCGGCGTTGATGACGCGGGCCCGCCGCTCGCGGTCCGCCTCGGCCTGCCGGGCCATGGACCGCTTCATGGTCTCGGGGAGGGAGACGTCCTTGATCTCGACGCGGTCGATCTGCACGCCCCACCCGATGGCGGGGCTGTCGATCATCAACTCCAACCCCTGGTTGAGCTTTTCGCGGTTGGACAACAAGTCATCGAGGTCGCTCTTGCCGATGATGGAGCGCAGCGAGGTCTGCGCCATCTGCGAGACGGCGAACCGGTAGTCCTCGACCTGTACGACGGCCTCGGCCGCGTCGACGACCTTGAAGTAGATGACGGCGTCCACCCGCACCGTGACGTTGTCCCGGGTGATGCCGTCCTGCGCGGGCACGGGCATCGTGACGATCTGCATGTTGACCTTGTGGAGCCGGTCCACGAAGGGGACGATCATCGTGAACCCGGGCCCGCGCACCGCCGACCGGAGCCGGCCGAGGCGGAAGACGACCCCCCGCTCGTACTGGCGCACGACCCGCGCCGCCGCCATCCCGTACACCGCTCCGGCGCAGACCGCGGCCACTCCCGCCGCCACCAGCTCCTCGACCATCCCACGGCCCCCCTGGGTCCGAAGTGGACGCAGCAACGCACCACTTCGACGGTAACCCCGGCAGGGGGCGGGGCGGGAGAGCCGGGAATCCCGGGAAACTCGGGAAACGAGGAGAAGCCCCCGCCGGTAGAACCGGCGGGGGCTTCTCACACTGCCTGCGTCCGTGCTGGGCCCGGGGCCCGGGGCCCGGGATTAGAAGACGTGCATCCCGTAAGCGTTGAGCGCCTCGACGACCGGCTGGAAGAACGTGGTGCCGCCGGAGGAGCAGTTGCCGCTGCCGCCGGAGGTCAGGCCGTAGGCGGTGGTGCCGCCGTACAGCGGGCCGCCGGAGTCGCCGGGCTCGGCGCAGACCGTGGTCTGGATGAGGCCGGAGACGATGTCGCCGCCGCCGTAGTTCACGGTGGCGTTGAGCGCGGTGACCCGACCGCTGTGGATGCCGGTGGTGGAGCCGCGCCGGGTGACCGTGGTGCCGACGGACGGCGTGGCCGCGTTGGTGATGTCGACGCTGCCGACGGTGCCGGACTTGGTCACGGAGGTGTTGGTGTACCGCACGAGGCCGTAGTCGTTGCCCGGGAAGCTCGACCCGGCGGTGGTGCCGAGGGTCGTGGTGTGGCCCGAGTTGGACCACCAGGTACCGGCGCCGTCGGTGCAGTGCCCGGCCGTCAGGAAGTAGTCGGCACCGGCGCTGTTCTTGACGTTGAAGCCGAGCGAGCAGCGCCAGCTACTCGCATAGATGGCGTCGCCGCCGGAGATCAGCTTGTTGAACGTGCCGGGGGTGTGCTTGATCTTTATCGCCCCGGCGGTGGAGCCCGCCTCCTGCTTCATGCGGGCTATCTCGGCCTGCGAGACCGACTCGTCGACGGTGACGACGACCTGCTTGGTCGCGGGGTCGACGGCCCACGCCGTACCGGCGATGTCGGCGCTGCGCACCGCGTCGCTGGTCTGCGTGAGTTCGGTGGCACTGAAGGTCTGGGGCGCGTCGGCGGCGTGCGCGGAGGGTACGGCGAACGCTGCCGCGGCGAGGAAGCCGGTGCCCGCGGCGATCAGCCGAGTCCGTCTTACCGTGCCACTGGGGGTGGTGCGCTTGATCCTCACTGCTCGTTCCTCCCGGGGGGAAGTCGGGGGCCCGCGTGGGGTCGGGGCCCGTGAGGCGCGGCCAGGGGCAAGCGTCCGGATTCCGAACATGCCGTGCTCCTGACAAGCGCTTGCCCGGGAGTATTCGGCGCTTCAACTGATCGACTCAAGAGCGCCTTTCGGACGTACACGGGATCTCCGCATGCACGACGGGATGCCCCGACGGCTTCACTCGTACATCCCGTACGCCGTCGGGGCTCGGTCTCTTCCAGGAGACGGGCCGGGCGCCACTCAGGTTCCACCGCCCGTTCCCGCCGCCACGGGTTGGCCGGAAGTCGGCGCTCCGGATGCCGGGCGCGGACCCGGGTGCGCGCGGAAAGTGGTCCCCTCGCACGCGGTCACGACGGGGGGGGTAGTCCCCTCGTACGCGGTCATGACGGGCCTCCCGGGAGAACGGCGTACGGGCTGACGGCCCTCGCGAGCCCCAGGTGCTCCCGGAGCGTGCTGCCCGGATAGAAGGTGCGGAACAGGGCCCGGTGCTGAAGCAGCGGCACCGTCCCGTTGACCAGGCGCTCCAGGTCGCGGCGCGGATCGAGCGGCGTCAGGTGGAAGCCGTCGGCGGCGCCCGCGCGGTGCCAGTCGGTGATCAGCTCGGCGAGGTCGACGGGCCCGCCGCGGTACAGCGGGCCCTCGCTCGTGGGCAGCAGGCCGCCGCCGTGCCCCGGCTGGGCGGCGCGCTCGCCGTCGCCGAGGTCGATGCGCAGGGCGGCGAGGACGCGCAGGGTGCCGGGGTCGCGCCCGTGCCCGGCGGCGCGGCGCCGCAGCTCCTCGCGCACGGCGGCGAGCCGGTCCGGCTCGGCGACGGCGACCAGGGCGACATCGGCGTGCCGGGCGGCGACGTCGTACGCGTACGGCCGGGTCGCGTCGATCACGACGACGGGGTTGCCCTGCGGCGGGCGGGTCACGATGGACGGGCCGCGCGCGGAGAACGCACGCCCTTCGAAGTCGACGTGATCGGCGGGCGCGGCGGCGTCCCGGCGACCGGAGAGGCGTGCCTCGTGGTCGCCGCTGGAGACGTCGGGCCGCCAGCCGGCCCGGCCGCGGCTCTCCCGGTCGAGGGTGGCGACGGCGGCCTGGACGTGGAAGGGCTCGGTGTGGGTGGTGGTGACGGTCGGGACGAGGCCGATGCGCGAGGTGCGCGGGGCGATCCGGGACAGCGCGGAGAGGGCGTCGGTGCCCGGCCCGCCGAAACCGTCGTGGAGCGTGACGAAGTCGAGGGCGCCGTGCTCGGCGAGCCGGGCGAGCTGCAGATGGGGCTCGGCGTCGAAGGTGCCGGGCAGGTCGACGGCCGCGGCGAGGTGCAGCAGGCCCCGGCCCGGTTGGCTGGTCATGGCTGGTGGACCTTTCGGGGGCGTAAGACCTTTCGGGAACGGAACCCCTTTCCGGGGCGTATGCCCTTTCGGGGGCGGGAGAGGAGGCGGTGGCTCACGGCTTCGGCAGGCCCTTCGGGTTGATCTCGGACTTCGGGACGGCCTCGCTCGACAGACCCCAGCGCTTGAGGACCCGCCCGTACGAGCCGTCGGCGATCACGTGGTCCAGGGCGGCGGCGTAGGCGTCGACGAGGCCGCTGCCCTTCTTCGTCGTGGCCGCGATCTTGCCCTGCACGAGGTCGCCGGCGCCCGAGATGGAGCCGATGATCTGCGACTGCCCGGCGGAGGCCACGTGGTAGGCGGCGGACGGGTTCGGGCCGAGGTAGGCGTCGATGCGCCCGGACTGGAGCGCCAGGTAGTAGTCCGTGTCCTTCTGGAAGTACTTGATGTCGACGGGCTTCAGCCCGGCCTTCTCGTCCTGCTTGCTCCAGTCGACGAGGATCTTCTCCTGGTTGGTGCCGGAGGAGACGGCGATGGTCTTGCCCGCGACGTCCTTGGGCCCCTTGACCCGCCAGTCCGTGCCCTTCTTCGCCTCGAAGGCGATGTTGTCGAGCCGGTACGTCGCGAAGTCGTACTTCTCCTTGCGCTCCTCGGTGACGGTGACGTTGGAGAAGACGGCGTCGAACTTGCCGCTGTCGAGGCCGACGAAGAGGTTCTCCCAGCTCACCTGCTCGGACTGGAGCTTGAGGCCGAGCGTGTCGGCGACGAGGGTGGCGATGTCGATCTCGGAGCCGATCCGGGTCCTGTCGTCCGTGGCGAAGAAGCCGAGCGGTGGCGAGGCGTCGGCGCTGCCGCCGAGCCGCAGCGTGCCGCGCTCGCGGATCGCTGCGGGCACCAGGGCGGCGATCTTGGCGTCCTTCTTGCCGCGGACGCGGTTCTGGTCGGGGCCGATGTTGATGCTGCCGACCTTCTTGGTGCCGGCGCTGCCCGTGGTCGTGGCGGCGCCGCTGTCACCCCCGCAGGCGGTGAGCAGCGGGGAGAGGGCGAGCGCGGCGACGGAGGCGGCGAGAGTGCGGCGGGACAGCATGGATGTACTCCTCAAGGGTCGGTGGAACAGGGGTGAGCGGGGTTCAGAGGACCTTCGACAAGAACGCCTTGGTACGTTCCTCGCGCGGCGCGTCCAGTACGTCGCCGGGGGCGCCCTGCTCGACGATGCGGCCCTCGTCCATGAAGACGACGGTGTCGGCGACCTCGCGCGCGAAGCCGATCTCGTGCGTGACGACGATCATCGTGGTGCCCTGGTGCGCCAGGTCCTTGATGACGTCGAGGACCTCGCCGACCAGCTCCGGGTCGAGCGCGGACGTCGGCTCGTCGAACAGGAGCAGCTTCGGCTCCAGGGCGAGGGCGCGGGCGATGGCGACACGCTGCTGCTGGCCGCCCGAGAGCTGGCGCGGGTACGCGTCGGCTTTGTCGGCGAGCCCGACCCGGTCGAGGAGGGTGCGCGCGGACTCGACGGCCTGGGCGCGGGGCCGCTTGAGCGCGGCGACGGGCGCCTCGGTGACGTTCTCCAGGACCGTGAGGTGCGGGAAGAGGTTGAAGTTCTGGAAGACGAAGCCGATGTGGGTGCGCTGCTTGAGGACCTCGCGTTCGCGCAGCTCGTACAGCTTGTCGCCGGAGCGGCGGTAGCCGACGAGCGCGCCGTCGACGCTGATCCAGCCGCTGTCGACCTTCTCCAGGTGGTTGATGGTGCGCAGGAGGGTCGACTTGCCGGACCCCGAGGGGCCGAGCACGACGGTGACCTCGCCGGCCCGCACCTCCAGGTCGATGCCGCGCAGCACCTCCAGCGAGCCGAAGCTCTTGTGGACGGCCTTGATGTCGACCATGGGGACCTGGGCCTGGGCCTCGGTGGCGGGGGCGCTCATCGGGTCGTGCCTTTCGCGAAGTGGCGCTCCACGTAGTGCTGAAGTACGGAGAGCACGCTGGTCAGGAGGATGTACCAGGCGGTGGCGACCATCAGGAGCGGCACCACGCGGCCGTTGCGGCCGTAGATGACCTGCACCTGATAGAAGAGTTCGCCGATCGCCATGACGGAGACGATCGAGGTGCCCTTGAAGAGGGAGATGACCTCGTTGGCGGCGTTCGGCAGGATCGAGCGCATCGCCTGCGGCAGCACGATCCGGCGGATCTGGCGCAGGCGCGGGATGCCGAGCGCCGCCGCCGCCTCCAACTGGCCGCTGTCGACGGCCAGTACGCCGCCGCGCACGATCTCCGCCGCGTACGCCGCCTGGTGCAGGGCGAGCCCGAGGACGGCGGCGCTCATCGCGCCGACCAGGCCCATCGTGTCGAAGGAGAAGAAGCCGGGCCCGAACGGGATGCCGAACTGCAGCTCCTTGTAGAGGTAGGCCAGGTTGAACCAGAAGAGGAGCTGCACGATGAGCGGGATCGAGCGGAACGCCCAGATGTAGCCGAACGCCACGGTCTTCAGGAACCGGCTGCGGGAGAGCCGCATGAAGGCCAGCACGATGCCGAGCGCGAAGCCGAGGGCCGTGCCGTAGAACGTGAGCTGCAGGGTCGTCCAGACGGCCTTGAGGATGACGTCCGCGGTGAAGAACTCCGCGAACACCTCCCACTCCCAGCCGGCGTTGGTGACCAGGCCGTGCGCGAACTGGGCGAGCACCACGGCGGTCGCGGCGATGGCGACCCAGCGCCAGGGGTGGCGGACGGGGACGACGGTGAGCTGGGCGTAGTCGTCGGGCGGTGGCGCCGCCTTCACGCCGTGCTCGTGCTGAACGGGTGGGTCGCTGGTCAGAGACATAGGGGTACCCCAAAGCGATCAAAGGTGAGGGAAGGCCGCGGGCCGCTCAGGCGGCGCCGGCCCGACAGGACAGATCACGCAGGAACGCGAGGATCGCGCGCGCCGTGGCGTCGTTCTGCCGGAAGGACGGGCTGTTGGTCCGCGGCCGGGTGAAGCCGCCGGCGCCGCGCGCGTTGGTGTGCGGGCCGAGGGCGAAGCGGCGCGGATGGGCGCCGCCGTCGCGGTACAGGACGCGCCCGTCGTCCGGGGCGACGGCGAGCAGCCCGGCCGGGGTCGCGAGGGCCCCGTCCGCGTGCAGCTCGCGCAGGAGCCGGTCGCGGGTGCGGGTGAGCGTGGGTTGCGGCAGCCGGGCCTCGACCAGGGCGCGGGCCTCCACGACGTGGCCCGGCACGGTGGCACCGGTCGCCCGGAACACCCCGTCCTCGGCGCTGACCCGCATGTCGGCCCCGACGAACTTCACGATGCCCGCGCGGGACAGCGCGAGGAGCTGCCGAAGCCGGGGTCCGGGCGGCCCCGACGCCAGGTAGCTGAAGAAGCCGTGCCACCAGTCGCCGATGTCGCCGAGCCGCATGACCTGCCCGTACACGGAGAGCAGGCCGATGAAGACGGCGAGGTCGGGGCTGTGCGCCGGGTCGTGACGGCGGTCGAGATCGGCGGTGATGTAGGCGCGCAGTCCGGCCTGGAGGTCGTCGGAGGAGGTGTGCCGGACCCCGGCGAGGGGGTGGTCGAGGGCGTCGAGGTCGAGCCGGTCGGCGGGGTCGGGCACGGCGGAGGCGACGAGGGCGTGCAGTTCGGCGCCGAGCGGGGCGGCGGCGGCGTACTTCTCCTCGAAGTCGGTCCAGGCCATGGCGGTGCGCTCGGGGTGCGCGGTGAACAGGCGGTGGTAGTGCGCGAAGCCGAGCTCTTTGTCGATGAGGGGCCACACGTCGGTACGGAAGTCGAACCCGCCCGGTCCGGCCAGGAGTGCGTCGATCTGGGCCGGGCCGAGGAAGCGCGGCAGCGGCGGACGCTCTCCCGCCGCCGCGTCCCAGTCGTAGCCGATCTTCGAGTGGTACGGGACGCCGCGCCGCGAGCCGACGTGCAGGACGGGCTCACGGCCCGAGGGTATGTACCGGTCGCCTTCGTAGCGCCCGCCGCGCCCCTCGGTGAGGAGGACCATCAGGTCGACGAAGGCGAGCCCGAAGCCGCGTACGAGCACGTCCTGGCCCGGTGCGAGCGCGCTCAGGTCGGAGTCGGCGGTGAAGTCCGGCGGCAGATGGACAAGGCCGTGTCGCAGGGCGTACGCGCGCAACTCCCGCTGCTCGTCGTCGAGTTCGGCGTCGAGGTGGCCCTGGGTGAGGAGGACGGCGTCGCCGAGCAGCGGCCGGGTGCGGCCCTCCAGCCACACCCGCTGGCGCCCGTCGCGCGGCCCGTCGACGCGCAGGGCGCGCCGCGCGTGGTGGTGGACGACGACCCCCTCGGGCAGCGCCGCGACGGCCTTCTCGTAGACCCAGCGCAGGTACCGGCCCTGGCTGCGCCGGTCGGCGAAGACGCGGCCGTCGATGCCCGCCCACTCGTGCAGCGCGGGGCCCGGCCGCACGGGCCCGTCGACCTGCACGGTGTCGTCGGTGAACATGGTGACGTCCTGCGCCTGCGAGTTCATCCAGAGCAGCGGCGACTGCTCGCGGCGCCAGATGCGTCCGGCGCCCGGCGGGTAGGGGTCGACGAGGTGGACGTCGAGGAGCACGTCCGGGGTGTGGGCGGCGATGCGCTCCAGGATGCCGGTCGCCCGGGGCCCCGCGCCCACGACGACCAGGGACTGCCGCACCGCGCTCATCGGGTCGTCCCGCGCGCGTAGTGCCGCTCGATGGAGTACTGGCCGGCGCTGAGCAGCGAGGTGACCACGATGTACCAGATGGTGGCGACGAGGAGCAGCGGGATGACCTGGTAGGTGCGGTGGTAGACGAGCTGCACCGAGTACAGGAGGTCCTGCACGGCGATGACGCTGACGATCGAGGTGCCCTTGAGGGTGCCGATCAGCATGTTCCCGGCCGGCGGCACGATGGAGCGCATGGCCTGCGGCAGCACGATCCGCCGCCAGCGCCGCGAGCGGCTGAGCCCGAGCGCCTGGGCGGCCTCGATCTGGCCGCGGTCGACGGAGAGGATGCCGCCGCGCACGACCTCGGCGGCGTACGCGGCCTCGTGCAGGGTGAGCCCGATGATGGCGACGGTGACGGGGCCGAACAGGTCGACGGTCTTCACGCCGAGGAGCGTCGGGTACAGGGCGCCGATGTTGAACCAGAACAGCAGCTGCACGAGGATCGGCATGGACCGGAACAGCCACACGTAGCCCCAACTCACGGCGCGCAATACGGGGTTGGCGGACAGCCGCATGATGGCGAGCAGCGTGCCGAAGGCGAAGCCGAGCGCCATGACGAGCGCGGTCAGCCACAGCGTGAGCCCGAGCCCGCGCAGCACGGACGACGAGGTGAAGTACTCCCCCACGACGTCCCACTGGAAGGCCTCGTTGCGCAGGACCGAGTTGACGGCGAGGCCGAGCAGGACGAGGACGAGGGCGGCGGCCGCCCACTGACCGGGACGGCGGCGCGCAACGATGCGCGGTGCGGTGGCGGCGGCCGGCGGGGCCGAGGGCGGGACTTTGGCGAGCGTGTCCGATGACATGAGAAGGCTCCGTGGGACCGGACGTCCTCGGACGGCCGGCCTGGTCTTGCCTTCGACACTGCGTGCGCACGGGAACGGCACCGGAGCCCCTCAGCAGCGGTACCGCCCCTGAGAGTACGGGGCGTCGCGCGCGCCCTGTCAAGGGTGTCCACAGTATGAGCCGTACGTCTCATGTGAGTTGACGCCGAAACGGATGCCTGTTCCACTTGGCGCATGCATCCGCAGCCATGGCTGGTCACGCGCTCCCACATCGACTTCGGTCGAGTGTGGTCCGCGTCCTGTTGATGCCCTTCTGACGCCCTGACGGTGTTCTGACGTCTCGGCGTACCGACGCTTCCCGTACGCGTCGGCTTTCTTTTTTCCCGGCACCCCGCGACCGCGTGCCCGCGTCGTCGCGCGCCCCGCCCCACCCCCTGTTCACGCGTCCCGGTACGCGCGCTTTCGCGTACCCGCCCGCGCCTTCACCCTGCTGCGCCTCCCCTCCCCTCGCGTATCCGTCCGTTGCGCCGTCCTGTTGTGCCGTCCTGTTGTGCCGTCATCGAAGGGCAGAACCCCACGCCATGCGCTCCACCACCCTGACCTCCACGTTCGCGCTGATCACCGTCGCCGCGCTGGGTCTCACCGCCTGCGGCTCCGGCGACGGCGGCGGCGGCGCGGAGACCGCCGCCGCCAAGAACGCCGAGATCCCCACGACGGACGTGGTCTCGGGCCTCGCGAGAGATCCCGCGGCGGCGGGACTGCTGCCCGCCGACGTCCGGAAGAGCGGCAGTCTCAAGATCGCCGTGACCGTCGGCGGCAACCCGCCCGGCTCGACGTACCTGCCCGACGGGAAGACGATCGTCGGCCAGGACATCGACTTCGGGAACGCCGTCGCGAAGGTGCTCGGCATCAGGCTCGACCAGGAGGTCGCCGGCTTCGAGGCGATCCTGCCCGCCCTCGGCAGCGGCAAGTACGACCTCGGCACCGGCAACTTCGGCGTCACGGACGAGCGCCGCAAGACGATCGACTTCGTCACCTACATCAATGACGGCCAGGGTTTCGCCGTCCGCAAGGACAGCGACCTGAAGAAGGTCACCGACCTGAAGCAGCTGTGCGGCCTGAACGTGGCGACGGGCGCGGGCACCACCTTCGAGGCGACCCTGGAGGAGAACAGGAAGGCCTGCTCGGCCGCGGGCGAGAAGCCGTACGACGTGAAGACGTACTCCGAGCCGAGCGCGGTCTGGTCCTCGCTCCAGCAGGGCCGCTCCGACGTGGTGATGAGCACGATCAACGGTCTGCGGTACGCCGTGAAGCAGCAGGAGGGGCTGAAGTTCCTCAACGAGTTCCACCGCCTGGACGTGGGCTTCGCGTTCAAGAAGGGGACTCCCCTGGCCCCGGCGTTCCAGGCGGCGGTGAACAAGCTGATCGCGGACGGCACCTACGACAAGATCCTGAAGAAGTGGGGCACGACCCCGTCGGGCATCGACACGTCCAGGATCTCTCCGCCGGAGATCAAGGACTGACCCTGCCGGGCCCGGGCCCCCTCAGCCGCAGTCGCAGCACGAGCAGCATTCGCAACAGTCACAGCAGTTGCAGCAGTCGCAGGCGTCGCAGCAGTCACCGCAGTCGCAGTCCCGGCAGACGCCCTCGCGCTTCTTCCGGGACCACGGCCCCTCGTACTCCTCCGCGCAGCACAGCTGACATGTGCAGCACAGTCCGATGGCGACGGCGCACCCGACGAGCAGGCCGCGCTTGCCCGGAGGCTTGAGGGGCCCGTCCGGGCCACCGGACCCGCCCGGCCCGCCGAACCCGCCCGGCCCGCCGGGGGGCTGGGAGGGCCCGCCGCCATAGGGGTTGTACGAGGTGTACGCCCCCGAACCGGCCGGCGCGTAGGGGCCGCCCGCCCCGGCCGGGACCCGGCCGTCCGGGGTGCCGCCCTGCTGGGGTGTGGAGGCGGTGGCGGCGTGCGCGCCGTGCCCGGTGGCGCACGCCTCCGTCCCGAAGGCCCGGTCCACCGAGCGCTTCAGCTCGTGCGCGAGCAGCAGGTGGGCCAGTTTCCCGTCGGCGAAGTCGACCTCGCGCAGTGTGCGCCGGATGCGGTGCACGGCGTCGTCGGCGAGCCCGCGCGCCTCGACGAGCCCGGTCCCGGTGGCGGTGAGCGGGTTCCAGGCACCGGCGGCGGCGTCGGCGGCGCGGTCCTCGACGGCGTCCAGGAGGTGCGCGAGCCGGCCGAACATGCGGCCCACCGCGGCGAGCGGCTCGGCGTTGTGCGGGCGGCCCGCGAGGTGCGCGGTGTGGGCGAACGCGGCGCCGGTCGCGGTCTCGGTCGGCTCGGTCACCTCCGGCACGGCGGTGCCGGGCCCGGCGAGGGCCTCGATCCCGGCCTGCCGTTCGACGGCGTCGACGAGGACGGCGGTGTCGAACCCTATGGCGGATCCGCTGCGGGCCCCGGCCTTCCCCCAGCTCGCGGCGACCCTCTTCGCGGCGGCGGCCACGGGCTTGCGGGCGAACATGCCGTCCCGGTCCTCGACATGGTCGCGGACCTTCGCCGAGGCGAGGACGAGGGAGACGGCGGCGGCGAGGCGTGCGCCCTCGCCCTGGGCGACGGAGGCGGTGCGCATCCCGCGCAGGGGGCAGGGCCCGGCCCGCCTGCGGCCGTCGCCCACGGTCGCGGCCCCGGTCTGAGCCTCCGTCAGTACGGAGACGAGCAGACCATCATAGTTGGTGACGATCCGGGCGAACTGCCCGTGGTCGCGGCGCAGCGCCAGGCAGAGCCCGCACAGATGCGCCATCCACTGGGTCTTCAGCCCCTCGCCGAGCCGATGACTGCAAGGCCGGACAATTCCGAACAAGACGTCTCCCCCGTACGTCGGATGATGGCCCGTCAACAAGCGAGAACGCGGTGTCAACTCGCAAGGACCGGGTACGTCCGATCGTACCGAGCGATCACGACACCCTTTCGTTCACCCGTACGCACCCGAGATCACCCGAACGCCGCGAAGGATCATATTTCATGCCCAGTCAGCACCCTTGACTCGCACAACCCTTGAAAACCTTGGGACAACCCCGTGTTGACTGTGCACCAGTACCGTCACGAAAACCCCGCGCGGCGACTATCCACTTGGCGCGGCATCAGCATCATGGACGACCATAGGGATACAGACGCAGAGGAACCGCTGTGAGAGGAGGCGTCCATGGGATCGGTGCGTAAGGCAAGTGCCTGGCTTGGCCTCGTCGACGACAACGATGACGAGCGTTACTACGACGACGACTACGACGAGGGCCCCGAGCCCGCCGCGAGCGCAGCCGCCTGGGTGACGGACCCGCGTGTGAAGGTCGCGTCGGAGGAGGCCCAGGAGGAGGGGCGCCGCATCGGCACCGTGACGCCGGACAGCTTCCGGGACGCGCGGCGGATCGGCGAGATGTTCCGGGACGGCACTCCGGTCATCATGAACCTGACGGCGATGGAGCCGTCCGACGCCAAGCGCGTCGTCGACTTCGCGGCGGGCCTCATCTTCGGTCTGCGCGGCTCGATCGACCGCGTGGCCACCCGGGTCTTCCTGCTCACCCCGGCCGACACCCAGATCGTGTCGGGCCGTGAGTCCCGTACCCAGCCGGATGGTTTCTTCAACCAGAGCTGACAGCCGGAGCCGACAGCCCAGCAGCAGAGCCGCCGGTCAGGCGACCGGCGCTTCCGCGCGGGGTGCGAGCTCCTCGTCCGCAGGGGTCTCACAGTCCATGCGGCGCGGGAGCCGGAGCGCCGCGCCCGCCCCCACCAGCAGCAGCACCGCACTGACCACCAGGGTCACGTGCAGGCCGTGCACGAACGAGCTGCGTGCCGCCTCGCGCAGGGCGGTCCCCGCCCCGCCGCCGAGCCGCGCGGCGATCTGGTACGCCTCCCCCAGCGAATGCCCGGCCGCCCCGCTCGCCACCCCGGAGACGCCCGTGACGTGGGTGAGCCCGGGGGCGTACGCCGCGTTCATCACCGAACCGAGCAGCGCGATGCCCATGCCCGCGCCGAGCTGGTAGGACGTCTCGCCGATGGCGGCGGCGCCGCCCGCGTCGTCGGCCGGGGCCTCGGTGAGCATCGACTCGTAGGCGCCGAACAGCGTGGACTGGAAGCCGAAGCCGAGCAGGACGAACCCGGCGCCGAGCAGCCACGGCCGGTCGTGCTCGCCCATCAGGCAGAGCAGCAGGACGGCGCAGGCGGTGAGGGCGAAGCCGCAGCTGACCATGGTGCGCGGGCCGAACTTGCGCAGTATCTGGGAGCCGAGGACGCCCGCGACCATCGCCGCGAAGGTCAGCGGCAGCATCCGCAGGCCGGTCTCCAGCGGCGTCATCTCCAGGACGAGCTGCAGATACTGCACCGCGATCAGTTCGAGCCCGACCAGGGCCAGCATCGCGATGACTATGCAGCCGACCGAGGTGGAGAACGCGGCGCGGGAGAACAGCCGCATGTCGATCAGCGGGTGCTCGCGCCTGCGCTGGCGGCGGACGAAGAGGACGAGGAGCGCGAGGCCCGCGAGGAAGGGCAGGACGGCGCCCGCGTCGAGCAGGTCGCGGTCGATGCCGAGTTCCTTGATGCCGTAGACGACACCGAGGACGCCGAGCGCGGCGAGCAGCGCGCCGAACAGGTCCCAGGGTCCGTCCGCGCGGCCCTTGGACTCGGGGACGAGGATGCGGCACAGCGGCAGCATGACCGCCATCAGCGGGATGTTGATGAGGAAGACCGAGCCCCACCAGTAGTGCTCGACGAGAAAACCGCCGAGGACGGGTCCTGTGGCGGCGCCGATCGCGGCGACCGCCGTCCACACGCCTATGGCCACGGCCCGCTCGCGCCGGTCGGGGAAGACGTCCCGCACGATCGACAGCGTCGCGGGCATGATCATCGCCCCGCCTATGCCGAGCAGGGCGCGGGCCAGTATCAGCACCTGCGCGCTGTCGGCGAGGACGGCGAGCGCGGAGGCGGCGCCGAACAGGCCGTAGCCGAGCAGCAGGATCCGTCTGCGGCCGACGCGGTCGCCGAGGGTGCCGAAGAGGATGAGGAGCGAGGCGCAGATCAGCGGATAGGCGTCGCCGATCCACAGGAGCTCGACGGAGGTGGGCCGCAGGTCCTCGGTGACCGAGGGCAGGGCCACGTACAGGATGGTCGAGTCGAGGGCCACCAGGAGCAGGCTCGTGCACAGGACGACGAGGACGACCCAGCGGTTCGCGCGGCCTCCGAGGGCGGCGAGGCGATCTTGCAGCCGCCCGGCGGCCGTGCTCGTCCCGGACATGTGCGTACCTCCCAGTGAATCCTCGTGTCCGGCGGATCCGCGGGCCGGGGATGCCCGTGGTCTTCGGCTCGGGAGGAGCGGTTCTCCCGGCCCCGCGACGGAAGGCGAGTGAGCCGTCAGCGTACGCGAGTTCAGGCCACGTACACGTGGCGGACCTCTCATGGAGCCCGTCGTCCCGTGTGGCGTGCGCCACTGGGGCGGCGGGGGCGGCGCACGGGTCCCCGGGGCACGGCGTCGATAATCGGGGCCGTGAACGACGTCGATCAGCACGACCCTCCCACTCTGCGCAGAGCGCTGCCCGCCCTGCTCGGCTATGCGGGGGTACGCGCGCTCGGCCTGCTCGCGCTCGCCCTGTGGAGCGCCGCCGAGGGCAAGAGCCCGCACACCTTGCTGAGCGCGCGCTGGGACTCGCTCTGGTACACGCGGGTCGCCGGGGACGGGTACGGCTGGTCGGTGACGCTGCCGGACGGCAGTGTCCACTCCAATCTGGCATTCTTCCCGCTCCTGCCCTGGCTGGAACGTGCCGGGGCCGCGATCAGCCCCCTCTCCCCCGCCGACGCGGGTCTGGTGGTGAGCTGGCTCGCCTCGCTCGCGGCGGCCTGGGGGATCTTCGCGGTCGGCTCACATCTGTACGGGCGCCGGGCCGGTGTCTGTCTGGCGGTGCTGTGGGGCGCGCTGCCGGTCGGGATCGTCGCGTCGATGGCGTACAGCGAGGCCCTGTTCACCGCGCTCGCGGCCTGGGGTCTTTACGCGGTCCTGCGGCGGCACTGGGTGAGCGCGGGCCTGCTCGCCTCGCTCGCGGGTCTGACCCGGCCGATCGGCGCGGCGGTCGTGGCGGCGGTCTGGGTGGCGGCTGCGCTGCGGATCGCCCGTGAGCGCGGCGCGTCCTGGCGCATGGTGCTCGGCGTGCTGCTCGCCCCGGTGGGCGCGGCGGCGTACGTGCTGTGGGTCGGGCACCGCACGGGCGGCGGCCTCTTCGGCTACCTCGACGTGCAGGGGCAGTGGGGGAACGGGTTCGACGGGGGCGCCGCCTTCGCCCGCTTCGTCGCCGACAAGTTCACGTCACCGCTGGGCGCGCTCGCCGGCCTCGGCCTGATCGTCGGCGTGGCCCTGGTGGTGTGGCTTTACGTGGCGGGGGTGCGGCAGCGCCAGCCGGTGCCGCTGCTCGTGTTCACCGGAGTCGTCGTCCTGCTTGCCCTGTGTGCTTCGGGGTACTTCGGATCGAAGCCGCGTCTGCTGCTGCCCGCGTTCCCGCTGCTCCTGCCGATCGCGGTGGCCGTGGCCCGGTGGCGTACCAGCAGGTCGGCGTGGTTGCTCGGCGGGCTCGCGCTGGTCTCGGCGGTCTACGGGGCGTTCTGGCTGAACGGGTCGGGGCCCCCTTGATCCGGCCCGACCGGTCCCGGCCGGGACCGGTCGGGTCCCGACCGGCCGCGACCGGACCGGGCCGACCTTGATCGACTTCGACCGGCCCGATGAGCGGACGGAGAATTCCGTGCCAGCACGCGGTGAACGCATTCATAAGCGCGCGACAAGGAGATCCGGAAAACGATCGCCGCATTCACGCGGACTTCCGGCCCCCGTTACCGGATTACCCGGAATAAGGGGAGCCCTGAGATCAATCCCACATCACATCGTCATCACAAAGCCACTGTTCCGTGCTGGTCGGCAGCGCGTCCGCTGTAGCGTCGATTGGGTGCGTACCGAACGAAACCTGACCCGCCGCCTCGAGCGGGTCTTCGCGAGACTCGACCGTGAGCCCGAACGGCCGGGCAACCTGGTCATGCCCAGGATGAGCCGGCACCGCGTCGTGCTCCTCGGTCTGACCCTCGCCTTCTACCTCGCGATCGTGGTCGCCGTCCTGACCACGTCGTGGCTGGTCGCCTTCGACTGGCAGGTCATGTTCTTCCGGCCCTACCAGCAGTGGCCGGAGATCCACGCCTTCCTGGACTACTGGGTCGTCCTCGGCCAGCGCGGGCCGACCGCCGTCATGGTGATGGCCTGGCTGGGCTGGCGCGCCTGGCGGCAGCACACCCTGCGCCCGCTCCTGATGTTCGGAGCCGCGCTGCTGCTGCTCAACGCCACGGTGGGCGCCGCCAAGTACGGCATGGGCCGCGCGGGCCCGCACTACGCCACCGTCATCGGCTCGAACGAGATGTGGAAGAACGGCGATATATTTCCTTCGGGACACACCGCGAACGCGGTGGTGACCTGGGGGATCCTGGCCTATCTGGCCTCCACGCCGCGCGCCCGCCGCTGGCTCTCCGCACTCTCCGCCGTGATCTCCCTGAGCGTCGGCCTGACCACCGTCTACCTCGGTACGCACTGGCTGAGTGACGTCCTTCTCGGCTGGGCCGCCGGTCTGCTCATCCTGCTCGCGCTGCCCTGGTGCGAGCCGCTCGTCACCCGCGCCGAGGCGCTGATCCTCTCGCTGCGCGACCGCGGCCGCGCCCGCCGCGCCGGTGTCGGCGCCGCCGCGCCGCAGCCCGCCGCGTCGCCCGCGATGGCCGTGCGGCCCGCCGCAGCACCGGCCGCCGCGCCCGCCGAGGACGCGGCCCGCGCGCGCGAGCCGGTCTCCGCCGCGCGTCCAGGCGCCCGCCCCTCCGCCCTGCTCGCGCCGGGTCCGCACACCCCGCGCGGCGAGCGCACGCCACCGGCCGCGAGCAGACGCCCGGCGGCGGTGCGCGGCACCGCGCGGACGGCCACGACGGACCCGCAGCGGGCCTGACGGGCGCGCCGCCAAGAACCGCGGGCACGGTACGCACAACCCGCCCGCACAGACGAAGGGCCCGGAACCGCACAGGTTCCGGGCCCTTCGCCGTGGGTCGGCGCCGGGGGTCAGCCCTTCCAGCAGCGGGTCACTCTGCCGTCCGTGACCTCGAAGTTCAGGCGTCCCGCGCGGTACTCCATCGTGATGATCGCCCCCGGCGGCACCTGCCGCACGGTCGACCAGCCCCGGCCGCGCGCCCGCCGCTCGGCGGGTTCGGCGTCGAGTCCGACGTAGGCGTCCGGGGTGTCCTGGGGCTCTGCGGGCGGGGTCGGGATGGGTGCCATACGGCCACCGTATGCGGTGTGCGCGGGCGACGCCAGGGCCGGCCCGACGAGCCGCCGACGAGCCCCGAACGGCCTTGTACGGTCACGCTTTCGTCACAAGATCACGACGGTTGTTTTGGTCGAACTCTCTCACACGATCGGGCGGTTCCTTACTTCTCATACTGTTCTCATCCGCGCACCCCAGGCCCCCGCGCTCGGAATTCCGGAAGGCGTCCGGATTCCGCCGGAGCGCACCCCTGCCCTTCGCCGGGAGCCCCGCGCGCAATTCCCCGCGCATTCCGAATGCGGTGCGGTTCCGGGCGAGTTGAGATCGTCCGGGAAATGCCTGTCCGTGCCACAAAGAGGTGTACGCACCCTGTCGCGGCGGGGGCGGCGCGAGCATCATGGCGTGAGTTCGGCAAGCAGGCCCGGGGCGCGTGGGCAGCGAGGGGGCAAGCGATGGGAACGACCGGTGTGCAGGCCGGTACCGAGGCGGCGGCACGGCCGCGGGAGCGGCAGCCGGGCCGGGTGGCCGTGGAGTGGCTGACCACCACCGACCACAAGAAGATCGGCCACCTCTACCTCGTCACGTCGTTCGTCTTCTTCCTCATCGGCGGCCTGATGGCATTGGTGATGCGGGCCGAGCTGGCCCGTCCCGGCCTGCAGATCGTCTCCAGCGAGGAGTACAACCAGCTCTTCACGATGCACGGCACGATCATGCTGCTGCTCTTCGCGACGCCGACGTTCGCCGGGTTCGCCAACGAGATCATGCCGTTGCAGATCGGCTCGCCCGACGTGGCGTTCCCGCGTCTGAACATGCTCTCGTACTGGTTCTTCCTCTTCGGCGGGCTGATCGTGCTCGCCTCGCTGGTGGTGCCGGGCGGGGCGGCGGACTTCGGCTGGTTCGCCTACGCGCCGCTGAACAGCCTGACGCGCTCCCCCGGCATCGGCGCCGACATGTGGATCATGGGGCTCGCGCTCGCCGGTTTCGGCACGATCCTCGGCTCGGTGAACTTCCTGACCACGATCATCGGGATGCGGGCGCCCGGCATGACAATGTTCCGGATGCCGATCTTCACGTGGAACACGCTGTTCACGTCGATCCTCGTGCTGCTCGCGTTCCCGGTCCTCGCGGCCGCGCTGCTCTGCCTGGAGGCGGACCGGCGGTTCGGCTCGGTGGTCTTCGAGGCGCAGTACGGCGGCGCGCTGCTCTGGCAGCACCTGTTCTGGTTCTTCGGCCATCCCGAGGTCTACATCATCGCGCTGCCGTTCTTCGGGATCGTCAGCGAGATCCTGCCGGTCTTCAGCCGCAAGCCGATCTGGGGCTACACGATGCTGGTCGGCGCGACCATGGCCATCACGGGCCTGTCGGTGGTCGTGTGGGCGCACCACATGTTCACGACGGGCGGGGTGCTGCTGCCGTTCTTCTCGTTCATGACGTTCCTGATCGCCGTGCCGACGGGCGTGAAGTTCTTCAACTGGATCGGCACGATGCTCAAGGGGTCCCTGTCCTTCGAGACGCCGATGCTGTGGTCGTGCGGGTTCCTCGTCACGTTCCTGTTCGGCGGCCTGACCGGGGTCATCCTGGCGTCGCCGCCGATGGACTTCCACGTCTCGGACACGTACTTCGTCGTGGCGCACTTCCACTACGTGGTCTTCGGGACGGTCGCCTTCGCCACGTTCGCCGGGTTCTACTTCTGGTGGCCGAAGCTGACGGGCAGGATGCTCGACGAGCGGCTCGGGAAGATCCACTTCTGGACGCTGTTCGTCGGCTTCCACACGACGTTCCTGGTCCAGCACTGGCTGGGCGCGGAGGGCATGCCGCGCCGGTACGCGGACTACCTGGCCGCCGACGGGTTCACGGCCCTCAACACGCTGTCGTCGATCGGCGCGTTCCTCGTCGGCCTGTCGACGCTGCCGTTCCTCTACAACATCTGGCGGACGGCGAAGTACGGGGTGAAGGTGGAGGTCGACGACCCGTGGGGGTACGGCCGCTCCCTGGAGTGGGCGACGTCGTGCCCGCCGCCCCGGCACAACTTCACGACACTGCCGAGGATCCGCTCGGAATCCCCGGCGTTCGATCTGCACCATCCGGAGTTCGCTGCCTTCGCCGCGCACTCCGGCTCCGACTCCGGGCCCGACACCCACAACCCGGACACCGAGGCCCACGTGGGCGACTGAGAGCCTTCTTCACGAAGGCTCAGGTCCCCGCGTGCACCTCGATCGCGAGGTCGTTGTCGCCCGTGTAGTACGGCTCGGCGGTCAGCTCACGGCCGCCGGCCGCCACCTTCACCGCGGGGTACGCGAAGATCGGCTTCTTGTCGGCGATGTCGTCCAGGA
>NZ_JAOCNE010000003.1:457798-777093 GCF_056172735.1 Streptomyces sp. R818
TTGCGCTTCTCGTCGTCGTTGATGAGTTCGAGCAGGCCGGCGGCGATCGCGTCGACGTTGCCGACCTCGACGAGGCGTCCGTCGACACCGTTGTCGATGATCTCGCCGGGGCCGTGCGGGCAGTCGGTGGAGACGACGGGCAGGCCGCACCGCATCGCCTCGACGATCGTCATGCCGAACGACTCGAACGTGGACGTCACCGCGGCGACGGAACCTTTCGCCCACTCCGGTTCGATGGGGTTGGCGGTGCCCATGAGGAAGACGTGGTTGTAGAGGCCGCGCTGGTCGATCAGGCGGCGCAGCTTGTCCTTCTGCTTGCCGTGGCCGTAGATCCGCAGCCGCCAGTCGGGGCGCTCGGCGCGCACCTTGTCGAAGGCCTTGATCAGCAGGTCGTACCGCTTGACCGGGGCGAGCCGGCCTGCGGCGACGACCCATTTGCCGCTGCCGTCGGCGGGCGCGACGCGGGGCGCGGGCACCGGGTTGGGCATGGCCTCGATCCGGACGCCGGGCAGCCGCATCCCGGCGCGGTAGGCGCGGGCGTCGGCCTCGGTGGTCGTCGTGAGCGCGTCGAGGCGCGGGTAGACGCTGCGCAGCTCGCGGCGGAGCCCCGCGGAGTGCGTGTCGAGCGTGAGGTGCTCCTGACCGACGCGGAGCGGGCCGCGCCGGGTCTGCCGCGCGAGGTGCACGTTGAGCCCGGGCCGGGTGCCGACCACGACGTCCGCCTCGACGCCCGCCAGATGCTCGGCGATGCGCCGGTCGGTAAGCGCGCTGTATTGCGCGAGGCGCCCCTCGTGCTTGGGGAAGTCCGCGGCGGGCTTCTTGTACTCGGGGTCGTCGCCCTCGTACGTCGGCGAGTCCTTGCGCAGGTCGACGAGGTGGCGCAGGCGCACGCGCGGGTCGGGCGCGAACGTCGGCTCCTCACGGTGCCGGAAGACGGAGACCACTTCCACGTCGTGGTGCTCGGCCAGTGTGTTGGCCAGGTTGTACGTGGTGCGAATCGTCCCTCCGATCCCGTACGCGTTGTGAATGAGGAAAGAAATCTGCATGCGTCCCCGTATCCCACCATTGCTCGCGGACAGTCCGGACGGTTGTGCTCCGTCCCGGGTGACCCCGCCTACCGATGGTTAGACAGGCGTCCCGTGGCGAGGGTTGTCCATCATCATCATGTTGTTCCTGAACAGTTGCCTTATCGGTACACAAGTCGGGGAACCAGTTGGCCATTTCGTCCATCAGGGTTACGTCATGGCTGGTAGGCGAGTTGCGGTACGTCAAAGCACGTACGGTTCATGTCCCCGTTCCGGGTGACCCAGCCCTGTTCGTCCGTCCACTTGGCGACCGAAAGGCACGTCTTTCGGGTCCTTGGCGGTTCGGGGAGCGTGCGGTATCTCACGGGTAGCAGCAGCCCGTCGGCCGTGTAAGGGGCGGGGCGGTTCATGAAGCGGTCCAGGCACGCGCGCGTGACGGCTCCCCCGGCGCGGGCGCAGGAGCGCGCGGCGTCCGTGAACCACAGGGCGGCGGCCCACCCCTCCAGCTGCCACTGCGCGTGCGTCCGCAGCCCCTTCGTCGCGTCGCGGAAGGCGCGTACGGCCGGGTGCCCGGTGTCCTCGAAGTTGCGGCTCGCCCCGGTCGCCCACAGGGAGGCACGGCAGTGCGGGGCGTCCTTGTAGTCGTCGGCGACGGCAGAGGTCCAGCTCTGCACGGTCATGACCTTCGCGGTGACGCGGGCGCCGACCTGGTCCATGGCCCGGCACAGCCGCGCGTTGCCGTGCGCGTCGATGGCGTCGAGGACGAGATCGGCGCCCTGGTCCTTCAGATCGGCGGCGGCCGCGCGGAAGTTCGGCAGCGCGAAGTCGACCTGCTCGGTGACCACCTTGTAGCCCTCGGCCCTCAGGCCCCGGACCACCAGGCGCGCGTACGCGGCGGAGGCGGCCTGGTTGTAGGAGACGACGGCGGCGGTGCGGGCGCCCTGCTCCCGCTTGAAGTAGCGGTAGACCTCGGTGCCGCCGTACAGCTTGCCGCCCCAGCCGGGCGTGCCGTCGCGGGGCGCGAGGCTGCCGTAGATCCCGTACAGATGCGGATAGGTGTCGTAGACGGCGCCGATCGGCTGGCCGCCGATGTCGGGCACGCCCGCGCGCGACACCTTTTCCGCGCCCGCGTAGTCGAGCGCCGTGGTGGCGACGAGGGCGACGACCTTCTTCTCGTCGATCAGCTCGTGCACGCACGCGTTGTTGCCGACGCCGCTGCCACCGTCGTCGCACAGGTGCACCTCGACGCGGCGCCCGTCGATGCCGCCCCTGCCGTTCAGGCTGCGGAAGTACGCCTGGGCGCCGTCGCGGGTGTCGGTGAAGGTGGCGCCGCCGACCGGGCTCGTGGCGCTGGTCAGGATGCCGACGTGGACCGGCGCGGCCGTGCGGACCGGCGTACGGCGCTGCGCCCCGTCCCCGAAGGCGCTCTCCGGCAGCCGCGAACCACAGCCGGAGAGCGCCAGCAGAGCGCTCAGGGCGAGCGCCGACGCCAGCGCCTCAGCAGCCCGGAGGCGCCGACGCATTGCCGCTCAGCTGCACCAGGGCGCACAGCGTCCGGACCGACACCTTCCACGCGCCGTCCTGCTCGACCGAGGTGCCCTTCGCGCCGGGCAGCACCGTGGCGCCCTTCAGGGCGAGGGAGTACGTGACCTCGGCGCCGGTCGGCGAGGTGAAGCGGACGGTGGCGACCTTCGCCTCGACCTGGCCGCCGCGCTTGTCCCCGTTGAAGCTGCGCAGCACCGGCCGCATCCTGACGCCGTCCTCCAGGAGCTGCTCCTTCTCCTTCTGCGGCACGGCCGGGTCGAAGAACTTCTGCCAGTTCTCCCTGATCTCCTTGCGCGCGGCGGCCGCGTCGGCGGGCGCCGAGCGGGTGGGCGCCGCGGAGGGCTCCTTCGAGGCGGGCTCCTGGCTCGACGGGGTCGGCGGATCGCTCTCGTCGCCGCCGCTGTCGTCGCTGCACGCCGTCGTCGCCGGGCCGAGCGCCAGGGCCGCGGCGAGGGCGAGCGCCGCGCCCCGCGTGCGGCCCGGCCGGACCCTGATCCTGCTCCCGAGAACCATCTGGCTCACCACCGGGTGTCGGTCCGGGCCTCGACTCCGCCCGGAGCTTTCGAGGTTGGCCTGCAGAAGGCATAGTGCAAGCGTTCGGCCGACAAGACCAGACGCGCGCAGGCACACTCCGTCATGACGTGGGGGTCACCGATGCGGACTGCCCGGCTCCGAACCGTGCGCCCCGCCCTGTGGGCCGGGCTCGCCGTCCTCACCGCGGGCGCCGTGCTCTGCGCGGCCGGCTGGTACGGCGTCTCCGGCGAGCGGTTCGCCGAGCGGCAACTGCCCTATCTCGCCTCGTGCACGGTGCCGGGCGCGGCGCTGATCGTCGCGGGCGCGGTCGTGCTCACGTACGGCAGGAGCGCGCTCGCGGCGTCGCGGGTGGAGGAGCTGTACGCGCTTCTGGTCGCCGATGAATCATCCGGGCCGGCGCCCCCGACCGGCCCGGTCGCCAGTGCCGAGGCCCTGCTGATGATCCCGGGCGGCACGCTGTGGCACCGCGCGGACTGCCCGCTCGTCGCGGGCAAGCCCGAGGCCGTGCCCGCCGACGCCCTGGCGCGGGCGGACGGCGGGCTCGGTCCGTGCCCCGTCTGCGAGCCGCTCGCGGAGGGCTGAGGCGTGGCCTCGCTCACGTACGACCTCACGCTCGCGGGGCTCTCGGTGGGCGCGGCGGCGGCGCTCACCGGGACCGGCCTCATCGTCACCCATCGCGCGACGGGCGTCCTCAACTTCGCCCACGGCGCGATCGCGATGGTCTGCGCGTATCTGCTGCGGCAGTGCGTGGTGGAGTGGTCCTGGCCGCTGTGGGCGGGGGCGGCGCTCGTGCTCCTGGTCGTGGCGCCAGGGCTCGGCCTCCTCCTGGAACGCGGCGTGTTCCGCCCGCTCGCGGTGGAGGGCGCGGACCCGGCCCGCACGCTGGTCGCCTCGATCGGGGTCTTCGTGCTCCTGGTCGGGGCGGCGGCGCTGCTCTGGGGCACGGGTGCGCGGGAGGACGCGCCGACGCTGATCGCGGCCGATCCGTGGGGGCAGCTCGTGGTGGCCTGCGCGGTCGCGGTGACGGTGTGGGCGGTGACGCGGTGGACGCGGTTCGGCGGGGAGTTGCGCGCCGTCGTCGACAACCGCCCGCTCGCCGTGCTCGGCGGCATCGACGCGGACCGGGTCGCGGCGGCGGGCTGGGCGTTCGGCTCGTTCACGGCGGGCCTGACGGGAGTGCTGCTCGCGCCGTACGTACGGCTGGACCCGTACGGGCTGCCCCTGCTGGTGATGGAGGTCGTGGCGGTGGCGGTCGCCGCGCGGATGCGGCTGCTCTCGGTGGCGGTGCTCGTCGCCCTCGGCATCGGGGTCGCGCAGAGCCAGCTGACCCGGGTGCACCCCGGGGGTTGGGCGGAGCCGCTGCTCCAGGCGGTCGGGGCGAACCTGTTCGTGGTCGCCCTGCTCGTCGCCGCGCTCGTCCTGCCCGGGGTCGGCGGACGCGGGGCGCTGCCGCGCGCGATGACGCGCCGGGGGCTGCCCGCGCCGCCGGGCGCGTGGCCGGTGGCGGCGGTGCTCTTCCTGCTGCCGCTCGGGTTCGCGGGCGCGGACCTGCACACGTCGGTCCAGGTACCGGCGCTCGCGCTGATCCTGCTGTCGCTGGTGGTGGTGACGGGCCGGGCGGGTCAGCTGGCGCTCGGGCAGGGTGCGTTCGCGGGCCTGGGCGCACTGTTCGCGACGCTGCTGACGCTGGGCCGCTTCCCGCTGCTGCCCGAGGTACCTGGCCTGGCGGCGCTGCTGCTCTCCGTGCTCCTGGTGGCCCCGCTCGGCCTGCTCACGGCGGTCCCCGCGATCGGACGGCACGGCCTGGCCCTGGCGCTCGCGACGTTCGCGGTCGGGGTGGGCGTGAGCCGGTTCGTGTTCGCGCAGCCGTACGCGGCGTCGGGCCTGGCGCCCGGCAGACCGGCGGGCTTCGACGACGACCGCGCGTACTACGTCCTTGAACTGGTGCTGCTGGCCGGGGCGCTGCTCTTCGTCTCCATCCTGCGACGGGGCAGGACCGGCCGGGCGCTCGCCGCGATGCGGGACCACGAGGCGGGCGCCGCGGCGGCCGGAGTACGGGTGCCCGCGCTCAAGGTGGCGGCGTTCGTGGCCGGCGCGGGGGTCGCTGCGCTCGGCGGCGGTCTCCTGGCACTCGGCGCCCGCTCCTTCGACCCCACCGCCTACGACCCGGTCCGCGGCCTCCTCTGGTTCGCGGCCCTGGTCGTCCTCGGCGCGGACAGCCTCCTGGCCGCACTGGCGGGCGCGGCCCTCCTGGTCGGCCTGGACGCGGGCACACGCGGCGGCGTCGCGGCGGCGACCATCGGAATCCTGGCCATCCTGATCGGCCGCTTTCCCGAGGGGCCGCGTGTACGGGGGTGGGGGCGGGGCCGGTTGACGGGGCTGGGGGTTGAAGTGAGGGAACGGGTGCGCCGGGGGGTCGTTCCCGGGGGTGCGGATGCGGTGCGGGGGGAGCGCCGGGGCGCGTCGGGCCGGGCCGCCGAAGGGGACCCCTCCCCTACCCCGCCGAGCGGATCTCCGGCCCCCGGCGCGGAGCCCCTGCTCGTCGCCTCCCGGCTCACCGTCACCTTCGCCGGGCGGCCCGTGCTGCGGAACGTCGACATCGGGGTGCCCGCAGGGCGGATCGTTGCCGTGGTGGGGCCCAACGGGGCCGGGAAGAGCACGCTGTTCCACTGTCTCGCCGGGGCGTTGCGGCCGGGGGCGGGGCGGGTGTGGCTGGGGCGGCGGGAGGTGACCGCGCTTTCCGCGCAGGCGCGGACCCGGCTCGGGGTGGCCCGGACGTTCCAGGAGCTGGCTGTCTTCCCGTCGTTGACCGTGGCCGAGAACGTTCGGGTCGGCGCCGAGCAGGGCCGCGTCATCGATCCGGACGCCGTCCCGCGACTGCTCGCACTGTTCGGGCTGCGCGGCGAGCAACGCACGTCGGAGCTGTCCACCGGCGCCCTGCGCCGCGTCGAGCTGGCCCGTGCGCTCGCGGGGAGCCCGCACGTCCTCCTGCTCGACGAACCCGCCGCCGGGCTCGACGACAGGGAGGTGCGGGACATGGCCCGGCTGCTGCGGGCCCTCGCCGCGGACGGGGCCGGGCTCCTCGTCGTCGAGCACGATCTGGACCTCGTCGCGGACCTGGCCGACATCGTGCACGTCATGAACGCGGGGCGCATCGTCGCGTCCGGGCCCCCGTCCAGCATCCTCGAACACGTCAGCGGGGCAGGCCCATGAGGCGGGCAGAACCGTGAGGCGCGGCATCGAGCTGCGCGGCGCCCGTGTGCGGTACGGCCCGCTGGAGGCCCTGCACGGCGTCGGCCTGGCCGCCCCCGCCGGGACGGTCACCGTGCTGCTCGGCCGCAACGGCTCGGGCCGTACGACCGTCCTGCGCGCCCTCGCCGGCACCGCGCGACTCAGCGCCGGAACGGTCATCTGGGACGGCGCCGACGTCACCCGGCACGCCCCGCACACCCGCGCCGCCGCGGGCCTGTGCTTCGTCCCCGACCGCCAGGCCGTGTTCGCCACCCTGCGGGTCGCCGAGCAGCTGCGGCTCGCCGCCCCGGACGGCGATCACCGCCCGGCCCTCCACGCCTACCCCGGGCTGCGCCCCCTCCTGGACCGGCGCGCGGGCACCCTGTCCGGCGGCGAGCAGCGCATGGTCGCCGTCTCCCGCGCCCTGCTCGCCCGCGCGCGTGTCGTCCTGGTCGACGAACCGGCCCAGGGCATGGCGCCCCGGACCGCCGCCCGTACGTACGCCCTGCTGCGCGAGCTGGACGCCGCCGTGGTCCTCGCCGAGCAACGGCTGCCGCCGGGGCTGCGCACGGGCGGCGCCCCCGTGCTCGTACACGAACTGCGCCGCGGCGCCGTCGTCTTCAGCGGTGAGGCGGGAGAGATCGCTACCTCGGGATGATCGACGTCGTACCGGCCTCCGACCGCGACGGGCGCCGCTCCTTCTCCGGCTTCCGCGGCTTCCGCGCCTCGCTCTGGATCACCCGTCCGGCCAGCCGGTACTGCTTCGAACAGGCGGGCCAGGCGCCCCACCCCTGCGCGTCGAGAACCTTCTCGGCGACCGCGATCTGCTCGGCGCGGGACGCGAGATCGGCGCGCGGCGCGTACTTCAGGCCGCCGTACGCCTCCCAGGTGGACTGCGTGAACTGGAGTCCGCCGTAGAAGGAGTTGCCGGTGTTGGCGTCCCAGCGTCCGCCGCTCTCGCACTCGGCGAGACAGGTCCACAGGCGCTGGTCGCGCGCGCAGTCGCGGGGTTTGGTGACGAGGCCCCCCGCGCCGGACACGGGCGCCGGGGCGGCGGACGCGGCGACCGGGGTGCAGGTCAGGGCGAGCAGCCCGCCGAGGACGACCGTCGCCCGGCCGAACGTCCTCCGCTGCGAAGACCTCAGGGGCTTGCTCGCCTTCACCGGGTTCAGGGGCTTCACTGGCATCAAGCGCTTCAGGTGCATCGCGCCACGCTAAGCACCGACACGCGGCACCCCTCCGATGCCGCGCCGCGCGGCCCGCGGCCCCACCCGGTCGGCTGATCGGACCGACCGGGCGGGGCCGCGCGGCACGTACCACCAACGGATCGGCCCGCTAGCCGATCAGCAGCCGCTGCCCCGGCATGATCAGGTTCGGGTCGGCGCCGATGACCGCCCGGTTGATCGTGTACAGGCGCTGCCAGCCGGTGCCGTGCGCCGCCGCGATCAGGCTGAGGGTGTCGCCGCCGCGGACGACGTAACCGCCGCTGCGGGCGGCACCGCGGTCGGCGCCCGAGGAGTTCCGCTGCGCGGGGGCGGACCTGGGCTGCGCCTGCTGCGGCTGGGCGGGCTTCGCCGCCCTGGGAGCGGACGGGGCGGCAGGTGCCGCCGGTGCGCTGCCGTAGGCGCCGGCCCGCGCCGAGCAGGTGGGCCAGGCGCCCCAGCCCTGGGCGCGCTGCACCCGGGAGGCGACGGCGATCTGCTGCTCTCTCGTCGCCCCGGCGGCCGTCGACGCGTAGGCCCCGCCGCCGTACGCGCGCCAGGTCCCGGCGGAGAACTGCAGTCCGCCGGAGTAGCCGTTGCCGGTGCTGATGTGCCAGTTGCCGCCGCTTTCGCAGCGCGCGATGCGGTCCCAGACGCCGCCGTCCGCGTGCGCGGAGCCGGCGGTGGCGAGGAGGCAGAGGGGGGCGAGCAGAGCCGCCCCGGCGATCACCACTGTCGTTCGAGCCGTACGAATCGGCACGGACATGAGATTCCCTCTCGTGGACCTCGTGGACTGCGGTGTGCAGACGGCGGTGGAATCTAGGCAGCGCACGGAGCCGCATCAACTGACGCCCCGTCACGCCAGGTCGATGTGCCGTTACCTGAAGTAGCGGCGAGTTCCGGCCACCCACTTCATTCACTGATTTCATGATTTGTCGACCTGTCACCACGACGATCTGTGACCCACCTCACCAACTCAACTTGCTTGCAATCCCAACAAGTTGGCGGGGAGTGACAGATTCCGGGCGGCTCTTCACGGTTTGCTGCGGATGGGTGGATTCCGTTCGGTTCCGGGCGTGACTCCGGCCACAGATCGCCCGTTGTCCCTTTATCAGTACGCATCCGCCCCACCCCGCATCGATCCACATCGATACATCGATACAGAGGAGCCCCCGTGCCGCGCTTGCTCGACGTGAGTGACGACGTACGCGCCGAGATCGGCGACGAAGAAGCAGACCGGCTGCTCGCCGGGGAGAACGCCCCCGGCGGGTACGACTGCACCTCCTGCCGCACCCCCGGCGACACCGGACAGGAGCGCACCAGCACGGTCCTGTTCGTCGGGGACGAGACCGCCGTGCTCGCCTTCGCCCACGCCGGCTGCCTGCCCTCGCAGGTCGTGCGGGTCGCGGAGGACCAGCTGCAGGGCGCCGTACAGGCCGTCGCCGCCACGGAGGCGGCGGGCGCGTCCGTGCCCGCGCAGAGCGGCGCGCCGCAGGCCGTGCTCGGTGTGACCAGCGGCCTGGTCCTGATCGAGGGCGAGCTGCACCCGGCCCTCGTCATCGAGCCGACCGGCCCCATCGCCCGCCCCGGGACCACCACCCCGGGCGAGGGCGGCGACGACTTCCTGCCGCTCCTGATCGAGCAGGGCTTCATGCCGGTCACCGCGCTGACCGAGCCGCCGCACGCCCTGCCCGGCTGGTCGGTGCTGCTCGCCATGGGCCAGCTGCACGCCGTGCTCCAGCCCGGTACCGGCGGCGCCCCCTCGCAGGTCGCCTGGTGGCAGGCGCACCAGCCGCTCGTGGTCACCGAGGGCTGGCGGACCGCCGCCAACAAGACGCACACGGTGCTCGTCTTCGCCGCCCCGGTCGGCTCGATCGGCCGTCAGCCCCGCGAGGACCTGCTGCGCGACGCGCTCGACAAGGCCGCGGCGAACGGGCGGCTCGTCGCCGCCGCCATGCCGCTCGCGGGCACCTGAGCCGGCACCACCCGCCCACCCGGACCCCCGCGGATGCGCCGGTCACACCGGCAACACGCAGCAAAAGCCCAGGCCAAGGGCGCATCCGTCGGGGGTCCGGGTCGTTGGCACGTATGTGCACCCATACGACCCCACCTCATCCCAGACCGGACGCCGCCAGACATACCCGAACTACATCCCGGCGATGCGTCCTCCGCAGGACTACTCGGCGGGCCGCTCGGCCACGCCGATCTACGACGCCCTCTACGCGGAGTACCGGCGCTCCTTCAGGACCCTGCCCGGTGACCGCAGCGGAGAGGAGCAGCTGGGCTTCGCGCCCTTCGGGACGGGGACGTACGTGGCCCGGCACCACACCCCGTACTACGCGACGGGCCAGCACTACCCCCAGCAGAACGGGCGGCAGCCCGGCCACGGAGGTCATCTCCCGGCCGCGCTGCCGCCCGCACCGCGTAGGCCCTGACTGTCCGCCAGGGCCAAAGAAGTATCGCTACTTCTTGCGCCCGCGCTTCTCCCGCACCCGCACCGAGATGTGGATCGGCGTGCCCTCGAAGCCGAACTCCTCGCGCAGCCGGCGCTCCACGAAGCGCCGGTAGCCGTGCTCGATGAAGCCGGAGGAGAAGAGCACGAACCGCGGCGGCTTGGTGCCGGCCTGCGTCCCGAAGAGGATGCGGGGCTGCTTGCCGCCGCGGATCGGGTGCGGGTGGGCGGCGACCAGCTCGCCGAGGAAGGCGTTGAGGCGGCCGGTCGGCACGCGGGTCTCCCAGCCGGCGAGGGCGGTCTCGATCGCCGGGACGAGCTTCTCCATGTGGCGGCCCGTGCGCGCTGACACGTTCACCCGGGGCGCCCACGCGATCTGGGCGAGCTCGGTCTCGATCTCGCGCTCCAGGTAGTAGCGGCGCTCCTCGTCGAGGGTGTCCCACTTGTTGAAGGCGACGACGATCGCGCGGCCCGCCTCGACCGCCATCGTCACGATCCGCTGGTCCTGCACCGAGATCGTCTCGGAGGAGTCGATCAGGATGACCGCGACCTCCGCCTTCTCGACGGCGGCGGCGGTGCGCAGCGAGGCGTAGTAGTCGGCGCCCTGCTGGAGGTGGACGCGCTTGCGGATGCCCGCCGTGTCGACGAACTTCCAGGTGACGCCGCCCAGCTCGATCAGCTCGTCGACCGGGTCGCGGGTGGTGCCCGCCAGCTCGTTGACGACGACGCGGTCCTCGTTCGCCACCTTGTTGAGCAGCGAGGACTTGCCGACGTTCGGACGGCCGATGAGCGCGATGCGGCGCGGGCCGCCGATGGCGGTGCCGAAGGTCTGCGGGGGCGCGTCGGGCAGCGCCTCGATGACGGCGTCCAGCATGTCGCCGGTGCCGCGGCCGTGCAGCGAGGAGACGGGGTGCGGCTCGCCGATGCCGAGGGACCACAGGGCGGTGGCGTCGGCCTCGCCGCTCGGACCGTCGACCTTGTTGGCGCACAGGACGACCGGCTTGCCCGCCTTGCGGAGCAGCCGGACGACGGCCTCGTCGGTGTCGGTGACGCCGACCGTGGAGTCGACGACGAAGACGACCGCGTCGGCCGTCTCGATCGCGTACTCGGCCTGCGCGGCCACCGACGCGTCGATGCCGAGCACGTCCTGCTCCCAGCCGCCGGTGTCGACGACCTTGAAGCGGCGGCCCGACCACTCGGCCTCGTAGGTGACGCGGTCGCGGGTGACGCCCGGCTTGTCCTCGACGACGGCTTCGCGGCGGCCGATGATGCGGTTCACCAGGGTCGACTTGCCGACATTCGGGCGGCCGACGACGGCGAGGACGGGCAGCGGGCCGTGGCCCGCCTCCTCGATGGCGCCCTCGACGTCCTCGACGTCGAAGCCCTCCTCGGCGGCGAGCTCCATGAACTCCGCGTACTCCGCGTCGCCGAGCGCCCCGTGCTCATGGTCGGAGCCGCCCTCGGGCTGGATCTGGTCGTTCATGAAGTCCGTACCTCGTCGTTCATTCGTGGTGATCGGTGGGCCGCCGCGTATCTGTACGGCGATCCACTACTGAAAGTCTCGCTCAGCGTCCGGTCAGACGCCTGGCATGGTCCAGGTGCGCGGTGAGCCGTCCCTGGATGCGCACCGTCGCCGCGTCGAGCGCCGTGCGCGTGCGCCGCCCGGTGCCGTCGCCCGCATCGAACGGGTCGCCGAAGACGACGTCGACGCGGCTGCGCAGCGGCGGCAGCTTCTTTATCAACCGTCCGCGCTTCTCCGTGCTTCCCAGTACGGCGACCGGGACGATCGGGGCGCCACTGCGCATCGCGAAGTACGCGAGCCCGGCCCGCAGCGAGGCGAAGTCGCCCTCGCCACGCGTGCCCTCGGGGAAGATGCCGAGCACTCCCCCGCCCGCCAGGACGTCGAGCGCCCGGGTGATGGCCGTGCGGTCCGTGCTGGTCCGGTCGACCTTCACCTGCCCGATGGATTCGAGGAAGGTGCCGAGCGGCCCGATGAACGCCTCCTGCTTGATCAGGAAGTGGGTCGGGCGCGGGGCGACGCCCATGACCATGGGCCCGTCCACGTTGTGCGAGTGGTTCACGGCGAAGATCACCGGGCCGCTCGCGGGGACCCGCCACGCGCCGAGGACGCGCGGCTTCCACAGCCCGTACATCAGCCCTACGCCGATGCGCCGGCCGACTTCGGCCCCGCGTTCCGAGGAACTCACTTCGAGGCCCGCTTCTCCCCGACGAGGGTGACGACGCACTCGATGACCTGCTGGAGCGTGAGGTCGGTGGTGTCCACCTCAACGGCGTCGCCGGCCTTGGCGAGCGGCGACGTCTTCCGGCTGGAGTCCGCCGCGTCCCGCTTGACCAGGGCCTCCTGCGTGGCCTTGACGTCGGCGCCCTTCAGCTCGCCGGAGCGGCGGGCGGCGCGGGCCTCGGGCGAGGCGGTGAGGAAGATCTTCAGGTCGGCGTCGGGCAGCACGGTCGTACCGATGTCGCGGCCCTCGACGACGATGCCCCTGCCGTCCGCGGCGGCCGAGGCGGCGATGGAGCGCTGCAGCTCGGTGATGCGGGCCCGCACCTCGGGGACCGCGCTGACGGCGCTGACCTTGGAGGTGACCTCGCCCGTGCGGATCGGGCCCGCGACGTCCGTGCCGTCGACGGTGATGGTGGGCGCCGCCGGGTCCGTGCCCGAGACGATGTCGGCCTTGCCCGCGACCGCCGCGATGGCGGACGGGTCGGTCAGGTCGATGCCGTTGTTCACCATCCACCAGGTGATCGCCCGGTACTGGGCGCCGGTGTCGAGGTAGCTCAGGCCGAGCTGGGCGGCGACGGCCTTCGAGGTGCTCGACTTGCCCGTACCGGAGGGTCCGTCGATGGCGACGATCACGGCTGCCGGGGCGGCGGTTTCCACGGTGACGGACACCTTTCTGAGTGCACGGGGCAGGAGGGCGGGGCGAGAGAGCGCCCCGCACAAGGTTACTGGCTCCTAGGGGCACCTCTTACGGCGCTCCTGGGGGCGCCTCTCGCGACGCTCCTGGGGGGCACCGCTCGCGGCCGCTCTCCCCGCCGTCTCTACTGCCGCATGGCCCAGCCCCGCTCGCGCAGCGACGCCGCCAGCCTCGGGGCGGCGGCGGGCTGCACCATGAGCTGTACGAAACCGGCCTGCTGCCCGGTGGCGTGCTCGATCCGTACGTCCTCGATGTTGACCCCCGCCGCGCCCGCGTCCGCGAAGATGCGGGCCAGCTCGCCGGGCTGGTCGGAGATGAGGACGGCGACGATCTCGTAGGCGGCCGGGGCCGCGCCGTGCTTGCCGGGGACCCGGCTCTGGCCCGCGTTCCCCCGGCGCAGCATCGTCTCGACGCCGTCGGCGCCCGCGCGGCGCTTGGCGTCGTCGCTGGACTGGAGGGAGCGCAGCGCCTGGACCGTCTCGTCGAGGTCGGCGGAGACGGCGGAGAGCAGGTCGGCGACCGGGCCCGGGTTCGCGGAGAGGATGTCGATCCACATGCCCGGCTCGGAGGCGGCGATCCGCGTCACGTCCCGGATGCCCTGCCCGCACAGCCGTACGGCGCTCTCCTCGGCGTTCTCCAGGCGGGCGGCGACCATGCTGGAGACCAGGTGGGGCATGTGCGAGACGAGCGCGACGGCCCGGTCGTGGGCGTCGGCGTCCATCACGACGGGCACCGCGCGGCACAGGGCGACCAGTTCCAGCGCGACGTTCAGGACCTCGGTGTCGGTGGCCGGGGTCGGGGTCAGCACCCAGGGGCGGCCCTCGAAGAGGTCGGCGGTCGCGGCGAGCGGGCCGCTGCGCTCTCGACCGCTCATCGGGTGCGTCCCGATGTACGCGGTGAGGTCGAGGCCGAGCGCTTCGAGGTCGCGGCGCGGGCCGCCCTTCACGCTGGCGACGTCGAGATAGGCGCGGGCCGCGCCCTTGCGCATCACGTCGGCCAGGGTCGTCGCGACGTGCGCGGGCGGTACGGCGACGACGCACAGGTCGACAGGGCCCTCGGGCGCCTCGTCCGTCCCGGCGCCGAGCGCGGCGGCGGTGCGGGCCTGCGCGGTGTCGTGGTCGGCGAGGTGCACGGTGACGCCGCGCGAGGCGAGGGCCAGGGCGGCGGAGGTGCCGATGAGGCCGGTTCCGATGACGAGTGCGGTTCTCACGGGGCGATGTCCTTGCGCGGGGCGGCGGCGGCAGCGGGGCGGTAAGGGGTCCAGCCTAGTTGGCCCGGACGAGACCCTGTCGCGCTCCCACCGGAGCTGCTTGCATGGAGGGCGGTACCTGCCGCCTCGGGGGAGGCTCGTGATGAAGCGCTCGGGACCGCTCTACACGCTGTACGCCGGGCTCGCCCTGGCCGTGATCATGCTTTCGCTCAACGCGACGACGGGCGAGAAGGGGTCCTCGTACGCGGGCACTCCCCGGGCCACGGTGTCGCCCTCGCCGAGCCTCTCGAAGGCGAGCCCGTCACCCAGTCCCAGCCCGTCGCGGACGGCGGCCCGCGCGAAGACCCAGTACGCGGGCCGCACCGACGACGACGTCGCGGCCGTCTCCGTCTCCGTACGGGGGCAGAAGGCGATCGCGTACTACTGCGACGGCCGCACCAAGGAGTCCTGGCTGAAGGGAGACGTCGCGGACGACGGCTCCATGAAGCTCACCGGGAAGAACGGCGCCACGCTGGCCGGCACCCTCGCCGACGAACGGATCCGGGGCACCGTCCGCGTCCAGGACGGGCCGCAGGACTTCACCGCGAGGAAGGCCGTCAAGGGGTCAGGCCTGTACCGCGCCACCACCGAGGTGCGCGGCGCGGAGATCGACGGCGGCTGGATCGTCCTGCCCGACGGCCGCCAGGTCGGCATCGTCCGCAAGAACGGTGCCCCGTCCGCCGCACCCCCCGTCGACCCGGAGACCGGTGCCGTCACGGTCGACGGCGAGCGGCTCACCGCGCGTCCCGTCGTGCCCTGACCACTGTCGCAAGGGGTAGTCATGACCATCGACCCGAACGCCCCGACCCAGAGCTTCCCGAGCCCCGAACCCGGCCGGGGCCCGGGCGCGGCCCGCTACCTGGTGCCCGCCGTCGTCGCGGCCGTGGTGGCGGTGGCGCTCGGCGTGTACGGCAAGGCCCACGATCCGGAGGGCACGGCGTTCAACCTGGCGGGCTTCTCCAGCACGAGCGCGGTGAAGTCCTGGCTGGCGACGGCGGCGTTCGCCTTCGCACTGGTGCAGGTGGTGTCGGCGTTCATGGTCTACGGGAAGCTGCGCGGCCCGGCGTGGGCGCCCGCGCTGCACCGCTGGTCGGGCCGGATCGCGTTCCTCCTCGCCGTGCCCGTGGCGGTGCACTGCCTGTACGCGCTGGGCTATCAGACGTACTCGACCCGCGTCATGTGGCACTCGTTCCTGGGCTGCTTCTTCTTCGGCGCGTTCAGCGCCAAGATGCTGCTGCTCCGCTCGGAGCGGCTGCCCGGCTGGCTGCTTCCGGTGGTCGGCGGTCTGGCCTTCGCGGTCCTGACGCTGCTCTGGTTCACCTCGGCGCTGTGGTTCTTCCGCACGGTGGGGGTGACGACGTGAAACCGGCGGCGACGCGGCGGAGCGTGCTCGTGGCGGGGGTCGCGGCGCTCGCGGCGGGGTGCAGCAAGTATGGGGAGGACGGCGGCGGGGGCGGCGCGCAGCCGGAGCCATCGGCCCCCGCCGCGTCCTCGGGGTCCGCGGGGTCCTCCGGCGCCGAGTCATCCGCGGCTCCGGACGAACTGGCGAAGACGTCCGACATCCCGGTGGGCGGCGGCAAGGTCTTCGCCGACAAGAAGGTGGTGGTGACACAGCCGTCGCAGGGCGACTTCAAGGCGTTCTCGGCGGTCTGCACGCACCAGGGCTGCACGGTGAACTCGGTGTCGGACGGCACGATCAACTGCCCGTGCCACGGCTCGAAATACAAGATCGCGGACGCGTCGGTGGCGGGCGGCCCGGCGCCGCGCCCGCTGCCGCCGCAGAAGATCACGGTCACCGGAAAATCGATCTCGCTGGGCTGAGCCGACCCCGTACGCTCCCGGAATGGAACGGGACGGGCTGGGACACGAGCTGGTGCGCGACCGCACGATCTACGCCTGCGTGATGGGCTCGCGCGCCTTCGGCCTGGCCACGGAGGCGAGCGACGTGGACCGCCGGGGCGTGTACCTGGCGCCGACCCCGCTGTTCTGGCGGTTCGACAAGCCGCCGGCGCACGTCGAGGGCCCGGCGCCGGAACAGTTCTCCTGGGAGCTGGAGCGCTTCTGCGAACTGGCCCTGCGGGCCAACCCCAACGTCCTGGAGTGCCTGCACTCCCCGCTCGTCGAGCACCTCACGGACACGGGCCGCGAGCTCCTCGCCCTGCGCGACGCGTTCCTCTCCCGGCAGGCCCATGACACGTTCGCCCGCTACGCGGTCGGCCAGCGCCGCAAACTGGAGTCCGACGTGCGCACCCACGGCGCCCCGCGCTGGAAACACGCCATGCACCTGCTCCGCCTCCTCACCTCCTGCCGCGACCTGCTCCGCACGGGTGAGCTGACGATCGACGTGGGCGCGGAGCGCGAGGCACTGCTCGCGGTGAAGCGCGGCGAGGTCCCGTGGCCGGAGATCGACCGCTGGATGACCCGCCTGTCGACACAAACAGAGGAGGCGGCCCACCGCAGCCCCCTCCCCAAGACCCCGGACCGCACCCGCGTCGAGGACTTCCTGATCCGTACGCGCCGCGCTTCAGCCCTCTCGGTACCTGCTTAGAGCGCGTCCCACTCCGCCCCGTACGCCCTCAGCTCGTCCCGGTGCTCGACGCGCCGCACCCACTCCTTCGGCCAGGCGTCCGCGCCGAGGTACGCGCCCGCGAACGCGCCGGTCAGGGCCGCGATCGAGTCGGAGTCGCCGGAGGTGCAGGCGGCGCGGCGCAGGGCGAGGACGGGTTCGTCGACGAAGAGGAGGAAGGAGAGGAGGGCGGTGGCGAGGGCCTCCTCGGCGATCCAGCCGGCGCCGGTGGCGAGGCAGGGGTCGGTCTCCGGGGACGGGGAGCGCAGGGCGTCCCGCAGGCGGTCGAGGACGGCGAGGCACTCGTCCCAGCCCGAGGCGATGAAGGTTTCGGGCGTCGGTGCGTCGCCCCGGCTCCACAGGTCGCCGAGCCAGCGCTCGTGGTACGTCGCGCGGTTCTCGTACGCGTACGAGCGCAGCAGCCCCACGAGGCCGGTCGGTTCGGCGCCCTCGGCGAGGAGGCGTACGGCGTGCGCGGTGAGGTCGGAGGCGGCGAGGGCGGTGGGGTGGCCGTGGGTGAGCCCGGCCTGCAACTGGGCGGCGCCCGCCCGCTGCTCGTCGCTCAGCCCCGGTACGAGGCCGATCGGGGTGACCCGCATGTTGGCGCCGCAGCCCTTGGAGTGGATCTGGCTCGCGTCCTGCCAGGCCCGGCTCTCGGTCTTGAGCCGCTCGCACGCGCGCAGGCAGGTGTTGCCGGGCGCGCGGTTGTTCTCCGGCGACTGGTACCAGTCCACGAACTCCTCGCGCAGCGGCCGCTCGAACCGCTTCGGCCCCAGCAGCCCCCGCCCCATGCCGGTCCGCAGCGCACGCGCGACGGCCAGCGCCATCTGCGTGTCGTCCGTGATGTACGCGACCGGCCCCGGCAGCTCCATCTCGCGCCAGGGGCCGCACTTGGCCAGGATCGCCGGTACGTCGTTGAACTCGGTCGGGAAGCCGAGCGCGTCCCCCAGCGCGAGCCCGAGCAGGGACCCGGTCGCGGGGCTCGTGGTCAGCGGGGTCGTCGCGGTCATGCGCGGGGTCCTTCCGTGGCGTCCGGCGCGGGCTTGAGCAGGGGCGGGAGCAGTGAGGTCGCGCCGCCGGCCCGGTAGAGCGCGGCGGGTTTGCCGCGGCCGCCGGTCAGCCGGGACGCGCCGGGGATCTGCTCGACGAACCCGGGCGTCGCGAGCACCTTGCGGCGGAAGTTCGCCGGGTCGAGCTCGGTCCCCCAGACCACCTCGTAGACCTGGCGCAGCTCGCCGAGCGTGAACTCGGGCGGGCAGAACGCCGTGGCCAGGCAGGTGTACTCGAGCTTGCCGCCGATCCGGTCGTGGGCGTCGGCGAGGATCCGGTCGTGGTCGAAGGCGAGCGGCCCGTACGCGCCGCGCGCCCCGGGCTCGTACGGCAGCCACGCCGCGCGGGCCGCGTCCCCGCCCCCGTGTGCCTGCGGCGCGTCCGGGACGAGCGCGGCGAACGCGACGGAGACGACCCGCATCCGGGGGTCGCGGTCCGGTTCGCTGTAGGTGCGCAACTGCTCCAGGTGCAGCCCGGCCACATCGCTCAGCCCCGTCTCCTCGGCCAGCTCGCGCCGCGCCGCGCTCTCCGCGGACTCGGCGGGCTCCAGGAACCCGCCCGGCAGCGCCCAGTGGCCCGCGTACGGCTCCTGGCCGCGCTCGACGAGCAGGATCTGCAGGCGGCCCGCGCGGAGCGTGAAGACGGCGAGGTCGACGGTGACGGCGAAGGGCTCATAGGCGTGCTTGTCGTAGCCGTGCATGGCCATGCGACAGCCCCCTCCCTTATTGGTCTAAGCGACTCTAAAGGGAGGGGGCTGTCGCGGACAAGCCCCAGGGCCGGGGTTCCTACAGGTCGACTTCCTTCATCAACATGCCGACCTCGGTGTTCGACAGCCGCCGCAGCCAGCCCGACTTCTGGTCGCCGAGCGTGATCGGGCCGAACGCGACCCGGACCAGCTTGTCGACCGGGAACCCGGCCTCCGCGAGCATCCGCCGCACGATGTGCTTGCGCCCCTCGTGCAGGGTCACCTCGACCAGGTAGTTCTTGCCGGTCTGCTCGACGACCCGGAAGTGGTCCGCCTTCGCGTACCCGTCCTCCAGCTGGATGCCGTCCTTGAGCTGCTTGCCCAGGTCACGCGGGATCGGGCCCACGATGTGCGCGAGGTAGACCTTCTTCACGCCGTACTTGGGGTGGGTCAGGCGGTGCGCCAGCTCGCCGTGGTTGGTGAGCAGGATGACGCCCTCGGTCTCGGTGTCGAGCCGCCCGACGTGGAACAGCCGCGTCTCACGGTTGTTCGTGTAGTCGCCGAGGCACTGCCGCCCCTCGTTGTCCTCCATGGTGGAGACGACACCGGCCGGCTTGTTCAGGGCGAAGAACTGGTACGACTGCGTGGCCACCGTCAGGCCGTCGACCTTGATCTCGTCCTTCTCCGGGTCGACGCGCAGGCCCTGCTCGAGCACGATCTCGCCGTTGACCTCGACACGGGCCTGCTCCACCAGCTCCTCGCAGGCGCGGCGCGAGCCGTAACCGGCGCGGGCGAGCACCTTCTGCAGCCGCTCGCCCTCCTGCTCGGCGCCGGGGAAGGTCTTGGGGAGGTTCACCTTCGGCTTGCCCGCGTACCGCTCGCGGTTGCGCTCCTCGGCCCGCGCCTCGTACTCGCGCGAGGTCGCCGGAACCCAGCGCCCGCGGCTCTGCGCGGGCTGCTGCCCGCGCTTCGGGCCACCCTTGGCGCCGCCGCGCGCGGACGCGCCGCGCCCCGACTTCGGGCCGTCCTGCGTGCCGCCGGGGCCCACGTCGTAACGCCGCTCCTCCGGACGCGGCTTCTTCGGACGGCCGGCGCCGCCCTGCTTGTCGTCGCGGTCGTTGCCGGCACCGCGGTAGTTGCCGCGGCCGGAGCCGCTCCCACCGCGCGGGCCGCCGCCGCTACCGCCGCGGCCGCCGCTGTTGCCACCACGGCTCCCGCCGTTGTTTCCGCTGCTGTTCCTGCCGCTGCTGCTTCGCATCAAAATTTCCGTCTAGTCGGCTGCGTGCTCGGTGTGACCGGTCCGATCGGTGTATCCGGTCCGATCACGGTGGTCGGGACCCGGCGCATCGGGTGCGTCCGGATCGAACGACGGAACCCCTTCCAGCGTCTCGGCCTCGATCGCGTCCGCCTCGGGGAGGAAGGGCGCGAGTTCCGGCAGCTCGTCCAGGCCGCGCAGGCCCATCCGCTCCAGAAAATAGTTCGTCGTCCTGTACAGGATCGCACCTGTTTCGGGTTCCGCGCCCGCCTCCTCCACCAGCCCCCTCTGCAACAGGGTCCGCATGACCCCGTCACAGTTGACCCCGCGCACGGCGGAGACCCGGGAACGGCTGACCGGCTGGCGGTACGCGACGACGGCCAGGGTCTCGAGCGCGGCCTGCGTCAACCGGGCGACCTGCCCGTCGAGCACGAACCCCTCGACGGCCTCCGCGTACGCGGGCCGCGTGTAGAACCGCCAGCCCCCGGCGACCAGGCGCAGCTCGAAACCGCGCCCCTGCACCGTGTACTCGTCGGCCAGCTCCCGCAACGCGTCGGCGACGGCCCGCTTCGGCCGCTGGAGGATCCTGGCCAGGTGCTCCTCGGTGGCGGGTTCGTCCACGACCATCAGGACGGCTTCGAGGGCGGGCCGCAGCGCGAGCCCGGCCACACCGCCCTCGGGGCTCTCGGTCTCCACACTCACTCCTTCTGCCCGGCCTCTTCTGCCGCAGGCACCTCGGGCGCCCGGTCGAACTCGTCGGTCACCACCGGCTCGGCCGCCTCCTCACCGGTCCAGCGCACGAGCAGCTCCCCGAGCGCGGTCTCCTGCTCCAGGGCGACGGCCTTCTCCCGGTACAGCTCCAGGAGCGCCAGGAAGCGCGCGACGACCGTCAGGGTGTCGTCGGTGTCGGCCACGAGCACCTGGAACGTCGCCTCGCCCATCTCCCGCAGCCGCGCCACGACGAGCCCGGCCTGCTCCTGGACGCTGACCAGCGGCGCGTGGATGTGGTCGACGTACACCTGCGGCTTCGGCCTGGGCTGCATCGCCTTCACGGCCAACTCGGCGAACCCCTCGGCACCGATCTTGATGACGACGTCGGGCAGCAGCTCGGCGTGGTGCGGTTCGAGCCCGACGGTACGCGGGTAACGCCGCGCCTCGTCGTCGAGCCGCTCGCTGAAGATGTCGGCGATCCTTTTGTACGCGCGGTACTGCAGAAGCCGCGCGAACAGCAGGTCACGGGCTTCGAGCAGCGCGAGATCGGCCTCGTCCTCGACCTCGGCGGCGGGCAGCAGCCGGGCGGCCTTCAGATCGAGCAGGGTCGCGGCGACGACGAGGAACTCGGTCGTCTGGTCGAGGTCCCAGTCGGGCCCCATGGCCCGGATGTGCGCCATGAACTCATCGGTGACCTTGGACAGGGCGACCTCGGTGACATCCAGCTTGTGCTTGCTGATGAGCTGGAGCAGCAGATCGAACGGCCCCTCGAAGTTGGCGAGCCGCACCGTGAAGCGCCCGTCATCGGCCTCGGCCTCCGCGGGCACCGCTTCCGGCTCCGCGCCGGACTCGGCCCCGGCCCCGGCGCTCTCCGGTTCCGCCACCGCTTCGTCCGGCTCGACCGGCGGAGCCACCGCTCCATGGCCCAGCGCACGCCGTCGGGCGCCCCGGCCGGGCACAGGAGAGGAGGAATCGTTCACGGGCATCACTGCCGGAGGCTACCGCCGAAGCGACTAACGCCCGCGCAGCCGGCGTACGAGGATGCTCGCGTCCCCGCGGGACTCCAGGTCGGCCAGGACCACGGCGACGGCCTCGCGCACGATGCGGCCGCGGTCGACGGCGAGGCCGTGCTCGCCGCGCAGCACCAGGCGGGCGTGCTCGAGGTCCATCAGCTCCTCGGCGGAGACGTACACGGTGATCTTCTCGTCGTGCCGCTCACGGCCGCTGGGGCGCCGGTTGGCAGCGCGGGAGCGGCGCCGGGCGGCGGCGGTCGACCCACGGCCACCGGTGGACTCCTGCGCGGCGCCGGCGCCACGCCGGGCCGGCTTCTCCCCGGCCTCGGCGGCGGCGCGATTGCGCGAGCCGGCCTCGGACTCGGCCTCCGCGGCCGTGTGCTCGGCGGCGGGTGCGGACGCGGACGCCGTCTCCGGGTCGCCCTCGTCGGCGGAGGGCGAGGCCGCTGCCTCGTCGCTCTCGCCGGCCGGGCCCGGGACCCGCGCCTCACCGTTCGCCGGGCGCCGTGGCGACGACGCCTGCAGTGCCATTCCCCCGGTCGTACGGAACAGTTCGTCGGCCCCCGGCAGACTCACTCGGCGTGACACCGGGCGAGCACCTCCCTGGCGAGCTGGCGGTAGGCCGCGGCACCGACCGAGTTCGAGGCGTACGTGGTGATCGGCTCACCGGCGACCGTGGTCTCCGGGAAGCGGACCGTGCGCCCGATGACCGTGTGGTAGACGTGGTCGTCGAAGGCCTCGACCACGCGCGCGAGCACCTCACGGCTGTGCACCGTGCGGGAGTCGTACATGGTGGCGAGGATGCCGTCGAGCTCGAGCTCGGGGTTGAGCCGCTCCTGGACCTTCTCGATGGTCTCGGTCAGCAGGGCCACACCGCGCAGCGCGAAGAACTCGCACTCCAGCGGCACTATGACCTTGTGCGCTGCGGTCAGCGCGTTGACCGTGAGCAGGCCGAGCGAGGGCTGACAGTCGATCACGATGTAGTCGTAGTCGGCCATGAGCGGTTTCAGGGCGCGCTGGAGCGTGGACTCGCGCGCGACCTCGCTGACGAGCTGCACCTCGGCGGCGGACAGGTCGATGTTGCTCGGCAGCAGGTCCATGTTGGGGACCGCCGTCTTGAGCAGGACCTCGTCGGCGGACATGCCCCGCTCCATGAGCAGGTTGTAGACCGTGAGGTCGAGCTCCATCGGGTTCACACCCAGGCCCACCGAGAGGGCGCCCTGCGGGTCGAAGTCGACGAGCAGGACCCGGCGGCCGTACTCGGCGAGCGCGGCACCCAGGTTGATGGTCGACGTGGTCTTGCCGACGCCGCCCTTCTGGTTGCACATCGCGATGATCTTCGCGGGGCCGTGGTCGGTCAGCGGTCCTGGAATCGGGAAGTACGGCAGCGGGCGCCCGGTGGGGCCGACGCGCTCACGGCGCTGCCGGGCAGCGTCCGGGGCAAGCGTGGCCGCGTACTCGGGGTCCGGCTCGTACTCGGCGTCGGGGTCGTAGAAGTGCCCCTCGGGGGACAGTTCGTCGTAGTCGGCGAAGTGGCTGTGTGTGTCGCCGCTTCGGTCGCCGGCCATGGCGTTCACGTGATGGCCATCCATGCTCTGGTGTGCTGTCTGCGTCGGCTGCTGCTGGGGGCTGCTCGGCTGCTGCGGGGGGCTGCCCCGGAAGCCGCTCTGTTGGGCCGCGAAGGTACGCACAGCTACGGAGCCGACAGCTTGAAGCCCCGCGGGTCCCTGTCCGCCTGGCTGGGCACCTCCGGGAGTAAATGTCGACTCATTCACAAGTCGTCTTACCTCCTTGGATGTGACCAGGAACAATTTATCGATAGGTCAGCGTGGCACCATGCCGACGGTTGGCGACTCTATGGCGTGTCACCGCTCCGCAGCAACACAATCCGCCGTACCCGGCACGATGTGTCGGCGCTTCAGCGACAAAGCAACACCCTCATGTCAAGGGCGTACGGCGGTTCTTCGGCGCGTTTCGCGGGGGCGCGAATCGGCTAAAGGGTTACGTTCAAGGCGAGTTGACCAAGTCCGTACCCATGCGCCTACGGCCGGACCCCTGGCAAGGTCCGGCCGTAAGCGTGAGATTGACGACTTTTGTTGACGCCGCCACTGGACGTCCCCTCGGTCGGTCCTAGCCGAGCAGCGTGTCCAGCTCGACGTGGTCCAGGCCGTGAGCCTCCGCGACCTCCTTGTAAACGACCTTGCCGTCATGCGTGTTGAGGCCCAGCGCGAGGGCGCGGTCGCGGCGCAGCGCCTCGGCCCAGCCGCGGTTGGCCAGCTCGACGATGTACGGGAGCGTGGCGTTGGTCAGCGCGTACGTCGACGTGTTGGGCACGGCGCCGGGCATGTTGGCGACGCAGTAGAAGACCGAGTTGTGGACCGGGAAGGTCGGCTCGGCGTGCGTGGTCGGGTGCGAGTCCTCGAAGCAGCCGCCCTGGTCGATCGCGATGTCGACAATGACACTTCCCGCCTTCATCCGCGAGACCAGCTCGTTGGTGACGAGCTTCGGCGCCTTGGCGCCGGGGATGAGAACGGCGCCGATGACGAGGTCGGCCTCCAGGCACGCCTTCTCCAGCTCGAAGGCGTTGGAGACGACGGTCTGGATCTTCGTGCCGAAGATCTTGTCGGCTTCCTTGAGCTTGTTGATGTCCTTGTCGAGCAGGGTCACGTGAAAGCCCATGCCGATGGCGATCTGCGCGGCGTTCCAGCCGGAGACGCCGCCGCCGATGACGACGGCCTTGCCGGCGAGGACGCCGGGGACGCCGCCGGGCAGCACACCGCGGCCGCCATTGGCCGCCATCAGGTGGTAGGCGCCGACCTGCGGGGCGAGCCGGCCCGCGACCTCGGACATCGGGGCGAGCAGCGGCAGCTGGCGGTTGGCCGTCTCGACCGTCTCGTACGCGATCGCGGTCGTGCCCGACTCCAGGAGCGCGTCGGTGCACTCCTTGGACGCGGCCAGGTGCAGGTAGGTGAAGAGCGTCTGGTCCTTGCGGAGGCGGTGGTACTCCTCCGCGATCGGCTCCTTGACCTTCAGGAGCAGGTCGGCGGTGGCCCACACCTCGTCGGCGGTGTCGAGGATCTGCGCACCCGCGGCGACGTACTCCGCGTCCGGGATCGAGGAACCCACACCGGCGTTCTGTTCGACGAAGACCTGGTGGCCGTGGCGCACGAGCTCGTGCACACCGGCGGGGGTGATGGCCACCCGGAACTCGTTGTTCTTGACCTCGCGGGGGATGCCGACCTTCATCGTCGATCACGGTCCTTGGCTCAGGGGATATACCGGTCATTGCACTGCATACCAGTGCGCCGAAGGACACACCGGGAGACGCCACGGAAGCACGCGGCGGAGCCAGTCTAATGAAGGTTTTCGAGCTGTCTAGCCTTTCGATACATCAATCTTCCGGTGAAGCACTACGGATTTCGCAGGTGTTAGCCGCATGTTCCGAAGGGTTTGCTTCCGGAGCACCGCCTACGGCGGGCCCGGCCGCCTCCTCTCCCAGCATGCGCTCGGCCGCACCCCGGTGCAGCTTGGCGGCGGCCGGGTCGCCGAGCCGTTCGAGGGTGTCGGCGAGCCGCAGTTGGAGCGCCGCCTGCAGCCGTACGTCCTTGGCCCGCCGCGCCCAGTCGGCCGCCTCCTGGCAGGTGCGCAGCGACTCCTCGGGCCGCCCGGCGTACTCCTGCACCCGGGCCAGTTCGCTGAGCGCCCGTGCCTGCGCGGGCACGTCGCCCTCCTTGCGGTACCCGGCGACCGCCGAACGCCAGCCCCGCAGCGCCTCGCCGTAGCGCCCCGCGTACGTGTGGACGGTGGCGATCCGCCCGTGCAGCCGCGCGGCGTCGCCCCGCTCACCCCGCGCGAGCCGCTGCGCGAGGGCCCGCCCGTACCAGTCGGCGGCCCGGTGCCAGTCCTCCAGCTGCTGGTACGCACCGCCTACGGATTCCATCGCGCGGCCGGTGGCGTACGGGTCCTGCGCGGCGCGCCCGGCGTCGAGCGCGGTCCGGTAGCGGGCGAGCGCCTCCCGCGTCCGGCCGGTCCCGGCGTCCAGGTCGCCGAGGTTGAGCAGCGCGGCGGCCTTCTCCCTCGGCAGGTTCCGCCGCTCGGCGACATCGAGGACAAGGCCGTGGATCGCGTACAGCTCGGGGGCGGCGGCCTCGGTGCCCCGGTGCGCGACCAGGGCGCGCACCAGCGCCGCCATCAGCCGCCGGGCCAGGGTGTCGAGGTCGCCGTCGGCCACGGCGAGCCGGGCCGCGGCGAGCAGCGCGGGCAGCCTGGCGTGCAGCCACTCCGCCGCCGCCCCCGGGTCGGGGAAGCGCAGGGCGCTGGGCAGCCCGGCGAGCTTCTTGCGGGCCGGGCTGTCGGCGGGCTCGGTGACGGCGCGGCACGAGGTCAGCAGGCGGACGGTGCGTTCCAGCATGCGGGCGCGGGCCAGCTGGAGTTCGCCGGGCCTGTCCTGGGTCTCGGTGAGCCCGCGCAGCAGCGGGATCAGGCAGACCGGCAGCTCGTACTGCGGCAGCCGGGTGCCGACGGCCCGGACGAGCCCGAGGGCGGTGAAGTCGTCCAGCGTGGCGCGGGCGGCGGAGACCGAGCAGCCCGCGAGCGCGGACGCGGTGTGCGGGTCGACGTAGCCCTCGGGCGCCAGGGACAGGTACCGCAGTATGCGGGCGGCGGGTCCGGGCAGGCCGGCGTAGGCGTGCCGGAAGACGCGGACGAGGGCGGGTCCCTCCCCGGCGTCGTCGGCGGCGTGCAGCTGCCTGGCGAGGTCGGCGACGGACTCCTTGGGCCGCCGGGCGAGCCATCCGCCGGCGATCTGCAGGGCGGCGGGTTCCCCGGCGCACAGCTCCACCAGGGCCTCGGCCGAGCGCGGGTCGCAGGTGACGCGGACGGAGCCGATGTGCGCCGTGAGCAGTTCGAGCGCGGACTTGGTGTCGAGCCCGCCGACCGTGCAGGGCCGTACGTCCGGGATCCCGGTGAGCGGGCCCTCGGCGACGGCGACAACCAGACAGTCCGGTGTGTCCGGGAGCAGGGGGTCCACGTGCTCCGCGTCGCCCGCGTCGTCGAGCAGCAGCACGACACGGCGCACCGAGAGGCCCTCGCGCAGCCGCTCCGCCAGGTCGTCGGCCGACTCTCCCGCGGGGGCGGGCAGTTCGAGCGCGTTCAGCAGGTCGCGGGCGACGCGTTCGGTCGGTACGGGGGTGCCGTCCGGCGCGGTCAGGCGGGTGCGCAGCGCGCCGTCCGGGTACCGGTCGGCGACCTGGCGCAGCAGCTCCTCCGCGAGTGCGGTGCGGCCCGTGCCGGGGCGGCCCGCGATGAGCAGCACTCTTGCGCGGGGTGCTTTTCGGCCGGACAGGGTGTCCAGTCCGGCCCGCTCGATGTCGGCGCGGAGCTCCTTCAATTCCCTGCGGCGCCCCAAGAACTGACGGCCCGTCACGCCACGAGGGGACGGCCCGACCGCCGTCTCGTCGTCCGATTCGACCGCCTGATCCGTCACGGGCCACGCTCCGTCTCACCCTGCCCCTCCGGGGGTCGGCGGGGGCGGTCCCGAGCCTAGTTCAGGGTGCGGGTCCGTCTCCGGCGAGCGCCGCGCCAAGATCGCCCGATCGGATCAGCGGATGGTCGCACTTAGCGGTGGGCTCCGCCGGGTGGGGGGTATGAGGTGTGCGCCGGGCGGGGCGAGCGCGGCGGGTCGTGCCGGGCGGGGCGAACGCGGGTCCGTGGCGGGGTGCGCCGGGGGGGGCGAATGCGGCGGGTCGTGCCGGGCGGGGCGAACGCGGGTACGTGGCGGAGGGCGCCGGGCGGGGGCGAATGCGGGTATGCCGTGGGCTTCATCGCGAGTGGCTGCGTGCGGGTGCGCCGTGGCTGGTCGCGCAGTTCCCCGCGCCCCTGGAATGCGCACTCCGTGCGCCATTCCGTCCGGCCGTCCGCCACGTGCCGCACCATCGTGGTTGCTCGCGCAGTTCCCCGCGCCCCTGAGATGCGCACTCCGTGCGCCATCTCAAGGCGCGTCGCTCGGGGTGCGTCGCTCGGGGAAAGGCGCGGCGTAGCCGCAGGCCTTTCAGGGGCGCGGGGAACTGCGCGAGCAACCACGACGAGAGCCGCACCCGCGAAACCGCAGAAGCCCTACGGCGGCCAGGCGTCGTCAGGGGCGCGGGGAACTGCGCGATCAGCCACGACGAGAGCCGCGCTCGCGAGGCCGCAGAGGCCCCCGCGGCGCCTACACCTCGAACGGCCGGGCAGGCCACTCCGCCTCGGCCGGCCGCAACCCCTCCACCAACCCCTCCGCCCGCGCCGCGCTGAGCGAAAGCACGCCCACCACAAGGCAGTTATTGTGCAGCTCCCCCCGGAGCACCCCGGAGACCAGGTCGGCCAGAGGCACCCGCGCGAGCTCCATGTCCGCCTCCTCGTCCTCCACCTCGAAGCGGGCGCCCTCCGCCTCGGAGAGACCCCGCGCGAGGAAGACGCGGACCGCTTCGGAACAGCCGCCCGGGGTGGTGTACACGTCGGTGAGGACGCGCCAGTCCTCGGCCTTGACGTGCGCCTCCTCGTACAGCTCGCGCTGCGCCGCATGGAGCGGGTTCTCGCCGGGGACGTCAAGCAGACCCGCCGGGATCTCCCACAGCTTCATGCTCACAGGGTGGCGGTACTGCTTCAGGATCAGGACCCGGTCCTCGTCGTCGAGGGCGAGGACGGCGACGGAGCCGGGGTGCACCTGGTAGTCGCGGCGGGCGACCGACCCGTCGGGCATGACCACGTCGTCCGTGCGCACGGAGGTCTTGTTCCCGACGAAGGGGGTCTCGGTGGCCCGGACCTCCCACTGCTCAGGGGTGTCTTCGATCGCAGTCATTCGCCACGTCCTCCCACGTACGCACACAAAAGAAACCGGGGCACGTGCCGCAAATGGCACGCACCCCGGTAACCGTACATCGCTGCTGCGACAGGCCTTACTTGCCCTTCTTGGCCCCCGCAGAACCCGCGGAACCAACGGAACCCGCAGAACCGGCGGAGCCCTGCGCAGCCACCTTGCGCTCCACCGCCGCCTTCACCAGACCGGCGAAGAGCGGGTGCGGACGCGTCGGGCGCGAGCGCAGCTCCGGGTGGGCCTGGGTGGCGACCAGGTAGGGGTGGACCTCGCGCGGGTACTCGACGTACTCGACGAGCTTGCCGTCCGGGGAGAGCCCGGAGAACTGCAGACCGGCCTTCTTCTCCAGTTCGGCGCGGTAGGCGTTGTTCACCTCGTAGCGGTGGCGGTGGCGCTCCTCGACGTACTCCTTGCCGTCGTACACCTCGCGCGCGATGGAACCCTCGGCGAGCTTGGCCGGGTACATGCCCAGGCGCATCGTTCCGCCCATGTCGCCCTCGCCCGCGACGATGTCGAGCTGCTCGGCCATCGTGGCGATGACCGGGTGGCCGGTGGCGGGGTCGAACTCGGTGGAGTTGGCGTCCGGCACGTCGGCCAGGTTGCGCGCGGCCTCGATGACGATGCACTGCAGGCCGAGGCAGAGGCCGAGCAGCGGCACCTTGTTCTCGCGGGCGAACTGGATCGCGCCGACCTTGCCGGACACGCCGCGCTCGCCGAAGCCGCCGGGGATGCAGATGGCGTCGACATCGCCGAGCTGCTTCGCGGCCCCGGCCGGGGTCTTGCAGTCGTCGGACGTGACCCACTTGATCTTGACGCGGGCCTTGTTGGCGAAGCCGCCCGCGCGCAGCGCCTCGGTCACCGAGAGGTAGGCGTCGGGCAGGTCGATGTACTTGCCGACCAGGGCCATGACGATCTCGTGGTCGGGGTTGTGGACGCGGTCGAGCAGGTCGTCCCAGGTCGTCCAGTCCACGTCGCGGAACGGCAGGTCCAGCTTGCGGACGACATAGGCGTCCAGGCCCTCGCCATGCACGGTCTTCGGGATGTCGTAGATCGAGCGCGCGTCGGGGCAGGCCACGACGGCGTCCTCGTCGACGTCGCACATCAGCGAGATCTTGCGCTTGATGGCGGTCGGGACCTCGCGGTCGCAGCGCAGCACGATGGCGTCCGGCTGGATGCCGATGTTGCGCAGGGCGGCGACCGAGTGCTGGGTGGGCTTGGTCTTCAGCTCGCCGGAGGGGCCGATGTAGGGCAGCAGCGAGATGTGCACGACGAAGACGTTGTCGCGGCCGACCTCGTGGCGGACCTGGCGGACGGTCTCCAGGAACGGCAGCGACTCGATGTCACCGACGGTGCCGCCGACCTCGGTGATGACGACGTCGACCTCGTCCGTCGCCATGCGGCGGATGCGGTGCTTGATCTCGTTGGTGATGTGCGGGATGACCTGGACGGTGTCGCCGAGGTACTCGCCGCGCCGCTCCTTGGCGATGACCTGCGAGTAGACCTGGCCGGTGGTGACGTTGGCCGAGCCGTCGAGGTCGACGTCGAGGAAGCGCTCGTAGTGGCCGATGTCCAGGTCGGTCTCGGCGCCGTCGTTGGTGACGAACACCTCACCGTGCTGGAACGGGTTCATCGTCCCGGGGTCGACGTTGAGGTACGGGTCGAGCTTCTGCATGACGACGCGGAGGCCCCGTGCCTTGAGCAGCATCCCGAGGCTGGAGGCGGTGAGGCCCTTGCCGAGGGAGGAAGCGACACCCCCGGTGACGAAGATGTGCTTGGTCGTCGTGGATTTGGGCGTCATGGCCAAGAGGGGGCTCCCGTGGTCGCGGTCTGGAGGTGCGTACCGGCGCGGACTCCGGACTCGTCGAGACGTGTCGGGGAGGGGAGGCGCCGTCGCTGCGGTTCGGGGGTTCGATGACCACCGGCTCACGGGCTACCAGGGTATCAGCGACGCGGGCAGGGTGCTTCCGGCCACGCTCCGCGCACGCGTCACCACGGGTCCACGACATCGTCACCCGGTGGTCACTCTTTCGGCTCAGGCGCGTTGTCGGGAGCGGCAAGCGGATCACTTGGGTGCGTCGTATCCTGCTCGCGACAGTCGGCTTGGCGAGTCACACGAGAAACGGCAGCACAACGGCGCCACCCCCGTCCGTGAAGCAGGTGCCGTCGCCGGAACAACCGGCTGGTCGGTTCGTTTGCGACGACGTGCCCCGACGACGTATCAAGACGATTCGTTGACTTCCGTTTGTGAACCGTTGACCGTTTACCGTTGACCGATCATCTAGACCTATGACCGCTGACCGCTGAGACCGCATTGCGATCGCCCCTCGACCCACTGTCGCGGCCTTGGGGCGTACGTGGCCGTTCGACTGGAGACGCACGTGGCCGGGCGCATCGAGGATTACGCACTTATCGGAGACATGCAGACCGCCGCCCTGGTCTGCCGGGACGGCACAGTCGACTGGCTGTGCCTGCCCCGCTTCGACTCGCATGCCATTTTCGCCGGGTTGCTCGGCACCGAGGATCACGGCTTCTGGCGCCTTGGCCCCGCGCACGCGGCCGACTCCGAACCGCCGGCGGCGACGCGCCGCGGCTACCTCGGGGACTCCCTGATCCTCCAGTCCGAGTGGGACACCCCGCGCGGCACGGTCCGTGTGACCGACTTCATGCCGCCGCGTGACGGCGCGCCGCAGCTCACCCGCATCGTGGAGGGCGTCACCGGGCGCGTCCAGGTGCGGTCGGCGCTGCGGATGCGGTTCTCGTACGGGCGGATCACGCCGTGGGTGCACAAGATCGACGGCCGTACGGTCGCCGTCGCCGGCCCCGACTCCGTGTGGCTGGACTCCGAGGCGGAGACGTACGGCAAGGACCTGACGACGTACTCCGACTTCACGGTGGCGCCCGGCGAGCAGGTCGCGTTCACCATCCAGTGGCAGCCCTCGCACCAGAAGCCGCCGTCGCTGCCGGACCCGCAGGGCGCGCTCACGGCGACCCAGGAGTTCTGGCAGGAGTGGGTCGAGCACTGTACGTACCACGGCCCGTACCGCGAGGCCGTCGTGCGCTCCCTCATCACGCTGAAGGCGCTCACCTACGCGCCGACCGGCGGCATCGTCGCCGCGCCCACCACCTCCCTGCCGGAGGAGATCGGCGGCGTACGCAACTGGGACTACCGCTACACCTGGCTGCGGGACGCGGCGATCACCCTGTCCTCGCTGCTGCGCACCGGTTACCGCGAGGAGGCCCGCGCCTGGCGCGAATGGCTGCTCCGCGCGGTCGCGGGCGACCCGGAGAACCTGCAGATCATGTACGGCATCGCGGGCGAGCGCGAGCTGGGCGAGGCCGAGCTGGACTGGCTCCCCGGCTACGAGAACTCGACGCCCGTACGCGTCGGGAACGGGGCGGCGCACCAGCTCCAGCTCGACGTGTACGGCGAGGTCACCGAGGCGCTGCACCTGGCGCACATGACGGGCCTGGCCCGCAACGACTACGCCTCGCTGCTCCAGCTCAAGCTCATCCAGTACCTGGAGAAGCACTGGGACGAGCCGGACGAGGGCATCTGGGAGGTGCGCGGGCCGCGCCGCCACTTCGTGCACTCCAAGGTGATGGCGTGGGTCGCGGTCGACCGGACCATCAAGCTCCTGGAGTCGGGCGAGGCGGACGGGCCCCTGGAGAGGTGGCGCGAGCTGCGCGACGACATCCACCGGGACGTGTGCGCGCGCGGCTACGACGCCGAGCGCAACACCTTCACGCAGTCCTACGGCTCCAAGGAGCTGGACGCATCGCTGCTGCTCATCCCGCAGATGGGCTTCCTGCCGCCGGACGACAAGCGCGTCATCGGCACCATCGAGGCGATCCAGCGGGAGCTGTCCACGCCGGACGGCTTCATCCTGCGCTACCCGACAGACGGCGACAACGCCGGGCTCGATGGGCTCCCCGGCGACGAGGGCGCGTTCCTGGCCTGCTCGTTCTGGATGGCGGACGACCTCGCGATGATCGGCCGGGTCGACGAGGCCCGCAAGCTCTTCGAGAAGCTGCTCGCCCTCCGCAACGACCTGGGCCTGCTCGCCGAGGAGTGGGACCCGCACCTGCAGCGCCAGGTCGGCAACTTCCCGCAGGCGTTCAGCCACGTGCCCCTGATCGACACGGCGCTGCGCCTCACCTCGTCCGGCGCGTACAGCGGCTGAGCAGCCCTTTTTCCCCATCCGGGATGTCCATGGGGCGGACACGCAGGTAGCGTCCGCCTCATGGACAGCTCCCGCACCCCGCAGAACGCCCCGGCGGGCATCACCGTGCAGCGCGCCCTTGAGCTGCCGGGCCTGCGCAGCGGGCTGCCCGAGGTGGTGGCGGGGCAGGACCGGCTCCAGCGGACCGTGCGCTGGGTCCACGCGGGCGAGGTGCCCAACATCGCCTCCCTGCTCAAGGGCGGCGAACTGCTTCTGAGCACGGGCTACGGGATCGGGACCCGCCCCGCCGAACAGCGGGCCTTCGTCCGCAGGCTGGCCGACCGGGGCATCGCGGCGCTCGTCATAGAGCTGGGCCAGCGCTTCGAGCGGCTGCCCGCCGCGCTCGTCGAGACGGCGCGGGCCGCGAACCTCCCGCTGGTGCAGCTGCACCGCGAGGTGCCGTTCGTGACGGTCACCGAGGAGATCCACACCGAGATCGTCAACGGGCACTACGCGCTCCTCCGCCGCGCCGAGGACGTGCACCGCCGCTGCACCGAGGCCCTGCTCGGCGGCGGCGGTGTCCCGCAAGTCCTCCGCGTCCTGGCCGGGTTCAGCGGCAACCCCGTCTTCCTGGAGACCGTCGACGGACAGCTCCTGTACGCGGCGGGCGCGGCCGGTGACGTCGCCGACCCGCTCCAGGTGTGGGAGGGCATGCGCGCCACCCACCAGGACGAGCCGCCCGGCGGAGCCGTGCTCGTGGACGTGCCGGGCGGCGGGCCCGGCGCCGGTTCCGTGCGGGCGCGGCTCGTGCTCCTGCCGGTCGCGGCGCCGCTCGCGCCGGTCCACCGGATCGCCGCCGAACGGGCCGCGGGCTCCCTCGCCGTGGTGCTCATGCAGGCGCGGCAGGAGGAGGAGCTGGCGGCACGCGGGCGCGGCGACTTCCTCACCGACCTCGCGGAGGGGCGGATCGCCCCGGAGGACGCCCCGGCGCAGGCCCGCGTCCTCGGCTTCAGGCCCACGGGGCAGGGGCCGCTGCTTCCGGTGGTGATGCGGCTGCCGGAGACCCCGGTCGGCTCCTCGCCGGGCGGCGGCTGGGCGGTCCTCGCGCGTGCCGTGGCGGAGGAGCTGGCGTCGGTCGGCGTGCCCGTGCTGCTCGGCGTACGGCCCGTCGAGGGGCGGGTGCCGCTCCTGCTCGGCCTGCGCGCGGAGTCGGAGCGCCCGGCGGTCGCGGAGCGCGTCGCGGCGGCGCTGCGGGCCGGGGTCGAACGGTCCGGGATGCGGCGGGCGGGCGCCCAGGCCCCGGTCGTCGTGGTCGGCGGCGCGGGCGGCTGGGCCGCGGCCGCGGCGGGCCTGCGCCACGCGGCGGAGACGGCGACGGCGGCGCAGGGCCTGGACGGCAAGGCGTGGCACGACGCCCGGCGCCTCGACATCGACCTGCTGCTCTGGCGGCTGCACCGCCACGACGAAGGCGCCCTCGCCGCGTTCGTCGAGCGGGCGATCGGCCCGCTCCAGGACCACGACAAGCGGGCGAAGCCGCCGCTGTTGCCGACGCTCCAGATCTACCTCGCGCACGCGGGCCGCAAGGCGGAGACCGCCCGTGAGCTGCATCTGAACCGGCAGACGCTCTACAACCGCCTGGCCCGGATCGGCGAGTTGCTCGGCACCGACCTGGACGATCCGCAGACGGTGCTCGCGCTGAGCCTGGCGCTGCGGGCTCGCCGCCACGTGCAGCAGCCCGTGCGGTAGAAGCCGCCGGTCGACCGTGCGGCCCGTTCGTCGTACGGCGCAGGTCAACTCGTGTGGCAGAACCCGTAAGTCAGCCCGCGCGTCAGAAGGCGCCGGTCAACTCGTCGTACACGCTGAGGACCTGGGCGATCGTCGCGTCCTCGGTCGGCCAGGACGCGGCCTGCGCCCTCCCCCGGTGCCGGAGTTCGGCGCGGCGCGCGGGGTCGGAGAGCAGCCGCTCGACGGCCCGGGCGAGCGCCGGGGCGTCCCCGTACGGCACCAGTTCCGCGGCCTCTCCGACCAGTTCGGGGATGCCGCCGACCCGGGTCGCCACCAGCGGCACGCCCGCGTGCAGCGCCTCCTGCGCGAGCAGCGAGCGCGACTCCCAGCTGCTGGGCAGCAGCGCGACATCGGCGGCGGGCAGCAGCTCGGCGACGTCGTCACGGCGCCCGGCGAGCCGGACGGGCAGCCCCTCGGTCTCGATCCGCCGCTGCAGCGCGGCCCGTTCGGGCCCCTCGCCCGCGATGACGAGGAGCGGCGCCGGGTCGAGGTCGAGCCAGGCGTGCGCGGCGTCGAGCAGCACGTCGTAGCCGCGGTGCCGCTCCAGGCTGCCGACGGCCATGAGCAACGGGCGGTCGGTGGCGCCCAGTTCGGCCCGTGTCTTGTTGCGGGCCCGCTCGGCGTCCTCCGCGTCGACCCGTTCGGCGCGGCGCGCGGGGAAGGAGACGGCCGCGAGCCGCGCGTCCCGGGCGCCGCGCTCCCGCGCCCGGTCGACCAGCTCCGACGAGGTGCCGAGGACGACGGACGCGGCGCGGGCGACGCGGCGCTCAAGGATGCGCAGCAGATGGGCCCGGGCCCCTTCCGCGTAGCCGCGGGTGTGCCAGGTGACGACGAGCGGGACGCGGCGGCCGTGCAGCGCGAGGGAGGCGCGCAGGGCGGCGTGCAGGCCGTGCGCGTGCACCAGGTCGGCGTCGGCGCAGGCCACGCGGAGCGCGGCGACGGACGCCGGGTCGCTGGAGCGCGGCACCGCGAGGTGGTGGGCGCCGACGTCCCCGAACCCGTAGGCGCGCTCGGCCTCGGACGGGGCGCAGACCGTGACGCGCACGCCCCGGGCCACGAGCCCGGCGGCGAGCGAGCGGACGTGGGCGCTGCTGCCCGCGCTGCCGCCACCCAGTACCTGCACGGTGCGCAGCGGCGACTGTCCGTGCGCTGAGTGGCTGCTCACGTGGCTCACGCGGCGGGGCTCCTGATGCGGTGGTTCGGGTGGTTCCGGGCCGGGGGGTGGTGCGGCCCGGAAGTGGTCCAGGGTGTGGTCCAGGGGTGTGGTCCAGGCCAAGGATGCCAGTCCGTACGGAGTTCCGGCACCGGCCACGGTCCCCCACCCGGCCGTCCCGGGCAACCCGGCGCACCGGACCACTCACACGGGTGAAGTCGGGGCGGGCCTCAGTCGCGTGTTCCCCGGGCCCGAGCGCTCACGTGTTCGCCGCCCGCGACGGCGGCCACGAGGCCGGCGGCGTGCGCGACGAGCCCGGCCCGTCCGTTGCCCGCGACGATGGCGACGCCGAGCGCGGCGCCCAGGGCGTGCGCGCCCGCGTCGCCGAGCACGCCGCGCTCGGCGAGGTCGTCCGGGAGCGCCACGGCGGCGGCGCCCATGGACGCTGCGGCGAGCGATCCGCGCAGCAGCCCGGCGCTGCCGAGCGCGAGTGCCGCCTGGGCCGCGCGTCCGGGCCGTACGTCGACGAGGTTGACGACGTGCGCGGTGCTCGCGACGACGACCCCGGCCAGGGCCTTGTCGGCCCACCGCTCCTTGAGCAGCGCGCCCGCGACGAGCCCGGCCGCCGAGATGCCGAGCAGTTTCACGGCGCCGCTGGTGACTTCGCCGTGGAGCAGGGCGCCGAGGTGGGCGCGGAAGCCGCGCCGCGGGTCGTCCGCGCCCGCCACGTCGTCGTAGGCGCCGCAGGCCCCGGCCGCGAGCGTGGCGATCAGGGCGGCGCCGCGCGTCCCCGGGTCCGAGACGAGCACGCCCGCCGCGGTGCCGAGGGTGACGGCGGGCCCGGCGCACAGATCGACGCCGCGGCCCGCGTAGTTCTTCCGGTCCCACAGCCGCGCGCCGCCCGGCTTCGTACGGCGCAGGGCGCTGCGGGCGACCAGGGTGACGCCCGCGGCGACAGCGGCGGCGCGGAGGCTGCGGGCGGCCTCAGGCATCGGCGCGGGCCGCCTCTAGGAGTTCCTCGGCGTGCGCGCGCGCCGTCTCGGAGTCCTCCTGGCCCGCGAGCATCCGCGACAACTCCCGTACGCGGTCCTCGCCTTCGAGCACGGTGACGCCCGAGCGCGTGACGGTCCCGTCGTTCGTCTTCTCGACGAGGAGCTGGCGGTCGGCGAAGGCCGCGACCTGCGGCAGATGCGTGACCACCACGACCTGCGCGGTCTTCGCGAGCTTCGCGAGGCGCCGGCCGATCTCGACGGCCGCCTTGCCGCCGACACCGGCGTCGACCTCGTCGAAGAGGTAGGTCGGCACGGGGTCGGTGCCCGCGAAGACGACCTCGACCGCCAGCATCACGCGGGACAGCTCACCGCCGGACGCACCCTTGGCGATGGGCCGGGGCGGGGCGCCCGGGTGCGGCGCGAGCAGAAGTTCGACCTCGTCGACACCGCTGGGCCCGCACACCACGGTCCGCCCGCCGACCTCGACGCCGTCGCCCGCCTCGGTCTCGTTCTGCCGGATGTCGAAGGACACGCGCGCGTGCGGCATGGCGAGCGAGGCCAGTTCCTCGGTGACGGCGGCGGCGAACCGCGAGGCGGCCTCGGTACGGGCGCTGGTCAGCTCCTGGGCCAGCGCGCCCAGCTCACCTCGAAGCGACTCGCGCTCGGCGGCCAGCTCCTCGATCCGCTCGTCGTCGCCGTCCAGTTCGAGCAGCCGGGCGGCGCTTCCCTCGGCCCAGGCGAGCACGCCCGCGACGTCCTCGCCGTACTTGCGGGTCAGCTGGGTCAGCGCGGCGCGGCGCTCCTCGACGGCCGAGAGCCGCAGCGGGTCGGCGTCGAGGTCGTCGGCGTACCCGGCGAGTTCGGCGGCGACATCGGTGAGCAGGATCTGCACCTCACCGATCCGCTCGGCGAGCGTGGCGAGGGCCGGATCATGGGCCCGTACGGCGTCCAGGGCGCGGGCGGCGCCCCCGACCAGCGTGGTGGCGTCGACGCCCTCCGGGTCCTCGGGGTTCCCGGCGAGCGCGGCGTGCGCGGCGGCGGCGGCCGAGGCGAGCGCCTCGGCGTGCCCGAGCCGCGAGGCCTCGTCCGCCAGCTCGACGTCCTCACCGGCGCGCGGCTCCACGGCGGCGATCTCGTCGAGCCCGAACCGCAGAAGATCGGCTTCCTGCGCCCGCTCGCGCGCACGCGTGGTGATCTCGTCGAGCTCACCGCTCACGGCCTTGAGCCGCTTGTAGACGGTCGCGTACTTGGCCAGCGGAACAGCGACGGCGTCCCCGGCGTACCGGTCGAGCGCCTGCCGCTGCCGCCCGAGCTTGAGCAGCCCCTGCTGATCGGTCTGCCCGTGCACGGCCACCAGCTCGTCGGCCAGCTCGGCGAGCACGCCCACCGGCACGGATCTCCCGCCCAGATGCGCCCGCGAACGCCCCTCGGCGGAGACGGTACGGCTGACGAGCAGCACCCCGTCCTCCAGCTCGGCCCCGGCCTCCTCGGCCCGCGCCACGGCACCCGAACCGGGGGGCACGGCGACGCGCCCCTCCACCACGGCGTTCTTCGCGCCGATCCGCACGAGCGCGGGGTCGGCCCGCCCGCCGAGCAGCAGCCCGAGGCTGGTGACGACCATGGTCTTGCCCGCGCCGGTCTCGCCGGTCACCGCCGTGAATCCGGGTGACAGCTCGACCACCGCGTCGTCGATGACTCCGAGCGACCGTATCCGCATCTCCTCCAACACGAACACGACCTTACGAGGTGACAGGCAGTCCGTGCGACGGCCCCCTCAACGAGTGCCCCGAAAGGGGCGCGACGAACGACACGACGAGCCCCGCCAGGGGCACGACGAACGGCACGACCAGCCCCGCCAGGGGCGCGGGGAACTGCGCGACCAGCCACGACGAGACGGGCACCCGGCAAATGACGGCCACCCGGCAGCCGGGACCCGTCAGTGAGGCGCCCCGCGCCACCCCGCGACGGGCAACGCGAACTTGGCCACGAGCCGGTCAGTGAACACCGCATGATGCAGCCGAGCCAGCCGCACAGGCACAGCCCCCCGCCGAACCTCCACCCGAGCCCCGGCAGGCAACCCCACCGTCCGCCGCCCGTCACACCACAACACCCCATGCGGCGTATGCGGCTGCACCTCAACCGCCAGCACCGAGTTCGGCGACGTAACCAGCGGCTTGGCGAAAAGCGCATGCGCGCTGATGGGCACCATCAACAACGCCTCCACCTCAGGCCACACCACAGGCCCACCCGCCGAGAACGCATACGCCGTGGACCCCGTAGGAGTCGCACAGACGATCCCGTCACACCCGAACCCGGTCACGGGCCGCCCGTCGATCTCCAGAACGACCTCGAGCATCCGCTCAGGCTCGGTCTTCTGCACGGCGGCCTCATTGAGCGCCCAGTCCCGATGAACCACGTCACCGTTGCGATGCACGACGACGTCGATCGTCATGCGCTCCTCGACCTCGTACTCCTTGGTGACGACCCGGTCGACGACCTTGTCGAGGTCATCGCGCTCGGCCTCCGCGAGGAACCCGACCCGCCCGAGGTTCACCCCGAGCATCGGCACGCCGGACGCCCGCGCGAACTCGGCGCCACGCAGCAGCGTCCCGTCACCCCGAGGACGATCAGCAGCTCGCACCCGTCGAGGCAGGCCGGAGTGGCCTCCTGCACGAGCTGCACGGAGGAGGGCAGCGGCAGATCGGCCGCCTCGGAGGCGAGCACCCGCACCCCGAGGCCGCTCTTCAGCAACCCCTCCACGACGCGCTCGGCACTGCGAATGGCCGCCGGCCGCCCGGTGTGCGCGAGCAGGAAAACAGTACGAGCTCGGGTCTGAGTCAACGCGGCCCCTCCGCCACTGCACGGTCAACGTCGGCCGGGTCCAGTTCGGGCGCCCCGGCACGCAGCCACAGAAAGTACTCGACATTTCCGGAAGGCCCGGGCAGGGGGCTCGCGGTGACGCCCCGCACGCCGAGCCCGAGCGCGTACGCCTGGGCGGCCACACCGCGTACGGCCTCGGCCCGCAGCTCGGGGCTGCGCACGACGCCACCGCTGCCGAGCCGCTCCTTGCCCACCTCGAACTGCGGCTTCACCATGAGGACGAGGTCCGCGCCGGGCGCCGCGCACCGCGCGAGCGCGGGCAGCACGAGCCCGAGCGGGATGAAGGAAAGATCCCCGACCACCACGTCCACCGGCACTCCGTCGATCGCCTCCAGCGTCAATTCGCGTACGTTCGTACGGTCCTTGACGGTGACGCGTTCATCGCTCTGGAGCGACCAGGCGAGCTGCCCGTACCCGACGTCGACGGCGACGACGTGCGCGACCCCGGCCCGCAGCAGGACATCGGTGAACCCGCCCGTCGACGCCCCGGCGTCGAGCGCCCGCCGTCCCTTGACGTCAAGTCCCTGCGGCCCGAACGCGGCGAGCGCGCCCGCGAGCTTGTGCCCGCCGCGCGAGACGTAGTCGGGGTCGCTGTCGTCCGAGGCGACGACGATCGACACCCCGGCCTGCACCTGGGTCGCGGGCTTGGTCGCGACGATCTTGGCCACACTCACCCGCCCGGCGGCGATCAGCTGGCTGGCGTGCTCCCGGGAGCGGGCCAGCTTGCGGTGGACGAGTTCGGCGTCGAGGCGGCGACGTGCCACACCTGCCACGGTCGGTTCAGCTCCTGTGCTCGTACGTCGATGAGGGCGACGCTGGATACGTGGGTGACGGCTGGGGCCTGGCGTCGAGCGCGGTCAGCGCGTTCCGGAGGCCCTGGTGTACATCCTCGTACACCTCGACGTGTCCGTCCGCCGCGAGGTGGTCCACATCGCCGAGCCGCTCGATCTCGGCGTCCACGGCGGCGTTGCCGGTGGGGGTGCGCACGATGCCGAGGGGCGCCGGGGCCGCGGGCTCGAACGGCGCGTTCGGCTGTTCGGCGGGGTGCTCGGCGGGAGTGTCACTCATGCCCAGACGCTACCTCGGAAGCCCGGTGTACCGTCGATCACGATGGCCACTACGGAGGAGTGCCGCGCGGCACTCGACAAACTCTCGGACAGCATGGCGGGCGCGGACGGGGACGTGCGGGCCGCCGCCGCGCTCGACCGCACCCTGAGCTGCCGCATCACGGACCTGGACATGACGTTCTCCGGCCGTCTGCGGGACGGCCGGATCGAGGTCCTCTCCACGTATCCCGGGCCGCCCGCCGAGAAGGCGCAGATCCGCCTCGCGATGACGGGCGACGACCTGGTGGCCCTGGTGGACGGCCGGCTGAACTTCGCGAAGGCGTGGGCCGCGGGCCGGGTCAAGCTGGAGGCCTCGTTCCGCGACCTGCTGCGCCTCAGGACGCTGCTTTAGCCACCTCGGAGTCCACGTCCGCGGCCGCTTCCGGTGCCTTGGGGTGCGCGGGCCTGCGCGCCTTGCGGGCAGCCGGCACGACCAGCGGCGTCCCCGTCTCCGGGTCGTCGATGACCTGGCACTTCATCCCGAACAGCCGCTCGACGAGATCGGCGGTGACGATGTCCTTCGGCGCGCCCTCGGCGATCACCTCACCGCCGCGCAGGGCGATGAGGTGGGTCGCGTACCGGGCGGCGTGGTTGAGGTCGTGCAGGACGGCGACGAGCGTGCGCCCCTGCTCCTCGTGCAGCTCGGCGCAGAGGTCGAGCACGTCGATCTGGTGCTGGATGTCGAGGTACGTCGTCGGCTCGTCGAGGAGGAGCAGCGGCGTCTGCTGGGCGAGCGCCATGGCGATCCACACGCGCTGGCGCTGACCGCCGGACAGCTCGTCCACGTACCGGTCGGCGAGCTCGGCGACGCCGGTCGACTCCATCGACTCCCGTACGACCCGCTCGTCCTCCGGCGACCACTGGCGCAGCAGGCCCTGGTGCGGGTAGCGGCCGCGCGCGACGAGGTCGCCGACGGTGATCCCGTCGGGCGCCACGGACGACTGCGGAAGGAGGCCGAGCGTCTTGGCGACCTTCTTCGCGGGCATCGACTGGATCACGCTGCCGTCGAGCAGGACGCGGCCCGCGCTCGGCTTGAGCATCCGCGACAGGGCGCGCAGCAGGGTGGACTTGCCGCAGGCGTTCGGGCCGACGATCACCGTGAAGGAGTGGTCGGGGATCTCCACGGAGAGCTTCTCGGCGATGACGCGCTGGTCGTAGCCGAGGGTCACGTCGTCGGCTATCAGCCTGTTCACAGCGGTGCTCCTTTGGGGGTGGTGCGGCTGGTCCGCCTGAGGAGTGGGGCGAAGGCGGCTCATATCCGGCCCGCCTTGCGCTCGGTGACGAGGAGCCACAGCAGGTACGCGCCGCCGACGACGCCGGTGACGACGCCGACGGGCAGCTGGTCCGCGCCGAACATCCGCTGCGAGACGAGGTCGGCGACGATGAGCAGCGTCGCGCCCATCCAGGTGGCGGCCAGCAGGTTCGGGCCCGGCGACTTGGTCAGGCGCCGGACGATCTGCGGGGCGGTGAGCGCCACGAAGGTCACCGGTCCCGCGGCGGCGGTCGCGGCGGCGGTGAGGAAGACGGAAGCGGTGAGCAGCAGCAGCCGGGTCCGTTCGACGCGGATGCCGAGCGCGCCGGCCGAGTCGTCGCCCATCTCCAGCATCCGCAGCGGCCGCGCGAACACGGCGACGAGCGGCACGAGGACCGCGAACAGGATGAGCAGCGGCCACACCTGCTCCCAGCCGCGCCCGTTGAGCGAGCCGGTCATCCACACGGTGGCGCGGGCCGCGTCCACGAAGTCGGCCTTGGTCAGCAGATAGCCGTTGACGGCGGTGACGAACGCGGAGACGCCGATGCCGACCAGGACGAGCCGGTACCCGTGCACGCCCCGCTTCCAGGCGAGGAGGTAGATCGCGAGGCCGGTGACGAGCCCGCCGACGAGCGCGCCGATCGCGACCTGCCCGGCGCTGCCGCCGAAGATCACGATCATGACGAGGGCGCCCGCGGTCGAGCCCTGGCCGAGGCCGAGCACGTCGGGGCTGCCGAGCGGGTTGCGCGAGATGGACTGGAAGAGCGCGCCGGACAGCCCGAGCGCGCCGCCGACCAGGAGGCCGACGAGGACCCGCGGAAGGCGCAGGTCGTTGATGATGAACTCCTGCCCGGCGTTGCCGTGCCCGGCGAGGGTGCGCAGGACGTCGAGGGCCGGGATCGGGAAGTCGCCGGTGCCGATGAGGACGACGCTCGCGGCGAGCGCGGCCACGACGAGCAAGGCCACGACGACGGCCGAGCGGACGTCGAGCCGCAGGGAGAGCCCGCCCGGAGTGCGTATCGCCTTCGGGGTACGGAGGGCCTTGGAGGTCCGGGGCGCCTTGGTGGTCTTCACAGCTGGGCCAGCCTCCGGCGTCGTACGAGAAGGATGAAGACCGGGGCGCCGATGACCGCGGTGACGACGCCGACCTGGAGCTCGGCGGGGCGGGCGACGATGCGGCCGACCACATCGGCCCCGAGCAGCAGCACGGGCGAGAGGACCGCCGCGTACGGCAGGATCCAGCGCATGTCGGGCCCGGTGAACGAGCGCACGATGTGCGGCACCATCAGGCCGACGAAGACGATGGGCCCGCAGGCGGCGGTGGCGGCGCCGCAGAGCAGCGTCGCGGCGGCCATGCTGAGGGCGCGGGTGCGGCCGAGGTGGGCGCCGAGGGCGCGGGCGGTGTCGTCGCCCATGGCCATCGCGTTGAGCGGCCGGGCGAGTCCCAGGGCCAGCACGGCACCGACGGCGATGAACGGCAGCACCTGCTCGATCGTGTCCATCTTGGCGCTGGCAAGCGAGCCGACCTGCCAGAACCGCATCCGGTTCAGCGCCACGTCGTCGGTGATCATCACGGCGTAGAGGTAGCCGGAGAGCGCGGCGGTGATCGCGGTACCGGCGAGCGCGAGCCGCACGGGCGTCGCACTGCGCGTGCCGCCGAGCACATACACGAGCACACCCACAGCGGCGGACCCGGCGAACGCGAACCACACATAGCCGCTGAACGAGGCCACGCCGAAGAAGCTGATCGCGGTGACGACGGCGGCGGAGGCGCCCATGTTGATGCCCAGGATGCCGGGGTCGGCGAGCGGATTGCGGGTCAGCGCCTGCAGCACCGCTCCGGCGAGGCCGAGCGCGAGCCCGGCGAGCAGACCGAGCAGCGTCCGGGAGACGCGCTCCCCGACAACAATGTCGGCGTAGTTCCCCGAATCGTGGAACAGCCCGTGCCAGACCTGATCGAGCGAGAGCGGTTTGGCGCCGACGGCGATGCTCGCCACACACACGGCGATCAACACGACGACCGAGGCGAGCACCCGGCCTACGGATCGCCGTACGGCGGCCTGGTGGCGCGGGAGCGGTGTCCGCGCTCGTTTCTGGGGGACTGTCGACCAACACGAGGTTAGGTTAGCCTACCCTCCAATTCGGCCCAATTCCGCTGGCCCGCTGCCCGCTGCCCGCTGCCCGCTGCCCGCTGCCCGCTGCCGCTGCCCGCTGCCCGCGAAAAGCATCCCTCATGCCCGCGCCCTGTCACGCCTCGCGCTCCTGACGACAGAGACGGCTTGCAGTCTCGGGCGAGGAGGCGGCCCGAGGACACTCGTCACCTGCCTGCCCCCCCCGGCGACCTAAAGCTCCAGCCGCCCCAGCGCCTTCTCCGCGTCCAGCTCACACACCCGTCCCCCGCGACCGTCCAGGCCGCCGCGCACAGCGCCCGCAGCCCGTCCATCGCGTCACCGTCCCCCTCGAGCTCCAGCCGCTCCTGCCCCGCGAGGCGGTCCACCCGCCGCACCGGAACCCGTCCCCTCGACCGTCACCTCGGGCTGCCGGTGAGCACTCCGCAGCTGCGCCGCGTCCGTCACCCCGGTGAGCACGAGCAGCGAATCGACCCCCCCGTTGAACGCCCCCTCGATGTCCGTGTCCAGCCGGTCCCCGACCACCAGCGGCGTCCTCGCCCCCGTACGCAGAATGGTCTCCCGGTGCATCGGCGGCAACGGCTCCCGCGACCTGCGGCTCCGCCCCCGTCGCGATCCGGACGACCTCCACGCCGCCCGTTCCCCGGGGCGATGCCGCGCGCCGGCTCGGGATCGTCAGGTCGGTGTTGGACGCGAACCAGGGCACGCCACCACCCGCGATGGCATAACAGGCCTCGGCGAACCGCCCCCACGCCATGTCGGGCCCCCGTACCCCTGCACGACGGCGACCGGCTCATCCTCCGCCGACTCGACCGGCACAAGCCCCCGCTCCCGCAGCGCGACCCGCAGCCCCTCCCCGCCGACGACAAGCACGCGCGCCCCCTCCGGCAACTGCTCACTCACCAGCCGCGCGACAGCCTGCGCCGACGTGATCACGTCATCGGCCTCGGTAGGAATCCCCAGCTCCACGAGGTGCTCGGCAACGGCGTCCGGCGTGCGCAACGCGTTGTTGGTGACGTACGCGAGCCGCATCCCCGCCTCCCGCGCATCCGCCAGCGAGTCCACGGCATGTGCGATGGCGTGCCCACCCGCGTACACCACCCCGTCCAGGTCGAGCAGCGCGGTGTCGTACGCCTCGCTCAGCGCCCGCGCACTGCTCCCCGGCCGCACCCGCGGCTCCGCGCCGGCCGCACCGCTCGCACTCTGGCTCATTCCGTTCCGCCCTTCCTCGATCCCACTCCCCCGATCATCCCCCACGCCACTGACACTCGTACGATGCCCGCATGAACACTGCAGGTGACGGCCTGGATCTGCGCCCCTTCCGCGGGGTGCGCTACGACCCCGAGCGCATCGGCAGCCTCGCGGCCGTCACCTCACCCCCGTACGACGTCGTCGTCCGCCCGGACGGCCTGCTCCACCTGGAGAGCGCGGACCCGCACAACATCGTCCGCCTGATCCTCCCGCAGGCCACGTCCCCGCAGTCCCGCAACGACCAGGCGGCCGCCACCCTGCACCGCTGGCTGGCCGAAGGCATCCTGGCCGCCGACACGGAACCGGCCCTCTACGTCTACGAGCAGCGCAACGGCGAACTCCTCCAGCGCGGCCTCATCGGCGCCCTGCGCCTGTCCGACGCGGCGGAGGGCGTGGTCCTGCCGCACGAGGACGTCATGCCGCACATCGTCGAGGACCGAGCGGGCCTGATGCGCACAACACAGGCAAACTTCGAGCCACTCCTCCTGACCTACCGCGGCACAGACCGGCCCGCCGACGCACTGACTGATGCCACCCCGGCCACCGACGGCCTGCCGGGCGACGCCCCGTCCACGGACGAGACACTCGGCACCAATACGGCGACCGACAGGACACCCGCCACCGGCCCGACGGACGACAGCGCACCCGGCGCCGGCCCGACGGACGACAGGACACCCGGCGCCGGCCCGACGGACGACAGGACACCCGGCGCCGGCCCGACGGACGACAGGACACCCGGCGCCGGCCCGACGGACGACAGGACACCCGGCGCCGGCCCGACGGACGACAGGGCGCCCGCTGCCGGCCCGACCGCCGACCAGACTCCCGACACCAGCCCGACGGACGACAGGACACCCGACACCGGCCCGACGGACGACAGCGCGCCCGCCGCCAGCCCGACGGACGACAGGACACCCGACGCCGCCCCGGCCACGGACGAGGCCCCCGGCGCCGCGGCAGCCCTCATCGAGCGAACCACCCGCCACACCAGGCCCCTCCTCTCCACAACCACCGAGGACGGCTACAGCCACCGCCTGTGGGCGATCACGGACCCGTCGGACATCCGCACGATCCAGGAGGACCTCTCCCACCGCCAGGCCCTCATCGCCGACGGCCACCACCGCTGGGCCACCTACCTGCGGCTGCGCGCCGAGCACCCGTCACCGTCCCCCTGGGACCACGGCCTGGTCCTCCTCGTGGACACGGCCAGCTACCCGCTGCGCGTCCGCGCGATCCACCGCCTCCTGAACAACCTCCCCCTGGACGAGGCCCTGGCAGCGGCGTCCCCCCACTTCCGCATCCGGGAAGTCCCGGGCCCGCTCCCCCGCGCGATGGACGCCCTCGCGGAGGCGGCCCGCGAGGGCAACGCGTTCCTCCTCACCGGCACGGCCGACAGCTACCACCTGCTCGACCGCCCCGACCCGGCCCTCCTCGACCGCACGGTCCCGAAGGACCGCCCCGAGCCCTGGCGCACCCTGGACGCGACGGTCCTGCACTCCACCCTCCTCGCCCACCTGTGGGGCATCGCCGAGGACTCCCCCGCCGACGTCACGTACATCCACGCCACGGACGCGACAGTCGAGAAGGCCCGCCGCGACGGCGGCACAGCGGTCCTGATGCACCCGGTCCGCGAAGAAGTCGTCCGCGACCTGGCCCGCCAAGGCGTGACGATGCCCCGCAAGTCGACATCGTTCGGCCCGAAGCCGGCCACGGGCCTGGTCATGCGCACACTCACGACGGACGGCAACGGCTAACCGCAGAAACGACTGACGGGCGAACCCGAAGGCCCGCCCGTCAGTCGTCACCACACATCCCGCCGCGAACAACTACTTCGCGTCGTCACCGTCACCGGCGTCGGTCTCGGCGTCGCCGTCCTCATCCCCGTCGAACGCGTCGACGAACTCGACCCCGTCCAGTTCGGCAAGCCGGTCCGACGCGTCGGTGCTGCCGTCCTTGTCGGACTCAACAGCCTTGGCGAACCATTCGCGCGCCTCACCCTCACGCCCGACGGCCAGCAGCGCGTCGGCGTACGCGTACCGAAGCCGCGCCGTCCACGGCTGCACGGAGTTCGACGCCAGTTCGGGGCTCTGCAGCGTCACGATGGCGGCGTCCAGCTGCCCCATGTCACGCCGAGCACCGGCCGCGACGAGCCGCATCTCGACCTGCCCGGCCTTGTCGAGCTTCTGCACCTCGGGCGCCCCGGCCATGTCGAGCGCCTTCTCCGGCCGCCCGAGCCCCCGCTCGCAGTCGGCCATGACGGGCCACAGCTCCACACGCCCGGTCATCCGCCGCGCGGCCCGGAACTCGGCGAGGGCATCGCCGTACTCCTGGTTCGCGTACGCGGCGAACCCGGCGGCCTCGCGCACAGCGGCCACACGTGACGCGAGCCGCAGCGCGACCTTCGCGTACCCGTACGCCTTCTCCGGGTCCTCGTCGATCAGCCGAGCGACCATGACGAGGTTCTTGGAGACATCCTCCGCGAGCCCCTTCGGCAGCGACTGAAGCTCCTGCTGCACGTCCCTGTCGAGCTCGAACCCGGAGACGTCCTCCGGAATCGGCAGCCGCTTGATCGGCTCACGATCCCGATCCCGCTCATCCCGGAACCGCCCGCCACCACGCCGGTCGTCCCGCCGGTCATCGCGACGATCGTCCCGCCCACGGTAGCCACCACCGGGCCGCCCACCACGGTCGTCCCGCCCCCGGAACCCACCACCACGGCTGTCATCCCGCCGGAACCCACCACCGCGACTGTCGTCACGCCGGTCATCCCGCCGGTACGAGGGCCGGTCCCCCTCACGACGAGGCCCACGATCCCGATCACGGTCCCGGTCATCACGACGGTACGAGGGCCGGTCGTCCCGCCCCCGGAAGCCACCACCGCGATTGTCGTCGCGCCGCTCATCACGCCGGTCATCGCGACGCTCGTCCCGCCGGAAGGACGGCCGGTCACCATCACGACGAGGCCCGCGATCCCGGTCACGGTCCCGGTCGCCACCACCGTACGAGGGCCGATCATCGCGCCCACGGAACCCACCACCACGGCTGTCGTCCCGCCGGAACCCACCACCGCGACTGTCGTCACGCCGATCGTCCCGCCGGTCATCGCGCCGGTACGAGGGCCGGTCCCCGTCACGACGAGGCCCACGATCCCGGTCACGATCGCCACCGCCGTACGAGGGCCGGTCGTCCCGCCCACGGAAGCCACCACCGCGATTGTCGTCGCGCCGGTCGTCCCGACGCTCGTCCCGCCGGAAGGACGGCCGGTCACCATCACGACGCGGCCCGCGATCCCGGTCGCGGTCCCGGTCGCCACCGCCGTACGAGGGCCGATCATCGCGCCCACGGAACCCACCACCACGGCTGTCATCCCGCCGGAACCCACCACCGCGATTGTCGTCACGCCGATCGTCCCGCCGGTCATCGCGCCGGTACGAGGGCCGGTCCCCCTCACGACGAGGCCCACGATCCCGGTCACCCTGCGGACGCTCACCACGCCGGTCACCGCGCGGAGCGCCCCCGCGGTAACCGCCCCGGTCGCCACTGTCCCGGCGGCGCTGGTCGCGCTCCGGGCGATCGTCGGGAGAGTTGGGGGACATGGGGGGACTCCTGTCTTCGGTACCGCAGTCATTCTCGCGCAGCCGGGGTGCCGGCGCGCTCCGAGAAAAAGCTCTGGAAAAACAAAAAGGACCTTCGGTCCCAGCATGTGTGCCGGGACCGAAGGTCCTCTCAATAATAGTTCGGCGGCGTCCTACTCTCCCACAGGGTCCCCCCTGCAGTACCATCGGCGCTGTGAGGCTTAGCTTCCGGGTTCGGAATGTAACCGGGCGTTTCCCTCACGCTATGACCACCGAAACCCTTTCAGACGCCCCTCATGGAGGGGCATAAGAACAGGGCGGCGAACTAGCACACTCTTCAATTGATAGGTGCAACTGTTCAGCCAGCACAGCCTGTTCGTTGTCTGGGAACAACACAGTGGACGCGAGCAACTGAGGACAAGCCCTCGGCCTATTAGTACCAGTCACCTCCACCCGTTACCGGGCTTCCAGATCTGGCCTATCAACCCAGTCGTCTACTGGGAGCCTTAACCCCTCATGGGGGTGGGAGTCCTCATCTCGAAGCAGGCTTCCCGCTTAGATGCTTTCAGCGGTTATCCTTTCCGAACGTAGCCAACCAGCCATGCCCTTGGCAGGACAACTGGCACACCAGAGGTTCGTCCGTCCCGGTCCTCTCGTACTAGGGACAGCCCTTCTCAAGACTCCTACGCGCACAGCGGATAGGGACCGAACTGTCTCACGACGTTCTAAACCCAGCTCGCGTACCGCTTTAATGGGCGAACAGCCCAACCCTTGGGACCGACTCCAGCCCCAGGATGCGACGAGCCGACATCGAGGTGCCAAACCATCCCGTCGATATGGACTCTTGGGGAAGATCAGCCTGTTATCCCCGGGGTACCTTTTATCCGTTGAGCGACGGCGCTTCCACAAGCCACCGCCGGATCACTAGTCCCGACTTTCGTCCCTGCTCGACCCGTCGGTCTCACAGTCAAGCTCCCTTGTGCACTTACACTCAACACCTGATTACCAACCAGGCTGAGGGAACCTTTGGGCGCCTCCGTTACTCTTTAGGAGGCAACCGCCCCAGTTAAACTACCCATCAGACACTGTCCCTGATCCGGATCACGGACCCAGGTTAGACATCCAGCACGACCAGAGTGGTATTTCAACGACGACTCCCCCTGAACTGGCGTCCAGAGTTCACAGTCTCCCACCTATCCTACACAAGCCGAACCGAACACCAATATCAAACTGTAGTAAAGGTCCCGGGGTCTTTCCGTCCTGCTGCGCGAAACGAGCATCTTTACTCGTAGTGCAATTTCACCGGGCCTATGGTTGAGACAGTCGAGAAGTCGTTACGCCATTCGTGCAGGTCGGAACTTACCCGACAAGGAATTTCGCTACCTTAGGATGGTTATAGTTACCACCGCCGTTTACTGGCGCTTAAGTTCTCAGCTTCGCACACCCGAAAGTGCACTAACCGGTCCCCTTAACGTTCCAGCACCGGGCAGGCGTCAGTCCGTATACATCGCCTTACGGCTTCGCACGGACCTGTGTTTTTAGTAAACAGTCGCTTCTCGCTGGTCTCTGCGGCCACCCCCAGCTCAGACAGTAAATGTCATCACCGGTGATGGCCCCCCTTCTCCCGAAGTTACGGGGGCATTTTGCCGAGTTCCTTAACCATAGTTCACCCGAACGCCTCGGTATTCTCTACCTGACCACCTGAGTCGGTTTAGGGTACGGGCCGCCATGAAACTCGCTAGAGGCTTTTCTCGACAGCATAGGATCATCCACTTCACCACAATCGGCTCGGCATCAGGTCTCACCCTCATGTCATCCGGATTTGCCTAGATGACGGGCTACACCCTTACCCCGGGACAACCACCGCCCGGGCTGGACTACCTTCCTGCGTCACCCCATCACTCACCTACTACCAGATCGGGCCGGCGGCTCCACCACTTTCCATTCCCCGAAGGGTCCGGAACGGCTTCACGGCCTTAGCATCACTGGATTCGATGTTTGACGCTTCACAGCGGGTACCGGAATATCAACCGGTTATCCATCGACTACGCCTGTCGGCCTCGCCTTAGGTCCCGACTTACCCTGGGCAGATCAGCTTGACCCAGGAACCCTTAGTCAATCGGCGCACACGTTTCTCACGTGTGTATCGCTACTCATGCCTGCATTCTCACTCGTGAACCGTCCACCACTAGCTTCCGCTGCGGCTTCACCCGGCACACGACGCTCCCCTACCCATCCATACACCCGTTGGGGCTGTTGCATGAATGACACGACTTCGGCGGTACGCTTGAGCCCCGCTACATTGTCGGCGCGGAATCACTAGACCAGTGAGCTATTACGCACTCTTTCAAGGGTGGCTGCTTCTAAGCCAACCTCCTGGTTGTCTGTGCGACTCCACATCCTTTCCCACTTAGCGTACGCTTAGGGGCCTTAGTCGATGCTCTGGGCTGTTTCCCTCTCGACCATGGAGCTTATCCCCCACAGTCTCACTGCCGCGCTCTCACTTACCGGCATTCGGAGTTTGGCTAAGGTCAGTAACCCGGTAGGGCCCATCGCCTATCCAGTGCTCTACCTCCGGCAAGAAACACACGACGCTGCACCTAAATGCATTTCGGGGAGAACCAGCTATCACGGAGTTTGATTGGCCTTTCACCCCTAACCACAGGTCATCCCCCAGGTTTTCAACCCTGGTGGGTTCGGTCCTCCACGAAGTCTTACCTCCGCTTCAACCTGCCCATGGCTAGATCACTCCGCTTCGGGTCTTGAGCGCGCTACTATGTCGCCCTATTCGGACTCGCTTTCGCTACGGCTTCCCCACACGGGTTAACCTCGCAACACACCGCAAACTCGCAGGCTCATTCTTCAAAAGGCACGCAGTCACGACGCAAGGAACAAGTTCCTTGCGCGACGCTCCCACGGCTTGTAGGCACACGGTTTCAGGTACTATTTCACTCCGCTCCCGCGGTACTTTTCACCATTCCCTCACGGTACTATCCGCTATCGGTCACCAGGGAATATTTAGGCTTAACGGGTGGTCCCGCCAGATTCACACGGGATTTCTCGGGCCCCGTGCTACTTGGGTGTCTCTCAAACGAGCCGCTGACGTTTCGACTACGGGGGTCTTACCCTCTACGCCGGACCTTTCGCATGTCCTTCGCCTACATCAACGGTTTCTGACTCGTCTCACAGCCGGCAGACTGTGAAAGAGAGATCCCACAACCCCCACGACGCAACCCCTGCCGGGTCTCACACGTCGTAGGTTTGGCCTCATCCAGTTTCGCTCGCCACTACTCCCGGAATCACGGTTGTTTTCTCTTCCTGCGGGTACTGAGATGTTTCACTTCCCCGCGTTCCCTCCACACTGCCTATGTGTTCAGCAGCGGGTGACAGCCCATGACGACTGCCGGGTTTCCCCATTCGGAAACCCCCGGATCAAAGCCTGGTTGACGACTCCCCGGGGACTATCGTGGCCTCCCACGTCCTTCATCGGTTCCTGGTGCCAAGGCATCCACCGTGCGCCCTTAAAAACTTGGCCACAGATGCTCGCGTCCACTGTGCAGTTCTCAAACAACGACCAACCACCCGTCACAACCCGCTCACGCAGATCTTCACCGGGGCCGGCATTGAGGTCAGGAACAAGTCCGTACCCTCAGATACCCAACAGCGTGCCCGACCCGGTCCCGTCCGGAGATCATGCTTTCCACGCCCCGAGGGCAGTACTCACAGCCTCCGACCCGACAACCAGGTCGAATAGTCAACGTTCCACCCATGAGCAACCAGCATCGAACGTGCGCCGATGTACTGGCCTCTGGCCTCACCCCGAAGGGTGTCGGTAAGAAGTGCTCCTTAGAAAGGAGGTGATCCAGCCGCACCTTCCGGTACGGCTACCTTGTTACGACTTCGTCCCAATCGCCAGTCCCACCTTCGACAGCTCCCTCCCACAAGGGGTTGGGCCACCGGCTTCGGGTGTTACCGACTTTCGTGACGTGACGGGCGGTGTGTACAAGGCCCGGGAACGTATTCACCGCAGCAATGCTGATCTGCGATTACTAGCAACTCCAACTTCATGGGGTCGAGTTGCAGACCCCAATCCGAACTGAGACCGACTTTTTGAGATTCGCTCCACCTTGCGGTATCGCAGCTCATTGTATCGGCCATTGTAGCACGTGTGCAGCCCAAGACATAAGGGGCATGATGACTTGACGTCGTCCCCACCTTCCTCCGAGTTGACCCCGGCGGTCTCCTGTGAGTCCCCATCACCCCGAAGGGCATGCTGGCAACACAGAACAAGGGTTGCGCTCGTTGCGGGACTTAACCCAACATCTCACGACACGAGCTGACGACAGCCATGCACCACCTGTACACCGACCACAAGGGGGACCCTGTCTCCAGGGTTTTCCGGTGTATGTCAAGCCTTGGTAAGGTTCTTCGCGTTGCGTCGAATTAAGCCACATGCTCCGCTGCTTGTGCGGGCCCCCGTCAATTCCTTTGAGTTTTAGCCTTGCGGCCGTACTCCCCAGGCGGGGAACTTAATGCGTTAGCTGCGGCACCGACGACGTGGAATGTCGCCAACACCTAGTTCCCACCGTTTACGGCGTGGACTACCAGGGTATCTAATCCTGTTCGCTCCCCACGCTTTCGCTCCTCAGCGTCAGTAATGGCCCAGAGATCCGCCTTCGCCACCGGTGTTCCTCCTGATATCTGCGCATTTCACCGCTACACCAGGAATTCCGATCTCCCCTACCACACTCTAGCCTGCCCGTATCGACTGCAGACCCGGGGTTAAGCCCCGGGCTTTCACAACCGACGTGACAAGCCGCCTACGAGCTCTTTACGCCCAATAATTCCGGACAACGCTTGCGCCCTACGTATTACCGCGGCTGCTGGCACGTAGTTAGCCGGCGCTTCTTCTGCAGGTACCGTCACTTTCGCTTCTTCCCTGCTGAAAGAGGTTTACAACCCGAAGGCCGTCATCCCTCACGCGGCGTCGCTGCATCAGGCTTTCGCCCATTGTGCAATATTCCCCACTGCTGCCTCCCGTAGGAGTCTGGGCCGTGTCTCAGTCCCAGTGTGGCCGGTCGCCCTCTCAGGCCGGCTACCCGTCGTCGCCTTGGTGAGCCATTACCTCACCAACAAGCTGATAGGCCGCGGGCTCATCCTTCACCGCCGGAGCTTTTAACCACCGTCCAGGAGGACGGAAGTGTTATCCGGTATTAGACCCCGTTTCCAGGGCTTGTCCCAGAGTGAAGGGCAGATTGCCCACGTGTTACTCACCCGTTCGCCACTAATCCCCACCGAAGTGGTTCATCGTTCGACTTGCATGTGTTAAGCACGCCGCCAGCGTTCGTCCTGAGCCAGGATCAAACTCTCCGTGAATGTTTCCGGGATATCCCGGTGACACCACGAGAGCGGACCGGGCGGGAGGAATAGTCCCGTCCGGTCACAGCGTCCTCGCTGTGTTTTGTTTCAAAGGAACCTCGTCCCAACCATCAGATGACGGCCGGAGACGGGGTAATCAACATATCTGGCGTTGACTTTTGGCACGCTGTTGAGTTCTCAAGGAACGGACGCTTCCTTTGTACTTACCCGAGAGACTCTCTCGTGGCTTTCCTCCGGGCGCTTCCCTTCGGTCTTGCTGTCTTGCGTTTCCAACCTTACCAGATCCGTTTTCCGTTCCGTTTCCGGTTCTGAATTCATTTCCGGTGGCCGTTGGAGGGCCTTTGCCTTTCGGCGCTTCCACTACGTTAACCCATTCCCGCCGCAACTCATAATTGAGTTTCGCGGGTTCGAATTCCGGCGTGCGAGCACGCAGAAAAGTCCCCGTGAAGGAGATCGTAGGTGTGGTTTGGCCGCATCCGGTTGTCGGCTGAACGCCATACCCGGGTCAAGCGGCTCGGACTACCTTACGGATCGCGCAAGAGTGCGTCAAGTTCGGCGGCGGCGCGGCGTATGGGCCCGGTAGGGGCTCACCGTCGGGTCGTCGGCGATCCAGAAGCGCCACGGGTGGACGCCGCCGTCACCGGCGACCCCGGTCCGTGGACCGCTGCGTACCTGGTCAGCGGCGACCGGTGTGCCGTGCAGGACCTCGAAGGGCGCGTCGCCTGGGGCGCAGGCGTCCGCGCCGTCGAGGTCGCGGCCCACCGCCAGCGCCGTGGCGAGGCGTGCCGGGCCTTTGGCCAGTTCTCTGTCGTTCCGGGCCGAAAGTCGACGTTTGCGGGCGAACTCGGCGCCCTCGACGATCTCGCCGGCGCGCAGCAGGACCCCGCTCGCGGTGCCCTCCGGGCCGCACACGAGATTCATGCAGTGCCACATGCCGTAGGTGAAGTAGACGTACACATGTCCGGGCGGGCCGAACATCACGCGGTTGCGGGCGGTCTGTCCTTTGTAGCGTGGGAGCCCGGGTCGTTGGCGCCGTCGTACGCCTCGACCTCGGTGAGGCGGAGTTCGACGGGGCCGTCCGCGGTGTGGTGCACCAGGACGCGTCCCAGGAGGTCAGGGGCGACGTCGAGGACCGGCCGGTCGAAGAACGAGCGGGTCAGGGGCGTACGGTCAGGGGCCGCGATCATGCCGTCCGAGGGTAACGGAACGTGTGGTCGCGGCACGCGCGAACCGGGGGCCCGCCTGATCCTGGTGCCGGTTCTGACGGTGGTTCTGGTTGTGGTTCACCTACGGAGGAGATCGAGTCATGGGCTTCAAGCGACTGCTGGCGAGTCTGGGTGCGGGCGGGGCGTCCGTCGAGACGGTGCTGACCGAGGCCAATGTCGTGCCCGGCGGTGTGGTCCAGGCGAGGTCCGGATCCAGGGCGGCTCCGTGGACCAGGAGATCGAGGGGCTGTCCGTCGGTCTGCAGGCCCGGGTCGAGGTCGAGGGCGGTGACCAGGAGGTCAAGCAGGACATCGAGTTCACGAAGGTGCGGCTCGGCGGCGCCTTCTCCCTCCAGGCGAACGCGGTGCACGCGGTGCCCTTCGGGCTGGAGATCCCGTGGGAGACGCCGGTCACCACGATCGACGGGCAGCAGCTGCGCGGGATGAACATCGGCGTGACGACCGAGCTGGAGATCGCGCGGGCCGTGGACTCCGGGGACCTGGACCCGATCAGCGTGCACCCGCTGCCGTCGCAGCAGGCGATCCTGGACGCCTTCATCCGGCTCGGGTTCCGCTTCAAGAGCGCGGACATGGAGCGGGGGCACATCCGGGGCACGCGCCAGAAGCTGCCGTTCTACCAGGAGATCGAGTTCTTCCCGCCGCAGCAGTACCGCGGGCTGAACCAGGTGGAGCTGAGCTTCGTGGCCGACGACCGGGAGATGGACGTCGTCCTGGAGATGGACAAGAAGGCGGGCCTGTTCAGCGAGGGCAGCGACACGTTCCGCTCGTTCGTCGTCGGGCACCACGACTTCCAGTCCACGGACTGGTCGGCGTATCTGCACCAGTGGCTGTCGGAGGTCGGCAGCCGGAAGAACTGGTTCTAGGGTTTCAGCGTCCGCGTTCCGTAGAACCCGGGACTCTGAGGAGCCTGTGCGCTCCCCGGAACCCGTGAACTCAGGAGGTGTCCCAGTGACCGAGCAGCCCGATCGAGCGCCGCTGCCGCACGACTTCCATCCGCAGGTGCCCTCGTTCACCGTCGTGAGCGAGGACTTCGAGGCGGGCGGGGTGCTCGGCGACGCGCAGGTGCACGCGGCCGGGAACACCTCGCCGCACCTGCGGTGGGAGGGCTTCCCGGCGGAGACCAAGAGCTTCGCCGTCTCGTGCTTCGACCCGGACGCGCCGACGGGCAGCGGGTTCTGGCACTGGTCCGTGTTCGACATCCCGGCCTCGGTGACCGAGCTGCCGACGGGTGCGGGCAGCGGCAAGTTCGAGGGCCTGCCCGAGGGCGCCGTCCAGGTGCGCAACGACTACGGGACGAAGGAGTTCGGCGGCGCGGCGCCGCCGGCCGGTGACCCCGCCCACCGCTACGTCTTCACCGTGTACGCGGTGGACCAGGAGAAGCTCGGGGTCGACTCGGACACCTCGCCCGCCGCCGTCGGGTTCAACCTGCGGTTCCACACGCTGGCGCGCGCCCAGGTCGTCGCCGAGTACGCGGCTCCCGCGGAGCAGTAACCACGGCCGGCCCCCGCCGTAACGTTCATGGAACGTTTGCCCACCTCCAGTCTTGAAAGTGACCGGAGGTGGGCATTTTTTATTGCGTTGTCCATCTCGGCGCGCGCGGCCAGAGTTGACGCACGGACGCCGAGGGGTGATCCGCTGCGTACGGGAGGTGGGCAGGGTGCGGGACACATTGGTGCTGAACGCGAGCTTCGAGCCGCTCTCGACGGTGACGCTGAACCGAGCCGTCGTGCTGGTGCTGCAGGACAAGGCCGTCGTCGAGCAGGCCCATCCCGATCTGCGCATGCGCGGAGCCGCCCTCGACATTCCGGTGCCGCGGGTCATCAGGCTCTGCAGGTACGTACGGGTGCCGTTCCGAAGACGCGCCCCGTGGTCGAGGCGGGGTGTGCTCGTGCGGGACCAGCACCGGTGCGCGTACTGCGGGCGGCGGGCGACGACCGTGGACCACGTGGTGCCGCGCTCGCAGGGCGGGCAGGACACGTGGCTGAACACGGTGGCGTCCTGCGCCGAGGACAATCACCGCAAGGCCGACCGGACACCGGAGCAGGCGGGGATGCCGCTGCTCGTGCAGCCGTTCGAGCCGACGCCCGCCGACGCGATGCTGGCGTCCCTGGCGACGGCCGACCGGGCCGCTCTCCCGGAGTGGCTGGGCGAGCAGATGGCGGCCGCGTAGGCCGCCCTGCCCGCGTACCCGCCCGGCTAGTCGATCGGCGGCTGCTCCCGGCGCTCCTTGCCCACGGCGGACGGGCTGGGGGCGCCGCCGCCCATTCCGCCGAAGTTGCCCATGGCGCCGCTGAGGCCCTTGAGGGCGTCGCCGATCTCGCTGGGGACGATCCAGAGCTTGTTGGCGTCGCCCTCGGCGATCTTCGGGAGCATCTGGAGGTACTGGTAGGAAAGCAGCTTCTGGTCCGGGTCTCCGGCGTGGATCGCCTCGAAGACCGTACGGACGGCCTGGGCCTCGCCCTCGGCCTTCAGGGCCGCGGCCTTGGCCTCACCCTCGGCGCGCAGGATCGCGGACTGCTTCTCACCCTCGGCGGTGAGGATCTGGGACTGGCGGATGCCTTCCGCGGTGAGGATCGCGGCGCGCTTGTCACGGTCGGCGCGCATCTGCTTCTCCATCGAGTCCTGGATGGAGGTGGGCGGCTCGATCGCCTTGAGCTCGACGCGGTTGACGCGGATGCCCCACTTGCCGGTGGCCTCGTCGAGGACGCCGCGCAGCGCCGCGTTGATCTCCTCGCGGGAGGTCAGGGTCCGCTCCAGGTCCATGCCGCCGATGATGTTGCGCAGGGTCGTGACGGTGAGCTGCTCGATGGCCTGGATGTAGCTGGCGACCTCGTAGGTCGCGGCCCTCGCGTCGGTCACCTGGTAGTAGATGACGGTGTCGATGTTGACGACGAGGTTGTCCTGGGTGATCACCGGCTGCGGCGGGAACGGGACGACCTGTTCGCGCAGGTCGATGCGGTTGCGGATGGAGTCGATGAAGGGGACGACGATGTTCAGGCCCGCGTTGAGTGTGCGGGTGTAGCGGCCGAAGCGTTCGACGATCGCCGCGCTCGCCTGCGGGATGACCTGGATGGTCTTGATCAGGGCGATGAAGACCAACACCACCAGAATGATCAGGACGATGATGATCGCTGACATCGCGTCTCCTGTGCTCCTTCGTGCCGTTGTCCCCCGGCGCCGCCCGCCGGAAGGATCATGGGTTCCTGCTGGTCGAGTCTGTCAGAACCACCCATGTGGCGGGGGCAGTTCAGGTCACCCGCGGATACTGACCGAGTGCCCGGCCGGGATCAGATGACGATCGCGGTGGCTCCCTCGATGTCGACCACGTCGACCTGGCGGCCCGGTTCGTACACCGCCTCGCCGTCGAGTGTGCGGGCCGACCAGATCTCGCCGCCGAGCTTGATCCGGCCGCCGCTCGCGTCGACGCGCTCGACGACCACGGCCTGTCTGCCCTTCAGGGCGTCGATGTTGGTGGCCAGCACCGGTTTCTGCGCGCGTTGCCGTACGGCTATGGGGCGTACGACGGCGATCAGCGCGCAGGAGACGACGGCGAAGACCAGGACCTGGAGGACCGGGCCGCCGCCGAGGCCGGCGGTCGCGGCGCCCGCGCAGGCGCCGACGGAGAGCATGCCCAGCTCGGGCATGGCGGTGATGACGAGCGGGATTCCGAGTGCGGCCGCCCCTATCAGCCACCACACCCATGCGTCGATGTCTGCCACCCGGTCATGGTAGATCCGCGGACGGCCGCGCCGACAGGGGACGACCGGTCCGCGGGCGCGCGGCGGGGGATCAGCTCAGCGGGAGGCCGGTCGCGGTCCAGCGGTCGCCGCGCTGCTCGACGACGAGCGGGAGGCCGAAGCAGTGCGACAGGTTGCGGGAGGTCAGCTCCAGCTCCAGCGGGCCCGCGGCGAGCACCTTGCCCTGGCGGATCATCAGGACGTGGGTGAAGCCCGGGGCGATCTCCTCGACGTGGTGCGTCACCATGATCATCGAGGGGGCGATCGGGTCGCGGGCGAGGCGGCCGAGGCGCCGGACGAGGTCCTCGCGGCCGCCCAGGTCGAGACCCGCGGCGGGCTCGTCGAGGAGGAGCAGCTCGGGGTCGGTCATCAGGGCGCGGGCGATCAGGGTGCGCTTGCGCTCGCCCTCGGAGAGCGTGCCGAACTTGCGGTCCAGGTAGCCGCTCATGCCGAGGCGGTCGAGGAAGGCGCGGGCGCGCTGCTCGTCGATGTCCTCGTAGGACTCCTGCCAGCCGGCGGTCATGCCGTACGCGGCGGTGAGCACCGTCTGCAGGACGGTCTGGCGCTTGGGCAGCTTCTCGGCGAGGCCGATGCCGGCGATGCCGATGCGCGGGCGCAGCTCGAAGACGTCCGTGCCGGGCCTGCCCAGCGTCTCGCCGAGGATCGTGGCGGTGCCGCTGCTCGGGAAGAGGTAGCTCGAGGCGATGTTCAGGAGGGTGGTCTTGCCCGCGCCGTTGGGTCCGAGGATGACCCAGCGCTCGCCCTCCTTCACCGACCAGGAGACCTGGTCCACCAGAGCCCGGCCCTCGCGGACCACGGATACGTCCTCCAGCTCCAGTACATCGCTCATGAGCGCGTTGTCTCCCATTGCAGTCATCGGCCGTCTCGCATGCGTCCGTGGAGAGGTTCGGCTTGTTCGGCACTGGACGCAGCCCCCGGGTAAAACCTACGCCACTGCCCAGGTGGCCCATTCCCTCGGTCGGGGTTTTGGCACCGTGCCGGGCTCCTATGGTGGGGCGCATGCTCACAGAACCACGCTCCGGACGCCTCGCCGCATGGGGAAATGCCCTTTTGACCGGTTTTATTGCTCCTGATGACGCGGTGCTCGCGATCGTCGGGGACGACGCGGTGCACCGCGTCGAGGGGATTCCCGGGGAACCGGGACCTGTCGGGCTCTCGCTGGCGCTCGGGCGGCTGCGGGCGCTCGGCGTGAGCGGCCTGCGGGTCGCGCTGCCCGCGCCGGGCCATCCGCTGGGCCTGAGCGGGCCGCCGGAGTTCAACGCGCGGGCGGTCGCCGCCGAGGAGGCCGTCCTCTGCTTCGGCGCGGCGCTCGGGCTGATCCCCGAGGTGTACGAGGCCGGGCCCGAGGGTGATGTCCATGTCCAGGTGATGTGGCACTGCCTGCCGGTGCGGGAGGCCCCGCCGGCCGACGTGCCCTCCCTGGGCGAGGCCGAGCGGGAGCTGGCGGAGGCCCTGCGGGAGGCGACAGAGGTGCTGACCCGGCTCGACGTGGCGGGCTCCGGGCCCGTCGCGGAGGCGGCCGTCGAGGCGTACCGGGCCCGCGCCGAGCGGGGCCGCGAGGTCCTCGCCCCCGGCTATCCCCCGCGGGCCGTACGCGTGCTCGAACTGGCGCAGCGCGTCGGGCTCCTGGTGGAGACGGCGTACGAGAGCGGCCACGGCGGCGCGGTGAGCGCCTCGGAGATGGCGGCCCGCTCGGTGGCGCTGCGGCCGGTGGAGCGTACGGCGCGGCGGGCGCAGGTGGCGGCGTACAACGCGTTCGTGGAGGAGCGGAACCGGGGCTGAGCCGCACGCGGGGCCGCAGGACGTGCCGGAGCCCCGCGCGTGGTGCTGCGCGGGGCTCCGGGGGTGGGGCCGGGCGTCAGTCGTTCTCCGCCGTGTCGCCGAAGGTGGGGTTCAGCAGGCCGATCACGTTGATGCTGTTCGCCACGGCGTTGACCGGGACGTGGATCGGCGCCTCGACCTGGTTGCCCGAGATGACACCCGGGGACGCCGTGGCCGCACCCTGGACCTCCGCGTCGGCGGCGGCGGAGCCGGCCGAGACACCGGCGGCGACACCGGCGACGGCGACGGCCAGGGCGGCCTTCTTGGCGATGTTCATGAGAAGTGTTCCTCCAGATGGTGCGTTTCGGCCCCATGGGCGGGCCGCACCCGGGGCAACGTGACCACCTGTCGGAGGGAACGGTTCGGCACCGCGATACGCCCGAAAGGATCACTCGCGCCGCACACGGGCCGGAAACGCTGTCGGCCTCCCGGGTGCGCCCGGGAGGCCGATCGTCTCGCGGTGAGCCGAGTGTGTGTCAGCCGTTGTAGCTGTCGTTGCCGAAGACCGGGTTCAGCACGCCGATGACGCTCACGCTGTTGCCCGAGGCGTTGACCGGGATGTGGACCGGCGCCTGGACCAGGTTGCCCGAGCCGACGCCCGGCGAGTGGACGGCGTTGCCGTTCGCGTGCGCGCCGTCGGTGGCGGAGGCGAGACCGGCACCGGCCGCGACCAGGCCACCGGCGACGAGGGTGACAGCCGCGGCCTTCTTCAGGTTCTTCACTTCGGGATCCTCCTAGCGATTGCCGCGGCCAGCCGCCGCGGCACGCACTGGAGAACGCGCCCCGGTCCGGAGGGATACGCCGAACGGGGGACGAATACACGACAGTATGAATCTCTCACCGGGCGGGAACCGGCCCCGGCGGGGTGCAGTAGTGCGCCGTCCGTGAGGGGACGTGTCAGCCCGCGGCGCCGTGCCGGACGGCCCACAAGGCGGCCTGGGTCCGGTCGGCGAGGTCGAGCTTCATGAGGATGTTCGAGACGTGGGTCTTCACCGTCTTCTCGGAGAGGACGAGGGCGCGGGCGATCTCCCGGTTGGAGCGGCCGTCGGCGATCAGGCCGAGGACCTCGCGCTCCCGCTCGGTGAGCGAACCGCCTCTGCCCTGCCCGCCGTTCGTCTCCTCCTGGGAGAGCAGCGCGCCCGCCACCTCGGGCTGCAGCAGGATGTGGCCCGCGTGGACGGAGCGGATGGCACCGGCGAGCGCGTCCGGGTCGATGTCCTTGTAGACGTAGCCGGCGGCCCCGGCGCGCAGGGCCGGGACCACGGTGCGCTGCTCGGTGAAGCTGGTGACGATCAGCACGCGCGCGGGGTTGGCGAGTTCGCGGAGCTTGCGCAGCGCGTCGACGCCGTCCATGCCCGGCATCTTGACGTCCATCAGGACGACGTCGGGGCGCAGCTCCTCGGCGCGGGCGACGCCTTCGGCCCCGTCCGCCGCCTCGCCGACGACCTCGATGTCGTCCTGCACCTCCAGGAACGTACGCAGTCCGCGGCGGACGACCTGGTGGTCGTCGACCAGGAGCACCTTGATCGGTTCAACCACCGGGGACCTCCATGTCGATCGTGGTGCCCTTGCCGGGCGCGGATTCCACTGTGAGGCGGCCGCCGACGCCGCTGGTCCGGTCCCGCATGGAGACCAGGCCGAGGTGGCGGCCCGCGCGGCGCACGGTCCTCGGGTCGAAGCCCGTGCCGTCGTCGGTGACGCGCAGTGCGGCGCCCGTGCCCCGCTTCTCGACGGTGACCTGGACGTGCTCCGCGCCGGAGTGGCGCAGCGCGTTGTGCAGCGCTTCCTGGGCGACGCGCAGCATCGCCTCCTCCTGCGCCGCGGGCAGCGCTCTGATGCCGCCGGTCCCGAAGGTGACGTGGGCCGTGTGGGCGCGGTCGAGGACCTGGATCTGCGTACGGAGCGTGGCGACGAGGCCGTCCTCGTCGAGGGCGGCGGGGCGCAGCTCGACGACGGCGGCGCGCAGCTCCTCGGCGGCTTCGGCGGCCAGCTCGACGACGTGGCTCAGCTCGCCCTTCGCGCGCGCGGGGTCGCGGTCGACGAGCTTGGCGGCGGCCTGGGCGGTCAGGCGCAGGGAGAAGAGTTTCTGGCTGACGGCGTCGTGCAGTTCGTGGGCGAGGCGTGAGCGCTCCTCGGCGATGGTGAGTTCGCGGCTGCGCTCGTAGAGCCGGGCGTTGGTGAGGGCGATCGCGGCGTGCTGGGCGAGGATGCCGAGCAGGTCCTCGTCCTCCTCGGTGAAGCCGCAGCCGCCTTGCGGCTTGGGGCACCTCTTGTTGGCGAGGAAGAGCGCGCCGATCGTCTCGTCGCCGTCCTTGATGGGCAGGCCGAGGAAGTCGGACATGTCGGGGTGGGCGGCGGGCCAGCCCTCGAAGCGGGGGTCCTCGCGGACGTCGGCGAGCCGTTCCGTACGGGCTTCGCGCAGCATCGCGGCGAGGATGCCGTGCTGGCGCGGGAGCGGGCCGATGGCCTTCCACTGCTCGTCGCTGACGCCGTCGACGACGAACTGGGCGAAGCCGCCGTGGTCGTCGGGGACCCCGAGCGCCGCGTACTCGGCGTCGAGCAGTTCGCGCGCCGAGGCGACGATCGTCTTGAGGACGTCGCGCACCTCGAGGTGCCTGCTCATGGCCAGCAACGCGGCGCTCACCGCGGCCAGCCCCGTCCGTGGGCCGTGACTCATGATCTCACCGTACCGGCGGGGTGTGACAGTCCGTATCCGCCTTGTGGCGGCGGCCGCGTAGGGCGGTGGGCGTAGGCCGAAGGGCCCTGCGAGGTCGCGACCCGCGTACGAGGTGGCGGGCGTCGTCGCCTTCCTACGGTGGGGGCAGCCGGCTCGCACGGTGCCGGCACGACAAGGGGACGGTCGGCATGGCAGTAGCGATCATCACGGGGGCGTCGCGGGGGTTCGGGCGGGCGCTGGCCACGGCGCTCGCGGGGCGCGGCTGGGATCTCGTCCTGGACGCGCGGTCGGCGGGGCCGCTGGAGGAGGTCGCCGCCGCGCTGCGCGAGCGGGGCGGGGCGGTGACGGCCCTGGCGGGTGACGTGGCGGACGGCGGGCACCGGGCGGAGCTGATCGGGGCGGCCTGGGACCTGGGCGGGCTCGATCTGCTGGTGAACAACGCGGGGGTGCTCGGGGCCGCCCCGCTGGTGCCCCTGGAGCGGCACGCGCTCAACGACTTCCGGGCGGCCCTTGAGGTCAATGTGGTGGCGCCGCTCGGGCTGCTTCAGGAGGCGCTGCCCTTGTTGCGGGAGGCGCCTGCCGGGGCGGTGATCAATCTGAGTTCGGACGCGGGGTCGGAGGCGTACCCCACCTGGGGCGGCTACGGGGCGACGAAGGCGGCGCTCGACCAGCTGTCGGCGGTCCTCGCGGTGGAGGAGCCGGGGCTGCGGGTGTGGGCGGTGGACCCGGGCGGGATGCGGACGGAGATGCTCGCGGCCGCCGAGCCGGACGAGGACCTGAGCGGGGTGCCGCGCCCGGAGGACGTGGTCCCCGCCTTCCTGAGCCTGCTCGACCGGCGGCCCGCGAGCGGGCGGTACGCGGCGCCCTCACTGCTGGTGTCGCGGTGACGCTCGCGCTGCGGATCCCGGAGGACCGGTCGGCGCGGGTGCCGGCCGAGCAGCGGGGTCCTGGCCGGGACAGGTCGTCGGTGCGGCTCCTTGTGTCGCGCGGCATGGACGTGGTCCACCGCGGGTTCGCCGAGCTGCCTGGTGAGCTGCGGGCCGGGGACGTGCTCGTCGTGAACACCTCCCCCACGCTGGCCGCCGCCGTGGACGGAAGGCTCGGGCACGCGCGCGTGGTCGTCCATTTCTCGACGCGGGGCGACGACGGCCGCTGGGCGGTGGAGCTGCGGGAACCGGACGGGCGGGGCACCACGCGCCCGCGCGCGGGCGGGCCCGAGGGGACGGTCGTGTCGCTTCCCGGCGGCATGGAGCTCGTCCATGACGAGCCGGTCGCGGCGGGTTCCGGGCGGCTGTGGTGGGGGCGGACGAGCGGCGACGTTCCCGGGCTGCTGCGGCGGCACGGGCGGCCGATCCGGTACGCGTACACGGAACGGGACCAGCCGCTGTCCGCCTACCAGACCGTGTTCGCGCTGCCGTACGCGGACGGGGCGGGCAGCGCGGAGATGCCGAGTGCGGCGCGGCCGTTCACGGCGCGGATGGTGGCGCGGCTGGTGAGCCGGGGTGTGCAGTTCGCGCCGGTCACGCTGCATACGGGGGTGGCGTCGGCGGAGGCGCACGAGCCGCCCTACCCGGAGCGGTACGAGGTGTCGGACGCCTCGGCGCGGCTCGTCAACGCGGCGCGGGCGGGCGGCGGCCGGGTCGTCGCCGTGGGGACGACCGCCGTACGGGCCGTCGAGTCGGCGGCCGGTGCGGACGGGGTGGTGCGGGCGGCGGGCGGCTGGACCGGTCTGGTCGTGACGCCGGAGCGCGGGGTGCGGGTGGTGGACGGGCTGCTCACCGGGCTGCACGAGCCCGCGGCGTCGCACCTGCTGATGCTGGAGGCGGTCGCGGGGCGGGCCGCGGTGGGCCGTGCGTACGAGGCGGCGGTGCGGGAGCTCTACCTGTGGCACGAGTTCGGCGACGTGCACCTCATCCTTCCGGAGGAGCCACCGGGGAGAACCCTCACGCTGTGAGTTGCAGTGGCAACCTGCTGTGAGATCCGCAGTGAGGTGATGTGACGCCGCGCATAGGGTGCGCGTCACGTACGAAGGTCCGTAGTGGGTCGATGCGGGGGCGGTTTGCCGAGGCGGGGCGGGGGCTGGAGGTCGAATGTCGACTTTCGGCCCCCTTTGGCGTGCCCGTCTCCCACTAGGCGGCTTCGTACGTCACACCTTTGCCACAGATTTTTGCGCCCGCTAACAATGGCCTCCGTCGCTCAACGCCGACCGGTTCTACCCACGGCGTCCGTGTTCGAAACACAAGCCCGTCCGGTTCGGTCGGCGAGCGGCTTCCCGTCCTTCGAGAGGTCCCCGTCTCCCATGCGCAAGTTCACCCTTCCCGGCCATAGTCAGCTGTCCCGCCCCCACAAGGTCTCGATGGCCGGTGTCGCCGCTCTCGGTGCCGCCGCTCTCGCCGTGACCCTCGTGCCGGGTCAGGACACGCAGGCGCAGGCGTCCGAGACGGTCGCCGCCGCCCCCGTCGCGTTCACCACGGACGCCGGTGCGCAGCAGATCAAGGACGTGCAGGCCAGCGTCACCAACCAGCAGGCCACCGCCTCCGAGAAGGCCAAGCAGATCGCCGCGAAGCTGAAGGCGCAGCAGGAGGCCGAGGCCAAGAAGAAGGCCGACGCCGAGGCGAAGGCGAAGGCCGACGCGGACGCCAAGGCGAAGGCCGAGGCCGAGGCGAAGGCGAAGCAGGAGCGCGAGGCCAAGGAGGCCGCCTCCCGTGCCGCCGCCCGCAAGCCGGTCTACGCGAACAACCTGGACGGCTGGATCAGGCAGTCCCTGGACATCATGAAGGCCAAGGGCATCCCGGGCTCCTACGACGGGCTCTACCGCAACATCATGCGGGAGTCCACGGGCAACCCGAACGCCATCAACGGCTGGGACATCAACGCCCAGAACGGCACGCCGTCGATCGGCCTGCTCCAGGTCATCCAGCCGACGTTCGACGCGTACCACGTCGAGGGCACCTCGACGAACATCTACGACCCGGTCGCCAACATCACCGCCGCCGCGAACTACGCGGCCGACAAGTACGGCTCGATGGACAACGTGAACAGCGCGTACTGACACTCATTGACGGGACCTCTGGGTCCGGAACACGCTGAACCCCCATGCCAGTGAAGGGCGGCACCCCGACGAGGGTGCCGCCCTTCACTGGTTCACGGATACACCGCTACTTGCGCATGACCTCGGGCTCGTGGCGGCGCAGCAGGCGGGCGACCGCGAAGCCGCAGGCCACACCGAGCAGGATCAGGATGGTGAGGTTGATGCCCCACTGGCTGACCGAGTGCTCCCACAGCGGGTCGAGGTCGTTCGGCTTCTTCGGGTCCCACGGCGGCATCAGGTGGGAGAGGTCGAGCGTGGCACCGGCCGCGCCGACCGCCCAGCGGGACGGCATCAGCCAGGCGAACTGCTCCAGGCCGATCGATCCGTAGATCTGGAAGAGGACGCCGGTGAAGACCACCTGGACGATCGCGAACATGACCAGCAGCGGCATCGTCTTCTCACTGGTCTTCACCAGCGAGGAGATGACCAGGCCGAACATCATCGACGTGAAACCGAGCGCGATGATCGAGATGCACAGCTCCGCCGCCGGCGGCATGAGCAGGCCCTCCTTGGGCAGCTCACGCGGGGCGAAGCCGATGGCGCAGATGATGACGCCCTGGATGGCCGTGATGAAGCCGAGGACGATGACCTTGGACATCAGGTACGCGGAGCGGGAGAGGCCGGTGGCGCGCTCCCGCTCGTAGATCACCCGCTCCTTGATCAGCTCACGGACCGAGTTGGCCGCCGCCGAGAAGCACATGCCGACCGCGATGATCAGCATGATCGTGCCCGCGTCGCCGTTGAACTTGACCGGCGGTTTGGGCGGAGCAAGACCGAAATCAGCCGGAATGACGACGGAGACGATGCCCAGGACCGCGGGCAGGATCACCATCAGGCCCATGAAGCCCTTGTCCGAGGCGATCACCGAGACGTAGCGGCGCATCAGCGTGATGAGCTGGGCGCCCCACGGCTGCGGCTTGGGCGGTTTGATCGCGGCGGGCGGTGGCATCTGCACCGACTGCGCGGCCACGGCGTCGATGTCGGCCGCGTACATCTGGTAGTGCTGCGAGCCCTTCCAGCGGCCCGCCCAGTCGTAGTCGCGGTAGTTCTCGAACGCGGAGAAGACGTCGGCCCAGGTCTCGTAGCCGAAGAAGTTGAGGGCTTCCTCGGGCGGGCCGAAGTACGCCACCGAACCGCCCGGCGCCATGACGAGCAGCTTGTCGCAGATCGCCAGCTCGGCCACGGAGTGGGTGACGACGAGGACGGTGCGGCCGTCGTCGGCGAGGCCGCGCAGGAGCTGCATGACGTCGCGGTCCATGCCCGGGTCGAGGCCCGAGGTCGGCTCGTCGAGGAATATCAGCGACGGCTTGGTGAGCAGCTCCAGGGCGACGGAGACGCGCTTGCGCTGGCCACCGGAGAGGGAGGTGACCTTCTTCTCCTTGTGGATGTCCAGCTTCAGCTCGCGCAGGACCTCGTCGATGCGCTGCTGGCGCTCCTGCTCGCTGGTGTCCGCCGGGAAGCGGAGCTTGGCGGCGTACTTGAGCGCCTTCTTGACGGTCAGCTCCTTGTGCAGGATGTCGTCCTGCGGGACCAGACCGATGCGCTGGCGCAGCTCGGCGAACTGCTTGTAGAGGTTGCGGTTGTCGTAGAGGACGTCGCCCTCGTTGGCCGGGCGGTAGCCGGTGAGCGCCTTCAGGAGCGTCGACTTGCCGGAGCCCGACGGGCCGATGACGGCGATCAGCGACTTCTCGGGGACGCCGAAGGAGACGTCCTTGAGGATCTGCTTGCCGCCGTCGACGGTGACCGTGAGGTGGCGTGCGGAGAAGGAGACCTCACCGGTGTCGACGAACTCTTCGAGGCGGTCGCCGACGAGGCGGAACGTGGAGTGGCCGACGCCGACGATGTCGTTCGGGCCGAGCAGCGCCGTGCCGCCCTTGGCGATCGGCTGGCCGTTGACGTATGTGCCGTTGTGCGAGCCGAGGTCGCGGATCTCGAAGCGGCCGTCGGGCGTCGCGTGGAACTCCGCGTGCAGGCGCGAGACCTGGAGGTCGGAGACGACCAGCTCGTTCTCCAGGGCGCGGCCGATGCGCATGACGCGGCCGAGCGCGAGCTGGTGGAACGTGGTCGGGCTGCGGTCGCCGTAGACCGGCGGGGCCCCCGCGACGCCGCCGGGTCCCTGCGGTCCTTGCTGGCTCGGCACCTTCCGCACGGACGGCTGCTGCTGTTGCTGCCAGGCCTGCTGCTGCGGTTGCTGCTGGGGCGCCTGTTGCTGCCAAGCGGGCGCGCCGCCCTGCTGCGGCGGCTGCTGCTGCGTGAGCCCCGCGGCCTGCTGCTGCGCCTGGTGCGGGGTGGCGACGGCGGCGGCCTGGGCGCTGCCCTGCACGTTCACCCGCGGGCCGTCGGTCGCGTTGCCGAGGTGCACCGACGAGCCCGGGCCGATCTCCATCTGATGGATCCGCTGGCCCTGGACGTAGGTGCCGTTGGTCGAGCCGTGGTCCTGGATCACCCAGCTCCGGCCGGACCAGCTGATCGTGGCGTGGCGCCAGGACACCCTGGCGTCGTCGAGCACCACGTCTCCCCCCGGATCACGGCCGAGGGTGTACGGCCTGGACGGGTCGAGCGTCCAGGTCCTGCCATTCAGTTCCAGTACGAGTTCAGGCACTCCATGCCCCACTGAGTTGTCCCCCGAAGTTGTGCCCCGTCATGGGGAGTCTAGGGATGTCGAACATCGTGAGGAACTATTTCAGGAACGGCCCCGTGACCGAAAGTCGGGCCTTGCGTCGGAGCTTGTGAAGACTCCCGGGCGCTCCCGGTGCCCGCGCCCGTTGACGTGACTGATGCGGCCCGGAAGGCTGGGAGGCGTCCACAACTCCCTACGGATCATGCCGATCGTGCTGATCATGCACATAAGGGGGCGTCCGGGGCGAGGCGGTGCGGATCGGGGGGTCCTGATGGTGTCCGGCCACGACACGGAGCGGCGCGGCGGCATCCCCGTCGGCGATGTGCTGCTCTCCGCCGTAGCGGCGGTGAGCTGGGCTTTCATCGGGATGACGGGGGTCGCGGCGCTCGGTCTGCACCTCCTCGACGCCGATTCCGCGAGTTCGCTCGGCCCGATGACGGCCGCCGTGGTGGCGCTCGGCGTCGGCGGGCGCGTGACGCCGTCCGGCGACGTGTCGGCGTTCGGTCTGGACAGCGCGCAGGCGAACACCGCCATCGATGTCGCGCCACTGGGCGTGGGGCTCGTGGGCGCGCTCCTGTTGAGCTGGTTCTTCCTACGGGGCCTGCGCGCGCGGGGAGTTGAGGTCTCGCCCGGGGAACTGCTCGCGCGCGCGGGGGCGGTGGTCGTGCTCTTCGTGGCGCTCCTCGGCGGGCTCGTGTGGGCCGGTCACGACATCATCACGATTGACGGTTCGAAGCTCGGGGTGAACGACATTCCGGGCGCCGGGGGGCTGCCCGGCGACATCAAGGACAAGCTGCCCGGCGGGGTCGGGGGGCTGCTGCCGGACCGGCTGAACGACCTGGTGAACGCGGAGGCGTCCGTCGGGTTCACGGTGCGGACGGGGGCGACGCTGCTCGGTGGGGCCGCGTTCGTGATCGGGGTGCTGCTGATCGCGTTGCTCGCGTCCCGGCGCACTCCCCTGCCGCGCGCGCTCGCGCCGGTGCACCGGGTGGTGCGGCCCGCCGTTTCGGCGCTCGTGACGGTGCTCCTGGTGGCTGTTCTCGCGGGGCTCGCGGCGGCGGCGTACGCCATGATCGGCGACGACCATCCGCGCCGGATCGCGGGCGCGGCCCTGCTCGGGGCGCCGAACGGGGTGTGGCTCGGGGTGCCGATCGGGCTGTTCGTGCCCTGGGACGGCAAGGCGACGGGTGAACTGTCGAAGCTGCTCCCCGACCCGCTGGACGATTTGCTGCGGGCGGACGCGGGGCCCGTGACGCTCGGCCGCCTCGCCGAACTGGACGGCCGGGTCTGGCTGTTGGCTGTGGCGATGGCCCTGATGATGCTGTTCGCCGGGGTCCTGACGGCGGCGCGCACGCCCTTCGTCCGGGGCAAGCGCCCGGGCCTGCTCAGTTTCGTGGGGACCTGCGCGTCGCGCCTGGGCGTCGTGACGGCGCTGGCCCTCCCCCTCCTGGTCTGGCTGACGGACGTCTCGGCGAACGCGTCCCTGACGGTGCTCGGCTTCGACGCGTTCGGCGCGGGCATCGAGCTGCACGGGCGGGTGGGCATGGCGCTGCTCCTCGGGGCGGCGTGGGGCTCGGGCGCGGGTGCGCTCGGAGCGGCGCTCGCGTACGTGTCCGGGGCCGCGGGCAGCCGCGCGGCTCCGCTCGCGCCGGCCTCCGGCGCCGCCGCCTCCGGGGACCCGGCCCCGGCGGCGACGCCCTCGGCCGGCCCGTACCGGGAGAGCCGTCCGTACCGCCCGTCCAACGCGGACACGAACCCGTACATGCGGCCGTACGACTACGACTACGACTACGCGGGTGAGCCGGATGCCTCTGGGGGCGAGCGGACCGGGTGGGGCCCCGGCGGCGATCCGGCCCAGGGCGACGACATGACCGGCGCCCCCACGGTCGCGAGCCCGGTCCACCCCGAACCGGACCCCCGCCGCCCCCGGAACAGCGGCGACACCGGCTTGCCGCCCCCTCCCCCACCGGCGCCCCCGCCTCCCCCGGCGCCGGGCCGGACCCGGGACGGACGATGGCGCCGGGGGGACCGGGACGAACCCTGAGCCGCTCGGGCCGGGGTGCCGGGCGGGGGCTGTCCGGTGGTTGGACCCGGGCCGCGATACGTACACGCGCCCGATAACGTAAGGGCATCATGAGCGCCTCGCAGCCCACGCACCCCGCTGATGCCCAGCACGTCGACTCGGACGCGTACGTACCGGCCGACGTCCCGACCCTCCTGGTCAAGATATTCGGCAAGGACCGGCCCGGTATCACCGCCGGGCTCTTCGACACCCTCGCCGCCTACTCCGTCGACGTCGTCGACATCGAGCAGGTCGTCACGCGGGGCCGCATCGTCCTGTGCGCCCTGGTCACCGAGCCTCCGGCCGGTCTGGAGGGCGATCTGCGGGCCACCGTCCACAGCTGGGCGGAGTCCATGCGGATGCAGGCCGAGATCATCTCGGGCATCGGGGACAACCGGCCGCGCGGCGTGGGCCGCTCCCTGGTCACCGTGCTCGGGCACCCGCTCACGGCCGAGTCGACCGCCGCGATCGCCGCGACCATCACCAGGACCGGCGGCAACATCGACCGTATCTTCCGGCTCGCCAAGTACCCGGTGACAGCGGTGGAGTTCGCGGTGTCCGGCACCGGCACGGAGGAGCTGCGCACGGCGCTCGCCATAGAGGCCACGCGGCAGAGCCTGGACGTGGCCGTCGTCGGCTCGGGGCTGCACCGGCGCGCGCAGCGCCTCGTCGTGATGGACGTCGACTCGACGCTCATCCAGGACGAGGTGATCGAGCTGTTCGCGGCGCACGCGGGCTGCGAGGAGGAGGTCGCCGAGGTGACGGCGGCGGCGATGCGCGGCGAGCTGGACTTCGAGCAGTCGCTGCACGCGCGCGTGGCGCTGCTCGCGGGCCTGGACGCGTCGGTCGTGGACAAGGTCAGGAGCGAGGTGCGGCTCACGCCGGGCGCCCGCACCCTGATCCGTACGCTGAAGCGCCTGGGGTACCAAGTGGGCGTCGTCTCGGGCGGGTTCACCCAGGTCACCGATGACCTTCAGGAGCGGCTCGGCCTCGACTTCGCGCAGGCCAACACCCTGGAGATCGTCGACGGCAAGCTGACCGGCAAGGTCACCGGCGAGATCGTGGACCGCGCGGGCAAGGCGCGCCTCCTGCGCCGGTTCGCGGCGGAGGCCGGGGTCCCGCTCGCCCAGACCGTCGCGATCGGCGACGGCGCCAACGACCTGGACATGCTGAACGCGGCCGGTCTCGGCGTCGCCTTCAACGCCAAGCCCCTGGTCCGCGCGGCGGCGCACACCGCGGTGAACGTGCCGTTCCTCGACACGGTCCTGTACCTGCTCGGCATCACGCGCGAGGAGGTCGAGGCGGCCGACGCCCAGGAGGAGGCGGCGAGCACCCGCTGAGAGCACCACGTCGGAGGGCCCGGTACCGGTGATCATCGGTACCGGGCCCTTTCACGTGGGGCGGTCTTCGCGTGGGGCGGTCGCGCGTCTCAGGCGTTCGGCGACCAGTAGTCGACGAGCTTGGCCGCGCCCGGCTCCAGGGACTTCCACGGTCCGGTGAAGGTCAGCACGGCGAACGCCGCGGTGGAGAAGCCCGAGCGGCTCAGGCGCTGGGCCGCGTCCGCCTCGGAGTCGCCGGCGAGGACCTCGGCGAGGCCCTGCATGCCGGGGTTGTGGCCGACCATGACGGCGTTGGTCACGTCGTCCGGCACCTCGTTGAGCACGGCGATCAGTTCGCCGGGGGACGCCTCGTAGACGCGCTCCTCGTAGACGGTCCTGGGGCGCTCGGGCAGCTCGGAGACGGCCAGTTTCCACGTCTCGCGGGTGCGGGTGGCGGTCGAGCAGAGAGCCAGGTCGAGGGCGATGCCGGAGTCGGCGAGCTTGCGGCCGGCGACCGGGGCGTCCTTGCGCCCGCGCTCGGCGAGCGGCCGCTCATGATCGGAGACCTGAGGCCAGTCCGCCTTGGCGTGCCGGAAAAGGACAATCCTGCGGGGTTCTGCGACGCTCATACGTCCCAGCTTCGCACGAAACCGGCCACGGGGCGCAGGGAGTTGGCGGTCCGGCCCGACGGCGGGGTCTGTCCTAGCGGGACACCAGTTCCCTGGCGCGTTCGAGGAGGTGGCCGAGGGTCGGGTCGCCCGCCGCGGCCTGGGCGTCGGCGGGGTTGAGGATCAGCAGCAGGAGCGTCACGAAGGCGACGGCCGGCAGCGCGATCGCCCACCAGGGCAGCCGGATGTCGACGCCGCCCGTGGCTGCCGGGTGGGTCCGGGGGTGCGTGGGGGCCGACATGGTGTCCTCCGTGGTCCGCGGGGCCGTGGTGCCCGTCCGTGCGCCGACGCTGTCGGCGACACTTCGAACCTACGGATCCGGCGGCCCCGGACCCATCCGGTGATCCACCCACTTGACCCTGACACTGGCCCCCTAGGGGATGGTGGTGTTAACCCCACCCCCGGCCGTGGCCGCGGCTCTCAGGCCGCGACGGGTGTCAGGGCGAGGCGATCGTCGCGATGATCGCCACGACCACGGTGACGGCGAGCATCGCGCCGACCACCAGCAAAAGCTTCTTCTGGCCGTTCTGGGGGTTCGGCTCGAGCACAGGCGACATGCGGCAAGTGTCGCACCTGTCCGCGGGCGTCAGGACGCCGGGGCGGCCACGGGCGCGGCGGCCTCGTCCTCGACCGTGCGGTTGCGGCCCGCGAGGACGCCGACGACGATCTGCGGCACCATCAGCGCGGCCATGAGCGCGATCGGTACGCCCCAGCCGCCGCTGCTCTGGTAGAGGACGCCGACGAGCAGCGGCCCGGGGATCGAGATCAGGTAGCCGGTGGACTGCGCGAACGCGGAGAGCTTGGCGACGCCCGCGCCGGTGCGGGCCCGCATGCCGACCATGGTCAGGGCGAGCGGGAAGGCGCAGTTGGAGATGCCGAGCAGGATCGCCCAGGCCCACGCGCCGGAGGAGGGCGCGAAGTACAGGCCCGCGTACCCGGTGAGGCCGCAGACGCCGAGGACGATCACGATGGGGCCCTGCCTCGGCAGCCGGGCGGCGACGCGCGGGATGACGAAGGCGAGCGGGATGCCCATGGCCATGGTGACGGCGAGGAGGACGCCCGCGGTCGACGCGGAGACCCCGGCGTCGCGGAAGATCTGCGCCATCCACCCCATGGTGATGTAGGCGGCGGTGGCCTGGAGCCCGAAGAAGACGGCGAGGGCCCACGCGGTGCGGCTGCGGGTGATGCGCAGCTCGTCGCCCTTGCCGGCCGCGGTGGAACGCGCCGGTTCGGCGGGGCCCGCGCCCTTGGCCCGCACGAGCGGCACCCAGGGCACGACGGCGGCGACGCCGAGGGCGGCCCAGACGGCGAGGCCGGTCTGCCAGCTGCCGCCCAGCGCGTCGGTGACGGGGACGGTCGCGGCGGCCGCGAGGGACGTGCCCATGGCGAGGGCCATCGAGTACAGGCCGGTCATGGAGCCGACGCGGTCGGGGAACCAGCGCTTGACGATCACCGGCATCAGCACGTTGCTGACCGCGATGCCCATGAGCGCGAGGGCGCTGGCGACGAGGAAGCCGACGGTGTTGCCCGCGTAGGGCCGGATGATCAGGCCCGCGGCGATCGCGACCATGCCCGCGCAGACGACCGCGCTCGCGCCGAACCGCCTGGCGAGGCGCGGCGCCATCACGCCGAAGACCGCGAAGCAGAGCGGGGGTACGGAGGTGAGGAGCCCGGCGACGCTGCCGCTCATGCCGAGCCCGTCGCGGACCTCCTCCAGGAGGGCGCCGAGGCTGGTGATCGCGGGGCGGAGGTTGAGGGCGGCAAGGACGATGCCGACGGTGACGAGACGTACGGCCCACGCGCGCGGGGCGGCACGTTCCTCGTCGCGCGGGGTGGATATCGGCGTCTCGGGGGTCGACGGCGGCGGTGCCATCGTCGGGGTCGTCGTCGGGGTTTCCTCACTAGCCATGGGGCCTATCTTAGAATCATGGGATGATTGGCTGTCCAGTCGGCAGTGTGCGGTCGGTACAGTCCGCTCGTCGAGACCGCGCAGCCGGACCGCCGCGACAAGGGATGAAACGTCGATGCCACTGACCTCTCCGCGCCGCTCGGCCCTCTCCGAGCAGGTCATCTCCGCTCTGCGGGCCCAGATCTCCTCGGGCGAGTGGCCGGTGGGCTCCCGCATCCCGACCGAGCCGGAGCTGGTCGAGCAGCTGGGGGTCGCCAGGAACACGGTGCGGGAGGCGGTCCGCGCCCTCGCGCACAACGGGCTGCTCGACATCCGGCAGGGCTCGGGCACGTACGTCGTGGCAACGAGCGAGCTGGCCGGGGTCATGCAGCGGCGGTTCGCGGACGCCGATCCGCGCCACATCGCCGAGCTCCGCTCCACGCTGGAGTCGAGCGCGGCGCGCCTCGCGGCCGAGCGGCGCACCGAGCGCGACCTGAAGCAGCTCGACGCCCTCCACGTACGGCGTGAGGAGGCGTGGGAGGCCGGGGACGCGGAGGCGTTCGTGGCGGCGGACGCGACGTTCCACCTGGCCGTGGTGGCCGCGTCGCACAACGACGTGATGACGGCGATGTACGCGGACCTCGGTGAGGTTTTGCGGGACTGGCTGCGCGAGGACGTGGGCGGGCGGCTCACCGCCGAGAACCACATGGACCACGCCCGTCTGGTCGACGCGATCCGGGCGGGCGACGCGGAGACCGCGGGCGCGGAGGCGGCGTCCTATCCGTTCCTGTGCCGCCCGGGCAGGCTGGAGAGGCCCTCGTCGGACTGACGGGCCTGGTCCGCCTTCTCGTGGCTGACCCACGCCCGCCGCACGCTCTTCCAGCACCGCCCGCTCAGGTGGACCGACTCCGCCGGGCCCACGTCCTTCGCGGCCGTGTCGGTGTCGATGTCCCACCACGGGTCGCACTCGATGTGCAGGGCCACCCGGTCGACGCCGGGGTACGGGTTGTGGCAGTCGGCGCTCACGCGTACGCCCTCGACGAGGGTGCGGCAGCCCGCGCCGAACCGTTCGGGCTTCTTCGCCGCCACGCGCGCGTGGCCGGGGTCGTGGCGGTGGGCGGCGGTGTCGGACACCGCGTCGTAGGGCAGCGCGGCCAGCAGGGCCGCGGCCGCGAGGGCGGGGGCTATGCGAGAGGGCAGACGCACAAAAGGGACCTCCTCACACCAGGGTGCGGGGAGGTCCCTCCACCCCGCCCGGCCGGTGGGCCGAACGGGGGACGCCGGGTTTCGGACGCCGAAGCGGCGTCGGTCAGGCGATGATCAGGCGCCGATGGCGTGCAGGCCGCCGTCCACGTGGACGATCTCGCCCGTCGTCTTCGGGAACCAGTCCGAGAGCAGCGCGACGATGCCCTTGCCGGCCGGCTCCGGGTCCTCGAGCTTCCACTCCAGCGGGGAGCGGCTGTCCCAGACCGAGGCCAGCTCGCTGAAGCCGGGGATCGACTTAGCGGCCATGGAGCCGATCGGGCCCGCCGAGATCAGGTTGCAGCGGATGTTCTGCTTGCCCAGGTCACGCGCCATGTAGCGGCTGGTGGCCTCCAGGGCGGCCTTGGCCGGGCCCATCCAGTCGTACTGCGGCCAGGCGAACTGCGCGTCGAAGGTGAGGCCGACGACGGAGCCGCCCTCGGTCATCAGCGGCAGCAGCGCCATGGTCAGCGACTTCAGGGAGAAGGCGGAGACGTTCATGGCGGTGGCCACGGACTCGAACGGCGTGTTCAGGAAGTTGCCGCCGAGGGCGTCCTGCGGGGCGAAGCCGATGGAGTGCACGATGCCGTCGAGCCGGTCGCCGAGGTGCTCGCGGACCTGGCCCTCCAGGCGGGCGAGGTGCTCGTCGTTGGAGACGTCGAGTTCGAGGACCTTGACCTTGTCGGGGTCGGGCAGCTTCTTGGCGATGCGCTCGGTGAGCGTCGGCCGCGGCCAGGCGGTGAGGATGATCTCCGCGCCCTGCTCCTGCGCCAGCTTCGCGGCGTGGAAGGCGATGGAGGACTCCATCAGCACACCGGTGATGAGGATCTTCTTGCCCTCGAGAATTCCAGCCGTGTTCGTCATCGTGTTCAGTGACCCATTCCCAGTCCGCCGTCAACGGGAATGACGGCACCAGTGATGTACGAAGCGTCGTCGGAGGCGAGGAACCTCACGGCGGAGGCGATCTCGCCGACCTGCGCGTAGCGGCCGAGCGGGACCTGCGACACGATGTTCGCGCGCTGCTCGTCCGTGAGCGCCTGGGTCATGTCGGTGTCGACAAAACCGGGCGCGACGACGTTGAAGGTGATGTTGCGCGACCCCAGCTCACGGGCGAGGGAGCGCGCGAAGCCGACAAGGCCCGCCTTGGACGCGGCGTAGTTCGCCTGTCCCGCCGAACCGAGCAGACCGACGACGGAGGAGATCAGCACGACGCGGCCCTTCTTGGCGCGCAGCATGCCGCGGTTGGCGCGCTTCACGACCCGGAAGGTGCCGGTGAGGTTGGTGTCGAGGACGGACGTGAAGTCCTCCTCCGACATGCGCATGAGGAGCTGGTCCTTGGTGACGCCGGCGTTGGCGACGAGGACCTCGACGTTGCCGTGCTTCTCCTCGATCTCCTTGTAGGCCTGCTCCACCTGCTCCGTGTCCGTGATGTCGCACTTGACGGCCAGGGCGCCGGCGTCGGTGAGCTCCTTGGGGGGCTCTCCGGAGCGGTAGGTGAACGCGACCTTGTCGCCCTGCTCCAGGAAACTGCGGGCGATGGCGAGGCCGATGCCCCGGTTGCCTCCGGTGACGAGAACCGAGCGGCTCAACGGATCACCCTTTCGATCGGCGGTCAGGTACCCGTCGAAACTATCCCGGCCCGGTACCGGGCGCCGAATCCGGGGGTGACAGGGCGATGCGGTGGGAACTGTGGGATCCCCACAGTTCCCACCGCGTACCAGGCGGGTGCGTGGCGCCGGTGGGGCTCTTGGAAAACCCCCGCGGCGCGGCATACGTTGGCTGGCCCGTAGGCGACGACAAGGGAAGGCCGCCCATGGCCCATAACATCGACCCGTCCTTCACCGCACTGCCGCTGCGCGCCCTGGCGGACGCCGCGCTCGCCCGCGCCCGCGCCCTCGGCGCCGACCACGCCGACTTCCGTCTGGAGCGCGTGCGCAACGGCGCGGTGCGGCTGCGGGACGCCAGGCCCGCCGGGTCGTCGGACACCACCGACCTCGGGTACGCGGTGCGTGTCGTGCACGGCGGGACGTGGGGGTTCGCGGCCGGGGTCGATCTGACGATGGACGCGGCGGCGAAGGTGGCGTCGCAGGCCGTCGCGATGGCCAAGCTGAGCGCGCAGGTGATCGAGGCAGCGGGCAGCGACGAGCGCGTCGAACTCGCGGACGAGCCCGTCCACGCCGACCGGACCTGGGTCTCCGCCTACGAGACCGACCCGTTCTCGGTGCCGGAGGAGGAGCGCGCCGGGCTGCTCGCCGACTGGAGCGCACGGCTGCTCGCGGCCCCCGGGGTCAGCCACGTCGACGCGTCCCTCCTGGTCGTGCACGAGAACAAGTTCTACGCGGACACGGCCGGGACCACGACGACGCAGCAGCGCGTCCGGCTGCACCCCTCCCTCAACGCCGTCGCCGTGGACGAGACGAGCGGTGAGTTCGACTCCATGCGCACGCTCGCGCCGCCGGCCGGGCGCGGCTGGGAGTACCTGACCGGGACCGGCTGGGACTGGCAGCGGGAGCTCGACGAGATCCCCGAGCTGCTCGCCGAGAAGATGCGGGCGCCGAGCGTCAGGGCGGGCTCGTACGACCTGGTCGTGGACCCGTCCAACCTGTGGCTGACCATCCACGAGTCCATCGGGCACGCCACCGAGCTGGACCGCGCCCTCGGCTACGAGGCCGCCTACGCGGGCACCTCCTTCGCCACCTTCGACCAGCTCGGCAAGCTCAAGTACGGCTCCGAGCTGATGAACGTCACCGGCGACCGCACCGCCGAGCACGGCCTCGCCACCATCGGCTACGACGACGAGGGCGTGGCCGGGCAGTCCTGGGACCTCGTGAAGGACGGCACGCTCGTCGGCTACCAACTCGACCGGCGCATCGCCAAGCTGACCGGGTTCGAGCGGTCCAACGGCTGCGCCTACGCCGACTCCCCCGGCCATGTACCCGTGCAGCGGATGGCCAACGTGTCGCTGCAGCCCGACCCGGGCGGCCTGTCCACCGAGGACCTCATCGGCGGCGTCGACCACGGGCTCTATCTCGTCGGGGACCGGTCGTGGTCCATCGACATGCAGCGCTACAACTTCCAGTTCACGGCGCAACGCGCGTACGAGATCCGGAACGGGCGGCTCGCCGGGCAGGTGCGGGACTTCGCCTACCAGGCGACCACGACCGACTTCTGGGGTTCGATGGCCGCCGTCGGCGGGCCGCAGACCTATGTGCTCGGTGGCGCCTTCAACTGCGGCAAGGCCCAGCCGGGCCAGGTCGCGGCCGTCTCGCACGGCTGTCCCTCGGCCCTCTTCAAGGGCGTCAACATCCTCAACACGACGCAGGAGGCCGGTCGATGAGCCCGCGCACCACCAAGCCGCACGAGATCGTCGAGCGCGCTCTCGCACTGTCGCGGGCCGACGGCTGTGTCGTGATCGCCGACGAGACGTCCACCGCCAATCTGCGCTGGGCGGGCAACGCGCTGACGACGAACGGGGTCACGCGCGGGCGCAGACTCACCGTCGTCGCCACCGTCGACGGCAAGGAGGGCACCGCCACCGGCGTCGTCTCCCGGTCCGCCGTCACCGCCGACGACCTCGAACCGCTGGTGCGGGCCGCCGAGGAGGCCGCCGCGAAGGCCGGGCCCGCCGAGGACGCGCAGCCGCTCGTCGACGGCGTGCCGCACTCCCCCGCGTTCACGGAGGCGCCCGCCGAGACCTCGTCGGCCGTGTTCGCGGACTTCGCGCCCGCGCTGGGCGAGGCGTTCGCACGGGCCAGGTCCGGCCGGCGCGAGCTGTACGGCTTCGCCAACCACGAGCTGACCAGCACGTATCTCGGTACGTCGACGGGTCTGCGGCTGCGTCACGACCAGCCCGACGGCACGCTTGAGCTGAACGCCAAGTCCACCGACCGCACGCGCTCGGCCTGGGCGGGCCACTCCACCCGGGACTTCAAGGACGTCGACCCGGCGGCGCTCGACGCCGACCTCGCGACCCGGCTCGGCTGGGCCGGGCGCCGCGTGGACCTGCCCGCGGGCCGGTATGAGACGTTGCTGCCGGCGACCGCCGTCGCCGACCTGCTGATCTACATGCTCTGGTCCGCCGGGGCGCGGGACGCCGCCGAGGGCCGGACCGTGTTCTCCAAGGCGGGCGGCGGCACGCGCGTCGGCGACCGGCTGAGCGAGCTGCCGCTGACGCTGCGCAGTGATCCGTACGAGCCGGGGATCGAGTCCGCCCCGTTCGTGATCGCGCACGCCTCCGGGGACGACGCCTCGGTGTTCGACAACGGGCTGCCGGTGGGCGCCACCGAGTGGATCTCCCGGGGTGAGCTGCGCCACCTGTCGACGACCCGGCACAGCGCGGGTCTGACCGGGCTGCCGGTCGCGCCCGCCGCCGACAACCTCGTCCTGGACGGAGGCTCCGGGAAATCCCTGGACGAGATGGTCGCCGCGACGGAGCGCGGGCTGCTCCTCACCTGCCTCTGGTACATCCGCGAGGTCGACCCGGCCACGCTGCTGCTCACCGGGCTCACCCGGGACGGCGTCTACCTGGTGGAGAACGGCGAGGTCGTCGGCGAGGTCAACAACTTCCGGTTCAACGAGTCGCCGGTGGACCTGCTCGGGCGGGCCACCGAGGCCGGGCGCACGGAAAAGACGCTGCCGAGGGAGTGGGGCGACTGGTTCACTAAGGCGGCGATGCCCGCGCTGCGCGTGCCCGACTTCAACATGAGCTCGGTCAGCCAGGGCGTCTGACCCGCGGGATTTCGCCCATAGACTGGGCGGGACCCATCAGGACCGTTCAAGGAGACACAGAACCGTGACGGACATCGTCGACGAGCTGAAGTGGCGCGGGCTCTTCGCCCAGTCCACCGACGAGGACGCTTTGCGCAAGGCTCTCGCGGACGGTCCTGTCACGTTCTATATCGGGTTCGACCCGACCGCGGCCTCGCTGCACGTCGGGCACCTGGTGCAGGTCCTGACCATGCGCCGCCTCCAGCAGGCGGGCCTGCGCCCGCTGGCCCTGGTCGGCGGCGCGACGGGCCAGATCGGCGACCCGCGCCCGACGGCGGAGCGCACGCTGAACGACCCGGAGACGGTCGCGAACTGGGTGTTCCGGCTGCGCTCGCAGATCGAGCCGTTCCTGTCCTTCGAGGGCGAGAACGCGGCGGTCATGGTGAACAACCTGGACTGGACGGCCGGCATGTCGGCCATCGAGTTCCTCCGGGACATCGGCAAGCACTTCCGCGTCAACAAGATGCTGACCAAGGACTCGGTCGCCCGGCGTCTGGAGTCGCAGGAGGGCATCAGCTACACGGAGTTCAGCTACCAGCTGCTCCAGGGCATGGACTTCCTGGAGCTGTACCGGCGCCACGACTGCACGCTGCAGCTCGGCGGCTCCGACCAGTGGGGCAACCTCACGGCGGGTCTTGACCTGATCCACCGCCTGGAGCCGGAGGCGTCGGCGCACTGCATCGCGACGCCGCTGATGGTGAAGGCGGACGGCACCAAGTTCGGCAAGACCGAGGGCGGCGCCATCTGGCTCGACCCCGAGATGACGACCCCGTACGCCTTCTACCAGTTCTGGCTGAACGTGGACGACCGGGACGTCTCGACGTACCTGCGCATCCTGTCGTTCAGGTCGCGGGAGGAGCTGGCGGAGCTTGAGCAGCAGACGCAGGAGCGGCCGCAGGCGCGCGCCGCGCAGCGGGCGCTCGCCGAGGAGCTGACGACGCTGGTGCACGGCGCCGACCAGACGGCGGCCGTGATCTCCGCGTCGAAGGCGCTGTTCGGGCAGGGCGACGGCAATCTGGCGGACCTCGACGAGGCGACGCTCGCCGCCGCGCTCTCCGAGCTGCCGAAGGTGCAGGTCACCGAGGTGGGCCCGGTCGTCGACCTGTTCGCCGAGGTCGGTCTCGTCGCGAGCAAGTCGGCCGCGCGCCGGACCGTGAAGGAGGGCGGCGCGTACGTGAACAACGTCAAGGTCGCCGCCGAGGACCACGTCCCGGGCGCCGACGAGCTGCTGCACGGGCGCTGGCTGGTGCTGCGGCGCGGCAAGAAGAACCTGGCCGCGGTCGAGGTCACGGCCTAGTACGTAGTGCATCGAGGGGCCGGATCCGCGTCGTGCGGGTCCGGCCCCTTCCGCGTGCGGTCAGGCCCGCCTGCGGTTGCCGCGGATCGCCGACCAGGCCGCGTCACCGACACCGACGACGATCACCGCGCCGATCAGCTGCAGCAGGTGGCGGATCCAGTCGATGCCCTTGGTGTCGTTGACCCCGAGGCCCGTGGCCGCCCAGTTGCCCAGGACGCTGCCGAGGATGCCGAAGATCACCGTCAGCCACAGCGGGATCTGCTGCTTGCCCGGCAGGATCGCCTTCGCGATCAGACCGAGCACGAGACCCACGATGATTGCCCACAACCAGTTCATGCCGTCGCCTCCTCATGCGGCGTGCGCATACGCGCGTGCGCACCGTCACATCAGTCTCTGTCCGTACCCCGTACGGCGCATGTCGGGCGGGGCCGTACGCGGTACGGCGCAGGCCACACGCCCGGCTCCGGGCGCCCCCGGTCTCGTAGCGGGCGCACCCCGGGCGTACCGTGGAGGCAGTCCGGTCCGGGGAGAGTCCGGCGAAACGGTCGGGTGGTGGAGTGTGATGCGGAAGCGCAGCGGTAACGGCGGAGCACAGGTTTTCCGCATCACCGGGGCCCGGCAGGGGCTCGCGGAGGACGTGCGCGGCCGGCAGCGCCGGTACGTCATCTCGATGGTGATCCGCACGGTGTCGGTGGTCCTCACGGCCGTGCTGTGGAACGTCGAACGGCCGGTCGCCATCGTGACGCTGGTGTTCGGAGCCCTGCTCCCCTATGTCGCGGTGGTCATCGCCAACGCGGGCCGGGAGAACGCGCCGGGCCTGCCGTCGACCTTCGTGCCCGCCGCGACCCGGCCCATGATCGCGCCGGGTCCCGCGGTCGCCCCGGCGGAACCGGGTCCGGAGGACCGCGTCTGAGCACGCGCGGACGCCCGTCCACGACAGCCGGTCCGGACCGCCCGTACCCGAAGCTCAAGAAAAGCTCAGATCAATCATGTAGTTCAGGTGCCGGGCGACGGGTCCCGCGTGACATACTGCGTACGCGCTCCGCATCCCCCGTCGGAGCGACGGACCGACGCCGGGCAGCTCCCCCCGTGGCTGCTCGGCGTCGCCATTTCCGGGCCGTTTTCCGGTGCCTTTAGGCTGGGGGCGTGAACCTCGCGAACCTCTCCGGACTGTCCGGCCCGTCCGACTCGTCGGGTCCGGACCCCGCTTCCCCGCAGTGCTCGGCCAAGGGCTGTCGCGCCGACGCCGTGTGGGTGCTCGCGTGGAACAACCCGAAGCTGCACACGCCGGAGCGGCGCAAGACGTGGCTCGCCTGCGAGGAGCACCGGGAGCACCTCGCCCAGTTCCTCGGTGTGCGCGGCTTCCTCAAGGATGTGGTGAGCCTGAAGGAGTGGGACGCGCCCGGGGAGTGACGCGGCGGCCCTGACAAGCCGGGCCGTCAGCCGCCGATCGCCGACATCGGGCGGTCGGGCTGGAGGAACGACGGGTCGTCGAGGCCCGAGCCCGCCTTCTTGCCCCACATCGCCAGCCTCCATATGCGGGCGATGTTCTCGTCGGCGCTCTCGGAACTCTCCGGGCCCTCCGCCCTGAGTGCCGCGCGCAGGTCCGTCTCCTCCGTGGCGAACAGGCACGTACGGACCTGGCCGTCGGCGGTGAGCCGGGTGCGGTCGCAGGCGGAGCAGAACGGGCGGGTCACCGAGGCGATGACGCCGACGCGGTGCGGGCCGCCGTCGACGACCCAGCGCTCGGCCGGTGCGGAGCCCCGCTCCTCGGAGCCTTCGGCGGTCAGCTCGAAGCGCGTCCGCAGCGAGGCGAGGATGTCGCCCGCGGTGATCATGCCGTCGCGCTTCCAGCCGTGCTGGGCGTCGAGCGGCATCTGCTCGATGAAGCGCAGCTCGTAGCTGTGCTCGACGGCCCAGGCGAGGAGGTCGGGGGCCTCGTCCTCGTTGAGCCCCGGCATCAGGACCGAGTTGATCTTCACGGGGGTGAGGCCCGCCTCGTGGGCGGCGGCCAGGCCCTCGATGACGTCCTTGTGGCGGTCGCGGCGGGTGAGGGTCTTGAAGACGTCGGGGCGCAGCGTGTCAAGCGAGACGTTGACCCGGTCGAGACCGGCTTCCTTCAGGGCTTTCGCGGTGCGCTTGAGCCCGATCCCGTTCGTCGTCAGGGACATCCTGGGGCGGTTGGGCAGCGCGGCGACCCGCTCGACGATGCCGACGAGCCCGGGGCGCAGGAGCGGCTCGCCGCCGGTGAAGCGGACCTCGGTGATGCCGAGCCGGCCGGTGGCGATGCGGATCAGGCGGACGATCTCGTCGTCCGTGAGCAGGTCCGGCTTGGCCAGCCATTGCAGGCCCTCTTCGGGCATGCAGTACGTGCACCGCAGATTGCACCGGTCCGTCAGCGAGACCCGCAGGTCGGTGGCGGTTCGGCCGTAGGTGTCGATGAGCACGTGGGCCCCCTCCCTGGTACGTGGTCCTGCCTTGTACCGAACGAGCCTACGTGACGGGTCCGACAGAGGCAGGACGGTGATCCCACGAGCGTGCCCGGGTCCCGTCGTAGCTCTCTACGACCGGCCGCGACGGTTCGCGGCGGGACCCGGGCACGGACGGGGACGGTTCAGTGGGCGCCGGTGCCGGTGAGGGAACGGACCTCCAGTTCGGCGTACTTGCCCTTGTCGGCCTTCTCCTTGCCGAGGTAGGTGCCGATGATGCCGAGGGCGAAGCCGACCGGGATCGAGATGATGCCGGGGTTCTCCAGGGGGAACCAGTGGAAGTCGACGCCCTTGAACATGGACGTCTTCTCGTTGCCGGAGACGACCGGGGAGAAGAGGACGAGGAAGACGGCGGTGAAGAGGCCGCCGTAGATCGACCAGAGCGCCCCGCTGGTGTTGAACCGCTTCCAGAAGAGGCTGTAGAGGATCGTCGGCAGGTTCGCGGACGCGGCGACGGCGAACGCGAGGGCGACCAGGCCCGCCACGTTGAGGTCGCGGGCGAGCGCGCCGAGGGCGATGGAGATGATGCCGATGAAGACGGTGGCCCAGCGCGCGGCCCGCATCTCCTGCTTCTCGTCGGCCTTGCCCTTCTTGATGACGTTCGCGTAGATGTCGTGCGCGAAGGAGGAGGACGAGGCCAGGGTGAGGCCCGCGACCACCGCCAGGATCGTGGCGAACGCGACGGCGGAGATCGACGCGAGCAGGATCGCGCCCCAGCTGGAGTCGACGCCGCCCAGATGGAGTGCGAGCAGGGGTGCCGCCGTGTTGCCCGCCGGGTTGGAGGCGATGATCTCGTCCGGCTTGATGAGGGCCGCCGCGCCGAAGCCGAGGGCGATCGTCATGAGGTAGAAGGCGCCGATGATGCCGATGGCCCAGTTGACCGACTTCCGGGCGGCCTTGGCGGTCGGCACCGTGTAGAAGCGGATCAGGATGTGCGGCAGTCCGGCGGTGCCGAGCACGAGGGCGATGCCGAGCGAGAGGAAGTCGAGCTTGGAGGTGGCGGTGGCGCCGTACTTGAGGCCCGGCTCCAGGAACGGCGAGCCCTTGCCGCTGTTCTCGGCGGCGGTGCCGAGCAGGTCCGAGATGTTGAAGTCGAACTTCAGCATGACGAGGAAGGTCAGCAGGATCGTGCCCGCGATGAGGAGCACGGCCTTGACCATCTGCACCCAGGTGGTGCCCTTCATGCCGCCGATGGTCACGTAGACGATCATCAGGACGCCGACCAGGGCGACGATGCCGATCTTGCCCGCGTCCGAGGTGATGCCGAGCAGCAGCGAGACGAGGACGCCGGCGCCCGCCATCTGCGCGAGCAGGTAGAAGATCGAGACGACGATGGTCGAGGTGCCCGCCGCCGTGCGGACCGGGCGCTGGCGCATCCGGTAGGCGAGGACGTCGCCCATCGTGTAGCGCCCGGAGTTGCGCAGCGGTTCGGCGACCAGGAGGAGCGCGACGAGCCAGGCGACCAGGAAGCCGATGGAGTACAGGAAGCCGTCGTAGCCGAAGAGGGCGATGGCTCCGGCGATGCCGAGGAAGGACGCGGCGGACATGTAGTCGCCGGAGACGGCGAGCCCGTTCTGGAAGGCGGTGAACTGGCGCCCGCCCGCGTAGAAGTCGGAGGCGCTCTTGGTCTGCCGCCCCGCCCATACGGTGATGACGAGGGTCGCGGCGACGAACACGGCGAACAGGGTGATGATCAGCGGCCGGTGCTCACTGGCCTCGGCGGCGGCGAGTACGTGCACTGCGGGGCTCATGCGCCGCCCTCCATACGGGACTTGATGGCTTCGGCCTTCGGGTCGAGCTTCGCGGCGGAGTACCGGGAGTACCACCAGGCGATGAGGAACGTGGTGAGGAACTGGGCGAGGCCGAGCACGAAGGCGACGTTGATGTTGCCGAACAGCTTGGTGCCCATGAAGTCGCCCGCGTAGTTGGAGAGCAGGACGTAGACCAGGTACCAGGCGACGAACGCGATGGTGAGCGGGAAGGCGAACGAGCGGTGCGCCTTGCGCAGTTCGCCGAACTCCGCGCTCTCCTGCGCCGCGACGAACTCCTCGGTCGAGGGCAGGACCGGACCGCCGGTGTCGGGGCCGCCCTTCTGGGGTGGTGGTGCGTCGGTGGCCACGGAGTCTCCTCGTGATGCGAATACCTAGGGTGACGTGGATCACGTCAGCCGGGTCGCGATGGTAGGGCTCTCCGGCGTGATCCAACAGGGGGCCGGTTTCGGCCAGTGCCCCCTGCCCAACGGCACGGAGGCGCGGGCGCGGCGGTTCAACTCCGTTGCTTTCTTTCGGAAGCCGTTGCTGACCTGCGCCGACCGGGATACGTTCGCACCGCAACACGCGTCATGTACCTGCCCGAGCACCACTTGTGTTCGGGCTTTCCGTATTCGCCGAATACGCCCGGATGATGTGGAGACCCCATGGCTCATCTGCCCGCCAGACGCCGCCGCCTCGCTCTCGCCCTGCCGATCGGCATCGCGCTGACGGCCTCTTTCGGCTTCATGCCGTCCGCGTCCGCCGCGCCCGCCGACGCCCCGACGGCGTCGGTCGCTTCGGCGGACGAGGCGGCGTCGCTCGCGTACGTGGTGAACACGCGCGCCACCGACGGCCGCACCCTCGCCTCCGTCGGCAAGGCGATCCGCGCGGCAGGCGGCTCCATAGTCGAGACGTACGGGAAGATAGGCGTCTTCGTCGTCCACTCCTCGAACCCCGACTTCGGCAAGCAGATACGCAGGGCCAAGGGTGTGGCTACGGCGGGCGCGACCCGCACGGCACCGCTCACCCCGGCCGGCACCACCGACGAGGGCGCCGTCCAGAAGCTCTCGAAGGCCGAGGCCAAGGCGCTGGCAGGCAAGGCCGCCGCCGCGCAGGAGCCCCTTGAGGCCGACCAGTGGGACCTGCGGGCGATCGGCGCCGACAAGGCCGCGCAGATCAACCCGGGCAGCCGCAAGGTCACCGTCGGCGTCATCGACACCGGCGTGGACGACACCCACCCCGACCTGGCCGCGAACTTCTCCGCGTCCCAGTCGGCGAGCTGTGTCGGCGGCAAGGCGGACACGTCGCCGGGCGCCTGGCGCCCCGCCACCCCGGACCACTACCACGGCACCCACGTCGCCGGTGAGATCGCCGCCGCGCGCAACGGGATCGGCGTCGCGGGCGTCGCGCCCGGCGTGAAGGTCGCGGGCATCAAGGTGGCCGACCCGGTCAGCGAGCTGTTCTACCCGGAGAGCGTCGTCTGCGCCTTCGTGTTCGCCGCCGACCACGGCATCGAGGTCACCAACAACAGCTACTACGTCGACCCGTGGCTCTACAACTGCCTCGGCGACCCCGACCAGCGGGCCATCGTCGACGCGGTGAACCGGGCCCAGCTCTACGCCACCAAGAAGGGCACCCTGAGCTTCGCCTCGGCGGGCAACTCCAACCACGACCTGGACGCCGACGCGATCCTGGACGACTCCAGCCCGGACGACTCGACGCCGGTGCCCCGCACGATCGACCCGCACACCTGCCTCGACATCCCGACGCAGCTCCCGGGTGTCGTCACGGTCAGCTCGACGGGCATCACCAAGGCCAAGGCGTACTACTCCTCGTACGGCAACGGCGTCATCGACATCGCGGCCCCCGGCGGCGACAAGTACCAGATCCCGGCGGACACCCCGTCGAAGAACGGCCGCATCCTCTCCACGCTGCCCGGCGGCGAGTACGGCTGGCTGCAGGGCACGTCGATGGCGTCGCCGCACGCCGCCGGTGTCGCCGCGCTCCTGAAGTCGACGCACCCGAAGGCGTCCCCCGCGCAGCTCCAGGCGCTGATGAAGGCCCAGGCCGACGAGGAGGTCTGCCCGGCGTCGTACGACGGTGACGGCGACGGTGTCGTCGACGCGGTCTGCGAGGGCGGCAAGCAGCGCAACGGCTTCTACGGCTATGGCATCGTCGACGCGCTCAAGGCGGTGAAGAAGTGAGCGGTCCGCGCCTGAGCAGGCGTCTCGTCCGCACCCTCGCGGTCCCCGCGGGGCTCGCCATGGCGTCCGCCCTCGCGGTCGTGCCGAACGCGGGCGCCGCTGAGGCGACCGTCACGGCGGACGGCCCCGAACTCAGCTATGTCGTCAACGTCAAGGCGGGGCACGGGAACGCGGTCCGCGCCGAGCGGGCGGTGAACAAGGCGGGCGGCAGCGTCGTCATCGCCTACGACAAGATCGGCGTCCTCGTCGTCCACTCGAAGAACCCGGACTTCGCGAAGACGATCCGTACCGTGAAGGGCGTCCAGTCGGCCGGGGCCACGCGCACCGCGCCGCTGGCCGCGCAGTCCAGCGACGACCTCGCCACCGAGCAGGTCCTGACCGCCGCCGAGGCGAAGAAGGCGGCCGGAGAGGCCACTTCGGCGCAGGACCCGCTGGAGCCGCTGCAGTGGGACCTGCCCGCCATGAAGGCGGACCGCGCCCACGAGAAGTCGCTCGGCAGCCCGAAGGTGACCGTCGGCGTCCTCGACTCGGGCGTGGACGACACCCACCCGGACATCGCGCCGAACTTCGACCGGCAGGCGTCGGCGAGCTGCCTGGGCGGCGTGCCCGTGCAGAAGGACAACGCGTGGCGTCCGGTCGCCGGCGAGTCCGACCACGGCATGCACGTGGCGGGCACCATCGCCGCCGCGAAGAACGGCGTCGGCGTCACCGGTGTCGCGCCGGGCGTGAAGGTGGCGAGCCTGAAGGTGGCCGAGCCGGCGACCGGCATGTACTACACGGAGGCCGTCGTCTGCGGCTTCGTGTGGGCGGCCGACCACGGCGTCGACGTCACCAACTCCAGCTACTACACGGACCCGTGGCTGTTCAACTGCAAGACGGACGCCGACCAGAAGGCGCTCGTCACGGCGGTCGAGCGGGCCTCGCGATACGCGGAGCGCAAGGGCGCGGTGAACGTCGCCGCGGCCGGGAACGCCTCGACCGACCTCGCGCAGGACGAGATCGTCGACGACTCCTCGCCGGACGACTCGACGCCCGTACCGCGCACGGTGAGGACGAAGGACTGCATCGACATCCCGTCGCAGCTGCCCGGCGTCGTCACCGTCTCGGCGACCGGCGCCAAGGGGATCAAGGCGTCCTACTCGAACTGGGGCAGGAACGTCGTCGACATCGCGGCGCCCGGCGGCGACAGCACCGGCTACCAGACGCCCGCTCCCCCGGCGACCAGCGGCCTGATCCTGTCGACGCTGCCGGGCGGCAAGTACGGCTACAAGGCCGGTACGTCGATGGCGTCGCCGCACGTCGCGGGCGTCGCGGCCCTGATCAAGTCGACGCACCTGAAGGCGTCGGCGGCCCAGGTGAAGGCGCTGCTCTACCGGCAGGCCGACGCGACGGCGTGCACCAACCCGTACGACATCGACGGCGACGGCACGGTCGACGCGGTGTGCGAGGGCGGCAAGCACAAGAACAGCTTCTACGGAGCGGGGACGGCGGACGCGCTGGACGCCGTGACCAAGTAGGACCGAGCAGGGCCTGCTGTACGACAGGGCGGGGAGGGGCCGTGCGGCCCCTCCCCGCCCTCTCGTGTCGGCGCTAGTTGGTGACCATGACCTTGAGGGCGGTGCGCTCGTCCATCGCCTTGTAGCCGCCGGGCACGCCTTCGACGTCGACCGTCATGTCGAAGACCGGTGAGGGGTCGATCGTGCCGTCCAGGACGTCGGGCAGCAGCTCGGGGATGTAGGCGCGGACGGGGGCGACGCCGCCGCGCAGGGCGATGTTCCGGCCGAACATGACACCGAGGTCGAGGCCGGTGGAGCTGCCGTGCGGGACGCCGACGTAGCCGATGGCGCCGCCGGGGCGGGTGATGTCCACGGCCGTCCGCATCGACTGCTCGGTGCCGACGGCCTCGATCACGGAGTGCGCGCCGCGGCCACCGGTCAGCTCACGGACCGCCTCGACGGCGGCCTCGCCGCGTTCGGCGACGACGTCGGTGGCGCCGAAGCGGCGCGCGATGTCCGTCCGTGCCTCGTGGCGGCCGAGCGCGATGATCCGCTCGGCGCCGAGCCGCTTGGCCGCGAGCACGCCGCACAGGCCGACCGCGCCGTCCCCGACGACGGCGACGGTGCCGCCCGCGCGGACGCCCGCGCCGACGGCCGCGTGGTGGCCCGTGCCCATCACGTCGGAGAGCGTGAGCAGGGCGGCGAGGAGCCGGTCGTCGGAGGCCGCGTCGGCGGGCAGGCCGACCAGGGTGCCGTCGGCGAACGGGACGCGCACGGCCTCGCCCTGGCCGCCGTCGTAGCCGACCGCGCCCCAGAAGCCGCCGTGCTCGCACGACGTGGTCAGGCCCTCGCGGCAGAAGTCGCACACACCGTCCGACCACATGAAGGGCGCGACGACGAGGTCACCGCGGCGGACCGTGGACACCTCCGAGCCGGTCTCCTCCACGACCCCGAGGAACTCGTGCCCGATCCGCTGCCCCGGCTGCCGCGCCGCCTCGCCCCGGTAGGCCCACAGGTCGCTGCCGCAGATGCAGGCGCGCAGCACGCGCACGACGGCGTCGGTGGGCAGCTTCACGACGGGGTCCGGGACGTCCTCCACCCGCATGTCGAACGGGGCGTGGATGGTGGTGGCGCGCATGAGGTGTTTCCTTTGTGCAGGTCAAAGCGGGGTGCGCCGGGTCTCGGCACTCTTTTCACGGTACGCCCCCGCATGCTCGGCGCGCTCGCCGAGCACCCCCCTCACCAGCAGGTACTGCGCGGCCGCATAGGTGGCCATCACCCAGAAGTCGGCCGGCGGCAGGCGCGGCCAGTCCGCGACGCCCATGGCGATCAGCGAGTCGGAGAGCAGGAAGAGCGCGCCGCCCGCCGCCGCGACCGGCCCGAGCCGCGAGGCGCCGTACGCCATCGCGGTGAGCAGCACGCTGTACGCGGCGACGGGCCCGCGCATGTCCGCGGGCAGGCCGGGCCAGAGCGCGGCGACCATGGCGACGAGCGCGACACCGTAGAGGGCGGCGAGCAGGCCGCCCCGCGCGCGTGGAGCCCCGTACCGCCTGAAGAGCACGAGGTAGCAGACGTGCCCGGCGGCGAAGCAGCCCATCCCGGCGAGGAACGCGGCGTCCTGGTCGAACAGGAGCAGCACGTCGCCGCCCCAGCCGCACAGCAGCGCGGCGCACAGCAGCCGGGGCCCGCCGGACGCGACGACGTACGCCACGAGCAGGGGCATGAGAAGCGGTTTGGCGACGGTGTGCGCCGCGTCGGATCCGGCGAGGAGCGCGCCGAGGTCGACGGCGCAGACGACGAGGAAGGCGGTGCGCAGGGCCCGCGGCAGGGTCACGCGGCGCCCTCGGGCACCTTCTGGACCGGGCTCGGCGCGTTCACCGGCGCGGGCTGCCAGCCGGGCCCGCGGAAGACCCGTCCGGCGCGCTCGCGCCAGCTGGTCGCCGCCCTCAGGTCCCTGGCGATCGCCGCGTACTCGTGGGTGGCGACGCGCAGCGGGTTGTACGTGTCGATGTTCTTGGTCAGCCCGAACACCGGCCGCTCCTCCTCCGCGACCCACGAGCCGAAGAGGCGGTCCCAGACGATGAGGATGCCGCCGAAGTTGCGGTCCAGGTAGCCGCCTTGCGAGGCGTGGTGGACGCGGTGGTGGGAGGGCGTGTTGAAGACGAACTCGAAGGGCCGCCACAGCTTGCCGATGCGCTCGGTGTGGATCCAGAACTGGTAGACGAGGTTGGCCGACGAGCAGAACGCGAGCGCCGCCGGGTGCACACCGCACGCGATGAGCGGCAGGTAGAACGGCCACACGGTGAGGCTCGTCCAGGGCTGGCGCAGCGCGGTCGACAGGTTGAACTTGCGGCTGGAGTGGTGCACGACGTGGCACGCCCACAGGATGCGGATGACGTGGTGCCCGCGGTGCGACCAGTAGTAGAAGAAGTCCTGCCCGAGGAGCATCAGCGGGACCGTCCACCACAGGACGGGCACGCGCAGCGGTGTCAGTTCGTAGACCGCCGCGTAGATCGCGACGATCGGGATCTTCCACAGGAAGTCGAAGACCAGGCTCCCCAGGCCCATGGTGATGCTGGTGGCCGCGTCCTTGGTCTCGTATCCGGCGGTGTCCTCGTCGGGATGGATCCGCACGCTCACGATCTCGACGATCGTGAGCAGCACGAAGGCGGGTATCGACCACAGCACGACATCGGGCAGGTTCGGCGACGACATGCGTGCACCGTACGGGCGGGTGCCGGGCCCCGGCTAGGGGTTGTTACCGACAAGTATTACCGGCGGTACCCCTTGGCCCTGTTGAAGTCCGGCACCCGCGGTTCACCACACCCGGACCGAACCCCCCGTCGCGAACACCGGGCTCGTCGCGTCCTCCGGCACCTCCTTCAGCGGCTCCGCGATCTCCGCGACCGTCGGTCCCACGCGCGCGGCGATCGGGTCGAGGAGGGCGAGGTCGAAGCCGTAGACGCGGGCGGTGTTGCCGCCGATCATCGCGGCGACCTCCTCGCGCGGCAGGCCCGCGTAGGCGATGCGCAGTCCTTCGCGGCTGTAGGGGTACGTGCCTTCGTCGTGCGGGTAGTCGCTGCCCCACATGATCTTGTCGAGGCCGATGCGGTCGCGCAGCGGGACCTCATGGGGGCGCATGAAGCTGGCGCCGACGTAGCAGTTCTCGCGCCAGACGGTGGAGGGTCCCTTGCCCATCGAGTCGGCGAGGCCCGCGCCGAACTTGGACTCCGCCGTGCTCGCCGTGCTCGTCCTGCTCGCCTTCGACGCCGCCGCGACGAGGCGGCCGTGGTAGTAGTCCAGCATGTCGAGCACGCCGGGGATCCACCCGGAGCCCTGCTCGGTGAGGACCAGCTTGAGATCGGGGTGCTTGCGGAAGGCCCCGCCGAACACCAGGTGCCACAGGGCGCGGTGCGAGAACCACGTCGTCTCGACCATGAAGACGGCGCGGGCGGCCGGTTCGTCCCCGAGCGGCGGGGAGGCCGAGCCCGCGTGGTGGTTGACCGGGACACCGAGTTCGGCGCAGACCCTCCAGATGGGGTCGTACGTGGCCGAGTAGAGCTCGGGGAGGCCCGAGCCCGGGGGCGTGCCGGGCAGCAACAGGCCGCCTTTCAGGCCCGCTTCGGCCGCCCAGCGGATCTCCTTCACCGCCTCGTCCACGTCGTTGAGGAGGATCTGGAAGACGCCCGCCCTGCGGCCCGGCGCGGCGGCGCAGAAGTCCGCGAGCCACCGGTTGTGGGCGCGCAGGCCCGCCCAGCGCTGGACGAACTCCGCGCGCGTGGGCGCCGGTGCCATGAGCGAGGCCGACGGGAAGAACGGCGGGATGGTGTTGGGGAAGACGACCTCGGCGACGATGCCGTCCCGCTCCAGCTCCTCGACGCGGCGCGCGGAGTTCCAGTTGCGGTCGGCGGTGTCGGCGAGCAGGTCCTCGTAGGGGTTCACGTAGGTCGCGGCCCAGGCGTCGAAGTCGTCGTGGTGGGCGCGGGCCAGGTACGGCCTGTAGTCGAGGAGGTCGGCGCCGGCGTGGCAGTCGGCGGAGATCACCGTGTACCGGTCGTCGGACGCTGCCATGGGGTCGGCGTTCACGGGGTCACCCCCAGGGTCGGGAAATCGTGGTCGGTCAGCCAGTGCCTGCCCACCTCGCGCGAGCGCGCCCAGGACGCCTCCACGGCGCGTCGGTCGGTGTCCTGGCCGAGGTCGGCCGGGGTCGGGCCGATCCGGGCCGCGAGCGGGGCGAGCGCGGCGGTGTCGAAGCCGAAGACCTCGGCGGCGGCGAGGCCGAGCATCCGGCGGGTCTCGGCGACGGGGATGTCGTGGAACGTTCTGCGCAGCCACGCGCGCGTGTCGGGCCAGGTGCCCTCGGGGTGCGGGAAGTCGCTGCCCCAGAGGATGTTGTCGACGCCGATCTCGTAGCGCTGGGCCAGTTCGCGGCGTTTGGTGTTGGTGGCGCAGATGAAGACCTGCCGGTCCAGGTACTCGTGCGGAGGCCGTTTCAGCTCGGCGAACGGGGAGAGCTTCTTGCCGCCGTGGGCGCCCAGGTAGAGGCGGTCCATGAACCAGAGCAGGTTCGGCAGCCACCAGCAGCCGGACTCGGCGACGCCGAACCTGAGCCCCGGGTGGCGTTCGAAGACGCCGGACCACAGCAGGAACCAGAGCGGGCGCGCGGGCCACCAGGTGACCTCGCTGACGTAGATGCCGAGGTGGTCGCCGTACTCGTGGCGCGGGGCCGCCCCCGAGTGGGTCACGACCGGCATCCCGCACTCGGCCGCCGCCGCCCACACGGGGTCGTAACGGCTCGCGTGGTAGGGGTCCTTGTCGACCCACATGGACGGGATCATCAGCGCGCCGAGACCGGACTCCTTGGCGCGGTGCACCTCGGCGACGACCTTGTCCGGCTCTGCCGTGATGGGCAGGAGCGCGACGCCGCAGTGGCGCTCCGGGTGCTGCCCGACGAAGTCGGCGAGCCAGCGGTTGTGGGCCTGCGCGCCCGCCATGCCGAGGTCGGGGTCCTGGTCGCCGGAGAGGCCGAGCCCGACGCCGAAGGGCGCCGCCGTCCGGCTGTCCACGGCGTCCGCGTCGGGGAAGACGACCTCGGCGGCGACCCCGTCGCCGTCCAGTTCCTTGAGGCGCTGGGCCGCGTCCCAGCCGCCGCGCAGGCCCTCCTCGTTGTCGGCGAACCACTTCGCCGCGAAGGCGTCGTTGCGGATGCCGAGCCGGGTCGCCTCCTCGCGGCGGGCGTCCCGCTCGCCGAGGAAGTCGTCGAAGGCGCGGTGGAAACTGCTGTCCAGGTAGGGCCGGTACTCCTCGGTGGGGAGTCCGGCGTGGCAGTCGGAGGAAATGATCAGGTACGGGTCGTCGTTCCGCTGAGCCGTCATCGGAAGTCACCCCTCGGTCGGGTCAGTCGAGAATGAAGCTCTCCAGGTACGCCGGGTCCGCCCGGTCCAGCATCGACCGCGCCCTGGCCCTGATCTGCCGGTCGCTGTGCTCGCTCGCGGGGAGCAGCCAGAACCGGTCCGCCGCGATGCCCTCGGCGACGAGGTCCGCCACCTCCTCGACCGGCGTGAACGCGACCTCCTTCCCCGCCTCCTTCATCGCCGCCTCCCACTGGTCGAGGCTGCGGTAGGGCGTCCTGCGGGGGCGCTCCTTGGCGTACCGGCCGGGCCGGTTGCGGTGCGACTCCCACAGGCCCGTGCGGAGCATGTGGGGTCCCGGGAAGAGCACCGACGCGCCCACGCGCGCGTGCTCCGCCTTCAGATGCGCGTACAGCGACTCGGTCATGGTCACGACGGCCGCCTTCGTGACGGCGTACACGGACGCGGTCGGCAGCGGCGCGATCCCGCCGTCCCCGGAGGACGTGTTGACGACGTGGCCCGGCTCGCCGGACTCGATCATGCGCGGCACGAACGCCTGGATGCCGTGGAAGACGCCCCACACGTTGACGGCGAACGCCCATTTCCAGTCGTTGGGTTCGTGCTCCCACATGCGGCCCTCGGCGCCCGAGCCGACGCCCGCGTTGTTGCACAGCACATGGCAGTGGCCGAACGTCGCGTACGTGTCCTCGGCGAGCGCCATGACCTCTTCGCGTTCGCCGACGTCGACCACGCGCGCGTGCACCGTCGCCCCGTCCGCCCGCAACCCCTCGGCGGCGCTCTCCAGGGCGCGCTTCTCGACATCGGCGAGGACGACCCTCAGGCCGTCAGCCGCGAACCGCCGCGCCATGGCGAGCCCTATGCCGCTCGCCGCGCCCGTGACGACGGCGACCTGCCCCGCCTCCAGGCGCATCAGACGCTTCCCTCGGGCGGCCCGTCGAGGATCTGCTGGGGGTCGTCGTAGCGCTGGTGGATGTACTGCAGGAGGGCCTGGCCGTCGACGCGTTCGACGACCCTGCCCTTCTGGTCGGTGGTCTTCTCGCCGACGGTGATCTCCACCAGGGTGCGTACCGGGAGGTCGGCGACCGGGTCGTACATGGACTCGCGCAGGACCACGTCGCCGGTGATCCGCTCCAGCTTCCTGACCTTCTCGTTGCGTACGCAGTGCACGAGGACGGGGTCGGCGTCGAACCCCGAACCGTCCACCGCGGGCAGGAACTTGAAGTAGAAGTCGGTCTTCTGTGTCGGCTCGGGCACCGGCAGGGTCCCGCTGACCGCGCCGCGCACCTCCACGAACGCGATGCCGTGCCGGGCGAGGGCGGCCCGCACCACGAGGCCGTCGCGCTCCACGGTGACGTCGCCGAGCTTCTTCGGCTCGCCGAACACCTCGCGGCCGCCGGTCAGGGCCCGCTCGTGCGTCATCGGCATGACGAGCGGATACCAGCCCGCGACCCCGGCGTGCTCGGCGGCGACCGCGACGGACCCCGCGCCAAGCGGGTAGCCCGGCAGCTCGACCTTGCTGATGGTGACCCGCACGAGCGGCCGCGCTGCGGGCTTCAGCGGGGGCGGGAGCACCGCCGCCACCGTGTCCGGGTCGGACTCCCACACGGCGACCACGCCGGTGGACCAGATGTCGGGGAGCCTGCTGCTCGCCGCGCGCGCGGCGGCGATCTCCGCCTCGGTGCGCGCTCCGTACCGTACGCGTGCCATGTCGTACCGCCCTTCGTCCGTGACGTGCGGGGGTCGTCCGGGTGGCGCATCGAGCACCTGCCGGCCCTGGGGCCGCCGGTTGTGTAACACAGTTACACCGGCGGCGATGAAGGGTAAAGAGACGTGCGCCGGCCACCAGGCGCACGGACGCGAAGGGGGCGCTCCATGGCCCGCTCACCCCTCACCCGCGACGAGGTGCTCACCGTCGCCGCGGACCTGGTCAAGCAGCACGGCCCGGACGCGCTGACCATGCGCAAGCTCGCGGCCGAGCTGGGCACGGCGGTCACATCGATCTACTGGCACGTCGGCAACCGCGAGTCGCTGCTCGACGCGCTGGTGGAGCGGACGGTCGCCGACCTCGGCGAGATCCGGCCGCGCGGTGCGACCCCGCACCCGCGGCGCCCGGGCCGGGCGGCTGCCGCCGTCAGCGCGGGCCCATCCCTCAGGGCCATGGCCACGAGCGCGCCCGAGCGCATGTTCCGCCCGTACAACAGGCCCCTGGTGCCCGAGGGTACGCGGCGTCACGTCAGACCCCGGCCTTCCGGGCGCCGGGTCCGGCCGCCGCAGGCGTCGCGCGCGGGGCATTCGGTCGCGGACACGTCCTGGTCGAGCGGAACCGGGAGCGTCCCCCGTTCCACGGCGGGCGAAGGGACTTGTGGGGCGCCCGCGCGTTCCCGGAACAGGATCAGGCGCTCGCCTGGCGGCCGCGTCCGGTCGGACCCGGCGGTCTTCCGACCTGTCGTGAGCGCGCCGGTGAAGTACCTGCACTGGGGGAGCGACGCGCCCCGGCCGCAGCGGCCGTGCGCCTGCGCGCTTCAGGTCGCCGGCCGTTCCTCAACCATGCTCGAGCCGCCCGCACTTCGGCGCCGACGGCCGACCGCGTACCCGAAGGATACGCTCGTCGAGTCGGACACCGGCCTGTCCAGGGACGACGATAATCTCGCCGCGTCTACCGCTCGACGCGCGGGCACGGTCGAGGACACTGGACACGCTGGTCAACCCGAGCGCGATCGGGCCCGTGTGATCCCGTTGACGAGCGACGGCTGTCGGGCCCCCGCTGTTCCGGAGATCGCCGAGAGTCGCGCGGCCTGACGCCGCGTCTGGTCGCGCACAACGCGCTTCGACTGGTCGAGATCGCCCGCGAGTACCGCGCGCGAAGCGACCGCCCCGGCGCCAGCGGCGTGCACCATCGCGCTCCAAGGAGCTGGCCTGCCGCTGCCCACCACAACTGAGTCGCTCGCCGCCACTTCGGTCGTCCAGGAGCGCGCCCACCATGCGCTCGACGACGCGCGCGTGCTCGCGGAGGCGTTCCTGCCGAGCCTGCGCGCGGCGGCGGCGGGGAACGTACGGCTGCCGCTGTTGGAGTGCCGTCCGCTCACGGAGTGGTCGGAGCCCGCGGTGCCGCGCCAGTCGAGCGCCTCGTACGGCTCGCCGTACCGGGGCGGCGGCGCGGGCAGTTGGCGTCCGTCCCGGAAGCGGCCCGCGTGCCCGTATCCGAACCCCGGCCGGTACGAACCGGGCAAACCGCTCAAGCAGGGCATGAGAGTGGCGTTCTCCGGGGACACCTCGGTCGACCGGGAACTCCTTGAGGACCGGGCGGTCGAGGCGGGGCTCCATGTGGCGACGAGCCTGTCGCGGCTGACGAGTCTCCTGGTGACCAATGACCCGGACTCGTACACCTCGAAGGCCGTGAAGGCGAAGCAGTACGGGACGCCGGTCATGGACGAGGCCGCTTTCGGCCAGCTGCTGCAGTCGGTGGAGCCCGCGGACGCGACAGACGGGTGATTGCGGGGCGACTCGCCCGGCAACCACTCGCCCGGCGCCACCGCGCGGCCCACCCTGTGGCGCATGGCACGTTGTGAAGTATGCGGAAACGACTACGGCATGACCTTCGAGGTGCACGCCCAGGGGGCGGTGCACGTCTTCGACTGCTTCTCCTGCGCCATCCACCGCATGGCGCCGATCTGCGAGCACTGCCGGTGCCGCATCATCGGGCAGGGCGTCGAGGTCGACGGGCACTGGTTCTGCGGGGCGCACTGCTCCCGCGCGGAGGGGATGGTGGGCATCGTCGACAACGTCTGACCCGTTCCGCGCCGGCGAGGGGCCCCGCCCCATCAGGTGCACCCCGGGCCAAATCACCCCATGACCGAGCGGTACCGTCATGGGGTGTACCGCTTCCTGTTGACCCGGCAGTGGGTGATCCTCACCCTGGTCGCCCTCGTCCTCATCCCCACGATGATCCGGCTGGGCATCTGGCAGATGCACCGCCACGACGAGCGTGCCCACCGGAACCAGCTGGTCACGGACGCGCTGGCGGCCGACCCCGTGCCCGTGCAGAGCCTGACCTCGCCCGGCCACACCGTCACCAGCGCCGAGCGGTACCACGCGGTGACGGCGAAGGGCCGCTTCGACACCGACGACGAGGTCGTCGTGCGCCGCCGCGTCAACTCCGACGACGAGGTCGGCTACCACGTCCTCACCCCGTTCAAGCTGACCGACGGCAAGATCGTGCTGGTCAACCGCGGCTGGATCCCGGGGGACCGGACGAGCCAGACCGCCTTCCCGAAGATCCCCGCCCCGCCGCGCGGCGAGATCACCGTCACCGGCCGTCTGATGCCCGACGAGACGACCGAGGCCAGCGGCATCAAGGACCTCAAGGGGCTGCCCGACCGGCAGATCATGCTGGTCAACAGCGCGGAGCAGGCCGAGCGGCTGCATGCCGAGGTGCTCGGCGGCTACCTCGCGCAGACCGCCCCCGAGCCCAAGGGCGACACTCCCGAGCTGATCGGCAAGCCCGGTCAGGAGGACGCCGCGCTGAACTTCGCGTACGCCTACCAGTGGTGGCTGTTCGCCGCGGCCGTGCCGGTCGGCTGGGTGGTGCTGCTCCGCCGCGAGCTGCGCGACCGCCGCAAGAAGGCGGAGTCCGGGCAGGAGACGCAGGAGACGACGCCCGCGGCGGTCTGAGCCGCTCCGGGTCCGATCACTCCCCCGGTCGCGTCCTGGATTGCCGGACCGGGGCGCCGGGAACGCGGACCGCGTGCACCCACTTATCGAGGACTACGCCCTCATCGGCGACGAACAGACCGCGGCCCTCGTCGGCAAGGACGGCTCCGTCGACTGGCTCTGTCTGCCCCGCTTCGACTCCCCCGCCTGCTTCGCCGCGCTCCTCGGCGACGAGGAGAACGGCCACTGGCGCCTGGCCCCGAAGGGCGCCGGCGACTGCACGCGCCGCTCCTACCGGCCCGGCACCCTCGTCCTGGACACCGAGTGGGAGACGGACGAGGGCCACATCCGGATCACCGACTTCATGCCGCAGCGCGACAAGGCGCCGGATCTCGTCCGGATCGTCGAGGGTCTGAGCGGCCGTGTCACCGTCCGCGGCACCCTGCGGCTCCGGTTCGACTACGGCAACGTCGTGCCCTGGGTGCGGCGCTGCGACGGGCACCGGGTGGCCGTCGCCGGACCGGACGCGGCCTGGCTGCGCAGCGAGCCCGAGGTGCACACCTGGGGCGAGGAGTTCGGCACCCACTCCGAGTTCACCGTCGAGGAGGGCGAGACGGTCGCCTTCGTGCTGACCTGGCACCCTTCGCACCACCACCGCCCCAAGCTGATCGACCCGCACAAGGCGCTGCGGCACAGCCTCAAGGACTGGCAGGCGTGGGCGGACCGGTGCCGCTACGACGGACCGCACCGCGAGGCCGTGCTCCGCTCCCTGCTCACCCTGAAGGCGCTGACGTACGCGCCGACCGGCGGCATGGTCGCGGCCCCCACCACCTCGCTCCCCGAGGAGATCGGCGGCGTACGGAACTGGGACTACCGCTACTGCTGGCTGCGCGACTCCACCATGACCCTGAACGCGCTCGTCAGGGCCGGCTACCTCGACGAGGCCGAGGCGTGGCGCGACTGGCTCGTCCGCGCCGCCGCCGGTGACCCCGCCAAGCTGCAGATCATGTACGGGCTCGCGGGCGAGCGGCGGCTGCCCGAGGAGGAGCTGACCTGGCTGGACGGGTTCCGCGCCTCACGCCCCGTACGCACAGGGAACGACGCCGTGCAGCAGTTGCAGCTCGACGTGTACGGGGAGGTCGTCGACTCGCTCGACCTCGCACGGCGGTACGGGCTCCGGGACAAGCCGCACGTGTGGCGGCTGCAACTGGCGCTGCTCGACTTCCTCCAGGAAGCGTGGCGCGAGCCCGACGAGGGGCTGTGGGAGGTGCGCGGGCCGCGCCGCCACTTCGTCCACTCCAAGGTCATGACCTGGGTCGCCGTCGACCGCACGGTGCGCGCCATGGAGGACGACCCGAGCCTGCCCGGCGACCTCGACCGGCTGCGCACCCTGCGGGACACCATCCACGCGGAGGTGTGCGAACGCGGCTACGACGCCGAGCGGGGCACCTTCACCCAGTCCTACGGCTCGACGGAGCTGGACGCGGCGACCCTGCTGATCCCCCGCGTCGGGTTCCTGCCCGCGGACGACCCGCGCGTGATCGGCACCGTCGACGCGGTCCGCACGGAACTGGCCAAGGACGGCTTCGTCCGCCGCTACAGCACCGACCGCACCGCCGTCGACGGCCTGCCGGGCGACGAGGGCGCCTTCCTCGTCTGCTCGTTCTGGCTCGCGGACGCGCTGCACATGACGGGCCGCACGAAGGAGGCGGTCGAGCTGTTCGAGCGGCTGTGCGCGCTCCGCAACGACGTGGGCCTGCTCGCCGAGGAGTACGACGCGGTGGCGGGCCACCAGCTCGGCAACTTCCCGCAGGCGTTCAGCCACATCGGTCTGGTGACCACCGCGCTGACCCTATTCGGCACCGGCGACGCCGGAGAGGCAGGATAGGGGCCATGGATCTTGGACTGAAGGACCGTGTCTACGTAGTCACCGGCGCCACCCGTGGCCTCGGCAACGCCGCCGCCCGGGAGCTCGTCGCCGACGGCGCGAAGGTCGTCGTCACCGGGCGCGACGAGCGGAAGGCAAAGGACGCGGCGGCCGACCTCGGCCCGAACGCGGTCGGTATCGCCGTCGACAACGCCGATCCGCACGTCGCCGAACGGGTGATCGCCGCCGCGCGGGAGCACTTCGGCTCCTTCGACGGCATCCTCGTCAGCGTCGGCGGGCCCACGCCCGGCTTCGTCGCGGACAACACGGACGAGCAGTGGCAGTCCGCGTTCGAGTCGGTGTTCCTCGGCGCGGTGCGGCTCGCGCGCGGCGCGGCGGCCGAGCTGGGCGAGGGCGGCGTCATCGGCTTCGTCCTCTCCGGCTCCGTGCACGAGCCGATCCCGGGCCTGACCATCTCCAACGGCCTGCGGCCCGGGCTCGCCGGGTTCGCCAAGTCCCTCTCCGACGAGCTGGGCCCGCGCGGCATCCGCGTCGTCGGCCTGCTCCCGGCCCGTATCGACACCGACCGGGTGCGCGAGCTGGACGGCATGTCGGCCGACCCGCAGGCGACGCGGGTGGCCAACGAGTCGCGCATCCCGCTGCGCCGCTACGGCACCCCGGCCGAGTTCGGCAAGGCCGCCGCGTTCTTCCTGTCACCGGCCGCCTCGTACCTGACGGGCGTCATGCTGCCGGTGGACGGCGGGGCCAGGCACGGGTTCTGATCTTGTAGGTGCGCATCGTGTACGTGCGCGAAGGCGCGGGGCGACCGGTCGTCGCCCCGCGCCTTCGCTGTGCACCTCTAACTGACGCGCTCCGCCCGGTGCTTGACCGCCCGTAGCCGGACCTCCGCCGGGAGCGAGTCGAGCCCCGCCGACCGCTTGGCCTGCGCGAGCGTGTCGTCGCCGAGCTGCCGCAGCGCCTCGCCGGGTGTGGCGTGCGGCGCCAGGGTGAGGGTGGCGCGGGCCCGCGGCGAGGAGCGGCGGCCGGTGAGGACGGCGCCCGCCTGCTCCACGCCGTCGAGCGACTCGGCCCCGTCGACGAGGACACCCTCCAGGGCGCGTCCGCGCAGCCGCGCGCCCTCGCCGTCCCCGGTGTCGACGAACACCTCGGAGAGCCGGTGCCGCCGCAACTGCGCCACCAGCCACCACAGCGCGAGCAGCAGCAGGACGGCGAGCGCGGCGATCACCACCGGCCACCACCAGCCCTCGTCGCGCCAGCGGTCGCGGTCGGCGGTGCTGAGCAGCACGTCCTTGCGCCCGTCGTGGATCCACCAGGACGGCGGCTTCACACCGAGGCCGACGGCGAGCACCGAGCCGCCGACGATGACCAGGACGATGCCGAGCAGCGCGAGCACGATCCGGTTCACTGTTCTCAGCACGCCGTCATCCCTTCTTGCCGGGGCGCGCCACGCGCACGGACAGGCGCGGGTCGCGGCTGAGCCCGAGGCCCCGGACGCTGTCGCCCAGCGTGGAGCCCAGGTCGCCCCGTACGTCGTCGAGTTCGCGGAAGTGCGAGACGGCCCGCACCTTCGCCTTGGCGCGCTTGACGCGGACCTTGACGGACTGCACGCCCGGCACTTCCATGGCCCGGTCGCGCAGCACCATCGCGGCGGCGTCCCGGTGCAGCCCCGCCCGTACGCCGGGGTGGACGCGGCGCATCGGCAGCACCCGGCGCAGGCCCGGAGTGAGCGCGAGCAGGAGCAGCCAGAGCCCGAGCGCGGCGGCGACGCCCGCGCCGATCAGGACGGGGGTGTCGTCCAGCGGGCGTTCGGCCAGCTCACGGGCGAGGGTGCGGCGCCACTCCATGCCCGGACGCCCGGCCCGTACGGACGCGATGTCGTAGAGCAGGATGCCGAGGGAGCCGAGGAGCACGAGGGCGGCGAGGGCCGACGGGACGCGGCGGGCCGACCACCAGCGGCCGGTCTTCTTGCCGCGCTCCGCCGGCCGTTCCTCCGTGGCCTCCGGCCGCTCGCCGGGGTCGTCCCCGGCGCGCTCGGCGACGGGCAGCCGCTGGGTGGGTTCGCTCACCGGATCCTCCCGCGGTCACTGCCCTTGCCCTCCGGATGCAGCCGTTCGACCTGCACAGCCACCTCCGGTACCTCCATGCCCGCCAGCGTCTTCACTCGATGGGCGACGTGACGGCGGACGGCGCCGCACTGGCCGCCGATGTCCGCGGGGTAGCCCAGTTCCAGGCTGATGCGGACCCGGGCGGTGCCGTGGTGCACCGCGACCGTGGCGTGCGGCGGCGATCCGTCGGCCGGGACGGTGTCCAGCGCCTCTCGTGCCGCGTACGCGGCGATCTTCGCGACGACCCGGTCGGCGATCCGGGTCGCGCCGCGTTCGGCGGACGCGACCTGTGTCGCCACGGGTCACCTCCGCCGGTCGCCGCGCGTGCGGAAGAGATCGCCGGGCTGCATGTCCCCCTCGAGGAACCGCCCGGCGACGAAGCCGATGGCGCCGAGCGCCGCCACCAGCAGAAAGGCCCCGAAACCACCGAAGTATCCGGCGAATGCGAGGGCCATGCCGGCGATCATGCCGACCACGGCCAGATTCATCCTGCGCTCCTCTTGCCTGTGTCGCGGGCGGGTGCGGGTCTCACTGGAGCTTCGACTCCGGCTCGTCGTCCTCCTCGTCCGGCAGCTTCACGTCGCTGACGGCGATGTTCACCTCGACGACCTCGAGCCCGGTCATCCGCTCCACGGCCACGACGACGTTCTCCCGCACGGCGCGCGCGGTGTCCGCGATCGACACGCCGTACTCGACGACGATCTCCAGATCGAGGGCCGTCTGCACCTCGCCGACCTCGGCCTTGACGCCGCGCGTCACGGACTTGCCGCCGCCCGGCACCCGGTCGCGCACGGCGCCGAAGGTGCGGGAGAGGCCGCTGCCCATCGCGTGGACGCCGTCCACGTCACGCGCCGCGAGACCGGCGATCTTCTCGACGACACCGTCCGCGATGGTGGTCTTGCCCCGGCTGCCCGGGTCGCCGCCGCCCCGCTTGGTCACGTTCGTCCGCGCGGCGCCGGCCTGCGTCGCTCCGCCCGGCTGCTGGTGCGTGGTCTCGCTCATCGAGGCGTCCCCTCTTCTTCTTTGAGGTGTGATCTCGGTGGAGTGTGCCTTCTTTTGCCCACATTAAGTGCGGTTACCCCGCTCCGCGCCCGGGATGGGGCAGCCTGGGGGAATGACGGTAGAACGATGGGCACGCGCGGTACAGCACCAACTCGGAATCGGCAGGCTCGTACCTTTGGGCGGGCCGGGCGACGGGGCGTGGATCGCGGAGTCCGCGGCACGGGACGTACTGCGCCTGGCGGTGGGCCCGTTGCGCGGGGTGCGCCTGGGTTCGCTGCGGCTGGAGCAGGCCGACCCGGACGCCACGTACGAGGCCGCGGTGCCGGCCCCGCCGGGTGCGCTGCCGCCGGGGCCGCTGCGGATCGTGGCGGACTGCGCGGCGGCGGCCGACGAGCCGTTGCCGGTGGTCACGACGCGGCTGCGGATGACGCTCGCGCGGGTCGCGGGTGACGAACTCGGCCTGGTGGTCGAGGCGGTGGACCTTCAGGTCACGGAGTTGCTGACGGCCGGTGCCGAGGCGCCCGCCGCACCGGCGCCGGCCCCTGACGAGCCGTCGGAGCCGCGCCCGCTGTCCGGGGACGAGGCGCGCGCGGCCCAGGCGGCGCGGTCCGTGCCGGGCGTGGCCGCGCTGACGGGTGCCCTGAGCGGGATGAGCCGCCCGGTCCACATCGAGGAGGTGGAGAGCGCGGGGGCGCTGCCGCGCCGGCACGTCCGGGTGGAGCTGGCCGTGTCGGCGCGGGCCCGCGCCCTGGACGTGGCCCGTCAGGTCCGGCGGGCGGTGACGACGGCGCTGCCGGACGCACCGACGGTCGCGGTGCTCGTGACGGCGGTCCAGCGGCCCTGATCCGTGACGCCGTGTCAGTCGCCGAGACCCGCCAGGTCGCGGAGGCGGCGGCCCTGCGCGGCCCGTTCGGCCGTGCGCTGCTCGTCCAGGGTGCGGCCGGCCGCGCCCTGGAGGAGGGCCTTGGTCTCGATGACGGCGTCGCGCGGGGCGGCGAGGAGGGCGGCGACCAGGTCGTCGGTGGCGGCGGTCAGCTGGTCGCCGGGCACGGCGACGTTGGCCAGGCCCGCGGCGACCGCCTCGTCGGCATGCACGTAGCGGCCGGTGACACAGATCTCCAGGGCGCGCCCGTACCCGACGAGGCCGACCAGCGGGTGCGTGCCCGTGAGGTCGGGGACGAGGCCGAGGCTGGTCTCGCGCATGGAGAACTGCACGTCGTCGGCGACGACGCGCAGATCGCAGGAGAGCGCGAGCTGGAACCCGGCGCCGATCGCGTGCCCCTGCACGGCGGCGACGGACAGCAGGTCGCTGCGGCGCAGCCAGGTGAAGGCGGACTGGTACTCGGCGATCGTGGCGTCGAGGTACTCCTCACCGCCGCGCGCCATGTCGATGAAGGACGGCTCGCCGTCGAACCCCTCGGGCGTGAACGCCTTGCGGTCCAGGCCCGCGGAGAAGGACTTGCCCTCGCCGCGCACCACGACGACGCGCACGGAGCCCGGCAGCGAGCGCCCGGCCTCGGTCAACGCCCGCCACAGCGCGGGACTCTGGGCGTTGCGCTTGTCCGGGTTGCTCAGGGTCACCGTGGCGATCGCGTCGTCGACGGTGAGCCGGACGCCGTCCTTGTCGAGGAGCGGTGCGGGCTGAGTCATCGGGGCCTCCGAGTCTGCGCGGTCATAAGTGACTGCACAGTAACCACCCGGCCGGTCAGTCGACCGACCGGGTGGTCACCGAAGGAACCAGTGAGCCGAACGGACCCGTTGCCAGGCCGTGAGAGCAGGTCGGACGCGTCAGTTCGCCGCGGCCTTCTTGCCTCGTGTGGCCCCGCCGCGACCTCGCAGCGTGACCCCGGACTCGCTCAGCATCCGGTGCACGAAGCCATACGAGCGGCCGGTCTCCTCGGCCAGCGCCCGGATGCTCGCACCGGAGTCGTACTTTCTCTTCAGGTCTGCCGCGAGCTTGTCGCGCGCGGCGCCGGTCACCCGGCTGCCCTTCTTCAGAGTCTCGGCCACCCGTGCCTCCTCATGGGAAGTGCGCTCTGGAATTCCCATGATCACCCCTTGCGGCCTTCCTGGCCACCCATTCGGCAAGGTCCGTGGCCGCACAATTCCTGTTCGGAAGGCGATCCACGCGACCGGAACAGGGAATTCCGGATGCCTTTTTTGCTGCCCCCTACCGCCTTTTCTGGAGAACCGGCAGGTCAGCGGCGGGCCCGCGGGACAAGGGCTGTGCGGCTCGATGGGCGGCGAAATCCGTGTATGACACACCGCAGTACGAGGCGATCTCACTCAGATGATGGATCACGGATCGGCCGAATGATCCATACTCAGGGGATCAGCCATTCGATCAAGCGGCGCTGACGCTCCCGCGGGGCCCGCTCGGGGTCACGCGAGGGCGACGAGGTCCGCGTACCCCTGGCCCCACAGGTCCTCGACACCGTCCGGGAGCAGGATGATGCGCTCGGGCTGCAGCGCGTCCACGGCGCCCTCGTCGTGCGTGACCAGGACGACCGCGCCCTTGTACGTGCGCAGCGCGCCGAGGATCTCCTCGCGGCTCGCCGGGTCGAGGTTGTTCGTGGGCTCGTCGAGGAGCAGGACGTTCGCCGACGAGACGACCAGGGTCGCGAGCGCCAGACGGGTCTTCTCGCCGCCGGAGAGGACCCCGGCCGGCTTGTCGACGTCGTCGCCGGAGAAGAGGAACGAGCCGAGCACCTTGCGGACCTCGACCAGGTCGAGGTCGGGCGCGGCGGAGCGCATGTTCTCCAGGACGCTGCGCTCGGGGTCGAGGGTCTCGTGCTCCTGCGCGTAATAGCCCAGCTTGAGGCCGTGGCCCTCGACGACCCGGCCGGTGTCGGGCTTCTCCGCGCCGCCGAGGAGGCGGAGCAGGGTGGTCTTGCCCGCGCCGTTGAGGCCGAGGATGACGACCCTGGACCCCTTGTCGATGGCCAGGTCGACGTCGGTGAAGATCTCCAGCGAGCCGTACGACTTCGACAGGCCCTCGGCCATCAGCGGCGTCTTGCCGCAGGGCGAGGGCTCGGGGAAGCGCAGCTTCGCGACCTTGTCGGCGCGGCGCACCTCCTCCAGGCCCGCAAGGAGCTTGTCGGCGCGCTTGGCCATGTTCTGCGCGGCGACGGTCTTGGTCGCCTTGGCGCGCATCTTGTCGGCCTGCGCGTTCAGCGCGGACGCCTTCTTCTCGGCGTTCTGGCGCTCGCGCTTGCGGCGCTTCTCGTCGGCCTCGCGCTGCTGCTGGTAGAGCTTCCAGCCCATGTTGTAGACGTCGATGCGGGAGCGGTTCGCGTCCAGGTAGAAGACCTTGTTGACGACCGTCTCGACCAGTTCGACGTCGTGGGAGATCACGATGAAGCCGCCGCTGTACGTCTTCAGGTAGTCCCGCAGCCAGACGATGGAGTCGGCGTCGAGGTGGTTGGTCGGCTCGTCCAGGAGCAGGGTGTCCGCGTCCGAGAAGAGGATGCGGGCCAGCTCGATACGGCGGCGCTGACCGCCGGAGAGCGTGTGCAGCGGCTGGCCGAGGACCCGGTCCGGGAGGTTCAGCGCGGCGGCGATCGTGGCGGCCTCGGCCTCGGCGGCGTACCCGCCCTTGGTGAGGAACTCCGTCTCCTGGCGCTCGTACTGCTTGAGCGCCTTGGCCTGGGTGGCGCCCGAGCCGTTGGCGATGCGCTGCTCGTTCTCGCGCATCTTGCGCATCAGGACGTCGAGGCCGCGGGCGGAGAGGATGCGGTCGCGGGCCAGGACGTCGAGGTCGCCGGTGCGCGGGTCCTGCGGCAGATAGCCGACCTCGCCCGAGCGCGAGATGGTGCCGCCCGCCGGGATGCCCTCACCGGCGAGGCACTTGGTCAGGGTGGTCTTGCCCGCGCCATTGCGGCCGACCAGGCCGATGCGGTCGCCCTTGGCGACACGGAACGAGGCGTTCTCGATGAGGATGCGGGCGCCGGCGCGCAGTTCGATACCGGATGCGGTGATCACGGGGGTGCTCCAGGACAGGGTTCACGGCTGGTTGACAGTACGAGGGCCAGGGTGAGGGCCGGTCGGCGCCGCTAAACCACCCAGAGAAGAAACGTCATACGAGCCAGTTTAACGGGGTGATGCAAGCGGATTTGCCCGGGCGTCCGCGTGCGGGCCGCCCGGCAGGTCGTTGCCCAGGGGCGTCCGTCCCGGGGCGATCCTGCCCAGGCCGTCGAGGGCCACGATCCGCTCGCTCCAGGCCACGGCGGGGTCCGCGCAGGGCTGGGCGATGAGCAGCGCGCCGCCGCGCCGGACCGCCGTGGCCGGTGCGAAGAGGCAGCCCACGCGCGCGGGCAGCACCCAGCGCAGGTCGCCGTCGGCCATGCGGTACGCGGTGACGCGGTGCGGGGTGACGACGGCGAGCATGCGGGCGTCCGCGCCGAGCGGCTGCAGCACGCCTCGCCCCTGGCGGGCGCCCGGCGTCCGCAGCCAGGCGGCGGCGCCCGGCAGTGCCCGGTGCCAGCGCACGCCCCCGGCGCCGTCGGTGTCGGTGACCATGCCGTCGCTCCACACCACGAGCGCCTCCCCGGCGATCCGCCGCACGACGACCGGCCGCTGCCCCTCCCGCCCGTACCGCCAGCGCGGGGCACCGCCCTCGCCGTACGCCTCGACGGCGCCGCCACCCACCCGCAGCTGAACGCCGCCACCGCCGGCGGACCCGTACCGGGTGAGGTGGTCCCCGTAGGGCGCGGGGCGGACGTGCTGGGCACCGACGACGAGAAGCAGGCCGGCCAGGGCCAGGAGCGGGGCCTTCCAGGGGCGACGGGGGGCGGAACGTGTGGGGGCCGCGCCGCTCCCAGGGAACGGCTCCCGGGGCGGTGCCCCGGCCCCGTCCGTCTGTGTCCGTGTCCCCGGGCCGCCGCCCGCCTCGCCCGTCGCGCCCCGCGCACCCGTCGTCCCCACCGTCAGCGGGCCCACCGCCATCCCCGTACCCCTTGTGCCGCTGTTCGTCGTGAATAGGGCGCAGAGTGCAGGGGCGCGGGGCGGGGGCCAAGCAGCGGGGCCGGGGTGGGGGCGCCGTGTCGCCCGTTCGGGCGCTTGGGGGGTCGGGTGGAACGGTTATGCGCCGCCGGTGTGGACCTGGAACGCCGCCCTGCGGACCGCCTTCGCCAGGGCCGGGTCCGGGTGGGCGGCTGCCAGGGCCACCAGGACCTGGACCGTGCGGGGGTGGTCGACGGCGCGGATCTCGTCGAGGAGGGCCGGGATCGTGGGCTGGACCGCGGACTCCAGGTGGCGGACGAGCAGCGGCGCCTCGCCGTGGTCGGCGACGGCCGCAGCCGTGTCGACCCAGAGCCAGGTGGCCTCCTCGCGGGTGAGGACCGTGTGGACGTCCTCGGGGTCGGCGCCCTCGTACTCGGCGAGCCAGAGCAGGGCGTAGGCGCGCAGGCCGGGCTCCTCCGCGCAGCGGCGTACCTCCGGCTCGGCGGGGGCCCCGACGACACGGAGCGCCTCGAAGGCCAGGCCGCGCAGGAGGGCGTCCTCGCCGCGGGCCGCCGCGAGGAGCTCGGTGACAGCGGTGCCGATGTCGCGGGCGGCGAGCCAGGCGCGGTACTCGGCACGTGCCGCGTTGGGCCGCAGGCGGGCGCAGCCGCGCAGCATGTCCTCGGCGGAGACCTCGATGTTCCCGGCCGGGGACTGGGCGGCGACGCAGATCTGCTCCAGCTTGACCCAGACCGCCCAACTGCCCAGCGGCGTCAGGGTCGCGTGCCCGTCGGCGCAGGTGAGGGCGCCGACGGCGGTGAGGCCCGCGAGGGCCCAGTCGAGGAGCGGGAGGAGCGGGGTGTCCTGCGGCGGCACCGGTTCGGGCTGCGGGCCGTAGGGGATCTCGCAGCGTTCGGTGCGCAGTTCGGCGACGCGCTGGTCGAGGAGGTCGAGGAGTTGCGCCGACGGCACCGGGCCCGCCATCAGCTGGCAGAACGAGAGCAACTGCGGGACGGCTTCGACCACTTCGGCGACCGCGGCCGGTTCCAAGGTGTCCGGTGCCGGGTGGACCAGGGACCAGGCGTCGAAGAGGGCGACCCAGCCGCGCAGCACGGCGGTGTCGTCGCGGTCCCAGACGCGCAGCCGCCAGCCGGGCCGGGCGACGTCGCCGTGGACCTCGACGAGCCCTGCGAGGCGCGCGGTGTCCCAGTCGGCGCGGACCTGCGCGACGGTGAGCCCCAGATCGCCGGCCGCGCGGCGCGCGGTGGCGTCCGCGAGCGTGCCCTTGCCGTCGCGCGCCCCCGTGCCGTTGCCGGGGCTCAGCGTGGTGTCCGCCCAGCGCGCCACGCGCACGGCGGCGGCCAGGCCCTGCCGGGCGGCGCGGGCGAGTTCGGCGGGGGGCGGGGTGCCCTCCGGGGGGCGCGGCGCGGGCCTTCGGACCGCAGCGCGTGGGGCTGCTGCGGCGAGGGGCCGGTGGCGCGGGCTGACGAGTCGGAGCCTGGAGTCGCGCGGGGTACGGGACGTCACTGGAGCAGTGTCCAGGGTGACCCCGCGAATTCCCAAACGGGAGCCCGTGTTCGGAGTTCGCGTCGCCATTCGCAGCGTCCGGACGGTGCGCCGCCCGCGCCTCACATCAGGGGGGTGAGGAAGCGCCGCAGCGTCTCCTCGTACGCCTTCGGGTCGGCGTTCCACATCGCGTTGTGCGGGGCGTCGTCGACCGTGTGGAGGGTGACGAGGTCGGGGCGGCGGTCGGCGAGGCGGCGGGACAGCTCCCAGGGCGCCACCTCGTCGTCGGGGCCGTGCACGAGGAGCGTGGGGACGGCGAGCGTGCCCGGCACGGCCACCTCGCCGAACCGGTCGCCGGTCAGCCCGGTGCGGCCCTGCGCGGCGCGGACCGCGAGCGGCAGGAGCGCGGACGGGGTGTGCCGGGCGCGGGCCAGGGCGCGCACGGTCGCCTCCCAGCTGAGCACCGGGGAGTCGAGGACAAGGCCGCTGACGCGGTCGCGCAGCGCGGAGTACGTGGCGGCGCGCAGGGCCATGGCGGCGCCGGTGGACCAGCCGTGGAGGATGACGTCGCGGGCGCCGTTGCGCACGGCGAAGCGGATCGCGGCGTCCAGGTCGCGCCACTCCGTCGTGCCGAAGTGGTTCAGGCCGTCCGGGGAGAGGGGTGCGCCGGGGTCGCCGCGGTGGGCGGGGGCGAGCACCGGGAACTGCTGGTGGCGCAGGAACCCCATGAGGTTCATGGCGTGGGCGCGGGTGGTGCCGAGCCCGTGCACGGTGATGACCCAGGTCTCGCGGACGCCGGGCAGGAACCAGGCGGGCAGCGTGCCGAGTTCGCCGGGCACGTCGACGTCGGCGTGGTCGAGGCCGAGCGCGGTCTTGGGGTCGCCGGTGTGCACCTGCGGCGTGAGCCAGGCCTTCGCGCCGGGTTCGGGCGCGCCGTGGGTGACGCGCTCCAGGCGGCGTACGACGGTGTCCGCGGGGTGCGCCGCCGACTCGATCACGGGCCCGACGACCGCGTGCCAGTCGTCACCGGCCAGCCCGTACGTGCCGGGGCGCAGGGACGCCAGGTCGCGGGTCAGGGTGATGTGCCCGGCCGCGGTCGTGTGGACGGTGAGCCGGGGTTCGGTGGGCAGCGGACGGCCCGCGGGCGCCTTGAGCGCGGCGTCGCTGGCCAGCCGGCCGGCGGCGATCGCGGCTGCGGAGGCCCCGAGGGCGGCGGTGACGGCAGCGGCCGTCGCTCTGGCGATACGCACCCGTCCAGTGTCCGCGTCCGGACGCGCGCGGGCCAGTGGGGTGGGGGGTCGGGGTGACGCGGCCCGCCCCCTTGTCTTGACGTGTCGGCATTTGTCACCCCCAGCGCGCGGCCGGTTCGTCAGGGCTGCCCGTACCCGCTCAGCCGCTCCCCCGCCTCCCGGAGCTGCGCGTCGGACAGGAGCGAGGGGGCGCGGCCGGGGACGGAGTGGGCGGTGAGCCAGAGGCGGCACATCCACTCCAGCTGCGCGGTGCGGTCGTAGGCGGCGGCGAGCGTGTCCCCGTAGGTGAGGGTGCCGTGGTTGCGCAGGAGGCAGCCGGTGCGGCCGGTCAGGGCGGTGAGCACGTTGTCGGCCAGTTCGTCCGTGCCGTACGTGGCGTAGGGGGCGACCCGGACCCGGCCGCCGAGGGCCGCCGTCATGTAGTGGATGGCGGGCAGCTCGGTGACGAGCGTGGAGACGGCGGTGGCGTGCACGGCGTGGGTGTGCACGACGGCGCGCGCGTCCGTGTGCCGGTAGACGGCGAGGTGCATCGGGAGCTCGCTGGTGGGCGCGAGGGCGCCGGTGTGCCGCTCGCCGTCGAGTCCGACGGCGACGAGGTCGTCCGGGCCGAGCCGGTCGTAGGGCACGCCGCTGGGGGTGACGAGGACGGAGTCCCCCACCCGTATGGAGACGTTGCCGGAGGTGCCGACGACCAGGCCGTCGCGCACCGTCCTGCGAGCCGTCTCCACCAATTCTTGCCACGCCTGCTCGAGTTGCGTCATGCGGAGCATCCTGTCAGGCATCCTAAGTCGCATATGGGTACAAAACGACCACAGACGCCGACGCGGGCTGTGCCGAGCAGACACGGGGGAACCATGGCTCGTGACCACCGACCGTCCCGCCGCCGCGCCCGCCTCGCCGTGGCGACCTCGGTGGCCGCTCTCGCGCTGGGGGCGGCCACGCTCGCCGAGCTGCCCGCGCAGGCGGCGGGCAAGCCGAGAGGACACGACGTGTCCTCGCACCAGAAGAAGGTGAACTGGGCGAAGGCGAAGAGCAAGGGGTCCCGGTTCGTCTACGTCAAGGCGACCGAGTCGACCTCCTACAAGAACCCCTACTTCACCCAGCAGTACAACGGCGCCCGCAGCGCGGGCATCATCCGGGGCGCCTACCACTTCGCCCTGCCGAACAGATCGTCCGGCAAGGCGCAGGCCTCGTACTTCGTGCGCAACGGCGGCGGCTGGTCGCGGGACGGGTGGACGCTGCCGCCCGCGCTCGACATCGAGTACAACCCGTACTCCAAGGCCAAGTGCTACGGCATGAGCAAGACGAAGATGGTGTCGTGGATCAAGTCCTTCAGCGCCGAGACCCGGCGCAGGACGGGCCGGTATCCGGTGATCTACACCAATGCGCGCTGGTGGAAGCTGTGCACCGGCAACAGCCGCGCCTTCGCCGCCAAGCACCCCCTCTGGCTCGCGCACTACAGCAGGAGCGCGGGAACGCTGCCGGCCGGCTGGTCCTTCTACACGTTCTGGCAGTACGACAACGGCGGCAGGCTGCCGGGTGACCAGAATCTCTTCAACGGGTCGATGACCCAGTTGCGGCGTTTCGCCAAGGGGTGACGGGACAGCGGCCGAGGCCTCCGGAACCCGGGATTCCGGGCCTTTCCGGGGGCCGATCCGGAACCGCGCACACCGCGCCGCGCCAAGCAGGGTGAGATCACTCCGGATCGGGTCACCATGACGCCCCGCCCAGTTCATCTTCCGTTCACCCTGCTTACTTACGTTCGGCTTGCCACTGACGTCCAACCGAAGCCTGGGTAAATGGAACACATCACGCTGCTCCTGGCGATCGTGATCGTTACCGCGCTGGTCTTTGATTTCACCAACGGTTTCCACGACACGGCCAACGCGATGGCGACGACCATCTCGACAGGCGCCCTCAAGCCGAAGACGGCGGTGGCCATGTCCGCCGTGCTGAACCTCGTCGGAGCGTTCCTCTCCGTGGAGGTCGCCAAGACCATCTCCGGCGGCATCATCAACGAGGACGGCCTCAAGACAGAGGTCATTTTCGCGGCGCTCGTCGGCGCCATCCTCTGGAACCTCGTGACCTGGCTGGTCGGACTGCCCTCCAGCTCCTCGCACGCGCTGTTCGGCGGCCTCATCGGCGCCGCGGTCATGTCGATGGGCTGGTCCTCGGTGAACGGCGGGACCGTCGTCACCAAGGTGCTGCTGCCCGCGGTCGCCGCGCCGATCGTCGCCGGTCTCGCCGCGACGTTCGCCACGCGCCTGACCTACCGCATCAGCAAGCACACCGACGAGCGCGCCACCTCGAAGGGGTACCGCGCCGGGCAGATCGCCTCCGCGGGGCTCGTCTCCCTCGCCCACGGCACCAACGACGCGCAGAAGACGATGGGCATCATCACCCTCGCCCTGATCACCGGCGGCGTCCTCGCGCCGGGCGCCAACCCGCCGCTGTGGGTCATCGTCTCGGCCGGTCTGGCCATCGCCATGGGCACCTACCTGGGCGGCTGGCGGATCATCCGCACCATGGGCAAGGGCCTGACCGAGCTCGCGCCGCAGCAGGGCTTCGCCGCCCAGACCAGCGCCGCGACCGCGATCCTCGCCTCCTCGCACATCGGCTTCTCCCTCTCCACCACCCAGGTCTGCTCGGGCGCCGTGATGGGCGCGGGCCTCGGCCGCAAGGGCGGTGTCGTCCGCTGGTCGACCGCGACCCGGATGTTCGTGGCGTGGGGCCTGACCCTGCCGGCCGCCGGCCTGGTGGGCGCGGGCGCCGAGTTCCTGACGAAGCAGGGGCCCTGGGGCGTCGGCCTCACCGCGGCCCTCCTCGTCGGCGGCTCCGCGGTCATCTGGAAGCTGTCCCGCCGCGAGACCGTCGACCACACGAGCGTCACCCCGGACACGCCGGGCGCCGTGGAGGAGCCGGCCGGAGTCATAACCACAGCCATCGCCGCGGTCTCCCCGCCGCCGGTCGCCGCCACCGCCGACATCGGCGCCTCGGTCGACCTGAAGTCCACGATCCCCGCGATCCCCTCCCCCGCCACGGCCCCGGCCGCGGCCGACCCCGCGCGCCCCGCCGGCGCCACGCTGTAAGGGAACGACAGCCATGAACATCGACTGGGCGGCCCTCGCCTCCGTCTTCGGCGTCAGCCTCGTGACCACCGTGGCCCTGGTGGGCCTGTTCACCCTCGGCATCGTCGGCCTCTCCAAGCGCGAGGCGGCGGGGCGGAGCGGTGCCTCGGCGACGGCGGTCACCTCGGGCGCGTACGTGTGCTTCGCGCTGTGCGCGGCGGCCGTGGCGTACGGGATCTACCTGATCGTGGCCTGACACCTCGTCCGAAGGGTGGGGGCGGGACGCACTGCGTCCCGCCCCCACCCTTCGCCATGTCCTGTGGGTCTCCCCACACTGCGCTCCTCCTGGTCAACAGCAAGTTGACGTGCCTTCGCGCTGCGTGGTGGACTTCCCGGGCCATATTCGGCAGCAGTCCGAGGAAGCCGGTGCGAATCCGGCGCGGTCCCGCCACTGTGAGCCCTCTGTTTTCGGGGGCGAGCCAGGAACTCTCTGCTGCCGGTCTCGTCGAACCAGGGCGTGGACACCCTGAGTGAGGACAACTACCACCATGTTCGCCCCGCGCGGCACGGTGCGGGCCGGGCGCGTGTTCGCGTACGGGGCCGCAGCCGGACTCGTAGCCGACCAGTTGTTCGGTGATCCGCGCCGGGGGCACCCCGTCGCCGGTTTCGGCCGGGCCGCGGGCGCCGTGGAACGGGTGCTGTGGCGGGACCACCGCGGGTGGGGCGCCGCGCACACCGTGGTCTGTGCCGGGGGCGCCGCCGCGCTGGGAGCGCTCGCCGCGCGGACCGTACGTACCCACCCCGCCGCCTCTGTCGCGCTGACCGCCGCCGCCACCTGGGCCGTCGTCGGCGGCACCTCGCTCGGGCGGGAGGCCCGGGGGGTCGGGAGCGCCCTCGATGCCGGGGACGTGGAGCTGGCCCGGGAGCTGCTGCCGCGCCTGTGCGGGCGGGATCCGGAGGGGCTCGACGCGGACGGGATCGCGCGCGGGGTCGTCGAGTCCGTCGCCGAGAACACCTCCGACGCCGTCGTGGGCGCGCTGGTCTGGGGGGCCGTCGGCGGAGTGCCGGGGCTGCTCGCCTTCCGCGCCGTGAACACGCTCGACGCCATGGTCGGGCACAAGTCCGCCAGGTACCGGCGGTTCGGGTGGGCCTCCGCCCGCCTCGACGACGTCGCCGGATGGCCGGGGGCCCGGCTGACCGGCGCGCTCGCCGTGCTCGCCGGCGGGCGTCCGCGCGAGGCCGCCCGCGCCTGGCGCGCCGACGCGGGGCGCCATCCCAGCCCGAACGCGGGCGTCGTCGAGGCGGCCTTCGCGGGCACGCTCGGGGTGCGGCTCGGCGGGACGCTCGCGTACGGGGGCAGGGTCGAGCACCGGCCCGTCCTGAACGCCGCCGGGCGCCCGGTGCGGGTCGGGGACGTCGAACGGGCCGCGCGACTGTCGCGGCGAGTGAGCTGGATGGCCTGGGGAGTGTGCGTGGGCGGGCGGTTGCTGTGGGCACGGCGGCGAGCGGCGAAGGCGGGTGCGCTGCGATGAGCGGGGCCCTGAGCAGGTCGATGACAAGGGGCGGGCTGCTCGTCGCGGGCACGACCTCCGACGCGGGCAAGAGCGTGGTCACGGCGGGGATCTGCCGGTGGCTCGTACGGCAGGGCGTGAAGGTCGCGCCGTTCAAGGGGCAGAACATGTCCCTCAACTCGTTCGTGACGCGCGAGGGCGCCGAGATCGGCCGGGCGCAGGCCATGCAGGCGCAGGCCGCCCGCGTCGAGCCGACCGCGCTGATGAACCCGGTGCTGCTCAAGCCCGGCAGCGATCGCAGCAGCCAGGTCGTGCTCATGGGCAAGCCCGTCGGCGAGATGAGTGCGCGCGGCTACCACGGGGCCCGGCAGGGCGCGCTGCTCGACACCGTCGTGGGGTGCCTGGAGGAGTTGCGGGGCAGTCATGACGCTGTGATCTGTGAAGGCGCCGGCTCCCCCGCCGAGATCAACCTGCGCCGTACCGACATCGTGAACATGGGCATCGCGCGGGCGGCCCGGCTGCCCGTGCTCGTCGTCGGCGACATCGACCGCGGCGGTGTCTTCGCCTCCTTCTTCGGCACGACGGCGCTGCTCGCGCCGGAGGACCAGGAGCTGCTCGCCGGATATCTGGTGAACAAGTTCCGGGGCGACGTCAGCCTGCTCGAACCGGGTCTGGACATGCTCAAGTCCCTGACGGGACGCGCGACTTACGGGGTCCTCCCCTATCAGCACGGGCTCGGCATCGACGAGGAGGACGGCCTCCGGGTGTCGATGCGGGGCGCGGTGCGCGAGTCCGTCGTGGCGCCGCCGGTCGGCGCCGACGTGCTGCGGGTCGCCGTGTGCGCGGTGCCGCTGATGTCGAACTTCACGGACGTCGACGCGCTGGCCGCCGAGCCGGGCGTCGTGGTCCGCTTCGTGGACCGCGCGGAGGAGCTGGTCGACGCCGATCTGGTGGTCGTGCCCGGGACGCGGGGCACGGTCCGAGCACTGGAGTGGCTGCGGGAGCGCGGGCTCGCGGACGCGCTCGCCCGGCGGGCCGCCGAGGGGCGCCCCGTACTCGGCATCTGCGGCGGGTTCCAGCTCCTCGGGGAGCGCATCGAGGACGAGGTCGAGTCCCGGGCCGGTGTCGTGGACGGGCTCGGGCTGCTTCCCGTACGGGTGCGGTTCGCGCGCGAGAAGACGCTTGCGCGGCCGGTGGGTGAGGCGCTCGGCGAGCACGTCGAGGGGTACGAGATCCATCACGGCGTCGCCGATGTCCTCGGCGGGGACCCGTTCCTGGACGGGTGTCGGGTGGGGGCCGTGTGGGGGACGCACTGGCACGGGTCTCTGGAGTCGGACGGGTTCCGGCGGGCGTTTCTGCGGGCTGTCGCCGATGCGGCCGGGCGGGGGTTCGTGCCTGCGGCCGACACGTCGTTCGCCGCGTTGCGGGAGGAGCAGCTCGATCGGCTGGGGGATCTGATCGAGCGGGCCGCGGACACGGATGCGTTGTGGCGGTTGATCGAGGGGGGCGCGCCGAAGGGGCTGCCGTTCGTTCCGCCCGGAGCGCCGTCGTGAGCGGGGGTCTTGTGAGTCGCCCCCGTCGCCCCTTCCCGTCCCGTCCCCGGGGGCTGCGCCCCCGGACCCCCATGCGTTCGTTCGCACGTGCGGGTGCGTTTGGGCTTGGCGCGCCGTTCCCCGCGCCCCTAGGCAGTTCTTGTTCACCGGAGGTTGATCGCTGATGGCCCATCCGTATCCGTTCACCGCGCTCGTCGGGCAGGACGATCTACGGCTCGCTCTTCTGCTCAACGCCGTCTCGCCCGCCGTCGGCGGGGTGCTCGTGCGCGGGGAGAAGGGGACCGCCAAGTCCACCGCCGTACGCGCCCTCTCCGCGCTGCTGCCCGACGTGGACGTCGTTCCCGGGTGCCGGTTCTCCTGCGCGCCGGGGGCGCCCGACCCGCAGTGCCCGGACGGGCCGCACGAGGTCGGGCCCGGCGTGCGGCGGGCCGCGCGGATGGTCGAGCTGCCCGTCGGCGCCTCCGAGGACCGGCTCGTCGGCGCGCTCGACATCGAGCGGGCGCTCGCCGAGGGCGTCAAGGCCTTCGAACCGGGCCTCCTCGCGGACGCGCACCGCGGCATCCTCTACGTCGACGAGGTCAACCTCCTCCACGACCACCTGGTCGACCTGCTGCTCGACGCCGCCGCGATGGGCGCCTCGTACGTGGAGCGCGAGGGCGTCTCCGTACGGCACGCCGCGCGTTTCCTCCTCGTCGGGACGATGAACCCCGAGGAGGGCGAGCTGCGGCCGCAGCTGCTCGACCGGTTCGGGCTCACCGTCGAGGTCGCCGCGTCCCGCGAACCGGAACAGCGCGTCGAGGTCGTCAAGCGCCGCCTCGCGTACGACGACGACCCCGACAGGTTCGCCGCGCGCTTCGCCGGCGAGGAGGCGGAGGTGCGTGAGCGGATCGCCGCCGCGCGGGCCCTGCTGCCCCAAGTGCGCCTGGGAGATGGCGCCTTGACCCGGATCGCCGCGACCTGCGCCGCCTTCGAGGTCGACGGCATGCGGGCCGACATCGTCATGGCCAGGACCGCGACCGCGCTCGCCGCGTGGGCGGGGCGCACCGATGTGCTCGCCGAGGACGTGCGGCAGGCCGCGCTGCTCGCGCTGCCGCACCGGCGCCGCCGCAACCCGTTCGACGCGCCCGGCCTCGACGAGGACAAGCTCGACGAGACGCTGGACGAGTTCGGCCCGGACGACGACCCGGAGCCCGAGGGGCCGGACGACCAGGGCCCCGATGACGGCGGCCCCGAGGGCGGGCCCGACGGGGGGCCTGACGGCGGCAGTGGGATGCCGCCGCAGAACGGGCCCGAGCAGGACGCCCCCACCGAGCAGGACGCCCCCCGCCCGCAGGCGGAGTCCGGCCCGCAGGAAGCCCCCGAGACACCGGCGGCGCCCCCCGCACCCGGCCAGGCGGCGCAGGAGCAGCGCCCCGTCTCCCCCGGCGAACCCTTCCGTACGAAGATGCTGAGCGTCCCAGGCTTGGGTGAGGGCGCCGCCGGGCGCCGGTCCCGGGCGCGGACCGAGCACGGGCGCACGACGGGTGCCGTCCGGCCCCGGGGCGCCCTGACCAAGCTGCACCTGGCCGCCACCGTGCACGCGGCGGCGCCGCACCAGCGGGCGCGCGGGCGGTCGGGCCCCGGGCTCGTCGTGCGCCGCGACGACCTGCGGCAGGCGACGCGCGAGGGCCGCGAGGGGAACCTGGTCCTCTTCGTCGTGGACGCCTCGGGGTCGATGGCCGCGCGGCAGCGGATGGGCGCCGTGAAGGGCGCCGTCCTCTCCCTCCTCCTCGACGCCTACCAGCGGCGCGACAAGGTCGGGCTCGTGACGTTCCGCGGGACCGGCGCCGAGGTGGCGCTGCCTCCGACGTCGAGCGTGGACACGGCCGCCGCGCGTCTGGAGACGCTGCCTACCGGTGGGCGTACGCCGCTGGCCGCCGGGCTGCTCACGGCGCACGAGGTGCTGCGCGTGGAGCGGCTGCGGGACCCGGCGCGCCGCCCGCTGATGGTCGTCGTCACCGACGGGCGGGCCACGGGCGGGCCCGAGCCGGTGAAGCTGGCGGGCCGGGCGGCCGGGCTGCACGCCGCCGAGGGCATCGCGTCCGTGGTCGTCGACTGCGAGTCGGGCATGGTCCGGCTCGGGCTCGCCGCGCAGCTCGCGGGTGAGCTGGGCGGCACCGCCGTCACCCTTGACGAGCTGCGCGCGGACGCCATCGCCGGGCTCGTCAAGGACGTACAGGGACAGCGACGGACAACGAACCAGACCCGCAGGAGGGCCGCCTGATGCCACAGGGACAGCCGAGTGTCGTACCGGACGACGGACTGACGACGCGGCAGCGCCGCAACCGTCCGCTGGTGTTCGTGCACACGGGCGTCGGCAAGGGGAAGTCGACGGCCGCCTTCGGGCTCGCCCTGCGCGCCTGGAACCAGGGCTGGCCGATCGGGGTGTTCCAGTTCGTCAAGTCGGCGAAGTGGAAGGTCGGCGAGGAGAACGCGCTCAAGGTGCTCGGCGCCTCCGGCGAGGGCGGCACCGTCGACTGGCACAAGATGGGCGAGGGCTGGTCCTGGGTCCAGCGCGACGACCAGGCCGACAACGAGGAGAAGGCCCGCGAGGGCTGGGAGCAGGTCAAGCGCGACCTGGCCGCCGAGACGTACAAGCTGTACGTGCTCGACGAGTTCGCCTACCCGCTGCACTGGGGCTGGATCGACGTGGAGGAAGTGGTGGAGGTGCTGCGGGACCGGCCCGGTACGCAGCACGTCGTCATCACGGGCCGCAACGCGCCGGAGAAGCTGGTCGAGTTCGCCGACCTCGTGACCGACATGTCGAAGGTGAAGCACCCGATGGACACGGGCCAGAAGGGCCAGCGGGGCATCGAGTGGTGACGTCCGCATCCGCCGTACCCCGCCTGGTCGTCGCCGCGCCCGCGTCCGGGTCCGGCAAGACGACCGTGGCCACGGGCCTGATGGCCGCGTTCGCCGAGCGCGGCCTCGCCGTGTCGCCGCACAAGGTCGGTCCCGACTACATCGACCCGGGCTACCACGCCCTCGCGACCGGCCGTCCGGGCCGCAACCTGGACGCGTACATGTGCGGCCCCGACCTCGTCGGCCCGCTGTTCGCGCACGGCGCGCAAGGCTGCGACCTGGCCGTGGTCGAAGGCGTGATGGGCCTCTTCGACGGAGTCTCCGGGCAGGGCGAACTCGCCTCGACCGCGCACGTCGCCAAGCTGCTCAAGGCGCCGGTCGTGCTGGTCGTCGACGCGTCGTCGCAGTCCCGCTCGGTGGCGGCGCTCGTGCACGGCTTCGCCTCCTTCGACCCTGAGGTCCGCCTCGCGGGCATCATCCTCAACAAGGTCGGCTCGGACCGCCACGAACAGCTGCTCCGCGAGGCGTTGGAGGAGGTCGGCGTCCCGGTGTACGGGGCTCTGCGCCGCGCCCCGCAAGTGGAGACGCCCTCCCGCCACTTGGGCCTGGTCCCGGTGGCGGAGCGGAGCGCGGGCGCGGTGGAGTCGGTACGGGCGGCGGCGGCAATGGTCCGCGAGGGCTGCGATCTGGAGGGCCTGCTGACGCTGGCGAAGACGGCCCCGCCCCTGTCCGAGGAGGCGTGGAGTCCAGCTCGCTCAGGGGCGCGGGACTGTGCCGATCAGCGGCTCCGCCGCGGGGCGCGACCAGCCACGACGCCGCCGCACCCGCCGACGAAACCGATCGTGGCAGTAGCAGGAGGCGCAGCCTTCACCTTCTCGTACGCGGAGCACACGGAACTGCTCGCGGCGGCAGGCGCCCAGGTGGAAACGTTCGACCCCCTGAACGACGAACATCTTCCGGAGGGCACCGCCGCGATCGTCATAGGCGGTGGCTTCCCCGAGGTGTACGCCCCCGAACTCTCGGCGAACAACCAGCTCCGCAAGGCCGTAGCGGAGCTGGCCCGCACGGGCGCCCCCGTCGTCGCGGAGTGCGCGGGCCTCCTGTACCTGGCCAGATCCCTCGACGGCCAGGAGATGTGCGGGGTACTGGACGCCGACGCCCGGATGACGAAGCGGCTGACGCTCGGCTACCGGGACGCGGTCGCCGTCTCCGACAGCGTGCTTGCCCCGGCGGGGACGCGGCTGCGCGGCCACGAGTTCCACCGGACCGTCCTCGAACCGGGCGCGGGCCCGTCCCCGGCGTGGGGCATGCGGCTCCCGGAGCCGCGCGTCGAGGGCTTCGTACAGCAGGGTGTGCACGCCAGTTATCTGCACACGCACTGGGCGGCGCTGCCGGACATCGCCCGGCGTCTCGTGGACCGGTGCGCCGCGCCATGACCTCAGCCCGCGACGCCCACGACGAGCCAGATGAACGCCGCGCCCGCGACCGTGCACAGCAGGGTGGAACGGGCCGGGTGGTCGTGGTGGGCCTCGGGCAGGATCTCGGCGGCGGCCAGGTAGAGCAGGACGCCGCCGAAGAAGCCGAGATAGCCGCCGAGCAGTTGCTCCGGAATGGTGAACAGGAGCGTGGAGGCGGCACCGACGACGGGCGCCGCCGCGTCGGCCAGGAGCATGATCGTCGCCTTGCGGCGGGCGTTCCCGTACAGGCGCGTGATCGTGTATGTGTTGAAGCCGTCGGCGAAGTCGTGGGCGATCACCGCGAGGGCCACGGCGACGCCCATGCCGCCGCCGACCTGGAACGCGGCGCCGATCGCGATGCCGTCCATCATGCTGTGCCCGACCATCGCCCCGGCCGCCGTGAGGCCCACCTCGGGGGCCCGGCCGCCCTCGTGCCCGCCCGCGCCGTGGGCGGCCTGGCGCTGGGCGAGGAGGTGTTCGAGGACGTGCGCGGCGAGGAACCCGGCGACGAAGAGCAGCAGCGCGGCGGGCACCCCGAAGACCGGCCCGTCGGCCGCGTCGAGCGCCTCCGGAAGCAGGTCGAGGCCGACGACCCCGAGCATGAGGCCGCCCGCGAGTCCGAGCACCAGATGACGCCGGTCGGTGACCCTCCTCGCGGTCCAGCCGCCGACCAGGGTCATCACAAAGGCGCCGAGCGCCACGAACACCGCCATGCGCCTTTGCTAACCCATCCGGTACCCCCGGCGCACGTCGTGGTCGGGGTCGGCGCGCGTGCCGGGGTCTCCGCCGAGGAGGTTCTCGGGCTCGTCCGGGCCGTCCTCGACGAGGCCGGTGCCGGTCCTGACGGCGTCGCCGCCCTCGCGACCGTCGAGGCGAAGGGCCGGGAGCCTGGGCTCGTGGCGGCGGCGTCGAGGCTCGGGGTGCCGCTGTTGTCGTACGCGGCCGAGCTCCTGGCCGACGTTTTGGTGCCGCATCCGTCGGACCGGGTGGACGCGGTCGCCGGTACGCCCTCGGTCGCGGAGGCGGCGGCGCTGGCCGCGTCCCGGGGGGAGCTGGTCGTGCCGAAGCGGGTCTCCCGCGGGCGGGTGACCTGCGCGGTGGCCGCCCTCGGTCCCGGCCGCCCCTTCGTCCCTCTGGTCCCCCGTCACTAGGAGTCCGATCCGTGCTCACCCCTCCCCCGGCCCTGCTCGCCGCCCTGGCGCAGTGCGCCGACCGCTTCCCGTCCGGGCGGGACGACGTGGTGGTCCTGCTCGTGGGGCGCGGCTCCTCCGACCCCGTCGTCAACGCCGAACTCAGCGCCGCCGCACGGCTGTTGTGGGAGGACGGCGGCTTCGCCGGGGTCGAGACGGCGTTCGTCTCGGGTGCCGTGCCGGATGTGGCCTCCGGGCTCGACCGGTGCGCCGCGCTCGGGGCGCGACGGATCGTCGTGCAGCCGTACGGGGATGTCGACCCGGGCGCGTTCTGGGCGGAGGCCCAGGGGTGGGGCGGTGCGCGTCCTGACGTGGAGGTGCGGCTCGGGGCCTCCCCCGTACCGGCGGGCGAGGAGAGCGGGCCCGATCTGCGGCATCACGGGGACGCCGAGGTGCGGGACGACGGCGAGAAGCTGGTCGACCTCGCCGTGAACGTCCGCACCGGGACGCCGCCCGCGTGGCTGCGGGAGCACATCGCCGCTTCCCTGGAGGGGCTCGCGGCGTACCCGGACGGGCGCGCGGCCCGCGCGGCGGTCGCCGCCCGGCACGGGGTGCCTCCGGAGCGGGTGCTGCTCACGGCCGGGGCCGCGGAGGCGTTCGTGCTGCTCGCGCGGGCGCTCGGGGTGCGGCGGCCCGTTGTCGTCCACCCGCAGTTCACGGAGCCGGAGGCGGCGCTCGCCGACGCGGGGCACTCCGTGGGGCGGGTTCTGCTGCCGGAGTCCGACGGGTTCCGGCTCGACGCGGCGCTCGTGCCCGAGGAGGCGGATCTCGTCGTCGTGGGCAATCCGACGAACCCGACGTCGGTTCTGCATCCCGCCGAGGAGATCGTCCGGATCGCGCGGCCGGGGCGGGTGCTCGTGGTCGACGAGGCGTTCATGGACGCGGTGCCGGGTGAGCGGGAAGCCCTGGCCGGGCGGGTCGATGTGCCGGGGCTCGTGGTGTTGCGGAGTCTGACGAAGACGTGGGGGCTCGCGGGGCTCCGGGTGGGGTACGTGCTCGCCGAGCCGGGGATCATCGCGGCGCTTGAGCGGGCGCAGCCGTTGTGGCCGGTGTCCTCCCCCGCGCTGGTCGCTGCGCGGGCGTGTGTGTCCGGGCGGGGGGTCGCCGAGGCGGAGGAGGCGGCTCGGGCTGTTGCCGCGGACCGGGCGTATCTGGTGGGGCTGTTGGAGGGGCTGGCCGGGTTCGGGGTGGAGGTGGCCGGGCCTGCGGAGGGGCCGTTCGTGCTCGTGCGGGTGGACCGGGCGGGTGCGGTGCGGGAGGTGTTGCGGGGGGTCGGGTTCGCTGTACGGCGGGGGGACACGTTTCCGGGGCTGGGGCGGGACTGGGTGCGGGTCGCTGTGCGGGATCGGGGCACCAGTGCGGAGTTTGTGGGGCGGTTGAAGGGGGTTCTGGGGTCCCTCGGGTGAGGGGGCTGGGGGATCGCCTCGGCGCCGTTGTGTGGACCGCCGTCGGCGGGTGCTTGTGCGTCGTGGCTGGGCGCGCCGTTCCCCGCGCCCCTGACGGGGCACCTTCCCGGTGGCACGCCGCGGGTCTCGTCGTTGTTGCTCGCGCCGTTCCCCGCGCCCCTGACGGGGCGCCGGTTGCCCGGCGCCCCGCTTTTCGGGTTACGCCCTCGCTCGGTTCCTGCGGGTCAGGGCCAGGGCGCCGCCGCCCGCTGCGACCAGGAGGACCGCGCCGCCCGCGATGTACGGGGTTGCCGAGCTGCCGCCCGTTTCGGCCAGGTCCGCGGGGGGCTCCTCCTTGCCGCCCTGGGGGATCACCGTGTCGGGGGACGGGGTGGAGACCACCGGGGTCTCCTTCTCGGGGGCGGGGGGCTTCGGGGACTCGCAGGTGGCGCCGGCCAGGGTGACCTCGCCGTCGACCTCGGCGACGTTCAGCTTCAGCGGGTTGACCGAGACCTTGAGCCGGAGCGCGGAGGCCGCCGCCGTGCGGGAGGTCGTCGAGGTGGAGGAGAGGGCCAGGGAGACCTCGCCGACGCCCGGGACCTTGACCTCCGTCGTGCCGCCCGCCGTCAGCGTGACCTTCTTGCCGAGGACCGTGACCGAGCCGAGCAGATTCGATTCCGCAACCGGCTTCCTCCCCGCCTCGCACAGCGCCTTGGACGTGACCTGGTCCACCTCGATCAGGGAGAGGAGAGGAAGGCCCGGCACGTGCACCTTGGCGTGGACGAGCTGGGTGAAGCCCTCCGCCTTCTTCGCGTCGACGGTCGCCCTGGCCTTGGCCACGTCCGCGCGCAGCACGTTGAACGGGCGGCCGTTGTCGACGCCGTCCAGGTTGACGGTCAGCGCGGTCTTCTCGGCGCTCGCGGGGGCCTGCACCTCGTTCAGCGCGACCTTGAGGGGGACGTTCACCGTCTTGTTGAGGAGCGAGACGTCCAGGCCCGTGCGGAGCACGACCGCGCCGGCCTTGCCGCCGTGGTCGCCCGTCGCCGCGGCGGGGGACGCGGTGGCGAGCACGGCGGGGGCTGCGGCGAGCACGGTCGCGACGGCCGTCGCGGCGAGGCGGCGGGCGGGCGTGCGCGGAGCGGTGGTGACAGTGGAGCTGGGCATGCTGGTGGGACCCCCAGGAGAGGACAGAACGGGACAGGTCCGCCGAGGGGCGCGCACAGGGACAGCACGGGCGCCGCCGACGGTGTCGACTGGTCATCGATGAGGAGATCTTTACGCACGAAGAGTGAACGGGGGCCGACAGGCGGTGAGTTCACCCCATCGGGCGGTTTTAGCGCACGCCTTCGAATCTTGCGGCTCGCTTGTTCCCTGCCGCCACTCTGTCGTGGTCCATCACGGGGGCGCGGCCAAGTGCTGTGCAACGAGCGGCGCCCGCCCGGGTAACGCCCCGTCAACGCCTCACCCGACCACCTTTCCCCGCAGCACGATCCTGCGCGGAGCGGCCAGGACCCGTACGTCCTCGCGCGGGTCCGACCCGTACACCACCAGGTCCGCCGGGGCGCCCTCCGCCAGGGCGGGGCGGCCGAGCCAGGCGCGGGCGCCCCAGGCCGTCGCCGAGAGGGCCTCCACCGGGGGGATGCCCGCCTTGACCAGTTCGGCGACCTCGCCCGCGACGAGGCCGTGGGCGAGCGAGCCGCCCGCGTCCGTGCCCACGTAGACCGGGATGCCCGCGTCGTAGGCGTTGCGGACCGTGTCGTAACGGCGGTCGTACAAGCGGCGCATGTGGGCCGACCAGCGCGGGAACTTCTCCTCGCCGCCCTTGGCGAGGTCCGGGAACGTGGCGATGTTGACCAGGGTCGGGACGATCGCCACGCCGCGCTCCGCGAAGAGCGGGATCAGGTCGTCGGTGAGGCCCGTGGCGTGCTCGATGCAGTCGATGCCCGCCTCGACGAGGTCGCGCAGCGAGTCCTCGGCGAAGCAGTGGGCGGTGACGCGGGCCCCGAGCCGGTGCGCCTCGGCGATGGCCGACTCGACGGCGCCGCGCGGCCAGCAGGCGCCGAGGTCGCCGGTGGAGCGGTCGATCCAGTCGCCGACGAGCTTGACCCAGCCGTCGCCGCGCCGGGCCTCCCGGGCCACGTAGGCGGTGAGGTCCTCGGGTTCGATCTCATGGGCGTAGTTGCGGATGTAACGGCGGGTGCGGGCGATGTGCCGGCCCGCGCGGATGATCCTCGGCAGGTCCTCGCGGTCGTCGATCCAGCGGGTGTCGGACGGCGAGCCCGCGTCGCGCAGGAGCAGCGTGCCGTGGTCGCGGTCGGTCAGCGCCTGCTTCTCGGCGGTCTCGGCCGGGACGGGGCCGTGGGCGTCGAGGCCGACATGGCAGTGGGCGTCGACCAGGCCGGGCAGCGCCCAGCCGTGCACCGTCGTCACGTCCAGGCCCGGGGTGCGCGGGCGGTCGTAGGTGACCTTGCCGTCGATCACCCACAGTTCGTCGCGTACGTCATCGGGTCCGGTCAGGACCCGTCCGGTCACGTGCAGCGCCCCCGCCGGGCTCGGCTCACTCATGCGCGAAGCCTATGAGCGGGGTCGGTACGCTCGACAGCGGCATCCGCCCGAACCCCTGAGCATCTGTCCGAACCCGTGAGCGAAGAGAGCACCACCGTGACGCATCCGTTTCTCGATCTGGCCCCCCTGAGCGCCGAGCACTTCGCCGCCGTCGAGGACCGTGTGGCCCGCCTTCTGGAGACTTCCCAGGACGTCGTAATCATGCAGGGTGAGGCGCTGCTCCCCCTTGAGGGCGCGATCCGTGGCGCCGCCGGGCCCGGCACCGTCGCGCTGAACGTGATCACGGGCCCGTACGGGCAGACCTTCGGCGACTGGCTGCGCGACTGCGGGGCCACCGTGCACGACCTGGCGGTGCCCTTCCACACGGCGGTGACGGCCGGGCAGATCCGGGAGGCGTTCGTCGCCCACCCCGACATCGACTTCGTCTCGCTCGTGCACGCGGAGGCGGCGACCGGCAACACCAACCCCGTCGCCGAGATCGGCGAGGTGGTGCGGGAGCACGGCGCGCTGTTCTACCTGGACGCGGTGGCGTCGATCGCCGCCGAGCCGGTGCTGCCGGACGCGTGGGGCGTGGACCTGTGCGTGATCGGCGCGCAGAAGGCGATGGGCGGCCCGGCCGGGGTCTCGGCCGTGTCGGTGAGCGCGCGGGCCTGGGAGCGGATGGCCGCCAACCCGCAGGCGCCGCGCCACTCCTACCTCTCCCTGCTCGACTGGAAGCAGCGCTGGATCGACGGCGGCCGGAAGGCGCTGCTGCACGCGCCCGCGCAGTTGGAGATGCTCGCCCTCGAGGCGTGCGTGGAGCGGATCGAGAGCGAGGGGCTCGACGCGCTGATGGCCCGTCACGCGAGCGCCGCGGCGGCGACCCGGGCCGGAACGCTCGCCCTCGGCGGCGGACTTGAGCCGTACGTGCACGAGGCGCGGGACGCCGCGCCGGTCGCCACGACGCTGCGGGCGCCCGCCGGGACGGACGCGCGCGAGCTGGTCGCGAAGGCGCTCGCCGCCGACCCGGTGCTGCCGCTCGTGGCGGGCGGCGGCGCGCTGGCGAAGGAGATGATCCGGGTCAACCACTACGGCCCGCAGGCGACGCGCGGTGTCGTGCAGTCCTCGCTCGCCGCGCTCGGCGGGGCGCTCGCGGAGGCCGGGTGCACGGTGGACCTGGAGGGGGCCCGCAGGGCGGTCGCCGCCGCCTGGGCATAACCGGAAGCGCATTCCGCAATTCCGCCGTCCACAAACCGGCGCCGCCCCGAAAAGGGCGGCGCTTTTCTTTGTCTCCGCGCGATTGATCGAATGGCATTCTTCAGGTAATTATCAGAGCAGCTTCCCGTACTGCTTCTGCCCGCTTCCCGGGAACGTAAACACTAAGATTTCAACAACACGAGACGGCGCAATCCGGACACCTGTCTGACCAGGCAGAATGGTGTGACGTACTCCACACGGGCTGCACTATGCCCGCTTTTGTCCGTGGCAAATCGGTATATTTCACCGGCTGCTCCTGCGCGTGCTCACCTGCGCGCGATAACACAGATCGCCGCGCCACGTAACCCCGCTCGCAGATGCAATCGCAGAAATTGCTGGGTAAATTCAATTTGCATGACCGCCGTACAAGCGAAATTCCAGCTCGACCAGCCCGGCGTGGCCGACGGTGCCGCGATCTGGCGTATCGCACGTGACTCGAAGGTGCTCGACCTGAACTCGTCCTACAGCTATCTGCTCTGGTGCCGTGACTTCGCCGCCACCTCGGCGGTGGCGCGGGACGAGGACGGCGAGGTCGCCGGGTTCGTCACCGGGTACACACGGCCGGACCGACCGGGCACTCTGGTCGTATGGCAGATAGCCGTGGACTCCGCCCACCGCGGGCACGGTCTGGCCGGCGAACTCCTGGACGGTCTGGCCGCGAGGGTCGTCGCCGAGCGGCAGGTCACCACCGTCGAGACGACGATCACCCCGGACAACGAGGCGTCGCAGGCGCTGTTCCGCTCCTTCGCCCGCAGGCACGGGGCCGGCGTGGAGCGCACCGTCCTGTTCGACGCCGGACTCTTCCCCGACGACGGACACCTCCCCGAAGAGCTGTACCGGATCGGGCCGCTCGCGCCCGCCGCCTGACCGGCCGAGCCCCACAAGCCGAAGCCTTGCAAGCCGAACCCCCGCTACTCCCCTCCCAAGAGGAGCTTTCGCTGTGACCATCACCCAGCCGGACCTGAGCGTCTTCGAGACCCTTGAGTCGGAGGTGCGCAGCTACTGCCGCGGCTGGCCCACCGTCTTCGACCGGGCCCACGGCAGCCGTATGTACGACGAGGACGGCCACGAGTACCTGGACTTCTTCGCGGGCGCAGGGTCGCTCAACTACGGCCACAACAACCCCGTGCTGAAACGCGCGCTCATCGACTACTTGGAGCGCGACGGCGTCACGCACGGCCTGGACATGTCGACGACGGCGAAGCGCAACTTCCTGGAGTCCTTCCAGAACATCATCCTGCGCCCGCGCGACCTGCCCTACAAGGTCATGTTCCCGGGCCCGACGGGCACCAACGCCGTCGAGTCCGCGCTGAAGCTGGCCCGCAAGGTCAAGGGCCGCGAGTCGATCGTGTCCTTCACCAACGCCTTCCACGGCATGTCGCTGGGCTCGCTGGCGGTGACCGGCAACGCGTTCAAGCGGGCCGGCGCGGGCATCCCGCTCGTGCACGGCACGCCGATGCCGTTCGACAACTACCTGGACGGGCAGACCCCGGACTTCATCTGGTTCGAGCGGCTCCTCGCCGACCAGGGCTCGGGCCTGAACCAGCCCGCCGCCGTGATCGTCGAGACGGTCCAGGGCGAGGGCGGCATCAACGTCGCCCGCGCCGAGTGGCTGCGCAAGCTCGCCGACGTCTGCGAGCGCTGGGACATGCTGCTCATCGTCGACGACATCCAGATGGGCTGCGGCCGCACCGGTGCCTTCTTCTCCTTCGAGGAGGCGGGCATCGTCCCGGACATCGTGACCGTGTCGAAGTCCATCAGCGGGTACGGGCTCCCCATGTCCCTGTGCCTGTTCAAGCCGGAGCACGACGTCTGGGAGCCCGGCGAGCACAACGGCACGTTCCGCGGCAACAACCCCGCGTTCGTGACGGCCGCCGCCGCCCTGGAGACCTACTGGACCGACGGTCCGGCCATGGAGAAGCAGACGCTCGCCCGCGGCCAGCAGATCGAGGAGGCGCTCGGCGCGCTGCGCGACGAGTTCCGCGACGAGACCGTGCAGTACCGCGGCCGCGGCCTGGTCTGGGGCCTGGAATTCCGCGACAAGGACCGGGCGGGCAAGGTCGCCAAGCGCGCCTTCGAGCTCGGCCTGCTGATCGAGACCTCCGGCCCGAACAGCGAGGTCGTCAAGCTCCTCCCGGCGCTGACGATCACGCCCGACGAGCTGGAAGAGGGGCTGCGCACGCTCACCAGGGCCGTGCGCGAGACCGCCTGACATCCCTTCAGGGAACGCAACAAAGAGAGGCAGCGACCCACCGTGATTGTCCGTTCGTTCAAGGAGATCGAGAACACCGACCGGCACGTGAAGGCGGCGTCCGGCACGTGGGAGACCAAGCGCATCGTCCTCGCCAAGGAGAAGGTCGGCTTCTCCCTGCACGAGACGATTCTCTACGCGGGCACGGAGACGAAGATGTGGTACAAGAACCACATCGAGGCCGTACTCTGCGTCGAGGGCGAGGCCGAGCTCACCAACGAGGAGACCGGCGAGAAGCACTGGATCGAGCCGGGCACCATGTACCTCCTGAACGGCCACGAGCACCACACGCTGCGCCCCAAGACCGACTTCCGCTGCGTGTGCGTGTTCAATCCGCCCGTGACCGGGCGGGAGGACCACGACGAGCACGGCGCCTACCCGCTGCTGACCGAGGACGAGGAGGCCTGATCCCCATGACCGCCATCTCTGTGGACCACCGCATCGCCGATCTGTACCCGACCCGCGGCACCTCGGAGGTGGCCACCCCGCGCGTCGACCCGGTCGTCTGGTCGGCGCCGGGGACCCGGGGCCCGATCCGCGAGTCCGACCTCGCGGGCTTCGAGCGGGACGGCTTCCTCGCGATCGACGAGCTGATCGGCGCGGACGAGATCGGCACCTACCAGGCCGAGCTCCAGCGGCTGATCACCGATCCGGCGATCAAGGCCGACGAGCGCTCCATCGTCGAGCCGAAGTCGCAGGACGTGCGCTCCGTCTTCGAGGTGCACAAGATCAGCGAGGTGTTCGCGAACCTGGTGCGCGACGAGCGCGTCGTGGGCCGGGCCCGGCAGATCCTCGGCTCGGACGTCTACGTCCACCAGTCGCGGATCAACGTCAAGCCCGGTTTCGGGGCGAGCGGCTTCTACTGGCACTCGGACTTCGAGACCTGGCACGCCGAGGACGGCCTCGCGAACATGCGGACGGTGTCCGTCTCCATCGCCCTGACGGAGAACTACGACACCAACGGCGGCCTCATGATCATGCCGGGGTCGCACAAGACGTTCCTCGGCTGCGCGGGCGAGACGCCGAAGGACAACTACAAGAAGTCGCTGCAGATGCAGGACGCGGGCATCCCCTCCAACGAGGCGCTGTCCAAGTTCGCCGACGCGCACGGCATCAAGCTGTTCACCGGCAAGGCGGGCTCGGCGACCTGGTTCGACTGCAACGCCATGCACGGCTCGGGCGACAACATCACGCCCTACCCGCGCTCGAACGTCTTCATCGTGTTCAACAGCGTGGAGAACGAGGCGGTGGAGCCGTTCGCGGCGCCCGTACGCCGCCCGGAGTTCATCGGGGCGCGGGACTTCACCCCGGTGAAGTGACGCCACCGCGCGCATGAGTGGGGCGGGACCGGTGACCGGTCCCGCCCCACTGCTGTGCGGGCTCAGGGGAGTTCAGAGCCAGGCGAGTCGGGCCGCCTCGTCGAGGACGGTGCGCACGGCCCCGTCGTCGCCCCGCGCGGCCATGGGCACGGTGTGAGCGGCGACGCGGCCGCCGATGAGGTGGCAGAAGTCGACGGCGTCCAGGGTGAGTTCGGCGCGTACGGGTTCGCCCTCCGCGCCGAGGACCCACTCCGTGGAGCGGCCCGCGTCGGTGACGGTCAGGGCGACCGGTTCGGCGGCGGTGCCGAGCGCGAGGCCGAGGATGCGGACGCCGAGCCGCACCAGGCGCCACAGGTGGCCGACGGGCGGCGGGGGCACCGGACGGCCCAGGGCGCGCCCGATGTCGTCGGCGTGGATCCACGCCTCGAAGGCGCGGACCAGGAAGTGGTCGGCGACGGGCAGCCGCGCCCCGACCAGCGTCGCGGGCAGCGCCGCCACTTCGGGGTCGTGCGCGGCCGGGGTCGCGAGCAGCGCGGCGGCCTGCGCGCGCCAGGTGGCGACCGTGGCCTGCGGAGTGCGGCTCCGCTCGTGGGCGATGACCCTGTGGGTGCGGGTGGCCCAGGCCGTGCGCCAGCCGGTGTCCTGCGGGGCCGTCGGTCCCGGCGGCGGCTCGTTGGCCGGGAGACCCAGGTGGACGGCGAGGTGCTCGTCGGCGGCGATGAGGTGGGCGACCGTGTCCCGCACGGTCCAGTCGTGCACGACGGGCGTGCGCCAGACGTCCGGGTCCGGCGCGGCGTCGGGCTCGGGGTCGAGTTCGGCGAGGAGCGCCTGGAGCGCGGCGACGGCGGCGGCGTAGGGCTCGGCGTGCGGGGCGGTGCGGGGCACGGCCGGGCGGCCGCCGAGGACGCGGGCCAGGATGTCGTCGCCCGCGCCGCGGGGGGTGGTGTCCAGGTTCTCCATCGGGCCGTCCAACAGTCGTACGGTCTCTCGCAACCGCTCCGCCTCCGCCGCGCACTCCGGGCAGCGCGCGAGGTGTTCGGGGACGGCGCGCTCCTCGTCGGCGGGCAGGGCGTGGACGGCCCAGGCGCCGAGGAGGTCGCAGATCGCCGCGTGGTCGTAGGCGTCGGTCGCCATCACGCGCTCCTTTCCGTGGCCGGGTCCGGGGGGTCGGCCAGGGTCTCGGCCAGCCGGTGCAGGGCCGTGCGCAGCCGGGTCTTCGCGGTGCCCTCGGGGATGCCGAGTTCGGCCGCCGCCTGACGGTACGTCCGTCCGGCGAAGTACGCCAAGTGGACCACCTGCCGCTGGGGCAGCGGGAGTTCGGCGAGGGCGGAGTGGAGCAGGAGGGCGCGTTCGCGGTCCACGACCCGCTCGTCGGGGCCGGGGTCCTGCGCCGGGATGGCGTGCAGGACCTCGTCGTCGGCGGTGGCCGCCTTGCGGTGTCTGGCCTCGCTGCGCACCCAGTCGACGGCGCGGCGGTGGGCCAGCATCGTCAGCCAGGTGCGCAGGGTGCCGCGGCGCTCGTCGTAGGCGTAGGGCCGGGCCCACAGGTGGGCGAAGACCTCCTGGGCGACGTCGTCGGCGGCGCCGGCCTGGCGGGTCACCCGGACCGCGACTCCGCGCACGAGCCCGCCGTAGGTGTCGTACACCTCGGTGAGCGCGGTCTCGTCGCCGTAGACCAGCCGCCGGTGCAGCTCGGCGTCGGCCGTCGGCTCTGCCCCGTGCTTGGTCCCCTGCTCGCCGGCCACCGGCACCACCACCTCGTCACTGCCTTCCTAGCGTCCGGCGGGCCCGCGCGCCAGGTGTGGCGGCGCGGCAGTGACGAGGGGTGGTCAGTGGGACAGAGCGGTCAGGAGCCGGTCGACGTCCTCGGCCGTGTTGTAGAGGTGGAAGGCGGCCCTCAGGTTGCCCGCGCGGTCCGCGACCTCGATGCCCGCCGTACGCAACTCCCCCTTTTTCGCGCCGAGTTCGGGGACGGAGACGATCGGGGAGCCGGGCGCGGGGACCGGTGTGCGGCCGAGGTCGGCGAGGCCCGCGCGGAAGCGGTCGGCGAGCGCCAGGTCGTGGGCGCGGACGGCGTCCGGGCCGAGCTCCTCGATCAGGGCGAGGGACTGGCGTGCCGCGGTGTACGCGAGGAGGCTCGGCGCCTCGTCGAACCGGCGCCCGGAGCGGGCGGGTTCGGTGACGGGCCCGTAGCAGCTGTCCATCGGGACCTCGCCGGAGACGTAGCCGCCGAAGACCGGCCGCAGCTCGTCCGGGTCCTCGGGGCCGACGAAGAAGGCGGTGCCGCGCGGGCAGGAGAGCCACTTGTAGGCGACGGCGGAGAGGTAGTCGGCGCCGACCTCCTCCAGCGGGTACCAGCCCACGGCCTGCGAGGCGTCGACGTAGAGGCGGGCGCCGTGGGCGCGGGTCGCCTCGCGCAGGGCGGCCAGGTCGGCGACGCGGCCGTCGGCGGACTGCACGGCGCTGACGGCGACGAGCGCGGTGTCCGGACCGACGGACTCGGCGAGCGCGTCCAGCGGGACGACGCGGACCTTGAGGTCGCCCCGGACGTGGAACGGGTTGACGGTGGAGCTGAAGTCGTTCTCCGCGGTGAGGACCTCGGCGCCCGGGGGCAGCGACGCGGCGACCAGGCCGCCGTAGACCGCGACGGACGCGCCGGCCGCGACCCGCGCCACCGGGGCCCCGGTTATCCGTGCGAAGGAGGCGCGGGCCTCCTCCACGTCGGCGAAGAGCGCGTCGAGCGGGCGGCCCGCCGCCATGGTGTCGACGGCGATGCGCACCGCGTCGGCCGCGCGTGCGGGCAGCACCCCGAAACTTGCGGTGTTCAGATAGGTGCCGTCCGGGTGGTACTGGGCGCGGACGAGATCAAGGTCGAGCGCGGGTTCCGGCGGGAGGTCCAGGGCGGGGACGTCGGGCTGGTGATCGTGGAGGGGCGGGTGCGCGGACTCGGGTGTGGTCGGGTGCGCGGACTCGTGCGGGGTCGCGTGCGCGGACTCGTGCGTGGTCTCACCAGTGGTCTGCATGACCTCACTGTGCCCGAGCGGGTGTGCGACCACGCCCCTTTTTCGATCAGCCCCTCCCCCCGGGGTTCAGCTCTGCGGGACCGCGCATCCGTCGGGCCCGCACGCGTCGCCGCCGTCCGCGCTGTCGATCACCGTCAGCGGGGAGCGGCTCTCCCACGCCTGGGTCAGGGCCTGCGTGAAGACCTCGGCGGGCTGGGCGCCGGAGACGCCGAACTTGCGGTCGAGGACGAAGAAGGGGACGCCGTTGGCGCCCAGCGCGGCGGCCTCGCGCTCGTCGGCGCGGACCTCGTCGGCGTACCGCTCGGGGTCGGCGAGCACGGCGCGGACCTCGGCCTCGTCGAGACCGGCGTCGACGGCGAGGCGGACCACGTGCTCCTCGTCGGCGAAGACGGAGCCCTGCTCGGCGAAGTTCCCCCGGTACAGCGCGTCGATCATGGCGTCCTGGACGCCCTTCTCGTGCGCGAGGTGCAGCAGGCGGTGCAGGTCGAAGCTGTTGCCGTAGTCGCGGCCCTCGGTGAGGTAGGGCAGGCCGAGCGCCTGCGCCTGCTGTCCGAGCCCCTGCTCGTTGGCGGCGGCCTGCTCCTCGCTGATGCCGTACTTCTTCGCGATGTGCGGGACGACGAGCCCGGTGTCGCCCATGGCAATGGTCGGGTCCAGCTCGAAGGAGCGGTGCACGACCTCGACCTGGTCCTTGTGCGGGAAGGCGTCGAGGGCCTGCTCGAACCGGGACTTGCCGATGTAGCAGAACGGGCAGTTGATGTCGGTCCAGATCTCGACGCGCATGGGGTCTCTCGCTCCAGTGGATACGTACGGCGCAGGGGGTGCCCTGCGCCGTACGTCAACCGGCCGCAGCCGTGGCTAATTCCCGTCCCGCAGGTCCTTCGGCGCGCCGGGGCGCAGTTCGATGCGGTCGAAGGAGACCTCGCACCCCTCCCCCGTCGGCGACTGCGCGAGGAAGCCGACCTGCGCCGCCGCCGCGGACTCCTCGTCGCCGAGGGCGAAGACGCGGACGAAGGTCCACTGCTCGCCGTCGGTGGAGGCGTGGAAGGCGAACGCGGTGCCGGTGCGGGTGATCCGCAGCCACACCGTGTTCCCGGGGACCACGAAGGAGTTCGCGTCGTCGGAGCGGCCGCGCGTCACGACCGTGCAGATCGTGGGCTCGTCCGGGGAGCGCTCGTAGCAGAGCTTGGCCCACTCCCGCTCCCCCACGTGCAGGTAGAGGACGCCCGCGTCGAACGCCGCCGCGAAGCCGACGGTCACGCGGGCGATCAGCTGGAAGTCGCCCTCGGGCGCGGCGCCGAGGAGGCGGGGCGCGTCGGAGGCGGGTTCGAGCGCGTCGCCGGCCGGGGGCACGAAGCGGTCCTGGCGGGCGCCCGCGCGGCCGGTGAGCACGCCGTCCGCGTAGGCCCAGTGCCCCTCGGGACCGTGGGCGTGCAGCGGGAAGGGCAGCTCGGGCAGGTGGAGTGTCATGATCGTCAGTTTTCCAGGCGGCCGTTGTAGCGGCGCGGCAGGCCCAGCGGGTTGTCGTCGCGCAGCTCCGGAGGCAGCAGCGCCTCGGGCGTCGTCTGGTACGAGACCGGGCGCAGCCAGCGCTCGATGGCCGTGCCGCCGACGGAGGTGGAGGTGGAGGTCGTCGCCGGGTAGGGGCCGCCGTGATGCTGGGCGGGGGCGACGGCGACGCCGGTCGGCCAGCCGTTGACCAGGACGCGCCCTGCCAGCGGGGTCAGCTCGGCGAGGATCTCGGTGCCGCGCCCCTCACCGGCGGCCTCCTCGGCGGAGAGCTGGACGGTGGCGGTGAGGTTGCCGGGCAGGCGGGAGAGGACAGCGGTGATCTCGTCGGCGCTCTCGTAGCGGGCGACGACGGTGACCGGGCCGAAGCACTCCTCCAGGAGCAGGTCGTGCTCCGAGCCCTCGACGGCGAGCTTCGTGGCCGGGACGGTGAGGAAGCCGGGGCTGACGGTGTGCTCGCCGCCCGCGCCGGGCGTCACCGGCGCCTCGACGTCCGGGAGCTGTGCGCGCTCGGCGACGCCCGCGACGAAGTTGTCCCGCATCCGGTGGTCGAGGAGCACGCCCCCGGCGGTGTCGCTGACGGCGGCGGTCAGGGACTTGACCAGTGCGTCGCCCGCGTCGCCGCTCGGCGCGAACACCAGGCCGGGCTTGACGCAGAACTGGCCGACGCCGAGGGTCATGGAGCCCGCGAGGCCCGTACCGATCTGCTCGGGGCGCTCGGTGGCGGCTGCCTCGGTGATCACGACGGGGTTGAGGGAGCCCAGCTCGCCGTGGAACGGGATCGGCACCGGGCGGGCCGCCGCGGCATCGAACAGCGCGCGCCCGCCGCGTACGGAACCGGTGAACCCGGCGGCGGCGATCAGCGGGTGCTTGACCAGCTCGACGCCCGCCTCGAAGCCGTGCACGAGTCCGAGCACGCCCTCCGGGATGTCGTGCCGGGCGGCGGCGCGGCGGAGGACGGAGGCGACCAGCTCGGAGGTGGCGGGGTGGTCCGGGTGGGCCTTGACGACGACGGGGCAGCCCGCGGCGAGCGCGCTCGCGGTGTCGCCGCCGGGGACGGAGAAGGCGAAGGGGAAGTTCGACGCGGAGTAGACGGCGACGACGCCCAGCGGGATCTTGTAGCGGCGCAGGTCCGGGATGGGCGGGGTGGCCGTGTCGTCGGGGTGGTCGATGACGACGCCGAGGAAGGCGCCCTCGTCGACGATGCTCGCGAACGCGCGCAACTGGAAGCTCGTCCGGGCGAGTTCACCGCCGAGCCGGACGGGGCCGAGGGCGGTCTCCGCGTCGGCGGCCTCGACCAGGTGGTCCTTGGACTCGTCGAGCAGATCGGCGGCGGTGCGCAGGAAAGCGGCGCGCACGGTCCGGTCCTTCAGGGCGGAACGGGCGTCGTGGGCGGCGCGGACCGCCTGGTCCACCTCCTGGGCCGTGGCCTCGGTCGCGACCTGTTCCCGCTGCTTCCCGGTTCGGGGGTCGACACTCCAGACTGGTGCTGCTGCCACGGCGAATTCCTCCAGCTTTTCCCGCGGCTCGCCGGACGAGCCACGAGAGTCGTTCGATATACTGAACGCTGTCTCTGTCGATGAACTCTACGGAGACTATTTCTCGTCGAACGAAGGGGTCAAGGGCGATGTCGGCAGACGAGACGGGGGCTGTCGCGGGCACCGCGGCGGGGGCCGCGCAGGGTGGCGCGCAGGTCAAGTCGGCGGTGCGCACGGTCGAACTGCTCGAATACTTCGCGGGCCGTCCCGGCATGCACTCCCTGGCCGCCGTCCAGGAGGCCGTCGGCTACCCGAAGTCGAGCCTCTACATGCTGCTCCGCACGCTCGTCGAGCTCGGCTGGGTGGAGACGGACGCGACCGGCACGCGGTACGGGATCGGGGTGCGGGCGCTGCTCGTCGGCACCTCCTACATCGACGGCGACGAGGTCGTGGCCGCCGCCCGGCCCACGCTCGACCGGCTCTCCGACGACACCACCGAGACCATCCACCTGGCGCGGCTCGACGGCACCAACGTGGTCTACCTGGCCACCCGCCAGTCCCAGCACTACCTGCGGCCCTTCACGCGCGTGGGGCGACGCCTGCCCGCGCACTCCACCTCGCTCGGCAAGGCGCTGCTCGCCACGTACAGCGACGAGCAGGTCCGCAAGATGCTCCCCGAGACGCTGCCCGCGCTGACCGAGCACACGATCACCGACCGCGAGAAGCTCATCGAGGAGCTGCACGCGGTGCGCGAGCAGGGCTTCGCCGTCGACCGCGAGGAGAACACGCTCGGCCTGCGCTGCTTCGGCGTGGCGATCCCTTACCGGACCCCGGCCCGTGACGCGATCTCCTGCTCGGTGCCGGTGGCGCGGCTCACGCCCGCGCACGAGCAGATGGTGAAGGACGCGCTGTTCGACGCGCGGGACCGGCTGACGCTCGCGACGCGCAGGCTCTGATCCCGGCCCCGTCCGGGCTGGATGAGAGCTTCCTGAGAAAACCGGCCTTATCGGAACGATTCGCTCCCGGCCGCTCGTCCTACCGGCGGGATGAACAAGACGATCAGGCGCGCCTCCGTCTTCAGTCTGCTGCTCGTGTTCGCTCTGCTGGTCAGGGCGACATGGGTGCAGTTCTACGACGGCAAGGCCCTCGCGGACAACGACAAGAACCGGCGGAAGACGATCGCGCAGTACGCGTATCCGCTCGGCGACATCATCGTGGGCGGAAAGGCGGTGACAGGGTCGGCGCCGACGGGCGGCGGCAGCGACCTGAAGTACAAGCGGACCTACAAGGACGGCTCGCTGTACTCCGCGGTCACCGGCTTCACGTCGCAGGTGTACGGGTCGACGCAGCTGGAGGCCCTGTACCAGGACGTGCTCGACGGCACGGCGACCCGGCTGAAGAACCCGCTCGACACGGTCACCGGCAAGCGCTCCGCCCCCGGTGACGTGATCACGACCATCGACCCGGCCGTGCAGAAGGCGGCGGCGAAGGCGCTCGGCTCCACCAAGGGCGCCGCCGTCGCGATCGACCCGGAGACCGGGCGGATCCTCGGCATGGTGTCGTCGCCGTCGTACGACCCGTCGAAGATCAGCGGCTCGGGATCGGCCGACGCGAAGGCGTGGAAAAAGCTGTCCGACGACGAGGACGTGCCGACCCTGAACCGCGCCCTCAAGCAGGCGCTGCCGCCGGGCTCGACGTTCAAGCTGGTGGTGGCGGCGGCCGCCCTGGAGAACGGGCTGTACGCGTCGGTCGACGAGAAGACGGACTCCCCGAACCCGTACCTCCTGCCCGGCACCAGCACGTACCTGAAGAACGAGAGCGCGAGCGCGCCCTGCGAGAACGCCTCGCTGCGCACCGCGCTCCAGTACTCGTGCAACAACGTCTTCGGCAAGATCGCCGTCGACCTCGGCCAGGACAAGGTCCGGGCGATGGCGGAGAAGTTCGGCTTCGACGACAAGAAGCAGGACGTGCCGGTGCGCGCCGCCCAGAGCGTCTACCCCTCCGGCATGGACAAGGCGCAGACCGCGCTCTCCGGCATCGGCCAGTTCGACGTGACCGCCACCCCGCTCCAGATGGCGATGGTCTCCGCGACGCTCGCCAACGGCGGCGAGCAGGCGTCCCCGCACACGGTCTCCGAGGTGACGGACGCGGACGGCGACGCGGTCGAGAGCTACCCGGACTCGGACACGGAGCGGGTGGTCAGCGAGTCGACCGCCTCGCAGCTCCAGTCCGCGATGGAGACCGTCGTGACGAAGGGCACGGGCACGAACGCGCAGATCCCGGGCGCGACGGTGGGCGGCAAGACGGGCACGGCCCAGCACGGCGAGAACAACAGCAAGACGCCCTACGCCTGGTTCACCTCGTACGCCAAGGACGACGCCACCGGCAAGGAGGTCGCCGTGGCGGTGCTGGTGGAACAGTCGGACGCGGCCCGCTCAGAGGTCAGCGGCAACGGCCTGGCCGCCCCGATCGCCAAGGCGATGATGTCGGCAGCACTGAAGGATTAGCCTCGGGCACGGCCGCCCCCTGAGATGCCGCACGCAGTGCGCATCCCAGGGCGCGGGGAACGGCGCGAGCAACCACGACGGCGCCGCACCCGGCAACGACCGAAGAGGTGCCGCACGCAGTGCGCACCTCAGGGCGCGGGGAACTGCGCGACCAGCCACGACGGCGCCGCACCTGCCACGCCACCACCGCCCAGCCAAGCAGCAGAGGCACCGCCGCGCCGGCCAACGCACCCGTCACGAACCCCGCACCCGTGCTCGCCTCCCCGTCCGCACGGAGAGTGCGACCGCCGCGACGACCAGCGCCACGGTCGCCAGCCCCAGCGTCAGAGAGAACCGGCGGCTGGAGAACGCGTGGCGGGCGGGGACCGCGGGGGCCGGGGCGGTCAGCTCCGCCGCAGGCCCGAGCGTCGCCGCCTTGGGCCGCTTGTACCACCCGTACACGACCCACGTACCGCACGGCTCCCAGCCCTCGACGGCGAGTTCACGGTCGAGGGCGGCGCGCCCCCGGGTCACCAGCTCGCGGCGGTACTCCCAGCGCTGGGGCCGCTCGGGGTCCCGGTGGCTGACGAAGCGGCCGAGGGCGTCGATGCGCTCGACCTCCCAGCCCTCGTCACCGAAGCGGCCGAGGAGCGCCTCGTCGGCGAAGGTGTCGGCGGTCCAGCGCCAGGTCTCGACGTGCTCGTCGGGCACCGCACCGTCCGGTGCCGCGCTCTCCGGCGCCAGCTGCCGGGCGAACTCCCCGACCGGGCCGAACTCGTCCTCGGGGTCGACCGGGCCGGACTCGGCCAGGTGCGCCGCGAGGTCGTCGAGGGTGGCGGTGACATGGTCGCCGGGCAGCCCGTGATCGCGCAGGAGGCGGCTCAGCTCGGCCAGGTAGTCGTCGGCCTTCATCGCACGCCGCCCTTCGCCAGCATCGCCCGTACCGACGCGTCGAACTCCCGCCACAGCGCCCCCTGTTCGGCGAGCGTGGCCCGCCCCGCGCCGGTGAGTGTGTAGTAGCGGCGGCCCGGCCCCTTCTCGGTGGCGCGGAACTCGGCCGCGACGAGACCCGCCTCTTCGAGCCGGTTGAGCACGGGGTAGAGCGTGCCGCCCTTGATCTGGCCGAAGCCCGCGCCGTCCAGGGTCTTGGCGATCTCGTAGCCGTAGCTCTCGCCGTCGGTGAGGGAGGCGAGGACGAGCAGGTCGAGAACGCCCTTGAACCAGCTGGCGCGGCGGTCGCCGCTCACGCGGTGCGGCCCTTCATGACGGCGGCCGGCAGGTGGACCAGGTCCCGCAGGGAGAGCAGCGCGTGCACGGCCACGGGCAGCAGCAGGCTGCCCGTGGACAGGTACAGCGCGGTGCACAGGGCGCCGAAGAAGGCGAAGACGACGACCCCGGAGCGACCTTGGTAGAGCCCGGCGGCCGCGTAGATCACGAGGGCGAGCGCGGCGGCCACGTACAGGTGCAAACCGAGCGCGCCGACGCCGAAGGCGATGAGCAGGCCCCGGTAGAGGAGTTCGGAGCCGACCGCGTCGACGAGGGCGACGGCCACCGCGTGGCCCCGCTCGCGCCGCGTGCGGGGCAGCATCGCCGCGACCGCGTCCAGGCCGGGCACGTGCTTGCCGTCGCGGGCCAGCGCCCGCATCCGGCGCCCGCCGAGCAGGACGGCCACGAGCAGCGCCCCGGCGAACGCGGTCACCGCCACCGGCCCGTCCCCCGCGACCAGTCCGAGGTCGGTGGCGGTGAGACCCGGCGACAGCGCGTACACCGCGCCGAACGAGGCTCCCAGGACCGCCCAGCACCCCAGCACGGACCGGAAGTACCGGACCAGCGCGGCCGGTTCGGTGTCGCGCCGCCGTGCCAGCGACGCGTACATGCGCCGTCCCACGAGCGGCTCGCCGACGGCGAGGTAGAGGGCGACGACGGCTCCCGTCACCACGGATGCGGTGGTGAGGTGCGGCGAGATGTGCAGAGCGGCGTTCATGGTCATAGACCGTACGGCTACCTAGTTAGGTATGCAACCTAGCTCGGTATCCGATCCCTCTCGTTCCGATCATGTCCGAAATCTCGCACGCCCTTCGAATCGCCGTACGCAACGCTGGTACGCTCTCGCATCCCGTCGAGCCACATCGAGCCGCATCGAGCCGCACAGTGAGGGGAGGGATCCGCGTGAGCACTGTCGTGGACGACGACAACTCCGCCGAGTTCCATGCCTTCTTCGAACGGCACCACGCAGAACTCGCCCGCCTGGCACACCTCCTGACCGGCGAGCCGGACGCCGCCGACGATCTCGCGGCGGACGCGCTGCTCGCGCTCTGGCACCGCTGGGACCGGGTCAGGGACGCCGATCACCCGGTGGCGTACGCGCGTGGTGTCGTCGCCAATCTCGCCCGCACCCGGATCCGCAGCGCGGTCCGGGAGCGGCGGCGCGTCGCCCTGTTCTGGTCGGGCCGGCAGGAGCGCGCCGAGGACCCGGACGTGCCCGCCGTGGTCGACGTGCAGGGCGCGCTGCGCGAACTCCCGTTCCGCAAGCGGGCCTGCGTCGTGCTGCGGCACGCGTTCGACCTGTCGGAGAAGGACACCGCGCTGACCCTCGGCATCTCGGTCGGTACGGTGAAGAGCCAGACGTCCAAGGGCATGGCCGAGCTGGAGAAGCGGCTCGGGTCCGGCGAGCGCGAGGGCCCGGCCCCGCGCCGCGTACGGGCGGTCGGGGCGACGGCGGAGGGGGGCCGGCGGTGAACGAGGAAGTGCGGCGGCGGCTGCGCGAGTCCGCCGACGCGCACCACCCCGACCGGGAGCGGATGCTCGCCCGGATCGAGCGCGGCATGTCCGAGCCGTATCCGGCGCCGGGAGCGCGGCGCCGCCCCGCGCTCGGGTGGGTGCGGATCGCGGGCGCCGTGGCCGGGGTCGCGGGGGCTCTCGCCGTGGGCGCGTTCGCGGTCGGCGCGACCCTGCGCGACGACGACGGCGGCCCGCGCCAGACGGTCGCCGTGACACCGACGCCGGGCCCCAGTCGCTCCGTGGCGCAGGCGCTGTGGTCGGAGGGGACCGTCGACCCCGGGTCGAACCGGTACTGGGCGCAGAGCGACATCACGTTCAAGGCGCGGCGGCAACTCACGGCTCTGACACTGGAGTTGCGGGTCGCCCAGACCGGCGGGGTCGCCGGCACCGGCAACTGGCGGTCGCTGCCCGCCGAGGACTTCACGGTCTCGGTGAGCGAGCGCGGCGGGTTCCTGGTGTACCGGTGGGTCCTGAAGAACGGCCGCACGGTGCCCGCCGGGCAGTACGTGTTCGCCGGGCAGTACAACCACGCCGAGGGCGACCGGGACGCGGGCGGTGACTCGTACTCGGTGTGGGGCCGCACCGTGGGCGGCGAACAGGTGGCCGTGAGCGGCGATTTCGGCTGAGCGGAACGCCCGGCGAGGCAACCGGCGGAGGTCCCCGGGAGGCGGCAACCTTTCCCCGCCACCCGGCGACCAAGGGGCATGACCAAGACAGGCACCCCCTCCCCGCACCGCCACCGGCGCCGCGTCACCCGCCGCCGGGCCACCCTCGGCGGACTCCTCGCGGTGACCCTCACCGGCGCCGCCCTCGCCACGACGGGCATGCTCAGCCCGGCCGGGGCCGCGACCGCCTGGCCGACGGCCACCGGCACCCAGGCCGTGAGCAGCAGCATCTCGGTCTCCGGCACCTACGACGGCTCGTACAAGCGGTTCTACGGCTCCGGCGACCTCGGCAGCGGCGGCCAGGACGAGGGCCAGGACCCGATCTTCAACCTGAAGGACGGCGCCACCCTCAAGAACGTCATCATCGGCTCCCCCGCCGCCGACGGCGTGCACTGCGCGGGCAGCTGCACGCTGCAGAACGTCTGGTGGGAGGACGTGGGCGAGGACGCCGCCACGTTCAAGGGCAAGTCCACGTCGTCCGTCTACACCGTGTACGGCGGCGGCGCGAAGAAGGCGTCCGACAAGGTGTTCCAGTTCAACGGCGCGGGCAAGCTCGTCGTCACCAAGTTCCAGGTGTCGGACTTCGGCAAGCTGGTCCGCTCCTGCGGCAACTGCTCGACGCAGTACAAGAACCGCAACATCATCATCAACGACGTCGACGTGACCGCCCCGGGCAAGTCGATCGTCGGCATCAACTCCAACTACGGCGACACGGCCGCGCTGCGCAGCGTCCGCATCCACGGCGACAGCAGCAAGAAGATCAAGCCGTGCGTCCGCTACAACGGCAACAGCACCGGCGCGGAGCCGACGGAGGTCGGCAGCGGCCCCGACGGCACGTACTGCCAGTACACGGCGTCGGACCTCACGTACGACTGAGCCGGACGGGGAGGCGGCCGGGCGCCCGCCCGGCCGCCGTCCCCGCTGGTCAGGGCCTCAGCCCACGAAGTACGTCGGGTTCGGGAACTTGTACGTCCTGTCCGCGTACCCGCCGTCGAGGTCGGACTGCTGGTCGCCGAAGTTGCCGACGATGTCGTAGCCGAGCGACTCGATGTGCTTGCGGGTGCCCGACTTGTACTGCACGGTCGTGCACTTCCAGGCCCCGGCGGTGGCGCAGCCGCTGAGGTAGGCGGGCGGGTTGTCCGCGTTCTTCAGGTACACGTGGCGGGCGTCGAAGTCCGTGTCGATGCCGACCTTCTTCAGGTTCGTCACGGCGGCGTCGCGCTGCGCCTCGGTGAGCCCGGAGTTGTAGAAGACCTCGACGCCCTTGCTCTCGGCGTACTTGACGAGGGCGGGGGTGCCGAAGACGGCCGGGCGGTCGGCGTCGGCCACGTAGGCCGCCCAGGAGGCGCTGTTGTAGACGTAGTTGGTGCGCACCTCGTAGTCGAGGCTGAGCAGCAGCGTGTCGTCGATGTCGAAGACGACCGCGGGCCTGGTGTGGTGGTGCCGGGCCTTCTCGGCCGCCTTGGCGATGTCCTTCTTGGCGCGCGCCTGGATGCGCGCGAGGTCGTCGGCGTAGGCGCTGTGGGGGTCGGCCCGCCAGGTGCCGTCGGCGTCCTGTGTGGCGCCGTAGTACGACTTGATGTCGCCGACGAGCTTGCCGATGTTGTAGGGCTCCGCCGTGGTCCTGGCGGTGGGGGCGTCGGCGCCGGCCGTGCCGGTGCCGTAGAGGGCGCCGCCCGCGAGGGCGCACGCGGCGGCGATACCCGCGACTGTGATGGACTTCCGCATGGCCGATGTCTACGCGCATCACATGGGGCGGCGCGAGAGCAGTTATTGGATCGATACACGTATCGCTCGAACCATTGCTCAGCGATGGCGGCGGCTTGACCTGGCCTTTGGGCGCCTCGTCCTACGCTCACCCAGTGCAGTCGCCGTTCGCCGTCGCCTCTTCCTCGCACGGGCAGTCGCCCGTGCTGCTCACCGTGTTCGCCGTGGGCGGCGTCATCGCGCTCTGGGCCGGGCTGAGCTGGGCGTTCGACATACGCGGACTGCCCGTACGGCGTACGCACACCGCCGGGCAGCCACGCTTGCTCGGTGCTCTCCTCGCCCTCGCCGGTCTCGTCCTCCTCGCCATCGTGTACGCACTGTGGCAACTGGGCTGACATGTCTCACACAGGCGGACGCCAGTCCCCGAGGTACCGCGCGCGGGTGTGCCGGGCCGCCTCGGCACGGGTGAGCCGCGGCCGGTTCTCCGGCACGGTGACGACCGCGCCGGGGCCGGAGTTGCGGTACTCGGCGAACCGCTGCTCCTGCCACGGGTAGCTGTCGGACATGTTGGCGTAGGGCGCGACGGCGTCGATCCCGGGCCCAAGACAGGTGTCCCGCACGACGAGCATCGGCCGGGCGGTGGTGTCGGAGCTCGGCACCCACGGCCGGGCCAGCTTGTAGTACGCGTCCGGCGCCGCCGAGCTGATCCGGGAGCGGCTGACCAGGTACCCCAGCGGATTGGCCGCGGCGGTGGACGGCGCGAAGACGAAGCCGTACGGGGCGCCCGCCAGGTCGGTGCGGACGAGCGTGCGGAAGTGGCAGTCCTCGAAGACTGCGGTGCCGCGCCCGAAGACGAAGTCCACGCCGCCCTCGACGTAGCAGCCGTGGAAGTACTGCCGCGCGAAGGTGGTGAGGGCGGGCGAGTCCGCGTACAGCGTGTCCTGGTGCCCGAGGAAGCGGCAGTCGAGGAAAGCGGAACGGTCGCCCATGACCTTCACCGCGACCGCCTGCGTCCCGGTGACGCCCGGGTGGTCGGCGCGCAGCCAGTCGTTGGCGAAGGTGATCCCGCGCGCGGTGAATCCGTCGGCCCGCAGCGTCACGGTCGCCGACCCGCTCGTGCCGTAGGTACCGGACCCGTCGGGCTTGGCCGTGCCCGCCGCGTTGTCGAACACGACGACGGTACGACGGGGATCACGGGCGGCGCCGAGCCAGGTCAGCCCGGTGGCGGTGGCGGGCACGGAGACGGTCTCGCGATAGACACCGGGCGCGAGAACGAGGGTGTACCCGTCCCCGGCGACGGCGTCGACGGCCCCCTGCACGGTGGTGTGATCACCGCCCCCACGAGGATCGACGTAGAGCGTCCGCGGACCGAGCCGCCGCGCGGTCGACCCATGGGCCGAGCCGCCACCCCCGAGAGCGAGGGCGGCACCGAAACCGACACCGGCGGAGAGAAACCGCCGCCGCGATGAGCGAACTTGGGAGTGCTGATGAAACACAGTCTGATCCGATCACCCTGGGGGCGCGGGGAACTGCGCGAGCAACCACGCACCCCCCGCACCCGGCGAACAACAGAACCTCAGCGGAGCTGACCGGCCCCGGCGCCCCGCCCGACAACCCGGGCCACAGCCTTCGCCGGGTCGACATGCGTCCGCAGCACCGGTCGCCAGCCGGCCCCAGAGGCAAGCGGAGTCGTGGGATTGGCCGCGTTGTAGGCGGCGATCAGATCAGTCTCCGCACCGTTCACGACATTGCCCGTCGCGGTGAGCGGAAAATCGTTCCACCGGTGCAGGACCGCCGACGCGTCGACCCCCTTCGGCAACGTGAAGGAATTCTTCTCGGCGAAGAGCTGCGACTTGAACCCGATCCCGAACGAGTACCCGTAGTCGGCCCCCGCGACATAGGAGTTGTTGTACGCGTCGACCTGCCCGAACCGCACGCGCGGCGCCCGCTCGACAAGGTTCCGGAAGAGGTTGTGGTGCAGGGTGACCCGAAGCTTGCCCTCGTCGGTCGCGGCCGCGCCGTCGCTGTTGCCGATCATGAACGTCTTGTCGTGGTCCTCGAAGACGTTCCAGGACGCGGTGACGTAGTCGGCGCCCCGGACGACGTCCAGCTCGCCGTCGTGCTGCTGGAAGATCCGGCCGTAGTGGCTGGGCAGCGTCGAGTCGGGGTGGGCGCCGTCGGTGAACGTGTTGTGGTCGAGCCAGACGTGTGTGGCGTTGTAGACGACGGCGGCGTCGTACTCGGAGTTCCAGTTGCCGGTGTCGCCGTCCGTCGGGTCCCACTGCGGGAAGCAGTCGAGCGGCGACTCCAGGGTGAGGCCGCGCACGATGACGTTGTCGACGCCGTTGATCTGGAGGCTGCCGCCGACGATGCCCGCGTCGCGGCCGACGCCGATGATTGTGGTGTTGGCGGGGACGGCGGCCTTGATGGCCTTGGCCTGGGCGGCGGCGGACTGGTTGCGCAAGTACTCCTGGGTGCCCGCAGTCGCCTTCTCGCCCTCCAGGTCGACGTCGTAGCCCCAGACGGCGGGGTCGTAGTCGGCGAGGTACTGGTCGAAGTCGTAGCCGGCGACGGCGAACCCGGAGCAGTCCGCGCCGTCCGCGTCGAGCGTGCCCCTGACCTTGATGATGCGCGGGGCGGTGCCCTCGACGGCGAGGGCCGCCTTGAACTCGGCCCAGGTGGTGACGGTGAAGACCCGGTCGGAGGCGGCTGCCGCGCCGCCGGTGGTGCCGGTCGTCGCGGCGGCCCAGCCGTCGCGCGCGGGCAGCGTCTGGCGGGCGAGGTCGCGGCCGTGGGCCTGGGCGGCGCCCGTGGTGGTGGCGGCGAGGACGAGGGCGGTGCAGCCCACGAGCCCGGCTATGACGCGCGCATGACATCTCCGAGTGTGCACTGTGCGGCTCCTGAGAAGTGAGAGACAGGTTTAAGCGGGGGTGGTGCCGGACAGCCACGTCAGCCGTGACCGCCACACCTCCGACAGTTCGTCGATCTCGTCGCCGAGACGGCGCACGTCGCGCGCGGGCAGCACCCGGCGCTTCAGCAGCTCGGTGGCGACGAGGCGGGCCACGGCGATCGCGCCGGGCGGGTTGGCGTGTGTGTTGTCCTGCTCGGTGGCGGTCCAGTTGAAGTAGACCTTCGTCTCCTCGACGCCGAGCCGCTGCCACAGCGCGAGCGAGAGCGCCTGGATGTCGAGGAGCGCGACGCCCTCCTCGCGGGCGAGGGCGCGCATCGCCGCCGGGTACTCACCGTGGGTGGGCAGCGCGGTGCCGTCGGCGTCGAACTTGCGGCGCTCCACGGAGGTGGCGAGCACCGGGCGGGCCCCCTTGGCCCGCGCCCCGTCGACGTACAGCTTCAGGTACTCCTGGTACGTCGACCAGGGCTCGGTGTAGCGCGTGGGGTCGGCGCTCTTCTCGTCGTTGTGCGCGAACTGGATCAGGAGCAGGTCGCCGGGGCGGATCGCGGAGAGGATCGCGTCGAGGCGGCCCTCGTCGGCGAAGCTCTTCGAACTGCGGCCGTTGACCGCGTGGTTGGCGACCCGGACGCGCGAGGAGAGGAAGAACGGCAGGGCCATGCCCCAGCCGGTCTCGGGCGCGGCGTCCGCGTACTTCTGGGCGGCGGTGGAGTCGCCCGCGACGAACAGGGTCCTGCCCCCGGCCGGTCCGGCGGCGGCCGGGGTCGCCGTCGCGAGGGGCAGTGCGGCGAGCGCGGCGAGGGCCGTTCTTCGGGTCGGCACGATGCCGTTCCTTTCGGGAGTCTGCGGGGTGGCTGGAGGATCCGGCGGCGGGAGTGCGGCGGGGCAGCCTGGTTCATCCCGCCGCCGGACCGGTCTCGTACGGGCGCGTGGCGGCCTCGGGCCCTACTTGGCCTGCGCCTTCCACTCGTCCTGAGCCTTGTTCAGCTGCTCGGCGAGGGTGTCGAGGAACTTCTTGGCGGACTGCTTGCCGAGCATGACCTTCTGCAGGTCGTCCTCGTTGTCGGCCTTGGAGATGGTGTTCCAGTCGGGCAGGTAGTACGGCAGGTTCACGATCTTGGTGGAGCCGGAGGAGAGCGCCTCGGCGGCGAGCCGGGTCGGCTCGGACTTCTGCACCCAGGCGTCCTTGGCGGCGTCGGTGTTGGCCGGGATCTGCTTGGCCTGCTCGTTCCACTTGCTGTTCGAGGCGTGCGAGGCGGCGAACTCGATGAACTTCCAGGCGGCCTGCTTGTTCTTGCTCGCCTTGAAGAGGCCGAGCCCGTCGACGGGGTTGGAGACCTGGACGCGGGTGCCGCTCTCACCGGTCGGGCTCGGCAGGCCGCGGAACTTGTCGCCGAACGCCTTCACGTGGTCCTCGTAGGAGCCCAGGTTGTGGCTGAGCATGCCGATCTGGCCGCTGTCGAACTGGGCGACCATCTTGGTGAAGTCGTTGTTGACGTCGGCGGACGGCGTGGCCTTCTTGTAGAGGCCGACGTACTTCTCCAGGGCGGTCACGTTCTTCGGGTCGTTGACCGTGGTCTTGGTGTTGTCCGCGTCCCAGAACGACGTGATGCCGCTCTGCCCGTACATCGCGTCGAGGGCCTGCGCGATGGAGCCCTCGCCGCCGCGGATGGTGTAGCCGAACTTGTTCTTCCCGGTGTCGGTGAGTCTGGCGGCGGCGTCGAAGAACTTCGGCCACGTCGTCGGCGCCTCCACGCCAGCCGCCTTGAACAGATCGGTGCGGTAGTACAGGACGCCGTTGTTGGCCGAGGTCGGGACGGTGAACAGCTTCGAGCCCGAGCCGCCCGCCGATTTCACGGACTCCACGAAGGCGTCGTTGAGCTTGCCGTTGAGGGAGCTGGTGGCGAGCCGGTCGTCGAGGGGTTCGAGGGCGTTCTGCGCGGCGATCCCGGCGAGCATGGCGGTGCCCACGCCGCCGACGTCCGGGAGTCCGCCGCCCTGGATCGCGGTGTCGTACTTGGACTGCACGTTCTCGGCGGGGATGCCGACGTACTTCACCTTGATGTCCGGGTTCGCCTTCTCGAAGTCCTTGATGATCTCCATCCAGACGTCACGGCGCACCGCCGTGTTGTTGTCCCAGAAGGTGATCTCACCCTTGCCGGAACCCTCGTCGCCCTTGTCACCGCCCGCGCCGCTGCCGTCGTCGCCGCAGGCGGTCGCGGTGAGCGCGAGGACGGTGGTCAGGGCGAGGGCGGTACCGGTGCGGAGCGCGCCTTTGCGCATGCGGATGTTCATGGTCGGCTCTCTTCTTCTGGATCCAACTGAGGGTGTGTCGCGGTGGTGATCTGGAAGTGCGTGAACAGGGCGGTGCCGGCCGGTCCCGGACCGGGCGGTGCCGCCGCGAACAGGGCGAGGAGCGCGCCGACCCAGCGCCAGGGCGTCGCGGCGAAGACCTGGCCCGAGGGCAGGAAGCCGGCGCCGTCGCCGGTGTCGAGGGCGAAGCGGCAGCGCGCCCCGTCGGTGACGTCGATCCGCAGCCGGGCCGTGCCGTCCGGCGCGGGGCGCGCGGTCGCGGCGTCGCGTTCGGCCTCGGCGACCGTCTCGGCGAACCGGTGCACGGCGCGGGCGGTGCCGTCCTCGCCGCGCTCCAGGCCGATCCAGGAGTACGCGTCGCCGAGGACGGCGAGCCCGGCCCGGGCGCCGGGCGCGGTGCTGGTGAGGCTGAGATCCACCTCCACCCGGGACGGGAGCAGGGGCAGCCGCTGGGTGAGCAGGTGCGGGACACGGCGCAGGTCCCGGACCCCGTCGGCGGACCGGACGCAGGTGAGCCGCAGACCGTCCCCGGCGTGCGAACTGGCCCAGCCGTCGCGCGGGTTGGCGGTCCACTGCCACTGCCGGCCGAACCGGCCGCCGGGGAAGTCGTCGTCCGTGGCGGGCGCGGTGACCGGCTGCGCGGGCAGCGCCGGTTTGCGGTGCACGGGGACGGGGGCGCCGTCGTCCCCCAGCACGGGCCAGCCGTCGGCGTCCCAGCGCATCGGTTGCAGATGCACGACACGCCCGTACGGGCCGCGCTGCTGGAAGTGCAGGAACCAGTCCTCGCCCGCGCCGGTCCGCACCCAGCCGCCCTGATGGGGGCCGTTGACGTCGGTCGCGCCCTGTTCCAGGACGACGCGCTCCTCGTACGGCCCGAAAAACGAGCGGGAGCGGAAGGCGCCCTGCCAGCCGGTCTCCACGCTGCCCGCCGGGGCGAAGATCCAGTACCAGCCGTCGTGCCGGTAGGCCTTGGGGCCCTCGACGGTGAACCAGCCGGGGATCGCGTCCCCGTCGATGACGACCTGCCCCTCGTCGAGGAGTTCGCGGCCGTCGGGGCTCATGCGGTGGCCGGTGAGCCGGTTCTTGATGCCGGCGCGCGAGCGGGCGTAGGCGTGCACGAGGAAGGCTTCGCCGCTCTCCTCGTCCCAGAGGGGGCAGGCGTCGATGAGCCCCTTGCCCGCCTTGAGGAGGTGGGGCGCGGTCCACGGGCCGCGGACGGACGGCGCGTTGATCTGGTACACGCCGTGGTCGGGGTCGCCCCAGAAGATCCAGAAGCGGCCGTCGTGGTGGCGCAGGGACGGGGCCCAGACGCCGCAGTCGTGGCGCGGCGTCGTGAACGCCTCTGCGGGTTCGAGCCGGTCCAGGGCGTGGCCGACGAGCGTCCAGTTGACGAGGTCGCGGGAGTGCAGGAGCGGCAGGCCCGGTACGCGGCCGAAGCTGGACGCGGTGAGGTAGAAGTCGTCGCCGACGCGGAGGACGTCGGGGTCGGACCAGTCGGCGGCGAGGACGGGGTTGCGGTACGTGCCGTCGCCCAGGTCACCGGTGATCGGGCGGGCGGCGCTCATGCGGTCACCGCCTTGCGGACCAGGGCGGCGGCGCGGGCCCGGTCCAGGCGGCCGTCGGCGACGACCGTGACGACGCGGCGCACGGCGGTCTCCCCCGCGCCGATCCGCAGCCGCGCCCGCGAGGCGAGCGAGGAGCCGACGCCCGGGTACTCCCCTGTGCGTACGAACCACGGGTCGCGGCGGGTTTCGGCGGTGGCCCCGGCGAAGACGAGGGTCCAGCCGTCGCCCGCGAGGGCCAGCCAGTCGGCGGTGCGGCCGTGCACGGCGGACTCGCCCTCGGCGGCGGCGGTGAAGACGGCGGGCGGGGCCGTTTCCTTGGGCGCGCGCCAGAAGAAGCCTCCGTACGCGGCGCCGGGACGGCCGTTGGTGGCGGGGCTGCCGATGCCGATGTCCTCGCCGCCCGGGTTGGTGAGGGTGAAGGTGAGGTCCAGCGCCCAGGCGTCCGGCGCGAGTCGGGTCGTGGCGACGGTGCGGCGCTCGCGCAGGACGAGGCAGCCGCCGGCCGTCCACTCCAGGTCCTCGACGAAGCCGTCCGGGTCGCACAGCTTGAACTCGACGTGGCGCTGCTCGCCGTGGTTGTCGAGGTCGGTGGGGCCCTGGTCGCGTACGTAGGTGCGGCCGCCCCAGAAGTTGAACCCGGCGACGTCCGGCACGGCGACGCTGACGCCCAGGTGGTGGAGGTGGTCGGCGGGCGCGAACTCGGTGACGGGGGTGCCGCCGAGGGTGCTGACCGGGTGCAGGCAGGGGCGCGGCGAGAGCCGGTGCTCGACGTCGGGGCGCAGGTCGTAGCGGGCGACGGGGCGGCCCGCGCAGCTGAGGGTGAGGGGGGCGGTGATCTGTCGGAGGGAGTGGTTCACGATGCTGCCTCCAGTCCTTGCCGGGCCCAGGGGGCGCCGAGCCCGGCGTAGCCGGTGAGGGAGTCCGCGCTGGCGGCGACGAGTCCGTCGATGCCGTGCACGACACGGCGGGGGGCCGCGCCCTCGCCCGCGCCCGGAGGGGCCGGGAGAAGGGTCCAGGCGTCGGCCGGGAGGGCGCGCGGGTCCGGGGCGCGCCGGATCTCCTCGACGACGCGCATGAAGGCGCCGGTCGCCGCGGGCGGTACGAGGAGGTCGGCGCCGCACGTCAGATGGTCGAGGAGGTTCTCCAGGAGGTCCGTGCGCCCGAAGACCGTCTCCTCGGGACCGTGCCCGGCGCGCTGTACGAGGACGCGGTCCTGCTTGTACCAGAAGGTGATCCGGCCCCGGCTGCCGTGCACGACGACGTACGGCTCCTCGGCGTGCTCGGCGCAGAGCGTGGCGGCGACGGTGACGCGGGCGCGGGCGCCGTCGCGCGGGGTGATCTCGACGAAGGAGGTGTCGTCGGCCTCGATGGCGTTGGCGCGGAAGAGTTCGGTGCGGACGGCGGCGAGGTCGTCGGCGCCGGTCGCGCCGGAGAGGGCGAGGGCGGTGGAGACGGCGTGGGCGAGGGGGTTGGTGAGGACACCGTCGACGACGTCCACGTACCCCGTGCCGGCGCGGTCGGGGAGGCGGCGGTGGCCTGCCCAGGGGGCGCGCCGGAAGTAGGCCTCGTCGCGGACCCAGGCCCCCGCGGCGCCGATGCCGAGCACGTCACCGATGCGGCCCTCGCGCACGAGATCTCGTATATGGGACATCGCGTGCGAGCCCAGCGACTGGAACCCGATCTGGCAGGCGACCCCCGCCTCCGCCACGCCCCGCACCATCCGCTCGTATTCCGTATATGACGGCGCGGGCGGCTTCTCCAGGAGGAGGTGGACGCCCCGGCGCGCGGCGGTCAGCGCCAGCTCCGTGTGCGTGGGGATCGGCGTGCAGATGACCGCGACGCGGGCGCCGGTGGTGTCTAGGAGGGCGCCGAGGTCGTCGCCCTGCGCGACGGGGCCGAAGCCTTCGAGCTCCCGCTCCTCCAGCGGCTTGAGTTCGCAGACCCCGGCGAGCGTGACCCGTCCGGCGTCGGCGAGGCGCCGCAGGTTGTTCAGGTGCCAGCGGCCGTGCCCGCGCGCACCGGCGAGGACGACGGGGACCGGCTCGGCGGGACCCGAGGCTGCGGGGTGCGGGCCGCTCATCCCTTCACCGCCCCGGCGCTGAACCCCGTGACCAGCCACTTCTGGATGAACGCGAAGACGATGACGACGGGGACGGCCGCGACGACACCACCGGCGGCGAGCGCGCCCAGGTCGACGGAGTCGGCGCCCATGAGCGTGGCGAGCCCGACCGGGATCGTCTGCTTGTCCTGGTCCGAGAGGAACATCAGCGCGAACAGGAAGTGGTTCCAGCTGTGCACGAAGGCGAAGGAGCCGACCGCGATGAGGCCCGGCCGAAGGAGCGGGAGCACCACGGCGCAGAAGGCCCGGAAGCGCCCGCAGCCGTCGACCCAGGCCGCCTCCTCCAGGGAGTACGGCACGTTCTTGATGAACCCGCTGATCAGGATCATCGTGAGCGGCAGCTGGAAGACGGTCTCGGCGATGATGACGGAGCCGAGCGAGTTGATCATCTTCAGGTTGGCGAAGATCTGGAAGAGCGGGACCAGCATCAGGGCACCCGGAATGAACTGCGAGCACAGCAGCGCCAGCATGAAGCCCTGCTTGACCTTGAAGTTAAAGCGGGCCAGGGCGTATCCGCCGGCGAGGGCGACGACAGTCGTCATCAGCATCGAGGCGACGCCGACGAGCAGGCTGTTCTGGAAGAAGATCCCGAAGGACCGCTCGTTCCACACCTTGTCGAAGTGGTCGAAGGTCAGCGGCCACGGCACGAGCGAGGTGGACCCGGCGGGCCGGAACGCGAAGAGCAGCATCCAGTAGAACGGGATCAGCGTGAAGAGGAGGTAGACGCCGAGCGGCAGATAGATCTGCCAGCGCGGTACGTCGTCGTAGGAGCGGCCCTTCTTCGACGGGACGGGGGCCGGCCGGTGGCGGTGGCGGCCGGACGTGGTGCGGTCGGGTGCGGTGACAGTGGTCAACTGGGCTTCCTTGACGTTCACTTCTCCTCGCCCCCGAACTTGCTCAGCCGCAGATAGACCATCGAGCAGAAGAGGAGGATCACGAAGGCGATGGAGGTCAGCGCGGACGCGTAGCCGAAGTCGTGGCTGTCGACGGCGATGGAGGCGATGCGCAGCGGCAGGGTGGTCGTCTCACCCGCGGGCCCGCCGCCGGTGAGGGTGTAGAGCAGGTCGACGTTGTTGAACTCCCACACCGCACGAAGGAGCGTGGAGAGGATGATCGCGTCCTTCAGGTGCGGCAGCGTGATGTGCAGGAACTGCCGCCAGCGGCTCGCGCCGTCGACCTCGGCGGCCTCGTACAGGTCCTTCGAGACGGACTGCAGGTCGGCGAGGATGAGGATCGCGAAGAAGGGGACGCCGCGCCACAGCTCGGCGGTGACGACGGCCGGGAAGACGGTCGCGGTGTCCGACAGCCACGAGGTGCCGTAACTGCCCACGCCCACGTCGGCGAGGTAACGGGTGATGCCGGTCTGGGAGTTGTAGAGCAGCATCCAGACGGCGGAGGTGAGCACGCCGGAGACGGCCCACGGGGAGAAGACGAGGGCGCGGGCCATCGCGCGGCCGACGAAGGTCTGGTTGACGACGAGCGCGAGGCCGAGGCCGAGCAGCAGCTGGAGCACCACCTGCACGACGACCCACTGGAGGCTGAAGCCGAGCGTGTGCCAGAAGTCGGGGTCGTCGGTGAACGCGGTGACGAAGTTGTCGAAGCCCGCGAAGCCGTTGCGCCACGGCTTGGTGGGGTTGAAGTGCTGGAGGCTGTAGTAGAAGACGCTGATCACGGGGTACGCGATGAAGCCCAGCATCAGCAGCCCGGCGGGGGCGATCAGCAGGTACGGCAGCCTGCGCGGGGTGGCCGACTTGCGGCGCCGGCCGGGCGGGGCTTTCGCCACGGCAGTGGCTTGGGCCATGACTGGACTCCGATCTCGAAAGCGCTTTCCAGAGAGGGTGCGGTGGGTCTGGGCGCGGGGTGGTCTGGGTGCCGGTGGGAGGGCGACGGGGCGCGGGTCAGCCCGCGTAGGGGTCGGGGACCTCGCCCGGCTTGGCCAGGAAGGCGAAGTCGCAGCCGGTGTCGGCCTGGGTGATCTGCTCGTTGTAGAGCGCGCCGTAGCCGCGCTCGTAGCGCTCGGGGGGCGCGGTCCATGCGGCGCGGCGCCGCGCCAGCTCGTCGTCGGAGACGTTCAGTTGCAAGGTGCGGGCGGCGACATCAAGGGTGATCGAGTCGCCGGTGCGGACGAGCGCCAGCGGTCCGCCGACGTATGACTCGGGGGCGATGTGCAGCGCGCACGCCCCGTAGCTGGTGCCGCTCATCCGGGCGTCGGAGATCCGCACCATGTCGCGTACGCCCTGCTTGAGCAGGTGGTCGGGGATCGGCAGCATCCCGTACTCGGGCATCCCGGGTCCGCCCTTGGGTCCTGAGTTGCGCAGGACGAGGACGGTGTCGGCGGTGATGCCGAGGTCCGGGTCGTTGATGGTGCGCTGCATCGTCCTGTAGTCGTCGAAGACGACGGCGGGCCCGGTGTGCTTGAGCAGGTGCGGCTCGGCGGAGATGTGCTTGATGACGGCGCCGTCGGGGCAGAGGTTGCCGCGCAGGACGGCGACGCCGCCCTCGGTGGCGACCGGGTTCTCACGGGTGCGGATGACGTCGTCGTCGTGGACGGCCGCGTTCGCGAGCTGGTCGCCGAGGCGGCCGTTGACGGTCGGGCGGTCCAGGTGGAGCAGGTCGGTAATGCGGGAGAGGAACGCGGGCAGGCCGCCGGCGAAGTAGAAGTCCTCCATCAGGTACGTCTGTCCGCCCGGCCGGACGTTGGCGAGGACGGGCACGGTACGGGCGATGCGGTCGAAGTCGTCGAGGGTGAGGCGGACGCCCGCCCGGCCCGCCATGGCGATCAGGTGGATCACGGCGTTGGTCGAGCCGCCGAGGCCGAGGACGGTGGTGACGGCGTCCTCGAAGGCGTCCGCCGTGAGGATCGCGGACGGCTTGAGCGCGGTCCAGGCCAGCTCGACCGCGCGCCGTCCGGAGGCCGCGGCCATCCGCTCGTGCGCCGAGTCGACGGCGGGGATCGAGGAGGCGCCGGGCAGCGTCATGCCGAGCGCTTCCGCGGCGGCGGTCATGGTGGAGGCGGTCCCCATGGTCATGCAGTGACCGGGCGAACGGGCAAGCCCGCCTTGCAGCTCGCGCAGGTCGCAGTCGGTCAGATTTCCCGCCCGGTGCTCGTCCCAGTACTTCCACATGTCGGTGCCGGAGCCGAGGGTCTCGCCGCGCCAGTGTCCGGGCAGCATCGGCCCGGCGGGCACGAAGAGGGACGGTACGTCGGCGGAGGTGGCGCCCATGAGCAGCGCCGGGGTCGACTTGTCGCAGCCGCCGAGCAGGACCGCCGCGTCGACCGGGTAGGAGCGCAGCAGCTCCTCGGTCTCCATGGCGAGCAGGTTGCGGTAGAGCATCGGGGTCGGCTTCTGGTACGTCTCCGAGAGCGTGGAGACGGGGAACTCCAGCGGGAAGCCGCCCGCCTGCCAGACGCCCCGCTTGACCGCCTCGGCGCGTTCGCGCAGGTGGACGTGGCAGGGGTTGATGTCCGACCAGGTGTTGAGGACGGCGATCACCGGGCGGCCCCGGTACTCCTCGGCCTCGTAGCCGAGCTGGCGCATCCGGGCGTTGTGCGACCAGGTGCGCAGGGCACCCTCGGTGCCGTACCACTGGTGGGAGCGGAGCTGTTCCGGGGCCAGTCTTGGCAGGTCGCCGGTCATATGGACCACCCCGCGGCGATCTCGGCGACCTCGGCGCGCTCCGCCTCCGGCAGCTCCTGGCTCGGCGGCCTGACCTCGCGGCGGCACAGGCCGAGCGAGGCGAGGGCCTCCTTGACGACGGTGACGTTGTTGGCGGAGGCGTCGGCGCCGCGCAGCTCCTCGAAGCGGCGGATCTGCTCCCACACCTTCATGGCCTTGGGATAGTCGCCGGATCGAAGCGCTTCGATCATGGACAGCGAGACGCCCGGCGCGACGTTCACGAGCCCCGACGTGAAACCGGTGGCGCCCGCCGAGAAGTAGGAGGGCGCGTACGGCTCGGCGAGCCCCGCGACCCAGACGAACCGGTCCAGACCCGCGTCCCGCGCGAACGCGGCGAACCGCGTGGCGTCCGGCACGGCGTACTTCACGCCGATCACGTTGGGGCAGTCCGCGCCGAGTTCGGCGAGGCGGGCGCCGGGCAGCGCGGCGTTCTTCAGGTAGGGGACGACGCCGATCTCGGGGACGGCCCGCGCGATGGCCCGGTGGTAGTCGACCCAGCCGCCCTCGGAGACGTACGGGTGCACGGGCTGGTGCACCATCACCATGTCGGCGCCGAGATCATGGGCGTGGCGGGCGGCCTCGACGGCGGTCGGCACGTCGTGGCCGACGCCGACCAGGACCGAGGTGCCGGGCCGCTCCCCCGTCTCCGCGAGGGTCAGCTCCGTGACGAGGCGGCGCTCCTGCGGGGTCAGCGCGTAGAACTCGCCGGTGTTCCCGTTCGGGGTGAGCGTGCGCACCCCTGCGTCCAGCAGCCGCCGCAGCAGGGCCGTGTAGGTGGCTTCGTCGACCGTCCCGTCCTCGGCGAACGGGGTCACGGGGATCGCCACCACGTCGGCCAGCGCGGTCCGCTGGGTCTGGAACGCGTACGACGCTGTCGTGCCTGTCATGAGCGCGGCTCACCCTTCTGGTTCGGCTGCTGCTTCGGCTGGTCCGGGCCGAGGATCTCGATCTCGGGGAACGCCCGCCGCACGAACGAGGCGATGTGGTCGCGCAGCGCGCGGGAGGCGCCCTGCGCGTCGCCGGCGAGGGCCAGCTCCAGGATCTCCTGGTGCTCGGCGGCCTCCCGGTCCCAGGAGGGGTGCGCGGCCCAGGCCACGGCGGAGACGAGCGCGGCCTGGTCGCGGACCTCGTCGAGCATCTTGCCGAGCAGCGGGTTGCCGCACGGGACGTAGAGCGCGCGGTGGAACTCCCGGTTGGCGAGCGAGCGTTGGGCGGTGTCGCTCGCGGTGGCGGCGCGCTCCAGTGCCTCGCGGGCGACGTCGAGGGAGGCGCGGCGGTGCACGGTGCGGCGCAGCGCCTCGGGTTCGAGGAGGAGGCGCACGTCGTAGACCTCGCGGGCCATGTCCGCGTCCACCATGCGCACCGTGACGCCCTTGTACTGGCTCATCACGACGAGTCCGGTCCCGGCCAGGGTCTTGAGCGCCTCGCGCACCGGCGTCTTGGAGACGCCGAACTGCGCGGCGAGGTCGGTCTCCACCAGCGGCTGGCCCGGCCTCAACTGCCCGGTCAGGATGCGGTGCTTGATCTCGTCCTGCACGTACTGCGTACGGGAGGAGGGGATCGGAGTGGGCACTGAGGTCATGCGCGCCTCTCGCGTGTGGGTGCGGCGGTACGGGTGTCGCTGTTCGTGCATCCCGTATCGCGTATCGCGTCTCATATATGACGTACGAAGTACGACGCGTTGAAGCTAGAAGCACGGCGATGTTTCGTCAACGCTTCCGACGAAAGAAGTTCGGGCGGCTCCGAAAAAGACGACTGCCCTTCGCGGGGTGCTCAAGTGCGTCCCCACGAAGGGCAGTTGGAAGCGGTCGACGGAACTCCGCTTACGCCTTCCAGGCCGGGTCGCGGCCGCTCAGGCCGATGACGCGGTCGAGCAGCGGGGCGTCGTCGGGCACGGGCACGATGGGCCCGAACAGGCCGTCGCCGTTCTCCGCGTCGGCGTCCTCGGCGCCGCCCTGCGGGGCCGCCGGTGCGAGGAGGTCGCGGGCGGCCCGCACCGCCGCCTCGTCGGGGAGGTAGGCCTGGCCGGTGGCGCGGGCCAGGTCCCAGCCGTGCACGACCAGCTCGTCGGCGGTGACCAGGCCAGCGACCGCGCCGGGCAGGTCGAGCCCGCCCGCCCGCGTCATGCCCTCCCAGGCCGCGGGCTCGCTCCAGGTGTCGACCAGCGCGTCCAGCGCCTTGGGCAGGGCGGCGCGCCAGTCGGCCGGGAGTTCGGGCAGCCCGGGGCCCGGATCGCTGCCCTCGGTCTCCTTGCGTCCGGCGGCGCGCAGCCCGGCGGCCAGGCCGACGAGGTGGCCGAGCAGCTCGCGCACGGTGTAGTCGGGGCACGGGGTGGGCAGGCCGAGCTGGTCCTCGCGGACGCCGTGGGCGAGGCGCGCGACGATGCGGGCCTGGGGGCCGAGGTCCACTGCGGTGTCACTCATGACGATGGGGCGCCCTTCCGGTGAGTACGGGGTTCTCCGGCAAGGTGGACTCGCCGGGGACCCGGAACTCATCGCCGCGCGCGGTCACAGCTCGGCGAGCGCCTCCTTCACCGCGGCCAGGTCCGCGTCCGAGGCGAGCCCCGCGTGGTAGAGCCGCAGCTCGTCCGCGCCCAGGTCGCGGGCGGCGCGGGCGTCCTCGGCGAGGGTGCCGGGGCTGCCGCCCATCCCGCGTACGACGGTCAGGTTCGCGGCGACCACTCCCCTGCCCTGCGCGACGAACGGGCGCAGCAGACCCGCGCCGCCCGTGCAGGGCACGACGACGCCGTCGGCGACGGAGAGGATGTGCGCGGGGTCGACCCCGACGTTGGCGCCGCAGTGGTACGGGACCGGGTCGGCGTGGAGCAGCACCTGGAACCCCGGCGGGGCCGCCTCCCGCACCGCCGCCACCGCGGCTTCCTGGAGGGAGCGGGCGGTCGCGTCGCGGTGGGCGCGGGTGGCGGCGGCGGTCTCGGCGCCGAGGAGCTTCTCGACGGTGGGCCAGCCGTCGTCGGAGGCGTGGCCGCGCCAGAGGGGTTCGAGGGCGGAACGGACGGCTTCCGCCAATTGCTGTGCGGACAGGCCGTGTTGGGCGTACCCCCGCCCGCAGGCCGCGCAGAAGCACAGGGACATCAGGTACTGCCCGGCCTCGCCGAGGGCGACGCCGGCCGTCTTGTCGTGGGCGTGCAGATGGGCGAGGCCGTACCAGCCGAGGGACTCCAGTTCGGTGCCGCGCGCGCCGGGCCGGGTGGCGGCCTCGGCGGCGAGGTCGGTCAGGTAGGCGCGGGTGGCGGGCTGCGCGATGCACGGGGCCCACGGGTAGCGGTCGCCGTAGGCGTTGCGGACGGAGGTGTCCGGGTGCTCGGCGCCGAGGCGGCTGTTGTGGGCGAGGACGACCCAGGTGTGGACGTCGAGCCCGGCGTCGGCGAGGGCGGCGGCGGCTTCGCCGTAGGCGTCGCCGGGGGCCCACTCCCCGGCGGGGTACGGCCTCGGCTCCCGCCCCCGCCACCGCTGTTCGTCGACCGGATACAGCGCGGAGGCGTGTTCGGCGGTGACGACGCGGTGGCGCGGGTGGCGCGGGGTGAGGGCGCGGGTGGAGTGGTAGGCGGCGGCGAGGGTGACCTGCTGGACGCCGAGGTCGGCGATGCGGCGGGCGGCGTCCGGGTCGCCGTTGACGTCCCAGGGGTAGACGAACGCGGAGACCTTCACGCGTCACCCGCCTCGGCGCTTTCGAGGAGCGCCTGGCCGCGCTCGATCAGTTCGGCGAGCCGCTTGACGTGCTCCCCGGTCGGCTCCTGGAGCGGCGGGCGGACCTCGCCGACGTCGAGCCCGCGCAGCCGTACACCGGCCTTGACCAGGGAGACGGCGTACCCCTTCCCCTGATTGCGCAGCTCGACGAGCGGCCGGTAGAAGCCGTCGAGGAGCTTGTTCACGGTCGCGTCGTCGCCCGAGTTGAGCGCTGTGTGGAAGGCCTGCGCGATGTCGGGTGCGAAGCAGAAGACGGCGGAGGAGTAGAGGGTGATGCCGATGCCGCGGTAGGCGAGGCCGGTGAGTTCGGCGGTGGGCAGCCCGTTGAAGTAGAGGAAGTCCGCGTCCGGTGCCTCGCCGCGTACGGCGCTCACCGTGCGCTGCATCAGGTCGAGGTCGCCGAGCCCGTCCTTGAGGCCGAGGATCTTGGGGTGGCGGGCGAGCTCGACGACCGTCTCCGGGGTGAAGACGGCGTTGTCGCGCTGGTAGACGATGACGTCGAGGGAGGTCGCCTCGGCGAGCTGCGTGTAGTGGCGCAGGAGCCCCTCCTGTCCGGCCACGACAAGGTAGGGCGGCATCGCCAGCAGCCCGTCCGCGCCCGCCCGTTCGGCCAGACGCGCGTACTGAACCGCGAGAGCCGTGCCGTATCCGGCGCCCGCGACGACGGGCACCCGGCCCTCGGCCGCCTCGACCGCGGCGGCGACGCAGGCCTCGAACTCCTCCGGGGCGAGCGCATGGAACTCCCCCGTGCCGCAGCAGGCGAAGACGGCGGCGGCCCCGGCCTCGACGCCGCGCCGCACATGGGTGCGGTAGGTGTCGAGGTCGATGGCGGCGCCGGTGCCGTCGCCGTCGGGCCCGTACGCGGTGACGGGGAAGAACAGCGGACCGCTGGGGACGCTGAGTCGGGCGGCGAGGGCGGCTGAGGTCACGGGCTCTCCCTGTACATGAGGTTGATCATGTGCACGTATTTGATCCGCGTCTATATTTCTGAACGCGCTCACGGTAAGCCGCCGCAAAGGGGACGGTCAAGCACTTGGACCCGCCCCGAACTCGCCGGGCGAACACCACCCTTGACGGGCTCGGAGGGCGCTCCTTACCGTGGCCCCGCATGTGTCCACGCATGTGAATGCAGCTCACAGACACGGAGACCCGCACATGTCAGTGCCCTCGCCGTCCTCGCCACCCGCCGGCCCCCGCACCATTCTCCTCACCGGCGCCGCCGGCGGACTCGGCACCCTCATGCGGGAGCTGCTGCCCGCGCACGGCCACCGGCTCCGGCTGCTCGACGTGCGCCCCATCCCCGACGCGCCGGACGCGATCGTCGCCGACCTCAACGACACGGAGGCGCTGCGCGAGGCGGTGCGCGGCGTCGACGGCGTGCTGCACCTGGCGGGCATCTCCCTCGAGTCCACCTTCGAGAAGATCCTCGACTCGAACATCAAGGGCACCTACCACCTCTACGAGGCGGTGCGCGCCGAGGCGGAGACCCGCGCGGACGGCAGGGCCCCCCGCGTCGTCTTCGCCTCCTCCAACCACGCGATCGGCTTCACCCCGCGCCCGCACACGGAGGACGGCGCCCCGCTGGTCCCGGTCTCGACGCTGCGCCGCCCCGACACCTACTACGGCCTGTCGAAGTCCTTCGGCGAGGACCTGGCCCAGTTCTACTGGGACAAGCACGGCGTGGAGACGGTCTCCGTCCGCATCGGCTCCTGCTTCAAGGAGCCGACCGACGTCCGCATGATGTCGGTCTGGATGAGCCCCGCGGACGGCGCCCGCCTCTTCCACGCGGCCCTGACCGCCCCGGACGTCGGCCACACCGTCGTCTACGGCTCCTCCGCCAACACCCGCCTCTGGTGGGACCTGACCAGCGCCCGCGCCCTCGGCTACGACCCCCAGGACGACTCGGAGGAGTACGCGGAAACCCTCCTCGCCGAGTTCGGCCCCCTGACCGACGACAACCCGGCCCACCAGTACATGGGCGGCCGCTTCATCAACGACCCCCCGATCTGGCCGTACTGAGCACCTCTCTTCGAACGGGCAGCAGGGCGGACGGGCACCGAACGGGCCCGTCCGCCCTGCTGTTCGGGCATTCAGGGCGCCCGAACAGGCACGCCGCACCGCTTCTCCGCAGGTCCGCGCCGGGAGGCCCGCTTTCCGAACGGGCCGAGACGGGCAGCATCTTGTCCGCAACAGGCCTGGTCACCGCCGCCCGGCGCCGGTAAAACTTCCGGTGCGGGCCCTTCCGGGCCCGAACGGGCAACGGAGCTGCTGCCAGGGAGGCGCGTCGGCATGAGTGCGGAGGAACGTCAGCGGGAGATCGTGCGGACCGCACGCCGCACCGGCTCCGTCGACGTCACGGAACTCGCGATCGAGCTGGGCGTCGCCAAGGAGACCGTCCGCCGCGACCTGCGCGCCCTGGAGGACCACGGCCTGGTCCGGCGCACGCACGGCGGGGCGTACCCGGTGGAGAGCGCCGGGTTCGAGACGACGCTCGCGTTCCGTACGACGATGCACGTGCCGGAGAAGCGGCGGATCGCCTCGGCCGCCGCCGATCTGCTCGGCGACGCCGAGACCGTCTTCATCGACGAGGGGTTCACCCCGCAGCTCATCGCCGAGGCGCTCCCCCGCGACCGGCCGCTGACCGTCGTCACCGCGTCCCTCGCCACGGCCGGCGCGCTCGCCGAGGCCGACAACACCACCGTGCTGCTGCTCGGCGGCCGGGTCCGCGCGGGCACGCTCGCCACCGTCGACCACTGGACGACGAAGATGCTGGCCGGGTTCGTCATCGACCTCGCCTACATCGGCGCCAACGGCATCTCCCGCGACCACGGCCTGACCACCCCCGATCCCGCCGTCAGCGAGGTGAAGGCGCAGGCCATCAGGGCGGCCCGGCGCACGGTCTTCACGGGCGTGCACACCAAGTTCGGGGCGGTCAGCTTCTGCCGGTTCGCACCCGTGGGCGCGCTCGAAGCGATCGTCACCGGCAGCCAGCTCCCCACGTCCGAAGCACACCGGTACTCACTGATGGGCCCGCAGGTCATCCGCGTCTGACCCCGTACACGTCACCAGCACACGTCACCAGCAAGAACACCCCGCACCACCGCTCGGGCACCCCCATGCCCGAAACCGCATCCCCTGTATTCCCTGTTTCCCCTTCATCCCCACACGCCCCATAAGTCCAGGAGCAACCATGCGAACCCAGAGCCGACGGAGGCCGCCGGGCGCCCTGCTCGCCACGGCCGCCGCAGGGACGCTGCTCATCCCCCTCCTGTCCGGCTGCTGGGCCGGCGCCGGCGGGCTCGGTACGGGCGGCGACGCCATCAACGTACTGATGGTGAACAACCCGCAGATGACCCAGTTGCAGAAGCTGACCTCCCGCTACTTCACGCGCGAGACCGGCATCAAGGTCAACTTCACCGTGCTGCCCGAGAACGACGTCCGCGACAAGATCAGCCAGGACTTCGCCAACCAGGCGGGCCAGTACGACGTGGCGACGCTCAGCAACTACGAGATCCCCATCTACGCGCGCAACGGCTGGCTGCACGACCTCGATCCGTACGTGCGGGAGGACACCGGCTTCGATCAGCAGGACATCCTCAAGCCCATGCGCGAGTCGCTGACCGGCGACGACGGCAAGCTCTACGGTGAGCCCTTCTACGGTGAGTCGTCCTTCCTCATGTACCGCAAGGACGTCTTCGCGAAGAAGGGGCTGAAGATGCCCGACCGGCCGACCTGGCAGCAGGTCGCCGACCTCGCCGCGAAGGTGGACGGCGCGGAGTCCGGCATGAAGGGCATCTGCCTGCGCGGCCTGCCCGGCTGGGGCGAGCTGATGGCGCCGCTGACCACGGTCGTCAACACCTTCGGCGGCACCTGGTTCGACAAGGACTGGACCGCGCGCCTGGACGACAAGGGCTTCAAGGACGCGACGAAGTTCTACGTGGACCTCGTGCGCGAGCACGGCGAGTCGGGCGCGGCCCAGGCCGGGTTCGCCGAGTGCCTCAACAACCTCACTCAGTCCAAGACGGCCATGTGGTACGACGCGACCTCCGCCGCCGGTTCCCTCGAGTCCGCGAACTCCCCGGTCAAGGGCAAGATCGGGTACGTGCCCGCGCCCGTCGTGAAGACCGAGGGCAGCGGCTGGCTCTACACCTGGGCGTGGGGCCTGCAGAAGGCGTCCCACAACCCCGACAACGCCTGGAAGTTCATCTCCTGGGCGTCCGGCAAGGGGTACGAGAAGCTCGTCGGCGAGAAGGTCGGCTGGTCCGACGTCCCGGCCGGCAAGCGCGCCTCGACGTACGAGATCCCGGCGTACCGGCGCGAGGCCGCCGCCTTCGTCGACGTGACCCGCACCGCCATCGAGGGTGCCCGGCCGCGCGACCCGGGTGTGCAGAAGCGGCCCGCGCCCGGCATCCAGTTCGTCGGCATCCCCGAGTTCACCGACCTCGGCACCAAGGTCTCGCAGGAGATCAGCGCGGCGATCGCCGGGCGCCAGTCCGTCGACTCGGCCCTGAAGAAGTCCCAAGAACTCGCCGCCGACATCGCGAAGGAGTACGAGGGCCGATGACCAGCACATCGACGCCGCCGGTGCCCGCGGCCCCCGCCGCCGCCACCCGCGTGCCCGACGCCCGCCCCGACGCGCCGGGCAGGCTCCGCGCCTGGGCCACCCGCGCGCCCCTCCTGCCCGCCCTGATCTTCATGATCGTCGTGACCCAGCTGCCGTTCGTGGCGACGCTGGTGATCTCCCTCTTCGACTGGAACGCGCTCTACCCGGACGCCCGCCACTTCACCTGGTTCGGCAACTACTCGGAGGTCCTCTCCGACGCCGACCTGCGCAAATCCGTCCTGACGACCATCATCCTGACCGTCACGGTCGTCATCGTGAGTCTTGTCGTCGGGCTCGGGCTCGCCCTGCTCCTCGACCGCAAGTTCCGGGGGCGCGGTCTCGTCCGTACGCTGCTCATCGCGCCGTTCCTCGTCGTGCCCGTGGCGGCCGCGCTGCTCTGGAAGCACGTGCTCTACAACCCGGAGTACGGGCTGCTCAACGGTCTCCTGCACTACGTCGGCGGGCCGCAGCCGGACTGGATCTCCAACACCCCGCTGATCGCGGTGGAGATGGCGCTGATCTGGCAGTGGACACCGTTCATGATGCTGATCCTGCTCGCGGGCCTGCAGTCGCGCTCCGCCGAACAGATCGAGGCCGCCCGGATGGACGGGGCGAGCCCGTGGCAGATCTTCCGCCACCTCACCCTGCCGCATCTGCGTCGCTACCTGGAGCTGGGCGCCCTGCTCGGTTCGATCTACATCGTGCAGAACTTCGACGCCGTCTTCACGCTCACCTCCGGCGGCCTGGGCACGGCGAACCTGCCCTACACCGTCTACCAGAGCTTCTACCAGGCCCACGAGAACGGCCTGGCCTCGGCCGCCGGCGTCCTGGTCGTCATCGGTTCGATCATCATCGCGACGTTCGCGCTGCGCGTCGTGTCGTCCCTGTTCCGTGAGGAGGTGTCACGCGGATGACCTCCACCGGCATCAGCCAGAACCAGCCCCCGAAAAAGGGCTTTCTCAAGACCCAGGGTCTCGGTCTCGCCGCCTGGCTGCTCGGCATCATCTTCTTCCTGCCCATCGCCTGGATGGTGCTCACCTCCTTCCACTCCGAGGAGGACGCGGCGACGAACCCGCCGTCCTTCGCGGCCTCGCTCACCCTCGACGGCTACCGCGAGTTCTTCGGCGCGGGCGGCGGCGCCAGCCCCTGGCCCGCGCTGATCAACTCGACGGTCGCCTCGCTCGCCTCGACCCTCTTCGTCCTGCTCCTGGCCCTGCCGGCGGCGTACGCGCTGTCGATCCGGCCGGTGAAGAAGTGGACCGACGTTCTCTTCTTCTTCCTCTCCACGAAGATGCTGCCCGTCGTCGCGGGGCTCCTTCCGCTCTACCTCTTCGCGAAGAACACCGACTTCCTCGACAACATCTGGCTGCTCGTCATCCTCTACACCTCGATGAACCTGCCGATCGCGGTGTGGATGATGCACTCGTTCCTCGCGGAGGTGCCGGTCGCGGTCATCGAGGCCGCGCAGATCGACGGCGCCCGGCTGCCCACCGTGCTGACCCGGGTGGTGGCCCCGATCGCGCTGCCCGGCATCGCGGCGACCGCGCTGATCTGCTTCATCTTCAGCTGGAACGAACTCCTCTTCGCACGGGTGCTGACCGGCGTCGTCGCCGAGACCGCCCCCGTCTTCCTGACCGGCTTCATCACCAGCCAGGGCCTGTTCCTGGCGAAGGTGTGCGCCGCGTCGCTCGTCATCTCCCTGCCGGTGCTCGCCGCGGGGTTCGCCGCCCAGGACAAGCTGGTCCAGGGCCTGTCGTTGGGAGCTGTGAAATGAAGGCCGCGATCGTCGAGTCCGTCGGCAAGGTCGTCGTCGGGGAGGTGCCGGACCCCACGCCGGGGCCCCGCGACGTCGTCGTGGAGGTGGCGGCCTGCGGCCTGTGCGGGACCGATCTGCACATCCGGCAGGGCGAGTTCGCCCCCACGCTGCCGGTGGTACCGGGCCACGAGTTCGCGGGCACGGTCGCCGAGGTCGGCAGCGCCGTCACCGAGGTGCGGGTCGGCGACCGGGTCGCCGTCGACCCCTCGCTGCACTGTCACGAGTGCCGCTTCTGCCGTGCGGGGCGCGGCAACCTCTGCGAGCGCTGGGCCGCCATCGGCGTCACCACGGCGGGCGGCGCCGCCCAGTACGCGCTGGCCCCCGTCGCCAACTGCGTCCGCCTCCCCGACCACGTACGCACCCAGGACGCGGCCCTCATCGAGCCGCTGTCCTGCGCGGTGCGCGGCTACGACGTGCTCCAGTCGCGGCTCGCCTCGCACGTCCTGATCTACGGGTCCGGGACCATGGGGCTGATGATGCTGGAGCTGGCCAAGCGCACGGGCGCGGCGAGCGTCGACGTGGTCGACCTGAACCCGGAGCGGCTCGCCACGGCCAAGCAGCTCGGCGTCTCGGCCTCCGCCGCGAACGCCGACGAGCTGGACCGGCCCGAGGGCTGGGACGTGGTCATCGACGCGACCGGCAACGCGGCGGCGATCCAGGACGGCCTCGGCCGCGTCGCCAAGGCGGGCACGTTCCTCCAGTTCGGCGTCGCGGACTACGCGACCCGGGTGGAGATCGACCCGTACCGGATCTACAACCAGGAGATCACCATCACCGGCTCGATGGCCGTCCTGCACAGCTACGAGCGGGCCGCCGAGCTGTTCGCGGGCGGCGTCCTCGACCCGGAAGTCTTCATCAGCGACCGACTGCCGCTCGACCAGTACCCGCAGGCGCTCGACCAGTTCGCGTCCGGGGTCGGCCGGAAGATCGTCGTCGTGCCGTAATCCACTGGAACGCCGGGCACGGCCGGGACTACTCTCCCGGCCGTGCCCACACCCCACGGATTCACCTACACGCGGCGCGCCGACGGCAGCGTCACGATCACTCACTCCGGGCGCGACGCGGGCGTCCTGCGCGGCGCCCGGGCCGAGAGATTCCTGGCCGAAGTGGCCTCGGGCGACGACCAGTTGGTCATGGCCCGCTGGACCGGGAACTACCGCAGGGGGAACGAGCGCCAGGCCCGCTCCCACCCGCGCAACCAGCGGTAGCCGGTCCCGGCCTCAGAGCGCCTGGGCCGCCGGCTTCACCATGCCGCGCACCGTGCGCGATTTCACGAAGTCGCCCATCGCCGTCATCTCCCACTCGCCGGAGAACTGCCGGATGAGCTTGGCCATCATGACGCCGGTCTGCGCCTCCGCGTTCGTCAGGTCGAAGCGGACCAGCTCCTCGCCGCTCGCCGCGTCGAGCAGACGGCAGTACGCCTTGGCGACGTCGGTGAACTTCTGGCCCGAGAACGAGTTCACCGTGAAGACCAGGCCCGTGACCTCCTGCGGCAGGCGGCCCAGGTCGACGACGATCACCTCGTCGTCGCCCGCGCCCTCGCCCGTGAGGTTGTCGCCGGAGTGCTTGATCGCGCCGTTCACGATCGAGAGCTTGCCGAAGTAGCAGCTGTCGATGTGGTTGCGCTGCGGGCCGTACGCGATCACCGACGCGTCCAGGTCGATGTCCTTGCCGCGGAACGCGGGCTCCCAGCCAAGGCCCATCTTGACCTGGCTGAGCAGCGGCTTGCCGCCCTTGACCAGGGACACCGTCTGGTTCTTCTGGAGGGAGACCCGGCCCTTGTCGAGGTTGATCTTCCCCGAGCCGGGCGCGGGCGCGGCCGGTGCGGCGGGCGCCGCGGCGGGCGGCGGGGGCGGCGCGATGCGCGGGTCGACCGGCGGGGTGGTCGGCGCGGGCATGGCGGCGGCCGGGCTCGCGGCGGGGGCGGCGACGGGCGGGGCGGCGGGCGCGGCCGGAGCCGCGGGCGCCGCCGGTTCCTCGACCGAGACGCCGAAGTCGGTGGCGATCCCGGCCAGGCCGTTGGCGTAGCCCTGGCCCACCGCGCGGGCCTTCCATGCCCCGTTGCGCAGATAGACCTCCATGACGACGAGGGCCGTCTCCGTGCCGAGCTGCGGCGGCGTGAACGTGGCCAGGACCGAGCCGTCGTCCGCGCTGCGGATCGTGGCGGTCGGCTCGATGCCCTGGAACGTCTGGCCCGCGGCGTCCGGGCTCGCGGTGACGACGATCTTCTCGATGCCCGGCGGGACGGCGGTGGTGTCGACCGTGATCGAGTCGGGGCTCGTGCCCCCGCCCGACGTGTACGTGACACCGGGGCCCGCGGGCTGGTTGTAGAAGATGAAGTCGTCGTCCGAGCGCACCTTGCCGTCGGCGGTGAGCAGCAGGCCCGACACGTCGAGCCGCACGGGGGCCGAGACGTCCACCGCCACACGCTGCGCCGTGAGCGGGATGTTCGAACCTGGGGTCATTGCTGTCATACCGGGGACAACGAGCGACTCCGCTTTACCGTTCCCTTACCGAAGGCCAATTTTCCGGGCCCCTCCCCCGAACGGAGCGCGCCCTCCCCCGTACGGCGCGCCCCCTCCCCCGTACGGACGACACGGCACAGGACCGGTTGCGTAAGCCACCGATCGGCGCCGCGCAATGCGAGAGTTCCCGGGGTGAACCTGCACAAAGACTCCCACTCAGGACATTCGCCGGACGATCCCACGGCCGCGGAGGGCGTCGCCGACGCGGGCGACCTCGGCTACAGCAAGGCCCTGAAACCCCGGCACATCAGCATGATCGCGATTGGTGGCGCGATCGGCACGGGGCTCTTCCTCGGCGCGGGCGGCAACCTCGCCAAGGCGGGCCCCGCGCTGGCGTTCGCGTACGCGGTCAGCGGCGTCTTCGCGTTCTTCGTCGTCCGGGCGCTCGGCGAGATGGTCGTGCACCGGCCGTCCTCCGGCTCGTTCGTGAGCTACGCGCGCGAGTTCCTCGGCGAGCAGGGCGCGTACATCGCGGGCTGGATGTACGTCCTGAACTGGTCGACCACCGGCATGGCCGACATCACGGCGATCGCGCTGTACGTGCACTACTGGTCGATGTTCACCTCCGTACCGCAGTGGGTGCTCGCGGCGATCGCCCTCGCCATCGTGCTCACGGTGAACCTGATCTCGGTCAAGAGCTTCGGCGAGATGGAGTTCTGGTTCGCCATCGTCAAGGTCGCCGCGATCGTGGTGTTCCTGCTGATCGGCGTCTTCTTCCTGGCGTCGCGCCAGGAGATCGAGGACCATGCGGCGGGTCTCTCGCTGATCAGCGACAGCGGCGGCTGGTTCCCGATGGGCGTGCTGCCCGTCATCCTCATCACGCAGACGGTGATCTTCGCGTACTCGGCGGTCGAGATGGTCGGCGTGACGGCGGGCGAGACCGCCGACCCGGAGACGATCGTGCCGAAGGCGGTGAACTCGATCATGTGGCGTGTGGCCGTCTTCTACGTCGGCTCGGTCGTGATGCTGACGCTGCTGCTGCCATGGACGGCGTACTCGGCGGGCGAGAGCCCGTTCGTGACGGTCCTGTCGAAGATCGGCGTCCCGGCGGCGGGCGGCATCATGAACCTGGTCGTGCTCACGGCCGCGATGTCGTCCCTGAACTCCGGGCTCTACACGACGGGCCGCATCCTGCGCTCGATGGCGATGGCCGGATCCGCGCCGTCCTTCACCGCGCGGATGAGCCGCAGCCATGTCCCCTACGCGGGCATCCTGCTGACGTCGACGGTGGCCTTGTTCGGCGTCGCGCTCAACGCATGGCTGCCCGAAGACGCGTTCGGGATCGTCACCAACGTGGCCTCGCTCGGCGTCATCTCCACCTGGTGCATGATCATGCTCTGCCATCTGGTGTTCGTGCGCCGCGCCAAGCAAGGGCTCGTGCGGCGGCCCGGCTTCCGGCTGTGGGGCTCGCCGTGGACCGAGCTGGTGACGATCGCGTTCCTGCTCGCGGTGCTCGTCATGATGTGGTTCGACACGGAAGGACCGGGCCGCGACACCGTCCTGCTGCTCATCCCGATCGCGCTCGCGCTCGTGGCCGGCTGGTTCGCGGTACGGCGCAGGGTCCACCGGATCGCCTGCGAACGGGAGGCGCCTCCGGTGGACCCGCTGGGCTGAGAACCCGGCTGTTGCGCATCTGGGTCAGCGCTGGCGCTTCCAGGGGCCGGTGATCGCCAGCATGATGCCTGGCGTCTGGATGTTGGCGTACAGGGTGCGGCCGTCGGGCGAGAACGTGACGCCGGTGAACTCGCTGTACTCCGGCTCCTCCGCGGTGCCGATGTTCAGCTCGTTGCGCGCGATCGGGTACGTGTTGCCGCGCTCGGTCGCGCCGAACAGGTGCTGGACGCCCTCGCCGTCCTCGGCGATGACCAGACCGCCGTACGGGGAGACGGTGATGTTGTCCGGGCCGTCGAAGGCGCCGTCGACGGACGGGTCCGGGTTGACGCCGAGCAGCACCTTCAGGGTCAGCGTGCGGCGCTTCGGGTCGTAGAACCAGACCTGGCCGTCGTGCGCGACCGGGCTCTCGGAACGGGCGAAGGAGGAGACGACGTAGGCGCCGCCGTCCGCCCACCACATGCCCTCCAGCTTGCGGGCGCGGGTGACCTCGCCGTCCTTGAACTGCTTGCGCGTGGAGACCGTCTTGGCATCACGGTCGGGGACGTCGACCCAGTCGACGCCGTAGACCGTGCCGGTCTTCGTGGCGCGGGACAGGTCGTCGACGAATCGGCCGCCGGAGTCGAAGCACTTGAACGCCTGGAGGACGCCCGCGTCGTCGGCTAGGGTGCGGAGCTTGCCGCGGCCGTGGCGGAAGCCGTGCGGCGGGACCCAGCGGTAGAGCAGGCCGTTGGGGCCCGAGGCGTCCTCGGTGAGGTACATGTCGCCGCGCTTCGGGTCGACGACGACCGCCTCGTGCGCGTACCGGCCGAGGGCCTTGATCGGCTTCGGGGAGCGGTTGGCGCGTCGATCGGCGGGGTCGACCTCGAAGACGTAGCCGTGGTCCTTGGTGAAGCCGTTCTTGCCGGCCTTGTCCTCGGTCTCCTCGCAGGTCAGCCAGGTGTTCCAGGGGGTGGAGCCGCCCGCGCAGTTGGTGGCGGTGCCCGCGATGCCGACCCACTCGGCGACCTCGCCGCCGCGGCGCACCTCGACGACCGTGCAGCCGCCGGCCGCCATCGGGTCGTAGACCAGGCCCTCGGTGAGCGGCACCGGGTGCGGCCAGTCGGCGCGGGCGCCCGCCAGCTCGTGGTTGTTGACGAGCAGGGTGGCGCCGCGCGGGCCCTCGAAGGTGGCGGTGCCGTCGTGGTTGGACGGCGTGAACTCGCCGGACTCCAGCTTCGTCTTCCCGCAGTAGGTGACGATCTTGTACGAGAACCCGGCGGGCAGCGCGAGGATGCCCTTGGGGTCGGAGCGCAGCTCACCGTATCCGGCGCCGTGGTGGCCGTGACCGTGCCCGTGGTCGTGGCCGTGGCCCTTGCCGGCGAGAGCGGCGTCGTCGAAGTCGTCCGTGGCGGCGAGGGCGCCCGGCGCCGTGGCGAGCGCGCCGACGGACCCGGCCAGGGCGACGCCCGCGCCGGTGGCCGCCGAGCGTACGGCGAAGTCCCTGCGAGTGAGTGACATGGTGGCTGTCTCCTGCTGACGGTGAACGGGGGCGGGGCCGGGTGGGGTCGCGGACCCTGTTTCCGGCCACACGTTCCCGTCCGCGCCTGAACGGCGGTTGAACGCGGCCCTACGTCCAGGGGCCCGCTTCGCCGACTTCCGTGAACGCCCGGGGCGCAGGAGAAGGCGAGGGAAGAATCTTCGTAAGGAAGGTCATCAGCCGCACTTCAGGACCGAAGCCAAGATTTCGCGCGGAACGCCTTGACCCCCTTCCCGGACGGCAATAGACAGGCCCTACCTGCATCACCGCATCACCGCATCACCCGTCTAGGGGGTGGCGAGCCGAGTGGACGCACGCCAGGCACGCGACCTCCATGCCGACCGGCTGCTGCAGCTGGCCAATGTCAACGGGGTCGCCACCGGGAAGGACGAGCACTCGGGCGCGGACGTCATCGTCGTCTTCGTCGTCCGGAAAGTGCCCCGCGACCGGCTCCGTGCGCACGACGTGATCCCCGACGAGCTCGAAGGCGTGCCGGTCCGCGTGCTCGCGGTCGGCGGGCTCGACGCCCAGGAAGAGACGGGCGACGAGCCGTAGGGACCACGTACTCAGGCGAAAGTCAGGGGAAGAGGTGGTCTGGCGTGAACCAGCCCGAATTGATGCGAGGACCCGCCGGCGGTCAGCTCAGCGACAGCTCCCGCCAGCAGGCGACCAGTGACTTCCTGCGGCGCGAGTCGCCGCTCGCCAATGTCGTCGGCTTCGGCCACGGCGTGAAGTGGATCGACGGCAGGCCGACGGGCGAACCGGCGGTCCTCGTCTTCGTGACCCAGAAGCTGCCCGAGTCCATGCTGCCCGAGCGCGACGTCATCCCGCGCCAGATGGACGACGGCACCCCCACCGACATCGTGGCCGTCGGCCAGATCTCCGCCCAGCGGCGCCAGTCGAGGCCGTCGGGCGCCCGCTCCGAGGAGTCCGTCTCCTACGGGCCCGACGGCGGCGTCTCCCAGCAGTTCGGGCAGTACGGGCACGCGCTGCACGAGGACTTCGGGGGCATGGCGACGTTCGAGCCGCAGCTGCTCGTCCGCCGGATGCGGCCCGCGCCGTCCGGGTTCTCCGTCGGCAACGTGGCCGTCACCGCGGGCACCCTCGGCAGCGTCGTCTACGACTTCCTGCCGGGCGCCACCGTCGACCCGCCCGGCGCCGGGCTCGGCACCCCGTCCAAGTTCTACATCCTCTCCAACAACCACGTCCTCGCCGACTCCAACCGGGCCCAGCTCGGCAGCGCCATCGTGCAGCCCGGCACCTTCGACGGCGGCACGAACCCGGCCGACCGGATCGCGACCCTGTCCCGGTTCATCACCATCCAGTTCGCCCCGCAGACCCCGCTCGACCAGCAGAACAACGTGGTCGACTGCGCGCTCGGCGAGGTCCAGTTCCAGGACGCGACCCGCGAGCAGTACTTCAGCGGGGCGCCGCGCGCCTGGCGCCGCAAGGCGAACGTCGCGGTCGGCGACCTCGTCAAGAAGTCGGGCCGCACGACGAACATCTCCTTCGGTCGCATCATCGCGACCGACGCGACGGTCGACGTCAACTACGGCACGGCGGGCACGGCCCGGTTCAAGGACCAGATCATGACCACGAACATGTCGGCGGGCGGCGACTCCGGTTCGCTGGTGACCTCCCTCGACAACGTGGCCGTCGGTCTCCTGTACGCCGGTTCGTCGCAGGTCACCATCGCCAACCACATCGAGAACGTACGCGCGCTGCTGCGCGTCGAGATCGCCGAACTGCTGGCCTGACCACCACACCCCCGAAGGGAGGCCGGTCCATGACCACTCAGGCACGCAAGCAGAAGGGCCAGACCCGCGGCGAGCACCGCTTCCACAATCCGCAGGGCGCGGAGGTCAAGACGCGCGACGAGGCGTTCGCCGCGCAGCAGGACGTGTCCACGGAGGCCGTGTCGGTCGACTGCAAGCTGGAGCTCAACAACGGTGCGGTCACCTTCGCCATCACGGCGAAGATCGACCCCAACACGCACCCCTACGTGGTGACCGGGGGTCAGATCACGTCCGGCATCTGCGGAGCCCCGTGGGACATCACCGGTGGGTTCATCGGTGACACGATCCGGCTCGACGCGAAGCGGGCCGGGCAGGGTTCCTGCGCGAACACGATCACCGTGGTCGGCGAGTACCAGAACCCTCCGGCGTACCGGGGCACGTACGGCTTCGACGGAGCGACGTCATCCTTCAAGCACACGACACGCTATCTCTGCTAGCGGGTGTCGGGCGGGGCTGGTGAGGGCCTGCGCAGGCCCTCACCAGCCCCGCCAGGGGCGCGGGGAACTGCGCGACCAGCCACGACGAAGGCCGCAGACGCGTCTGCCTCGCGAGGTGCTATGGCGCGTGCGGCCTGTACGTGGCTGAGCGCGCAGTTCCCCGCGCCCCTGACGGGGCACAGCTCGCCCCGGACTCAGCCGCGGGCCGACGCGTCTGCCCTCACTCGCGCGTTCGCGTCCGCGGCCACGTCGTGGCTGGTCGCGCAGTTCCCCGCGCCCCTAGGGGGCTCCGGTCAACCGGCGGACGCCGACCTCGCCTTGAAGGCGGCCTTGCGGGCCTCCTTGGCCACCTTCTTGTCCGGGTGGAGGCGGCCCATGGCCTCCAGGACGTCCGCCGTGGCGGGGTGCTCGACGCGCCAGGCCGTCGAGAAGAAGCCGCTGTGCTGCGCGGCGAGCCCCTCGACCAGGGACTGGAGTTCGTCCGAGTTGCCCTCCAGGGAGAGCTGCGCGGCGATCGTGTCGATGGTCAGCCAGAAGATGAGCGCCTCGGAGGGCGGAGGCACGTCCGTCGCCCCGTGCTCGGCGAGCCAGACCCGGGCGAGGCCGCCCAGCTCGGCGTCGTCGAGAACCTCCCGGAGCGCGGGCTCGGCCTCGGCACCGACGAGGGACAGCGCCTGCTGGCAGCGGAGCCGACGCAGAGGCGCCCCCTGATCCGCACCGCGCGCGGCCGCGAGCAACTCCCGCGCCGCGCCGAGCGATTCACGCCGGGCGAGCCACTGCTCGATCTCGGCCTGCGCGGCGGCCTGCGGAAAGGACGACGTGCTGTCGAGGAGCGTGTCGGCCCCCTTGTCGACAAGGTCGCCGACCGCGGGCGCCGCGATGCCCGCCTCCAGCATCCGGGCCCGGATCCCGTACAGACCGAGCGGAGTGAGCCGCACCATGCCGTACCGGGCGACGTCCGCCTCGTCCACCGGCTCGGCCACGGGCTCATCCGCGTCGATCTCCGCCATCAGCGCCTCGTCGACCGGCTGGAACTCCACGAGCCCGACCGGTTCGAGCAGCCGGAACTGGTCGTCGAGCCGCATCATCGCGTCCGACACCTGCTCCAGGACGTCGTCCGTGGGCTCCCCCATGTCGTCGGGGACGATCATCGACGCGGCGAGCGCGGGCAGCGGCACGGGCCCGTCCCCGGCGCCCTCGGAGACGGTCAGCAGGTACAGATTTCCGAGCACGCCCTCCAGGAACTCGGACTCCGCCTCGGGGTCCCAGTCGAGCTGCGAGAAGTCGATCTCGCCGCCGCCCTCCTCCAGGGCGCCCATGATGTCGTCGAGGTCGGGCACGCTCGCGTCGGCGAGGACCGTGTCGAGCGCCCCGAGCCACAGCGCGAGCACGTCGGAGGGCCCGCCGGAGGTGAGCGTCGCCAGCTCCTCGCCGGCGGTGACGGTGCCCTCCTCCTCGTCGACGACCTCGACGAGACCGGTGTCGACGGCGGCGTTCCACGCCTCGCTCGCGTACGCGAGCCCCTCCTCGTCGCCGCCGAGCCCCAGCTCGGCGACGGCGGCGGGCAACTGCTCCTCGACGAGTTCGCCGCCCGCGCCGACGCGGGTCCCGGGCCCGGCCCAGCGGGCGAGCCGCACGGCGCGGGAGAGCAGGGGGGTGGCGAGGGCGTCCCGCGCCAGCTCCGCTTCGGCGGGCAGCCGGACCGGCGGCAGGGGGGAGCTGTCTGACATCGGTGGGTTCTCCTTGGAGGCGTACGGTGCGACCGCTCAGCCTAGACGGATTTGACCCTTTGCTGTCGGGTTCATGTACTCGTCAGATTTCGGCCGCCCCGTATCCACCCGCGAAACCTTGACAACTGCCGGGCTCAGGCCAGAGATTGACGCGCGTAGAAACGGCGCCGTCGACCACCCTCGACCGGCAGCCGCCGCCCCTCGTCCCGGCGCTCGCCACTCGCACGTCCCCGGAGGGATCCCCTTGCCGAGCAAGACCGCTCATCCGCTGCTCTCTGTGTTCTCCCGCTCCCGCCTCGCCGCCCTCGCCGTGACGACCGCCTGCTGCGCGTCGTACGCCGTGGTCACCGCGGGCCCGGCGGGCGCGGCCACGACCGCCGCCATCCACGACGTCCAGGGCTCGACCCGGATATCCCCGCTCGCCGGCCAGCAGGTGACGGGCGTGACCGGGGTGGTGACCGGGGTCAGAACGTACGGCTCGTCCCGCGGCTTCTGGTTCCAGGACACCAAGCCCGACAACGACCCGGCCACCAGCGAGGGCGTCTTCGTCTTCACCAGCTCCGCGCCGACCGTGAAGACGGGCGACGCGGTGACGGTCTCGGGCACGGTGACGGAGTACGTGCCCGGCGGCGCCTCGTCCGGCAACCAGTCGCTCACCGAGATCACCAAGCCGACGGTGACCGTGGACTCGTCCGGCAACGCGGTACCGGTCACGACGATCAGCGCCAAGTCGGTCCCGGCCGCGTACACCCCGGCCGGCGACCCCGCGGCGAACGGCTCGATCAACGGCCTGACCCTGCGCCCGAAGAAGTACGCCCTCGACTACTACGAGTCCCTGGAGGGCCAGAACGTCCGGATCGGCTCGTCCCGGGTCGTCACCGCCTCCGACCCGTACGCGGAGCTGTGGGTCACGGTGAAGCCCCGCGAGAACACGACCGAGCGCGGCGGCGCCCGCTACGGCTCGTACACCTCGCAGAACACCGGCCGCCTGCAGATCCAGTCGCTCGGCGCGGTCGCCGAGTTCCCCGTGGCCGACGTCGGCGACGTCCTGTCCGGCACCACCGAGGGCCCGCTCGACTTCAACCAGTACGGCGGATACACGCTGGTCGCGCGGGAGATGGGCGCGCTGGAGCAGGGCGGTCTCCAGCGGGAGACGACCCGGGCGCAGGCGAAGAACGAGCTGGCCGTGGCCACGTACAACGTCGAGAACCTCGACCCGACCGACGCCACCTTCGAGGAGCACGCGGCGGCGATCGTCACCCACCTGAAGTCGCCCGACATCGTGTCCCTGGAGGAGATCCAGGACAACAACGGCGCGAAGGACGACGGCACGGTCGCCGCCGACGTGACGGTGAACAAGCTCATCGACGCGATCGTCGCGGCGGGCGGCCCCCGCTACGACTGGCGTTCGATCGACCCGGTCGACAAGGCCGACGGCGGCGAGCCCGGCGGCAACATCCGCCAGGTCTTCCTCTTCAACCCGGAGCGGGTGTCCTTCACGGACCGCGCGGGCGGCGACGCCACCACGCCCGTCGGCGTCGTCCGCAGCCACGGCAAGGCCGCGCTCACCGCATCGCCGGGCCGGATCGACCCGGCGAACGAGGCGTGGAAGAACAGCCGCAAGCCGCTCGCGGGCGAGTTCACCTTCCGCGGCGAGCCCGTCATCGTCATCGCCAACCACTTCGCGTCCAAGGGCGGCGACCACCCCCTGACCGCGCAGTTCCAGCCGCCGGTCCGCAGCTCGGAGACGCAGCGCCACGCGCAGGCGGAGTCCGTGAACGCGTTCGTGAAGGACGTGCTCAAGGTCCAGCGCAACGCCGACGTCATCGCCCTCGGCGACATCAACGACTTCGAGTTCTCCGGCACGGCGCAGCGCCTGGAGGACGGCGGCGCGCTCTGGTCGGCGATCAAGTCCCTGCCGCGCGACGAGCGTTACACGTATGACTACCAGGGCAACAGCCAGGTCCTCGACCAGATCCTGGTCAGCCCCTCGATCCGGAAGAAGGGCGCCTTCCGGTACGACAGCGTGCACATCAACAGCGAGTTCCACGACCAGATCAGCGACCACGACCCGCAGGTGCTGCGCGTCCGCCCCTAACCGCTGAGCCCCGACGGCCCGTCTCCGCCGCCCGTCGCGCGGCCGAGGCGGGCCAGCTGGTTCTGGAACCAGTCGAGCCGGGCCTGCAGCAGGGCGGCCTCGGCGGCCAGTTCCGGCACTCCGGCCGCCGGGGAGCTCGCGGCTTCTGTACCGGGCGCGGCGCACACGGCGAGCCCGTCCCCGCCGAGCCGAGCGAACGCGTCGAGGGTCCACCGCTGCCGCCCGCCGACACACCCGGCGCAGGCCGCTTCGAGGACCCGCCGCCCGTCCCGCCCCCACCCGGCGTCGGCGAGCACGGACGCGGTGGCGCCGCACGGGCAAGGTCCGACGGTCGCGGCCCGCACCCGCTGGCGGGCGTACCGGAAGCCGCGCTCGAACCGGATGTAGGCCCCGAGGACGGACACCTCCAGGAGCACGGCCCTGCGGTGCTCGGCGTGCACGAGCAGCCCCTCCGCCGTGCGCCGCTCGTGCACGCAGTGGAACCCGCAGTCGCAGCGCCGGTGCGGGGCGCGGTGCCGGCGCCCGTAGACACAGCGCGCCTCGTCGAGCACGCGGTAGGGCGCCGCCGCGCCGAGGGAGACCCCGAGGAATCCGGCGCGCCCGCCGTCCGCGTCGAGCACGGGGTGCGCGATCTTGTATCCGGTGGGCGGCTCCGCAGGGCGTTCCTCGGGGAGCCGCGCCCTCATCGGACGGCCGGGACCTCGACGGCTTCCGGCAGCGGCTCGACGACGGCGTCGGCCCGCTCCTGTTCCGTACGGGCGGCCTCCGTCTCCTGCGGGGCCTCTTCGGCGATCCCGGTGGCGAGTGCTTTGCCGAGCCTCATGGCGCCTCCCCTGAACGGCCTGCGGTCCGTCTCATGGTGGCGCAGGCGGAATGGCCCAGAAAGGCCGGAACGAGCCGTTCGCTTCCCCGACCGGCCTCCCGGGCGCGGTGACGGCGAAGGCCCTGCTCAGCGACCTCGGCCTGCCGGGCGGCGGCCCGGTCCGCGCGCCACCGCAGCCCGCCGACAGGGATGCGGTCGACGGGCTGCGGAGGGCCTACGAGGAGCTGCTGGGCGCTTAGTTGTGGCTGTGCAGGACCTCGTTGAGGCCACCCCACACCGCGTTGTTCGGGCGGGCCTCGACCGTGCCCGTCACCGAGTTGCGGCGGAAGAGGATGTTGGAGGCGCCGGAGAGTTCACGGGCCTTGACGATCTGCCCGTCGGGCATGGTCACGCGGGTGCCCGCGGTGACGTAGAGGCCCGCCTCGACCACGCACTCGTCGCCGAGCGCGATGCCCACACCGGCCTCGGCGCCGATGAGGCAGCGCTCGCCGATGACGATGCGGACGTTGCCGCCGCCGGAGAGGGTGCCCATGGTGGAGGCGCCGCCGCCGATGTCCGAGCCGTCGCCGACGACGACGCCCGCGGAGATGCGGCCCTCGACCATCGACGAGCCGAGCGTGCCCGCGTTGAAGTTGACGAAGCCCTCGTGCATGACCGTGGTGCCCTCGGCGAGGTGCGCGCCGAGCCGGACCCGGTCGGCGTCGGCGATGCGGACGCCCTTCGGGACGACGTAGTCGGTCATCCGCGGGAACTTGTCGACCGAGGTCACCTGGAGGTGCAGCCCCTCGGCGCGCGCGTTGAGCCGCACCTTCTCGATGTCGTCCACGGCGACCGGGCCGAGCGAGGTCCAGGCGACATTGGGGAGGAAGCCGAACTGGCCGTCCAGGTTCACGCCGTGCGGCTTGACCAGGCGGTGCGAGAGGAGGTGCAGGCGCAGGTAGACGTCGTGGGCGTCCAGCGGCTTGTCGTCCACGGAGGCGATGACCGTACGGACGGCGATGATCTCCACGCCGCGCCGGGCGTCCGGGCCGATGGCCTTCGCGGCGCCTTCGCCGAGCAGCTCGACGGCCTGGTCGGCGGAGAGCTTCCCGGTGCCGGCCGGGCCGGGCTCGGCGGCGAGCTCGGGCGCGGGGAACCAGGTGTCGAGAACGGTGCCGTCGGCGGCCACGGTGGCGAGGCCCGCGGCGACGGCGCCGGTGGAACGAGGAGCAGTCGTGTCGGTCATGAGGGCAACCTAACCGGCCCGGGGTTCCCGAGGCCAACCCGCCCCGGCCCCGTCTCGGGCTACGGGATGAGCCGGGCCAGCATCTCGCGCGCGTACGCGGCGTCGTACTCCCCGCCCGTGAGCAGCACCTGGAGGCAGATCCCGTCCATGAGGGCGACCAGCGCGCGGGCCGTCACCGGGTCCGTGCGCTCGGCCAGCGGACCGGCCAGGTCCTGGCACCAATCGGCGGCGACGGGACGCAGCGCGGGGCGTCGCAGGGCCGCCAGGTACAGCTCGTACTCCAGCTCCACGCCGGTGCGCTCGCCGCTCAGCCACTCACCGAGCAGCCCGGCCAGCTCGTCGGGGAGGTCGAGCGCCGGGTCCTGGAAGGCGCCGCGCGCCGCGACGACCTTGGCGAACCCCTCGTTGGCCTGCCGCAGCGCGGCCACGAGCAGTTCGTCGAGCGTCGCGAAGTGGTACGTGGTCGAACCCAGCGGCACATCGGCCTCGGCCGCGACCGTGCGGTGGCTGAGCCCGGCTATGCCCTTCTCCCCCACCACCCGGATCGCGGCGTCGATGATCCGCTGGCGCCGCTCGGGGTCGTAGCGGCGCGGCATCAGTGCGCCCCGCCCAGATTGAGCAGCACGACGCCGCCGATGACGAAGACGATCCCGGCGACCTTGGCGACGCTCAGCCCCTCCCCCAGGAAGATCATGCCGATCGCGGCGATGACGGCGGTGCCGACGCCCGCCCAGATGGCGTACGCGGTGCCGATCTGGACGGTCTTCAGCGTCTGCGCGAGCAGCGCGAACGCGATCACATACCCGGTGACGGTGATCAGCGAGGGCCACAGCCTGCTGAAGCCCTCGCTGTACTTCATGGCGGTCGTGGCGGCCACCTCCGCGGCGATGGCCCCCGCCAGCAGCACATATCCCATGCGTACGAGTGTACATATCGGTGCGTACGCCCGTACACAACCCGGATCCTCGCGAGCTACGAGACGGTGAACCAGGCGGCCCGCGACTTCTTCCACTCGTCGTGGTCCAGGTCCTTGGCCTCGGTCCCGTCCCCGTACAGATCCGCCGAACCGTCGTCCGTGATCACCTGCACGCGCTGCCCGGACACGGACAGATCCGGTACGGAGACGAGCGCCTCCCAGCCGCCCGGGTCGCTGGTCGGCAGGTCGATCCGCTTGACCGGGGCGTGGCCCGCGACGCCGTCCCACGCGTACAGGGCGTACGGGTCCGCGTTGTCGTCGGCGGCCCAGCTGCCCGCCACGATCAGGTACTGGTTCGCGGCGTTCTTGCGGATGTCGCGGACGGCGAGGCCGCCCAGGTCCAGCTCGATGGCCGTACCGAAGACCGGGGTCGCGCCGCTCGCCACCACCTTGTCCATGTTGGTGACGGGCACGATCAGCCCCTTGCCGCCCTCCTTCGGCGGCACGAGCGGCGCGCGGAAGCCGAGGTAGGCGGTGGAGGTGGAGCCGGGCGCGAACTCCAGCCCCTCGACGTTGAAGCCGTCGATCTGCTTGGGCGCCTGGCCGTCCTCGGTCCCGGCGGCGAACCCGTAGCGGTCGCCGTTGTCCTCGTCCCAGTCGACCAGCTTGTCGCGGAGCTTCTTGTAGGCGTGCGCGTACGTCAGCTCGGTCGCGGCGCCGGAGCCGCTGACCGTCGTGGTGAAGACGGTGTTGCGGTCCGCCTTGTACTCGCCGTCCTTGTTGTTGCCGAGCGAGCCGGTCCAGTAGATGAGGTTCCCGACGCGGGCGGCGCCCTCGATGTCGACCTCCTTGTCCACGCCGATCTTCGACGACAGGTCCCAGGTCCTGACCGGCGCCCCGGAGACTGCGCCGTTGTAGAGGCGCAGAATGTTGGACTCGTCGTCCGCCACGACGACGTAACCGCCGCCCACGTCGACGGCGGCGGAGGCGTCGGAGGAGCCGGTGAGGTACCGGGCGTCGGCCGCGCCGCTCACCGCACCGGAGGCGGCGTAGTGCAGCTTCGTGGTGGCCGAGGAGCCGCCGCTGCCGGTCACCTTCAACGTCAGGTCGGTGTAGCCCTGGCCGCGCGCGGCGACGGAGACGGTGCGGGTCGCGCCGGTGCCGGTGACGGTGACGTCGGTGGTGCGGGCCACCGCCGTCCTGCTGCTGGCGCTCGAGGTGACGGTGAGCGCGGAGGCGTCCGTACCGCTCTGCGCGATCTTCACGGTGACGGTCGGGTCGCCGACCCCTCCGACAGCTCCGCTGAGGTAGGCCGCCGAGAGCGAGATCGTCGGCGTGGCCGAGGCGGCGGCCCCTGCGGGGTGGCCTGCGGCCAGCGCCAGCAGGCCACCGGTGGCGACGGTGACGCTCGCGCGGCGTATGAGGGTGCGCGGGGCGGGATACGGCACGGGCTGCTCCTTCATCGACCTGATGTCGACGGAAGGCTCCGCTCCACGTGCCAACGACCGGTGTCGATCTTCCGTACGGGGGGCGAACAGCGCCGGTCAGGGGCGCGGGGAACTGCGCGACCAGCCACGACGAAAGCCGCGGACGCGTCTGCTCGGTGCGTGAGCAGACGCGTCCGCGGCTTTTCGTGGGCTGGTCGCGCAGTTCCCCGCGCCCCTGGCAGCGCTGGATCAGACGTTGAACCCCAGTGCGCGGAGCTGTTCGCGGCCATCGTCGGTAATTTTGTCCGGGCCCCACGGCGGCATCCAGACCCAGTTGATCCGCAGCTCGTTGACGATGCCGTCGGTCGCGGACTTCGCCTGGTCCTCGATGACATCGGTCAGCGGGCACGCCGCGGACGTCAGCGTCATGTCGATCGTCGCGATGTTCGCGTCGTCGATGTGGATGCCGTAGATCAGGCCGAGGTTGACGACGTCGATGCCCAGCTCGGGGTCGACGACGTCGTACAGGGCCTCGCGGACCTCCTCCTCGGAGGCCGGCTTCATCTCCACTGCCGTGCTGTCACTCATGCGGTCTTCGCCTCCTCCGCGAAAGCTTGCGCCGTCGCGTCCTTCCACGCCATCCAGCTCAGGAGAGCGCACTTCACCCGGGCCGGGTACTTGGAGACCCCGGCGAACGCGACCGCGTCCTCCAGGATGTCCTCCATCGACTCGTCCGGCTCGATCTGGCCCTTGGACTGCATCAGCTCCAGGAACGTCTCCTGGACCTTCCGCGCGTCCGCCAGCTCCTTGCCGACCAGCAGGTCGTTCAGTACGGAGGCCGACGCCTGGCTGATCGAACAGCCCTGGCCCTCGTAGCTGACATCCTCAATGGTCTCGCCGTCGTACTTGACGCGCAGCGTGATCTCGTCGCCGCACGTCGGGTTGACGTGGTGCACCTCGGCGTCGCCGTCCCGCAAGCCCCGCCCGTGCGGGTGCTTGTAGTGGTCCAGGATGACTTCCTGGTACATGGAATCCAGCTTCATCAGTCGACCGTCCTGCCCGCTACCCGAAGAAGTTCCGTACGTGCTCCAGGCCGTCGACCAGTGCGTCGATCTCGCCCGGCGTGGAGTACAGATAGAACGACGCTCGCGTGGTCGCAGGAATTCCGTACCGCAGGCAGACCGGCCGCGCGCAGTGGTGGCCGACCCGGACCGCGATGCCCTGCTCGTCGAGGACCTGGCCCACGTCGTGCGGGTGGATGTCGCCGAGCGTGAAGGAGATCGCGGCGCCGCGCTCCTCCGCCGTCGTCGGACCGATGATGCGCAGGTCCTGCACGTCCTGGAGCCGCTTCACGGCGTACTCGGTGAGCGCCTGCTCGTGGCGCAGGACGTTCTCCATGCCGATGGCGCTGAGGTAGTCGATCGCCGCGCCCAGGCCGATGGCCTGCGAGATCGGCGGCGTACCGGCCTCGAACTTGTGCGGCGCGGGAGCGTACGTCGACGAGTGCATCGAAACCGTCTCGATCATCTCGCCACCGCCGAGGAACGGCGGAAGGTCCTCAAGCAGCTCCTGGCGTCCCCACAGCACGCCGATGCCAGTCGGGCCGCACATCTTGTGGCCGGTGAAGGCCACGAAGTCGGCCTGGAGCGCCTGCACGTCCAGCGGCATGTGCGGCGCGGCCTGGGAGGCGTCGACGAGGACGAGCGCGCCCACCTCCTGGGCGCGGCGCACGATGGCCTCGACCGGGTTGTGGGTGCCGAGGATGTTCGACACGAGCACGAAGGAGACGATCTTCGTCTTCTCCGTGATCACCTCGTTGATGTTGGACAGGTCGAGACGGCCGTCGTCGGTGAGGCCGAACCACTTCAGCTTCGCGCCGGTGCGCTGCGAGAGCAGCTGCCACGGCACGATGTTGGAGTGGTGCTCCATCTCCGTGATGACGATCTCGGTCTCGTGGTCGACCTTGTACGGCTCGTCCGCCCAGCCCAGCATGTTGGCGACGAGGTTCAGCGACTCCGAGGCGTTCTTCGTGAAGATGACCTCGTCGCGGCTGGGCGCGTTGATGAACGCGGCGACCTTGTCGCGGGCGCCCTCGTAGAGCGCCGTGGCCTCCTCGGCGAGGACGTGCACGCCGCGGTGGACGTTGGCGTTGTGCTGCTCGTAGTACTCGTTGAGCACGTCGAGCACCTGGCGCGGCGTCTGCGAGGTCGCCGCGTTGTCCAGGTACACGAGCTTCTTGCCGTCGTGGATCGTGCGATCCAGGATCGGGAAGTCCTTGCGGATCGCCTCGGTGTCGAGGAGGCCGGTGAGCCCCTGGTGGGCCACTGTCACGCTGATACGCCGCCCTTCGTGTACTTCTCGTAGCCCTCGGCCTCAAGAGTGTCGGCCAGCTCGGGACCACCGGACTCGACGATCTTGCCCGCCGAGAAGACGTGCACGAAGTCCGGCTTGATGTAGCGCAGGATGCGCGTGTAGTGCGTGATCAGCAGGGTGCCGACCTCGCCGGTCTCGCGGACGCGGTTGACGCCGTCCGACACCTGGCGAAGGGCGTCGACGTCGAGGCCGGAGTCGGTCTCGTCGAGGATCGCGATCTTCGGCTTGAGAAGCTCCATCTGGAGGATCTCGTGGCGCTTCTTCTCACCGCCGGAGAAGCCCTCGTTCACGTTGCGCTCGGCGAAGGCCGGGTCCATCTGGAGCTGCTCCATCGCGCCCTTGACCTCCTTCACCCAGGTGCGCAGCTTGGGGGCCTCGCCGCGGATGGCGGTGGCGGAGGAGCGCAGGAAGTTGGAGACGGAGACGCCGGGGACCTCGACCGGGTACTGCATGGCGAGGAACATGCCGGCGCGGGCGCGCTCGTCGACGGACATCTCCAGGACGTCCTCGCCGTCGAGGGTGACGGTGCCCTGCGTGATCGTGTACTTGGGGTGACCCGCGATGGAGTAGGCGAGGGTCGACTTGCCGGAGCCGTTCGGGCCCATGATGGCGTGCGTCTCGCCCTGCTTCACGGTGAGATCGACGCCCTTGAGGATCTCCTTCGTGGCGTTGTCGGCCTCGACGGTGACGTGCAGGTCTCGGATTTCAAGCGTTGCCATGGGTGCCTCAGGACTCCTGGGAGAGGGAGACGAGCACGTCGTCCCCTTCGATCTTTACGGGGTATACGGGGACGGGGCGCGTCGCGGGAAGGCCGGACGGCTTGCCGGTGCGGAGGTCGAAGGCGGAGCCGTGCAGCCAGCACTCGATCTGGCAGTCCTCCACCTCGCCCTCGGAGAGCGACACGTTCGCGTGGCTGCAGATGTCGTTGATCGCGAACACCTCGCCCTCGGTGCGGACGACCGCGACCGGCGTGCCGTCGAGCTCCACCCGCTTGGGGGTGTCCTCGTCCAGCTCGCTCAGTCCGCAGGCGCGCACGAACACGGGGGTGTCAGTCATCAGACCGACGCCTCCAGCTCTTCGGCGATCTTGGCGAGCAGGCGCTCCTCGATGTCCGGGACACCGATCTGCTGGACCAGCTCGGCGAAGAAGCCGCGCACGACCAGGCGACGCGCCTCGTCGGCGGGGATGCCGCGGGCCATCAGGTAGAACAGCTGCTCGTCGTCGAAGCGGCCGGTCGCGGAGGCGTGGCCGGCGCCGACGATCTCGCCGGTCTCGATCTCCAGGTTCGGCACGGAGTCGACGCGGGCACCGTCGGTCAGAACCAGGTTCCGGTTCATCTCGTAGGTGTCCGTGCCCTCGGCGGCGGCCTCGATGAGAACGTCACCGATCCAGACGGCGTGCGCGTCGTCGCCCTGGAGCGCGCCCTTGTAGACGACGTTGGACTTGCAGTGCGGGGTGTTGTGGTCGACCAGGAGGCGGTGCTCCTGGTGCTGGCCCGCGTCGGTGAAGTAGAGGCCGAACAGCTCGGCCTCGCCGCCGGTGGCCGCGTACTGGACACGCGGGTGCAGGCGGACCACGTCACCGCCGAAGGTGACGACGACGGACTTGAAGGTGGCGTCGCGGCCGACCAGCGCATTGTGCTGGGCGACGTGGACGGCCTTGTCGTCCCAGTCCTGAACGGAGACGACCGTCAGCTTCGCGCCGTCGCCGATCAGGTAGTCGACGTTGGCGGCGATCAGCGCGTCACCGGTGTGGTCGATGACGACGACGGCCTCGGCGAACGCACCCAGCTCCACGACCGTGTGGCCGTAGCGCGTGCCGCCCTCGCCGTGCACGCGGATGCGGATCGGCTCGCTCAGCACCGTCTCCTTGGGCACGGAGACGACGGAGGCCTGCTCGAACGACGAGTACGCCTGCGCGGCGACACGGTCGACGGGCTTGCCGGCCTTGCCGACGCGGGCGTCGTCCCGGCCGACCGTCTCGACGCTGACGCCGGCCGGCGCCTCCACGTCGACCTTGACGCCGGTGCCGGTGGCGACGGCGGTGCCGTCGTGCAGGCCGCGCAGCCGCTCCAGCGGCGTGAACCGCCACTCCTCCTCACGGCCGTGCGGGACCGGGAAGTCCTCGACGTCGTAGGAGGGGGGCGCGCTCATGCGCGTGGCGACGGTCGACTCGGCGGCCACCGCGATGGTTCCGGCGGTCGTGGAACCACCGGGGATGTTCTGAGCCTCAGCCATGGCTGTCGTAGCGCTCGCTTTCATACGTAAGGGCTTGGCGGGTGGATCGGGTGGCTGAGGTCAGCCGACCGAGCCCTCCATCTGCAGCTCGATCAGCCGGTTGAGCTCAAGGGCGTACTCCATGGGCAGCTCCTTGGCGATCGGCTCGACGAAGCCGCGCACGATCATCGCCATGGCCTCGAACTCGCTCAGGCCGCGGCTCATCAGGTAGAAGAGCTGGTCCTCGGAGACCTTGGAGACGGTCGCCTCGTGGCCCATGGAGACGTCGTCCTCGCGGACGTCGACGTAGGGGTACGTGTCGGAGCGGGAGATCGTGTCGACGAGCAGCGCGTCGCACAGCACGTTCGACTTCGAGCCCGGGGCGCCCTCGCCGATCTCGACGAGACCGCGGTAGGAGGTGCGGCCACCGCCGCGCGCCACGGACTTCGAGACGATGTTGGACGACGTGTTCGGCGCCATGTGGACCATCTTGGAGCCGGCGTCCTGGTGCTGGCCCTCGCCCGCGAAGGCGATGGAGAGCGTCTCGCCCTTGGCGTGCTCACCCATGAGGTAGACGGCGGGGTACTTCATCGTCACCTTGGAGCCGATGTTGCCGTCGATCCACTCCATGGTCGCGCCCTCGTACGCCACGGCGCGCTTGGTGACCAGGTTGTAGACGTTGTTCGACCAGTTCTGGATGGTCGTGTAACGGCAGCGGGCGCCCTTCTTGACGATGATCTCGACGACCGCGCTGTGCAGAGAGTCGCTCTTGTAGATCGGCGCGGTGCAGCCCTCGACGTAGTGGACGTAGGCGTCCTCGTCGACGATGATCAGCGTCCGCTCGAACTGGCCCATGTTCTCCGTGTTGATACGGAAGTAGGCCTGGAGCGGGATCTCGACGTGCACGCCCTTCGGCACGTAGATGAAGGAGCCGCCGGACCACACGGCGGTGTTCAGCGCGGCGAACTTGTTGTCACCGGCCGGGATGACGGTCCCGAAGTACTCCTTGAAGAGCTCCGGGTGCTCCTTCAGGGCGGTGTCGGTGTCGAGGAAGATGACGCCCTGCTCCTCCAGGTCCTCGCGGATCTGGTGGTAGACGACCTCGGACTCGTACTGGGCCGCGACACCGGCGACGAGGCGCTGCTTCTCCGCCTCCGGGATGCCGAGCTTGTCGTACGTGTTCTTGATGTCCTCGGGCAGGTCCTCCCAGGACTCCGCCTGCTTCTCCGTGGAGCGCACGAAGTACTTGATGTTGTCGAAGTCGATCCCCGACAGGTCCGAGCCCCAATTCGGCATGGGCTTCTTGCCGAACAGCTTGAGGCCCTTGAGACGGAGCTTGGTCATCCACTCCGGCTCGGACTTCTTGGCGGAGATGTCCTTGACGACGTCCTCGTTGATGCCGCGCTTGGCAGAGGCACCGGCCGCGTCGGAGTCTGCCCAGCCGTATTCGTACTTGCCCAGGCCCTCGAGCTCGGGGTGGGCAGTCTCCTCGATGGGGAGAGTCATGCGGGGTTCCTCCCGGCGGTGCGTGCAGATGCGTTTGCGTTGATATCGGTCTTCAGGGTGTTCTTGCCGGCCTTCACACCGCTCCGCGGGATGAACGTCGTGCAGACGCCGTCGCCGTGGGCGATGGTGGCCAGCCGCTGTACGTGCGTGCCGAGGAGCTGCGAGAACATCTCCGTCTCGGCCTCGCACAGCTGCGGGAACTGCTCGGCGACGTGGGCGACCGGACAGTGGTGCTGGCAGAGCTGCTCGCCCTGTTGCGGAAGGGGCGCGCTGCGGGCCGTAGCAGCGTACCCGTCCGCGCTCAGCGCCTTGGCCAGGGCCGCGGCGCGGTCACCGGCCGGGGCGCCCTCCACCGCCGCGCGGTAGGCCTCGGCCTGCGCGGCGAGCCGGGCGCGGGCGAAGGCGACGACCGCCTCGTCCCCGCCGGACTGCTCCTGGATCCAGCGGAGCGCGTCCGCGGCGAGCTTGTCGTAGGACTGGTCGAAGGCGTCCCGGCCGCAGTCGGTCAGCGCGAACACCTTCGCGGGCCGCCCGCGCGTGCGCGCGCCGTAGACCCGCTGCTCGCGGGCCTCGACCACGGCGTCGGCCGCGAGGGCGTCGAGGTGGCGACGGACGGCGGCCTGGGTGAGACCGAGGCGTCCCGCCAGATCGGCGACGGTCGACGGGCCGTGGTCCAGGATGGAGCGCGCGACCCGGTTCCGCGTCGAACGCTCACCGGTCGCGAGCTCTTCCTGAGGGGCCCCCGAGGGTGCCTCCTGAGCCTCGCCGACGTTTTTCACAACGCCATTGTTGCGTAATTCCTCAGACCCTGACAAGCGGAGTCCTTGGCGGACGGCGGTGCGGTACATCACTTAGGCAAGCCTAAGTGGACACGCGGCGTGACCTGGGCAAACGATCTTTGATCGATCATCGCAGGTGGGTGGGGTGCGGGTGGGCGAGGCGCCGTAGGGGTTGCGGACCGTGGGCGTGCGTGAGGTGCGTCGTGGTTGCTCGCGCAGTTCCCCGCGCCCCTGAGGGCACGGCCTGTCGGCCAGCCCCTCAGGGGCGCGGGGAACTGCGCGGCCAGCCACGACGCGACCCGCAGACGCCCCCACCCGCGCAACCCCCACGGCGCCTCGCCCACCCGCGCCCGAATCGCTGCGGCACCGCACCATGCCCGCGACCCGCGCGCCGCGCATCGGGTCGGCCTCCCTAGACTTGCTCACCATGCGAAGCGACCCCGTCGTCCGGATCTCGAGTCTGGTCAAGCGGTACGGAGACAAGACCGCGGTCGACGGCCTCGACCTGGAGACCGGGCCCGGGATCACGGCCGTGCTCGGCCCCAACGGCGCCGGGAAGACCACCACCGTCGAGACCTGCGAGGGGTACCGCAGGCCGGACTCCGGCACGGTCCGGGTGCTCGGGCTCGACCCCGTCAGGCAGGCGGCACAGCTGCGCCCCCGCATCGGGGTGATGCTCCAGTCCGGCGGCGTCTACTCCGGCGCCCGTGCCGACGAGATGCTGCGCCACATCGCCAAGCTGCACGCCCACCCGCTCGACGTGGACGCCCTCATCGAGCGGCTCGGGCTCGGCTCCTGCGGCCGTACGACGTACCGGCGCCTCTCCGGCGGCCAGCAGCAGCGGCTCGCGCTCGCCATGGCCGTCGTCGGGCGGCCCGAACTCGTCTTCCTCGACGAGCCGACCGCGGGGCTCGACCCCCAGGCCCGGCACGCCACCTGGGACCTGGTCCGCGACCTGCGCACGGACGGCGTCTCGGTCATCCTCACCACGCACCACATGGACGAGGCCGAGCAGCTCTCCGACGACGTGGCGATCGTCGACGCGGGCAAGGTCATCGCCCACGGCTCTCCCGAGCAGCTGTGCCGCGGCGGCGCCGAGAACACCCTGCGCTTCTCCGGCCGCCCCGGCCTGGACGTGGCCTCCCTCCTCAAGGCGCTGCCCACCGACTCCGCCGCGGCCGAGCTGACCCCGGGCTCCTACCGCGTGACCGGCAAGGTCGACCCGCAGCTTCTGGCGACAGTTACTTCCTGGTGCGCGCAGCACGGCGTGATGCCGGAGAAGATCTCCGTCGAGCGGCACACCCTCGAAGACGTGTTCCTGGAACTGACCGGCAAGGAGCTGCGCGGATGAGCGCCGGTACCTACACCCCGAAGCCCGGCGCGGCCCCGCTTAGCCGCATGATCGCCGCGCAGGCCGTCCTCGAGACGAAGATGCTGCTCCGCAATGGCGAGCAGCTTCTGCTGACCGTCGTCATTCCGACGCTCCTCCTTGTGCTGTTCTCCTCCGTCGACATCGTGGACACCGGCTCCGGCGAGGCGGTCGACTTCCTGACCCCGGGCATCCTGGCGCTCGCCGTGATGTCGACGGCGTTCACCGGCCAGGCCATCGCGACCGGCTTCGAGCGCCGCTACGGGGTCCTCAAGCGGCTCGGCGCCTCCCCGCTCCCCCGCTGGGCCCTGATGACCGCCAAGACCCTCTCCGTGCTCGTCACGGAGGTGCTTCAGGTCGTCCTGCTCACGCTCATCGCTTTCGCGCTCGGCTGGTCGCCGCACGGCAACCCGTTCGCCGTGCTGCTGCTCCTGGTCCTCGGCACCGCCGCCTTCTCCGGGCTCGGCCTCCTCATGGCGGGCACGCTCAAGGCGGAGGCCACGCTCGCCGCGGCCAACCTGGTGTTCCTGCTCCTGCTCGTCGGCGGCGGCGTCATCGTGCCGCTCGACAAGTTCCCGGACGCCGCACAGTCGGTCCTCGGCCTGCTGCCCATCTCGGCGCTCTCCGACGGCCTCCGTGACGTCCTGCGGGACGGCGCCGCGATGCCCTGGGGCGACCTGGGCATCCTCGCGGTGTGGGCGGTCGTGGGGCTCGGCGCTGCGGGCCGTTTCTTCCGCTGGGAGTAGGCGGCGCGCCCGTAACCCGCGTCACAATCGGCCCGCTTTCGTCCCCCTCGTGAAGCCGTGCACAAGCGGCCCCCTACGATGGTGCGCGTGCCCAACGTGACCCGCGCCGACGCCGCCCAGGCGATCCGCAACCCGCTTCGCTTCATCGCAGAGCGCTGGACCCCCACGCAGCGGACGGTTCAGCGAGCGGCCATGTCCGCCGTCCTGATGACGGTCGTCATCGTCGTGACCGGCGGCGCCGTGCGCCTGACCGGGTCGGGCCTCGGCTGCCCGACCTGGCCCAAGTGCACCGACGAGTCGCTGACCACGACGAGCGAGATGGGCTTCCACGGCGTCATCGAGTTCGGCAACCGCCTGCTCACGTACGTGCTGTGCGCCGCGGTCGGCTGGGCGATCATCGCCGCCCGCTCGCAGAAGCCGTGGCGGCGCCCGCTGACCCGGCTCGGCTGGACCCAGTTCTGGATCGTCATGGGCAACGCGGTGCTCGGCGGCATCGTCGTCCTGGTCGGCCTCAACCCGTACACGGTCGCGGCCCACTTCATCCTGACGACCGCGCTCCTCACCGTCGCCGTGCTGATGTGGCAGCGCACCCGCGAGGGCGACGCCGAGCCGCGTCCGCTGGTCGGCGCCGCGATCAAGCAGCTCGTCTGGGTCCTGGTCGTGGTGACGGGGCTGCTCGTCGCGGTCGGCACGGTCGTGACCGGCGCGGGCCCGCACGCGGGTGACTCCAGCGACGTGCACCGAATGCCGCTGGACTGGGAGACGGTGGCGAAGGGCCACGCGGTCCTGGCCTGGATCGTGGTGACGCTGACGTTCGCGCTCTGGTTCGTCCTGAAGGCCGTCGACGCCCCGAAGGGCCCGCTGCACCGCACCCGCGACCTGTTCCTGATCCTGCTCGCCCAGGGCGTCATCGGCTACGTCCAGTACTTCACGGACCTGCCCGAGATCCTCGTCGGCCTGCACATGCTGGGCTCGGCCCTGGTGTGGATCGGCGTCCTGCACGTCCTGCTGTCGCTGCGCGAGCGCCCGCAGGTCACGGCGGGCGTCCCGGCCCAGGCGGACCCGGAGCTGTCGGCGGTCTGACCCGGGCCCCTCAGGCGGCGGCCGGGTCGCCGAGCCCGTAGACCCGCTGCGCCGTCCCCGACGCGATCATCGACGCGACCCGCTGCGCGTCCGTCAGCGACCACGCCCCCTCGGCGACCCAGGTGCCGAGGACCCGGCCGAGCGCGTCGCGGAACAGGCGGGCGCCGACCACGTGCAGTTCGGGGATGCCGTGGGCGCCGCTGGAGAACAGCAGCTTGCCGAACGGGGCCAGTTCGAGGATCTCCGCGAGGACCGCTGCCGCCCGCGCACCCGTACGGGCGAGCGCCGGGCCCAGATCGGCGTAGACGTGCGGCAGGATCCCCGCCAGATGCGCGGCGTGCCGGTGGTACGGGTAGCCGTGCAGCAGGATCAGGTCGGTGCCGAGGCCCGCTGTCGCGCGGGCGAAGTCCGTGAGGAGCACCGGGTCCGTACGGTCGATGCGCAGGCCCGGTTCGCCGAGACCGGCGTGCAGTTGCAGCGGGCGGCCGGAGGCGACCGCGATCCACAGCAGGTGGCGCAGCAGGACCGGGTCCGTCAGCGGCCCGCCGACCGCGCGCCCCGCGAGCCAGCGCCCCGCCGCCCCCCGTACCTCGCCAGGGCCCGGCGGCTGCGGCGCGAGCGCGAGGCCGTGGCGTACGCCCGCGACGGAGGTGAAGGCGACCGCGTGCGCGGCGGCGGCGTGCACCGACTCGGCGAGGTTGGCGAGGAAGGACTCGACGGTGCCGGAGGTGTCCGCGACCTGCTCGGCAAGGAGTTCCAGGCGCACGATCTCGTGCGCGTCGGCCTCGGCGGTCCGGCCCAGCTCGGCCGGGTCGGTGAGGTCGCCGGGCAGCCCCGTGTCGACGAGGTACGTGGTGATGCCACTGCCGCGCAGAAGGCGCCGGCCCGCTTCGAACACGCCGAGCTCACGACGTCTGGCCAGGTATCTGGCGGGCGCGCAGTGCGGTTCGAGGCCGAGGAGGGGCGGGCACCAGCGGCGTACGGCGAAGCCGGTCTGCGTGTCGAAGAAGGTGGTGCCGGGGGCGGGCGGGCCCTCGCCCCGGCCGAGATGGGCCTCGAACGTGCCGAGGCCCAGTTCCGTGCGGAGCACCCCGTGACAGTACTGGTCCACCAGGGACGGCGTTTCGATCATCGGGGCTCCCGTCGGTGGACCGTGCTCCTACGGTCCTAACGGGTGAACGGGCGCCTGGTGTTGCGGAAACCGCGGCTCGCACACCTGCGCCCATCGCTCGCCGCGCGGCGGAATTTCAGCCGCCGATCTGGATGCCCGCCATGCGCTTCCACTCGTAAGGACCCGTCTCGACCTTGGCGGCGAACTCGCCGTCGAAGTCCTCGTGGACCGTGATGCCGGCCTTCTCGACCGCCTTCTGCGCGATTTCGTACGTACGGGCCATCAGGTCGCCCCAGCCCCCGTCCTCGCCGACGAGGACGATGCGGGTGCCGCGCTCGCCCACGTACGCCAGCTGGCCCTCGGCGCCGCCGTGCGCCTTGGCGAACGCGCCGATGTCCTTGGCCAGCCGGGCCGCCCGGCGCTCGTCCCTCGCCGCCCCACGGGGCTGCTCCACCGCTTCAGTCTCTGCCATGGACAGGATGCTACCGACGAGTAGCCAAACTGGCGATGGGTGGGGTGCGTGGCCTGGGCCACGCACCCCACCCATCGGGAAGCACCTGTGACTGCTCAGCGCAGGAAGGGGTCCACCGCGACCGCGACGAAGAGCAGCGAGACGTAGGTGATGGACCAGTGGAACAGCCGCATCTCCTTGAGCTTGCCGCCGGTGACCTCGGCCTTGGCGCGGTTCTGCAGACCGTGCGCCTCCCACAGCCAGAAGCCGCCGGACAGGAGCGCGACCACGGTGTAGAACCAGCCCGTGTAACCGAGCGGTGTCAGGAGCAGCGAGACCGCGACCATCATCCAGCTGTAGAGGACGATCTGCCGGGCGACCACCTTGTTGGAGGCGATGACGGGCAGCATCGGCACGCCCACGCGCGCGTAGTCGTCCTTCACCTTCATCGACAGCGGCCAGTAGTGCGGCGGCGTCCAGAAGAACATGACGAGGAAGAGGATGACCGGCGCCCACGACATCGAGTTGGTCACCGAGGACCAGCCGATGAGGACCGGCAGGCAGCCCGCGATGCCGCCCCACACGATGTTCTGCGAGGTGCGCCGCTTCAGGATCATCGTGTAGACGACCACGTAGAAGAGGAGCGCGCCGAGCGACAGCCAGGCCGACAGCCAGTTGACCGCGAAGCCGAACAGGAGCGTGGAGATCACGGCGAGGGAGATGCCGAAGACCAGGCACTCGGCCGGGCTCACCATGCCGGTGACCAGCGGACGCTGCGACGTACGGTCCATCAGCGCGTCGATGTCGCGGTCGTACCACATGTTCAGCGCGTTGGCGCCGCCCGCGGACAGGTAACCGCCGAGGCAGGTGATCAGCACCAGCTTCAGATCGGGCACACCCTGTTCGGCGAGGAACATCACCGGCACCGTGGTGATCAGCAGAAGCTCGATGATCCGCGGCTTGGTCAGCGCCACGAACGCCTTGACGCGAGCCCCGAACGGCCGCCGGCCCTGGTTGCTGCTGCTCGTCAGCGCTCCCGCTGGACGGGATTCGACGGCCGTCACGCACACCCCTGACAAAGACTCCAGCGAGCCCCAGGCCGTTCACTTGATGTGAGGTCCCGGTAAAGACTCGCGCGTACCACGCCACTGTAGACGTTGCCTATACCTCGCTCTTCGCGGGGGTGGGCTCGTGTTGAGCGGGTACTCCGGATGAGCTTCCCACCCCCCTTTTGAGCCCCCGTTCGAGCGGTCCCCTCATCACTTGATGACCCGCTCCTTTCCTTGTCAGGAGGCGGATGCCGGAGAGTCCCGGCAGTCTGGAACGGATCGAAAGAATGCTTGTTCCGGCGGGGGTAGGCTCGACAACAGCCGGTGAGACCGACGTCACCGGTATGAGACATGTGGAGAGGAGCCCTGACCCAGGGTGAGCACCAAGCCGACCACCACTGACCTCGAGTGGACCGATGTGGACCAGCGGGCCGTAGACACGGCGCGCGTCCTGGCCGCCGACGCCGTACAGAAGGTCGGCAACGGCCATCCCGGTACGGCGATGAGCCTGGCCCCGGCCGCGTACACCCTCTTCCAGAAGGTGATGCGACACGACCCGGCGGACGCCGACTGGGTCGGCCGGGACCGTTTCGTCCTGTCCGCGGGCCACTCGTCCCTGACGCTCTACATCCAGCTCTACCTGGCCGGGTTCGGCCTGGAGCTCGACGACCTCAAGGCGTTCCGGACCTGGGGCTCCAAGACCCCCGGCCACCCGGAGTACGGCCACACCACCGGCGTCGAGACCACCACGGGCCCCCTCGGCCAGGGTGTCGCCAACGCCGTGGGCATGGCGATGGCCGCCCGCTACGAGCGCGGTCTGTTCGACCCGGAGGCGGCCCCCGGCACCTCCCCGTTCGACCACTACATCTACGCCATCGCCGGTGACGGCTGCCTCCAGGAGGGCATCTCCTCCGAGGCGTCCTCGCTCGCGGGCCACCAGAAGCTCGGCAACCTGGTCCTGCTGTGGGACGACAACCACATCTCGATCGAGGGCGACACCGAGACGGCCGTCTCCGAGGACACCTGCAAGCGCTACGAGGCCTACGGCTGGCACGTCCAGCGCGTCGACCCCAAGCCCGACGGCGACCTCGACCACGAGGCGATCTACAACGCCATCGCGGCGGCCAAGAAGGTGACGGACAAGCCGTCCTTCATCGCCATGCGCTCGATCATCGCCTGGCCCGCCCCGAACGCGCAGAACACCGAGGCCGCGCACGGCTCGGCGCTCGGCGACGACGAGGTGGCCGCCACCAAGCGCGTCCTCGGCTTCGACCCGGAGAAGTCCTTCGACGTCTCCGAGGAGGTCATCGCCCACACCCGCAAGGCGCTCGACCGCGGCGCCGAGGCCAAGGCCGAGTGGGAGAAGTCGTTCCAGGAGTGGCGTTCGGCCAACCCGGAGCGCGCCGCCGAGTTCGACCGGATCAACGCGGGCGAGCTGCCCGACGGCTGGGAGGAGAAGCTCCCGGCGTTCGAGACCGGCAAGGGTGTCGCCACCCGCGCCGCCTCCGGCAAGGTCCTCCAGGCGCTCGGCCCGGTCATCCCCGAGCTGTGGGGCGGCTCCGCCGACCTCGCGGGCTCGAACAACACGACGATCGACAAGACGTCGTCGTTCCTGCCCGAGGGCAACGCGCTGCCGGAGGCCGACCCGTACGGCCGCACGATCCACTTCGGCATCCGCGAGCACTCGATGGCCGCCGAGATGAACGGCATCGCGCTGCACGGCCACACCCGTATCTACGGCGGCACGTTCCTCACCTTCTCCGACTACATGCGCAACTCCGTGCGCCTGTCGGCGCTGATGCACCTGCCGGTGACGTACGTGTGGACGCACGACTCCATCGGTCTCGGCGAGGACGGACCGACGCACCAGCCGGTCGAGCACATCGCGTCGCTGCGCGCGATCCCGGGTCTGAACGTGGTCCGCCCGGCCGACGCCAACGAGACGGCGATCGCCTGGCGCGAGATCCTCAAGCGCGGCAAGAAGGACTACGGCAAGAGCGCGCCGCACGGCCTCGTCCTGACCCGTCAGGGCGTGCCGACGTACGACGCGAACGAGGACACGGTCAAGGGCGGCTACGTCCTGGCCGAGGCCTCGAAGGACACCCCCGACCTCATCCTGATCGCCACCGGTTCCGAGGTGCAGCTCGCCGTCGAGGCCCGCGAAGCCCTGGAGGCGGACGGGGTCGCCACGCGCGTGGTGTCCATGCCGTCCGTCGAGTGGTTCGAGGAGCAGGACCAGGGGTACCGGGAGAGCGTCCTGCCGTCCGCGGTCAGGGCCCGTGTCGCCGTCGAGGCCGGGATCGGCCTGACGTGGCACAAGTACGTGGGCGACGCCGGCCGCATTGTTTCGCTGGAGCACTACGGTGCTTCGGCCGACGGCAAGGTGCTCTTCCAGGAGTTCGGTTTCACTGCCGAGAACGTGGTGGCCAAGGCCCGGGAATCCCTCGCCGCGGTCCAGCGCTGACGCCTCTATACGACACGTAGGAGATGCAATTTCCATGACAGACGCACTGAAGCGCCTCTCCGAGGAGGGCGTCGCGATCTGGCTGGACGACCTGTCGCGCAAGCGGATCACCTCGGGCAACCTCGCCGAGCTGATCGACCAGCAGCACGTCGTGGGCGTCACGACCAACCCGTCGATCTTCCAGAAGGCGATCTCGCAGGGCGACGGTTACGACCAGCAGCTCTCCGACCTCGCCGCCCGCCGGGTCACGGTCGAGGAAGCCATCCGCATGATCACGACGGCGGACGTCCGCGACGCCGCCGACATCCTGCGCCCCGTCTTCGACTCGACGGGCGGCCAGGACGGCCGCGTGTCGATCGAGGTCGACCCGCGCCTGGCGCACGACACCCACGCCACCGTCGCCGAGGCCAAGCAGCTGGCCTGGCTGGTGGACCGGCCGAACGCGCTCATCAAGATCCCGGCCACCGAGGCGGGCATCCCGGCGATCACCGAGGTCATCGGCCTCGGCATCAGCGTCAACGTGACGCTGATCTTCTCGCTCGAGCGCTACCGCAAGGTCATGGACGCCTACCTCGCAGGCCTGGAGAAGGCCAAGGAGCGCGGCCTGGACCTGTCGCAGATCTACTCCGTGGCGTCCTTCTTCGTGTCCCGCGTGGACACCGAGATCGACAAGCGCCTCGACGGCATCGGCACGGACGAGGCCAAGTCCCTCAAGGGCAAGGCCGCCCTCGCCAACGCCCGGCTGGCGTACGAGGCGTACGAGGAGGTCTTCTCCTCCGACCGCTGGGCCGCGCTCGACAAGGCGCAGGCGAACAAGCAGCGTCCGCTGTGGGCCTCGACCGGCGTCAAGGACCCGGCCTACAAGGACACCCTGTACGTCGACGAGCTGGTGGCGCCGAACACGGTGAACACCATGCCGGAGGCGACCCTGGAGGCCACCGGGGACCACGGGCAGATCACCGGCAACACCATCAAGGGCACCTACGACCAGGCGCGCTCCGAGATCGCCGCGGTGGAGAAGCTCGGCATCTCGTACGACGAGGTCGTGCAGCTCCTGGAGGACGAGGGCGTCGAGAAGTTCGAGGCGTCCTGGACCGACCTGCTCAAGTCGACCGAGGCCGAGCTCAAGCGCCTCGCCCCCTCGGAGGGCTGACACCTTGACCGCACACGGAGCCAACCCGCTCCGTGACGCCGCCGACCGACGGCTCCCGCGCATCGCGGGGCCGTCGGGCCTGGTGATCTTCGGCGTTACGGGCGATTTGTCACGTAAAAAGCTGATGCCCGCTGTGTACGACCTTGCCAACCGGGGTCTGCTTCCGCCGGGTTTCTCGCTGATCGGATTCGCCCGCCGCGACTGGGAGGACGAGGACTTCGCCCAGGTCGTGCACGACGCGGTCAAGCAGCACTCCCGCACCCCCTTCCGCGAAGAGGTCTGGCAGCAGCTCATCCAGGGGATGCGCTTTGTCCAGGGCAACTTCGACGACGACGAGGCGTTCGAGACCCTGAAGTCGACGATCCAGGACCTGGACAAGTCGCAGGGCACGGGCGGCAACTTCGCGTTCTACCTCTCCGTACCCCCCAAGTTCTTCCCGCTGGTCGTCAAGCAGCTCAAGGAGCACGGCCTCGCGGACGCGCCCAAGGGCTCCTGGCGGCGCGCCGTCATCGAGAAGCCGTTCGGCCACGACCTCGCCTCGGCGAAGGACCTGAACGCGATCGTGCACGAGGTGTTCGACCCGGACCAGGTGTTCCGGATCGACCACTACCTCGGCAAGGAGACGGTCCAGAACATCCTGGCGCTGCGTTTCGCGAACCAGATGTTCGAGCCGATCTGGAACCGGTCGTACGTCGACCACGTGCAGATCACGATGGCCGAGGACATCGGCATCGGTGGCCGCGCGGGCTACTACGACGGCATCGGCGCCGCCCGTGACGTCATCCAGAACCACCTGCTCCAGCTGATGGCGCTGACCGCGATGGAGGAGCCCGCCTCCTTCGACGCCGACGCGCTCGTCGCCGAGAAGGCCAAGGTGCTCGGCGCCATCCGGCTGCCGAAGGACCTCGGCAAGGACACGGTGCGCGGCCAGTACGCGGCCGGGTGGCAGGGCGGCGAGAAGGCCGTCGGCTACCTGGAGGAAGAGGGCATCGACCCCAAGTCGAAGACCGACACCTACGCCGCCGTGAAGCTGGAGGTGGACAACCGCCGCTGGGCGGGCGTCCCCTTCTACCTGCGCACCGGCAAGCGGCTCGGCCGCCGCGTCACCGAGATCGCGGTCGTCTTCCAGCGCGCCCCGCACTCCCCCTTCGACTCCACCGCGACGGAGGAGCTGGGCCAGAACGCCATCGTGATCCGCGTCCAGCCGGACGAGGGCATCACGGTCCGCTTCGGCTCCAAGGTGCCGGGCACCTCGATGGAGATCCGGGACGTGTCGATGGACTTCGCCTACGGCGAGTCGTTCACCGAGTCGAGCCCGGAGGCGTACGAGCGGCTGATCCTGGACGTCCTGCTTGGCGACGCCAACCTCTTCCCGCGCACGGAGGAGGTCGAGCTGTCCTGGAAGATCCTCGACCCGATCGAGAACTACTGGGACAAGCACGGCAAGCCCGCGCAGTACCCGTCCGGCACGTGGGGGCCCGCCGAGGCGGACGAGATGCTCGCACGAGACGGACGGAGCTGGCGCCGGCCATGAAGATCGACCTCACGGACACCACCTCCAGCAAGATCAACAAGGCGCTTGTGAAGGCCCGCCGTGCCGTCGGCACCCCCGCCGTCGGCATGGTCCTCACCCTCGTCATCGTCACCGACGAGGAGAACGCCTACGACGCCCTGAAGGCGGCCAACGAGGCGTCGCGCGAGCACCCCTCGCGCACGCTCGTCGTCATCAAGCGCGTCTCCCGCTCCCCTCGCGACCGGACGAAGTCGCGGCTCGACGCCGAGGTGCGGGTCGGCGTCGAGGCGGGCACCGGCGAGACCATCGTGCTCCGCCTTTACGGCGACATCATCGACCACGCCCAGTCGGTCGTCCTGCCGCTCCTCCTCCCCGACGCCCCGACGGTCGTGTGGTGGGCGGTGGACGCGCCGCTGGACCCCGCCAAGGACCCGCTGGGCGCATTGGCCCAGCGCCGCGTCACGGACACGTACGCGGCCGAGGAGCCGGTCAAGGAGCTGGAGGCCCGCGCCAAGTTCTACGCCCCCGGCGACACGGATCTGTCCTGGACCCGCATCACCCCGTGGCGCTCCATGCTGGCCGCCGCCCTCGACCAGGTGACCTGTGACGTCACGCGGGTCGAGGTGGAGGGCGAGGAGTTCAACCCGAGCTGCGAGCTGCTCGCCATGTGGCTCGCGGAGCGGCTCGACGTGCCGGTGGCCCGTTCGTACTCGCCGGGCCCCGGCCTGACCGGTGTCCGCATGGAGTCCACCTGCGGCCCGATCGTCCTGGACCGGGCCGACGGCGTCCTCGCCACGCTCTCCATCGAGGGCCAGCCGGACCGCTCCGTCGCGCTCAAGCGGCGCGAGACGTCCGAGCTGATCGCCGAGGAGCTGCGGCGCCTCGACCCGGACGACACGTACGCGGCGGCGCTGCGGTTCGGCGTGGAACGGCTCGCCGAGTCGGCCGAACGGGCGTCCGCGCCCAGTGGCGAGGCGGCACCCTCCCCCGCCGAGGACGCGCCCGGACCGGTGAAGAAGGCGCCCGCGAAGAAGGCACCGGCCAAGAAGGCACCCGCCAAGAAGGCCGCCGAGGCGCCGGTCAAGGCACCCGCCAAGAAGGCGGCCAAGGCTCCGGCCAAGAAGGCGGCGGCGAAATGAGCGCGGCACCCCAACTCGTCGTCCACCGCGACAAGGAGCTGATGGCGCAGGCCGCCGCGGCCCGCCTCATCACCAAGATCGTGGACGCCCAGGCGGCCCGCGGGTACGCGTCCGTCGTCCTGACGGGCGGGCGCAACGGGAACGGCCTCCTGGCCGCGCTCGCCGCCGCGCCCGCCCGGGACGCCATCGACTGGAGCCGCCTCGACCTGTGGTGGGGCGACGAACGGTTCCTGCCCAACGGGGACCCGGAGCGCAACTACACGCAGGCCAAGGAGGCGCTCCTCGACTCGGTGCCGCTCAACCCCGCGCGCGTGCACCCCATGCCCGCGTCGGACGGCCCGTACGAGGCGGACGCCGCGGCCGAGATCTACGCGGCCGAGCTCGCCACCGCCGCGGGGCCCGAGGACCACGGCGGCGTGCCGACGTTCGACGTCCTGATGCTCGGCGTCGGCCCGGACACGCACGTCGCCTCGCTCTTCCCCGAGCTGCCCGCCGTCCGCGAGACGGAGCGCACGGTGGTCGGCGTGCGCGGCGCGCCGAAGCCGCCGCCCACCCGCATCACGCTCACGCTCCCGGCGATCCGGGCCGCGCGCGAGGTGTGGCTGCTCGCGGCGGGCGAGGACAAGGCGAAGGCGGCCGCGATCGCCCTGTCCGGGGCCGGGGAGATCCAGGCCCCGGCGGCGGGCGCGTACGGCCGTTCCCGGACGCTGTGGCTGCTCGACTCGGCCGCGGCGTCGCAACTGCCGCCGGAGCTGTACCCGCCGGCGATCGCGTAGTCCCCTGGTCGTACGTGAGGCCCCGCTTCTTTCAAGAGGCGGGGCCTCACGCGTGCGCCGGGACCCGGTAGTCCGATCCGTCCGCCTCCCGTACGAGGAGGCCGTCGCTGACGCAGTAGCGGCGCAGCGCGGCGGTGTCGTCGTGGACGGTGCCGAGGGCCGCGTTGATCTCGCGCTCGCTGTAGGTGCGGTCGGTGTCGAACAGGGTGTCCGTGAGGTGGACGAGGAGTTCGTGGCGCACGGTGGCGCGGACCGGAATCGCGGTCAGTCTGCCGCGCGCGAAGAAGCCGGTGAGGTGGCGCGGGACGGTCGAGGCGGGCTCGGGCGTCCGGGCCCGGCGGAACACCTCGGGCCCGGCGCGCAGCGACCCGTCGTCGAGCCGCTCGACGAGCCCGGCGGCGATCAGTCGGCCCAGGTGCTTGCGGGCGACCGGGGAGTCGGCCTCGCGCGGCGGCAGCTCGTCGAGGACGATGCGCGCGTACAGCCTGAGTCTTTCGGGGTCGGCGAGGGCCGACATGAGGTGGTCCACGGGGGTGCCTCCCGGCAGGGTCACGGACGGGCAGTCTGACCCGCCGGGCGGCGCCCCCGCATCCGATTAACTCGAACGCCCGTCAGTTCGAACGTCCGCGCAGCGCGCGGTACTTACTGACGAGCGCCTGGGTCGACCCGTCGAGCCCGGGAACGTCGGCGCCGTCGGTCAGTGCGGGTTCGACGCGCTTGGCGAGGACCTTGCCGAGTTCGACGCCCCACTGGTCGAAGGAGTCGATGTTCCAGACGGCGCCCTGGACGAACACCTTGTGCTCGTAGAGGGCGACCAACTGGCCGAGCACGGACGGCGTCAGGGACTTGGCGAGGATGGTCGTCGTCGGGTGGTTGCCCTTGAACGTCTTGTGCGGCACCAGCTCGTCGGGCACGCCCTCGGCCCGCACCTCGTCCGGCGTCTTGCCGAACGCGAGCGCCTGCGTCTGGGCGAAGAAGTTGGCCATGAGCAGGTCGTGCTGGGCGACGAGGCCCGGCAGCAGGTCGGCGACCGGCTCGGCGAACCCGATGAAGTCCGCCGGGATCAGCTTCGTGCCCTGGTGGATGAGCTGGTAGTAGGCGTGCTGGCCGTTGGTGCCGGGGGTGCCCCACACGACGGGCCCGGTCTGCCAGCCGACGTCCTCGCCGTCGCGCTGCACGGACTTGCCGTTGGACTCCATGTCGAGCTGCTGGAGGTACGCCGTGAACTTCGACAGGTAGTGCGAGTACGGCAGCACGGCGTGCGACTGGGCGTCGTGGAAGTTGCCGTACCAGATGCCGAGGAGGCCGAGGAGGAGCGGCACGTTGGTCTCGGCGGGGGCGGTGCGGAAGTGCTCGTCGACGAGGTGGAAGCCGTCGAGCATGTCGCGGAACGCGTCCGGGCCGATCGCGATCATCAGGGTGAGGCCGATGGCGGAGTCATACGAATAACGTCCGCCGACCCAGTCCCAGAACTCGAACATGTTGGCGGTGTCGATGCCGAATTGGGAGACCTTCTCGGCGTTGGTCGACAGGGCCACGAAGTGCTTGGCGACGGCGTCCTGACCGGCCCTCAGCTCGGTGAGGAGCCAGTCGCGCGCGGAGGTCGCGTTGGTGATCGTCTCGATGGTGGTGAACGTCTTCGAGGCGATGATGAACAGCGTCTCCGCCGCGTCCAGGTCCCGTACGGCCTCGTGCAGGTCGGCGCCGTCGACGTTGGAGACGAAGCGGACGGTGAGGTCGCGGTCGGTGAAGGAGCGCAGCACCTCGTAGGCCATCGCGGGGCCGAGGTCGGAGCCGCCGATGCCGATGTTGACGATGTTCTTGATGCGCTTGCCGGTGTGCCCGGTCCATTCACCGGAGCGGACCTTGTCCGAGAAAGCGGCCATCTTGTCGAGCACGGCGTGCACGGCCGGGACCACGTTCTCGCCGTCGACCTCGATGACCGCGTCGCGCGGGGCGCGCAGGGCGGTGTGCAGGACCGCCCGGTCCTCGGTCGTGTTGATCTTCTCGCCGCGGAACATGGCGTCCCGCAGGCCGAAGACGTCGGTCGCCGCGGCCAGCTCGCGCAGCAGCCGCAGCGTCTCCTCGGTGACCAGGTGCTTGGAGTAGTCGAGGTGCAGGTCGCCGACGTCGAGGACCAGGCTCGTGCCGCGCGCCGGGTCCGCGGCGAACAGCTCGCGCAGCTGCACGTCGCCCAGCTGCTCCCGGTGCTTGGCCAGCGCCTGCCACTCGGCCGTCTGGGTGAGCCGCGCGCGGCTCCCTGCGCCTGCTTCGAACGCGTTCATCTCGGACTTCAGCTGCCTCTCGTACGTGCGTACGTGCCATGCCCCGCTCTGTCGACCAACCTAATCGATCAGCGGCCGGTATGAGCGGGTTGGTCCGCAGCGCGCGGCACGAGTGGCGCTCAGTGGCCACCCCGGTGCAGGCGCCCCGCGTAGTGGTCCTCCAGGCGGCCGTTGCGCTCGAAGCCGCCGGGCAGGTTGGCGGAGACGTAGACGGGCGGCTCGTGCCCCTCGGCGAGCAGCAGGGCGACGGCCTCGGCCACGACCATCTGGACGAGCAGCGCCGAGGTGATCGTGGAGACGCCGCAGAGCGTGCCGCCGTCGGGGAGCGGGAGGATGGCGTCGCCGGTCGGGGCGCAGTTGTCGAGGACGGCGTCGGCGTGGTCGGCGAGGCGGCTGCCGCTCGCGTGCAGGGCGGGCACGGACCGGGTGTGTTCGAGCGAGGTGAGGGCGACGAGGGCGTGCCCCTTCTCCTTGACCAGGAGCGCCATGTCGACGATGGAGTTGTTGACGCCCGAGTTGGAGATGATCACGAACAGGTCCTGCGGGCGCGGGGTGCTGAGTTCGTAGAGCCGGGCGGCGAGCCCGGGGCGGCGCTCCAGGAGCGGGTCGTCGAGCACGGAGCGGTCCTCGCCGCCGCGCAGGACGAGGTCGTGCAGGGCGACGCGGGTGGTGGGGATGAGGCCGCCCGCGCGCCCCGAGATCTCCAGGGCGGTCGCCTGCGAGTGCCCGGTGCCGAACGCGTGCACGACGCCGTCGGCGGCGACGCAGTCCGCGATGAGGCGGGCGGCCGCGGCGACACCCTCCTTGTTCGAGGCGACGGCGCGCTCGACGTGCTCGCGCACCTGGTCCGCCAACACGTCCGCGCCGAGCGGCTGTTCCGTCATGCCCCGACCACCTTCGGTTGATTGATTCAGGAAGGATCGTACGAACGGAAAGACTGAGCCAGACATGGGGCGCCGTCAAGAGGGCGCATCGCGGACCGCCGGCTCGTTGGATCGCCGGGCGTGGCGCCGTCAACCGGGACCCGGCGTCCCGTCCGTCAACAGCCGGGCCAGCGCGACCGCGCCGTCCACGCCGTCCGGCACCGCCGAGCACCGCAGTCCCAGCGGGTTCACTGCCGCGCGCAGCCGCTCCCCCAGGGGGCCGCCGGGACCGAGGAGCCCGCCGGTGATGATCAGCGATTCACCGGGCTCCGGGTCCAATGCGCTCACGGTGTCGGCGAGTTGGACGGCGGCCTCGTCGAGCAGCGAGCGTGCCCAGGCGTCCCCGCGCTCCGCCGCCGCCACCACGAGCGGGCTCATCTCGGCGAGCACGACCGGGCGTTGCGCGTACGCCCAGACCGCTATGTGCTGCTTGAGCCGGTGCCGGCCCGCCCAGTCGAGCGCCGGGTCGGCGCGGCCCGGCACCACCCGGTCGAGCACCAGCGTGACCAGCGGGCCCCACTCGGCGCGGCCGTCGACCGCGCGCAGCGCCCCGCGCAGCGCCTGCCGCCCGAGCCAGAAGCCGCTGCCGGTGTCGCCGAGCAGCCAGCCGTCGCCGTCCACGACCCGCACGGTGCGGCGCCCGGCGACCCGGGCCGCCGCCGCGCCGGTCCCGGCGATGAGGACGAGCCCGTCGGCCGGGGCGCCGGGCCCTGAGGCGCAGGCCACCTCCACGTCGCCGTAGACGCGCAGCGCCGCGCCGCCGATGCCGAGCCGGGTCAGCGCCTCGGCCAGGCACTCCTCGGCGGTGCCGCGCCCGCGCGCCGGTGCGCCGCCCTCGCCTGCGCCCGCGAATCCGCCGACGACCCCGGCGACCGCGCCGCGCACCTTCTCGGGCACGGCCGACTCCAGCGCCTGTGCGAGGTGGCGGACGAGTGCGGGCCGCTCGACGCTCAGCGCGTTGCCCGGTCCGCCGTGCCCGGTGCCGACGAGCCGTCCGTCCGCGTCGACGCAGCGCGCCCGCACCCGGGTGCCGCCGGCGTCGAGGCCGACGGCGAGCGGAGCCGCGTACGGACCGGTGTGATCGATGGATTCAGTGAGCACACCGCATGATGATTGATAGATTCAGTGCGGGACAATCCCCCGCGCAGGCCCCGGCACCCGCACGGACGCCGCCCCCGACCGAGAGACCGTCATGATCACAGCCCGCATCCGCTCGGAACTCCCCACCCTCAGCGGCTCATTGCGCAAGGTCGGTTCGTACGTGCTCGCCGACCCGGCCGCCGTCGCGGGCGTCTCGGCGGCCGACCTCGGGCGGCGGACCGGCACCTCGCAGGCGACGGTCACGAGGTTCTGCCAGGCGCTCGGCCTGGAGACGTACCAGCGGCTGCTGCTCGAACTCGCCAAGGAGCAGGGCGAGAACGGCCAGGAGGCCGGGCGGGGCGGACAGGAACGTCCCCTCGGCCCGGACATCGGGCCGGACGACGACCTGGAGCACCTGATCTCCGTCGTCGCCCACGCCGACCTCCAGGCGCTGCGCTCCACCCGCGACCAACTGGACCGCGCCGCTCTGGAGTCGGCCGCGCAGGCCCTCGCCAAGGCGCGCCGCATCGACGTCTACGGGGTGGGCGGCTCGGGCATCCTCGCGCGGGAGACCGAGGCGCGCCTCTTCGGCATCGGGATGCCGGCCCGCGGCTGGACGGAGGTGCACGCCGCGGAGACGTCGGCGGCGCTGCTCACCCCCGCCGACGCGGCGGTGGCGCTCTCCCACTCGGGCCGCACCCGTGAGGTCCTCGGCCCACTGCGCCTGGCCGCCGAACGGGGCGCGACGACGATCGCGGTCACCGGCGACCCGCGCTCCCCCGTCGCCCAGGCGGCGGCGGTGCACCTGACGTGGACGGCGGCCGAGACGAGCTTCCGGCGCGGCAGCTTCGGCGCGCGCCACTCGGCGCTGCTGATCCTCGACTGCCTCTACGCGCGCGTGGCGCAGCTGACCTATGACCGGGCGACGGCCTCCATCGCGTTGACGGCGCACATCTCCGAGGAGCACGCGGCGCGCCCGCGCCGCCGCCCCTGACAACGGCGCGGAACAGCACCGGCCGGGCGCCTCGGAGGCACCCGGCCGGTCGTCACGTCGTCTAGATCTCGCCCCGCAGTTTCGCGAGCGCCTCGGCGAGGATCGCCTCGCCGTCCGCGTCACTGCGCCGCTCCCGTACGTACGCGAGGTGCGTCTTGTACGGCTCGGTGCGCGGCGGGTCCGGCGGGTTGTCCCGGTCCTGCCCGGCGGGGAAGCCGCAGCGCGGACAGTCCCAGGTCTCCGGCACCTGCGCGTCGGAGGCGAAGCTCGGCTGCGTCTCGTGCCCGTTCGAGCACCAGAAGGAGATGCGCAGGCGCGGCGCGGACTCGCCGCGCTCGGCCTCACCCATCGGCCCCGCCCCGACCCGACTTCCTCGGATCGCGTTGCCACTTGCCACGGTCGTAACTCCCTGCGTGATGGTGCCGCGAAGCGTGTCGGCGTCTCGCTTCGCCGCGGAGCGCCTCAGTCTACGTAAGGCCCAACGCGCGTCCAGTGATTGGAGTTACCTCGTCTCACCTAGACGCAAGCCCCATGATAGGCGGCGCTGTTGAGCGCGTACCGGACATGGGGCTTTACGTGAGCTCTGTGCAGTTGTGACGGTTCGCTCCGACGGGTGCGAACCAGTGGCTCGGCGCGTGAAGGTCAGTTGTTGATCTTCATGAGGATGCCGAGCACGACGATGCACGCGAACCAGAGCAGACCGAGCACGATCGTGATCCGGTCCAGGTTCCGCTCGGCGACCGACGAGCCGCCGACGGAGGACTGCATGCCGCCACCGAACATGTCGGAAAGGCCGCCGCCCTTTCCCTTGTGCATGAGCACCAGGAGCATCAGCAGCAGGCTGAAGACGATCAGGGCGATCGAGAACCCCATAACCACGGCTGGACCAACTTCCTCGGACTTTTCCGGACGACGGGGCCGAGGCTCTCAGCAAGAGAGGAGCTTCGGCCCCGCAAGGGTACGACGTATCGCCGCTAGCGCATACTCACAGGCCGCGCCACTCGGCGATCATCCACTGATCACTGCTCGTGGAAGCGGACGATCTTGACGAACTCGTCGGCGTCCAGGGAGGCGCCGCCGATCAGGGCGCCGTCGATGTCGGGCTTGCCCATGATCTCGGCGACGTTGCCCGACTTCACCGAACCGCCGTACTGGATGCGCACCTTGTCGGCGAGCTCCTGCGAGTACAGCTCGGCGAGCTTGGCGCGGATGGCGGCGCAGACCTCCTGCGCGTCGTCGGCGCCGCAGACCTTGCCGGTGCCGATGGCCCACACCGGCTCGTAGGCGATGACGATCGTCTCGGCCTGCTCGGCGGGCAGGTCCTTGAGACCGCCCTCGACCTGGGTGAGCGTGTGGGAGACGTGGTTGCCCGCCTCGCGCACGTCCAGCTCCTCGCCGACGCAGAGGATCGGGGTCAGGCCGTGCTTGTAGGCGGCCTTCACCTTGGTGTTGACCAGCTCGTCGCTCTCGGCGTGGTACTGGCGGCGCTCGGAGTGCCCGATCGCGACGTACGTGCACTTAAGCTTGGCGAGCATGGCGCCGGAGATCTCGCCGGTGTAGGCGCCGGAGTCGTGCGCCGACAGGTCCTGGGCACCGTACTTGATCTTGAGCTTGTCGCCGTCGACCAGCGTCTGAACCGAGCGCAGGTCGGTGAAGGGCGGCAGGACGGCGACCTCGACGGCCTCGTAGTCCTTGTCCGCGAGGGCGAAGGCGAGCTTCTGGACGTGGGCGATGGCCTCGAGGTGGTTGAGGTTCATCTTCCAGTTGCCCGCCATCAGCGGCGTGCGGGTGCTCATTAAGGGTCAGTCCTCCAGTGCGGCGAGACCGGGCAGCGTCTTGCCCTCGAGGTACTCGAGGGAGGCGCCGCCACCGGTCGAGATGTGGCCGAATGCCTTTTCGTCGAAGCCCAGGGTACGGACGGCCGCGGCGGAGTCGCCGCCGCCCACCACGGTGAAGCCCGGGGAGTCGATGAGGGCCTGGGCGACCGCCTTGGTGCCCTCGGCGTAGTCGGGGTGCTCGAAGACGCCCATCGGGCCGTTCCAGAACACGGTCTGCGCGTCGGCGAGCTTCGAGGCGTACAGCTCGCGCGTCTTCGGGCCGATGTCCAGGCCCTCCTGGTCGGCCGGGATGGCGTCCGCGTCGACGGTGGAGGGGTTGGCCGGGGTCTTGCCCTTGAGGTCGGGGAACTCCGTGGAGACCAGGACGTCCACCGGCAGGACGATCTCCACGCCGTTCTTCTCGGCGCGCTCCAGGTACTCCGTGACGGCCGGGATCTGGTCCTCCTGGAGGAGGGAGATGCCGACCTCGTACCCCTTGGCCTTGAGGAACGTGTACGCCATGCCGCCGCCGATGAGCAGACGGTCGGCCTTGCCGAGCAGCTGGTCGATGACGGCGAGCTTGTCGGAGACCTTGGCGCCGCCGAGCGCGACGACGTACGGGCGCTGAACGTCGGCGGTGAGCTTCTTCAGGACGCCGACCTCGGTGGCGATGAGGTAACCGGCGTAGGCGGGCAGCTTCTTCGCCAGGTCGTAGACCGAGGCGTGCTTGCGGTGCACGGCGCCGAAGCCGTCGCTCACGTACACGTCGGCGAGGGCGGCGAGCCGGTCGGCGAACTCGCCGCGCTCGGTGTCGTCCTTGCTGGTCTCGCCCGCGTTGAAGCGCAGGTTCTCGATGACGGCGACCTGGCCGGGCTCCAGGCCGTTCACGGCGTCGTGCGCGGCGGCGCCGACCGTGTCCTGGGCGAACGCGACGGGCTTGCCGAGGAGTTCACCGAGCCGCTCGGCGGCGGGCAGCAGCGAGAACTGCGGGTCCGGCGCGCCCTTGGGGCGGCCCAGGTGCGAGGCGACGATCACCTTGGCGCCGGCGCCGGCGAGCGCCTCGACGGTGGGCAGGACGGCGCGGATGCGGCCGTCGTCGGTGATGCGGCCGTCGGCCAGCGGCACGTTGAGGTCGGCGCGGACGAACACCCGCTTGCCCTCGACCCCTTCGGCGAGAAGTTCCTCGATGGTCTTCATGACTGGGCTACTCCTGATAGTGAAGCTGTTCCGGTTGGCGCCCTAAGGCTGTGAGACCGACGCGGCGAAGGCCCGGAACGCCGCGCGGCGTCGCGCGGGGTCCGGACCTTCGCTCACATCGAGATGCTCTGCTGCTCTGGAACTTTAGAGCTGACCACCGACGAAGACCGTCAGGTCGACGAGGCGGTTGGAGTAGCCCCACTCGTTGTCGTACCAGCCGAGGATCTTCACCGTCTTGCCCTCCTGGACCATGGTCATGGAGGAGTCGAAGGTGCAGGAGGCCGGGTCGCTGACGATGTCGGACGACACGATCGGGTCCTCGGTGTAGTAGAGGTAGCCCTTCAGGTCGCCGTCGTCGGCGGCCTTCTTGAACGCGGCGTTGACCTCGTCCTTGGTGACCTCGCGCTGCAGCTCGACGACCAGGTCGGTGGCGGAGCCGGTCGGGACCGGGACGCGCATCGCGATGCCGTCGAGCTTGCCCTTGAGCTGCGGCAGGACCAGGGCGGTGGCCTTGGCGGCGCCCGTCGTGGTCGGGATGATGTTCTCGGCGGCGGCGCGGGCGCGGCGCAGGTCCTTGTGCGGGAAGTCAAGGATGCGCTGGTCGTTGGTGTACGCGTGGACCGTGGTCATCAGGCCCTTGACGATGCCGAAGTTCTCGTCGAGAACCTTGGCCATCGGCGCCACACAGTTGGTGGTGCAGGAGGCGTTGGAGATGACGTGGTGGTTGGCCGCGTCGTACTTGTCCTGGTTGACGCCCATCACGATGGTGATGTCCTCGTCCTTGGCCGGAGCCGAGATGAGGACCTTCTTGGCGCCGCCCGCGATGTGCTTCTCGGCGTCGGCCTTCTTGGTGAAGATGCCGGTCGACTCGATGACGATGTCGACGCCCAGGTCGCCCCACGGGATGTCGGCGGGGTTGCGCTCCGACAGGACCTTGATGGTCTTGCCGTCGACCGTGATGGTGTCCTCGGTGTGCGACACCTCGGCCTTGAGCTTGCCAAGGATGGTGTCGTACTTCAGAAGATGCGCGGTGGTCGCGGTGTCACCCAGGTCGTTGACAGCCACGATCTCGATGTCCGCACCCTGCTCAAGGAGCGCGCGGAAGTAGTTGCGACCGATGCGGCCAAAGCCGTTGATGCCTACGCGGATCGTCACGAACCGATCTCCTCGTTGGTACGCCGGATTCGACGCCGGCGAGATGTATTGGGATGTCCCCGACCGCCTTCGACCCTACCTCCCATAAGGCCTTGGGGTGACATCGAGCGGCCCTATGCAGGACACAGCGGCCCGTACTCGCCAGTAACGTACGGGCCGCCGCCTATTTCCCCGGTATTTCGGCGTCAATCAGTCGCTAATTGAGCGCAGTGCCTTTCTGATGAGCGCATTTCGATCCGCTGTCGCGGTGACGTGTTCCAGACCGAATCCCAGAAGAACGCTGTCCGGGGTACTGATCGCCCCGTACGTCGTGAAGAGGTCCTTGGCGAGCGCCCAGTCCTCGACGGCGGGCGGGCTGCCCGCGGGCGGTCCGGGGACGGTCCAGACGCCCAGGGACGTCTCGAAGTCCTCGTTCTGGGTGACCTGGCCGCCGATGACGACGGCGGCGTTGTCGGCGCGCACGCCCTCGCCGCCGGAGCCGGGGTCGGTGACGTACGCGAGCGAGACCTCGACGGAGCGGCCCGCGTAGGCGCTCAGGTCGTAGGAGACCGTCTTCCAGTCGTCCGAGGAGCCGGTGAGGCTGTTCCACGCGCCGCTGGTGCCGGTGTTCTGGCAGGCGGCGCCGCCCCCGGTCAGGTAGCGGGTGAGCGCCGGGTGGTCGGCCAGGAGGAACCCGGCCTCGCACTCGGTGGGCACGGCGTCGGACGTGAAGCCCGTGGTGTCGGGGAGCGTCGTCCAGTCCTCGGCGCCGACGGTGTGCGCCTCCAGGATCGCGTGGTCGTAGCCGGTCTCGGTGTCCCACAGGAGCTGCATCCGCAGGGTCGGCTGCTGCGCCGCGGTGACGTTCGTGAGGTCGATGGTGCGGGTCAGGCGCTTGTAGGCGTCGTCCGTGTGCACGGCGGCGGCCATTCCGGCGCCCTCGTACTGGCCCGCCCCGGCGCTCTCGAACTGCGGCAGGGTGGCCGAGGTGACCTCGTAGAGACCGGCGCCGCCCAGCGGGTTGCCGGGCGCGTCACCGAGCGCGGCCTCGATCCCGGACAGCTCGCCGGAGCCCGTGAACCGGGTGGCGACCGGCGCCGCGGTGCGGGAGTAGGCGCCCAGGTAGTACTGGCTGAAGTCGTTCGTCGTGGTGTCGCCGATGTCGACGGAGCCGCCCGCCTTCTCGCCCGCCTCGATCAGCTTGCCGCCCTCGTTGAGGTAGTCGCGCACGGCGAGCTGGGTGGTGAGCCCCGGCCGGTCCGCGTTCGTGTAGTGCACGACCGTCCTGAAGTGGCTCAGCACGCCGAGCGGGTCGGGGGCGCCCTGCTTGGCGACGTTCCAGACGGCCGCCTTGTGCCCGGCCGCCTTCAGCGCGTCGACGTAAGCCGCTGTCTGCTGACCCGCGGCGTCGTTTTCCGCGAGGACGAGCGTGTCGGCCTTCGGACGCTCGGCGACGGTGTACGTGAAGTGCGAACTGGACGTGGCCTTTCCGGATTTCGTCCGCCCCGTGAACCACACCTCCACCTTGTCGCCCACATCGGCGTCCTCCACCTTCGCCCGATACTCGTCGAAGTGGAGATTGTCCTCACCGCCGTAGGTCTCGCCACCCTTCCAGGCGCGCAATTCCTCGTCGTGCGAACGGCCGCCATTGATCCGGTAGTTCAGCTCCTTGTCGCGTACGGACTTCCGCGCGACGACGGAGACTTCCTGGTCGCCTCCGCGCGCGTACGAGGTCGGGAAGGCGGCCGGGGTGAAGTCGGCGGCCTCCAGACCGACCGCGGAGGACGGCTGGTCGGGGTGGTGCGCCGTCTCGGCCAGGGAAAGCGCGAAGGGGATGTTCTTCGCGAACTCGGCCTGGATCAGTTTCTCGTCGTCCGGGAAGGTGAAGATCGACGCGCAGTCCTGGGGGCGCCAGGCGTCGTTCGGGTCGACGTTCGAGGCCGTCTGGCAGGTGCTCATCTCGGGGGTGAACATCGAGATGCCGTTGACGTTGGCGGCGTGGCCGTCCGCCTCGCCGTTGGTCGTGTACAGCTCGGAGGAGACCTGCGGGTGGTAGCCGGGGATCGCGGAGTTCGCCGGGGTGCCCGCGAGCGCCTCGTAGAGCACGTCGTCCGGGGTCGGTGTGGCGACCTGCCAGCCCACGCCGTACAGGAGCAGTTCGGCGGCGGAGTGGTAGTTGATGGCGTAGTCGAAGCCGATCCGCTTCTCGAAGGCGTCGACGGCCTTGGTCTCGGGCTCGGAGTTCGGCCCGGTGCCGCGGTAGGTCTCGCTGGCGGGGCGCGGGGAGGAGCCCTCGTCGTCGTAGCCCCACTTGTAGGCGAAGTTGCGGTTGAGGTCGACGCCGTCGCCGCTGGTGATGGCGCCGTCGCCGTTGACGTCCCGCAGGTTCTTGCGCCACTGGCGGTTGGCGGCGGCCTTGTGCGTGAAGTCGTAGCCGTCCGGGTTGGCCGACAGGACGAACCACAGCTCCGTGGAGTCGACGATCTTCTTGATCCGCCGGTCCTTGGCGTAGTTGTCGAGGTAGTAGTGCATGAGGCGGCGGGTCATCTCGGGCGTGATCCACTCGCGCGCGTGCTGGTTGGACATGTAGAGGACCGACGGCTTGGCGCCGTCCTTGGTCTTCTTCGCGCCCTTGCTGAGCTTCAGCGCGAGGATGTCCTGGCCCTGGATCGTCCTGCCGATGGAGACGACCTTCGTGAGGTCCGGGTTCTCCTGCCCGGTGCGGACTATCTCCTCCCGCAGGCCCCCCGCGCCGCTGTACGGGCGGAAGACGCCGTCGCCCGCGGCCTTGAGGCGGGACTCGGTCCTGGCGGCGACCTTGTGCTCGGCGAGCTTCACGCCCTTGCCGCGCAGCGCCTCGGCCTGCTGGTCGGTGAGGTAGACCTCGACGTCGGCGGTGCCCTTCTCGGGCGCCTGCTCGCTCAGTTCGTGGGCGTCCTGCCCGGCTTGCAGGAGCAGGGGTATCTGCTCCTTGGTGACCTTCGCACGGAACACCTTGACGGCGTCCGCGCCGGGGTCCGCGCTCGTGGCTTCCCTGCTCCGCGGACCTCCGTCGTCCGCCTGGGCGACGGGTGCCAGCGCGGCCCCTCCCACCCCCAGCACCAGTGCTCCGACAGCGAGGATCGATCTCGCTCTTCGTCTCATGAGCCCCCCTTGCAGTTGTCTGCCGCGGTCGTGGCCACTGCCACAGAAGCGAACTGGCGCCAGACTCATGACAGTTCATGGTCAAGTCAAGGGGGCGGGCCCGGGGGCCTTGCGGGGCCTTGCCGGGCGGCAAAAAAGCGGTGGCGGCGCCTCCATGGGCGCCGCCACCGGCAGGGTGGGCCGGTTTCCGGCCCGCGGGTCAGCCCGCCATGTTCTCCGCGAGGTTCCCGGCCATCTCCTCGGCCATCTCCTCCACCAGCTCCTCGGCCAGCTCCTCCGTCAGGTTCGACTCGGTGCCGGGGATGCCGAGGTCCTGGGCGCGCTTGTCGGCCATCGCGAGGAGGCGGCGGATACGGCCCGCGACCGCGTCCTTGGTCAGCGGCGGGTCCGCGAGGGCGCCCAGCTCCTCCAGGGAGGCCTGCTTGTGCTCCATGCGCAGGCGGCCCGCGGCGGCCAGGTGCTCGGGGACCTCGTCGGCGAGGATCTCCAGGGCGCGCTGCACGCGCGCGCCCGCGGCGACGGCCGCGCGGGCCGAGCGGCGCAGGTTCGCGTCGTCGAAGTTGGCGAGGCGGTTGGCGGTGGCGCGGACCTCGCGGCGCATCCGCCGCTCCTCCCAGGCGAGCACCTGCTCGTGTGCGCCCATCCGGGTGAGCAGCGCGCCGATCGCGTCGCCGTCCCGGACGACCACGCGGTCCACGCCGCGCACCTCACGCGCCTTCGCCGCGATGGAGAGCCGGCGGGCGGCGCCGACCAGGGCGAGCGCCGCCTCCGGGCCCGGGCAGGTCACCTCCAGGGAGCTGGAGCGGCCGGGCTCGGTCAGCGAGCCGTGCGCGACGAACGCGCCGCGCCAGGCCGCCTCCGCGTCGCAGGTGGCCCCCGAGACCACCTGCGGCGGCAGGCCCCGGATGGGACGGCCCCGGCCGTCCACGAGCCCCGTCTGGCGGGCCAGCTGATCGCCGCCCGCGACCACTCGTACGACAAAACGCGAGCCGCGGCGCAGCCCGCCGGGCGCCATCACGATCAGCTCCGAGCTGTGCCCGAAGATCTCGAGAATGTCCCGCTTGAGCCGCCTCGCGGCCATCGCGGTGTCCAGCTCCGCCTCGATCACGATGCGGCCGCTCACCAGGTGAAGGCCGCCCGCGAACCGCAGAACCGCCGATACCTCGGCCTTTCTGCAGCACGTCCGGGTGACGGGGAGCCGGGAGATCTCGTCCTTCACCGCTGCCGTCATCGCCATGGGCCGATCCTTCCATGCATCCGAAAAATACGGTCGTACGCGGCGGCCAACAGCTCCGGATCATGGATCGGAGTCCCATCGGGCCTGGCCACCGGCGCCAGCTCGACCGCGGCACCGAAACGCTCCTTGGCGGTGTCGGTGAGTGACGCGCGGTCGGGCACGGCGGCCTCGTCGGCCAGCACCACGTCCAGGGCGAGTTTAGGGGCGTGTCGTCCCAAAACCTCCAAATGACGCTGCGGGGAGAAGCCATCGGTTTCTCCGGGTTGCGGAGCGAGGTTGAGCGAGAGGACCCGGCGCGCCTTCGTCTCGACGAGCGCGTCGAGCAGTTTGGGGACGAGCAGGTGCGGGATCACGGAGGAGAACCAGGAGCCCGGACCGAGCACCACCCAGTCCGCGTCGAGCACCGCCTCGACGGCCTCCGGCACGGCCGGCGGGTCGTTCGGCACGAGGTGCACGGACTGCACCTCGCCGGGTGTGAGCGCGACGGTCGCCTGCCCGCGGACCGTGTCCACGTCGTCCGGACGCTCCGGGTCGTGCCCCTTGACCAGGGCCTGCAGCTCCAGCGGCACCGCGGACATGGGCAGCACGCGCCCGTGCGCGCCGAGCAGCTTGCCGACCAGGTCGAGCGCCTGCACATGGTCCCCGAGCTGCTCCCACAGGGCGACGATCAGCAGATTGCCGACCGCGTGCTCGTTCAACTCGCCCGGTGAGTGGAAGCGGTGCTGGATGACGCGGGCCCAGGTCTGGCCCCAGTCGTCGTCGCCGCACAGCGCCGCGAGGGCCTTGCGCAGGTCGCCCGGGGGCAGCACGCCCAGTTCGTCGCGGAGGCGGCCGCTGGAGCCGCCGTCGTCGGCGACCGTGACGACGGCGGTCAGGTCGCCGGTGATGCGGCGCAGCGCGGCGAGCGAGGCGGACAGGCCCATGCCGCCGCCGAGCGCGACCACTTTCGGGGTCGCGCCCCTGCGGCGCATCGCCGGTGCGTTCCTACGGCTCAGCCTGCTGGTGAGCCGTAGCGTGCGGCCTGTCATTCGCGGCCCATGTCCCGGTGGACGACGACGGTCTCCACGCCCTGCGAGGCCAGCCGGGCGGCGAGCTTCTCCGAGGTGGCGACGGAACGGTGCTTGCCGCCCGTACAGCCGACGGCGATCGTCACGTACCGCTTGCCCTCGCGGCGGTAGCCCGCGGCGATCAGCTGGAGCAGCTCGGTGTAGCGGTCGAGGAACTCCTTGGCGCCGGGCTGCGAGAAGACGTAGTTGGAGACCTCCTCGTTGAGCCCGGTGAAGGGGCGCAGCTCGGGCACCCAGTGCGGGTTGGGCAGGAACCGCATGTCCACGACGAGGTCGGCGTCGACGGGCAGCCCGTACTTGAAGCCGAACGACATCACCGTGGCCCGCAGCTCGGGCTCCTCCTCGCCCGCGAACTGGGCGTCCATCTTGGCGCGCAGCTCGTGCACGTTGAGGCTGGAGGTGTCGATGACGAGGTCGGCGTCGCCGCGCAGCTCGCGCAGGAGTTCGCGCTCGGCCGCGATGCCGTCGACGATGCGGCCGTCGCCCTGGAGGGGGTGCGGGCGGCGCACCGACTCGAAGCGGCGCACCAACGCCTCGTCGGAGGACTCCAGGAAGACGATGCGGCGGGTGACGTGCTTGGCCTCAAGGTCGGCCAGGGACTCCCGCAGGTTGTCGAAGAACCGCCGCCCCCGTACGTCGACGACGACGGCGATCCGGGCGACGTTGCCCTGCGAACGGGCGCCGAGCTCCACCATCGTGGGGATCAGCGCGGGCGGCAGGTTGTCGACCACGAACCAGCCGAGGTCCTCCAGGCACTTCGCCGCGGTGGAGCGGCCCGCGCCGGACATCCCCGAGATGATCACCAACTCGGGGATGACGGCTTCCGGGATGCCCGGGGCCGTCTCGACCTTCGATCCGGTGCCGTTACTCGTACTGCTGCTCACCTGAACTCCGTGCTCCGCTTCCGCCGGGGCGGGACGGCTGTGCGCCGGGCCGCCGGTATCACTGATGCCGCTGCCTGCTTGCTCGTCGTGCTCGTCGTACTCGTCGTGCTCGCTCATGGCTCCTGCCCCCGTCGCTCTTCCGAGGCGCCCGCCCCAACGGGCTCCTCACCGGTACGCGCGCCTGCCGCGCGCTCCGTGGTGGTGTCCTGATCGTCATCCTGCGCACCGCGCCGGGCACCTTCGTCGGCGTCCGCGCGGCGGCGGGCGTCGGGCTGTGAACCGGCCGGGGCCGGGGCGTGTGCCGGGGCCTGGGTTGGGGCCCCGGCTGCGTCATGCGGCAGCCTCTCGGCCGGGGCGTCCGCCCGACCGCCGCCGTCGGCGGGGCCGCGGACGCCGTCGGCGGGGCCGTGGACGTCGCCGTCGCCGTCGCCGTCGCCGTCGCCGTCGGCGGGACCGTGGGCATCGCCCCGGGAGGCCTTCCGGCCGTCGCCGTGAGCGCCCTCGGCGGCATCCCCCTGCGGGCCCACGTGGGCCGCCGCCCGAGGGCCACCGGAAAGGGTCACCGGGGTGTCCCCGGGGGCGCCCCGCTCGGAGTCGTCCGGGACGTCGCCCCGGGAGCCCTTCCGGCCGTCGCCGTGAGCGCCCTCGGCGGCATCCCCCTGCGGGCTAGCGGGGGCCGCCGCCCGAGGGCCACCGGGAAGGGCCGCCGGGGTGTCCCCGGAGGCGCCCCGCTCGGAGTCGTCCGGGACGTCTGCCGCGTCGTCTTCCCGGGTGGCGGCCGCGGGCGGCTCGTCCGTGGCGGTCGTGGAGGGCTCGTCCGTGGCGGCCGCGGGCGGCTCCTCGGTGGCGGCCGCGGGCGGCTCGTCCGTGGCGGTCGTGGGCGGCTCGTCCTCCAGGATTTCGCCCGTCGTCATGTTCACCGCCGGCGCCGCAGGCTCCGCCTTCGCGAAGGCCGCCGCGATCGTCTCCGCTGTTCTGCGGCCTATGCCGGGGACCTCGCAGATCTGGTCGATCGTCGCGGCGCGGAGGCGCTTGACGGAGCCGAAGTGCTTGATGAGGGCCTGCTTGCGGGTGTCGCCGAGGCCGGGCACGTCATCGAGGGGCCCGGCGCGGAAGCGCTTGGCGCGCTTGGTGCGCTGGTAGGTGATGGCGAAGCGGTGGGCCTCGTCGCGGACGCGCTGGAGGAGGTAGAGGCCCTCGCTGGTGCGGGGCAGGACGACGGGGTCCTCCTCGTCCGGCACCCACACCTCTTCGAGCCGCTTGGCGAGGCCGCAGACGGCGACGTCGTCGATGCCCAGCTCGTCGAGCGCTCGCTTGGCCGCCGCCACCTGCGGCTGGCCGCCGTCGACCACGACGAGCTGCGGCGGGTACGCGAACTTCTTGGGGCGGCCGTCCTCCTCCGTGAGGGTCGACTCGCTCGGCCCGGCGTCATCGCCGTCGCCGTCGCCGCCCAGCTCCGCGTCGGACCACTCCCCCGACTTCTCCTGCGCGGAGAGGTACCGCTTGAAGCGACGCGTGATCACCTCGTGCATGGAGCGGACGTCGTCCTGCCCCTCGAACCCCCTGATCTGGAAGCGGCGGTACTCGCTCTTGCGGGCGAGGCCGTCCTCCAGGACCACCATGGAGGCCACGACGTCGTCGCCCTGGAGGTGCGAGATGTCGTAGCACTCGATGCGCAGCGGCACGCTGTCCAGGCCGAGCGCCTCGGCGATCTCCTCCAGGGCGCGCGAGCGCGTGGTGAGGTCGGAGGCGCGCTTGGTCTTGTGCAGGGCGAGCGCGTGCGTCGCATTGCGGTGCACGGTCTCCATCAGCGCCTTCTTGTCGCCGCGCTGCGGAATGCGCAGCGACACGGCCGACCCGCGCCGCTCGGTGAGCCACGCCTGGACCGGCTCGACCGGGTCGGGCAGCGCCGGGACCAGGACCTCCTTGGGAACGGAGTCCCCGGTCTCCTCCCCGTAGAGCTGCTGGAGCGCGTGCTCGACGAGGTCGCCGCTCGTGACCGCCTCGACCTTGTCGGTGACCCAGCCGCGCTGACCCCGCACGCGCCCGCCCCGGACGTGGAAGATCTGGACGGCGGCCTCCAGCTCGTCCTCCGCGAGGGCGATGAGGTCGGCGTCGGTGGCGTCCGCGAGGACGACCGCGCTCTTCTCCATGGCCTTGCGCAGGGCGCCGACGTCGTCGCGCAGCCGGGCCGCGCGCTCGTACTCCATGTCCTCGGCGGCCTCCGCCATGTCCTTCTCCAGGCGGCGGATGTACGTGCCCGTGCGCCCGGCCATGAAGTCGCAGAACTCCTCGGCCAGATCCCGGTGCTCCTCGGGCGTGACGCGGCCCACGCACGGGGCGGAGCACTTGCCGATGTACCCGAGCAGGCAGGGGCGGCCGGTCCGCGCGGCGTTCTTGAACACGCCCGCGGAGCACGTACGGACCGGGAAGACGCGGAGGAGCAGGTCGACGGTGTCGCGGATGGCCCACGCGTGGCTGTACGGGCCGAAGTACCGCACGCCCTTCTTCTTCTGGCCGCGCATCACCTGGACCCGCGGATACTCCTCGTTCATCGTGACCGCGAGGTACGGGTAGCTCTTGTCGTCGCGGTACTTGACGTTGAACCGGGGGTCGTACTCCTTGATCCAGGAGTACTCCAGCTGCAGCGCCTCGACCTCCGTCGACACCACCGTCCACTCCACCGAGGCGGCCGTGGTGACCATGGAGCGCGTGCGGGGGTGCAGGTTCGCCAGGTCCTGGAAGTAGTTCGCCAGGCGCTGGCGCAGGCTCTTCGCCTTTCCGACGTAGATCACCCGGCGGTGCTCGTCGCGGAACCTGTACACCCCTGGGGAGTCGGGAATCTGTCCCGGCTTGGGGCGGTAGCTGGAAGGGTCGGCCATGTCAGACACCCTACTGGCGGGGTGTGACAGTCCGGCGCTCCTGGGGACGGGGCTTCCGCGCCGGCCCCCGCGGGGCTTGTCGAGTGCAGGACAACAACGCTTCAATGCCGGGTGTCCACGCCCGGATGGCAGGAGGCCGGATGCGGCTCGGCGAACGGCACGAACAGCCTGATCGGCTCGATCGGCTCGATCGGCTGAAACAGCATGATCGGCTTGATCGGCCGACACAGACTGATCGGCTTGATCGGCTCGATCGGCCGCCCTTACACGAACCGGTGGAGCGGGACCCCGCCCTGGAGGCGGTCCTGCGCACCGGCCCGTTCCACCTCGCCCTGCGCGCGGCGATCGCCGCGCGGCGGCTGCCGCTCCACCGGGTCCAGCACCATCTCTCCCGCCACGGCATCAAGGTCGGCGTCACGAGCCTCAGCTACTGGCAGCAAGGCGCCCGGCGCCCGCAGCGCTCCGAGTCCATGCGGGCCGTACGCGCTCTGGAGGAGATCCTCGACCTGCCCGAGGAGTCGCTGATCCGGCTGCTCGGCCCGGCCACCCCCGCGGGCGCGCCCCAGCGGCCCGCCGCCCGCCCATACCGCTCGCTCGTCGAGGCGTCCGGCGTGCTCGGCCGGCTCCTCACCGAACTGGACCCGGCGGCCCCGCCGGACGGCGGCCTGCACAGCGTCGGCCAGCACGAACGGGTCCGCATCGGCGTGCACAGGCAGTTGCTCGGCAGGGACTCCCAGCACGTCGTACGGGCCCACCGCGACGGGGTGGACCGCTATGTCGCCGTCCACCAGGGCGACCCGGGGTGCTCGCCGGGCGACGTCGCCGTGCACGCCATGGAGAACTGCCGTACGGGCCGGGTGCGCTGGGACGGCGGGACCGGCGTCCTGGTGGCGGAGCTGCTCTTCGACGCGCGGCTGCGGGCCGGGGAGACGCATCTGTTCCGCTACGGGTTCGAGGACGGCACGGCCGGTGCCTCGACGGAGTACGTCCGCGGGTTCGGCGGAACGGGCGGACAGTACGTCCTGCAGGTCGCGTTCGCCGACGACGCGCTGCCCGTGCGGTGCCACCGGTTCGCCCAGCAGTCGACGGCCGCGCCGCGCGGCGGACGCCAGGAGCTGACGCTCACCGGGCGGCCCCGTTCGGTGCATCTGGTGGAGCCGCAGGTGCGGGCTGGGCTGATCGGGATCGGCTGGGACTGGGAGTGAACCCGCGCGGGTGACGCCGCCTCCGCGTCACTCCTGCATCACTGCGTCACTCCTGCGTCCTTGCGTCACTGCTGCGTCACTCCTGCGTCACTTCTGCGGGCCGGCCACGATCTTGCCGCCCTCGACCTTCACCGCAAGCTCCTCCAGCGGCGTCGTCGCCGGGGCGTGCAGCACCTTGCCGGTCGTGGCGTCGAACTTGCTGCCGTGGCAGTTGCAGGTCAGCTCCGTGCCCTTCAGCATCCCGATCGGGCATCCGGCGTGCGTGCAGATGGTGCTGAACGCCCGGTACTGCCCGCCCTCCGCGCGGCTGACGACGACATGCTCGTCCTTGTAGAGCTTCGCCCCGCCCTCGGGCACCTCGTCGGCCTTGCCGAGGTCGACCGGCGCGCTGGGCGCGGCCGCCGCGCCACCGCCCGACCCGGTCGAGCAGGCGGTCAGCCCGAGCCCGGCCGTCCCCGCGACGGCCGCGCCGCGCAGGGCGGTACGACGAGAGATACGGGACGGGGTCGTGCCGGGCATCTGGGCTCCATGAACGTGAACGGGCGTGAACGGGCGCGAACGGGCGTACGAGCCCGGCCGGACGAGAACGGACGTGCGTAACAGATCAGACGATACCGACGAGCAACCGCCCGCTGGTGACACCCCCACGCTGCTCGGGGCCACCGGACCCGCCCTGCCCGGCGACTTGGGCCCCGCCCTGCCCGAACCCACCGCCCCCGTGCCCGTACCGCCGCTCACCCGTGCCCGTGTCCGGGACGCCTGCTGACCTCCGGGCCAGGACGTTCTACCCTGCCGTCGGCACCCGGGTGCGCCCCGCGTGTCATCGGCACCGGGCGCGCCCCCGTGCCGTCCGTCCCCGTCCGAGAGGAACAAGCGTGATCGTCGTCGCCGGAGAGGCCCTGATCGACCTCGTGCCGTTGAGCGCGGGCGGTGACGGCGGCGCGCTGCCCGCGCTCGCGCCCCGGCTCGGCGGTGGCCCGTACAACACGGCGGTGGCGCTCGGCCGGCTCGGTTCCGCGACCGCCTTCTGCTCGCGCGTGTCCCGGGACGCGTTCGGCGAGGCCCTGCTCGACGGGGTCCGGGCGGCCGGTGTCGACGTGACCCCCGTGCAGCGCGGCGACGAGCCGACGACGCTGGCCGTCGCGTCCATCGGGGCGGACGGCTCGGCCGGTTACACGTTCTACGTCGAGGGGACCGCCGACCGGCTGTTCGCGGTGCCGGACGCGCTGCCCGCGGGCACGCGCGCGGTGTCGTTCGGCACCTGCTCGCTCGTCCTGGAGCCGGGGGCGACCGCGTACGAGGAGCTGATGCGCCGGGCCGCCGCGCAGGGCCTGTGCACCGCTCTCGACCCGAACATCCGGGCGGGCCTGATCCCGGACGCCGACGCCTACCGGGCCCGCTTCAAGAGCTGGCTGCCGTCCACCACCCTCCTGAAGCTCTCCGAGGAGGACGCCGAGTGGCTCGGCGGGACGCCCCGGGAGTGGCTGTCGGCGGGCCCCGCGGCCGTCGTGGTCACCCGGGGCGGCGACGGGCTCATCGTCTTCACCCGGGACGGCGGTGAATTGTCAGTGCCGGGCGAGCGCGTCGACGTCGTGGACACGATCGGCGCGGGCGACACGGTCAACGCGGCGCTGCTGCACGGCCTCGCCCAGCAGGACGCCCTGTCCCCGGCGGCCCTCGCGGAGCTGAGCGAGGACGGCTGGGCGCGGCTGCTGCGGTTTGCGGCCCGCGCGGCGGCCGTCACGTGCTCCCGGGCGGGGGCCGAGCCGCCGTACGCGTCCGAGGTCGGCGCCGTCTAGCCGGCCGGAACCCCGCAACGCAGTGCGCCCCGCGGAAGTCTCCCGCGGGGCGCACTGCTGGTCAGGGTCAGGCCGGTCCGGCGACCGATCAGGCCTTACGGGCCCGAGTCGTCGCCGCCTTCTTCGCCGCGGGCTTCTTCGCGGCCGACTTGGCGGCGGGCTTGGCCGAGGCCGACTTCGCCGCCTTGCCGGAAGCGGTGGCCTTGCCGGAGGCGGACGCCTTCGCCGTGGCCGTCTTCTTCGCCGGAGCCGCACTGGCGGCCACCGTCTTCTTCCGCGCCGCGCTCTTGCGGGCCCGCCCGGCAGGCGCGGACGCGTCCGTGACCCGGTCGGCGCCGAGGATGTCCCGCAGGAACTTGCCGGTGTGGCTGGCCGGCTCCGACGCGACCTGCTCCGGGGTGCCCTCGGCGACGACGATGCCGCCTCCGCTGCCGCCCTCGGGGCCCATGTCGACGACCCAGTCCGCCGTCTTGATGACGTCCAGGTTGTGCTCGATCACGATGACCGAGTTGCCCTTGTCGACCAGCCCGGAAAGGACCGTGATCAGCTTGCTGATGTCCTCGAAGTGCAGACCGGTGGTCGGCTCGTCGAGCACGTACACCGTGCGGCCAGTGGAACGCTTCTGCAGCTCGCTCGCCAGCTTCACGCGCTGCGCCTCACCGCCCGACAGGGTCGGCGCGGACTGCCCGAGACGGACGTAGCCGAGACCGACGTCGTTGAGCGTCCTGAGGTGGCGGGCGATCCCGGGGACCGCCTCGAAGAAGTCGAGCGCCTCCTCGATCGGCATGTCCAGGACCTCGGCGATGGACTTGCCCTTGTAGTGGACCTCCAGGGTCTCCCGGTTGTAGCGGGCGCCGTGGCAGACCTCGCACGGGACGTACACGTCCGGCAGGAAGTTCATCTCGATCTTGATGGTGCCGTCGCCCGAGCAGTTCTCGCAGCGGCCGCCCTTGACGTTGAAGGAGAAGCGCCCGGGCAGGTAGCCCCGCACCTTCGCCTCCGTCGTCTCCGCGAACAGCTTGCGGACGTGGTCGAAGACGCCCGTGTACGTCGCCGGGTTGGACCGGGGCGTACGGCCGATGGGCGACTGGTCGACGTGCACGACCTTGTCGACCTGGTCGTCGCCCTCCACGCGCGTGTGGCGGCCGGGAACCGAACGCGCGCCGTTCAGCTCGCGGGCCAGGTGCGTGTAGAGGATGTCGTTGACCAGCGTGGACTTGCCGGAACCCGAGACGCCGGTGACGGCCGTGAGGACACCGAGCGGGAAGGACACGTCGATGTCCCGCAGGTTGTTCTCCTTGGCGCCGTGCACGGTGAGCTGCCGTGACGGGTCCACGGGGCGCCGGACGTCCGGGACCGGGATCGCCTTCTTGCCCGACAGGTACTGCCCGGTCATCGACTCGGCGTTGCTCAGCAGCTCCTTCAACGGGCCGCTGTGCACGACCTTGCCGCCGTGCTCGCCCGCGCCGGGGCCGATGTCCACGACCCAGTCGGCCACCTTGATGGTGTCCTCGTCGTGCTCGACCACGATGAGCGTGTTGCCCATGTCGCGCAGCCGGACCAGGGTCTCGATCAGACGGTGGTTGTCGCGCTGGTGCAGGCCGATGGACGGCTCGTCGAGCACGTACAGGACGCCGACGAGGCCGGAGCCGATCTGCGTCGCCAGGCGGATGCGCTGCGCCTCGCCGCCGGAGAGCGTGCCGGCCGCGCGGTTCAGCGAGAGGTAGTCGAGGCCGACGTCGACGAGGAAGCGGAGCCGCTCGTTGACCTCCTTCAGCACACGCTCGGCGATCTTCTTGTCGCGCGCGTTCAGCGTCAGCTTCCTGAGGAAGTCGGCGCAGTCGCTGATGGACATGGCCGAGACCTCGGCGATGGACTTGTCCATGACCGTGACGGCCAGCACGATCGGCTTGAGGCGTGTGCCCTCACAGGTCGGGCAGGGCACCTCGCGCATGTAGCCCTCGAAGCGCTCGCGGCTGGAGTCCGACTCGGCCTCGCTGTGGCGGCGCTTCACGAACGGCAAGGCGCCCTCGAACGGCGTCGTGTACCGGCGCTCGCGCCCGTACCGGTTGCGGTAGCGGACCTCGATCTGCGTCTTGTGGCCGTGGAGCAGGGCCTTCTTCGCCCGCTGCGGCAGCCCGGCGAACGGGATGTCCGTACGGAAGCCGAGGGCGTCGGCGAGCGCGCCGATGAGCCGCGCGAAGTAGTCCTTGGTGTGACCGTGCGACCAGGGGTGGATGGCGCCCTCGTCGAGCGACTTCTCCTCGTCCGGCACGATCAGGTCGGGGTCGACCTCCATGCGCGTACCGATGCCCGAGCAGTCGGGGCAGGCGCCGAAGGGCGAGTTGAAGGAGAAGGAGCGGGGCTCCAGCTCCTCGAACGACAGGTCGTCGTGCGGGCAGTACAGGTGCTCCGAGTACATGCGCTCGCGCTCGGGGTCGTCCTCGGGGAGGTCGACGAAGTCGAGCACGACCATGCCGCCGGAGAGGCCGAGCGCGGTCTCCACGGAGTCGGTCAGGCGGCGCTTGGCGGAGTCCTTCACCGTGAGGCGGTCGACGACCACCTCGATGGTGTGCTTCTCCTGCTTCTTCAGCGTCGGCGGCTCGGTGAGCTGGATCGTCTCGCCGTCCACCCGCGCGCGGGAGTAGCCCTTGGTCTGCAGGTCGCCGAAGAGGTCGACGAACTCGCCCTTGCGCTCGCGCACCAGCGGCGACAGGACCTGGAAGCGGCTGCCCTCGGGCAGCTCCAGGACCTTGTCGACGATGGCCTGCGGCGACTGGCGCGCGATGGGCCGGCCGCACTCGGGGCAGTGCGGCTTGCCGATGCGCGCGAAGAGCAGACGCAGGTAGTCGTAGACCTCGGTGATGGTGCCGACCGTGGAGCGCGGGTTGCGCGAGGTCGACTTCTGGTCGATCGAGACGGCCGGGGAGAGGCCCTCGATGAAGTCGACGTCCGGCTTGTCCATCTGGCCGAGGAACTGGCGGGCGTACGAGGACAGCGATTCGACGTAGCGCCGCTGTCCCTCGGCGAAGATCGTGTCGAACGCGAGCGAGGACTTGCCGGAGCCGGACAGACCGGTGAAGACGATGAGGGAGTCGCGCGGGAGGTCGAGCGAGACATTCCGGAGATTGTGCTCGCGCGCGCCACGGACGATGAGACGGTCGGCCACGCCGGTCCGTACCTTTCCTTGGAGAAGTGACAGGAAGCCCTGTACGGCAGGAAACCGATGAGAAGCCTGCCGTTTCGAAGACTAGAGGGAGCCACTGACAACGCGGTCGGCTTCCCGTCTTCGGTAACAAACCCGGACCTTCAAGCATGCCCGAAGCCGCCTTCGACCATATAGCACGTACATTCGATTCCGGCATGATGTCGGCCACCTTCACCCGAACGTGTGGCACCGCTACCGTCTGCGCCATGGATCATCACGAGCGTGACCTGCTGTCTGTACGTGAAGCGACCGAACGACTGCTCGCCGCGGTCGGCACCCTGGACAACGCGGCTGTGACGCACCCGTCACGCCTGCCCGGCTGGACCCGCGGTCATGTCCTCGCCCATCTCGCCCGCAACGCGGACGCGCTCGTCAACGTCCTCGCCGGGCGCCCCATGTACGAGAGCGCGGAGGCGCGGGACGCGGACATCGAACGCGGCGCCCCGCGCGAGCTGCGGGCCCAGCTGGACGACGTACGGGAGAGCGCGGCCCGCTTCCAGGCCTCCACCGCCCAGGACGCCGACTGGTCCCGCACGGTCGAACTCCGCAACGGCGTCAAGGACACCGCCTCCCGCATCCCCTTCCGCCGCTGGGCGGAGATCGAGCTCCACCACGTGGACCTGGACATCGGCTACGAGCTGGAGGACCTGCCGGAGGAGTTCACGCAGCGGGAGACCGACTTCCTGACGCAGCGCTTCCGCGATCACCTGCCGGACATGTCAGCCGTCCACGGTTCCCCGGCGGACCTCCTCGGCTGGCTGGCAGGCCGTAGGGACGGCGGGGCGCTCTCCGTCGACCGTGGCTCCCTGCCCGCGCTGCCCCCGCTATAGGCTGAGCGCATGACGTACAGCGGAGCGGTGAAGGTCGGCGGCCCGGCGGACGTGCACGAGCTGCAGGACCTGATGATCTCCAAGGTCGCGGTCGGGCCGATGGACAACAACGCCTATCTGCTGCGGTGCCGCGCGACCGACCAGCAGCTCCTCATCGACGCGGCGAACGAGGCGACGACACTGCTCCGCCTCATCGGTGACGACGGCATCGCGGCCGTCGTCACCACGCACCGCCACGGCGACCACTGGCAGGCGCTCGCCGAGGTCGTCGCCGCCACGCGCGCGCGTACGTACGCGGGGCGCGACGACGCCGAGGGCATCCCGGTCCCGACGCAGGTCCCGGTCGCGGACGGCGACACGATCGAGTTCGGCCGCATCACGCTCACGGCCCGCCACCTCGTCGGCCACACCCCCGGCTCGATCGCCCTGATCTACGACGACCCGCACGGGCACCCGCACGTGTTCACCGGCGACTGCCTCTTCCCGGGCGGCGTCGGCAACACGTGGAAGGACCCGGAGGCCTTCACGAGCCTCATCGACGACGTGGAGACGAAGATCTTCGCCCCGCTCCCCGACGAGACCTGGGTCTACCCGGGCCACGGCAACGACACGTCCCTGGGCGCCGAGCGCCCGCACCTCCAGGAGTGGCGCGCGCGGGGCTGGTAGCCCTTCAGGCCCGCGCGGCCCCCGCCGCCGCCAGCGACGCCACCCGTTCCACCCCGAACGCGTACCCCTGCACGCCGCAGCCCGCGATCACCCCGTCCGCGCGGACCGAGACGTAGGAGTGGTGGCGGAAGGTCTCCCGCTGGTGGATGTTCGAGATGTGGACCTCGATCACAGGGAGGCCGTCGCAGGTGTTCAAGGCGTCCAGGATCGCGACGGACGTGTGGGAGTAGGCCGCCGGGTTGATGACGATGCCGACGTGGTGCTCGCGGGCCTCGTGGATCCAGTCGACGAGTTCGCCCTCGTGGTTGGACTGGCGGAAGTCGACCGTGGCGCCGTGGGCGGCGGCCGCCTTGGTGCAGAGGGCCTCGACGTCGGCGAGGGTGTCGCGGCCGTAGATCTCGGGCTGGCGCTTGCCGAGGAGGTTCAGGTTCGGGCCGTTCAGGACCAGGATCGGCGCGGTGGCGAGGGTGTGCGGCACAAGGACCTCCGTACGTCGGGCGGATGCTCCTTGTGGGTCTATCACGCGGGCGTCAGGGGGTGACCGCCAGTTCCACGTACGCCGCCAGGACGACCAGGTGCACGCCGCCCTGGAGGGGCGTGGCGCGGCCCGGGACCACCGTCAGCGTCGTCACGATCAGGGTCAGGGCGAGCAGGGTCATGTGGGTGGCGCCCAGGCCCAGGACGAGCGGGCCCGACAGCCAGAACGAGGCGATGGCGACGGCCGGGACCGTCAGGCCGATGCTGGCCATGGCGGAGCCCAGCGCCAGGTTGAGGCTGGTCTGGACGCGGTCGCGGCGGGCCGCGCGCAGGGCGGCGATGGTCTCGGGGAGCAGCACGAGCAGCGCGATGATCACGCCGACGACGGCCTGCGGCATCCCCGCCGCCGCCACCCCGTGCTCGATCGTCTTCGACACGCCCTTGGCGAGGCCGACGACCGCGATGAGCGCCAGCGCGAGCAGCCCCAGGCTCGTCAGGGCCGTGCCGGTGCTCGGCGCGTTCGCATGGTCGTCGGCGTCGATGACGTCGCCGTGCTTGGTGATGGGCAGGAAGTAGTCGCGGTGGCGCACGGTCTGCGTGGCGACGAAGAGCCCGTACAGGACGAGCGCCGCGATCGCGGAGAAGAGCAGCTGCGACGTGGAGAACTCCGGGCCCTGCTTGCTGGTCGTGAACGTCGGGAGGACCAGGCAGAGCGTGGCGAGGGTGGCCACCGTCGCGAGCGCGCTGCCCGTGCCCTCCGACTGGAAGACCGCCACGCGGTGGCGGAGGGCGGCGGTGAGCAGGCTGATCCCGACGATGCCGTTGCAGGTGATCATCACGGCGGCGAAGACCGTGTCCCGGGCCAGGGTGGCGCTCTTGTCGCCGCCGTCGGCCATCAGGGTGACGATGAGCGCGACCTCGATGACCGTGACCGCGACGGCCAGGACGAGCGAGCCGAAGGGTTCGCCGACGCGGTGGGCGATGACCTCGGCGTGGTGCACGGCGGCGAGGACGGACCCCGCGAGGACGACGGAGACGACGGCGACCAGGACGCCCGGCAGGGAGCGCCCCCAGGTGAGGGCGAGCAGCACGACCGCCAGGACCGGGACGGCGACGGTCCACCGCGTGGCCAGGGCCCGGAGTCTGGTGATCATGCTGTCGATGGTGCCGGGGGTGCGGCGGGGCCGCGACTCAGGCGGTGTCTCCTGAGCCGGGTCCCTCGCGTCACTTCAGCTCGCGCGCGTCCCGCAGGTCGTAGTTGCCGAAGGAGGGCGGTCGCGTGCAGAGGGCGATCAGCTGTTCGTTCAGCTGGGCGACCTCGGGGCGGGCGTCGTTGCGCATCGCCTCGTCGTACGACGCGAACTCGAGGACCGCGAGGTAGCGGCCGGCGTGGTCGCGGTCCTGGAGCATCATGCGGTGCATGGGTCCGCCGGACTCCCCCGCCATGCGCTGCTCGAACCGGTCGAGCAGCTCCTTCATCTCGTCGAAGCGCCGGGTCTCGAAGTCGACGATCTGTACGAACTTCTGGCTCATGGGGCCTCCCCCGCACGGCCGGCGTGCCCCGGGCCGGGGTGCGCTCACGGCACAGGCAAGCACCGGGCGACGCGCGCGGCAACCGTCCGCGCGCACCACCCGGTGCTGGTCATGCCTACGCCCGTCGTGGTCAGGCGTCGATGCTGTCCTTGCGGTCCCGGCCGGTCGCCGCGTCCCGCTCGGCCTGCTTCTTCGAGGCGATGAGGCTGGTGATCGTGGTGATGACCAGGACACCGCAGATGACGCTCAGGGAGACCGGAATGCTGATCTCCGGTACGTGCACCCCGTTCTCGTGCAGGGCGTGCAGGACCAGCTTCACACCGATGAAGCCGAGGATCACGGACAGGCCGTAGCTGAGGTGGACCAGCTTCTTGAGCAGTCCGCCGATGAGGAAGTACAGCTGGCGCAGGCCCATGAGCGCGAACGCGTTGGCCGTGAAGACGATGTACGGGTCCTGGGTCAGGCCGAAGATCGCGGGGATCGAGTCCATCGCGAAGAGCACGTCGGTCATGCCGATGGCGAGCATGACGACCAGGAGCGGCGTCATGATCTTCTTGCCGTGCTCACGGATGAAGAGCTTCGTGCCGTGGTACCGGTCGGCGACGCCGAACTTCGTCTCGATGGACTTGAGCAGGCGGTTCTCCTCGAACTCCTCCTCCTCGTCGTCGCCCATCGCCTCCTTGACGAGCTTCCACGCGGTGTAGATGAGGAATGCGCCGAAGATGTAGAAGACCCACGAGAAGTTGGCGATGACGGCGGCACCCGCCGCGATGAAGATCGCCCGCAGCACGAGCGCGATCAGCACACCGAACAGCAGCACGCGCTGCTGCAGATGGGTCGGCACCGAGAACTTCGCCATGATCAGGATGAAGACGAAGAGGTTGTCGACGCTGAGCGATTTCTCGGTGATGAAGCCCGCGAAGAACTCGCCGCCCGCCTGGCTGCTGCCCCAGATGGTCACGCCGATGCCGAAGAGCACGGCGAGCGCGATCCAGACGACGGTCCAGATCCCGGCTTCCTTGATGGATACGTCGTGGGGCTTGCGCCCGATGAAGAAGTCGACCGCGATCAGGGCACACAGACCAAGAATGGTCAGTACCCAAAGGGTCATCGATACGTCCACTGCGCCTCCGGCGTCGTACGGCTACTGATCAGCGTCGTCGCTGCCGGAGGTCTCTTCCACCCGGGCGCGTGCCGCGCCTCGGGCCGACGCCCCGGGATCGACCGGCCATCGGGCCGCATCGTCCGTATTGACGGGAACGCCGCGTACGGGAGTACTCCCCTCCGCGTAAAGGAGCGTACTCGAAACACCCATGAAAGGTAAAGGTTTAGGTAAAGGTCATCCCAAAACCGCAGGTCAGCAGAGTCTCCTTGCGCAAAGAAGAAGTCAGAGGTTCCGCTCCCGCCGGGCCCTCGCCACCTCTCCCAGGACCCGCCGCAGGACCGCGCTGCCGTCCGGGATCGCGGGCGGCTCGTACGTCCAGGCGTGTCCCACCCAGGGGTCGGCGAGGTGGTCGTCGGGGACCGGGGTGAGACGGAGCAGGGCCCGCCACAGCGGGTCGAGGAGCGGTCCGTACTCGGCGGCGTCCTCGCGGTCGGCCACGAGCAGCAGGTGCACGCCGACCTGCGGGCCCTCGTCCGCGAGGTAGCGGAGGCGGGTCACCGCGCGGTCGTCGAAGCCGTGCGGGAAGTCGTGCACGACCAGGAGCTGCTCGGCGACGTCGAGGCCGGGCGGCAGGGCGTCCACCGCACCGCTGCGGACCGCCATCTGCACGAGGTCGACCCGCTCGGTCAGCCGCGTCAGCGTCTCGGCGACGCCCGCCGTGCCCCGGGCCACGGGTCCGGCGAGCACCCCGGCGTCGACGAGCGGGGCGAGCGCGCCCGCCGCCGTGCCCGCCGGGTCGACGACATGCACGCTGAACTCGCCCGCCGGGTAGGCCGCGAGCAGCCGTGCCACCAGCTCGGTCGCGGTGCGGGCGGCGCGGGCGCGCAGCTCGTCGGCGTCCGCGAGCACCTCCGGGTCGGACGCGCCCGCGTCGATCCACAGGCCGCGCTCGAGCGGCAGCCGGACCAGCATGGGGATGCGCAGGCCGACGCTGTCGCTCTCGGGCAGCCGCAGCTCGCCGAGGCGGACGGCCATGGGGATCTCCATGGGGTTGCGGTACGCGTGCCAGCACGGGTTGTCCCAGCCCGCGTACGGGGCCGGGAGCGCGGGTTCGACGACCTCGGACTCGGCGGCGAGCTGGGCCAGGTCCCGGTCGAGCGCTTCCCGCGCGCGGTCGACGAGGGCGGCGTGCTTGGCGGCGGCGCTCTCGCGGGCGGCGTCGGCCTGCCCGCCGATGCGGCTGCGCGGGTCGGAGAGGACCTTGTCGAGCTCCTGCTCCATGCGGGAGTCCGCGAAGTCGACGGCGCTGCGGTAGGCCGCGGCGGTCCGGGCCAGGTCCTCGAACATGCCCCACACCTGGTTGTAGAGCCGCTCGTCCATGGACCAGCCGGTCGCGTCGCCCGCCACGGGCGCGGCGGGCCCGCCACCCGGTGCGGCGGCCTGCGCCGGGACGGGCGGCGGAGGCGCCTGGCGCCCGGGGTGGGTGTAGTCGATGGGGCCGGGCGGGGTGCCGGGGGCCGGTGCCGGGGCGGGCGCGGCGGGTGGTGCGGGGCTCGCCGCCTGTCCTGCCGTGGCCGGCGCGCGGACCTGGGTCTCGTCGGCGGGGCGCGGCGCGGGCGCCACCGTGCGGGCCAGGCTCTGGGCGACGGCCTGGTGGACGGCGGTCGCGAGGGCGTGCGCGTCGGGCACGCCCTGGTCGGCGAAGAGGGCGCCGAGCCCGTCCGCGTAGCCCTGGCCGACGGCGCGGACCTTCCAGGCGCCCTGTCTGCGGTACAGCTCCAGGGCGGTGACGGCCGACTCGGTGTCGAGCCCGGTGATGGTGTAGCTGGCCACCTCGGCGCCGTCGAGCCCGGTGACCGCGACGTACGGGGCCGCCACCGCGCCGAACCGGGTGGGCCCGCCGGTGGAGAGCGGCAGGGCGAGCAGCACGGTGACGCGGTGCACGTGCTCGGGCATCGCGTCCAGGTCGACGGCGAGCCGGTGGTCGGCGGCGGCCTGGCGCGGCACTTCGAGCCCCGGCAGCGCGGGCGCGCCGGGGTGGGCGACCTGGCCGGGGCCGCGCACGGTGCCCCGGTCGTCGGCGAGCGTGGCGCCCGCGACGACCGGGCGGCCGGCCGACACCCGGATCTCGAGGCGCGTCCGGGTCAGCGGGTGATTCTGGCCCCGCACCAGTTCGGCCGCCATCGTCGGCCCCGTTACAGGCTGGGCAGGATCGCGGGCATGAGGTCCTGGAAGGTGCGGCCGTTGGCCGCCGTGCCCAGGGCCGTCATCTTCCAGCCGCCCGCTGTGTCGCGGTGCACCTTCGCCATGATCTGCGCCGTGTACTGGCCGCCGCCGTCGAGCGTGTACCGGGCGAGCTCCTCGCCGTTCGTCTCGTCGACCAGGCGGCAGAACGCGTTCTGCACTTCCTGGAAGGTCTGCCCCGTGAAGGAGTTGACCGTGAAGACGATCTGGTCGATGTGGACCGGGACGCGGGCCAGGTCGACCAGGATCGCCTCGTCGTCGCCGCCCTGTCCGACGCCACCGACCAGGTTGTCACCGGTGTGCCGCACCGAGCCGTCGTCGCTGACGAGGTGGCGGAAGAAGACCACGTCCACCGGCTGCTTGTCGGCGAAGAGCACCGCGGAGGCGTCCAGGTCGATCTCCCGGGTGCGGGAGCCGAACAGGCCGCGGCGCGGGGCGGCCTGCCAGCCGAGGCCCATGCGCACGGCGGTGAGGGTGCCTCCGCCCTTCTTCTCCAGGCTGATGGCCTGGCCCTTGGTCAAGCTGATGCCAGGGCCTTTCGAAAAACCCGCAAAATCGGCCGTCACGCGCTGTCCCCTCTCGAACTGTCCCCTGTTGCCGCGGCTTGCGCGCGGTGGGGCAAACCCTATGGGGCCCCACCGGCAACGCCGCCACCGCGGTCGGGAATTTGTGGCGGCATTGCAACACAGCGCCCCCTGCGCTCCGCCCGTCGTGACAGGTCAGGCGATGCCCGCCTCCCGCATCTGGCGCAGCTCCTTCTTCATCTCGGACACCTCGTCGCGCAGGCGCGCCGCGACCTCGAACTGGAGATCCGCGGCGGCGGCCCGCATCCGGTCCGTCAGCTCCTCGATCTGCGCGGAGAGCTCGGCGGCGGGTCGGTCGGTGGGCACCGTCTCGGCCGCCTTGCCGCGCTTCTTCTTGCCGGTGTCCGCCTTGCCGAGGGAGGGAACGGGCGCCTTGCCGGGCTTCCCGTCCTTGCCGCCCTTGCGGTAGCCGGTGCCGAGCAGCGCCTCGGTGTCGACGTCCTCGCGCGCGATGGACGCCACGATGTCGTTGATCTTCTTGCGCAGCGGCTGCGGGTCGATGCCGTTCGCCTTGTTGTACGCGATCTGCTTCTCGCGGCGCCGGTTGGTCTCGTCGATGGCCTTCTCCATCGCCGGGGTGATCTTGTCGGCGTACATGTGGACCTGGCCCGACACGTTTCGCGCGGCGCGGCCGATGGTCTGGATCAGGGAGGTGCCGGAGCGCAGGAACCCCTCCTTGTCGGCGTCGAGGATCGCGACCAGCGAGACCTCGGGCAGGTCGAGGCCCTCGCGGAGCAGGTTGATGCCGACCAGGACGTCGTACTCGCCCGCGCGCAGTTCGCGGAGGAGTTCGACGCGGCGCAGGGTGTCGACGTCGCTGTGCAGGTAGCGCACCTGGATGCCGAGCTCCACGAAGTAGTCCGTGAGGTCCTCGGCCATCTTCTTGGTGAGCGTGGTGACCAGGACGCGCTCGTCCTTCTCGGCGCGGGTGCGGATCTCGTGCACCAGGTCGTCGATCTGGCCCTCGGTGGGCTTGACCACGACCTCGGGGTCGATGAGGCCGGTGGGGCGGATGATCTGCTCGACGTAGCCGTCCCCGCGCGAGAGCTCGTAGGTGCCGGGGGTCGCGGAGAGGTAGACGGTCTGGCCGACGCGCTCCTGGAACTCCTCCCACTTCAGCGGGCGGTTGTCGAGCGCGGACGGCAGCCGGAAGCCGTGGTCGACGAGGGTGCGCTTGCGGGAGGCGTCGCCCTCGTACATGGCGCCGATCTGCGGCACGGTGACGTGCGACTCGTCGATGACCAGGAGGAAGTCCTCCGGGAAGTAGTCGAGCAGCGTGTTCGGCGGGGAGCCGGGCTCGCGGCCGTCGAAGTGCATCGAGTAGTTCTCCACGCCGGAGCAGGTACCGATCTGGCGGAGCATCTCGATGTCGTAGGTGGTGCGCATCCGCAGGCGCTGGGCCTCCAGGAGCTTGCCCTGCTTCTCCATGCTGGTGAGGCGCTCGCCGAGCTCCTTCTCGATGTCGTTGACCGCGCGCTCCAGGCGCTCGGGGCCCGCGACGTAGTGCGAGGCGGGGAAGACGTAGAGCGACTGGTCGTCGCTAATGACCTCGCCGGTGAGGGGGTGCAGCGTGGAGAGCGCCTCGATCTCGTCGCCGAACATCTCGATGCGGACGGCGAGCTCCTCGTAGACCGGGAAGATCTCGATGGTGTCGCCGCGCACGCGGAAGGTGCCGCGCTGGAACGCCAGGTCGTTGCGCGTGTACTGGATGTCGACGAAGCGGCGGAGCAGCTCGTCCCGGTCCATCTCGGCGCCGACCTTCAGGGGGACCATGCGGTCCACGTACTCCTGCGGCGTGCCCAGGCCGTAGATGCAGGAGACGGAGGCGACCACGACGACGTCCTTGCGGGTCAGCAGGGAGTTCGTCGCGGAGTGGCGCAGGCGCTCCACCTCCTCGTTGATCGAGGAGTCCTTCTCGATGTAGGTGTCCGACTGCGGGACGTACGCCTCGGGCTGGTAGTAGTCGTAGTACGAGACGAAGTACTCGACCGCGTTGTTCGGCAGCAGCTCGCGGAACTCGTTCGCCAGCTGGGCGGCGAGCGTCTTGTTCGGGGCCATCACCAGGGTGGGGCGCTGGAGCTTCTCGATCATCCACGCCGTGGTGGCGGACTTGCCGGTGCCGGTCGCGCCGAGCAGGACGACATCCTTCTCGCCTGCGCGGATGCGCTTGTCCAGCTCGGCGATGGCCGTGGGCTGGTCGCCGCTGGGCTGGTACGGGCTGACGACCTCGAAGGGTGCCACCGTGCGTTCGATCTTCGTTACGGGCCGCATGGAATCAACCGTACGACCCGCCACTGACAACCGGGGGCGATCCGGGCGCGGGGCGCCCTCTCACCAGCCGTGCGGGGTGCGTGTCGTCGGCCGCTCGGTGACGCCGCGGGGCCGCGGCACGCCCGCGCGGGAGAGGCCCTCCCGCTCCGCCTCCAGGGCGTCGCGCCAGTCGGGGCGGCCCATGACCATCAGCGGGTCGAACATGACGACCACGCCCGCGAGGAGCAGGAAGCACAGGGGGCCGATCATCATCGGGGCGAGTATCCCGGTGGCGGAGTCGCCGCCGGGGGCGCCGCTGACGTCGCCGTGCGGGTGGACGCTGACGGCGGCCATCCCCATGTAGTGCATGCCGGAGACGGCGAGCCCCATGATCAGGCTCGCGCCGAGGCTCCACAGGATGCCGCGGACCTGGACGGCGGCCCACAGGGCGGCGGTGGCGGCCACCATGGCGATCACGACGGAGGCGCCGACGACGAAGGTGTTGTACTCGATCGTCGCGTGCAGCCGCATTCCGGCCATGCCGAGGTAGTGCATGGACGCGACCCCGAGCCCGGTGATCGTGCCGCCGGTGAACAGGGCGACGCCGGTCGCGCCCTTGTAGCCGACGATGAAGACGCCGATGCCGACCATGACGATGGCGAGGCCGAGGCTCGCGAACGTCAGCGCCTTGTCGTAGTGGATCGGCACGCCCTCGACGGTGAAGCCCATCATGGCGATGAAGTGCATGGTCCAGATGCCCGAGCCGATCGCCGCCGAGCCGAGCGCGAGCCAGCCGGCGCGCCAGGTGCTGGCCACGCGGAGCGATCTCGTGGTGCACCGCAGTCCGAGGGCTCCGCCCAGGCAGGCCATGAAATACGCCACCAATGGCGTAACCAGCCCGTAACTGAAGCCGTCGACCGTCCCTTGCATGTGCCGCAGCCCTTCCGCCCGATTCCGTGCCCGAGATGTCCGGTACGTTCCCTGTCAACGACCACTGGGGCGGCCGTGGTTGAGGCTGAGATTAAAGCGCACCCCGGAACGTCCGATTGATTTTCCGGCAAAGAAACCCGCGCCTCGAACGCGGGGTGGGTCGCTGACGAGTAACTCCGTTCAACTTATGACCATCCTTCGCCTGTGTTCTGTTGGCCACTCCCTGTCAGTCTCGTCCCGTCCGTGTTCTCACCACGCACGAGGAGCAGATGTGTACGTACGCGCAGTAGCCGCCCTGGCCACCGTGACCGGCTCCGCGGTCATCGGTGTCCTTGTCCTGCCCACCGCCGCTCAGGCCGCCTCCCGGCACGACAGTCCCGTGATAATCGCTCACCGCGGCGCCTCCGCCTACGCTCCCGAGAACACCCTCGAGGCCATCGACGAGGCCGACGACCTCGGCTTCGACTGGGTCGAGAACGACGTGCAGCGCACCAAGGACGGCGCGTTGGTCATCATCCACGACACCACCTTGAACCGGACGACCGATGTCGAGGAGCTCTACCCCGACCGCGCGCCCTGGAACGTGCGGGACTTCACCGCCGCGGAGATCGCCAGGCTCGACGCGGGCAGCTGGAAGGGCGCCGAGTTCGCCGGGCAGCGGATCCCGACCCTGCACCAGTACCTGCGGCGCGTGGACCACAACCGCCAGAAACTGCTCATGGAGATCAAGTCGCCCGAGCTGTACCCGGGCATCGAGGCGCAGATCATGCGCGAGCTGCGCAACGACGGCTGGCTGAGCCGCGGGCACGTCAAGCGCCGCCTGGTCATCCAGAGCTTCAGCGCGGACAGCGTACGGACGGTCCATACGCTGCGCCCGGACATCGTCACCGGGTTCCTCGGCACGCCCGCCGTCGCCGACCTGCCCTCCTACGCGGCGTTCACGGACCAGATCAACCCGAGCAACACCACGATCTCCACGGACTACGTGAACGCCGTGCACGCCCTCAAGGGCCCGCACAAGAAGACGCTGGAGGTCCACACCTGGACCGTCAACGACGCGGCGACCACGCAGCGGGTGGCCGGGTACGGCGTCGACGGGATCATCACGAACGCGCCGGACGTGGTGCGCAAGGCGCTCCGCGGCTGACCCGGCCCCTCGGGCGTCCGGCGTTGTCAGTGCCCGGCTCTACCGTGGTCGGTATGGACGCCACTGGGCAGGATCCCGCTGAGCAGAGGACCGTCGGCCAGGACACCGCCGTCGGCCGTGACGCCGTCGGTCTCGACCCCGTCGGTCGAGGCCGCGTCGTGTGGGCCGTCGTGCCCAGCGACATCGGGCCGCTGCTGCTCGCCGCCACCGACGAGGGCCTGGTGAGCGTGGTCTTCCACGCCACCGACGCGGTACGGGACGACATACTCGGCCGGCTCGGCGCCCGCTTCGGCGCCGCGCCGGTCGAGGCGCCGGACGCGCCGGTCGTCGCGGCGGCGCGGGAGCAGCTCGCGGAGTACTTCGCCGGGCGGCGCCGCGACTTCGACCTCCCGCTCGACTGGTCGCTCAGCGCCGGGTTCAACCGGGAGGTGCTGCGCGCGCTGGCGTCCGGCGTGCCCTACGGGGCGGTCGTCGGGTACGGGGAGCTGGCCGCGCGGGTCGGGCAGCCCGGGGCCGCGCAGGCGGTCGGCGCCGCGATGGGGGCGAATCCCCTGCCGGTCGTGGTGCCGTGCCATCGGGTGGTGGAGCGGGACGGGGGGATCGGGGGGTTCGGGGGCGGGCTGGAGACCAAGCGGAAGTTGCTTGCGCTGGAGGGGGTGTTGCCTGAGCCTCTCTTCTGACAGGGGCCGGGCTTTTTTGCGTATGCCCACGCGCCGTGGAGGCTTTCGCTTCGTTCGCGGCCTTCCGTCGCGTCGTGGTTGCTCGCGCAGTTCCCCGCGCCCCTGGCGGGGCTCAGGTACGCGGGATTTCAGGGGTGGGGGTCAGTGGTGGTTGTCGTCGACGGGGTGGTGGTCGCTGGGGTGCAGCGGCGTACTCAGCGGGTGCTGGTCGTCTCGCAGATTCTCGGGGGGCTCGGGACCGCCACCGGGATCGCGCTCGCCGCTGTGCTGGCCAAGGAGGTCAGCGGGGACGAGGCGCTGTCGGGGCTCGCGTCGACGGCCAGTGTCGCCGGGACGGCCGTGCTCTCGATGCCGCTCGCCGCGCTGATGAACGCGCGCGGACGACGGTCCGGGCTCGTGCTCGCCTACGTCGTCGGCGCGCTCGGCGCCGCCCTGACCGTGCTCGCCGCCGCGGCCGGGAACTTCCCGCTGCTGCTGATCGGGCTCGCCGGGTTCGGCGCCGCGTCCTCCGCCAACCTCCAGGCCCGCTACGCCGCCGCCGACCTGGCCGCGCCCGACCGGCGGGCCCGCGCCATCTCCACCGTCGTCTGGGCCACCACCATCGGCGCCGTCCTCGGCCCGAACATAGCCGCGCCCGCGGGCCGCAGCGTCGCCGGGCTCGGCATACCCGCCGAGTCGGGCCCCTTCGTCTGGGCGGCCGGGGTGTTCCTCATCGCCGCGGCCACCGTCCACCTCACCCTGCGCCCCGACCCGCTCCTCACCGCGCGGGCGCTCGCCCCCGCCGAGGAGCAGACCCGCGAGGCGCGCTCGCTGCGCGCGGGGTTCACCGCCGTCTCCGCGTCGCCGCGCGCCCGGCTCGCCCTGGCGACCGTCGCCGTGTCGCACACCGCGATGGTGTCGGTCATGTCAATGACACCGGTGGACCTCGAACACCACGGCGCGGGGATCGAGTTGATCGGCCTGGTCATCAGCGGGCACATCGCCGGGATGTACGCGTTCTCGCCGGTGATGGGGCGCCTCGCGGACCGTTACGGGCGGCTGGCCGTGATCGGCCTCGCCGTGGCGCTCCTGGCCTGCGCGGCGCTGCTCGCCGGGACCGCGGGCGGCAGCCACGCGCAGAGCGCCGCGGGGCTCTTCGTGCTCGGGCTCGGCTGGTCGGCGGGGCTCGTCGCGGGCTCCGCGCTGCTCACCGACTCGGTGCCGGGTGCCGCGCGCGCCGCCGCGCAGGGCCTGTCCGATCTGACGACCAGCCTCTCTGCGGGGATCGGCGGCGCGACGGCGGGCCTGGTGGTGGCGACGGCCAGTTACGCGTGGCTGAACCTGGCGGCGGCGTGCCTGCTGCTGCCGCTCGCCGCCTTCGTCCTGTTCACGTCCCGGGCCCGCCCCTCGTCACCGTGACCGTGACCGCGGACCGGGGTCAGTCCAGCGTCAGGTGATACGCCTTGCGGAGCGTCTCGTGCACGGTCCATGTCGTACGGTCGCCCGCCCGCAGCACCGCCGCCGTGCCGGGGACGAGTTCGAGGACGCCGCCGCCCTCGACCTCGACGGTGGCCCGGCCGCTGACGACCACGAACAGTTCGTCCGCCTCGGTGTCGGTGACGACGCCGGGCGTGATCTGCCAGACGCCGCGCATCTGCGTGCCGTCAGCTGACTCCCACAGCACCGCGCCGGTGACGACCGGATCGCCCGAGAGGATCCGGCCCGGGTCGAGCGGCTCCGGCTCCATCTCCACGTCGGCGACGTGGAAGGCGAAGGAGGGCGGAGCGGGAGGGTTCGTGGTGGTCATGGAGCGTCACCCTAGACACCCCGCGCCCCTCCCCTCACTGGACGCCTCGTAGCGGATGCGCGGCGACGACTGGACGGCCCGTCCAGGGGCAGACGTCCCTCAAGAGTCAAGAGGCTGTCATAGAGGTTTGTCGACATGTCACCCGGAGGCAGGGCATGGAGATCTCGGGCATTGTCAGCGCCATCCTGATCGGCATCGTCATCGGTGTGCTCGGCCGGCTCGCGCTGCCCGGCCGGCAACGCATCGGCGTCCTCGCCACCATCCTCGTGGGCATCGCGGCGGCCTTCCTCGGGTCGGCGATCGCCGCGGGCTTCGACGTCCAGGAGACGAACGGCGTGGACTGGATCGAGTGGCTCATCCAGATCGGCCTCGCGGCGCTCGGTGTCGCCCTGCTCGACCGGGGCAGCGGCCGCCGCGTGCGCCGCTGAGCGACGGGGCGGCCGGGCACCACCGCCGCCCCTCCCCCGTTCCCCCTCCCCCATCCCCATCGCCCCGTTCTCTTCTCTCTTCAACGACCCGGCCCGCCGGGTCTCCTCAGGACGCCCGTCCGGTAGCAGACTCCGCCGTGCGCACAGCCGGAACATCCGCCGTACGGCGCGTCGCACGCCGTGCCGTACGCCGCGTCACTGAGCCGAAGGGACGGCGAACAGGCATGAGCGGGAACAAGGCAGTCGCTTATCTCAAGCCGGGTGCGGTCGAGGTCAGGACCATCGACCACCCCACGCTCGAACTGAAGGACGGGCCGGGGGTGGCGTCGGCGAACATCGGGCGCACCTGCCGGCACGGCGTGATCCTCAAGGTCCTCGCCACCAACATCTGCGGCAGCGACCAGCACATGGTGCGTGGTCGCACCACCGCGCCCGAGGGCCTGGTCCTCGGCCACGAGATCACCGGCGAGATCGTCGAGAAGGGCCCGGACGTCGAGTTCCTGGGCGTCGGGGACGTCGTCTCGGTGCCGTTCAACATCGCGTGCGGCCGCTGCCGCAACTGCAAGGAGCGCAAGACCGGCATCTGTCTGAACGTCAACCCGGCACGGCCCGGCGCCGCCTACGGCTATGTCGACATGGGCGGCTGGGTCGGCGGGCAGGCCGAGTACGTCATGGTCCCCTACGCGGACTTCAACGTCCTGCGCTTCCCCGACCCCGAACAGGCACGCGAGAAGCTGCTCGACCTCACGATGCTGTCGGACATCTTCCCGACCGGCTTCCACGGCGCGGTGACCGCGGGGACGCAGGTCGGTTCGACGGTCTACGTCGCGGGGGCCGGACCCGTCGGCCTCGCGGCGGCGGCCTCCGCGCAGCTGCTCGGCGCGGCCGTGGTGATCGTCGGCGACCTGAACGCCGAACGGCTCGCGCAGGCGCGGAGCTTCGGCTGCGAGACCGTCGACCTGACGCGCGGCACCGTCGAGGACCAGATCGCCGAGATCCTCGGCGTGCCCGAGGTGGACGCGGCCGTGGACGCGGTCGGGTTCGAGGCGCGGGCGCACGGCCCGGACTCCGCCGAGGCGCCCGCGACCGTCCTCAACTCCCTGATGGGCCTGACGACGGCCGGCGGCGCGCTCGGCATCCCCGGCCTCTACGTCACCGACGACCCGGGCGGCGTCGACCAGGACGCGCGCACCGGGACGCTGAAGGTGCGGCTCGGGCTCGGCTGGGCCAAGAGCCACCGGTTCACGACCGGGCAGTGCCCCGTCATGACGTACCACCGGGGGCTGATGATGGCGATCCTGCACGAGCGCGTGCACATCGCCAAGGCCGTCAACGCGACGGTGATCGGCCTGGACGACGCGCCGCGCGGCTACGCCGAGTTCGACCAGGGCGCGAGCAGGAAGTACGTCCTCGATCCGCACGGCGCGCTGAACGGCGTACGGCCGGTCTAGCCGGTCCAGGAGGAAGCGGGGAGAAGCGGGGGGCGGGGCCGCACGCGCGCGTGCGGCCCCGCCGTCCTGCGGGCTCACCACGCCGGGGATCGTCGCAGCCGTTGTCGGTGGCGGCTGGCAGACTGGCCCGCCACGTACGGGAACCCGTACGAGAACGCGAACGGGAACGGCGCAAGGAGCCGAGCATGTCGATGGCGGGCAACCTGCGGAGGGTCGGCGGTCTGCGCGGGGTGAGCGGGCTGCGGAAGGTGGCGCGGCTCGCACGGCGGCGGCGACGGGTCGATCTGAGCCACCCGGCGCGCTCCCCGCTGGGCTCGGCGGTCGTCAACTGCGTGACGTACCGCGACGGCGTGCGCGAGCGCGGCGGCCGCGATCTCGTCGAGGCGGTGCGCGCGGTGCGCAAGGCGGACGACGGGTTCGTCTGGCTGGGGCTGCACGAACCGTCCGAGGCGGAGATCGCGGACATCGCCGAGCTGTTCGACCTGCACCCGCTGGCGGTGGAGGACGCGGTCCACGCGCATCAGCGGCCGAAGGTCGAGCGGTACGGGCAGACGCTGTTCGCGGTCCTGAAGACGGTCTGTTACGTCGAGCACGCCGAGCTGACGGCGACCAGCGAGATCGTCGACACCGGCGAGATCATGGTCTTCGTCGGGCGGGACTTCGTGATCACGGTGCGGCACGGGCGGCACGGCTCGCTCGGGCCCGTGCGCGAGAGCCTGGAGGCGGCTCCCGAGCAGCTCGCCAAGGGGCCCGCCGCCGTGCTGCACGCCATCGCGGACAGCGTCGTCGACGACTATCTGAGGGTGGTCGACGAGATCCAGGCGGACATCGACGAGGTCGAGACGGACGTCTTCGCGCAGAACGGGGCGCGGGCCGACCCTGGCCGCATCTACCAGCTCAAGCGCGAACTCCTGGAGCTGAAGCGGGCGGTGTCGCCGCTGGCCCGCCCGGTCATGGAGCTGGCCGGGCACCCGTTCCCCGTCGTGCCGCCCGAGATACAGGCGTACTTCCGGGACGTGTCGGACCATCTGCTGCGCGCGGTCGAGCAGATCGCGGCCTTCGACGAGCTCCTGAACTCGATCCTCCAGGCGCATCTCGCGCAGGTGACCGTCGCGCAGAACGAGGACATGCGCAAGATCACCGCGTGGGCCGCGATCGTCGCAGTGCCGACGATGGTGTGCGGGATCTACGGCATGAACTTCGACCACATGCCCGAGTTGCACTGGCGGTTCGGTTATCCGCTGATGCTGTCCGTCATCGCCGCGATCTGCGTCGTCGTCCACCGGGGGTTCAAGCGCAACGGCTGGCTGTGAGGGGCGGGGCCAGGCCGGTCACCGCCGGCCCCAGGCCGGGTGGCGGGGGTCGTCCGCGCGGATGACGATGTCCGCCCGCTCGGCCGGCGCTGTCTCGTCGTCGTAGCGTGCGAAGGCCGGCAGCGTCCACCGCTCCTCCTCGGGGGTACGCCGTCGCAGCGCGCCCGGTGTCAGGCCGACGTGGACCGTCAGGTCGAACGGGAACCAGTGGTTGAGCAGGAACGGGCCGTGCAGCAACAGGGCGCCGGTGGGCGGAAGGTGGACGTACGGGCTGCGGGTCGCGCGGTCCGTGGCCGGGTCCCACAGGTCGGGCAGGACACGGCCGGTGCCGTCGGGTTCGAGGGGGCCGAACACCTCGCGCCACAGGGCGCCCGTGTCGAACCAGCCGCCGTAGTACGAGTCCGGGTCCTCGTGCCCGAACTCGTAGCGCAGGGAGGCCGGGCGCAGGAAACCGTCCGTGCCGACCGGCAGGGAGGAGCGGCCGCGGACGCGCAGGGCCTCGGCGACGCGGGCCGCGAGGTCGCCGGGGCGGGCGGCCGGGGCGCCGTCGAAGGCGACCTTCGGCCAGGGGCCGCCGTCGCCCGGCTTCAGGTCGAGCAGGCGCTCGGCGAGGGCGTCGCCGAGCCGTTCCCAGGTGATCGGTTCCAGTCGCACAGGCTCCATGATGCCGGGCGGTCGTGCGGGCGCCCGGGCGGTGCGGTGGCGTGGGCGTCCGGGCGGTGCGGTGGCGTGGGCGTCCGGGCGGGCATGACGTCCGTATGACCAGCACGACGCCGCCCTCCATGCCGCCCTCCCCCTCCATGCCGCCTTCCACCGCACTCTCCACGTCGCCCTCCACGCCGCCCGCGCGCGGGCCCGTCGTCTTCCGGCCGGTCAAGCGCAGGCGGTGCGGCGCCTGCCGCGCGGGCCCGCTCCCCCTCCTCGTCATGGCGGAGGGGCAGCCGCGCTGCCTGGACTGCGCCGACCTCGGCCACCTGGTGTACCTGCCGCGCGGCGACACCGCGCTGACCCGCAGGTCACGGGAGGAGAGCGGGCTCTCGGCGGTCGTCGTACGGTTCCACCGGCGGCGCGGCCGGTACGAGCGTCAGGGCGTCCTCGTCGAGGAGGCGGCGCTCGCGCGGGCCGAGGCGCGCTGCCTCGCGGACGCCGAGGCGCGGGCCCGGCGCCGGGAGCGGGACGCGGCGTACCGCGCGGCCCAGGACGTGCGCTTCGAGGCGGCGTTCGCGGCGGAAATCCTGCGCCTGTTCCCGGGGTGTCCGCCGGAGCGGGCGGCGGCCGTCGCCCGGCACGCGGGGGCGCGGGGCAGCGGGCGGGTCGGCCGCAGCGCGGCGGGGCGTGCGCTGACGGAGGGCGCGGTCACGGCGGCGGTGCGGGCCGCGGTCCGGCACGTCGACACCCCGTACGACCGGTTGCTGATGGAGGGGGTGGGTTGGCGGGAGGCGCGGGCGCGGGTGACGGGGACGGTGGAGGCGGTGCTTCGGTCGTGGCGGGCGGGCTGAGGGCGGGGCCGGGCGCCGTCCGTCCTGATGCGGTGCGAGAAGGAGTGTCTGTCCCGGTGAGGGAAAGCGCTGCACACCCCGGTGCGGAAAAGCGCTGCACACCCCGGTGCGGAAAAGCCCTGCACGTCCCGGTGAGGGAAAGCGCTGCCTGTCCCCCGGCTTCTGCGAGATGATCCCTCCCACCAGGGGACGCCGGAGGGGGCTGGGGATGATCGAGGGGCCGTATTTCGTGCTCGTCGTGTGCGGGGCGCTGTGGTGCGGGCTCGTCGCGGGGGTGTTCGTCGCGTTCTCCACGTTCGTGATGCGGGGGCTCGGCGCGCTGCCCGCCGCGCGGGGCATCGCGGCGATGAACGCCGTGAACGTCGCGGCGGTGACCCCGCCCTTCATGGTGGTCTTCCTCGGCGCGGCGCTGCTGTGCGCGGTGATCGCCGTGGTCACGTTCGTGCTGTGGCCCGACGAGGGCACCGTGGAGCTGCTGCTGGGCTGCGCCCTGTACCTGGTGGGCGCGTTCGGGGTGACGATCGCGGCGAACATCCCGCGCAACAACGCGCTGGCGGCGCTCGCCGGGGACGAGGAGTCCGAGAGCAGCGGCGCGTACTGGCGTACGTATCTGCGGGAGTGGGTCCTGTTCAACCATGTGCGGAGTGCCGCCTCGCTCGCCGCGTCGGCGTCGTTCGTGCTGGCCCTCACGTAGCCGCCGCCGGCTGGACGCGCACCCTTCGGGGCTCCGGACGTATCGTGACGAAAAGAGCCCTGCGTAGGGAGACGGCCATGGCCGACCCCAAAGGCTTTCTCCGGACGCCCCGCGAGGAGGCACCCCGCCGCCCGGTCGGGGAGCGGGTCCGCGACTGGGACGAGGTGTACGTTCCCGGCGGGCTGCTGCCGGTCATCGGGGCGCAGGCCGACCGGTGCATGGACTGCGGGATCCCGTTCTGCCACGACGCGTGTCCGCTGGGCAATCTGATTCCGGAGTGGAACGAGCTGGTCGGACGGGACGACTGGCGGGCCGCGAGCGAGCGCTTGCACGCCACGAACAACTTCCCCGAGTTCACGGGGCGGCTCTGTCCCGCGCCCTGCGAGGCGGGCTGCGTCCTCGCGATCAACCAGCCCGCGGTGACGATCAAGAACGTGGAGGTGGCCATCGCCGACCGGGCCTGGCAGGACGGGCTCGTCGCCGCGCGCCCGCCGGACCGGCTGAGCGGATGGACGGTCGCCGTCGTCGGCTCGGGCCCCGCCGGGCTGGCGGCGGCGCAGCAGCTGGTCAGGGCCGGGCACACGGTGGCGGTGTACGAGCGGGACGACCGGCCGGGCGGGCTGCTTCGGTACGGGATCCCCGCGTTCAAGATGGAGAAGCGGCACCTTGAGCGCAGGCTGGCGCAGTTGCGGGACGAGGGCGTGCGGTTCCGTACGTCGGTGGAGGCCGGCCGTGACATCACCGCCGACGAGCTGCGGGCCCGCCACGACGCCGTGGTGATCGCCACCGGGGCGACCGCCTGGCGCGACCTCGACGTGCCGGGCCGGGAGCTCGCCGGGATCCATCAGGCGATGGAGTACCTGCCCGCCGCCAACCGGGTCGGCGAGGGCGACCTCGACGTGTCGCCGCTGAGCGCGGCGGGTCGGCACGTCGTCATCGTCGGGGGCGGGGACACCGGCGCCGACTGTCTGGGCACGGCCCTGCGCGAGGGGGCGGCGTCCGTCACGCAGCTGGACATCTACGGCCGGCCCGGTGACGTACGGGACGAGGAGGCCGAGCCCTGGCCGACGTACCCGAAGCTGTACCGGGTGTCGCCCGCGCACGAGGAGGCGGGCGCCCTGCGCACGGCCCCGGCGGCGCACGCGGACGCGCGACTCTTCGCGGCGTCGACCTTGCGGTTCTCGGGGGACGAGCGCGGCCGGGTCCGGGCGCTGCACGTGGTCGAGGTGGACGCGGCGCGCCGCCCTCGCGCGGGTTCCGACCAGGAACTGCCGGCCGACCTGGTGCTGCTCGCACTGGGTTTCACCGGCCCGGAGCGCGAACCGGGCGGGCTGGTGGAGCAGTTGGGGCTCGATATGACGCCGCGGGGCGGCCTGGCCCGTGACGCGGCATTCGGCACGGGCGTCCCGGGTGTCTTCGTGGCCGGGGACGCCGGCCGCGGGGCGTCCCTCGTGGTCTGGGCGATCGCGGAGGGCCGAGCGGCGGCAGCGGCGGTCGACCACTGGCTGACGGGCAAGTCCCGCCTCCCGTCCCCCATCGGGGCGCATGACCGGCCTATGACGGCTTGAGGGGACACCGAGACAGGGGCAGTGAACCACCGTCCGACGAGCAGCCCCGCCTCCCGGCCCCCATCGGGGCGCACGACCGGCCTATGACGGCTTGAGGGAACGCCGGGGCGGGGGCGTGAACCACCGGCCGACGAGCAAGCCCCGCCCACCGGCCCCCATCGGGGCGCATGGCCAGCCCCTAACAACTTGAGGGGACACCGAGACAGGGGCACTGAACCACCGGCCGACGGGCAAGCCCCGCCTCCCGTCCCCGATCGGGGCGCACGACCGGCCTATGACGACCTACGGGGACGCCGGGGCGGTGGGCTGGCAGCTGATGGCACGTCTCGTAATTGGTGCCTAGACGGGGCGCATGGCCGCTCACAGCGGCCCGGGAGAACGCTGGGCGGGGCTTCGAAACACGCAGGCCCGCCTCAGCGGCGCGGTGGGCGGCCGGCTGATGGCGGGCCCGGTACTCGGCGGGTCGGGTGCGCGGTCGCGCCGCGGCGGCGCGGAGAGGCGAGGCCTCAGGACAGCAGGAAGTCCGCCGCCCCCGACTTCGCTCCCTCGATGAACGCGTTGATCTCGCCCGGCGTGTAGATCAGCGCGGGGCCGTCCGGGTCGGAGGACTGGCGGACCGCGACCCGGCCGTCGGCCAGCTTCATGGCTTCGAGGCAGTTGCCCCCGTTGCCGCCGCTCCACGGCTTGTGCCAGCCCTCGGTGCCGAGGTCGCGCGCGGGCATGCCGTTGTAGATCGGCTCCCCGTCGACGCCTCGTATCCGGTCCTTGATCCGGTCCATTCACAGCTCCTTGCGGAGATCGCGGAGGATCTCCTTTGTGCGTTGTGCCGTCGCGGCCTGCGCCGCCATGCGGTCCATGACCTCCAGGTGGGTGGCCACCTCGGGGCGCGCGTCCAGGTAGACGGCGCCGGTCAGGTACTCGCTGTAGACCATGTCCGGCAGTTCTGACATGGCAAATCGGAACAGGACGAAGGGTCCGAACGTGCCCGGGTGGGGGCCGGTGGCGAACTCCGCGACCTGGAGCGTGACGTTGGGCCGCTCCATCACCTGGAGCAGCCGGTCGATCTGTCCGCGCATGACGTCCGCGTCGCCGACGGGGCGGCGCAGCGCCGTCTCGTCCATGACGACCCAGAGCCGGGGCGCGTCCTCCCGGGTGAGCAGGTTCTGGCGCTGCATGCGCAGGGCGACATGGCGCTCGACGAGGTCGGGGTCGTCGGCGAGGGCCCGCCCTATCGCGCCGGATCTGAGCACCCCGCGCGCGTAGTCCTCGGTCTGCAGCAGGCCGGGCACGAAGTGCGGCTCGTAGGACCTGATGAGCGCGGCGGCACCCTCCAGGCTGACGTACATGGAGAACCAGCCGGGCAGGATGTCGTGGAACCGCTGCCACCAGCCGGGCTTGTTGGCCTCCTCGGCGAGCTGCACGAACGCCTCGGCCTCGGCGTCGGTCACGCCGTAGGACTTCAGGAGGAGCTGGAGGTAGGGGATCTTGAGCCCGACTTCCGCGGTCTCCATGCGCCGCACGGTCGCGGCGGTCACTCGGAGTACTTTCGCGGCCTCTTCGCGCTTGAGTCCGGCGTTCTCGCGAAGGTCCTGGAGGCGTCGGCCCAGAACGACCTGGCCGACCGTCGGCGCGGACCGCGGTTCGCTCACGCCCGTTACCTCCCAGTAGTCAAGTCTCCGAACCGCAGCCGCGGCGGAAAGGCCCGGCGAGGTCGTTCACCGGCGGTTTCCCCGCGGCACACCCGCTGTGGGCGCCGCGCGACGAGCTGTCTGGAGCAGTGTGCCATGTCCCTTCGGCGCGGCACACTGCACTCTGCACTTTTCAGAGTGGCTCTTGCCAAGTGTTCACGACGGGGAGATAGTGGCAAACGTGATTCCGTCCGCGCCTTTAGGAACAGAAGCCGGCGAGGCTACGCTGAGTGACCGTCCGGGCACCCCCCAGGGGCCCGCGACCCGGCGCAGCAGCTTCGAACTGGCTCCCCACCCGGGCTCCGCCGCACAGGCCCGGCGCATGACACGTGCCCACCTCACGGGATGGGGGGCGTGCGAGGACACCTGTGACGCCGCGGCGCTCGTCGTCTCCGAGCTGGTCACGAACGCGATCGTGCACACCGCCAGCAGACGCATCCACTGTGAACTGCACGAACTGCGCGACGACGCCGGTGAACGGGTGCGGATAGCCGTGCGGGACGAGGGCTGCATACCCGACGACCCACGGACCGGCGGCCGTATCGCCCCCGAGGAGGAGCACGGCCGGGGACTGCTGCTCGTGGCCGCCGTCTCCACGGCGTGGGGCGCCCAGGAGACCGGCCCCGGACTGCTCGTCTGGGCGGAGCTCCCCCGGGACGCGCGGGCCGCGACCGGCCCGGTGCCCGCGGCGGACGCCATCGGCGGCGCCGGCTGGGCCTGGTGAGCGAGGCCCGCCCTTGACCACGGCGGGCTCGGAACGACGAAGTGCGAGGCGGGAACGGATGGGCGTGGCGTGGTGACGACGCGGACGATGCAGCTGGATTCGCTGGTCGGGCTCGCCCGGCGACGGCGTGACCCCCGCCCGGACCGGACGATACGGCTCAGCGTGCCGGACGGCATGACCGTCCCCCTCGGCTGCGACGCGGTCGCGGTGCCCGAGGCGTGCGGCCGCGCGATGACGCGGCGGCTGCCGCGCATGGGGTGCGTGTACGCCGACGAGGCGCACTGGTGGTGGCTGGTCCCCTCGGACTCGGACGTGGCCCTGGAGTGGCCCGCGCCCGCGCGCTACACCGCGGGCATCCTCGTGCCGGACGCGGGGCGCGCCCCCGACCTCATCCACTGCCCCGACAGCTCGGTGCCGTACACCCCGCCCATCCCCCTGTACCTGGCGCTGTGCCGGGTGACCGGAACGACGCCTTCCTGGTCCCGCCCCCTCAGCGCGTCCTGACTACGCCGCCCCGTTCCGCGTAGAGGACACCAAAGCCGGGGAGGATGTCGCCGGTGGCGGACTCGCACGGGGACGGGGTGGTCCGATGGCCAGGAAGAGGCCGGGCACCGGGCCGGAGCTGGACACACCGGTGACATCGGAGTCGGAGGAGCTGCTGTTCGGCGGCCCCCTGCGGTACGACATGGGCTGGTCGGCGCATGACGACGCCTTCCTCCAGCTGACCTTCAGGTCGATGCTGACGCGGCTGCCCGCGCTGCTCGCCTCCAGTTTCCGGCTCGCCCGCGACGCGGACCGGCGCGCGGCGGCCGTCGTCCTCGCCGCCGAGTCCGGCCGGGGCGTCGCGCAGGCGGTGAGCCTGCTCGCCGTCAACAGCGTGCTCGCGCGGCTCGTCGCGGGCGGCACGATGGCGGAGCGGCTGCGCGGCGCCGCTCCCGCGCTGATCGCCATGGCCTCCGTGCTCCTGATCGCGGCGCTGCTGCGCGCGGCGTCGACGTACGCGACCGGCCGTCTCGAACCCAAGGTCGAACGGCTCGCCACCGAGCGGTATCTGGAGCGGGCGGCGGCCGTGGAGCTGGCGGCGATCGAGGACGACGCGTTCCACAAGCTGCTCGACAGCGCGCAGTACGGGGCGCAGTCCGCGCGCCGGATGATCACCATCGCGACCCGCGTGGTGAACGCGCTGATCTCGCTGATCGCGGCGGCGAGCGTGCTCGCGGTGCTGCATCCGTTGCTGCTGCCGCTCCTCGTGACGATGGTGCTGCCGAGTGCGTGGGGCGCCCTGACGATCGCGCGGCGCCGCTACCGCTCGTTCCATGTGTGGGTGCAGCACGTCCGGGCGGGACGGCTGATCAGCGGCCTGCTCATCGACACGGCGGCGGCGCCGGAGATCCGGGTGCACGGCGTGGGCCCGTTCCTGCTGCGCCACTTCCGCTCGATGTCGCAGACGCAGGAGGCCGAACAGGAGCGGCTCGCCGGGCTCGCGGCGCGCACCGGCCTGGTCGCCGCCGCGTGGACGGGGATCGCGACGACGGCGACGTACGCGATGCTCGGGCTGCTCCTCCTGACCGGCGCGATGGCCCTGTCGGTGGCGGGTACGGCGGTCATCGCGATCCGCACCGGCTCGCAGAGCCTCGACACGCTCGTCCTGGAGCTCAACTCCCTGCACGAGGACGCTCTGTACGTCGGCGACCTCAAACGCCTCTACGTGGAGGCGGCGCGGCGCGCGATCCCGACGGGCGGGGCGCGACTCCCCCGCGAGCCGCGGGAGATCAGCTTCGAGCACGTCACGTTCACCTATCCGGGCAGCGCCGCGCGTCCCGCGCTCGACGACGTGACGCTGACCGTGCCGACCGGCCGCATCGTCGCGCTCGTCGGCGAGAACGGGTCGGGCAAGACGACGCTGGTCAAGCTGCTCGCCGGGCTCTACGCACCGCAGAAGGGGCGCATCCTGTGGGACGGCGTCGACGCGGCGGGCGCCGACCGGGCGCAGCTCGCCGAGCGGGTCGCGATGGTGGCGCAGGACTTCAAGCGCTGGCCGTTCACGGCGCGCGTCAATGTCGGCATCGGCCGCGCCGCGTTCGAGCCGACCGAGGAACGGATCGGCGACGCGGTCGCGCAGGCGGGCGCGGGCGAGGTCGTACGGGATCTGCCGCGCGGCATCGACACGCTGCTCGCGCGCGCGTTCAGCGGCGGGCACGAGCTGTCGGGCGGCCAGTGGCAGCGGCTCGGCATCGCGCGCGCCGCGTACCGCCGGGGCCGCATCCTCATCGTGGACGAGCCGACGGCGGCGCTCGACGCACGCGCGGAACTGGAGGTGTTCGAGAAGATCCGGTCCCTCGCGGGCACCGGCCAGACGGTCATCCTGATCACGCACCGGCTCGCGTCGGTCCGCCACGCCGACCTCGTCCACGTCCTGGACCAGGGCCGGCTCGTCGAATCGGGCTCGCCCGAGGAGTTGCTGGCCGCGGGCGGGGTCTACGCCGAGCTGTACGGGCTCCAGGCGGACCAGTTCAGCCGACGGGCTCCGGAACCGCCTCCGCCTCCGCCGCCCGCACGATCACCAGGAACGCGTCCGTCGCCAGGTCCATGACCACCTCGGCCGGCTGGCCCTCCAGGCGGCGCAGGTTCGCGAACTCCTCGGCGGGCCAGGAGCCGCGGGGTCCGCCGGCCGGGAATCGTCGCAGTACCACTCGTCCGTTGATCATCGTTCTTCCTTGCCCCCGTGATCGTGCCGATGTGCACGGCGCCGGAACGTTCCGACGCCTCATGGGGGAGAACGCTGACAGGGCGGGTCCGGACTCGCAACGTGACGAGAATGACACCTTCTCGGTACGGGGTTGGGCCGGATGGAGGCGGATTCGTGACAGGCGGATCGGGCCGGGTCCTGGGGCCGGGCTCGGTTCCGGCTCAGTCGTCGTACTCGTCGTGGTAGCGGACCCCCGCGCTGCCCGCGGGCGCGCCGAGGGCGGAGGCGCGGCCGGCCGGTTTCTCCCACTCCTCCTGGCGCCCGAGGGCGGTGAGGTCGAGGAGGTTCGAGGTGAAGCCGAGGTGGTCGAGGCCGCGGTCGAACGCCGAGTAGGTGTGGAAGACCCGCTCCCCTTCCCGCAGGAAGCAGCTGATCGCGGGCCGCTCCTGGGGTCCGTCCCCGTTTCCATCCCGGTCCTCGTTCTCGACGGTGGCGCCGAAGTCCTGGTTGAAGTCGCTCAGGTGCGACGAGTACCAGGGCACGGTCCACCCCATCCGGGCCTTGAACGGCAGGATCTTCGTGAACGGCGCGCGCGAGACGGCGGCGAACGCGGTTCCCCGGGCCCGCAGATGCGCCAGATGGCCGATCTGGTCGAGGAACCCCGAGCAGCTGCGGCACCCCGCGTCCCACTCGGGCGCGAACATGAAGTGGTAGACCACGAGCTGGGCCCGCCCCTCGAAGAGGTCGAGCAACTCCGCCTTGCCGTCCGCCCCTTCGAACAGGTAGGTCCGGTCGACCTCGACCATGGGCAGCTCGCGCCGCCTGGCGTTCAACGCGTCCCGCGCGCGCGTCGCCGCCTTCTCCAGCACAAGCAACTCCTCCCGCGCCACACGCCACTCCTCCCGCGTGACCACTTCGGGCAGCCCCATGATCCCTCCTCGGGTCGGATCTCGAACCGGGCCCTTCGGGAGGGGGACTGGGGGCGGGGGCGGAACTCATCGGTCCTGGGGGAGTTTTTTTCTGGGGCGGACGTGATCGGGGCCGGGGCGCGGCGCACTTGGGGCCGGGGTCGGAGCGCGGCCGGTCTTGACCGGAGCCGGGTGCGGCCGGGGCCGGGGCACGGCCAGGGCCGGGACGCGGCCAGGGCCAGGTGCGGCCAGGGCCGGGACGCGATCGTGGCCAGGCTCGGCCAGGGCCGGGTGCGGCCAGGGCTGGGGCACGGCCAGGGCCAGGACACGACCGGGGCCGGAACGCGGCCAAAGCCAAGACGCGATTGTGGCCGGGCTTGACCGGGACGCGACCGGGGGCGGAGCGGGCCAGGCCGGGCTCGGCCAGGGCCGGGACACGTCCGAGGCCGGTGCGCACTCGGGGTCGGTGTGCGGCCGGAGTCGGGGTCGGAGTCGTAGCGCGGTCCGGGCCATGGCTTGGGCGCGTCCCGCCGGGCTGTGGTCGGTCCTTCGTACGTCAGTACGTCCGGCGGACCACCGGTCCGTCCTGCGTCCCGCCCACCCCGACCGCGCATCGGGGCCGCCCCCTGTTCCCCCGGCGGGACCACTGACACGCTGGCGGACCCCGGCCCCGCCCGGGCCGGATCGTCCGAGGATGGAGTGCGCCATGCTCGTCGGCACCTGGAACCTGGAGAACCTCTACCGGCCCGGAGGACCGTTCGGGCCCCGCGACAAGGCCGCGTACGACGCGAAACTCGCTTCGCTCGCCACCACCGTCAACCTGCTGCGCCCCACACTGCTCGGGCTCCAGGAGGTGGGCGACCCGCAGGCGCTCAACGACCTCGTGGAGCTGCTCGACGGCCGGTACACGGCCACCCTCTCGCGCTTCCCCGACGAGCGCGGCATCCGGGTCGGCTTCCTCAGCGACCTGCCGGTGAACGTCGTCGCCGACACCGCCGCGCTCCCCGACGGCCTGCGTCCGGTGCAGGTCGACGACAGCGGCCGGACGACGGACCGGGCGGGCCGGGGCGTCCTCGTCGTCGAGTTCTCGACGCGGGTGACCTGGCTGACCGCCGCCGTCTGCCACCTCAAGTCGAAGCTGCTCAGCTACCCCGGCGGCCGGTTCGCACCGCACAACGAGGGCGAGCGCGCCCGCTACGCGACGTACGCCCTGCACCGCCGCGCGGCGGAGGCCGCGGCCGTACGCGTCCTCGCCGACACGCTGATCGGCGACGACGGCCGCCGCGCCCGCGTCGCCGTCCTCGGCGACTTCAACGACGAGGTCGGCGCCGCCACCACCCAGATCCTCCAGGGCCCGCCCGGCTCCGAGATCGGCACACCGGGGTTCGAACGCCCGGACCGCGGCGACGCCAAACGCCTCTGGAACATCGCGCCCCTCATCCCCGAGGACCAGCGCTACTCACGCGTCCAGGCGGGCCGCCGCGAACTGATCGACCACGTCTTCGTGACCCGGGACATGATCGACCGCATCACGCACGCGGGTACGGGCCTGCCGCACGACGCGGCGCAGTTGCCCTCGGTCGGCGAGGACCCGGACGCGCGCCGGGACGCGCCGGGCTCGGACCACGCGCCGGTGTGGATCGTGCTGACGAGGTGAAACCTCCGCCGCCACCCGTTCGCTGAGAAGGCACTGTTGTCCGCTGAGCCTCACGCCCCCACAATGCTCATGCGCGTCATCGCAATGCTCATGCCAAAACTGGCGCACGCCCCACCCGGTGCACCACCCTCAGCACGGGAGAGGAACCCCCCACATGAAGAAGACACTGCTCGGCGCGGTTGCCGGCGTTGTGCTCTGCGCGGCGTCAGCCGTACCGGCCGCGGCCCACGCGGCGCCGGAGGCGCCCAGAGCCCAGGCGGTCTCCTTCGCCGGAACCGTCGCGCTCAGCAACTGCTCCGGCTCCGTCGTCCGCGTCCCCAACTCCAAGGCCACCGACCCGGCGCTGGTCATGTCCAACGGCCACTGCCTGGAGACCGGCTTCCCCGGCCCCGGCGAGGTGCTCGTCAACCGCGCCTCCAGCCGCACCTTCAGCCTCCTCAACGCGGCCGGCAGCAAGGTCGCGACGCTGCGCGCGAGCAAGATCGCGTACGGCACGATGACCGACACGGACGTCTCCCTCTACCAGCTCACCAGCACCTATCAGAGCATCGAGAACTCGTACGGCATCAAGGCCCTGGAACTCTCGGCCGCGCACCCCGTCACGGGCACGGCGATCAGCGTGGTCTCCGGCTACTGGAAGCGGACCTACAACTGCGCGATCGACGGTTTCGCCTACCGCCTGAAGGAGGGCGAGTGGACCTGGAAGGACTCGGTCCGCTACACCTCCGCCTGCCAGACCATCGGCGGCACCTCCGGCTCCCCGGTCCTCGACCAGGCGACGGGCAAGGTCGTCGCGGTCAACAACACCGGTAACGAGGACGGTGGCCGCTGCACCGACAACAACCCGTGCGAGGTGAACGAGGCGGGCCAGGTGACGGTCCGCCAGGGCATCAACTACGCGCAGCAGACGTACGGAATCGTCCCGTGCGTCACCACAGGCAACCAGATCAACCTGTCAGCCGCAGGCTGCACCCTCCCGAAGCCCTAGCGGCTTCGCCTGGCGGGGCACAGGACACCCTGCGCCCCGCCAGGCACACGGGACACCCTGCGCCCTGCCAGGGGCGCGGGGAACGGCGCGCCCAGCCACGACGCCGCGCCACCGGACGGCAAACCGTCACCCCCTCAGGGGCGCGGGGAACTGCGCGACCAGCCACGACGGCGCAGCAGTCGGCACACCACCGCACGCCGCCCGGCGCTACGCCGCCAACTCGGCCTCAGCCAACAGCCCGCTGATCCGCTCCGCGTCCCGCACCGACACCCCGCCCATCTCATCCCCCCGAACCGCACAAGCCGTAGCCGCGTCAACCAACCGCTCAAGCACCACGGTGACCCGCCGCGACCCATCCGAGTGCCGCGCCAGCACAGGCAACTCCGCCGCGGCCAGCTCAACCGCCGCAGCCGCCTCCGCGAGCGCCCGATACGCCTCCCGCCGCAACACCCACCGCCCGACCCGGTCCGCCCCCGTGTCCTCGCTCAGCACATGCGTCACATACGAATGCGCCGCCTCCCGCGCGACAGCGACCCGCATCCGCACACCGCCCCCGTGATGCGCGCCGGGCCACGGCAGATGACCGGCGACGAGTACGAGGGCGCAGGCGAGCAGCGTCTCGTAGACCCGGCTCCACGACGCCTGGGGCTCCCCGCCGACCATGACCAGGGCCAGTACGAGCACGGTGATCACGGCGGTCTGCGCGGCGAAGTGCCGCAGCGAGACGGGGATCAGCGCCCCGGCCACGGCCACGAGCGCGACCAGGCCGAAGGGGCGCGGCAGCACCATGGCGAGCCCGGCGAAGAGCAGCGCCCCCGCCACGGTCCCGGCCGCCCGGCACAGCACGCGCGAGGCCAGCGGCCCGAGATCGGGCTTGACGAGGAAGACGGCGGTGACGGGCAGCCAGTACCAGTGCACGGGCTGCAGGGCCTGGGCGACGGCGGCGCCGGCCCCGTACGACAGTCCGACCCGGACCCCGTACTCACGTCCGGCGGGCCCGGTCATCCTGCGCAGCACGGCGCCCGGGGTGGCACGGCGCCGGGTCGCGACCCCGTCCCCGTTCCCCCGGTCGAACACCTCGGCGGCCCGCAGCAGCGCGTCGTCGAGCGCCCGCAGCCCCGCCCCGGTCCGCGCCGGCGCGGGCAACGCCCCGACCGGCGCCCCGGACCGCACGGCGGCGGCAAGCCGTGCGGGGCCCGCCGCCGCCCGCGCCGGAACGGGCGCCCCGGCCCAGGCCAGCGCGGTGGCCGCCTCGGCGAGCGGCAGCGCGGCCCCGAGCTGCGCCCGCAGCCGCCGCGTGCCGGGCGACCGCCCACGCAGGGCGTCCTGCGCCTGGTCGAGCGCGGCGGTCAGCGCGACACGACGAGCACGGGCCTCGTCCCCACCGGCAGCGAGCAACAACCCAGCTACGGCGTCGTACACGGCGGCAACAGCGGCGCGCTCACCGTCGTACAGGTAACCGAGCCGCTGCCCGCGCACGGGCGACGGCAGCACAACCCGCAACGCGATCAGCCAACCGGCACCGCACAAGAACAACGCGGCCCGCTGCCACCCGCTCTCCGGCAACGGCATTCCCGCGCTCATGGCGGCGGTCACAAGGAGCTGCGTCACGGCGGCGGACGCGACGGGCCCGACGGCGCTGGCCGCCCCGCCCACCAGGCCGAGCCCGACGAACGCCCCGACGATCACCCACCCGCTCCCGGCGAGCCACCCGCCGAGCACCATCCCGAGCGCCCCCGCGAGCGCGGGCCCGCCGAGCCGGGTGAGGGCGGCGCGCCGGGTGCCCGGCCGGTCGATGTTCCCGGCGAGCATGGCGCCGAGGGCGAGCAGCACCCCGCTGGACGCCCGCCCGGCGAGCACCCCGACAAGGAGCAGCGGCCCGGCGGCGAGCGCCCCGCGCACGACGGCCGGCCACGGCACGGGCGCGCGCTGGGCACGCAGGGCATGGCCGAGCCAGGGCGGAAGGGTGTGCGGGCGGATCATGAGGATGCGCAGGCTCCTGTCGTACGAGGACGCGGTGGCGCCGGACGACATCGGCCAGCCTGAAACTGGAACGGCCACTGGAACTGGAATCAGTTCCTCAACGGTACTGGATGGTGTGTGAGGTGCGGAAACGTCCAAGTTTCCGCAATGTGACACTTGGCTGTGCCCGAGAATGCTGTGCCCGAGAACACCACGCCGGACGACGGCTGGCCCGACGCGCCGGGCGACACTGCCCTGACGATCCACGTCCCGGAGGCGGACGCGCTGGTCCGCACGGGTGCGCGTGCCCACGTGACGGTGCTGTACCCGTTCCTGCCGGTGACGAGCATCACGCCCGACACGGAGGCGGCGCTGAAGTCCGTGTTCGCGGTCACGCCACCCTTCACGTGCATGTTCGCCGAGGTCCGCCGCTGGCCGGGCGTCCTGTACCTGCACCCGTCCCCGTCGGACCCGTTCCGCACCCTGCTGAAAGCGCTGCGCGAGCGCTGGCCGGAAACGCTCCCCTACCGGGGCGTCTTCGGCGACGAGGGCCTGGACCCGCACCTGACGCTGGCGAGCGGCGCGGGCACGGACGCCGTCCCGGCGGACACGTTCACGCAGGCCCTCCCCCTGCACGCGAAGATCAGCTCGGTCCGCCTGATCGTGACGGACGGCCCGGGCACGGGCTGGCGGGACGCGGCGGACTACCCGCTGACGGGACCCTGCTGACGGGCGGCGCGCACGGCGCCGCCGAGCAGTTCCCGAGCCCCGTCGACGATGTCACCGAGCCCCACTGAACCGTCGGCGAGCAGCTCATCGACGGCCCGCAGCCCGGCCCGCGCCAGCAACCGCTTCTCGTTGGTCACCCACTCCCCGCGCGCGGCGAGCACGGCGTGTCCTGCCTGCGCGGCGGCGACGGCGACAGCGCCGACGACCTCGGTACGCCCGCCGAGCGGCACGTTGCCCGTCCGGGCGTAGTGCAGGGTGATCTCGGCGCGGCCCCACCACTCCTCGGGCGCGGTCTTCCGCAGGGCGGCCGGATAGCGCTCGACCCGGGGCGCCTCACCGCGCAGCACCCGATTGACGGCCAGCTCGGCGACGACGAGGTACGACGGAATCCCGGCGAGGTGGAACATCAGGGGTTCCCAGTGCCACCGCCCGGCCTCGGCCTCGGCCAGCTCGTGTTCGACGCTGTCGAGATCCCGGTAGTGCACGTCCACGCGCCGCCCGTCGACATCCAGCCAGGCCCCACCGTTGAACACGCCTCCGCCCCAGCCCCCGATCTCGGAGACCTCGCCCTCCCAGCCCAGGTCACGCAGGTGCCGTGGCGCGAAGAGCCCCTCGCTCCCGCGGTAGTAGACAGCGGTGTCCCAGTCGCTGGCGTCGGTGTGCGTGCCCTGCGCCCGCGACCCGCCGAGGCTGACGGCGCGGACGCCGGGCAGTGCGGCGAGCCTGTCGGCAAGGTGGTCGAGGAAGGCGCCGTCGGTGAGTCCGGTCATGTCGGCACGGTAGGCCTGCCGGGCTCAGCCGCGCGCGGCGAATTCCACGAACGCGGCCCACGCCGACGGCGCGACGTCCATCATGGCGCGGCCCCGGTCCTTGGTATCCCGCACGTGAACCATCGCGGCACCAGCGGCAACCTCAACGCATTCGCCACCGGCACCACTGCTGTAGCTGCTCCTGAACCACGCCAGTTCAGCCACGCCCGGCACCACCCTCTCGCACCGCGAACCCCACGAACGCGGCCCACGCCGACGGCGCGACGTCCAGGGTGGAGCGGCCCCGGTCCTTGGTGTCACGTACGTGGACCATCGCGGCACCGGCAGCGACCTCAACGCATTCGCCGCCCTCACCGCTGCTGTAGCTGCTCTTGAACCACGCCAGTCCAGCCACGTCCGGCATCGTCTGTTCGACGTTCATGTCTCTCCCAGCAACCGCTCCACGAGGGCCAGCGACTCACTCGGCGTGAGCGCCTGAGCCCTGAGGATTCCATACTGCTCCTCGAACTCACGGACCGAACTCCGCTCCGTGAAGAGACGACTCTCCTTGTGCACCTCTACGTAGGCGATTCTGCGCGCCTCTCTGGTCTCGATCAGGGTGAACGGCCCGCCCAGAGCGGCATGTTCCTTCTGGCTCAGCGGCATCACCTGGATCTCGACGTTACGACGCTGTCCGCACAAGAGGAGTTGTTCCAGTTGGCCCCGCATTACCTGCTCGCCCCCGATAGAGCTGCGGATAACGGCTTCCCAGATCACGAAGCTGATGGTGGGCATCGGCCTGCTGGAGAAGATCTTCTGCCGTCCCATACGAGCAGCGACTCGCTGAGCGACGGTGTTCTCGTCCAGCAGAGGGCGCCGCATCCTGAACACGGCCTCCGCGTATTCCTCCGTCTGCAACAACCCAGGAATCGCCATCGTTGCAAAGACGTGCAGCTCAACGGCCCTGGCCTCAAACTTCGCCGCCCCCCTGAAGAACGCCGGATACTGTGCCCGCTCAACCTCCTCCGCCCGCTCCCAAAGCACCCCATGCGCCTCCAGCACGTCATCGACCTGCTCGATGAACCGTCCCGGAGCAATCCGTCGCCCCTGCTCAAAGCTGGCGATGGTCGCCGCGGAGTACCCGGTCCGCGCACCGACCTCCGCCCGGCTCAGCCCCTTCCACTCGCGGAACCTCTTCAACTGCCGCCCGAAGGACAACAGCACCCCGCTGACGTCCTCACCGCCGACTTCCCCGTCACCCACGTCCACGTCCACACCGGCCCCTTTCTAGGTCGCCCTCCCCGGAACAACTCCCCGTCCCCGTGCTCCGGTCACGCCGCAACCCGCGTACAACGGATCCCCCAACGCGTACAGAAACCGCTCGTCAGCGCACCGCTCACCCCACCACGCTAGGCACGCCACGCCCACCGGCCCACACAAAGCGCGCAACTCCCCAAGACCGGCATATTCGTCAACGCACCACACCCGAACGGCAGTTCAAGCCGCACTCCCGCAACCACGTACAACAGGGCCCCTGACCACGTACAACAACAACCGGTCCTCCCCTGGCCCCTGGCAGCCACACCCGCCCTCCACAACGCTCACTGCCATGCACCACGCAACCCATGAGACCCGGTTCGCCCTGCGCTTCACCTCGACGCCGCGCGGCGCCCGCCTGGCCCGCCGTCTCGTCTCGCACCGCTTGAACGAATGGGGACACCCCTATGCGAGTCCCCTCAACGAGACCCTGACCCTGATCACGGCGGAGCTGACCGCGAACGCCGTGCGCCACGGTCACGTCCCGGGCCGCGACTTCCTGCTCAGCCTGACCCGGACTCCGCAGGGCACCTACCGCGTCGAGGTCTCCGACACCCGGGGCGAACGCGTCCCCGCCCCGGCCCCGCGCCACGCCGACCCGGACGACGAGACAGGCCGCGGCCTCCTCCTCGTAGCAGCACTCGCGGACGACTGGGGCTGCGTCCCCCGCCGGGATGCCCCCGGCAAAACGGTTTGGGCCACAACAGGTGGGCCCGCCGAACTCACCCCGCCGGCTTGCCCAGCGCCACCCCACCTTCCGACGGGACCGGAGACCGCGGAGCCTTCGGGCGGCGCCGCGCGTGATCCTCGGCCTCGCACCGAAGACGGTCGACCAGCTCGGACAACGTCCCCTGGTACCGGCTGAGGGCGACATCGATGGTGAGCGCGGTCCGCTCGGCGTCCGGGCCCGCGTAATCGACACCCGAACGCTTCTGCCGGTTCGCGACGAGGATCATCGTGCGGCCGCGCTCGTGGTGCCGGTGCTCGCTCCAGTGCGCGTACTCCCAGCTCCTGTTCCGGCGACCGGCGAAGAGGACGCGGAGATTGGTGACCACCACGTCGCCCTCGCCGGGCTGGTCCTCGTCGTACGGCACTCCGTCCCGCTGCCGCGTCTCGACCATCCTCCCGGTCGTGAGCCACAGGACTTCCTCGTCCTTGCGCCGTCTGCTGCTCCACCGCCAGGCGGCACCAGCGGAGCCGGACCCTCCGCTCTCCAGGTCGCGTGCCATGGAGACCCGTGCGGCGAGCCGCTTGCGCTCGGCTTTCCACGTGGCCAGCTCGCGCTCGTACGCCTGCTGCGCGCGCCGGAACTGCTCCTTCTCGCGGGCCTCGTCCTTGGCCCGCTCATCGGCCCGGCGCTGCCGCTCCTGCTCCGCCGCGCGAGCGATGCGCTGTCGCCGCCGCGCCTCCCGCCCGGCGGCGATCCGCTCCCGGCACAACCACGCCACCACCGCGCCGACCAGGACCAGCGTCACAAGGATCAGCGCCGCCACGATCTGTCCGGTCGTCCAGTCGTCGGAGACGCGGACGGTGAGCTTGCGGGTGCTGCTGTTCCCGGCCCGGTCGGTCACGGTCATCGCGACGGCGACGTCCCCGGGCGCCGCCGACATCCGCAGCGTCCGGCGATGCTTCCCGTCCAACGTGAGTTCGCCGCCCGCCAGGTCCTCGGGCGCCGTGATCCGTACCGTCGCGTCGGCCTCGCCCGTGATGACGAGCACCAGTTCCTGGTGGTGTGCGCGCTCCTCGTCGTACGTGAGCGTCGCCTGCGGGGCCTTGGTGTCCACGACGGTCCCGGGCCCCTCGGCCTCGGCGGCGCGGCCGAAGGGGTCGGTCAGCGCGACCTTCGGTACGTACGAGCCGTCGGCGAGCGGCAGCGCGACCGTGGCGTGTCCTGCGTCGTCGAGCGTGAGCTTGCGCTTCTCCGTGCCGACCTCGAAGGTTCCGCGAGCCGCACGCGGACCCGTGATCGTGAAGTGGCCGCCCTCGCGCGAGGGGGACTTCGATTCGATCAGCGGCGTCAGCGCGTCGATGCGCACCACGGCCGTCGTGTCGCGCTTCGTGACGTTCCCGGCGTCGTCACGCAAGGAAACGGAGATCCTGTGCTTGCCGTTCGGGAGCCAGAGCGGCTCCACAACATCGCCGGCACCAGCAGTGCCGCGGAGACGGACCTTCGTGCCCGCCACCCGCACGTCGTATGCGGTGGCCGGATCAGTGGTGAAGGAGAGGTTGACGGCTCCGGTGCTGCCGTCCGGGTCCGTGACGTCGAGACCGCCGAGCGCGGGCCCGTCGGCGTCCACGTCGACGGTGAACTCCTCGCTCGGCTCGCTGGAGTTGTCGGCCGCGTCGACGGCTATGAGCACATACGTGTGCTTGCCGCTCTCGGCCGTGAACCGGATGGTCTGGGCCGCGCCGGTCGCCGTCGCCTTCGCGACCGTGTCGCCGTCCTCGGGGTAGTCCGGGTCGGTCACCTCGCGCACCTCGATGCGCGAGCCGCTCTCGGCCTGCGCCGTCACGGTCACCTCGCCCCCGGCGCCGGTCCTGGGCTTCTCGGCCGTCGGCGCCTCCGGGGCCTCGTAGTCCTCGGCGGTCTCCACGCCGTCGTACGCACCGGAACCCGCGCCCGCACCGTAGTCCGCGCCCGGATCCACCCCGGGGTCCGCACCGGTGTCCGCACCCGTGTCGTCGTCCGCGCCGTAATCCGGGTCCGGGCCCAGGTCCGTCTCGTCGTCGCCGACGCCGGGGTCCGCACCCGCGTCGTCGTCCGTACCGGGGTCCGGCAGGCTGTCGTAGCCGCACTCGGAGAAGTACCCGAGGTCTCCGCAGACGTACGAGCCGGTGTCGGAGGGGCAGGAGTGCCAGCGGTGGCAACCGTCCCGGTGCGCGAGGGCGGACGGTGCGCCGAGGAACAGACCGGAGACGGTGAGGGCGAGAACAGCGCCGCCGGTCGCACACCGGCGCAGAAAGACACGGACGTTCACGTGCGGTGGTTCCCCCTGTTGCGAAGCCGCTCCGCGCGGCGAAGGAGCGCAGCTTTACACACGAAATCCGCACACCACAATCACAAGAACAGCAACTGCTGACGCGGGCGGACCCGTTGCCCCACGCCCATCCCACCCCGCCCATCGGCGAAGATGGACCCATGACAACGGTCGAACCCCTGGGCGCGGTGCGCGAGCGCGTGCTCGCCACCCTGCGGCAGGACATCATCAGCGGCCGCCTGCGCCCGGGTGACCGGCTCGTCGAGCGGGAGCTGGCCGAGCGGTTCGGGGTGTCGCGGGTGCCGGCGCGGGAGGCGATCCGGGCGCTGCTCGCCGAGGGGTTCGTGACGTTCGAGACGCCGCGGCGGGCCGTCGTCCGCACCCTCACCCGCACCGACGTCGCCGAACTGTACGAGCTGCGCGAGGCGTTGGAGGTCTACGCGGCCGGGCTCGCCGCCGAGCGGGCCGGCAAGGAGGACGTGGCGCACCTCGCCGAGCTGCTCGACCGCGCCGCGGCGGCCACCCGCACCGGCGACGACGAGGCCATCGCCGACATCAACAGCCTCTTCCACGACCGCCTCCTCGCCATGGCGGGCAACGGCCTCCTCATCGGCGTCATGCAGCCCGTCGACGGCCGCCTGCGCTGGCTGACCCGGCGCAACGAGGCGTGGTCGCAACAGCTCGACGAGCACCGGAAGCTGTACGACGCCGTCGCCGCCGGTGACCCGGAGCGGGCGCGGGCCGTGGCCCTGGGGCACGTACGCACCAATTACCGTTCCACCGTGCGTCATCTCTTCGGTGACGACGACGCCCAGAACCCCGCGTGAAAGACCCCAGGAGCACCGTGCCCACCCTCATAGGCGCCGCCCGCACCCGCCCCTGCACCCTCGTCGTGTGCCGGGGCTGCTGCTGCGGTGACGCCCGCAAGAACCCCGGCTACGACCATGAGTGGCAGCTGGAGCGGCTCCGGGCCGCGGCCGCCGCGTCCGGGGGGCGGCTCGCCGTGCGGGTCAGCGACTGTCTCGGGCCGTGCGACCAGGCGAACGTAGTCGTCGTGCAGCCGTCGGGGCAGGGGCGCGCCCGGGGCGGACGCGCCGCGTGGATCGGCTGGTCCATGGGGGACGACGCCACCGACGAGATCCTGGCGTGGGCCGAGGCGGGCGGGCCCGGTGTCGCGCCCGCCCCCGCCGCCCTGGAGCTGCAGTTCATCGAGGCGCAGGGCGAGCGCGTCCGGCGGCGTCGCCAGAAGCGCTGAGCCCCGCCCCGGTTCCAGCCGTCCGCGCTCACTCCGCCTTTGTCGTCCGCATCCGCCCCAGCGCGTACACGCACCCCGCAAGGGCCAGGTCGGAGAGGAGCATGAACCCGATCGAGTACGAGTCCTTCGCGCTGTAGATGGCGCCCATGACCAGCGGCGGAACGAAGCCGCCGAGGCCGCCCATCGCGCCGACGATGCCGGTCACCGAGCCGACCTGCGACTGCGGGGTCACCTGCGAGACCAGGGCGAAGACGCTGCCGCTCGCGGTGCCGAGGCCCGCCGCCATCAGCAGGAAGCAGATCGTGCCCAGCGGGTTCAGGGCCGGGTCGAATGCCTGCACGATCGCGAAAAGGGCTACGAGGGCGAGCGCCCACGCGGTGACGGTCGCCGGGTGGATACGGTCCGAGAGCCAGCCGCCGATCGGCCGGAAGATCACCGTGACGAGCGCGAAGCCCGCCGCCTTGGTGCCCGCGTCCGTGGGGCTCAGCTCGTACCACGTCTTGAGGTAGGTGGGCAGGTACACGCCGAACGCGACGATGCCGCCGAAGCCGATCGCGTAGAGCGCCGAGAGTTCCCAGGTGACCCGGAGTTTCCCGGCCGCGCCGAGCCGCTTGCCCAGCGACGTCGTGGGGATCTTGCGGTCCGGGTGGTCCGTGATGAGGACGGCCGCGATCACCGCGTAGACCGCGAGCGCGATGGCGACCACGACGAACGGCAGGTTCTCGCCGTGCTTCGCCATCCGCGGCGTGAAGTAGCCGGACAGCGCCACGCCGCCCATGCCCATGCCGAAGATGCCGAGCGCGAGGCCCCGGTGCGCGGGCGGGAACCACGAGTTCACCAGCGGGATGCCGATGGCGAAGGTGGTGCCGCCGAGGCCGAGGAGGAACGCCACGACGATCATCGCCCCGAAGTTGTGCCGGGCGGGGATCACCAGGAGTACGGGGATGATCGTCAGCGCCGAGATCAGCGGGAACAGCAGCCGGGCGCCGTAGCGGTCGGTGAGCGCGCCGACCGGAATGCGGCCGAGCGAACCGACGAGCACGGGCACGGCGACGAGGAACGACTGGGCGAACGAGGTGAGGTCGAGGTCCGAACCGAAGACCCCGGCGAGCGGCGCGATCAGGTTCCAGGCCCAGAAGGTGAGGGCGAAGCCGATCGTGGCCACGATCAGGTTGCGGTAGGCCGCGGCCGGAGGGTGGCCGCTCGTCCGCGAGGCCGTCGGCGTGGAAGGCGTGGAGGGCGTCTTCGGCGCGGAGGAAGGTGTCGTCACCTTTTGCAGGCTATGAAGCCCGGGGCGGCGGTTCCAGATCTGTTGCGCCGAACGGGGACACATCGAGCCCCGCCTCCACGGCGGCGGTGCGGAGCACTCCGCGCAGCATGGGCGGGGTGAGGCGGCCGGTGAAGGTGTTGCGCTGGCTGACGTGGTAGCAGCCGAACAGCGTGAGGCCGCCGAGGTCCACGCGGGCGCCGTGGCCGAACACGGGGCGCGGGCGCGGCACCGTCCAGCCCGCCTCGGTGAACGCGGGCAGCGCCGCCTGCCAGCCGAACCCGCCGAGCACGACGACGGTCCGCAGGGTGGGCCGCAGCAGTTCCAGCTCGCGCACCAGCCAGGGGCGGCAGGTGTCACGCTCGCCCGTGGTCGGCTTGTTCTCGGGCGGCGCGCAGTGCACGGGCGACGTGATGCGCACACCGTGCAGGGTGAGGTCGTCGTCCAGGCCGACCGCGTCGGGGCGGGACGCGAGCCCGACGTCGTACAGCGCCTGGTAGAGCACGTCGCCGGAGCGGTCGCCGGTGAACATGCGGCCGGTGCGGTTGCCGCCGTGCGCGGCGGGCGCGAGGCCGATGAGCAGCATGGACGCGTCGTGCGGCCCGAAGCCCGGCACCGGCCTGCCCCAGTACGTCTCGTCGGCGAACGCGGCCCGCTTGGTCCGCGCGACCTCCTCGCGCCAGTCGACCAGGCGGGGGCAGGCCCGGCAGTGCGTGATCCGCTCGTCGAGCCGTCCGAGCCCGTCTTCCCTTGGGTCGTTCATTCCTTCGACCATAGGTGACAGTGGGCGGGACTAAGGTCGACGCATGGCATCGGAGACATCGGGCACATCTGATTCGCCGACCGTACGGGTCGACAGCTGGATCTGGGCCGTACGCCTGGTCAAGACCCGTTCGGCGGGCGCCTCGGCCTGCAATGGCGGCCACGTCAAGGTCAACGGCGTCAGCGTGAAGCCCGCGCACGCGCTGCGCGTCGGCGACGAGGTGCGGGTGCGGCTGCCGGGCGTCCGCGAGCGGCTCGTCGTGGTGAAGCGGCTGATCCGCAAGCGGGTCGGCGCCCCGGTGGCCGCCGAGACCTACGTCGACAACTCCCCGCCGCCACCGCCGCGCGAGGTGATCGCCCCGGTCGGCGTCCGCGACCGCGGCACGGGCCGCCCGACCAAGCGGGACCGCAGGGAGCTGGAGCGCCTGCGCGGCGTCTTCGGCCAGGGGCCGGGAGACGAGGACCCCGGACAGCACTGAACCGGGGTCCACCTGGGTGGACCCCGGCCAGGGCGGGATCTACGGGCCCCGCACCGTCAGGCGCCGGCCTCACGCGCGACCGGGCCGCGCGTCAGCAGAGCCACCAGCTCCCGGTTCCGGCCGCGGTGCGCCCGGGCAAGGGCAACCAGCGGGACGAGCAGGATCAGCGGAGTCGCCGCGTTCTCCCCGCCGAACGCCACGACCTGCATGAAGAACGCACCGACCATCAGCATGCTCAGCCCGATCGGGGCCAGGCCGGACAGCACGGGGACGACGAGGCCGATCGCCCCGGCGACCTCGACCGCGCCGATCGCGTACATGCCCAGCGCACCCCACCCGATCGAGTCGAACGCCTCCACGGCGGCGGGCGCGGCGAAGAGCTTGGGCGCTCCGCTCGCCACACCGAAGAACAGGGCGAGCAGGATCGCGGTCGTGCGCAGCGTGATCCGGGCGCGCCGGGAGCGGGCGGGGGCGGTGGTGGAGGCGGCGGGAGCGGCGGCGGGAGCGGTGGCGGCGAGGTTCGTCATGGCGGTCTCCTGTGAGCGGTGCGAAGCGTGCGCTGCTGTCACCGGATAAGACCGGCCCCGCCCCCAGAACTCATCGCCCCGCCGGCATCGTTCGAGCCGGCCTCACGCGGACGCCGCCGCACCTCCGCGCCCCGGGCGCCCGGTCACACCGGCACCGCCCGCACCCAGCTCTGGTCCTCCGTCAGATACGCGTCGACCCGCAACCCGGCCTCGCCGAGCGCCCGTTCGAACTCCGGCACCTTCATCGGCCGGATCCGGTACGTCTGCGTCCACACCGCGTCCGGAAACACGTACTCCACACACACCGACCGCACCCCGTCACCCCCGGCGCCCCCGTCACCCGAACCGACCGGCTCCGACGACACCTTGCGGATCACGCCCCCGTCCGGCAGGACATGCTCGCGCGGCAGCCCCTCGTGCACCCCGTCCCGCTCCCGCTGGATCAACACGCAACCCCCGTCCGCGACATGGCGTCGGCACGTGTCCAGCATCCCGCGCCGCACCGCCGCGTCCCCCGTGTTGACCAGGATCGAGCCGAGCATCACCACGTCGAACCGCTCGCCGAGGTCGAGCCCCTCGATGGTGGAGCGGACGGCGCGCGCGCCCCGCACCCGCTCCAGCATCTCCGGCGACTCGTCCACCGCGGTCACCCGGAACCCGCGCTCCACCAGCGGATGGGTCACCCGCCCGACCCCGCACCCGAGACGAACCGCCCGCACCCGCCGTTCCCCGCGCGTCCTCGCCCGCCTACGCCTACAGCCGGAACCAGCCGTGCCCGGGGTGCCAGTGTCCGCCCGCGTCCAGGTGGTCGAGGACGGCACGCTGCACGCTCGTCCGGCGCGGCAGCCGCTCGCGCGGCGTCTCGGTGCCGCCGAAGACGAAGGCGACCGGGGTGTCGTCCTGCGCCTCCTCGTCCACGTACGCGATCTCGAACCGGTCCTGGAAGCGGACGATGTTCGACCCGGTCGGCAGATACTGCCGCAGTTGCGGGTCCAGGAGCCAGGAGTGGCAGACCGCCACCTCGGCCCGTTCCTCGGGGAAGTGCCGGGCGAAGAACGCGCGCGCCCGCGCCACCGAGTCGTCGCACGCCTCGGGCGTCATGGGCCCGCGGAAGTCCGGGATGTGCACGCCGAGCACCAGGTCCCCGGGCCCGGCCCCGGCGGACGCGAGCCGCTCCCCCGTGCGCCGCCCGAGCCGCCACCGCTCGAACTGGAGTCGCCCCAGCTGGTACAGCTCGCCGCGGAAGTGCCGGGTCGGCCACCAGGGCACGGAGAGGCCCGTCGCGCCGAACCGCCGGCGGTGCAGGGCGAGGTTGCGGCCGAGGTCGGCGAGGGTGCGCCGGGAGATGTCGTCGGGGATGCCGCGTTCGCGGTGCAGGGCGCGGGTGTGCGGCAGCGCCGCGGCGAACACGAACACGGCGAAGCAGCGCCCCATCGCCCCGGCCGCGGCGGGGAACAGCGGCAGGCCCGTGCCCTTGCCCGGCTCGCCGAGCCGCCACAGCAGCCCGCCGACCGCCCGTTCGAGGAGGTCCCGCAGCTCGGGTGAGGCGACCAGCTCGGCCCGCAGCCGTACCAGCTCGTTGATGTCCTCGTGCGGTACGGCCAGGTCGAGCAGGACGTCGGGCAGGTCGAGCGCGCCCGGCAGCTCGGCCGCGAGGCGGGGCAGCGCGGGGTCGTCGAGCGCCGCCAGCCACTGCGCGCAGGCGGCGTCCCCCTTGAGTACGTCCAGCACACCGGCTCCTTCGTTCGTGGTGGCACCCTGGGAGGGGGAGCCCTACCCGGCCCCCTCCTCCTCCCGAGAGGATGGTGCCCATGCGTCACGCGCATCTGGTGCGTACGGGTGACGAGCCGGTCACCGCGCGCAGCCCCCTGCGGCTGCGGTTCGGCCTGGCCCTGTTCGGCTTCGTCTGGACCGCCTTCGGCACCGTCGCCTTCGCGCTGACGGAACGCCCGTGGTGGGCGCTGGCCTGCGGTGTCCTCGCACTGATCACGGCGGTCGACCTCGTCATGATCGTGCGCCACATCCGCCAGGGCCCGCACTACCAGCCCGGCCGCGACGTCCCACCGTACCGAAGGGGATCGTGAACGCTCAGTCGTCGAAGCGGGCCGCGGCCAGGTACTCCGGCTGCGGGTCGAGCGCGGCGGCGAGCCGGAAATGGCGGCGCGCCTGCTGCGGCTTCGCCCACCGCTCATAGGTCCTGGCCAGCGCGAAGTGCGCGAACGCGTTGTCCGGCTCCCGCTCCAGGACGATGGAGAACTCCAGCTCGGCGGCGCGCAGTTGCGCGGCGGCGAAGAACGCGCGCGCCCGCAGCAGCCGGGCCGCCGTGTTCTCGGGGTGCGCCGCGATCACGTCGTCCAGGAGCTTCACCGCGCCGCGCGGATCGCGCGCGGCCAGCAACTGCTCGGCCGCGCGGTAGTCGATGACGTGCGTCTCCGGAGTGGCATCGGGCACGGTGAACTCCCTTCTGGTGCCGACCTGTAGCTCAGATCAACGTCGCAGGAGCAACGCCACGCCCCACACTTCCTATTCCTGCGCCCGTCGACGCAGATCGGCCCACACCGCGTCGACCTGCTCGACGAGCCGCTCCAGGGGCACATCGTTGTCGATCACGACATCGGCGATCTCGCGCCGCTTCTCGCGGGTGGCCTGCGCGGCCATCCGCGCCCGCGCGTCCTCCTCGGTCATGCCGCGCAGCCGGGTCAGCCGGTCGAGCTGCGTCTCGGGGCTCGCGTCGACGACGATCACGAGGTCGTAGAGCGGGGCGAGCCCGTTCTCGGTGAGCAGCGGCACGTCGTGGACGACCACGGCATCGGGTCCCGCCGCGGCCTCCAGCTCGGCGGACCGGGCACCGACGAGCGGATGCACGATCTTGTTCAGGACGGCCAGCTTGCCGGCGTCGGCGAAGACGATCGAGCCGAGTTTCGGCCGGTCGAGCGTGCCGTCGGCGGCGAGGACCTCCTCGCCGAACGCCTCGACGACGGCCGCGAGCCCCGGCGTGCCGGGCTCGACGACCTCACGGGCGATCCTGTCCGCGTCGACGAGCACGGCGCCGCGCTCCACGAGCAGCCGGGACACTTCGCTCTTCCCGGCGCCGATACCACCGGTCAACCCCACCTTCACCATGGACAAGAGCTTATGTCCCGCGACTCAGGCGTCGCCCTCCCGCTCGGCGAGGAACTTCTCGAACTCCAGGCCGATCTCCTCGGCGGAGGGGATGTCGGCGGGTTCGGCCAGCATGTTGCCCCGGGACTCGGCGCCCGCGGCGGCGTCGTACTGGTGCTCAAGACCCTGGACGAGCGCGACCAGCTCCTCGTCCCCGGCCTGGACCTGCCGGTCGATCTCGGTCTGCGTGCGGTGCGCCTCGGTGCGCAGGCCGTGCGCGATGCCCGGCAGGACGAGCCCGGTCGCGCCGGTGATCGCCTCCAGGACGGTGAGCGCGGCGTCCGGGTAGGCGGAGCGCGCGATGTAGTGCGGGACGTGCGCGGCGACACCGAGGACGTCGAACCCGGCCTCCATCAGCCGGTACTCGACCAGCGCCTCGGCGCTGCCCGGCACCTGCGCCTCGTCGAACGGGCTGCGGTGCCCCGGCACCAGGTCCGTACGGTTGCCGTGCGGCGTGAGCCCGACCGGACGGGTGTGCGGAACGCCCATCGGAATGCCGTGGAAGTTCACCGCGAGGCGGACGCCGAGGCGCTCGACGATCTGCTGCACGGCGGCCGCAAACCGCTCCCACTCGACGTCCGGCTCGGGCCCCGCGAGGAGCAGGAACGGCGCGCCGGTGGCGTCCTGGACGAGCCGCACCTCGATCGAGGGCACCTCGTAGGAGGTCCACTGATCGCCCTTGAAGGTGAGCAGCGGGCGGCGGGCCCGGTAGTCCACGAGCCGGTCGTGGTCGAAGCGGGCCACGACCTGGTGGGGCAGCGAGTCGAGCACCCGGTCGACGATCTGGTCGCCGGTCTCACCCGCGTCGATGTATCCGTCGAAGTGGTAGAGCATGATAAGGCCGGCGGACTCCTGGGCGAGCGCCATGTCCACCACGGCAAGGCCCTTCGGCTCCCATGTGTACAAATCCTGCGCATCAAGCACTGTGACCGCTCCTCCTAGTGTTCCTAGAGGAGAACGCGCACCCAACCCCGAGACATTCCCAGAAAGCGCCCCGAAGGGGCGCGGGGAACGGCGCGAGCAACCACGACGAACGCGCACCCGCGACAAAGGAAGAACCCCTACGGCGCGAAGGCGCGAAAAAAGCAGTGGGCCCGCACCGGACGGTGCGGACCCACTGCTCAACTACCTGCTAGCGCAGAGCGTTTCAGCTCTGGCCACCCGCCAGCTTCTCGCGAAGCGCGGCGAGCGCCTCGTCCGAGGCGAGCGCGCCGGAGTTGTCGTCCGACTCCGAGGAGTACGAACCGCCGCCGCTGCCGCCGGAGGCCGCCGGAGCGGCACCCGGGGTGGACGCGCCCTCGGCCTCGGCCTGAGCGTCGGCCTCGCGGGACTTGATGACCTGAGCCTGGTGCTGCTCGAAGCGCTGCTGCGCCTCGGCGTACTGGGTCTCCCAGGCCTCGCGCTGGGTCTCGTAGCCCTCGAGCCAGTCGTTGGTCTCGGGGTCGAAGCCCTCGGGGTAGATGTAGTTGCCCTGGTCGTCGTAGGACGCGGCCATGCCGTACAGGGTCGGGTCGAACTCGACGGCCGACGGGTCGGCGCCGAACGCCTCGTTGGCCTGCTTCAGCGAGAGGCTGATGCGACGGCGCTCGAGGTCGATGTCGATGACCTTGACGAAGATCTCGTCGTTGACCTGGACGACCTGCTCCGGGATCTCCACGTGGCGCTCGGCCAGCTCGGAGATGTGCACCAGACCCTCGATGCCCTCGTCCACGCGGACGAACGCACCGAACGGAACCAGCTTCGTGACCTTGCCGGGCACGACCTGGCCGATCTGGTGGGTGCGGGCGAACTGCTGCCATGGGTCTTCCTGCGTCGCCTTCAGCGACAGGGAGACACGCTCGCGGTCCATGTCCACGTCGAGGACCTCGACGGTGACTTCCTGGCCGACCTCGACAACCTCGGACGGGTGGTCGATGTGCTTCCAGGACAGCTCGGAGACGTGCACCAGACCGTCGACGCCACCCAGGTCCACGAAGGCACCGAAGTTGACGATGGAGGACACGACGCCGGAGCGGACCTGACCCTTCTGGAGGGTCGTGAGGAACGTCTGGCGGACCTCGGACTGGGTCTGCTCGAGCCAGGCACGGCGGGACAGGACCACGTTGTTGCGGTTCTTGTCCAGCTCGATGATCTTCGCCTCGAGCTCCTTGCCCACGTACGGCTGGAGGTCGCGAACGCGGCGCATCTCGACAAGGGAGGCCGGCAGGAAGCCACGGAGGCCGATGTCGAGGATGAGACCACCCTTGACGACCTCGATGACGGTACCGGTGACGATGCCGTCCTCTTCCTTGATCTTCTCGATGGTGCCCCACGCACGCTCGTACTGCGCGCGCTTCTTCGAGAGGATCAGGCGGCCTTCCTTGTCCTCCTTCTGGAGAACCAGGGCCTCGATCTCGTCGCCGACGGCCACGACCTCGTTCGGGTCGACGTCGTGCTTGATCGAGAGCTCGCGGCTCGGGATGACACCTTCGGTCTTGTAACCGATGTCGAGGAGAACCTCGTCCCGGTCAACCTTGACGATGACGCCGTCGACGATGTCGCCATCGTTGAAGTACTTGATCGTCTCGTCGATGGCGGCGAGGAAAGCTTCCTCGTTACCGATGTCGTTGACCGCAACCTGCGGGGTGGTGGCGGTGGTCTCGGTGCTGCTCGTCATGTGGGAAAGGGCTCCGGCGGACATTGAAAGTCGGTGGGTACTGCTACGCCGAGAACCTGTTTCGCACCGAAGAAGCCGGACAGCCTGGGAAGCGCCGAGCCGGTGGTCGCGTTTCCACGACCGCGGTGGCGCCTCGACAACCGAGGGGACATGCAACAGATGCGAGCACAGCCTGCTATGTCTGAGGTGCGCAGGCCCGCAGCGCAACTTGTAGCATACGGGGGCTGCCGGGCAGGGTCAATGTCGCGAAGGCGCACACCGGGGGCGGAACGCCGCATACCCGGCACAAAACCTGTCGCACGAGGCTACGCGGGCCGCAAGGCGCGCTGTGGACACCCTCCCCTGTCGCGGGTTGGACGGAAGAGTACGACGAGGGAGCCGATCATCCAAGAGTCCGGACCATCAAAAACACAGGCCCCGCAGGAGCCGGGCGGCTCGTCGGTGGACGACGAGTCGACGGCCACCCGGCGCGAGGCCGGCACCACGGAGAGTTCGCGGGCCAACCGCGGCTGGTGGGACCGCAACGCCGACGACTACCAGGTCGAGCATGGCACATTCCTCGGCGACGACCGCTTCGTCTGGGGCCCCGAGGGCCTCGACGAGGTGGAGGCCGAGCTGCTCGGCCCCGCCGAGGAGCTCGACGGCAAGGATGTCCTGGAGATCGGCGCGGGCGCCGCGCAGTGCTCGCGCTGGCTCGCCGCCCAGGGCGCGCGGCCCGTCGCCCTGGACCTCTCGCACCGCCAGCTCCAGCACGCGATGCGGATCGACGGCGGCAAGGTGCCCCTGGTCGAGGCCGACGCGGGCGTCCTGCCCTTCAAGGACGCCTCCTTCGACCTGGCCTGCTCCGCCTACGGGGCGCTGCCCTTCGTCGCGGACCCCGTCCAGGTGCTGCGCGAGGTGCGCCGGGTGCTGCGGCCCGGCGGCCGCTTCGTCTACTCGGTCTCGCACCCCATCCGCTGGGCCTTCCCCGACGAGCCGGGTCCCGAGGGGCTGAGCGTCTCCGCGTCCTACTTCGACCGCACGCCGTACGTCGAGCAGGACGACGAGGGGCGGGCCGTCTACGTCGAGCACCACCGCACCGTCGGGGACTGGGTGCGGGCCGTCGTCGCGGGCGGCTTCCGCCTGGTGGACATCGTGGAGCCCGAGTGGCCGGCCTGGAACACCCAGGAATGGGGCGGCTGGTCCCCGCTGCGCGGCAATCTCATCCCCGGTACGACGATCTTCGTCTGCGAGCGGGACGCGGCGCCCGCCGGAGGTGCTGGAGACTGAGCGGGTGATCCGCGCCGACCTCCTCGACCAGCTGCCCGTACGGTCCGCCCTGCCCGCCCTGCGCACCGCGCTCGACGCGGGCGGGGCGGCCGTCCTCGTCGCCCCGCCCGGCACCGGCAAGACGACGCTCGTGCCGCTGGTCCTCGCCGGGCTTCTCGACGCGGACGCGCCCGCGCGCCGGGTCGTCGTCGCCGAGCCCCGGCGGATCGCGGCGCGGGCGGCTGCCCGCCGGATGGCGTGGCTGCTCGGCGAGAAGGCCGGGGAACGGGTCGGCTACACGGTGCGCGGCGAGCGGGTCGTCGGGCCGCACACGCGCGTGGAGGTCGTCACGACGGGCGTGCTGCTGCAACGCCTCCAGCGCGACCAGGAGCTGTCCGGCATCGACGCCGTCATGCTCGACGAGGTGCACGAGCGGCACCTCGACGCGGACACCGTCACGGCGTTCCTCTGCGACGTACGGGCCGCGCTCCGGCCGGAACTCCAGCTCGTGGCGGCCTCCGCGACCACCGACGCGCAAGGGTGGGCGGAGCTGCTCGGCGACGCCCCGGTCGTCGAGGCGGCGGGTGTCTCGCACCCCGTCGACGTGGTCTGGGCGCCGCCCACGCGCGCGGTGCGGCCACCGCACGGGATGCGGGTGGACCCGGCGCTCCTGACCCACGTCGCGGCGACGGTGCGGCGCGCCCTCGCGGAGCACACCGGCGACGTCCTCTGCTTCCTGCCCGGCGTCGGCGAGATCGCGCGCGTCGCGAACCAGCTCGGGTCGATCGGTGACGCGGAGGTCCTCCAGGTCCATGGGCGCGCCCCGGCCGCCGTGCAGGACGCGGTGCTCTCGCCGGGGTCCCGGCGGCGCGTGGTCCTCGCCACGTCGGTCGCGGAGTCGTCGCTGACGGTGCCCGGGGTGCGGATCGTGGTCGACTCGGGCCTGGCCCGTGAGCCCCGCGTGGACCACGCGCGCGGGCTGAGCGCGCTGACGACCGTACGGGCTTCGCGCGCGGCCGGGGCGCAGCGCGCGGGGCGTGCCGGACGTGAGGCGCCGGGGGTCGTGTACCGCTGCTGGGACGCGGCGGAGGACGGGCGGCTTCCGCGCTTCCCCGCCCCCGAGATCAAGGTGGCGGACCTGACGGCGTTCGCGCTCCAGGCCGCCTGCTGGGGCGATCCGGACGCCGCGGACCTGGCCCTGCTCGACGCGCCGCCCGCCGGGGCGATGGCGGCGGCCCGCTCCGTCCTGACGGCGATCGGCGCGGTGGAGCCGGACTCCGGCCGCGTCACGCCCCGGGGCACCCGCCTCGCCCGCCTCGGCCTCCACCCACGCCTCGGCCGCGCCCTGCTCGACGCGGCCCCGCAGGTGGGCACCCGGCGCGCGGCCGAGGTCGTCGCCCTGCTGAGCGAGGAGCCGCCGCGGGAGTACGGGGACGACCTGGCCGGGGCGCTGCGGACGGCCCGGCGCGGCGGCGACGCGTACGGGGCGCGGTGGCGCCAGGAGGTGCGGAGGCTGTCCGGGCTGGCGCAGGAGCCGCGGGACGCACCTGGGGACACTGTCTCCGACGATCACGTCGCCGGGCTCGTCGCCGCTCTCGCCTTTCCCGAGCGGGTCGCCCGGCGGGGTGGCGGGTCGTATCTGATGGTGTCCGGGACGCGGGCGGAGGTCGGGGACGGGTCGGGGCTGCGGCACGCGGAGTGGGTGGCTGTCGCGGTGGCCGACCGGCCGGTGGGGGCCGGGCACGCGCGCGTGCGGCTCGGGGCCGTGGTGGACGCGGAGGTCGCGCGGCGGGCGGCCGACCCGTTGTACGCCGAGGGCGATGAAGTGGCGTGGGCGGACGGGGAGCTGGTGGCGCGCCATGTGACGCGGCTCGGGGCAGTCGAGCTGGCCGTGCGGCCGCTCAGCAAGGCCGCGCCCGGCCTCGTACGGGAGGCGCTGCTCGAAGGGCTGCGGCGGGAGGGGTTCGGGCTGCTGCGGTGGGACCGGGACGCCGAGGTGCTGCGGCAGCGGCTGGCCTTCGTGCGGCGGCAGGCCGGGGAGCCGTGGCCCGATGTGAGCGACGAAGGGCTGCACGCGCGCGTGGACGAGTGGCTGGAGCCCGAGCTGAGCGCGGCGCGCCGCCGGGCAGATCTGGGCCGGATCGATGCCGGGCAGGCGCTCAGGCGGCTGCTGCCGTGGGCCGGCGGGGAGGCGGCGCGCCTCGACGAGCTGGCTCCCGAGCGGATCGAGGTGCCCAGCGGGTCGCGGATCCGGGTCGACTACACGGACCCGGCGCAGCCTGTCCTCGCCGTCAAGCTCCAGGAGATGTTCGGGCTCGACGCGACGCCGCGGCTGGCCGGGGTGCCGGTGCTCGTGCACCTCCTCTCCCCCGCCGGGCGGCCCGCCGCCGTCACCGCCGACCTGGCCTCCTTCTGGCGGGACGGCTACCGCTCCGTACGGGCCGACCTGCGCGGCCGGTACCCGAAGCACCCGTGGCCCGAGGACCCGGCCGCGGCGGAGCCGACCCGGTTCACGAACGCGCGGCTCAGGCGCTGACCGGCTCCGGCTCCCGCGCGCCCGACTCCTCCGGCTCCCCGGGCCGCCTCCCGCGCGCCTCCAGCCACAGGGCGAGCGCGAGCAGCAGCACCCCGAGGATCAGGAACCCCCAGGGGAGGTACGAGGTGAGCAGCAGGACGGCGACGCGCTGGGACTTGACCAGGTCGACCGTGGACCGGATGTAGTCCTCGCGCATTTTCACGTCGCCCGCGAACGCGGTGACCTTCTTGCCGTCGCCGAGCAGCGTCCCGCCGCGCATCTCCTCCTTGTGCCGCTCCTCGCCGTAGACGGGCGCGCCGGTCGTCGGGTCGACCAGGAAGGTGCGGACCGTCGTGTACCACATCTGCGTACCGGTCTGGGCGAGGGAGTCCGCCGTGACGCCCTCGACGGGCAGCTTCTTGGGGAAGGGGACCTTCGTCCAGGGGATGGTCTGTTCGAACCGGTAGATCTCGACGCCGCGGAACGTCTCGGTCCCCTTGTAGTGGATGGGGCGGGTGACGCGGGCGCGCGCGTCGAAGTACTCGTAGTCCCGCTTCTCCGTCAGGAACGGCCACTTGAACTCGATGCCCTCGCGCCGGACCGGGTCGCCGTCGACGGACTCGCCGGTGGCGTGCACCGGCTCCTGGCTGTGCGCGTCGAAGATGTAGCGCTCGGGGACCTGGGAGACGAACGCGCCGTCGGGGCCGACGACGTAGCTGAGCCCGTCCCAGACGACGACGTCGCGCCCGGCGCTCTTCTCGATCTTCTCGGACTCCTCGACGTTGCCCTTGAGGGTCTGCACGACGGTGAGCCTGGGGACCGTCTCGGCCCGCATGGAGCCGTAGTCGATCAGGGTCGCGTCCTTCGCCTCCAGGACCATCGTCTGGTACTGGCTCGGCGGGACCTTCGCCAGGCGCGGAAACACGTACCAGCGCACCAGTGGGGAGAGCGCCGTGAAGAACACGGCGAGGGCGAGCAGGATCAGGCTGGCCTTGCGGCGCATCGCGGCGGCCCCCTCGCTACGGGTGGTCGGGGACGGTGGTCAGGAGCGGTTTCGGGGACGTCTCGCCCGGCGGGGCGCCGAGCGCCGTGAGGGCGAGGACCAGGGCGACGGCGAGGGCGAGTCCGCTCGCCGCGGCGATGAGGGCGCGCATCTCCGACCTCCCTGCGGCCGTGCCGGGCGGCACACGGGACCTGATGAGGCGTCAGGCCTCTGGGTCGGGGCACCGTAGCAACGGCGGGGCGAGATGAGAACAGGTGCGGCACGCGCCCGCGACGAAGCCCTCCGGTCCCGACAGGACGACAGGACCGGAGGGCTTCGTACGGCGTCGCTCAAGCGGACGGGCTCGGGCTCGGGGACTCCGCCGGGGCCTCGGTCACCTTCAGTTCGACGAGGAGCGTCGCACCGCCCGCCGTGGTGATCCGCAGCAGGAACGTGCCGGCGGCGTCGTCCGCGTACAGCTTCGGGAGCGTGAGCAGGCCGTCGGCGTCGGTCTTCAGACCCTTGAGGCCACGGATCTTGTTGCCGTCCGCGTCCTTGAAGTACGGGCCCTTCTCCGCCTCGGCCGGGTCGTCCTTCGCCTTGACCAGCGTGGCGGTCGCCGCGACACCGTCGGCGACGGCGCCCTTGTACGTGGCCTTGAGCTGGACGGCGTCCGCGAACTCCTTGCCCGCGACGCAGGTCAGCTCCTCGGTTCCGGTGCGGGCCAGCGCGTCGGCGGCGCGCGCGGTGACCGTCGCCGTGTGGTCGAGGGCGGGCACGGAGCGGCCCACGACCACGGCGCGGACCGTGAACTCGCCGGTCTTCTCGCCCGCGACGAGCTTGGGCGCGGTGGCCACGCCCGCGCTGTTGGTGACGGCGACGGCGCTGTCCTCGCCGCCCGCGAACCGCGCGTCCGTCCCGCCGACGAGCGTGAACCGTACGCGGACCTTGGCCACGCCCTTGCCCTTGGCGTTCTCGGGGCGCACCGCGACCTGCTCGGCGAAGGTGTCGCCGGCCATCGCGGTCAGCTTGCCGGTGCCCGCGTCGGTGATCTTGGTGACGGACTCGGTGGGCGTCGGCGTGGTGGGCGGGGTCGTCGGCGGTGTGGTGGGTGGCGTGGTCGGAGGCGTGGTGGGCGGGGTGGTCGGAGGCGTGGTGGGCGGGGTGGTCGGAGGCGTGGTGGGCGGCTTCGGGGTTTCCGAGCCGCCCGGCGAGGTGGGCTGGTGCGGCGACGGCGACGTGCTGGGCAGGGGCGAACGCGACGGGGGCACCGTCGTTGTCGGCGACGGGGACGTGCCGCCGCCCGCCGGGATCGTCGGCGGGGTCGTCGGCCGGACACCGGAGCCGTTGGGCACCTCGTGCGTGCCCTTGCGGTAGTACTCCAGCCAGGACAGGACGGTGGCGAGGTAGTCCGAGGAGTTGTTGTAGCTGAGGATCGCCTTGTTCAGGTGCGACGCGTCGGACAGGTCCCAGCCGTTGCGGCACAGGTAGTGGCCGGCGGCGAGGGCCGCGTCGTAGATGTTGTTCGGGTCGCGCTTGCCGTCGCCGTTGCCGTCGCGGCCCGCCCATTCCCAGGTGGAGGGGATGAACTGCATGGGGCCGACGGCGCGGTCGTGCGCCGTGTCGCCGTCGTAGGAGCCGCCGTCGGTGTCGGTGATCAGCGCGAAGCCCTGGCCGTTCAGGGCCGGGCCGAGGATGGGCGTGATCGTCGTGCCGTTCGCGTCGACGTTGCCGCCGCCGGCCTGGCCCGACTCGACCTTGCCGATCGCGGCGAGCAGCTGCCACGGCAGGTTGCAGCCGGGCTTGCCGGCCGCCAGCTCCGCCTCGGCCTTCTTGTACGCGTCCAGGACGGTGGCGGGGATGCCGGCCTCGGCGTCACCGGTGGCCGTGCCCGGCCCGGCGGAGGGGTCGGCGGTGGGGCTGTCCAGCGGCGGCAGCTCCGTGTAGTAGTCGGGGCCCGTCGCGCCGTCGGGAGCCGCGTCGTCGGAACGGTCCGCCGCGGAATGGCCGCCGCCCGCGTCCGTCCGCGGAGCGGTCACGCCCGGGGCCTGCGACGCGGAGAGCGCCGCCACCGCCGCGGCGGCGACCGCTGCCGTCATCGCGCTCTTGCGCAGCCTCCTGCCGATTACCGCCGCCATGCGCCGAACCCTCCCGTGTTGCCCGCCAACGCCTTACCGGATCCTTGCGCTCCCCAGAGCACGGACCCCGCCGACACTACGACAACTTCCGCCGCGCATACACCCGTTCGTGACCGTTATTAACCGATTGGCCATGTACGTGTTGTCGTAGGCTCCTCGCTTTCACGCTCGCACCTACTCGCACGTATGCGAACCCGGGGGGCTTTGTGCCGTTCACCATCAGCCATGCCGCGGCGGTGCTGCCGTTCCTGCGCCGGGACGGGTCCGGGCGGGGGCGGCTCGTGCCGTCGCTGCTCGTCGCGGGGTCGTTCGCGCCGGACGTCACGTACTTCGCCGCGAGCGCGGTGCCCGGGGCGATGGGGTTCGGCGACGTCACGCACTCGTTCCCCGGTGTCCTCACGGTCGACGTCCTCATCGCGCTGGGGCTCGTCGGGCTTGAACGGCTGGTCCGGGAGCCTGTGCTGGCGCTGTTGCCCCGGTGGGTACGGGTACGGGTGCGGGTACGAGGACGGGAGCGGGTCGGGGGGCGGACGGGTGGGCGCCGGTCGCCGGGGTGGTGGTACGTGTCCGCCGTGCTCGGGGGGCTCACGCACGTGGTCTGGGACGCGTTCACCCATCCCGGCCGGTGGGGGTCGCGGGTGTTCCCGGCGCTCGACGAGAATGTGGCCGGATCGCCGCTGTACTGGTGGGTGCAGTACGGGAGTTCGGCCCTGGCGATGGGGGTGCTCGGGGTGTTTCTGTGGCGGGCTCTGCGGGGGCCGGGGGCGGGGGTGGCGCCTGCCGGGGCTTCTGTGCGGCGGCGGTGGGGGGCGTTCCTGCTGATCGGCGGCTGCGTGTGCGGCTGCGCGGCGGTTCGCTTGGCGCGGTGGCTGTCGTACGTGCGTGAGGCCGGCCTCGCGTGGAAACCCTGGGAGGTCATCCCGACGCTGTGCTTTGGGGCGGGGGCCGGGTTGGTGCTGGGGGTTGTGCTGTATGCGCTTGCTGCGAGGGGGTTGCGGGTACCTGCGGATGTCGCGGGCTAACGGGGCCGTCGGCGAGTGCGGGCCCATCGTGGCTGGTGGCGCCGCTGGGGCGGTTGCGGACTCGTCCACACGTGCGCGTCCGTCGTGGCTGGTCGCGCAGTTCCCCGCGCCCCCGGGGGCGGTTGCGGACTCGTCCACACGTGCGCGTGCGTCGTGGCTGAGCGCGCCGTTCCCCGCGCCCCTTTGGGGCGGTTGCGGACTCGGTCCTCGCTTGCGCGTGCGTCGTGGCTGAGCGCGCCGTTCCTCGCGCCCCTGAGGGGGTTGCGGGGTCGTCCATGCTTGCGCGTGCGTCGTGGCTGAGCGTGCCGTTCCTCGCGCCCCTGGAGGCGCGGCGTAGCCGGGTGCCTTCAGGGGCGCGGGGAACTGCGCGAGCGACCACGACGGTGGTGCACCCGTCCTGCCGGGGCATGGGGCAGACGCTCCGTCACGGTGCGCAGTTCCAGGGGAACGGGGAACTGCGCGACCAGCCACGACGAACCCCGCCCGCCGGCGCCGGAGGCTAGTGCGCGGCCGACTCCCAGTCACGGCCCAGGCCCACCGACACATCCAGCGGCGCCCGGAGGGCAACCGCTCCGGCCATTTCGCGGCGGACCAGTTCCTCCGCGACCGCCGCCTCCCCGGGTGCGATCTCCAGGACGATTTCGTCGTGGACCTGGAGCAGCATCCGGGAGGCGAGCCCCGCCTCACGCAGCGCCCGGTCCACGTTCAGCATCGCGATCTTGACGATGTCCGCCGCCGTGCCCTGGATCGGCGCGTTGAGCGCCATCCGCTCGGCCATCTCCCGGCGCTGCCGGTTGTCCGAGTTCAGGTCGGGCAGGTACCGGCGACGGCCCAGCATGGTCTCCGTGTAGCCCGTGGCCCGCGCCTCGTCCACCGCGCGGCGCAGATAGTCCCGGACGCCGCCGAACCGCTCGAAGTACGTGTCCATCAGGACCCGCGCCTCCCCGGGCTCGATGTTGAGCTGCCCGGACAGGCCGAACGCCGACAGGCCGTAGGCAAGCCCGTACGACATCGCCTTGATCTTGCGGCGCATCTCCGCGTCGACCGCGTCCCGGCCCACCCCGAACACCTGCGAGGCGACGGTGGTGTGCAGGTCCTCGCCCGAGTTGAACGCCTCAAGCAGGCCCTCGTCCTCCGACAGGTGCGCCATGACACGGAGTTCGATCTGGCTGTAGTCGGCCGTCATCAGCGACTCGTAGCCCTCGCCCACCACGAAGCCGCGCCGGATCGCCCGGCCCTCGTCCGTGCGGACGGGGATGTTCTGCAGGTTCGGGTCGGTCGAGGAGAGGCGGCCGGTCGCGGCGACCGTCTGGTTGAACGTGGTGTGGATGCGGCCGTCCGCCGCGATCGTCTTGATCAGGCCCTCGACGGTGACGCGGAGCTTGGCCTGCTCACGGTGGCGCAGCATGATCACGGGGAGTTCGTGGTCGGTCTGCTGGGCGAGCCAGGCGAGCGCGTCCGCGTCGGTGGTGTAGCCGGTCTTGGTCTTCTTCGTCTTGGGGAGGTCCAGCTCGCCGAAGAAGACCTCCTGGAGCTGCTTGGGCGAGCCGAGGTTGAACTCGTGGCCCACCGAGGCGTGTGCCTCCTGCACCGCCTGCTGGACCGCGCCCGCGAACATCTGCTCCATGTCCTGGAGGTGCGGGCGGTCGGCGGCGATGCCGTACCGCTCCATGCGGGCGAGCAGCGCGGAGGTGGGCAGCTCGATGTCGGTGAGCAGCTCGGCGGCGCCGACCTCCTTCAGGCGCGTACCGAACGCCTCGCCGAGGTCGAGGATGGCGCGGGCCTGCACCATGAGCGCGTCGGCCTCGGCCTGCTCGTCCTCCTCGCTGCCGAAGGCGAGCTGTCCGTCGGGGGCGCCTGCGGGGGCCAGCTCGCGGCCCAGGTACTCCAGGGTGAGCGCGTCGAGCGCGAAGGAGCGGCGGCCCGGCTTGACCAGATAGGCGGCGAGCGCGGTGTCCATGGTGACGCCCTCCACCGTCCACCCGTGCTCGGCGAAGACCCGCATCACCGCCTTGGCGTTGTGCAGCACCTTGGGCTTGGCGGCGTCCGCCAGCCACGCCGCGAACGCCTTCTCGTCGGCCTCGTCGAGCAGCGAGGGGTCGAACCAGGCGGCCTGGCCCGCGGCGGCGGCGAGCGCGACCTCGGTGACCGATCCGGTGCCGAGCGTCCAGGTGTCGACGGAGGCCAGGCCCAGGACGGCGGTGCCGTGCTCGGCCAGCCACGGCGCGATCTCGCCCGTGGTCAGGACCGTCCCGTCGACGTCGACGCCGGGCTCGGCCGGGGCCTCCTCGGCCTCGGCGGCGCCCGGGTCGACGGCGAAGAGGCGCTCGCGCAGCGACGGGTTACGGATCTCCAGGGTGTCCAGGATCATCGCGATCGCCGTGCGGTCGTACGCCGTGCGCTCCAGGTCACCGACGGTCTTCGGCAGCTCGACGTCGCGAACCATCTCGGTGAGGCGGCGGTTGAGCTTGACGGCCTCCAGGTGCTCCCGGAGGTTCGCGCCCGCCTTGCCCTTGACCTCGTCGACGCGCTCGACCAGCTCGGCGAACGAACCGAACTGGTTGATCCACTTCGCGGCCGTCTTCTCGCCGACGCCCGGAATGCCCGGCAGGTTGTCCGACGGGTCGCCGCGCAGCGCCGCGAAGTCCGGGTACTGCGCCGGGGTCAGGCTGTACTTCTCGAAGACCTTCTCCGGCGTGAAGCGCGTCAGCTCGGAGACGCCCTTGGTCGGGTACAGGACCGTGACGTGGTCCGAGACGAGCTGGAAGGAGTCCCGGTCGCCGGTGACGATCAGGACCTCGTACCCCTCGGCCTCGGCCTGGGTGGCGAGCGTGGCGATGACGTCGTCGGCCTCGAAGCCCTCGACGGCGAAGCGCGGCGTGTGCATCGCGTCGAGCAGCTCGCCGATCAGCTCGACCTGGCCCTTGAACTCGTCCGGCGTCTTCGACCGGTTCGCCTTGTACTCGGTGAACTCCTCCGAGCGCCACGTCTTGCGCGAGACGTCGAACGCCACCGCGAAGTGCGTGGGCGCCTCGTCGCGCAACGTGTTCGCCAGCATCGACGCGAAACCGTAGATCGCGTTCGTCGGCTGGCCCGTCGCCGTCGTGAAGTTCTCCGCGGGCAGCGCGAAGAACGCCCGGTAGGCCAGGGAGTGCCCGTCCATGAGCATCAGCCGGGGGCGCCCACCCGCACCGCCGGTCGCCTTCGTCGCCGTCGTCTTCGCCGTCTTCGCTGCTTTCTCTGCCACGTCCCCGATCCTGCCACGCCCCACTGACAGCCCGGCCCATCCCCGACCGGGCGGGGGCCCTGTCAGTCGTACGTGCGAGGATCGACGGACGCATGAAAAGCAGCGCCGAGCGCTGCGCCGCACGCTCGCAGGACCAGCTCGAAGGGGAGCCAGCCATGGCCAGCAAGCCGCCCGCGTCGGACCCGGTTCAGGACGCGCCGCAGGTCGCGGCCCCGCAGCACCATGCCGCGGGGATCCCCGCCGTCCGGCAGTCCCTCAAGATCGCCCGCGAGCAGATGGGCGTGAAGCGCACCGCTCTCACCCTGCTCCGCGTCAATCAGAAGGACGGCTTCGACTGCCCCGGCTGCGCCTGGCCCGAGCCCGAGCACCGGCACACGGCCGAGTTCTGCGAGAACGGCGCGAAGGCGGTCGCCGAGGAGGCCACCCTGCGCCGGGTCACCCCCGAGTTCTTCGCCGCGCACCCGGTCGCCGACCTGGCCACGCGCTCCGGGTACTGGCTGGGCCAGCAGGGCCGCCTCACCCACCCCATGTACCTGCCCGAGGGCGGCGACCGGTACGAGCCGGTGACGTGGGAGCGGGCCTTCGACATCATCGGCGACGAGCTGGCCGCGCTCTCCTCCCCCGACGAGGCCGTCTTCTACACCTCGGGCCGCACCAGCAACGAGGCGGCGTTCCTCTTCCAGCTCTTCGCCCGCGAGTTCGGCACGAACAACCTGCCCGACTGCTCGAACATGTGCCACGAGTCGTCCGGCTCCGCGCTGACCGAGACGATCGGCATCGGCAAGGGCAGCGTCCTCCTGGAGGACCTCTACAAGGCGGACCTGATCATCGTCGCCGGGCAGAACCCGGGCACCAACCACCCGCGCATGCTCTCCGCCCTGGAGAAGGCCAAGGCGGGCGGCGCCCGGATCATCTCCGTGAACCCGCTGCCCGAGGCGGGCCTGGAGAAATTCAAGAACCCGCAGACCCCCAAGGGCCTCACCAAGGGCGCCTCCCTCACCGACCTGTTCCTGCAGATCCGGCTCGGCGGCGACCAGGCCCTCTTCCGTCTCCTCAACAAGCTCATCCTGGAGACGGACGGCGCCACCGACCGTGCCTTCATCGACGAGCACACGCACGGCTACGAGGAGTTCGCCGCCGCCGCCCGCGCCGCCGACTGGGACGAGACCCTCAAGGCGACCGGCCTCTCCCGCGCGGACATCGAGCGCACCCTGGAACTGGTCCTCGCCTCCAAGCGCACCGTCGTCTGCTGGGCGATGGGCCTGACCCAGCACAAGCACTCCGTGCCGACCATCCGCGAGGTCGTCAACTTCCTGCTGCTCCGCGGCAACATCGGCCGGCCCGGCGCCGGTGTCTGCCCCGTCCGCGGCCACAGCAACGTCCAGGGCGACCGCACCATGGGCATCTTCGAGCGCCCCGCCCCCGCCTTCCTCGACGCCTTGGAGAAGGAGTTCGGCTTCGCTCCCCCGCGCGAGCACGGCTTCGACGTCGTCCGCGCCATCCGCGCCCTGCGCGACGGCGAGGCGAAGGTCTTCTTCGCCATGGGCGGCAACTTCGTCTCCGCCTCCCCCGACACGGAGGTCACCGAGGCGGCCATGCGCCGCGCCGCCCTCACCGTCCACGTCTCCACGAAGCTCAACCGCTCGCACGCCGTCACCGGCGCCCGCGCCCTGATCCTGCCCACGCTCGGCCGCACCGAGCGCGACGTGCAGGGCAGCGGCGAGCAGTTCGTCACCGTCGAGGACTCCATGGGCATGGTCCACGCCTCGCGCGGGCGCCTTGAGCCCGCGAGCCGCCACCTGCTCTCCGAACCGGCCATCGTCGCCCGCCTCGCCCGCCGCGCCCTGGGCGACGGCTCCGCCACCCCGTGGGAGGAGTTCGAGAAGGACTACGCCACGATCCGCGACCGCATCGCGCGCGTGATCCCCGGCTTCGAGGACTTCAACGCGCGCGTGGCCGACCCCGCCGGGTTCGCGCTGCCGCACGCCCCGCGCGACGAGCGCCGCTTCCCCACCGCCACTGGCAAGGCCAACTTCACCGCCGCGCCCGTCGAGTACCCGCACCTGCCCGAGGGCCGCCTCCTCCTGCAGACCCTGCGCTCGCACGACCAGTACAACACCACGATCTACGGCCTGGACGACCGCTACCGCGGCATCAAGAACGGCCGCCGCGTCGTCCTCGTCAACACCGAGGACGCCAAGGACCTCGACCTCGCCGACGGCTCCTACGTCGACCTCGTCAGCGAGTGGAGCGACGGCGTCGAGCGCCGCGCCCCCGGCTTCCGCGTCGTGCACTACCCGACCGCGCGCGGCTGCGCGGCCGCGTACTACCCGGAGACCAACGTCCTGGTGCCGCTGGACGCCACCGCGGACACCAGCAACACCCCCGCCAGCAAGTCCGTCGTCGTCCGCCTGGAACAATCGAGCACCGACTGAGCGTTTGCTCAGCCACCTGGACGACACAGGCAGTGGACTACGGACGGAGCCGGGCCCCATGGGCGAGCAGAACCACGTGAAGTTCCCGCAAGAGGTCATCGACGAGTACGCGACGCTCGGCGTCGACCTGCCCGCCCTCTTCTCCGCCGGCCACCTCGGCACCCGCATGGGCGTCGAGATCAAGGAAGCGGCAGCGGACCGCGTCGTCGGCACGATGCCCGTCGAGGGCAACACCCAGCCCTACGGGCTGCTGCACGGCGGCGCCTCCGCCGTCCTCGCCGAGACCCTCGGCTCGGTCGGCTCCATGCTCCACGGCGGCCCCGGCAAGATCGCCGTCGGCGTCGACCTGAACTGCACCCACCACCGCGGCGCCCGCTCCGGCCTCGTCACCGGCGTCGCCACCCCCGTGCACCGCGGCCGCACCACCGCCACGTACGAGATCGTCATCACCGACGAGCAGGACAAGCGGGTCTGCACGGCCCGCCTGACCTGCCTCCTCAAGGACGCCCCCACAGCGCCCGCAGCCCCCGCAGCACCTACGGCGCCGTCGGCAGCGTGAGCGACGCGGACCCGGCGCGCACCGTCATCCTCGTGCCCGCCGGGTACCGCAGCGTGTAGTCGTAGTCGGTCGAGATCAGGACGACACCGAGCCGGTGCCCGGCCTCGAAGACATAGTCCTGCGGCTGCATGTCCCAACGCAGCCGGTACTCACGGCCCTCCACGACCTTGCTCTGACGGGCGTACGAGTGCCGGTTGCGGGCGTCGAGCCAGCCCCGCGTCACGATCTTGAAGTCGGCCGTCTCGGTGACGTGCCGCGTCCGGTACGCGCACCCCGTCTCGCCCGGCAGATCCGGCACGCCCTCGCCGTAACAGACCTGCCGCGACGTGTCGGTGACCGTCCCGGACGTCGCCCGCGTGGCGCGCCCGTAGTCGACGAGCAGCGCCGTCACGTACGGCGACGTACCGGAGAGCGACGCCCGGACGTCGATTTTGGGCACGCCGTTGAGCCGCAGATCGCGCGCGAGCGGCCCCGTCGTGTACGCGAGCCGGTTCGGGTTCGCACTGTCGGGCGCCGTGACGAGCTGCTCGGCCGGGACGGTACGGCCCGCGTCGGTCAGCCCCTGCACGCGCTGCGGGCCCGCAAGACGCCCCAGCGTCCCGTCGGCGCGCAGCCGCAGCGTGAGACCGCGGGTGCCGGGCTCGGGCCAGTCCCGCTGCTGGCGCCAGCCGAAGTCGGCCTGCTCGACATCGACCCGGGGCTCGTCCAGGACCCCGTTGCGGATGCCGTAGAGCCAGTAGTCGAACCAGCGGTGGACCTGGCCGAGCCACTCCTCCATCCGCAGCGGCATCGGGTTGGCGTGCCCGGCCTGGTGCAGCCACAGCTTGCGCGGAACGTGGTTCTTCTTCAGCGCCTCCCACAACTGCCCGGCGTTCTTCGTCTTCACGTTCCAGTCGTTCAGGCCGTGCACGACGAAGACGCCCGCCTTGATCCGGCGCACGTCCTTGAGATAGTCGCGCTCCTGCCAGTACGGCGACCAGTCGCCCGTCACCCGGTCCTGGTCGCGCTCCAACGCGTCGAGCACCGGCTCGCAGATCTCCCGGTCGGCGCGCGAGTACACGTACCGGGCGAGTACGTCGGTGTCCTCGCCCTGGAAGGTGCCGGGCGCGACGACACCACCGTTCGCCCGGTAGTAGTCGTACCAGGACGAGATCCCGGAGATCGGCACGATCGCCTTGAGGCCCCGCACACCCGTGGTGGCCACGGCGGTCGGCAGCGTGCCGTTGTAGGAGATGCCCATCATGGCGGCGTTGCCGGTCGACCAGTTGGCACGCACCGGGTTCCCGTCGAGGTCCCACCCCTCCGCCCGGCCGCCCAGCCAGTCGATCGCGGCCTTCGCGCCGAGCGTCTCGTTGCGACCGCCCGAGGTGGGACAGCCGGTGGAGCCGCCCGTACCGAGACTGTCGACCTGCGCCACGGCATAACCGCGGGGCAGGAAGTAGTTGTCGTAGTAGCCGGACCAGGCGACCGCCGGACCGGTCAACCCGGGCCTCTTCAGCCCCAGCTGCTGCGCCGGTCCCGCGACCGGCAGCCCGTCCTCGTCGAGGTCCACACCGTGGTTCGGCACGTCATTGCCGCCCGCCCAGTACGGACTCGCCTCCACGATCGTCGCGACCTTCAGCCCCGCCGTCCGCGTCTCCTTCGGCCGCAGGATCCGCATCCGTACGGTGTCGCGCTCACCGTCGCCGTCACTGTCGGCCTCCGTTTGGATGTCGACCTGCTGCAGCACGGCGTCGGCCCGGGAGAAGACGGGTTGCGTCTCCTGCCCGGACACCACCAACTCCGCGCGTGGCGCGCCCTGTTCAGCGGCGTACGCGGACGGCGTGGCCAGCACCGCCGCCAGCGCGCACACCACGGCCGGACCGCGCAAGCGGCGTGCTCTCATACCGGTGGATCTCACCATCGTGCCTCCAAGGGCGCGAGAAGGGAGTGCCTCGCGGGACGCGGGTGTTCCCGCGTATTCCAGCGCGCCCCACCCCGTCCCGCCAGAGGGCGTGCGCCACGGGGGAACGGCGGACGGGCACACGGCCTTGTTCGCCGACGCCGGCCCCGCAGCCCGACCGCGGCCCCGCAGCCCGACCGCGGCCCCGCAGCCCGACCGCGGCCCCGCAGCCCGACCGCGGCCCCGCAGCCGACGGCGGCCCCGCAACCCGACCGCGGCCCTGTAGCTGACCGCGGCCTTGTAGCCGACCGCGACCCTGTAACCGACCGCGGCCTTGTAGCCGACGGCGACCGGACTTACCTTCAGCTATGACCGGCATCGGCCCCGTCGAGCCCTGCGAACCGACCGGCACCGGCCCGCCACCCGGACCCCGGCCCCGGCTCGACACCCTCTCGACCCCCCGCTCAGAAATACCCCGCCTCACCGAGCGCTGGGCCACCGTGCCGGTGACACGCCGCCGCGCCGCCCTCGCACTGGCCCTCGCCACCACCGCCGCCACCGCACTCCTCCTGCTGCGCCCGGCACCCGCGACGCCCGCGCCCCCGCCCTGGCCCTCGCAGGTGACCGCGTTGCGCTACGACGGACCGGGGCCCGAGCCGGGACGCTTCCGGTTCACCGTGCACGTCAGCGGCGCGAGCCCGGTCACCGTCCACCGGCTCACCACCGGGCCCGCCCGACTGACGGCGGACAGCGCCCCCACACTCCCCGTGACGGTCGAACCGGGCAGCCCCTGGCATCTCACCGCCCATCTCACCCCCCACCACTGCGCGTCCCTGCCGCACGGCATCAACGAGCCCTACATCGAACTGACCCTGAGCAACCGGCGCGCCCGACAGGACCACGCCTTCCTCTTCGGCGACGCCTACCGCCGCGACCTGTGGCAGTGGATCCGGGCCTCCTGCCACCCGTCACCGGCGGCCCGGACGATCATGCGTGGAAGTTACACACAGTTACCACCGTCGTAACACGGCCATGCCACCCCGCACGGCCGTCCATTACACCGCCGCCACCCCGTGGACAAGCCCCCGGACGCCACCGAATGGATCCGAAGTAAGGACCAAGATCGACTCAAGTCCCTTAGCGGAACTGGGCGTTCTCACATTGCGAACACGCGAGTGCGGTATGCATACGCCCCAATCGCCCCCACTGCACCCACCCGGAGCCACCCCGGCATAACAAGAGCGTCACATCCTCTCCCGCACTACTCCCCACTCTGCGACCTGCGCTTATAGTCACGGCCAGTCACCGCGCCGCCGGGCGCGTCCATTGCACGGCCCCTGTACCACCAGTACGGCCCGGCGAGACACACGATCCCCGACCACGGGGATCGCGCCAGGGAGAGGAATGATCGTGCGACACCGTTCTCTGCTCATACTCACCACCGTGCTCACCACCGGAGCACTGACGCTCACCGCCTGCGGATCGCGCGACGACGACAAAGGGTCGAGCAGCGACAAGAAGACCACCGTCGTCATCGGCGTCGACGCCCCTCTGACCGGCGCCAACTCCGCGACCGGCCTCGGCATCCAGTACGGCGTGCAGATCGCCGTCGACGACGCCAACAAGAAGAACACCGTTCCCGGTGTCACCTTCAAGGTCAAGGCGCTCGACGACAAGGCCGTCCCCGCCACCGGCCAGCAGAACGCCACCGCGCTCGTCGCCGACAAGGACGTGCTCGGAGTCGTCGGCCCCCTCAACTCCGGTGTGGCCACCTCCATGCAGCAGGTCTTCGCCACGGCCAACCTCGTCGAGATCTCCCCCTCCAACACCGCCCCCGAACTGACCCAGGGCAAGAACTGGCAGACCTCGAAGAAGCGCACGTACAAGACGTACTTCCGCACCGCCACCACCGACGCCCTCCAGGGCGGCTTCGCCGCGGACTACGCCTACAACACGCTGAAGAAGAAGAAGGTCTACGTCGTCGACGACAAGCAGACCTACGGCGCGGGCCTCGCCAAGCTCTTCACCGCCGGCTTCAAGAAGGCGGGCGGCCAGGTCGTCGGCACCGACCACGTCACCACCATCTCCAGCGGCGGCAGCAGCGACTTCGGCACCCTCGTCACCAAGATCAAGAACTCCGGCGCCGACCTGCTCTACTACGGCGGCCAGTACGACGAGTCCCAGGTCCTCACCAAGCAGCTCAAGGACGCCGGCGCCAAGATCCCGCTCTTCGGCGGCGACGGCATGTTCACCCCGACCTACATCAAGACCGCCGGCAAGACCGCCGAGGGCGACCTCGCCACCTCCGTCGGCGTCCCCGTCACCACCCTGCCCGCCGCCAAGGAGTTCATCTCCACCTACAAGGCGAAGAAGTACCCCGGTGACTACGGCACCTACGGCGGCTACTCCTACGACGCCGCCACCGCCATCATCAAGGCCGTCGGCGCCGTCGTGAAGGACGGCAAGGTCCCCTCCGACGCCCGCGCACAGGTCGTCGAACAGGTCCAGAACAGCAAGTTCGACGGCATCGCCGGACCCGTCGCCTTCGACCAGTACGGCGACACCACCAACAAGCAGCTCACCGTGTACCAGGTCAGCAACGGCGAGTGGAAGGCCGTCAAGAGCGGCACCTTCAACGCCGGCTGAACCGACCGCACCGCACGCACCATCCCAGGGGCCGCGCGGCCATGACGACCGTCATCACCGCGCGGCCCCACCCATCTCCTGCCCCAGACTCCCCACCCATGGAGGCCACGCGGTGAACACGCTGCCGCAGCAGCTGGCCAACGGGCTGTTCCTCGGCTCGATGTACGGGCTGATCGCCATCGGCTACACGATGGTGTACGGCATCGTCCAGCTCATCAACTTCGCCCACGGCGAGATCTTCATGACCGGCGGCTTCGGCGCGCTCACGGTCTACCTCGTACTCCCCGACGGCATATCCATGTGGATAGCCCTCCCGGCCATGCTCATCGGCGGCGCCCTCGTCGCCACCCTCATAGCCGTCGGAGCGGAACGGTTCGCCTACCGGCCACTGCGCGGCGCACCACGCCTCGCACCACTGATCACCGCGATCGGACTCTCGCTCGCCATCCAGCAGCTCGTCTTCAACCTCTACCCCGACGCCAAGGCCGCCCGCGTCTTCCCGCAACTCCCCTTCGGGCCCTACCACCTCGGCTCCATCCGCATCCAGAGCGGCGACATCTTCCTCATCATCGCCGCCCCGCTCTGCATGGCGATCCTCGCCGTCTTCGTCCGCCTCTCCCGCACCGGCCGCGCCATGCAGGCCACCGCCCAGGACCCGGACACCGCCCAGCTCATGGGCATCGACACCAACCGCATCATCGTCATCGCCTTCGCCATCGGCGGTGTCTTCGCCGCCGTCGCCGGCGTCGCCTACGGCGTCAAATACGGCTCCGTCCAGTACGACATGGGCTTCGCCGCCGGACTCAAAGCCTTCACCGCCGCCGTCCTCGGCGGCATCGGCAACATCTACGGAGCCATGCTCGGCGGCGTCGTCCTCGGCCTCACCGAAGCCATGGCCACCGCCTACATCTCCGACATCCCCGGCATGCAGCAACTCGGCGGCCAGGGCTGGGCCTCCGTCTGGGCGTTCGTCCTCCTCATCCTCGTCCTGCTGCTACGACCACAAGGTCTGCTCGGCGAACGCGTCGCGGACAGGGCGTGACCACCATGACCACACCCCGGACCACACCCGACAAGACCGAGACCCCCACCGGGCTCATCCACCTGCCCGACGGCGCCGCCCGCATCCTCGTCGCCGTCGGCGCGATCGGCACCATCGCCAGCACCTTCATGTCCTGGACCTGGACCGACGAGTTCCCCGGCGACCTCACCGTCTACGGCTACCCCGCCGGCCTCCAGATCGTCGCCCTCGTCTCCGGCATCATCACCCTCCTGTTCGCCCTGCGCCTGTGGGACGTCCGAGGCGTGCGCTGGCTCAACCCCGCAGGCGCCACCTCACCGCTCCTGCTCTCCGCGGTCGCCGGCCTCACCGTCTGCTGGTTCTCCGCCATCGCCATCACCGTCGACCTCGGCGGCCTCGCCAACCTCGACCCCGGCGCCTACGTCGCCGTGATCGCCTCGGCACTCCCCGTCCTCGGCGCCCTCGCCCTGCCCCACCCGGGCCACACCCTCAAGGACTACCTCACCAAACCCGACCAGCCCGCCCCCACCCGCGAACTCGCGCCCTGGGCCCAGCGACTGGTCATCACCGCCGGCATCACCCTCGGCCTCATCGCCTTCACCTACGGCATCGGCATCCCCGACGAGGACAGCGAGACCTTCATCGGCTTCTCCCTGCTCATCCTCTTCACCGCCTGGGCCCTCGTCCACGCCGGACAACTCGACCGCTTCTCCAGCCTCGCCGCCCGCCACAAGGGCTTCGCCGCCGGCATGGCCTTCCTCGCCGCCGCGATCTTCCCCTTCACCCAGAGCGACGACCACAACGCCAACCTCGGCGTCAACATCCTGATCTTCGCCACCGTCGCCCTCGGCCTCAACATCGTCGTCGGCCTCACCGGCCTCCTCGACCTCGGATACGTCGCCTTCCTCGGCGTCGGCGCCTACGCCGCCGCCCTCGTCTCCGGCTCCGAGTTCTCCCGCTTCTCCGGCGTCCAGTTCCCCTTCTGGGCCGCCGCCCTCACCGGCATGGCCGCCTCACTCGTCTTCGGCGTCCTCATCGGCGCACCCACCCTGCGCCTGCGCGGCGACTACCTCGCCATCGTCACCCTCGGCTTCGGCGAAATCTTCCGCATCGCCGTCAACAACATGGACGGCTCCTCCGGACCCGACATCACCAACGGCCCGGACGGCATCCCCTCCATCCCCGACCTCGAAATCTTCGGGTTCAACCTCGGCGTCAGCCACGAAGTCGCCGGCTTCACCCTCGGCCGGTTCGCCAACTACTTCTTCCTGATGCTCATCATCACGGCGATCGTCGTCCTGGTCTTCACCCGCGCCGCCGACTCCCGCATCGGCCGCTCCTGGATCGCCATCCGCGAGGACGAGACAGCGGCAACCGCCATGGGCATCAACGGCTTCCGCGTCAAACTCATCGCCTTCGCCCTCGGCGCCACCCTCGCGGGCCTCGCCGGCACGGTCAGCGCACACGTGACGTACAGCGTCGTCCCCAGCCCCTACCAGTTCGCCGGCGCCGCACCGCCCAACTCCGCGTTCCTCCTCGCCGCCGTCGTCCTCGGCGGCATGGGCACCGTCAGCGGCCCCCTCCTCGGCGCGAGCTTCCTCTACCTCATCCCCGAGAAGCTCAACTTCCTCAAGGAGTACCAGCTCCTCGCCTTCGGCATCGCGCTCGTCCTCCTCATGCGCTTCCGCCCCGAAGGCATCATCGCCAACCGCCGCCGCCAGCTGGAGTTCCACGAAACAGGCCAACTCGACATCCCGGAGCAACAAAGCCTGCCCGACAGCACCACCGGCGCCGCCAAGGCGACCAAGGCAGGGGCGTGACCACCATGACGACACCGACCACCACCACCCAGACGGTCCTCGAAGCCAGCAACGTCACCATGCGCTTCGGCGGACTCACCGCCGTCCGCTCCGTCGACCTCACCGTCAACCAAGGCGAGATCGTCGGACTCATCGGCCCCAACGGCGCGGGCAAGACCACCTTCTTCAACTGCCTCACCGGCCTCTACATCCCCACCGAGGGCAAGGTCTCCTACAAGGGCAACGTCCTGCCGCCCAAACCCCACCTCGTCACCAAGGCCGGCATGGCCCGCACCTTCCAGAACATCCGGCTCTTCGCCAACATGACCGTCCTGGAGAACGTCCTCGTAGGCCGCCACACCCGTACGAAGGAGGGCCTCTGGTCCGCTCTCCTGCGCGGCCCCGGCTTCAAGAAGGCCGAAGCGGCGTCCGAGGAACGGGCCATGGAGCTCCTGGAGTTCATCGGCCTCGACCACAAACGCGACCATTTGGCCCGCTCCCTCCCCTACGGAGAACAGCGCAAGCTCGAAATCGCGCGCGCCATGGCCAGCGAACCCGGCCTGCTCCTCCTCGACGAGCCCACCGCCGGCATGAACCCGCAGGAGACCCGCGCCACCGAAGAACTCGTCTTCGCCATCCGCGACAAGGGCATCGCCGTCCTCGTCATCGAGCACGACATGCGCTTCATCTTCAACCTCTGCGACCGCGTCGCCGTCCTCGTCCAGGGGGAGAAACTCGTCGAAGGCACCAGCGAGGTCGTCCAGGCCGACGAACGCGTCATCGCCGCCTACCTCGGCACCCCCTTCGAAGGCGCCCCCGAGGACGCCGCGCTCCAGGACGTCCAGGCAGCCGAGGCGCACGCCGCGGAAGGCGGCCCGTCGGGCGCATCGTCGGACGGTTCCGCGGCCGGCACCTCGGAAGGCTCTGCGGAAGGAACGAACAAGTGACCGCCCTGCTGGAGGTCGAGGACCTCAAGGTCGCCTACGGCAAGATCGAAGCCGTCAAGGGCATCTCCTTCACCGTCGAGGAGGGCCAGGTCGTCACCCTCATCGGCACCAACGGTGCGGGGAAGACGACGACCCTGCGAACGTTGTCAGGACTGCTCAAGCCCCTGAGCGGCCGCATCCTGTTCAACGGCCAGCCCCTCACCGGCATCCCGGCCCACAAGATCGTCGCCATGGGCCTCGCCCACTCCCCCGAAGGCCGACGCATCTTCCCGCGCCTGTCCATCATGGAAAACCTGCAGCTGGGCGCCTTCCTACGGAAAGACCCGGCGGGGATAGAAAAGGACCTGCAGCGCGCTTACGAGCTCTTCCCGATCCTCGGCGAACGCCGAAAGCAAGCGGCCGGAACCCTCTCGGGCGGCGAACAGCAGATGCTCGCCATGGGCCGCGCCCTCATGTCCCAGCCCAAACTCCTCATGCTGGACGAGCCCTCCATGGGCCTCTCCCCCATCATGATGCAGAAGATCATGTCGACGATCGTCGAGCTCAAGTCCCAGGGCACGACGATCCTCCTCGTCGAACAGAACGCCCAGGCCGCGCTCTCCCTGGCCGACCAGGGACACGTCATGGAGGTCGGCTCGATCGTCCTGTCGGGGACGGGCCAGGACCTCCTCGTGGACGAGTCGGTCCGTAAGGCGTACCTCGGCGAGGACTGACCCTGTTCGTGCCTGTGCTTGTACGTGGCTGAGGCCCGCGTCCCGAGTTCTCCTTCAACTCGGGACGCGGGCCTTAGCGCTGCGTATTGCTCTGGGCCTCAGCCCTTGGACGCCTTCTTCTCCTCGGCGTCCTGGATGACGGCCTCCGCGACCTGCTGCATCGACAGGCGCCGGTCCATCGACGTCTTCTGGATCCAGCGGAACGCCGCCGGCTCCGTCAGCCCGTACTGCGTCTGCAGCACCGACTTCGCCCGGTCCACCAGCTTCCGCGTCTCCAAGCGCTGGGTGAGGTCCGCGACCTCCTTCTCCAGCGTCTTCAACTCCGTGAACCGGGACACGGCCATCTCGATCGCCGGGACCACATCGCTCTTGCTGAACGGCTTCACCAGGTACGCCATCGCACCGGCGTCCCTCGCCCGCTCGACGAGGTCGCGCTGCGAGAACGCGGTCAGCATCAGCACGGGGGCGATCGACTCCCCGGCGATCTTCTCGGCCGCGCTGATGCCGTCCATCTTCGGCATCTTCACGTCCAGGATGACGAGGTCGGGCTTGTGCTCGCGGGCCAGCTCGACGGCCTGCTCGCCGTCGCCGGCCTCGCCCACGACGGAGTAGCCCTCTTCCTCGAGCATCTCTTTGAGGTCGAGGCGGATCAGGGCCTCGTCCTCGGCGATGACGACACGGGTCGTCAGCGGCGGGACGTGCGACTTGTCGTCGTCGGCGGCGTCAGCGGGCTGGGGCGACTCGGGGGCGGTCACGGGGGCGCTCCTTGGTTATGCAGGGCGGGGGTACTGCTGACAAGAGCCTACCTAGCTGCGGTAAGGTGGTCGGGCAGCGGGTCAGGGGAAACCTTAGATTCCGTGGGCCCCGGTAGCCCAATTGGCAGCAGGCAATGGATTCAAAACCCATACAGTGTCGGTTCGAGTCCGACCCGGGGCACTTTTCCTTGGATTCCAAGGTCGCCAGTTGAAGCGGATGTTCACGTACCGGTGAACATCCGCTTTTTGCTGCACGTCGCGCGGCGGCGCGGCTCATGGTGCTCATATGTACGGCACGGGCACACGCAAGCAAGCCTTGGCACTGGTCGCGCAGGGCCGCAGTCTCAATTCGGTGAGCCAGGAGACCGGGATCTCCCGCGCAGCGATCCGGTCCTGGCAGACCCGGATCGAGCCGCTCGGTTGGAACCGCGCCGCCTCGTGCCCACGCTGCCAGGAAGTGCCTGAGCCGCCCTCCGACCCCGGCGCTTACACGTACCTGCTTGGGCTGTATCTCGGCGACGGCTGCATCAGCCACCTTCGACGAGGTACCTATTTCCTTCGCATCACCTGCGCCAACGACTGGCCCGGCCTGATCGACGCCTGCGCCGAAGCGATGCAAACCGTGCGGCCCGCCAACAAAGTGTTCCGCGTGCAACGCCAGGGCTGCCAGAACGTGACCTGTTACAGCAACCACTGGCCTTGCCTGTTCCCGCAACATGGCCCTGGCAAGAAGCACAACCGCGAGATTGTCCTTGCACCCTGGCAACAGGAGCTTGTCGACGCCCACCCCTGGGAGTTCGTCCGGGGCCTGATCCACTCCGACGGGTGTCGGATCACGAACTGGACCGAGAAGACCGTCGGCGGTGTACGCAAGCACTACGAATACCCCCGGTACTTCTTCACCAACAAGTCGGACGACATCCGGAAGCTGTACACGGACACACTCGACGCCGTCGGCGTCGAGTGGAGTTCGCTGGCCCGGGGCGTCAACCTGTTCAACATCTCGGTCGCCCGCAAAGCCTCCGTAGCCCTCATGGACAAGCACGTAGGCCCGAAATACTGACCCGGGGCGGAACCTACTTGGGCGCGTCGTCCTCCCCGATGTGATGTACACGGACCAGGTTCGTCGAGCCGGCCACCCCGGGAGGGGAACCCGCCGTGATGACCACGATGTCGCCGCGCTCGCAGCGCCCGATCTTGAGCAGCATCTCGTCGACCTGGGCGACCATCGCGTCCGTGGATTCGACGTGCGGGCCGAGGAACGTCTCGACGCCCCACGTCAGGTTCAGCTGGGCGCGCGTCGACGCGTCCGGCGTGAACGCGAGGAGCGGGATCGGGGAGCGGTAGCGGGAGAGGCGGCGGACCGTGTCTCCGGACTGGGTGAAGGCGACGAGGAACTTGGCGCCGAGGAAGTCGCCCATGTCCGCCGCCGCGCGGGCGACCGCGCCGCCCTGGGTGCGGGGCTTGTTGCGTTCGGTCAGCGGCGGCAAGCCCTTCGCCAGGATGTCTTCTTCCGCCGCTTCGACGATGCGGGACATGGTGCGGACCGTCTCGATCGCGTACTTTCCGACGCTGGTCTCGCCGGAGAGCATGACCGCGTCGGTGCCGTCGATGACCGCGTTGGCGACGTCGCTCGCTTCCGCACGGGTGGGACGTGAGTTCTCGATCATGGAGTCGAGCATCTGGGTCGCGACGATGACCGGCTTGGCGTTGCGCTTGGCCAGTTTGATGGCGCGCTTCTGGACGATCGGGACCTGTTCGAGCGGCATTTCGACGCCGAGGTCGCCGCGGGCGACCATGATGCCGTCGAACGCGGCGACGATGTCCTCGATGGCGTCGACGGCCTGGGGCTTCTCGACCTTGGCGATGACGGGGAGGCGGCGGCCCTCCTCGTCCATGATGCGGTGGACGTCCTCGATGTCGCGGCCGCTGCGGACGAAGGAGAGGGCGATGACGTCGGCGCCGGTGCGCAGGGCCCAGCGGAGGTCGTCGCGGTCCTTCTCGCTGAGTGCGGGGACGGAGACGGCGACGCCGGGGAGGTTGAGGCCCTTGTGGTCGGAGACCATGCCGCCTTCGACGACCTGGGTGTGGACGCGGGGTCCGTCGACGCCGGTGACCTGGAGGCTGACCTTGCCGTCGTCGACGAGGATGCGTTCGCCGGGGGTGACGTCGTCGGCGAGGCCGCTGTAGGTGGTGCCGCAGCGCTGGCGGTCGCCTTCGACGCCGTCCTCGACGGTGATGGTGAACTCGTCGCCGCGTTCAAGAAGTACGGGGCCTTCGCTGAAGCGGCCGAGGCGGATCTTCGGGCCTTGAAGGTCGGCGAGGACGCCGACGCTGCGGCCGGTCTCCTCGGCGGCCTTTCGCACGCGCTGGTAGCGCTCCTCGTGCTCGGCGTAGCTGCCGTGGCTGAGGTTGAAGCGGGCCACGTCCATTCCGGCTTCGACGAGTGCCTTGATCTGCTCGTACGAGTCGGTCGCGGGGCCCAGGGTGCAGACGATTTTTGCTCGGCGCATGGTTCGAGCCTAGGGCTTACCGGCGGGTAGGGAATTGGCCAGGGGCGACTACTCAACAACCTTTGCGTAAAGGGCTATTGACAAACATCGACATGTTTTGAATATGCGCGGGCTACCGCTCTGATGAGCGCAGAAATCTGTGGGGCGGGGGTTCAGAGGGTCGGCGGGTGGAGGGTGAAGGCGGCGCTGACCGTGGCCTGGATGTGCTGGCGCTGGGGTTCGAGGTCGAGGGCGGCGGGGGGTTCTTCGGCGGGCTCTCCGGCGAAGGAGGCGCGGGTCCAGCCGCGGCTGCCTTCTCGCCGCATCCAGTCGTGATTGTCGGTGCCGGTGTCGGAGAGTTCGAGCAGGGCGGCGACGGTGGTGCCGAGGGCGTCGGCGTATTCGCGGGCGCGTCGGACGGCTTCGCGGACGGCTTGGTTCCTGGCCTGGGCGTGGACGGGTGAGGTGCGGCGCAGGGACCACCAGGGGCCGTCGACGTGGGTGAGGTCGAGGTCGGCGAGGCGGGTGGTGAGTTCGCCGAGTGCGGTGAAGTCGGCGAGTTCGGCGGTGAGGGTGGTGCGGCCGTGGTAGGTGTGGACGCGTTCGCCGCGGCCGTGTTTGGTGAATTCGGGGGCGAGGGAGAAGGTGCCGGTCTCGACGTTGTCGACGGCTTCCCCGTAGGACTTGATGAGGTCGAGGGCGTTGCTGTTGCGGCGGGTGAGGTCGTCGAGGGTGGTGCGGCGGTCGGCGCCGCGGGCCTGGACGGTGACGCGGATGCGGGCGAGTTCGGGGTCGGCTTCGAGGTGGGCTTCGCCGCGGACGGTGATGCGGGGTGCGTCGGGTGTCCCGTACGGGGTGGATTCGGGGGGTGTGGGTCCGGTGGGGGTGGTGGTCATGCGTCTCACTGTCCCATCGCCGGCCCCGGTTCGGTCGGCGTCCGGACATCGGATCGCAACCTGTGGGGGGTGTTGCGGGGGGTGTGTTCTGAGCCAGAATCCAGGATCTACGCGCGTTACAGGTGCGTCGCTACAGATGCGTCGCCACGGACGCGTCGACCCGTGGTGCCCTCCAAGGAGTACAGAGATGCCGTTGAACCGCAGAAGGTTTCTGGGACAGTCCGCCGCGACGGGTGTGGGGGTGGCGCTGACGGGTGCCGTGGTCGCGCCCGCCGCGGAGGCGTCCTCGCACCACCACCACAAGCCGCACCCGCAGAAGCCGAAGGGCAAGCGGTACTCCTTCACCGTGATGGGCACGACGGACCTGCACGGTCACGTCTTCAACTGGGACTACTACAAGGACGCCGAGTACACGGACGCGGCGGGCAACGCGCAGGGTCTGTCGCGTATTTCGACGCTGGTCAAGCAGGTGCGGGAGGAGAAGGGGCGCGGCAACACGCTGCTGATCGACGCGGGTGACACGATCCAGGGCACGCCGTTGACGTACTACTTCGCGCGCGTGGAGCCGATCACCGCGAAGAACGGTCCGGTGCACCCGATGGCGCAGGCGATGAACCAGATCGGGTACGACGCGGCGGCGCTGGGCAACCACGAGTTCAACTACGGCATCGACACGCTGCGCAAGTTCGAGTCGCAGCTGAGGTTCCCGCTGCTCGGGGCGAACGCGGTGGACGCGAAGACGGAGAAGCCGGCGTTCCGCCCGTACGTGATCAAGCAGCTGCGCACGCCGCACGGGCGGGACGTGAAGGTGGCGATCCTGGGGCTGACGAACCCGGGTATCGCGATCTGGGACAAGGCGTATGTGCAGGGCAAGCTGAAGTTCCCGGGGATCGAGGAGCAGGCCGCGCTGTGGGTGCCGAAGCTGCGGTCGATGGGCGCGGACGTGGTGGTCGTGTCGGTGCACTCGGGGGCTTCGGGCACGTCGTCGTGGGGTGACCAGTTGCCGTACGTGGAGAACGCGGCGGCGACCATGGCGGCGAAGGTGCCGGGGATCGACGCGGTGCTCGTCGGGCACGCGCACGTCGAGATCGAGCAGCAGGTGGTGAAGAACGAGAAGACGGGCAAGTCCGTCGTGCTGGCGGAGCCGCTGTGCTACGCCGAGCGGCTCGCGCTGTTCGACTTCGACCTGGTGTGGGAGAAGGGCCGCTGGTCGGTCGAGTCGGTGACGTCGAAGCTGCTGAACTCGGCCTCGGTGCAGGACGACCCGAAGATCACGAAGCTGCTGGCGGACGAGCACGCGCTGGTCGTGAAGTACGTGAACCAGGTGGTCGGCCAGGCGACGACGACGCTGACGACGGTGGAGGCCCGGTACAAGGACGCGCCGATCATCGACCTGATCAACAAGGTGCAGGCCGATGTGGTGACGGAGGCGCTGAAGTCGACGCAGTACGCGTCGCTGCCGGTGCTTTCGCAGGCGTCGCCGTTCTCCCGTACGTCGGAGATCCCGGCCGGTGACGTGACGATCCGGGACCTGTCGGGTCTGTACGTGTACGACAACACGCTGGTGGCGAAGTTGCTGACGGGCGCGCAGGTGCGGGCGTACCTGGAGTTCTCGGCGCAGTACTTCGTGCGGACGGCGGCGGGGGCGCCGGTGGATGTCGAGAAGCTGACGAACGCGGAGAACCGGCCGGACTACAACTACGACTACGTGTCGGGCGTGACGTACGACATCGACATAGCGCAGCCGGCGGGTTCGCGGATCAAGAACCTGAAGTTCGGGGGCAAGGACCTGGACGACGCGGCGCAGTTCGTGTTCGCGGTGAACAACTACCGGGCGAACGGTGGTGGCGCGTTCCCGCACGTGGCGTCGGCGCAGGAGCTGTGGTCGGAGTCGACGGAGATCCGGACGCGGATCGCGGAGTGGGCGACGGCGAAGGGTGTGCTGGACCCGGCGGACTTCGCGTCGGTGGACTGGAGGCTGACGCGGACGGGTCCGTTTCTGACCGTGCTGGTTACTGGCTGCGCAGTTCGATGAGGGGGCCGCGTTCTCCTGCCTGGTGTCCGGGCCGGGGGGCGCGGCTTTCGTCGTGCGGCGTGAGGCCGAAGGTGGTGAAGGCGGTGCGGCGGGGCTGGGGGTAGGGCTCGTTCCCCGTCAGGGTGTTGAGGATGGTGGCGCTGCGCCAGGCGGCGAGGCCGAGGTCGGGGGCGCCGACGCCGTGGGTGTGGCGTTCGGCGTTCTGGACGTAGACGGCGCCCTTGACGGTGTCGTCGAGGACGAGGCGGAACTGTTCGTCGACGCGGGGGCGGGCGGAGGCGTCGCGGCGGAGGTGGGGGTCGAGGCCGGCGAGGAGCTGGTCGAGGGGGCGTTCGCGGTAGCCGGTGGCGAGGACGACGGCGTCGGTGGTGAGGCGGGAGCGGGTGCCCTGGCGGCGGTGTTCGAGGTGGAGTTCGACCTTGGCGGCGCCGACCCGTCCTGCGGTGCGGACGCTGACGCCGGGGGTGAGGGTGGCGTCGGGCCAGCCGCCGTGGAGGGTGCGGCGGTAGAGCTCTTCGTGGATGGCGGCGATGGTGTCGGCGTCGATGCCCTTGTGGAGCTGCCATTGGGCGGGGACGAGGTGGTCGCGTTCGGTTTCGGGGAGGTGGTGGAAGTAGCGGGTGTAGTCGGGGGTGAAGTGTTCGAGGCCGAGCTTGGAGTACTCCATGGGTGCGAACGCCTCGGTGCGGGCGAGCCAGTGGATCTTCTCGCGGCCCTCGGGGCGGGCGCGGAGCAGGTCGAGGAAGATCTCGGCGCCGGACTGTCCTGAGCCGATGACGGTGATGTGGTCGGCGGTGAGCAGGTGCTCGCGGTGGGTGAGGTAGTCGGCGCTGTGCAGGACGGGCACGGTGGGTTCGAGGGCGAGGGGTTTGAGGGGTTCGGGGATGTGGGGTTCGGTGCCGACGCCGAGGGCGATGTTGCGGGTGTAGGTACGGCCGAGTGCCTCGGCCTCTCCGTCGGCGTCGAGCTGGGTGTGGTCGACCTCGAAGGCGTTGCGGTCGGGGTTCCAGCGGACGGCGTCGACCTGGTGGGAGAAGCGGAGTTCGGGGAGGTTCTCGCTGACCCAGCGGCAGTAGGCGTCGTACTCGGCGCGCTGGATGTGGAACCGCTCGGCGAAGTAGAAGGGGAAGAGGCGGTCGCGGGTGCGGAGGTAGTTGAGGAAGGTCCAGGGGCTGGTGGGGTCGGCGAGGGTGACGAGGTCGGCGAGGAAGGGGACCTGGAGGGTGGAGCCGTCGATGAGGAGGCCGGGGTGCCAGTGGAAGGCAGGGCGCTGGTCGTAGAAGACGGTGTCGAGGGCGGCGAGGGGGTGGGCGAGGGCGGCGAGGGAGAGGTTGAAGGGCCCGATGCCGATGCCGACGAGGTCGCGGGGTGCGTCGGTGGGGCGTTCGGCTGGCACGGCGTTCATCGGGGGGTGTGTCCTTCCACCGGGTTGTGAGGGGTTCCGTCGGGCGTCGGGGGCCTGGGGCCGGCGCGGGTCAGCGGGGGATGTGGCCCTCCACCGGGTTGTGAGGGGTTCCGTCGGGCGTCGGGGGCCGGGGCCGGCGCGGGGTCAGCGGGGATGTGGCCCTCCACCGGGTTGTGAAGGGTTCCGTCGGGGGCCTTGGCTCGGCGCGGGTCAGCGGGGGATGTGGCCCTCTACCAGCTTGAGGAGTGCGGCCAGGTCGACCGGGTCCGTGTGCGGGTTGAGGAGGGTGGCCTTGAGCCAGAGGGTGCCGTCGTCGGTGCGGGCGCGGCCGAGGACGGCGCGGCCCTCGGTGAGCAGGGCGCGGCGGATCGCGGCGATGGCGTCGGCGTCGGCGCCGCGGGGGCGGAAGAGGACGGTGGAGAGGGTGGGGGTGTCGTAGAGGTCGAAGCCGGGGTGTACGTCGATGAGTGCGGCCAGGTGATGGGCGAGGGTGATGACCTGGTCGGTGAGCGCGCCGAGTCCGGTGCGGCCGAGGGCTTTGAGGGTGACGGCGATCTTGAGGATGTCGGGGCGGCGGGTGGTGCGCAGGGAGCGGCCGAGGAGGTCGGGGAGGCCCGCTTCGGTGTCGTCGTCGGCGTTGAGGTAGTCGGCCTGGTAGGTGAGGGCGGCGACGTCGGCGGGGTCGCGTACGGCGAGGAGTCCGGCGGCGACCGGCTGCCAGCCGAGTTTGTGCAGGTCGAGGGTGGTGGTGTGGGCGCGGTCGAGGCCGGTCAGGAGGGTGCGGTGGCGGGTGCTGAAGACGAGGCCCGCGCCGTAGGCGGCGTCGATGTGGAGGCGGGCGCCGTGGCGTTCGCAGACGTCGGCGATCTCGGGGAGGGGGTCGATGAGGCCGGCGTCGGTGGTGCCCGCGGTGGCGGCGACGAGTTTGGGGCCGGGGAGGTCGGTGAGGGCTTCGTCGAGCGCGGCGGGGTCGAGGGTGCCGCCGGGGGCGGGCACGGTGAGGGGGGCGGGGAGGCCGTAGAGCCAGGTGGCGCGCGGGAGGCTGTGGTGGGCGTTGGCGCCGACGAGGAGCTGGACGGGTTCGGGGTGGGGGTTCCTCTCGCGGGCGAGGAGGACGGCGAGCTGGTTGGCTTCGGTGCCGCCGGTGGTGACGAGGGCGTCGGCGTGGTGCGGGGTGCCGTCCGTGCCGTAGACCTCGTGGGCGAGGGTCGCGGTGACGAGGTCCTCGAGGGCGGAGGCGGCGGGGGCCTGGTCCCAGCTGTCCATGGAGGGGTTGAGGGCGCTCGCGGCGAGGTCGGCGGCGGTCGCGACGGCGAGCGGCGGACAGTGCAGGTGAGCGGCGCACAGCGGGTCGGCGGGGTCGGCGGCGCCTTCGGTGAGGGCGGTGACGAGGGTGCGCAGGGCGTGCTCGGCGCCGGTTCCGTGCGTGGGGAGCAGGGGGCCCGCGTGCTCCCTGAGCAGGGCGGCGACGGCGTCCGGGCCGCCCGCAGGGAGGGGGCCGTCGCGGCGGACGGCGCCTTCGTGGAGTGCATCGAGGACGGTGTCGAGCAGCGGCCGCAGTGCGGCGGGTCCCTGGGTGCCTCCGGCGAGGGGCGGGGTGCTGCTCATGCATGTCCTTCGGTCCGTGACGGGCGGGTGCGGCGCGGCCGGATGAGCCGCGCCGCACCAGTCTTGGACCTCAGGTAAGGGTGCCTTTACCGAATGGAAGGAGGGCAACCCGAAAGGGGTACTCGTGTACGGGGAAGGGGTGTTGGTGGTGTATAGGGCGTACGGGGCTGTTGTGGGGGGTCTCTTATGGGTGGCGGGGGGCGCGGACCTTCAGGGCGCGGGTGAGGTCGTCGAGCTGGTCGACGAGTTTGCGGCGCAGGGCCGGGGTGGGGGCGCCGGCGGTGAGGCACTGCTCGCCGAGGCGGAGGGTGTCCTCGTCGACGGCGTGCGCGGGGAAGGCGTAGCGGCCCGCGGCTTCGGCGATGGCGGGGCCCCGGCGGGCGGCGAGGGCGGTGGCGTCGTCGAACCAGCGGGGGACGTAGCGGCGCAGGAGGTCGGTCTGTTCGGGCTGCCAGAAGCCCTGGGCGGTGGCGGTGAACAGGTAGTTGGAGAGTTCCTGGGCGGGGTCGGTGGTGAACAGGGCGTTCCAGGCGGCTTCCTTGGCCTGGGGGTCGGGCAGGGCGGCGCGGCAGCGGGCGGCGCCTTCCTGGCCGGTGGCGCTGGGGTCGTGGGCGAGTTCGGCCTCGATGACGGCGTCGTCGATGGCGCCGAGGACGCTGAGCCGGCCGAGGATGCGCCAGCGCAGTTCGGGGTCGAGGTCGGGGCCGCCGGGGACGGAGTTGGCGTCGAGCCAGCCGCGGATGGTGTCGGCGTGCTGGGCGGCGGCGATGAGGTGGCGTACGGCGGTGAGGCGCAGGCCGGGGTCGGTGCCGTCCTCGGTGCGGCGCAGCAGGTCCTCGCCGAGGGTTGTGAGGAGGGTGAGCGCGGCGGGGCGTTCGGCCGGGGTGCTGTAGCGGTCGGCGATCTCGGTGCGGGCGAAGGCGAGGACGCCCTGGACGAGGGCGAGGTCGGTCTCGTCGGGGAGGTGCGCGGCGGCGGTCTCGAGGTAGGCGGCGGGTTCGAGTGCGCCGTCGCGGACCATGTCGCGCAGGGTGTTCCACAGGACGGCGCGGGTGAGTGGGTCGGGGACGCCGGAGAGTCCGCGCAGGGCCGCTTCCTGGGAGGCGGGGTCGAGGCGGATCTTGGCGTAGGTGAGGTCCTGGTCGTTGGGGACGACGAGGGCGGGGCGGTCGCCCTGGGAGGCGAGCCCGATGGACCCGCCGTCGCCGAGGTCGACCTCGCGGCGGTCACGCAGGGTCAGTCGGCGCGGGTCGTCGGGGTCGGTGTCGTAGAGGCCGACGGCGAGGCGGTGCGGGCGCTTGGAGGGCGCGTGGGCGATGGAGGTGAGGTGCTTGCGGTCACCGCGGTCCAGGGCGGGGTCGGGGCCGGTCCAGGTGCCGGGGCTGCCTTGGTTGGTCAGGCCGAGGTGCCATGACGTGTCGTCGGTTTCGACGGTGGCCGTCAGTGTGTCGACACCGGTCGTGCGGAGCCATGCGTCCGCCCAGGCGTGGACGTCGCGGTCGGTGCCGGAGGACAGGGAGTCGATGAAGTCGGCGAGGGTGGCGTTGGCGAACTTGTGGCGGGCGAAGTGGGTGTTGATACCTGCCAGGAAGTCCTTCTCGCCGAGCCAGGTGACGAGTTGGCGCAGGGCGCTGGCGCCCTTGGCGTAGGAGATGCCGTCGAAGTTGAGGAGGGCGGAGGCGGTGTCGGGGACGGCTTCGGGGGCGACGGGTGGGTGGAGGGGCGCTGGTCGGCGTCGTAGCCCCAGGCTTTGCGGGCGACGCCGAAGTCGACCCAGGTGTCGGTGAAGCGGGTGGCTTCGGTGAGGGTCTGGTAGCCCATGTACTCGGCGAACGACTCGTTGAGCCAGATGTCGTCCCACCACTGGAGGGTGACGAGGTCGCCGAACCACATGTGGGCCATCTCGTGGGAGATGACCATGGCGCGGGTCTGCCGCTCGGTGTCGGTGACGGCGGAGCGGTAGACGAACTCGTCGCGGAAGGTGACGAGTCCGGGGTTCTCCATGGCGCCGGCGTTGAACTCGGGGACGAACGCCTGGTCGTAGGAGTCGAAGGGGTAGGGCTCGTCGAACTTCTCGTGGTAGCGGTCGAAGCACGCGCGCGTGATGTCGAGGAGTTCGTCGGCGTCGGCGTCGAGGTGGGGCGCGAGGGAGCGGCGGCAGTGGAGGCCGAAGGGCAGGCCGCGGTGTTCGGTGCGGACGGAGTGCCAGGGGCCCGCGGCGACGGCGACGAGGTACGTCGAGAGGAGGGGGGTGGTGGCGGCCCGCCACTTCCCCTCCCCCAGGTGCTCGGTGACGGAGTTGGCGAGGACGCTCCAGCCGTCGGGCGCGGTGACGGTGAGGTCGAAGACGGCCTTCAGGTCGGGCTGGTCGAAGGCGGCGAAGACGCGCTGGACGTCCTCCATGAAGAGCTGGGTGTAGACGTAGGTCTCGCCGTCGGTGGGGTCGGTGAAGCGGTGCATGCCCTCGCCGGTGTGCGAGTAGCGCATGGCGGCGTCGACGCGCAGTTCGTGCGCGCCCTCGGTGAGGCCGGTGAGGGGCAGCCGGTTGCCGTCGAGGGCGGCGGGGCCTTCGAGGTCGAGGGGCTGTCCGTCGAGGGTGACGGAGCGCAGCTCGGCGGGCTTGAGCTCGACGAAGGTGTCGCCCGGGGTGCGGGCGGTGAAGCTGATCACGGTGCGGGAGTCGAAGGTGTCGCTGCCGCGGGTGAGATCGAGGTCGACGGTGTACCGCTGGACGTCGATCTGTCGGGCTCGGGTCTGCGCTTCGTCGCGTGTCAGTACGGGCATGGGGTCATGCTGCCGTACGCCTCGGACATCGGGACAGGGTGATCCCGATCAGCCCGGTCGGCCCGCTCAGCGCTTGCTGTCCTCGGCGATCTGCTCGTGGTGGCGGATGACCTCGGAAATGATGAAGTTGAGCAGTTTCTCCGCGAAGGCCGGGTCGAGTTTCGCGCTCTCGGCAAGCTGGCGCAGCCGTTCGATCTGGCGGGCTTCGCGGGCGGGGTCGGCTGGGGGCAGTGCGTGCTGGGCCTTGAGGTGGCCGACCTGCTGGGTGCATTTGAAGCGTTCGGCGAGCATGTGGACGACGGCGGCGTCGATGTTGTCGATGCTGTCGCGGAGGCGGTCGAGCTCGGCGCGGACGGCCGGGTCGACGGGCGGCTGGGATGCGGACGTAACGGAAGTCATGACAGGTCAGCCTACGTGGAGCATGGGTGGGTCGTCAGGGTCGGGGATGCGGTCGGACCAGCCGCCGGGCACGGCGCGGCCCTGCTGCTCGCGGAAGCGGACGGGTGCGGTGCCGACGCGGCGGGTGAAGAGGCGGGAGAAGTAGGCGGGGTCGTCGTAGCCGACGCGGCGGGCGACGGCGGCGACGGGCAGTTCGGTGGCGGCGAGGAGTTCCTTGGCGCGGCCGAGGCGGATGCCGAGGAGGTAGTCCTTGGGGCTGCAGCCGGCGCCGCGGCGGACGGCGGTGCGCAGTTCGGCGGGGGTCATGCCGTGCCGGGCGGCGTGTTCGGCGACGGACAGGGGCCGGAAGGCGTCGCGGGCGAGGGCCTGGAGGACGGGGTCGCCGTCGGGGGCCATGTCGGCGCGGGCGCGGCGCAGGGTGACGAGGAGTTCGTGGACGGCGGCGCCGGTCTCGACCTCGAGGAGGGGGTTGCCGCGGCGGGCGGCGCGGGCGATGCGGCCGACGACGGCGCGGGCGGCTGCCGCCTCGGAGAGCGGGACGAGGGGCCGGTCGGCGTCGATGTAGCCGAGTTCGGTGTAGGTGGTGGTGGCGGGTCCGGTGAAGTCGACGAAGCACTCGTCCCAGCCGGTGTGGGGGTCGGCGCCGTAGTGGTGGGAGGTGCCCGGGGTGAGCCAGAGGAGGGCGGGGGCGGTGACGGGGGCGCGTTCGCCGTCGGGCAGTTCGATCCAGCCGCTCCCGGCGGTGATGACGACGGCGACGTGGTGGTCGAGGGTGCGGGGGCCGACGGCGGGCAGCAGTCCGTGCTGGAGTCCGACGCCGAGGCAGACCAGTCCGAGGCGGTGGTGGACGGGGCTGGGTGTGAAGTACCGCATCCAGGTGTGGTACGCGGACATGTGTCCCCTCCCATGGTGCCTTGGTGGTGCCACGGTGGTTCCGTGGTCCCGTGGTGGTTCCGTGGTTCCGTGGTGGTTCCGTGTGCCGGTCATGGCCTCGCGTGGCTCCCGTCCAACACCAGCCGATCTTTGTCCATGGACCCCGTCGCCCGCCAGAGGTGACAGTGACGGCCGGTGGGTGATGTGCCCATCAGGCGCGAAGGAGCAGGTCATGGCCGAGTTCAGGGTGGGCGGGGACGATTTCGAGGTGGACGGCCGTCCGGTGCGGCTGCTCTCGGGCGCCCTGCACTACTTCCGGGTGCACGAGGAGCAGTGGGGGCACCGGCTGCGGATGCTGCGGGCGATGGGCCTGAACTGCGTCGAGACGTACGTGCCCTGGAACCTGCACCAGCCGCGCGCGGGCGAGGTGCGGGACGCGGCGGCGGTCGGCCGGTTCCTGGACGCGGCGCGCGAGGCCGGGCTGTGGGTGATCGTGCGGCCGGGCCCGTACATGTGCGCCGAGTGGGAGAACGGCGGGCTTCCGCACTGGGTGACGGGGGCGCTGGGCTCGCGCATCCGTACCCGGGACGCGGAGTTCCTGGCGGCGGTCGAGCGGTGGTTCCGGGTGCTGATGCCGTTCGTCGTGGAGCGGCAGATCGACCGGGGCGGCCCGGTGATCATGGTCCAGGTGGAGAACGAGTACGGGAGCTACGGCTCGGACGCGCGGTACCTGCGGGCGCTGGCCGATCTGTTGCTGGACACCGGTGTGACAGTGCCGCTGTTCACCTCGGACGGGCCCGAGGACCACATGCTGACGGGCGGCTCGGTCCCGGGCGTCCTCGCCACGGCCAATTTCGGCTCCCACGCGCGCGAGGCGTTCGCCGCGTTGCGCAGGCACCGGCCTACGGGGCCGTTGATGTGCATGGAGTTCTGGTGCGGCTGGTTCGACCACTGGGGCGCGGAGCATGTCGTACGGGATCCGGGGGACGCGGCGCGGGCGCTGCGCGAGATCCTGGAGTGCGGGGCGTCCGTCAACCTGTACATGGCGCACGGCGGGACGAGTTTCGGCGGCTGGGCCGGCGCGAACCGGGGCGGTGAGCTGCACGACGGGCCGCTGGAGCCGGATGTCACCTCGTACGACTACGACGCGCCCATCGACGAGTTCGGCCGCCCGACGGAGAAGTTCTGGCTGTTCCGGGAGGTGCTGAGCGCGTACGCGGAGGCGCCGTTGCCGGATGTTCCCGCGGCGCCGGCGGTGCTTGCGGAGGCGGTGAGCGCCGAGTTGGGGGTATCCACGCCGCTGGATGAGGTTCTTGAGGCGCTGGGCGGGCCGGAGTCGGAACACGCGGTGCCGCCGTCGTTCGAGGAGCTCGACGTGGACCGGGGGCTGGTCCGTTACGCGGTGACCGTGCCGGGGCCGCGGCAGCCGTATCCCCTGCGGGCCGTCGGGTTGCGGGATGTCGCCGTCGTGTACGTCGACGGGGAGCGGGCCGGGGTGCTGACCGAGGAGGAGCCGGTGCTCCCCGGGCCGGTTGCCGGGCACGCGCGCGTGGAGCTGTGGGTGGAGTCCCTGGGCCGCGTCAACTACGGCCCGCGCACGGGTGAGCGGAAGGGGATCACGGGGGGTCTGCTGCATGAGCGGCAGTACCTGCACGGGGTGCGGGCGCGCGGGCTCCGCCTGGACGGGTTCTCGCCCGAGGGGGTTGCCGGTTTGACGGCGGGTGTGGCGAGTGGTGACGGCCGGGGTCTGCACCGGGGGGCCTTCGAGGTGGCCGGGGGCGGGGCCGGGGATGCGGTGCTCGAACTGGGGGACGGCTGGACGCGGGGGTTCGTCTGGGTGAACGGGTTCTGCCTCGGGCGGTACTGGGGGGTCGGGCCGCAACGGGGGTTGTATGTGCCCGGGCCTGTGGTGCGGGTGGGTGTCAACGAGGTGTGGGTGCTTGAGCTGGAGGGGGCGGGTGAGCTGCGAGTCCGTTTGAGCGCCATGCCCTCAGCCGGGTGACTGCGTGTCCGCGCGCGCGGGTGCGTCGTGGCTGGTCGCGCAGTTCCCCGCGCCCCTGGGGGGCTGTCCCCCGGGGGCTGTCCCTGGGGAAATGTCGCACGGAGTGCGCATTTCAGGGGCGCGGGGAACTGCGCGATCAGCCACGACGCACGCGCACCCGCCGACGCGCGGTCACCTGGCAGACGGTCGCGCGGGACGTCACATCACATCGGCCTCGCTGACCTCGAACCCGTCCAGGACGAACTCCGCCGTCCCGTGGTCCCCGACCTTCCGGAGCCCGACCCAGACCTCCCCCTCCGCCGGCGCGGCGAACTCGTAGGACAGGGTGCTGGGCTCCACCGAGACAGCCAGCGCCCGGCGGCTCAGCTCCGTGGCCCCGGGCCCGTCGACCCCGGTGACCCAGGCGTACTGGCCCGCCAGTTCACACGCGTACCGCAGCCGCACCCGGTACCGCCGGCCAGGCAGGAAGCGGACGGTGTGCGGGACCGTGCGGTAGACGAGGCCCTCGTTCTCCCCACGCGACTTGAGGGACTGCGTGCCGTCGATGACGTCGTCGATGGTCTTGCCGTTCCAGCCGCGCTGGGTGAAGGGCGCGTGGCGCTGGGCGATATGGGTGCGCGGGTCGGTGGAGCCGCCCGCGTCGCCCTTGACGAAGGGGCCCCACCCCTGCGGGACGTGCTCGAAGCTCTCGGAGACCACCACACCCGCCCGGAGGGCGGGGCGCTCGGCCGCGACGACCCGGACGTTGTCGAAGCGCACGCGCGCGGCCCCGGCCGCGGCCCGCAGCGTCAGAACCGTGGCGCCGCCACCTTGCGGCACCGTGAAGTACACGAACATCCGCTGGAAGCGCGTCCCGTGCTTGCGGTCGGCGGCGACGTAGTTCCCGGCGGTCGACGTGTCGGTCCAGTTGGTGGCGGTCACGCCGTCGGCCGTGCGCACCTCCAGCGAGGCCCGGCGCCGCTCTCCCGCCGTGGTGCCCACCTCGACCTGGACGGACGCGGCGTACGTACCGGGCGTGAGCCGGCGCAGACGCTGCGCGACGGTCGAAGCGGCGCCGGGTGCGACGACCACCTCGTAGTCGCCGAGGGCGCTGCGCACGACGGACGCCGGGCCCGTCACCTGCCAGCCCTCCAGCGACCCCGCGTGGAAGCCCGGGTCGTGCAGCGGCGTGCCCTCGCCCCAGGCGGGGTCGCGGTCGAGGTCGGCGCGGCGCCGGTACACCACGTAGGGCTGGTCGGCGTCGGCGGTGAGCGTGACCTTGCCGGCGGCTGCGGGGACGTGGGAGACGAAGACCCGGCCCTGGTCGGTGAGGCGGTACAGGGCGACGCGGGACAGCCGCGCCCACGCGCGCGGGAGCTGCCAGGTCGAGGAGCCGCCACCGGGGTTGTAGTGGTACAGCTTCGCGGGGTCGCCCGCTTTCCGGGGTTCCCAGGGCAGCAGATACGTACCGTCGTCGTAGACGAGGCGGCCGTCGGTGGTGATGCGGCGGGTGCCGCTCGCGTCGCTGACGGAGGTGCGCCCGTCGCCGAAGAACGTGATCTCGTGCTCGTCCCACGTCCTGATCGGCTGAGCCTGCAGATATTTAGCGGGGAGCGCGTGCGTCCAGATCAGGCGGTAGAACGCCGTCCAGTCCGTCTTTCCCGTCCAGCCCTCGAAGTTGCCCATCCGGGCGACGCCGAGCAGCGTCGGCCATTTGTCGGCGAAGACGTCCTTCTGGTGGTGGCGGATGAAGCGGATGAGCTTGGAGTTGATGCCTCGGGAGGTGTCGGGGCCGTAGTCCGTCTCGGTCGCCCAGTGCGACCACAGGGACGAGCGTTCGAAGCCGTGGCCCCACTCGGAGGTGACGTTCCAGCCCTGGTCGCGGAAGGCGCGCTGGAGGCGGTCGGAGGTCCAGCCGGATTCGCGGAAGACGTCGATGTAGAGGGTGTTGAGGGCGGGTTCGGTGTCGCGGCGCAGGGCGGCGAAGCGTTCGATGATGTCGCCGGAGACGAGGTCGCGGCGCTGGTCGATGCGGTAGCTCTGGTCGAGCCAGTCCCACTGCTTGTTCGTCTTGTCGACGAGGGTCTCGGAGAAGGCGTGGGCGACCGGGTAGGACTCGGTGGCGTTGACGTGGACGCCGAAGTCGCTGTTCCACGTGGCGCCTTCGCGGACGAGCGTGTTGAGGTCGGGGAGGCCGCCCGCGCGCGTGTTGTAGTTCCCGGCGTAGTCGGGGTGGGCGGAGTCGTGGCCCTCGGACTGGTAGCCCTTGAGGAGCGTGTACTGGCGCAGGCCGTCGGTGGCGAGGGAGATGCGCTTGACGTTGTCGAGGGTCGCGAGGAACGGGTTGGTCGCCTGGGAGGCGAAGTTGAACGGAATGTGCGGGACGACCCGCAGGTGCTGTGTGTCGGCGCCGCGCGGGGTGACGGCGATGTCGCGGAAGGCGATGGCGGCGTCCTGCCAGTCGACGCGGCCGTCACCGTTGCGGTCACCGGTGATGATCACGGTGGCGTACGGGAGCGGTTCCGTCGCGTCGACGGGGGCGGTGGCGGCGCGGTGCGTCCACTGGCCGGGGGCGAGGCGCGCCTCTGTGTACCCATCGGAGCCGCGGGCCACGGTCTCCCGCCAGAGGCGGCCGTTCTCCCAGGTGGCGCCGCCGGTCGGTTTGTCGTAGACGGTGTTGGTCTCGATGGCGCCGCCGAGCGTGTCGTGCGCGAGCACGGCGTACGCGCAGCCGGTGGGCGCCTCGGCC
>NZ_JAOCNE010000003.1:777920-959775 GCF_056172735.1 Streptomyces sp. R818
CTGTGGTGCACGGCTATCCGCATCTGGAGACCGTGCGGGGGGCGGTCACCGCGCTGTACAAGCGTCTCTCGTACGACACGGTGCACACGTTCGCGACGAGCGTCGCCCCGGCCGACGTGGCCTTCGGCGACGACGACGATCTGCACCTCGGGGCGCAGCGCGTGGCGCGCGAGCTGGTGCGCCACTACCACCTGCCGGACGCCCGCATGATCGTCGGGTTCCGGGAGATGGAGCACGCGGCGAGCGTCGAACTGGCGGCGGGCCCGGAGTACTTCATCGAGCTGAACGACCGTTTCCGTACGCACCGCAGGGACATCGGGGCGGCTCTGGCGCACGAGATCATGCACGTGTACCTGCACCGCCTGGACCTGTCGTTCCCGGGGACGCGGGACAACGAGATCCTCACCGACACCGCCGCCACCTACCTGGGCGCGGGCTGGCTGCTCCTGGACGCCTATCGGGAGGACGGCGCGTCGTCGCAGAAGCTCGGCTATCTGACCCCGGAGGAGTTCGGGTACGTCCTGGCGAAGCGCTCGCTGGCGTTCGGGGAGGCGCCGGAGACGTGGTTCACCAGTGCGCAGGCGTACACGGCGTACACGAAGGGGCTCGCGCAGGCGCGCCGCGACGAGCAGCAGCCGCCGCTGACGGCGGCGGGCTGGGCGGGCCGTCGCCGCTACGCGAAGGACCGCCGCTACGCCCAGGACCACGGCGCCCGGGGCCCCGCCCCGGCGGGCCCGTACACCTTCTCGGCGGACGGCCCGCAAGGCCGCGCCGGGCTGCGGGTGTCGTTCCCCTGCCCCACGTGCCACCAGCGGATCCGGGTGCCGGTACGGGGGCGGGTCCGGGCGCGGTGCGGGTTGTGCCGGACGGTGCTGGAGTGCGACACATGACAGCGGGGCCCCTCAGGACGCCCCGTACACCGCCCCCGGCGCCTCCGCCCGCGCCAGCAGTTCCCGTACGGCGGCGCCCGCGCCCGCCGGGGTCCACCGTTCCGCCTTGTCGACCGTCGGGCCCGGCCGCCAGCCCTCCATGACGGTGATGCGGCCGCCCTCGGCCTCGAAGACGCGGCCGGTGACGTCGTCGCCCGTCATCGCCGAGCCGAGCCACACCACGAGCGGGGAGACGTTCTCCGGCGCCATCGCGTCGAAGCCGCCGCGCTCGGGTGCGGCCATCGACGCGGCGAACGTCGCCTCGGTCATGCGGGTGCGTGCGGCGGGTGCGATGGCGTTGACCCGGACGCCGTACCGGCCGAGTTCGGCGGCGGCCACGAAGGTGAGGCCGAGGATCCCGGCCTTCGCCGCGCTGTAGTTCCCCTGCCCGACCGACCCCAACAGCCCCGCGCCGGAGGAGGTGTTGACGACCCGGGCCGCGACCGGCCGCCCCGCCTTGGACTGGCCGCGCCAGTACGACGCCGCGTGCTTCAGGGGCAGGAAGTGCCCCTTCAGGTGGACGCGCATGACGGCGTCCCAGTCGTCCTCGTCGAGGTTGACGAGCATCCGGTCGCGCAGGAACCCGGCGTTGTTCACGAGGGTGTCGAGCCGGCCGAAGGTGTCGACGGCGGTGGCGACGAGCGACGCGGCGCCCTCGGAGGTGGCGACGTCCCCGCCGTGCGCGACCGCCTCACCGCCCAACTCCTCTATCGCGCGCACGACTTGTTCCGCCGGGCTCTCGGCCCCCGGCGTGCCGTCGAGCCCCACCCCGAGGTCGTTGACGACGACCTTCGCGCCCTCGGCCGCGTACGCGAGGGCGTGGGCGCGCCCCAGTCCGCGACCGGCGCCGGTGACGGCCACGACCCGGCCCGCGCACAGCCCACCGCCGACGGTTTCCGCGTCCGTCATGTCACGCCCCCCAGTCGGTCGCTGTTGTTGACGGTCGCCGCGTCCAGGAACGCGGGGCGTTCGCCGCCGCCGTGCAGGAGCAGGCCGGCTCCGGTGATGTACGAGGCCGCGTCCGAGGCGAGGAAGACCGCGGCGGCGCCGATCTCGCGGGGCTCGGCGAGGCGGCCGAGCGGGACGGTGGCGCCCACGGCCGCGATCCCGGCCTCGTCCCCGTAGTGCAGGGCGGAGCGTTCGGTGCGCACCATGCCGAGCACGAGGGTGTTGACGCGGATGTCGGGGGCCCACTCCACGGCCATGGACCGCGCCAGGTTCTCCAGGCCCGCCTTCGCCGCTCCGTACGCGGCCGAGCCGGGTGAGGGGCGGGCTCCGCTGACGCTGCCGATCATGACGATGGAGCCGTGCGCGGCGGCCAGCTGTGCGCGGGCGGCGAGGGAGACGGTCAGCGGAACGGTCAGGTTCAGCTCGATCACGCGCGCGTGGCGCTCCGCGTCGCTGTCGCCGAGCAGCCGGTACGGGGTGCCGCCCGCGTTGTTGACCAGGACGTCGACGCGGTCGAGCCCGGCGAAGAGGTCCCGGACGGCTGCCGTGTCCCGCAGATCGGCCGCGACGAACGCGCAGCCGGGCAGCGGCTGGGCGGGCGGGCGGCGGGCACAGATCACGACGCGGGCCCCGGCGCGCACGAAAGCGTCGGCGATGCCCGCGCCCACTCCCCTGGTGCCGCCGGTGACGACGACGGTGCGTCCGCTCAGGTCTGCGCCGACCTCCATAACGCAGCCTCCCTCCCACCTAACAAACGTTAGGTGGGAGGGAGGCTGTCCGTCTAGGCCGCGGCCCTACGGGCTCGTCAGGCGGCTGCCTTGCGGGGGCCGCGCGGGCCCTGACCGCGCCGGTTGCCGCCCGACGCCGCACCGTTCGCCGCGCCCGAGCCCGTGCCCGAGCGGCGACGGCCACCCGACGCGCCCTGACCGGAACGCTGACCGCCCTGGCCGGAACGCGTACCGCCCTGGCCTGAGCGCTGGCCGCCCTGCGCCGAGCGCTGGCCCTCTCCGCGACCGGCGCCCGGGGCGCCACCGCGCGAGCGGCGCGGACGGCGCGGCTTGTTCGCCGACTCCGCCGTGGCCTGCTCGGGCACCGCGATGGTCACGGCCACCCCTGAGGGCTCGCGCGCGCCGGTGATCGTCACCAGCTCCTCGTCGGTGGAGCGGACCTGGGTCGTGCGGGGCTGCACCTTGGCGTCCCGCATGAGCCGCTGCACGTCCCGCTTCTGCTCGGGCAGGACGAGCGTGACGACGCTGCCGGACTCGCCCGCGCGGGCGGTGCGGCCGCCGCGGTGCAGGTAGTCCTTGTGCTCGGTGGGCGGGTCGACGTTGACGACGAGGTCGAGGTCGTCGACGTGGATGCCGCGCGCCGCGACGTTCGTGGCGACGAGGGCGGTGACCCGGCCGTCCTTGAACTGCTCCAGGGTGCGGTTGCGCTGCGGCTGGCTGCGGCCGCCGTGCAGCGGCGCGGCGAGCACGCCGCTGGCGAGGAGCCTCTTGGCGAGCCGATCGGCGGAGCGCTTGGTGTCGACGAAGAGGATGACGCGGCCTTCGCGGGCGGCGATGCGCGCGGTGACGGCCTTCTTGTCGGTCTCGTCGAGGACGTGCAGGACGTGGTGCTCCATCGTGGTGACGGCGCCCGCGGAGGGGTCGACGGAGTGCACGACGGGGTCGGTGAGGAACTGGCGCACAAGCCGGTCCACGTTCCGGTCGAGGGTCGCCGAGAAGAGCATGGTCTGCCCGCCGGGCGCGACCTGCTTGAGCAGGGCGGTGACCTGCGGCATGAAGCCCATGTCGGCCATCTGGTCGGCCTCGTCCAGGACGGTGATCCGGACCTGGTCGAGGGCGCAGTCGCCGCGCTCGATGAGGTCCTTCAGGCGGCCCGGGGTGGCGACGACGACCTCGGCGCCGCGGCGCAGCTGACCGGCCTGGCGGCCGATCGACATGCCGCCGACGACGGTGGCCATGCGCAGGTTCAGCGCGGTGGCGTACGGGGTGAGGGCGTCGGTGACCTGCTGGGCGAGTTCGCGCGTGGGGACGAGCACGAGCGCCAGCGGGGTCTTCGGCTCGGCCTTGTTCCCGGCGGTGCGGGCGAGCAGCGGGAGGCCGAAGGCGAGGGTCTTGCCGGACCCGGTGCGGCCGCGGCCGAGCAGGTCGCGTCCGGCGAGGGAGTTGGGCAGCGTCGCGGCCTGGATCGGGAAGGGCGCGGTGACGCCCTGTGCCGTCAGCGTCTTCAGGAGCGCGGCGGGCATGTCGAGGGCGGCGAAGTCGTCGACCGGGGGCAGCGCGGGGCTGCTGTTCTCCGGCATGGTGAACTCGCGGGGCGGCGTGGGCTGCTGCCGGCGCTGCTGCTCGGGGGCGCGCCGCCTGCCGGCTGATGCGGGGCGGGGACTGCGACGGCTGGACGGGCGGGCTGAGCTGGCCATGCGGCATGCCTTCCGGGGGGATCTCCGGGGGTCCGGGGGGTGGGGACAGCGCGAGCCGGGGCCCGCACCATGACAGCGCGAGCCGGGGCCCGCACCATGACGGTGCGGGCCCCGGCCCGGTGAAGCTGGATCAGGCGGGGAGGATGTTCTCCGCCTGGGGGCCCTTCTGGCCCTGCGTGACGTCGAAGGTCACCTTCTGGCCTTCCTGGAGCTCGCGGAAGCCCGAGGTGGCGATGTTCGAGTAGTGGGCGAAGACGTCAGCGCCGCCGCCGTCCTGCTCGATGAAGCCGAAGCCCTTTTCCGAGTTGAACCACTTAACGGTACCGGTGGCCATGAAATTCTCCTTGAAACAGGTAGCAGCCCCCCATTCCGAGAATGCCCCGGCAAAACAATAATGCGCCTGAGGAACATTCCCGTCAGGCGCACATAAAGTCTATGGGTACCAAAACTGCAACACGGTTACCGTAGCACGGTTTTTCAGTCGGCCGCGAGTCCGTCCAGGACCATGGTCAGGTACTGGCGGGCGATCTCGTCCGGACTGTGCTGTCCGCCCGGCCGGTACCAGGAGGCGGCGACCCAGACGGTGTCGCGGACGAAGCGGTAGGCGAGGCGCAGGTCGAGGTCGGCGCGGAACGCCCGGTCGGCGACGCCGCGCTCCAGGGTCGTCAGCCATGTCCGTTCGAAGCGGTCCTGCGACTCGGCGAGGAACGCGAACCGCTCCTGGCCCGCGAGCTGCCTGGCCTCGCGCTGGTAGATCGCGACGGCGGCGCGGTGCCGGTCGATCTCCCGGAAGGATTCGGTGACGAGCGCCTCCAGGGTCTCCCGGGGCCCGAGCCCGGCGTCGAGCACGGTGTCGTAGCCGGCCCACAGCTCGTCGAGGAAGGTCCGCAGGATCTCCTCCAGCATCGATTCCTTGGAGTCGAAGTGGTAGTAGAGGCTGCCGGCGAGCAGGCCCGCCTCCTCGGCGATCTTGCGGACGGTGGTGGCGTTGTAACCCTGGGCGGCGAAGACCCCGGCGGCGGTCTCCAGGAGTTCGCGGCGCCGCTCGTCGGGGGCGACCTGTGGCTTCTTCTTCGTAGGCACGCCCCTATTGTGGTCCGCCGTCACAGGCCGCCGACGACGGCCACCGGGCCCGGTGCGTGCAGCGCCCCCGCTCCTTCGACGAGTACGGCGTCGTGGCGGCCGAGTTCGTACCCCGCGACCTGGGCGCCTTCCCCGGTGAGAGCGACGACGAGGGTGGGGCCGGGCGCGAGGGGCAGGCGGCCGCGGACGACGGCGACGGTCGGGGGCGCTGGGAGGGCGGCCCGCCGCCACATGACGTTGAGGTTCACGACGGGCCCGCCGAGGAGGCGGCAGTCGGTGGCCACGTCACCGGCGAAGTCCCGGGGCTCGTGGCGGGTGTCGACGAGAACGGGGCGGCCGTCGACGGTCAGCTCCATCCCGTCGCCCTCGACCATGGTCAGTGTCCGGTCGACGCCGGGGAACGCGGAGAACGGCCCGTCCCCGGCGACGTCGGCGAGGCTGACCCGCCAGACGAAGCCGCTCATGTCCGCGCCCAGCGGCGAGCAGGCGATCTCGCGGGTGACGCCGCCGCCGTTCCTCCAGGCGACGGCGGTGCGCCCGGCGGCGGGCAGCACGCGGACGGGGACCTCGGCGGTGTCGATCATGAACGCCGAGGGTACGCCGGGGCACCCGTGCCGACCAGGCACGCACGGTTGGTTATGTTGTTCGCGCCTACGTTGATGACCTCAGGAGCCGGCCGTGGAGCCCACCCCTCAGTCCGCCGCGACACCGATGTGCTATCGCCACACCGACGTCGGGACGCACATCGCCTGCACGCGCTGCGACCGGCCGATATGCCCCGACTGCATGCGCGACGCCGCGGTCGGCTTCCAGTGCCCGGAGTGCGTGCGCGAGGGCTCGCGCTCGGTCCGCCAGGCCCGCACGGTGGCCGGGGGCCGGATCTCGGCCGTGCCGCTCGTGACGTACGTACTGATCGCGGTGAACGTCCTCGCGTACGTCGCCGAGATCGTCCGGCCGGGCATCGTCGCGCAGCTGGAGATGCTCGACCGCGGCCTGATCGGTCCTGACGGGGCGCTCTACCAGTACCAGGAGCTGTACTCGTCGGAGTACCACGCCGCCGGGGTGGGCTTCGGCGAGTGGTATCGGCTGCTGACCAGTGCGTTTCTGCATCTTCCGCCCACCGACAACCCGCTGGGGTTCCTGCACATCCTGCTCAACATGGCGTCGCTGTGGAGCATCGGCCGGATCGTCGAGGCCCAGCTGGGCCGCGCCCGCTATCTCGCCCTCTATCTCATCTCCGCGCTCGGCGGTTCGGTCCTGGTGCTGCTGCTCGCGCCCGAGACCCCGACGGTCGGCGCGTCCGGCGCGATCTTCGGCCTGGGTGCCGCGTACTACGTGACCGCGCGGCGGCTCGGGGCGGACATGCGGCAGGTCAACCAGTTCATGGGGTTCCTCCTGCTGTGGATGCTGATCTCCATGCGGCTCACGTCGTGGCAGGCGCACCTGGGCGGGCTGCTCACGGGCGCCCTGGTGACGCTGGGCCTGGTGTACGCGCCGCGCCGCCGCCAGACTCTGGTGCAGGGGCTGGCGTGCGGGGCGGTGGTGATCGTCCTCGTGGCGCTGACGGCGGTGAAGGTGGCGGCGCTCTAGCCGCACCGTGCGGGCCGCCTCCTCGGTACCAGCACCCCTCCGGAGGCGGACGCGCCGCGACGCCCGCCCTGTCGTCCGGTCGGGGACAGTTGGGCGGGCGTCGCGCTCAGTTCCGTACGCCGTTGTACGGGACGTTCAGGGGCGGAGAGCCTGTCTTCGAGGCCTCACACCATGAGGGAGCGGTCCGTCGGGCGGATCGGGGCGGGAAGCTCCGAGACGCCGGACAGGTAGCTGTCCACGCCGCGGGCGGCCGAGCGGCCCTCGGCGATGGCCCAGACGATGAGGGACTGGCCGCGGCCCGCGTCACCGGCGACGAAGACGCCGGGGACGTTGGTCTGGAAGTCGGCGTCGCGCTCGATGTTGCCCCGGGCGTCGAGGTCGAGGCCGAACTGGGAGACGAGGCCGTTCTCCTGGTCGGTGCCGGTGAAGCCCATGGCGAGGGTGACGAGCTGCGCGGGCAGCACGCGCTCGGTGCCGGGCTTCGGGGTGAGCTTGCCGTCGATGAACTCGACCTCGGTGAGGTGCAGCGCCTGGACGTTGCCGTCCTCGTCGCCCTCGAAGTGGGTGGTGGAGACGGAGTAGACCCGCTCGCCGCCCTCCTCGTGCGCGGAGGTGACCTTGTAGAGCATGGGGAAGGTCGGCCAGGGCTGGTTGGCGTTCCGCTCCTCGCCCGGGCGCGGCATGATCTCCAGCTGCGTGACGGACGCGGCGCCCTGGCGGTGGGCGGTGCCCACGCAGTCGGCGCCGGTGTCGCCGCCGCCGATGACGACGACGTGCTTGCCCTCGGCGGTGATGGGGGGCTGCACGAAGTCGCCCTCCTGCACCTTGTTGGAGAGCGGCAGGTACTCCATGGCGAAGTGCACGCCGTTCAGCTCGCGGCCCGGGACGGGCAGGTCGCGGGAGACCGTGGCACCGGCGGCGATGACGACGGCGTCGTAGCGCTTGCGGAGCTTGGCGGCGTCGATGTCGCGGCCGATCTCCACACCGGTGCGGAACTTGGTGCCCTCCGCGCGCATCTGCTCGATGCGGCGGTTGATGTGCCGCTTCTCCATCTTGAACTCGGGGATGCCGTAGCGGAGCAGGCCGCCGATGCGGTCGGCGCGCTCGTAGACGGCGACCGTGTGACCGGCCCGGGTGAGCTGCTGGGCGGCGGCCAGACCGGCCGGGCCCGAGCCGATGACGGCGACGGTCTTGCCCGACAGGCGCTCGGGGATCTGCGGGGCGACGTCGCCCCGGTCCCACGCCTGGTCGATGATCGAGACCTCGACGTTCTTGATGGTGACCGGCGGCTGGTTGATGCCGAGGACACACGCGGACTCACACGGAGCCGGGCAGAGGCGGCCGGTGAACTCCGGGAAGTTGTTCGTGGCGTGCAGGCGCTCCTGCGCGGCCGACCAGTCCTCGCGGTACGCGTAGTCGTTCCACTCGGGGATCAGGTTCCCCAGCGGGCAGCCGTTGTGGCAGAAGGGGATGCCGCAGTCCATGCAGCGCGACGCCTGCTTGCTGATGATCGGCAGCAGGGAGCCGGGAACGTAGACCTCGTTCCAGTCCTTGACACGCTCCTCCACCGGGCGGGTCTTGGCGACCTCGCGCCCGTGGTTGAGAAAGCCCTTGGGATCAGCCATTGGTCGCCGCCTCCATCATCTTCTCGGTGATCTCGGTCTCGGAGAGACCGGCTCGCTCGGCGGCGTCCTTGGCGGCGAGCACTGCCTTGTACGTGCTGGGGATGATCTTGCTGAAGCGCTCCACGGACACGGTCCACTCGGCGAGCAGCTTCTCGGCGACCGTCGAGCCGGTCTCCTCGGCGTGGCGGCGCACCACGTCGTGCAGCCACTGCTTGTCGGTGTCGTCCAGGGGCTCGACGGCGCCCTGGCTGGTGACGTTGACGTTGTCCGGGTTCAGGTCGATGACGTAGGCGATGCCGCCCGACATGCCGGCCGCGAAGTTGCGGCCCGTCTCGCCGAGGACGACCGCGTGGCCGCCGGTCATGTACTCGCAGCCGTGGTCGCCCACGCCCTCCGAGACGACCGTGGCACCGGAGTTGCGGACGCAGAAGCGCTCGCCGGTACGGCCGCGCAGGAACAGCTCGCCGCCCGTCGCGCCGTAGGCGATCGTGTTGCCGGCGATCGTCGAGTACTCGGCGAGGTGGTCGGCGCCGCGGTCCGGCCGGACGATGATGCGGCCGCCGGAAAGCCCCTTGCCGACGTAGTCGTTGGCGTCGCCTTCGAGCCGCAGGGTGACACCGCGCGGCACGAACGCGCCGAACGACTGACCGGCGGACCCGGTGAAGGTGATGTCGATGGTGTCGTCGGGCAGACCGGCGCCGCCGAACTTCTTCGTCACCTCGTGGCCGAGCATGGTGCCGACCGTGCGGTTGATGTTGCGGATGGCGACCTGGGCGCGGACCGGCTGGGCGTCGGTCTGGTCGTTCGCGGCGAGGGCGTCGGCGGCGAGCCTGATCAGCTCGTTGTCGAGCGCCTTCTCCAGGCCGTGGTCCTGCGTGGCGATCTGGTGGCGGACGGCGCCGTCCGGCAGCTCGGGCACGTAGAACAGCGGCTCGAGGTCGAGGCCCTGCGCCTTCCAGTGGTTGACGGCCCGCTCGGTGTCGAGCAGCTCGGCGTGGCCGACGGCCTCCTCGATGGAGCGGAAGCCGAGCCCGGCGAGCAGTTCGCGGACCTCTTCGGCGATGAACTCGAAGAAGTTGACGACGAACTCGGGCTTGCCGGAGAACCGCTCGCGCAGCGTCGGGTTCTGGGTGGCGATGCCGACCGGGCAGGTGTCCAGGTGGCAGACGCGCATCATGACGCAGCCGGAGACGACGAGCGGCGCGGTCGCGAACCCGAACTCCTCGGCACCGAGCAGCGCGGCGATCAGCACGTCGCGGCCGGTCTTCAGCTGGCCGTCGGTCTGGACGACGATGCGGTCGCGCAGGCCGTTGAGCAGCAGCGTCTGCTGGGTCTCGGCGAGGCCGAGCTCCCAGGGACCACCGGCGTGCTTGAGCGAGGTGAGCGGCGAGGCACCGGTGCCGCCGTCGTGACCGGAGATGAGGACGACGTCCGCGTGCGCCTTGGACACACCGGCGGCGACGGTACCGACACCGACCTCGGAGACCAGCTTCACGTGAATCCGCGCCTGCGGGTTCGCGTTCTTCAGGTCGTGGATCAGCTGGGCGAGGTCCTCGATGGAGTAGATGTCGTGATGCGGCGGCGGCGAGATGAGACCCACACCGGGCGTGGAGTGCCGCGTCTTGGCGACCCACGGGTAGACCTTGTGGCCGGGCAGCTGACCGCCCTCACCGGGCTTGGCGCCCTGGGCCATCTTGATCTGGATGTCGTCGGCGTTGACCAGGTACTCACTCGTGACGCCGAAGCGTCCGGAGGCGACCTGCTTGATGCTGGACCGGCGCGCCGGGTCGTACAGACGGTCGGCGTCCTCGCCGCCCTCACCGGTGTTGGACTTGCCGCCCAGCTGGTTCATCGCGATGGCGAGGGTTTCGTGGGCCTCGCGCGAGATGGAGCCGTAGGACATGGCGCCGGTGGAGAACCGCTTGACGATCTCGGAGACGGGCTCGACCTCGTCGATGGAGATCGGCTCGCGGCCCTCGGCCTTGAACCCGAACAGACCGCGCAGCGTCATGAGCCGCTCGGACTGCTCGTTCACGCGGTCCGTGTACTTCTTGAAGATGTCGTAGCGGCGCGAGCGCGTGGCGTGCTGGAGGCGGAAGACCGTCTCGGGGTCGAACAGGTGCGGCTCGCCCTCGCGGCGCCACTGGTACTCGCCGCCGATCTCCAGGAGGCGGTGCGCGGGCGCGATGCCGGAGGCCGGGTAGGCCTTGGCGTGACGCGCGGCGACTTCCTCGGCGATGACGTCGAGACCGGCGCCGCCGATCTTGGTGGCGGTGCCGTTGAAGTACTTCTCGACGAAGGCCTCGTCCAGGCCGACGGCCTCGAAGACCTGGGCGCCGCGGTAGGAGGCGACGGTCGAGATGCCCATCTTGGACATGACCTTGAGGACGCCCTTGCCGAGCGCGTAGATCAGGTTGCGGATGGCCTGCTCGGGGCTGCCGTCCTCGTCACCGGCGAGGAAGGTGCCCGCGCGGACGAGGTCCTCGACGGACTCCATGGCCAGGTACGGGTTGACGGCGGCGGCGCCGTAACCGATCAGCAGGGCGACGTGGTGGACCTCGCGGACGTCACCGGCCTCGACGAGGAGGCCCACCTGGGTGCGCTGCTTGGTGCGGATGAGGTGGTGGTGGACGGCCGCGGTGAGCAGCAGCGACGGGATCGGCGCGTGCTCGGCGTCGGAGTGCCGGTCGGAGAGGACGATCAGGCGGGCGCCGGCCTCGATGGCGGCGTCGGCCTCGGCGCAGATCTCGTCGATGCGGGCGGCGAGGGCGTCGCCGCCGCCGGAGACGCGGTAGAGGCCGGAGAGCGTCGCGGCCTTCATGCCGGGCATGTCGCCGTCGGCGTTGATGTGGATGAGCTTGGCCAGCTCGTCGTTGTCGATGACCGGGAACGGCAGGGTCACGGACCGGCAGGAGGCGGCCGTCGGCGCGAGCAGATTGGAGCCCGGGCCGAGCGAGGAGCGCAGCGAGGTGACCAGCTCTTCGCGGATGGCGTCCAGCGGCGGGTTCGTGACCTGCGCGAACAGCTGGGTGAAGTAGTCGAAGAGGAGGCGCGGGCGCGCGGAGAGCGCGGCGATGGGCGTGTCGGTGCCCATGGAGCCGATCGGCTCGGCGGCGGTCCTGGCCATCGGCGCGACGAGGATGCGCAGCTCTTCCTCGGTGTAGCCGAAGGTCTGCTGGCGGCGCGTGACGGAGGCGTGCGTGTGCACGATGTGCTCGCGCTCGGGCAGGTCGGAGAGCTCGATCTCACCGGCTTCGAGCCAGTCCCCGTACGGGTTCTCGGCGGCGAGACCGGCCTTGATCTCGTCGTCCTCGATGATGCGGTGCTCGACTGTGTCGACGAGGAACATGCGACCGGGCTGGAGCCGGCCCTTCTTGACGACCTTGGCCGGATCGATGTCGAGAACGCCGACCTCGGAGCCGAGAACGACAAGCCCCTCGTCGGTGACCCAGTAGCGGCCCGGACGCAGACCGTTGCGGTCGAGAACGGCGCCGACCTGGGTGCCGTCGGTGAAGGTGACACAGGCCGGGCCGTCCCAGGGCTCCATCATCGTGGAGTGGTACTGGTAGAAGGCGCGCCGGTCCGGATCCATGGAGGCGTGGTTCTCCCAGGCCTCCGGAATCATCATCAGCACACTGTGCGGCAGCGAACGCCCACCGAGGTGCAGAAGTTCCAGCACCTCGTCGAAGGAAGCCGAGTCGGAGGCGTCCGGCGTACAGATCGGGAAGATCCGCTCCAGCTTGTCGCTGCCGAACAGGTCCGAGGCGAGCTGCGACTCGCGGGCGCGCATCCAGTTGCGGTTGCCCTTGACGGTGTTGATCTCACCGTTGTGCGCGACGAAGCGGTACGGGTGCGCGAGCGGCCACGACGGGAACGTGTTGGTGGAGAAGCGCGAGTGGACGAGCGCGATGGCCGAGGCGAAGCGGCGGTCGGACAGGTCCGGGAAGAACGGCTCCAGCTGCCCGGTCGTGAGCATGCCCTTGTAGACAAGAGTCCGGGCGGAGAGCGACGGGAAGTACACGTCGGCCTCGCGCTCAGCACGCTTGCGCAGCACGAACGCCTTACGGTCAAGGGCGATACCCGTATTGACACCGTCGGCGACGAAGATCTGCCGGAAGACGGGCATGGTCGCGCGGGCGGTGGCACCAAGGAGCTGCGGCGCGACAGGCACCTCACGCCACCCGAGAACGGTCAGCCCTTCCTCACCGGCGATCGTCTCGATCTGCGAGACGAAGGACGCGGTGTCCTCCTCGGGCAGGAAGGCGATGCCGACGGCGTACGAACCGGCGTCGGGGAGGTCGAAGTCAACCACCTCGCGCAGGAAGGCGTCCGGAACCTGGGACAGGATGCCCGCGCCGTCACCCGAGTCGGGCTCGGAGCCGGTGGCACCGCGGTGCTCCAGGTTGCGCAGGACCGTGAGCGCCTGTTCGACCAGCGTGTGGCTCGCCTCGCCGGTGAGGGTGGCCACGAAGCCGACGCCGCAGGCGTCGTGCTCGTTGCGCGGGTCGTACATGCCCTGGGCGGCAGGGCGAGCATCCATGTGCGACCAGTTGCTGCTGTGGCCGTTGCTGGAATGCTGGGACGGCTGGCGCGGCGTACGCATCGGCTCTCCCGTCGTCGTCGTGGCATTTGCGTGCCGAGGGACGACGTTGGCCCTCTGCGAAAGTTCATGCTGCTGCAAAATTTCGTGCAGGTTACATGATGGAACGAATCTCGGGAACCGGATACTTCGTTCCAACATGCGGACACCGCGGTGGCGGTGGAGAGAGACCCTGGCGGGTGGACGGTTGCCCCGGGGGCCGGTACGTCGTAGGGCGACGTGGGCCTCATTGCCCACAGCGCTTACGGCTCATGCCCCGTGGTCAAACAGTCGAAACAGTCCAGTAACGACTAGTTATGCAAGGCCCTGTATAGCCATCTTCCGGCCGTGACCGGCGAACCGTCAACCTATTGCAGTACCGAAAAGACTGCCCAGGAGATACGTCACACCCGCCGCGGCACCGCCCAGGGCCAGCTGCCGCAGCCCGCTGAACCACCAGGACCGGGCCGTCACCTTGGCCACGACGGCACCGCAGGCGAAGAGCCCGAGGAGCGCGAGGACGACGGCCGGCCACAGATCGCTCGCCCCCAGGAGATAGGGGAGTACGGGCAGCAGGGCGCCGAGGGCGAACGACCCGAACGACGAAACGGCGGCGACCATCGGGGAGGGCAGCTCGCCCGGATCGATACCCAGCTCCTCGCGCGCGTGGATCTCCAGCGCCTGCTCGGGATCCTTGGACAGCTGCTTGGCGACTTCTGCGGCCAGCTTCGGCTCGACACCACGGGAGACATACAGCTCGGCCAGCTCCCGCTCCTCGTCGGCGGGGTGCTTGCGCAGTTCCCGGCGCTCGACGTCCAGCTCGGCCTCGACCAGCTCGCGCTGCGAGGCGACGGAGGTGTACTCACCGGCGGCCATGGAGAAGGCACCGGCGGCGAGCCCGGACAGACCGGTAATGATCACGGTCTGCTGCGAGACGGCACCACCGGCGACACCGGCCATCAGGGCGAAATTGGAGACGAGCCCGTCCATCGCGCCGAAGACCGCGGGACGCAGCCAGCCGCCGTTGACGTCGCGGTGGGTGTGGTTGTCCCGGTGCGCGTCGTGCAGTGCCGCTTCGGTCTCGATGATGGCCATGCTCGTGAACCCCACTCCCCTAGGTCGCTTACACGCTCGAAAGTACGCGCGAAACTCGGCCACCGCTAGCAAGGAAGGCCGTACTTACCTGCGGTTTTGCACCCTGTGCAACGCGCTTGCCGCGCTCTGACCTTGGCCTTCCCGGGGGGAGGCGTGACATCAATCACGCCAGGGTCCGCCCGTTTCCGTGGAGGTCCACAGGAAAACGTCGTTCGAATCGAACGGGAAATGCACTCTCGAATTTCTGAGCCTGAATCGGCAGAGGGGAGGGATGGACGCGAACAAAAAATTGGTCAAACAGCGGAACGACGTCTGTGCCGACGTAGAAGTTGATGAGGCAGGAGGCAGCTGCGACACCACCCACGAAACCCACGAACGGCCGCTCTCACGCGCCCCCGCGAGGGCGGTGAGGCACCCCCCAGGGGGCCCGGAGCACCGCCGGTGGCACCGGTCGGTGAGTTCGAAATGAATCGGTGACAACTCCGCGAGCGAATGAAGCTTCACTGAGCACGACCACACACGTTCACGCACGTTTAGGCACGTTTAGGCACGGCCCGCACGACGGCAGGAAAGAGCACGAGCACCATGAGCGTCAGCGCCGCCCCGGACCCGCCCGCGGACGACACTGCGGGCCGCAGACTCGAGCCGGTCCCGCCGCCGCAACCGTCCGGCGTGATCGCACCACGGGACCGGGCCAGGGGCGCGCTCCTCGGCCTCGCCATCGGGGACGCGCTGGGCGCGCCCGCCGAGAACATGAAGCCGTCCCAGATCCGCGAGCGCTGGGGTCGGATCGAGGACTTCGTCGCCGACAACCCGGCCGGGACGGACGACACCGAGTACGCGATCTTCTCGGGCCTGCTCCTCGCCGAGCACGGTTCGGCGCTGACCCTCGCGGATGTCGAGGCGGCCTGGCACACGTGGATCGCGGACCGGGACGAGGGTCCGTTCAGGGGCGCGGGGTTCAGTGAGCGCGGCACCCTGGAGAACCTGCGCCGGGGGCTCGCCGCCCCGATCTCGGCTCAGCACCGGCACGCGTGGAGCGACGGGCTCGCGATGCGGGCGGCGCCCTTCGGGGTGTACGCGGCGGGCCGTCCGGCCGAGGCGGCCCGGCTGGTGTCGATCGACGGCACGGTGTCGCACGACGGCGAGGGCATTCACGGCGGGCGGGCCGTGGCGGCGGGCGTGGCCGCGGCGATGGTCGGGCACAACCCGGACGCGGTCGTCCAGGCGGCGCTGTCCGTGGTGCCAGACGACTCCTGGACGGCGCGGTCCCTCCACCGGGCGGTGCAAGCGGCGCGACGGGCTCGGCGGGAGCCGGACGGTACGCAGCTGTCCATGGAACGGGCCGTACGCAAGGCGGTCGTCATCGGCGGGTACCCCTGGACGGATCTCGCCCCCGAGGCGGTCGGCCTTGCGTTCGGGGCGTTCGCGGTGGCCCGCGGGGACTTCCGGGAATCCGTTCTCACGGCGGTGAACATGGGGCGGGACGCGGATACGACTGCGGCGGTGGCGGGGGCGCTGGCGGGGGCGTTGCGCGGGGAGGGCTCGATCCCGGGCCCCTGGGTGGCGGCGATCGGGCCTGTTCGAGGCAGCTGCCTCCCCTCGATGGCAGGTCGCCACGTCCTGGACGTCGCGGAGGCGTTGGCTCCGCCGAGCGAGGGGGCGGTGGCATGAGCGCCCGCCTCCGGCCCGGCGAACCGTGGACACTCCGGGCCCACGCACGGGCCTGTCCCCACGCTCCCCCGGCGCTGGGCTGCCGCCTTGCCCACCCTGCCGCCCCAGGCGGCAGACTGCCCAAGGCAGCGCGGCTCCGCCCGGGGCGGGAAGCGCGGGAAGCGGCAGATCGCCCGAGCCGGTGCAGAACGGCCGGGGCGGGAAGCGCGGGGCCGGCGGGTCGCCCGAGGCGGCGTCAGGCGGCTGGGGTGGGAAGTGCGGGGGCGGCAGATCGCCCAGGGCGGCGCGGACGGCCGGGGCGGGGAGCGACAGATTGCCCGGGGCGGGGCGGTCGCGGGAGTGGCGGGATGGCAGGTCGCGCGGGACGACCGCGGGGTCGGCTGGTTGCCCGAGGCGGCGTCAAGCGGCCGGGGTGGGAAGTTCGGGGCGGCAGATGCCCCAAGGCGGCGCACGGAAGTGGGGGGAGCTGCGGGTTGTCCGAGACGCCGTCGGCGCCGGGGCTGGTCCGTCGGGCGCGGGACGGGGCACCGGTCCGCACCCGCCATGCGACCGGAGGGGACGTGTCGGGGTGCCCCCGCAGGACTCCGCTGGAATCGAGTCCAGGACGACTCGCCCATGGCGGACCGAGGGGGATGAGGCCTATCCGGCCGAGGAGGCACCCCGGCACGTCCCCGCCCCACCACACGACGGAACGCGCACTCCGGCACCCCAACCCCAACCCCGATCAACCCCCACCGAGAGAGGCCCCGTGAGCAGCACCGTAAAAGCCAGCGCCAGCGTCCCCGCCGGTATCGCCGCCCGCATCGAGGGCCTGCTCCTGGGGATCGCCGCCGGCGACGCGGCCGGCTGGCCGTCGGGCCGGCACCGCGCGGCCCGCCTCCCCGACTGGACCCGCCGCCTCACCCGCGAACTCGACACGTTCGCCGAGCAGAACGCCACCACCACCCTCCCCGTCCCGATCGCCCTGAACCAGCCCCCCGAACCCCTCCGCCTGGGCCCCTCCGACGACGCGGAGTGGGCCGCGTTCACCGCGACGTCCATCCTCGACGCGTACGCCGACGGCCTCGGCGACCTCCCCCGGACCACCGCGTCCGCTCCGCACTGGCCCTCGCCTGGAACACCCTGGCCGACGAGATCGCCGCGGCAGCGGCCCGCGCCGACGAGATCGAGTCGGCGGACATACCGCTCCGCGCCCGCATCTCCGTCCGCGCCGGCCTCGGCAACCTGGCCGCGGGTCTGCGCCCACCGGCGACGGGCCACGACAACCCCCACTACTTCGACGACGCGGCCTGCGTACGCGCGGCGGTCCTGGCCGTGGTCCACCCCTCGGACCCGCACCGCGCAGCGGACCTCGCGGAGTTCGACGCCCGCTACACCCAGGACGGCGACGGAGTGCACGGCGCGCGGGCGGTGGCGGCAGCCGTGGCGACGGCCCTCGGCGGCGCCCCGGTGGAGGCCTGCGTGGACGCGGCCCTGGCCCAGCTCCCGGAGGGCACGGAGATCCACCGCAACGCACACCGCGCCGTAGAGCTGGGCAGAGCGACCGCGGCCGCCCGCCCGGGCCTGCCGGGCAACGCGTTCGCGCTCGTCCCGGTCCTGGAGCACGAGATCGTCGACCACGTCTACAGCTACGGGATCGCGGCCGCGGAGACGGTCCCAGTGGCCCTGGCGGTGGCGACGGCGGCGGCGGGCGCGGTCACCGAGGCGGTGCCGACGACGGCGTGCCTGTCGCGGGTGGCGGACTCGGCACCCGCGCTGGCCGGCGCGCTGACGGGAGCGATCGGCGGCGCCGAGGCGCTCCCGAGGAGCTGGCGGGAGGCGTGCCGCACGCTGGCGGGCTGCGCGCTGCCCCGCTTGGCGGGCACGGACCTGACGGAGCTGGCGGCACGCCTGGCGGCGACCCGAACGACGACACCCCCCACCCGGGAAGGAACCCAGAAATGAGCACGCCCAGGCCCTCAACACCGACACCTACACCGACACCAACACAGACACCGACACAGACCCCGACCTTGGCGGACCGCACCACAGGCACCCTGGTGGGCGCGGCAGTGGGCGACGCGCTCGGCGGCCCGGTGGAGGGCTGGACCCCGGAGGCGATCGCGGAGCGGCACGGCGGCCGGGTGCGCGGCATCGTGGAGCCGTTCCACAGGGACGAGTGGAGGACGGCCCGCCCGATCGCCCCGTACCACAAGGGCGATGGCCACGTAACGGACGACACCCTCATGACCCACGCGCTGATCCGCGTGTACGAGAAGGTCCGCGACCACCTGGACGCCTACGCGGTGGCGGATCACTTGGTCCCGGACCTGATGACGACGCCGCGCTGGATCCCGGAGCTGGAGGCGGAGGCGCTCCCCCTCCAGCGGATCTTCCTGGCGGAGAAGTGGATCGTGGCGCGGATCCACTACGGCCACGTGGACCCGCGGGAGGCAGGCGCGGGCAACATCGTGAACTGCGGCGCGGCGATGTACATGGCCCCGGTGGGCGCGGTGAACGCGGGTAACCCGCTGAAGGCGTACGAGGAGGCGCTGGACGTGGCGGGCGCGCACCAGAGCTCGTACGGCAGGGAGGCGGCGGGCGTGTTCGCGGCGGCGGTGGCGGCGGCGTACAAGCCGGACGCGACGCCGCACACGGTGGTGGAGGACGCGCTGTCACTGGCAAAGGACGGCACAAGGTCGGCGATAGAAGCGGTCTGCGAAACAGCAACCCGCTTCACGGACTTCGAGGAAGCTCTGGCCCCCCTCCGCGAAGCGATCACCCCGTTCGACACGGTGGGCCCCGACTACCGCAAGCCGTCCCTGGGCGCCCGCCGCCCGTCCCGCCTGCACGCGATCGAGGAGCTCCCGATCGCGCTGGGGATGCTGCTCGTCGGAGGAGGAGACTTCCGGCACACGGTGCTCGGCTCGGTCAACTACGGCCGGGACTGCGACTCGATCGCGACGATGAGCGGCGCGATCGTGGGCGCGCTGTACGGGGAGGGGTCGGTGCCGAAGGAGTGGAGCGCGGAGGTGGCGCGGGCCAGCAGGCTGGACCTGCACGCTCCGGCGGCGGCGTTGACGCGGGTCACCCGCGAGATCCACGCGAGGGACCTGGACCGGCGCCGCGCCCACGAGTCGGCGTTCGCGGCGATCGCGGGGCTGTGAGGACGGCGATGTTACGTCTGACCTGGGTGCAGCCCGAGGATCTGCTGGGCCACGAACTCCGCCAGGCGGCGCAGGACGGCAGGGACGCGTCGGAGATCGAGCGGCGCTGGCTGAAGGCGGGCGGCCACTTGGCCCCGGCCCGGGCGGGCGCGTCACAGCTCCCCGGCGACCCGGTGCTGCGGAGCCTGGCCGGGACGTTGCTGGACGAGCTGACCGCGCTGCCGTCCCCTTTGGCGTCCGCCGAGCCCACCGACCTGCCGGCGATCAAAGCGGCCTGCCCGAACTGGCCGTTGACCACAACCCGCACCCCGTCCCACCCCCCTCCACCCACCACGTACGACGCGCTGCACGCGGCATGGCTGGGCCGGGCGACCGGCTGCCTCCTGGGCAAGCCGGTCGAGAAGCTGCCGCTGAACGGCATCAGGGCTCTGGCGCGGTCCACCGGCAACTGGCCCCTCACCACCTACTTCACGGGGATCGGCCTGCCCCCGGAGACAGCCGCGGCGTACCCCTGGAACCGCCGCTCCGCCCCCACCTCACTGGCGGAGAACATCGACGGAATGCCCGAGGACGACGACCTCAACTACCCGCTCCTCGCCCTGCGCCTCCTCCGACGCCACGGCCCGGACTTCGCCACCACCGACGTGGCGGGACTGTGGCTGGACGAACTCCCGGCGGGCCGCACGTTCACCGCGGAACGGGTGGCGTACCGCAACCTCCTGTCCGGCATCGAACCCCCGGCGACCGCCACGCACCGCAACCCGTTCCGGGAGTGGATCGGCGCCCAGATCAGGGCAGACGTCTTCGGCTGGACGAACCCGGGGAGCCCGGCCCGAGCGGCCGAGCAGGCCCACCGTGACGCGGTGCTGACGCACACGGCGAACGGGGTGTACGGGGAGATGTTCACGGCGGCGGCGATCGCGGCGGCGGCCTCCGGCGCGACGGACGTGCACGAGACGCTCCGCGTGGGCCTCACGGTCGTACCACCGGCGTCCCGCTACGCGCGGGCGATCCGCCTGGGCATCGAACTGGCCGGTGCGCACCCGGACTTCGACACCGTGGTCGACGAGCTCCACCACACCTACGCCCCCACCCACCACTGGGTCCACGTCCTCCCCAACGCGGCCCTGCTGGCCGCGGCCCTCACCCACGCCGACGGCGACTTCGCGGGCTCGATCTGCCGCGCGGTGTCGGGCGGCTGGGACACGGACTCCAACGGCGCGACGGCGGGCTCGATCGCGGGCTTGCTGGCAGGCGACCCAGTGGCGCTGGGCGAGCGATGGACGGCCCCGCTGAAGAACCGCCTGGCGACGACGGTCGCCACGTTCGACGGCATCGGCTTCGACGAACTGGCCAGGCAGACGCAGGAGGCCACGGCATGAAACTCCCGAGCCATGACCAGACAGATGACCAGACACATGACCAGACACATGACCAGACACAAAGTGATGGCCCCTTGTCGGGCCTACGCGTCCTGGACCTGGCCACCCTTTTCGCAGGCCCCCTCTGCGCCACGATGCTCGGCGACTTCGGCGCCGAGGTCATCAAGATCGAGCACCCGCGCAAGCCGGACCCGTCCCGCGGCCACGGCCCGTCGAAGGACGGCGTGGGCCTGTGGTGGAAACACCTGGGCCGCAACAAGAGGAACCTGACCCTCGACCTCTCCTCCCCCGACGGCCAGGCGATCCTCCTCAAGCTGGCGGCGCGGTCGGACGTCGTGGTCGAGAACTTCCGCCCCGGCACGTTGGAGCGATGGAACCTCGGCTGGCCCGAACTGAGCGCCGCCAACCCGGGCCTGGTCCTGGCCAGAGTCACGGGCTTCGGCCAGTTCGGCCCGTACGCCCACCGCCCGGGGTTCGGCACGCTCGCGGAGGCGATGAGCGGCTTCGCGGCGATCACGGGCCAGCCGGACGGGCCACCGACCCTCCCCCCGTTCGGCCTGGCCGATTCGATCGCCGCGCTGGCGGCGTCGTACGCGGTGATGGCGGCGCTGCGCGCCCGGGACGCGTCGGGCCGGGGCCAGGTCGTCGACATGGCGATCATCGAGCCGATGCTGGCGATCATCGGCCCGCAGGCCACCTGGTACGACCAGCTCGGCTACGTCCAGCCCCGTACCGGCAACCGCTCGACGAACAACGCGCCCCGCAACACGTACCGCACGAGCGACGGCAAGTGGGTCGCGGTGTCGACGTCGGCGCAGTCGATCGCGGAGCGGGTGATGCGCCTGGTGGGGCGGCCGGAGGTGATCGAGGAGGACTGGTTCGCGACGGGCTCGGGGCGGGCCGGCCACGCGGACGAGCTGGACGCGGCGGTCGGCGGCTGGATCGCGGTCCACACCCGGGACGAGGTGGTGGCGGCGTTCGAGCAGGCGCAGGCGGCGATCGCCCCGATCTACGACATCCGCGACGTCCTGCGGGACGAGCAGTACCAGGCGCTGCACACGATCACGGAACTTCCCGACCCGGACCTCGGCAAGGTCAAGATGCAGAACGTCCTCTTCCGCCTCTCCGAGACGCCGGGCGCGATCAAATGGGCGGGCCGCCCGCACGGCGCGGACACGGACGAGCTCCTCGCCGGCCTCGGCCTGTCGGAGGCGGAGATCGCGGCCCTGAGGGAGGCTGGGGCGGTATGAGCTGTCCGTACCTGACGTGGCTGTACGTCCCCGGCGACCGCCCCGACGTGGTCGCGAAGGCGTTGCGCTCCTCCGCCGACGTGCTCCTCGTCGACCTGGAGGACGCCGTCGCCCCCGCCCGCAAGGCGTACGCGCTCGACGCGACGGCGGAGCTGCTCACGGACCGCCCGCCGCTCCCGGTGCACGTCCGGGTGAACGCGCTGGACGGCCCCCTCGCGGAACAGGAGGTGCGCCGTCTCGCCCCCCTCCCCGGCCTGGGCGCCCTGCGCCTGCCGAAGGTGCACGACCGCGCGGACCTGACCAGGGTCACCACCTGGGCAGGGCCGGCCGCCCCACCTCTCTACGCCCTCCTCGAATCCGCGCTCGGCGTGGAGCGCGCCCACGACATCGCCTCCCACCCGTCCGTGCACGGCATCGCGCTGGGCGAGGCCGACCTCCGCGCCGACCTGGGCGTCACGGACGCGCGCGGCCTCGCCTGGGTGCGTGGCCGGGCCGTGGTCGCCGCGCGCGCGGCGCGGCTGCCCCCGCCGCCCCAGTCGGTGTACCCGGACGTCCGTGACACGGAGGGCCTGGCCCGGTCCTGCGCGGAGGGCCGTGCGCTGGGCTTCTTCGGCCGTACGGCGATCCACCCGCGCCAGCTCCCGGTGATCGAGGAGGCGTTCCGCCCGACGGCGGCGGAGGTGGCGGCGGCGCAGGAGATCGTCCGGGCGGCGACGACCGACGCGGGGGCGCTGGCGCTGCCGGACGGCCGGTTCGTGGACGCGGCGGTGGTGGCGGGCGCGGAACGGGTCCTGGCCCTCGCGGCCCGCGAGGGCCACCGCACCGGCGTCTGACGGGAACAACGAGTGAGGGCGCCGGACCAAGTGGCCCGGCGCCCTCACCCGCGTACTACGTCCACGGACAGCCGAAACCGTCAGGTCTTCTCGGCGTCAGCGGTGTCCTTCTCCTCGGCCGACGCCTTCTCCTCGGTGTCGGCTTCGGACTCGGACTCGGCGGCCTTGTCGCCCGGGTCCTCGCCCGAGGCGTCGGGCTTGTCGCCGGAGGCGGTCGGCTCGACGATCTCCTCGCGCCCCGGCCGCTTCTTCGCCGACAGCACGAAGTAGACGACGGCGAGCAGGAAGACGAGCAGCGCCGTCCAGTTGTTGAGGCGCAGCCCGAGGATGTGGTGGGCGTCGTCGACGCGCATGTACTCGATCCAGAAGCGCCCGACGCAGTACGACGCCACGTAGAGCGCGAACGCCCGCCCGTGCCCGAGCTTGAACTTGCGGTCGGCCCAGATGACGAGGAGGGCGACGCCGATGCACCACAGCGACTCGTACAGGAACGTCGGGTGGTAGGTGCCGGGCACCCGCCCGTCCGTGTTCGAGGTGATCTTCAGAGCCCACGGAAGATCGGTCTCGCGCCCGTACAGCTCCTGGTTGAACCAGTTGCCCCAGCGGCCGATGGCCTGGGCGAGGGCGATGCCGGGGGCGAGGGCGTCGGCCCAGGCGGGGAGCGGGATGCCACGGCGGCGGCAGCCGATCCAGGCGCCGACCGCGCCGAGCGCGATGGCGCCCCAGATGCCGAGACCGCCCTCCCAGATCTTGAAGGCGTCCACCCAGTCACGGCCGTCGCTGAAGTACAGCTCGTAGTCCGTGATCACGTGGTAGAGGCGCCCGCCGACCAGGCCGAACGGCACTGCCCAGACCGCGATGTCGGCGACCGTGCCGGGCTGCCCACCGCGGGCGACCCAGCGCTTGTTGCCGAGCCAGACGGCCACGAAGACGCCGATGATGATGCAGAACGCGTAGCCGCGCAGCGGGATGGGCCCGAGGTGGACCACGCCCTGCGACGGACTGGGGATGTAGGCAAGTTCCATGGCAGGGTCGACGCTACCGTGCCGGGCCGGGGACACGTCCGCCAGCCCGGCTACGGCTCCATAACAAGCGCCTGTGGAGCGAGCGGCTACTTGTCGGCGTCCTGCACCGTCTTCTTCAGCTTCGCCGGGGTCATGGTCTGGTCGTCCATGAGGTTCTTGCCGTTGAGCAGAACCGTCGGGGTGCCCTTGTGTCCCGCGTCCTGGAACGCCTCGTAGGACTTCTTGATCCAGCCGTCGTGCTTGCCGTCGTTCACACAGGACCTGAAGGAGTCCGTGACCAGGCCGTCGACCTTTCCGGCCAGGTCGATCAGCTTGCCGTTGTCGGAGAAGGTGTCGTCGGTCTCCTTGGGCTGGTTCTCGAAGAGCACGTCGTGGTACGCGGTGAACTTGCCCGCATCCTGCGCGCACGCCGCCGCGTTCCCCGCGCGCAGGGAGCCGCTGCCGCCCATGTTCGAGTCGATGAGCGTGACCGTGTGGTACTCGGCCTTCAGCTGTCCGGCGTCGGTCAGCTCATTGACGGTCGAACGGAAGCCGTCCTCGAAGGACTTGCAGGCGGGGCAGCGGAAGTCCTCCCACACCGTGAGCGTGGACTTGGCGCTGTCCTTGCCGACCGGGACCGCCAGGCTGTCCTTGCCCGCGGCGCCCTTGGGCGCGGCGACCGCACCGGAGGAGTCCCCGGAACTGTCGTCGCCTGAGTTGGCGGCGACGACGCCGATCACGGCGGCCAGGCCGAGCACGCAGACGACGGCCGCGGACACGATCAGTGTGCGGCGCCGCTTCTCGGCGGTTCTCTGCTTCTCGCGCTCCTCGGCCAGCCGGTCCCGGGCCGCGCGCTTTCCCTCACGGTTCTTCTCGCTCACACCTGCGCCAACGAACCGGGGAGGCACGAGCGTGCCTCCCCGACCCACTTCCACCCATAAGGGTGACTTCACCCATTACATGGTCAGGCTTTGCCCCGAACGCCCGCCGCGAGGTCGGCGGCGAGCGCCCGCACCGCCGCGAGACCGGACGCCTCGTCCTCGGCGTCGAGCAGCCGCTTCACGAACGCGGAGCCGACGATGACGCCGTCGGCGAAGGAGGCGACCTCCTTGGCCTGCTTGGCGTCGGAGACCCCGAGGCCGACGCAGACCGGCAGGTCCGTGGTGGCCTTGGTGCGGCGTACGAGGTCCTGGGCCTGGTTGCCGACGGACTCGCGGGTGCCGGTGACCCCCATGAGCGAGGCGGCGTAGACGAAGCCGGAACCGGCGGCCGTGATGGTGGCGAGCCGCTCGTCCTTGCTGCTGGGCGCCACGACGAAGACGGTGCCGAGACCGTGCTTCTCCGCGTGCTCGCGCCAGACCGCCGACTCCTGCACGGGCAGGTCGGGCAGGATGCAGCCGGCGCCGCCCGCCTCGGCGAGCTCGGCGGTGAACCGTTCGATGCCGTAGCGGTCGATGGGGTTCCAGTACGTCATGACGAGGACGGGCTTGCCGGTGGCCGCGTGGGTCTCGCGGACCGTGCGCATGACGTCCTTGATCTTGAGGCCGCCGCGCAGCGCGATGTCGTCGGCGGTCTGGATGACCGGGCCGTCGAGCACCGGGTCGGAGTGGGGCAGGCCCACCTCGACGATGTCGGCGCCGCCGTCGAAGGCGGCCTTGACCGCCTCGATGCCGCCGTCGACGGTCGGGAACCCGGCGGGCAGGTAGGCGATGAGGGCGGCGCGGCCCTCGGCCCTGGCGCCGGCCAGAGCGTCGTTCAACAGCTGGATGTTCCCGCTCACTTGGCGTCCCCCTCGATCTCGGCGGTGTCGGCGGCGTCGGCCGCGACCTCGGCATCGGCACCCTCGTCGTAGAGGCCGAAGTAACGGGCGGCGGTGTCCATGTCCTTGTCACCGCGCCCGGAGAGGTTGACGACGATGAGCCCGTCCGGGCCCAGCTCCTTGCCGACCTCCAGGGCCCCGGCGAGGGCGTGCGCGGACTCGATGGCCGGGATGATGCCCTCGGTGCGCGAGAGCAGGCGCAGGGCCTGCATCGCGGCGTCGTCGGTGACGGCGCGGTACTCGCCGCGTCCGCTGTCCTTGAGGTAGGCGTGCTCGGGGCCGATGCCCGGGTAGTCGAGGCCCGCCGAGATCGAGTAGGGCTCGGTGATCTGGCCCTCCTCGTCCTGGAGGACGTACGACCTCGAACCGTGCAGGATGCCGGGCTCGCCCGCGGTGAGGGTCGCCGCGTGCTCGCCGGTGTCGACGCCGTGGCCTGCGGGTTCGCAGCCGATGAGGCGGACGTCGGCGTCCGGGACGAAGGCGTGGAAGAGACCGATGGCGTTCGAGCCGCCGCCGACGCAGGCGATCGCGGCGTCGGGGAGGCGTCCGGCGCGCTCCAGGATCTGACGGCGGGCCTCGACGCCGATGACGCGGTGGAAGTCGCGCACCATGGCGGGGAACGGGTGCGGCCCCGCCACGGTCCCGAAGAGGTAGTGCGTGCGGTCGACGTTGGCGACCCAGTCGCGGAACGCCTCGTTGATGGCGTCCTTCAGGGTGCGGCTGCCGGACTGCACGGCGACGACCTCGGCGCCGAGCATGCGCATGCGGGCCACGTTCAGGGCCTGCCGCTGGGTGTCGATCTCGCCCATGTAGATGGTGCAGTCGAGGCCGAACAGGGCGCAGGCGGTGGCCGTGGCGACGCCGTGCTGGCCCGCGCCGGTCTCGGCGATGACGCGGGTCTTGCCCATGCGCTTGGTGAGCAGGGCCTGGCCGAGCACGTTGTTGATCTTGTGGGAGCCGGTGTGGTTCAGGTCCTCGCGCTTGAGGAAGACCCGGGCCCCACCGGCGTGCTCGGCGAACCGCGGCACCTCGGTGAGGCTGCTCGGGCGGCCGGTGTAGTGGACCATCAGGTCGTCGAGCTCGCGGGCGAACTCGGGGTCGTTCTTGGCCTTGTCGTACTCGACGGCGACCTCGTCCACGGCGGCGACGAGCGCCTCCGGGATGAACTTGCCGCCGAAGGCGCCGAAGTAGCCTTCGGCGCTGGGGACTTGACCGTCCGGGTCCGGGTGGAAGTACTCAGGCATGCGTATACCTCACGTGGCGTGACGGGTGATCATGGGACACGATCGACCCCGCCAGGGGCGCGGGGAACTGCGCGACCAGCCCCCACCGAGGTGAGGACGGCTACGCGCCGTAGATGGCAGACGAGACGTCCGGCCGACGCGACGTCGTGGCTGGTCGCGCAGTTCCCCGCGCCCCTGGCGGGGCGCTTGGCCATCGCATCCCGTTCACCTGGCCCGGCTCGTCCCCGATGACATACCGCACCCTGCGACCATGAACGCGCCGCGCGGGCGCCCGGCAGCCGCGCGGGCGGCAGCCGGGGGCGAGGCGGGCGGCGATGGGCATGGCGCGGGTCAGCTCCGTCCATGCCGCAGGGCCGGATGGGCCCCCGCGGCGACCAGGTCGGAGACGGCGGAGCGCGGGTCGCGGCCGGTCACCAGGGACTCGCCGACGAGGACGGCGTCCGCGCCGGCGTTGGCGTACGCGATGAGGTCGTGCGGGCCGCGCACACCGGACTCGGCGACCTTGACGATGTGGTCCGGGATGTCCGGGGCGACGCGCTCGAAGGTGCCACGGTCGACGGAGAGGTCCTTGAGGTTGCGGGTGTTGATGCCGATGACCTTGGCCCCGGCGTCGACGGCCCGCTCCACCTCGTCCTCGTCGTGCGCCTCGACGAGCGGGGTGAGGCCGATGGACTCGGCGCGCTCGATGAGGGACTCCAGGGCGGGCTGGTCCAGGGCGGCCACGATCAGGAGGGCGAGGTCGGCGCCGTACGCGCGGGCCTCCCACAGCTGGTACGAGGTGACGATGAAGTCCTTGCGCAGGACCGGGATGTCCACCTTGGCGCGGACGGCCTCCAGGTCGGCGAGGGAGCCGCCGAAGCGCCGCTGCTCGGTGAGGACGGAGATGACGGCGGCGCCGCCCGCCTCGTAGTCCGCGGCGAGCCCCGCCGGGTCGGCGATCGCGGCGAGCGCGCCCTTGGACGGGCTGGACCGCTTGACCTCGCAGATGACCTTGACGCCGTCGCCGCGCAGCGCCGCGACCCCGTCCTTGGCGGCGGGTGCCTTGGCCGCGCGCTCCTTGAGCTCGTCGAGGCCGACCCGCGCCTGCCGTTCCGCGAGGTCGGCACGGACACCGTCGATGATCTCGTCGAGCACACTCACGCGGGCGGACTTCCTTTCCTGCAATTCGGTTCTTTGAGCAACCGAGCGGTCACTGTGATGGTATCCGCAGGAGCGCCGAGGCTCCGCATCCGGTTGCCGACGCTCTCACTACCTGGACAAACGCAGATGATCAAGGCCGTAGGAAGCCACCGGGGGGCAGGTTCCGGACAACGGTGAAGACGACCACGACGGCGCCCAGCGTCCACAGGTGCACGCGGGTGAGGGCGAGGCCGAGGGGCCGTCCGCGCGCCGCCCGTGTCACCCATACGGCCCACACCATGACGAACAGGGCGTAGCCGGCGACGGCGAGGGCGTTGGCGCCGAGGGCGGAGCCCAGGTCGCCGTGGACGAGCGCGTGGGCGCTGCGCAGGCCGCCGCAGCCGGGGCAGAGGACGCCGGTGGCGGCGAGGAGCGGGCAGGCGGGGTAGTGGCCCGGCTCACCGGGATCGACGGCGCCGACGTAGGCGAAGGCCGCCGCGACTCCGGCGAGGATGCCCAGCGGGACCGCGGTGCGGCGCAGCGGGCCGGGGCGGGCGGTGCGCGTCGTCTGCACGGTCACCCGGGCATTGTCCTACGGGGCCGCGTGCTCCGCCCCCTGACGACACACGAAAGGGGCGGGCGGCGATCGAGTCGCCGCCCGCCCCTTCTCCGTAGCGGAAGTGCCAGGTGTGCCCGGTGTGTCAGCCGTGCGAGCCCGCGGCGTGGCCCGCCACGTCCAGCTCGGCGCGCTTGGGCTTGCCGAGGCCGGCCATGCTCATGATGCCGCCGACGATCGCGGCGACGAGCAGCAGTGCCATGCCGATCCAGAAGCCCACCACGTTCGCCATCACCATGAAGGTGCCGGCGACGATGAACCCGATGAAGGCGATGATGACACCGGTCCAGGCGGCCGGGGTGTGTCCGTGGCTCTTGTCCGCCATGGCTTGCTCCTCGTTGCTTATGGCCTCTGCGTACGCAGGGCGTACGGCTCTGCTCTCCGGTTCCATTCTCCCGTACGCGCGCGTGCGGGACTAACCCGGGGTCAGGCAGTGCCCGTCGGGTCCTCGCCGCGGTCCAGGGCCTTCCACAGGTCCTCGGGGCGGTCCGGGTCGAGCGCCCTCTGCTTGCGGGGGCGGGGGGTGCCGTCGCGCTCGTAGCGGCCGCCCATGGAGGGCCAGGCGGCGCCGTAGACGACGGCGAGGATCCCGGCGATCAGGAGGAGGGCGCCGCCGCCCGCCGCGACGTAGGGCCAGGCGGTGTGGGAGAGGGCGTCGATGCCGGTGGTGGCGCCGCCGGAGGCCTGGGCGGCCTTCTCGTCGAGGGCTGCGCTGTCGTCGGCGCCGAGGACGGCGGCGGCCACGGCGCCCGCGCCGCTCAGCGCGAGCAGCGCGGCGACCAGGACGCGGCCCGCCTTGCGCACCGCGAAGACGGCGACCAGGGCGGCGAGGCCCACTATGGCGAGGGCCGCGGGGACGCCCGTGACGTCGCTGCCCTTGGCGGTCAGCGGCAGCTTCCCGCCCGCGACGGCGGCGACGCCGGAGCACCACTCCTGCCGGGACGCGAGCAGCGCGACCGCGGCGCCCACGGCACCGAAGAGCAGGGCGATGCCGAGACTGCGGCGGCCGGATCGGCTCGGCCCTGCGGTCTCGGCGGCTTCGGTTCGGGGGTGCGGTACAGCAGTCACGTACTCCACTATCGCCTGTCCGCACACCTGTGTGGGTACCGGAAGCGGGAGGCGTGGGTCACTTCACACCGGTTTCGGCGGCGCCCATGCGGTTGGCGGTGTGGACGGCGCGGAGCACGGCGGCGGCCTTGTTGCGGCACTCGGTGTCCTCGGCGACGGGGTCGGAGTCGGCGACGACACCTGCCCCGGCCTGCACGTACGCGGTGCCGTCCCGCAGCAGGGCGGTGCGGATGGCGATGGCGGTGTCGGAGTCCCCGGCGAAGTCGAGATAGCCGACGCAGCCGCCGTACAGCCCGCGCCGGGACGGCTCAAGCTCGTCGATGATCTGCATCGCGCGGGGCTTGGGGGCGCCGGAGAGGGTCCCGGCGGGGAAGCAGGCGGTGAGCACGTCGAAGGCGGTGCGCCCGGCGCTGACCTGCCCCGTCACCGTCGAGACGATGTGCATGACGTGCGAGTACCGCTCGATGGACATGAAGTCGACGACCTCGACGGAGCCGGGTTCGCAGACCCGCCCGAGATCGTTGCGCCCGAGGTCGACGAGCATGAGGTGCTCGGCACGCTCCTTGGGGTCGGCGAGCAGCTCGTCGGCGAGCGCCTGGTCGGCCTGCGGCGTGGCGCCGCGCGGCCGGGTCCCGGCGATGGGATGGAGAAGAGCCCGCCCATCCTCGACTTTCACCAAAGCCTCGGGCGACGACCCGACGACATCGAACCCGTCGAAGCGGAACAGATACATGTACGGCGACGGATTGGTGGCGCGGAGCACGCGATAGACGTCGAGAGCGCTCGCGGTGCACGGCGTCTCGAACCGCTGCGAGGGCACGACCTGGAAGGCCTCCCCCGCCCGGATCCGCTCCTTGATGTCCTCGACGGCCTCCTGGTACTGCTCGCCACCCCAAAGGGCGGTGAATCCAGGCAGCTCGGAGGGCGGAAGCGCGACCGGGGCGGTGTGCACCGACTCGCCGAGATCGGCCTCCATGGCATCGAGACGGGCCACGGCATCGGCGTACGCCTCGTCGACACCCGTGTCGAGATCATTGTGGTTGATGGCGTTGGCGATGAGGAGAACGGACCCGTCCCAGTGATCGAGGACGGCGAGATCGCTGGTGAGCAGCATGGTCAGTTCGGGAAGCCGCAGATCGTCGCGCTCGCCGGGCCCGATCTTCTCCAGGCGGCGCACGATGTCGTAGCCGAGGTAGCCGACCATGCCGCCGGTGAACGGCGGGAGTCCGTCGTAGCGCGGGGTGTGCAGGGCCTCGATGGTGGCGCGCAGGGCGGCGAGCGGGTCGCCGCCCGTGGGGACGCCGACCGGCGGGGTGCCGAGCCAGTGGGCCTGCCCGTCGCGGGAGGTGAGCGTGGCGGCGGAGCGGACGCCGACGAAGGAGTAGCGGGACCAGGAGCGCCCGTTCTCCGCGGACTCCAGGAGGAACGTGCCGGGCCGCTCGGCGGCGAGCTTGCGGTAGAGACCGACGGGCGTGTCGCCGTCCGCGAGGAGCTTGCGGCTGACGGGGATCACTCGGCGGTCGGTCGCGAGCTTGCGAAAGGTCTCGAGATCCATGGAAGGAGCTTAGGTCTTACGCGCCGGATCCCGTGACGGGCAGCTGGTCGTCGTCGAAGCAGGTACGGGCACCGGTGTGGCAGGCGGCGCCGACCTGATCGACCTGGACGAGCACCGTATCGGCGTCACAGTCCAGGGCGACGGACTTCACGTGCTGGAAGTGCCCGGAGGTGTCGCCCTTGACCCAGTACTCGCGGCGGCTGCGCGACCAGTACGTACAGCGCCCGGTGGTCAGAGTACGGTGCAGCGCCTCGTCGTCCATCCAGCCGAGCATCAGGACCTCGCCGGTGTCGTACTGCTGGGCGATGGCGGGGACCAGGCCGTCGGCGCTGCGCTTGAGGCGGGCGGCGATGGCGGGATCGAGATCGCTGGACCGGGACGTGTCGCTCATAGGGCCATTGTGCCGCGACGTGACGGGACTCCCCCAGGGCGTCCACTGTCCGGACGGTGCGGGCGGTCGTAGGGTTGCGGACATGTCGACCCATGCCAAGCGTGAACGTCTTCTCCTCGCCGACCTGTTGGAGGCGGCGGGCCCGGAGGCCCCCACCCTGTGCGAGGGCTGGACCGCCCGCGACCTCGCGGCGCACGTCGTGGTGCGCGAGCGCCGCCCCGACGCGGCCGGCGGCACCCTGGTCAAGCAGCTCGCCTCCCGCCTGGAGCGGGTGCAGAACGAGTTCGCCGAGAAGCCGTACGAGGAGTTGATCCAGCTCATCAGGACGGGCCCGCCGCGTTTCTCGCCCTTCGCCCTCAAGCAGCTGGACGAGGCGGCGAACGTGGTGGAGTTCTACGTCCATGCCGAGGACGTGCGGCGCGCGCAGCACGACTGGTCGCCGCGCGAGCTCGACCCGGTCTTCTCCGAGGTGCTCTGGTCCCGCCTGGAGCGGATGGCCCGGATGATGGGCCGCAAGGCGCCCGTCGGCCTGGTCCTGCGCCGCCCGGACGGCCAGACGGCGGTGGCGCACCGGGGCGCGCCCGTGGTGACGGTCACGGGCGAGCCGTCGGAGCTGCTGATGTACGCGTTCGGCCGCCAGGACGCGGCGAACGTGGAACTGGACGGCGACAAGACCGCGATCACCCAGCTCAGCGAGACGAAGGCGCTGGGGCTGTAGCGGCTGGGTTTGTGGCCGCCGGCCGCAGACGGTGGGCGTGCAGGGCCAGGGCCAGCTCCACCTGGTCGGCCGGGCGCGTCAGGCTGCGCCCTGTGAGCTGTTCGCAGCGGCGCAGCCGGTTCAGGACCGTGTTGCGGTGACAGTAGAGGCGGGCGGCCGCGCGCTGGGCCGAGCCGTCGCAGTCCAGCCATGCGGTGAGGGTGTCGAGCAGCAGGGCGCCGTCCGCGGGCGGCAGGGCGCGCAGCGGGCCGAGCACCCGGTCGACGAGGAGCGTGCCGAGCGCCGGGGCCCCGGCGACGAGCGCGGCGGGCAGTTCGTCGTCGAGGAGTACGGTGCCGCCGCCCGCGGGGCAGATCCGCAGGGCGGTCTCGGCGAGGCGCCGGGCGACGCCGACGGAGGCGAGCCCGTCGACGGCGGAGCTGATGCCGATGCGTACGCCCGCGCCGGGGGCGGTCGACTCGCGCCAGCGCGCGGCCAGCTCCCGTACGTCGTGGGGGCCGAGGGCGACGATGCCGCGCTCGGTGTCGGGGCCCGGGTGCCAGACGGTACGGGTGCCGTCGGCGAGGGGCGCGGTGGGGCGGCCGCCAGCGACGAGGACGACGGCGTACCGGCCGCGCTCGGGCAGGCCGAGGACGGTGGCGGCCTCGGGGAGGTCGGCGATGCGGGTGGCGCCGTCGAGCAGGGCTGCGGCCATGAGGCGGCGCCGGTTCTCGCGGCGCCAGGTCAGTTCGTGCTCGGCCCGCTGGTAGGCGTCGGTGACGCAGGCGCAGTGCTCGTCGACGAAGCCGCGGACGTCCGCGGCGAGGTGGACGAGGAGGTGTGCGTCGCGCGGGTGGTGCCGGGTGACTTCGTCGACCAGTGCCTGCCAGACCAGGGCGCCGCCGAGCCGGAAGGCGTGCACGAGGGCGTCGAGGGGGAGGCCGCGGGCGGCGCGTTCGGCGCCGATCCGGGCGGTGCAGGCGCGGGCCGCTTCGCGGGAGCGGACGGGGTCGAGCAGGGAGGCGACGCTGAGGCGCAGGGAGCGCTGGACCTCGCGGCGTACGTCGCCGGGGTCGGTGTCGATCGCTGCGCGGTAGGCGGGCTCCCTGGCGTACAGCTCGGCCGTGAGGCGGTCGGTGAGGGCGGGGATCTGGCCCGTGAGGGGGAGCGCGGCGCGGCGCAGTACGGAGACCGGGTCCGTGCCGGTCCCTTGGCGGGGGCGGGGGCGTACGAGGTGCGCGGGCATCACGGTCCTCCTCGGATCAGCTCACCAGGACGTGCCGGAGCAGTCCTGGCCCCGAAGAATGACATACCGTCTGGTCGGTCTCCAGCCCCCCGGGCATAACGACATGGTGACCGGCCCTCAGGCACGGGCCTGTCCCCGCGCGCGACGCACCCGCCCGAACTCACACAGGGGCCTGCTCCCCCACTCCCCGGCGCTGGGCTGCCGCCTTGCCCACCCTGCCGCCCTGGGGGACCCCCCGGACGGAGTTTGGGGGAGGCCGATCGCCCAAGGCGGCGTGGCTCCGCCGGGGTGGGAGGGGCGGGGGCGGCGGACTGCCCCGGGCGGGGTGGCTCCGCCGGGGTGGGAAGGGCGGGGGCGGTCGATTGTCCAGGGCGGGGGGCTTTGGCTCGGGTCCGGTGACGGGGCGGGGCGCCGGGGTGCAGTCGCGAGTCGGCCGGAGGGGTCGCGTCGGGGTGCCCCCGCAGGACTCCGCCCGAATGCAGTCCAGGGTGACTCGCCTATGGCGGACAGGTGGGGATGAGGCCTATCCGGCCGAGGAGGCGCCCCGGCGCGGCCCCGCCCCACCCACCCAGCGAGGCGCGCACTACAGCGCCCCCGTCGCCTCCGCCCGATCCACCAGGCGCGCCAACTCCACCCGGGAGCGGACGCCCAGCTGGGCGAAGACGTTGCGGAGGTGATGGTCAACAGTCCGGGGGCTGACCGACAGGCGGGAGGCCACCTCGCGGTTGGTGGCGCCGTCCGCCACGCAGTGGGCGATGCGGAGTTGTTGCGGCGTCAGCTCCGACAACCGCCCCGGAGCTTCCGAATGAGCCGGAGCGTCCCCCGTCGCCCGCAGCTCCGCCGCCGTACGAGCCGCCCACACAGACGCCCCGCACCGCTCGAAGGCCACCAACGCATCACGCAGCAGCACACGCGCCCGGGCAGGCCGCCGCGCCCGGCGAAGCCATTCACCGTGCAGCTCAGCCGTCCGCGCCCGCTCGAAGTCCCCACCCGCCCGCTCGTGCCGAGCCAGCGCCTCGGTGAACCGGGCGTCCGCGCGCTCGGGATCGCCGGACATCAGCAGGGCCTGGCAGCGCGCCAGTTGCGCCCCGGCCTGGGGGTCGTACCCACGGTCGGACCACACCGTGAACTCCGCGACAGCCGCCCGCGCCGCCCCCAGCTCACCCGCCGACACCGCCGCCTCCACGAAACAGGGCACGGCCAGCATCCGCACGGCGAAGTGCCCTTGCCGCGGCCCAGGACGGACGAGCGGCCCGAGCCGCGCAGCCGCCTCCGCTGCCCGCCCCGCGCGAGATCGGCCCGCGCAAGGGCCCACTGCGCAAGCGTGGCGGCCTGGACGAGCCCGTGCCGGGCGGCGATGTCCTGCGCCGCGGAAGCGTGCCGGGCGACGGTGTCGGCGTCGCTGTCGAGGGAGGCGACGAGGGCGAGGATGGCGTGCTGATGGGCGAGGACGTTGCGCTGCCCGGCGGCGCGAGCGACCCGCAGACCTTCCTCGGCATGCGTACGGGCCCGGGCGTGCCGCCCGGCGCGCAGCTCACCGTAGGCGAGGAGCTCAAGGGCGCGCGGCAGCTCGGGCCGCGCGTCGAGGGCGCGGGCGGCGGCGAGGGCCCGGCTCCCGAGGCGGCAGGCGGCTTCGGCGTCCCCGGCGACGAGCGCGGCGGCCCCGGCCCGCAGCAGGGCGTCCGGAGCGCCCGCACCGGCCGCCTCGGCGATGACCCGGCGCAGGGTGACGCGCCCGGCCGCGTACCGGTCGTCGAGCGCGGCGGCCATCCCGAGCCCGAAGGCACGGGCGGTGGCGGCCCCGGCCCGTTGCTGCTGCCCGGCGACGGCTTCCTGGTAGGCGCGGGCGTCCCCGAGCGCCCAGGCGGCCTCCGCGGCGGCGAGCCGGGCGTCGAGGGCGCGTTCGCCGGGGCAGAGCCGGGCGGCGAGGAGGAGCGAGGCGCGGGCATCGGCCATGGGCCCGTCGCGCAGGTCGAGCAGCCCCCGTACGAGGGCGGCGCCGCCCCGCACGGCGTCGCTGGGGGTCAGATCATCGACACGGGACAGCAGTTCGCGCGCGCGATGGGGCCGACCGGCCAGCCGGGCCTGATCGGCGGCGGCGACGAGCCGCCCCGCGCGCACCTCCGGATCGGCGGCGAGCCCCGCGGCGTGGGCGAGGGCGGTGGCCCGCTCCCCGTGCGAGGGCCCGGGCAGCCGCGCGGCGGCGGCGAGTTCGGTGCCGAGCGCGCTGTCCGGGTAGGGCGCGGCGAGCGCCCGGTGCAGGAGACCTGCCGGCCGAAGCCGCTCCCCCAGGGCGGCTTCGGCCAGCAGGCGATGGGCGGCCCTGCGCTGCGCGGGCCGTGCCGCCTCGTACACGGCGCGCCGGCCGGGGAGCCGCAGCCGTCCGTCGGGGCTGCGGAGCAGACCGGCGCGTTCGGCGGCGTCGAGGGCGGAGGCGCCGAGACCGGCGCGTGCGGCGGCCCGCAGGACGAGCCCGCCGTCCACCCACGGCCCGTCCGGGTCGCTCGCGTAGGCGGCGGCCGTCAGCAACAGGACATGTCTCGCGGTCACTTACGTCACCGTAGGGACGAGATGCCGCGTCCGCAGCGCCGGCTGGGAGCGGGCCCAGCCGACGCCACAGGAGACTGTGCTCACGCACAGAACCTCAACCCGTAACCGTCACCGTCACCGTCACCGTCACGAGGTGTGCGGGCAGTTGCCCCGGTACTCGGCGATGGTCAGGCTCGCCGAGGGCAGCGGGCAGAGGAACTGCTCGTAGCGGGTGTCGTTGTCGATGAACCGCTTCAGCCACGAGATGCTGTACTTCGCGATCGTGGTGTTGGAGCTGTTCGGGGTGAAGTGGGTGGCGCCGCGCAGTTCGAGGTAGGCCTTGTCGAGGGAGCTCGGCAGGGTCGTGTAGAACGGCTCGGAGTGCGTGGCGACCGGCGCGATGGTGTCCCCGTCGGCGCCCACGACGAGCGTCGGCGTCTTCAGCTCGGGCCAGGTCTTGTCGGTGTTCCAGCCGGTGAGCGGGATGGCGGCCTGGAGCGACGGCCGGCTCTTGGCGGCTTCGAGCGTGCCGCCGCCGCCCATGGAGTGGCCCATGACACCGAGTCGGCTGGAGTCGATACGGCCGCGCACCGAACTCTGCTGGGTCAAGTAGTCGAGCGCGGCGAGGAGTTGACGGCCCCGGCTGTCGGGCTGGTCGAGTGTCGTGTTCGTGTCGATGGTGAAGACGACGAAGCCCTGGGAGGCGAGGCGCGGGCCCAGCCAGGAGATCGACGACTGGTAGGCGGTGAAGCCCGGGGAGATCGCGATCGCCCCGAACGAGCCGTCGGCCGTCGACGACGGGTAGTAGATCGTCCCGCCGCCGAACCCGCTGACGCTCAGCGACGACACGCTGGTCTGCGACACGGCGTACGGGCCGCGCAGCGCCTCGATGCTGGACGTGGTGGGGGCGGGGCCGCGCTCGTAGGGGTTGTCGGCGGCGGGGGCGGCCTGGGCGGTCACGGCCTGCGATGTGGCCAGGCCGCCGAGGGCCAGCAGGGTGGCGAGGCCTGTGCGGATCAGACGGGTTCGCATCTTCAGCACGGATGCGGTCCTCTCGGGGGAGGGTGGCGTGCCCCGTCCCGGGGGGAGCCACCGTGGTCTCTGACAGCGCCCACGGTGGGGGGTGACCGGGTGGTTGTGCATCGGCGAAATCACCGGTTGAAGGCGGATCCATCTGCCGGGTGGAGGCTTCGTCCGCGACTGCGGCAGCGTCGTGGCTGGTCGCGCAGTTCCCCGCGCCCCTGAAGCATGCGGCTTCGCCGCAGCCCCAGGGGCCGCGCGCGTGACGCGCGCCCCTGAAATGCGCACGAAGTGCGCATTTCAGGGGCGCGGGGAACTGCGCGACCAGCCACGACGAGAGTCGCACCCGGGAACGAGCCCCAAGAGAAGCGGCGCTATCGAACCGGGTGACCCGCAGAGCGCAACGCCGATTTGACGTCCCCGATCCGCAGATCCCCGAAGTGGAACACCGACGCCGCGAGCACCGCATCGGCCCCCGCCCCGACAGCGGGAGCAAAGTGCTCGACCCGCCCGGCGCCGCCCGACGCGATCACCGGCACGGACACATGCTTGCGGACCGCCTCGATCATCTCGATGTCGTAGCCGTCCTTCGTGCCATCGGCGTCCATCGAGTTGAGCAGGATCTCACCGGCGCCCAGCTCAGCCGCCTGATGGGCCCACTCGACCGCGTCGATCCCGGCGGACCGGCGTCCACCGTGCGTCGTGACCTCGAACGCCCCGGACCCGGTGCGCCGCGCGTCCACGGAGAGGACGAGCACCTGCCGCCCGAACCGCTCGGCGATCTCGCGGATCAGCTCGGGGCGGGCGATCGCGGCGGTGTTGACACCGACCTTGTCCGCCCCGGCCCGCAGCAGCTTGTCCACGTCCTCGGACGTGCGGACGCCGCCGCCGACGGTGAGCGGGATGAAGACCTGCTCGGCGGTGCGGCGCACCACGTCGTAGGTGGTCTCGCGGTTGCCGGAGGAGGCGGTGATGTCGAGGAAGGTCAGTTCGTCGGCGCCTTCGGCGTCGTAGACCTTGGCCATCTCGACGGGGTCGCCCGCGTCGCGCAGGTTCTGGAAGTTGACGCCTTTGACGACGCGCCCGTTGTCGACGTCGAGGCAGGGAATGACACGTACGGCGAGGCTCACTGGTCCCCTCCCGCGTCACCCGCGGAGCGATACGCCTCGACCTCGACCGCGACGACGAGGCTCGGATCGACGAACCCGGAGACGATGAGCATGGACGCGGCCGGCCGGACCTCGTCGAACAGCTCCTTGTGGGCGCGGCCCACATCGTCCACGTCGCGCGCGTGGGTGAGGTACATCCGGGTGCGCACGACGTGCTCGGCGCCGAGGCCGACCGTCTTCAGGGCGTCGAGGGCGACACCGAAGGCGTTGAGCGCCTGCTCGTAGGGGGTGCCGGCGTCGATGACACCGTTGACCACGGACGTGCAGCCGGAGACGAGAACCAGGCCGTTCGGCAGTTCGACGGCGCGGGAGTACCCGATGGCGTCCTCCCAGGGACCACCGGACCCGATCCGCCGCACGGCGGAGGCGGAGGCGGAGGCGGAAGTGGGCTCGCTCATGACGACGCCACGGCGGCGAGCGCCTCTTCCAGGGTGAAGGCCTTGGCGTACAGCGCCTTGCCGACGATGGAGCCCTCGACGCCGAGCGGGACGAGCTCGGAGATGGCGCGCAGGTCATCCAGGGACGAGACACCGCCCGAGGCCACCACCGGACGATCCGTCACAGCGCACACGTTCTTCAGCAGCTCCAGGTTGGGCCCCTGGAGGGTCCCGTCCTTCGCGATGTCGGTGACGACGTACCGGGCGCAGCCCTCGGAGTCCAGGCGCTCCAGGGTCTCGTACAGGTCGCCGCCGTCGCGGGTCCAGCCGCGCCCGCGCAGCGTCGTGCCGCGCACGTCGAGCCCGACGGCGATCTTGTCGCCGTGCTCGGCGATGACCTTGGCGACCCACTCGGGGGTCTCCAGGGCGGCGGTGCCGAGGTTGACGCGGGTGCAGCCGGTGGCGAGGGCGGCGGCGAGGGTGTCGTCGTCGCGGATGCCGCCGGACAGCTCCACCTTGATGTCCATGGCCTCGGTGACCTCGCGGACCAGCGCGCGGTTGTCGCCGGTGCCGAACGCGGCGTCGAGGTCGACGAGGTGCAGCCACTCGGCGCCGGCGGACTGCCAGGCGAGGGCGGCCTCCAGCGGGGAGCCGTAGGAGGTCTCGCTGCCGGACTCGCCGTGGACGAGGCGGACGGCCTGCCCGTCGCGGACGTCGACGGCGGGGAGGAGTTCGAGCTTGGGAGCCATCAGAGGGTTCCGATCCAGTTCTTCAGCAGCTGGGCTCCGGCGTCGCCGGACTTCTCGGGGTGGAACTGGGTGGCCCACAGGGGGCCGTTCTCCACGGCGGCGACGAACGGCGTGCCGTGCGTGGACCAGGTGACGTGCGGGGCGCGCAGGTGCGGGTTGTGCACTTCGAGCTGCCAGTCCTGGACGGCGTAGGAGTGCACGAAGTAGTACCGCTCGTCGGCGTCGAGGCCGGCGAAGAGGCGGCTGTCCTCGGGCGCGCGGACGGTGTTCCAGCCCATGTGGGGCACGACGTCGGCCTTGAGGGGTTCGACGGCGCCGGGCCATTCGTCGAGGCCCTCGGTCTCGACGCCGTGCTCGATGCCGCGGGCGAAGAGGATCTGCATGCCGACGCAGATGCCCATGACGGGGCGGCCCCCGGAGAGGCGGCGGCCGATGATCCAGTCGCCGCGGGCCTCCTTGAGCCCCTTCATGCAGGCGGCGAAGGCGCCGACGCCGGGGACGAGGAGCCCGTCGGCGTTCATGGCCGCTTCGAAGTCGCGGGTGATCTCGACGTCGGCGCCCGCGCGAGCGAGGGCGCGCTCGGCGGAGCGGATGTTCCCGAACCCGTAGTCGAAGACGACGACTTTCTTGGAACCGGAGTCAGTCATGGTGGTCAATTCCAGTAGTCGAGCCGCAGCACGCCCGCGATCAGGCACATGGCGGCGCCGATGGACAGCAGGGTGATGAGGCTCTTGCCCATGCCCTGCTTGACGAACGAGTAGACGCCGCCGAGCAGGAACAGGCCCACGAGGATGAGGACGGTCGCGAGGCCGTTCATGGCTTACAGGGCGCCCTTCGTGGAGGGGAGGATGCCGGCGGCGCGCGGGTCGCGTTCGCTGGCGTAGCGCAGGGCGCGCGCGAGGGCCTTGAACTGGCACTCCACGATGTGGTGCGCGTTGCGCCCGTACGGCACGTGGACGTGCAGGGCGACCTGTGCCTGGGCGACGAAGGACTCCAGGATGTGCCGGGTCATCGTGGTGTCGTACTCGCCGATCATCGGCGCCATCTTCTCGGGCTCGGTGTGCACGAGGTAGGGGCGTCCTGACAGGTCCACCGTCACCTGGGCGAGGGACTCGTCCAGCGGGACGGTGCAGTTGCCGAAGCGGTAGATGCCGACCTTGTCGCCGAGCGCCTGCTTGAAGGCGGCGCCGAGGGCGAGGGCGGTGTCCTCGATGGTGTGGTGGGAGTCGATGTGCAGGTCGCCCTCGGTCTTGACCGTGAGGTCGAAGAGGCCGTGGCGGCCGAGCTGGTCGAGCATGTGGTCGTAGAAGCCGACGCCGGTGGCGACATCGACCTTGCCGGTGCCGTCGAGGTCGATCTCGACGAGGACCGAGGTCTCCTTGGTCTTGCGCTCTACACGTCCTACGCGGCTCATCGGCCCCGCTCCATTCTGTTTTCCAGAGCCTTCTTGGCTTCGCGGGCCGCGTCGAGGAACGCGTCGTTCTCCTCCGGCGTGCCGACGGAGACCCGCAGCCGCCCCGGTACGCCGTTGTCACGGATGAGGACGCCGCGGTCGAGGATGAACTGCCAGACGGCGTGCGGGTCCTCGAAGACGCCGAACTGGACGAAGTTGGCGTCGGCGACGGTGACGTCGAAGCCGAGGCCGGTCAGCTCGGCGACGATGCGGTCGCGTTCGCCCTTGAGCTGCTCGACGTAGCCGAGCAGGGTGTCGGTGTACTCCAGGGCGGCGAGCGCCGTGGCCTGGTTGACGGCCGACAGGTGGTAGGGCAGGCGCACCAGCTGGACGGCGTCGACGACGGCCGGGTCGGCGGCGAGGTAGCCGAGGCGGAGCCCGGCGGCGCCGAACGCCTTGGACATGGTGCGCGAGATGACGAGGTTCGGGCGGCCCTCGATCAGCGGCAGGAGCGATTCTCCGTGGCTGAACTCGGTGTACGCCTCGTCGACGATCACGATCGCGTCCCGGCCGGCCGCCTCGTACAGCGCGAGGACGTCCTCGGCCGCGACCGCGTTGCCCGTGGGGTTGTTGGGGCTGGTGATGAAGACGACGTGCGGCTTGTGCGCCCGGATCGCCTCGATCGCGGCGGGCACGTCGAGCGCGTAGTCGGCCTTGCGCGGGGCGCTGAGCCAGCCCGTGTTGGTGCCGCGGGCGAGCAGCGGGTGCATGGAGTACGAGGGCTCGAAGCCGAGGGCGGTGCGGCCGGGGCCGCCGAACGCCTGGAGGAGCTGCTGGAGCACCTCGTTGGACCCGTTGGCCGCCCACACCTGTTCGGCGGTGACCTTGAATCCCGTGGTCCGGGTGAGGTACGTGGCCAGCTCGGTGCGCAGCTCGACCGCGTCCCGGTCGGGATAGCGGTTGAGGTTCCGGGCGGCGTCGGCGACGCGCTCGGCGATCCGCGCGACGAGCGGCTCGGGCAGCGGGTAGGGGTTCTCGTTGGTGTTCAGCCGGACGGGCACGTCGAGCTGGGGTGCGCCGTACGGGGACTTGCCGCGCAGCTCGTCCCGTACGGGGAGGTCGTCGATGCCGGTCACTTGGTGGTCGGGACCTTCCAGTCGAAGCGGGCCTTGAGGGCCGCGCCGTGCGCGGGCAGGTCCTCGGCCTCGGAGAGGGTCACCACGTGCCGGGTGATCTCGGCGAGGGCGTCGCGGCTGTAGTCCACGACGTGGATGCCGCGCAGGAAGGACTGCACGGACAGGCCCGAGGAGTGGCAGGCGCAGCCGCCGGTGGGCAGGACGTGGTTGGACCCGGCCGCGTAGTCGCCGAGGGAGACCGGGGACCAGGGGCCGACGAAGACCGCGCCCGCGTTGCGCACCTTCTCGGCCACGGCGGCGGCGTCGGCGGTCTGGATCTCCAGGTGCTCGGCGCCGTAGGCGTTGACGACCGCGAGGCCGTCGTCGAGGGAGTCGACGAGGACGATCGCGGACTGCTCGCCCCTGAGCGCGGGCTCGATGCGCTCCTCGCGGTGCTTGGCGACCGCGACCTGCGCCTGAAGCTCCTTGACGACGCCCTCGGCCAGCTCCTCGCTGTCGGTGACGAGGACGGAGGCGGCGAGCGGGTCGTGCTCGGCCTGGCTGATCAGGTCGGCGGCGACGTGCACCGGGTCGGCCGTGGAGTCGGCGAGAACGGCGATCTCGGTCGGCCCGGCCTCGGAGTCGATGCCGATGACGCCGGTGAAGTAGCGCTTGGCGGCGGCGACCCAGATGTTGCCGGGGCCCATCACCATCGGCGCGGGCGGGCAGGACTCGGTGCCGTACGCGAACATGGCGACGGCGGTGGCGCCGCCCGCCGCGTACACCTCGTCGACGCCGAGCAGCGCGCAGGCGGCCAGGATCGTCGGGTGCGGCAGGCCGCCGAACTCCTTCTGGGCGGGCGAGGCGAGGGCGATCGAGGGGACCTCGGCCTCCTGCGCCGGGACCACGTCCATGATCACGGAGGACGGGTAGACGGCCCGGCCGCCCGGCGCGTACAGGCCGACGCGGTCCACCGGGACCCACTTCTCGGTGACGGTGCCACCGGGCACGACCTGCGTCGTCTCGGTCGTACGGCGCTGGGCGCGGTGCACGATCCGGGCGCGCCGGATCGACTCCTCCAGGGCGGCCCGGACGTCCGGGTCCAGGGTCTTCAGGGCGTCGGCGATGGCCTCGGCCGGAACGCGCACGTCCCGCAGCGTGACGCCGTCGAACTTCTCCGCGAAGTCGATCAGCGCCGCGTCGCCACGATGATGTACGTCCTCGCAGATCGGACGCACCTTCTCCAGGGCGGCCGTGACGTCGAAGTCGGCACGGGGCAGCAGCGAGCGCAGGGCCTGACCCTCGGGGAGGGCGGCGCCGCGCAGATCGATTCGAGAGATCACACTGCAATTCTCTCAGACGCCGGATCTCCGCCGGTGGCCCGTATCAATGAGTGATACACGTCCGTTTTCGGCCGTTGTCGGTCGTATCCCCGGCAGACCCGCACCGGCGGCTTTCAGAGGGCCGCCCACCGGGCATCACCGGCTCGACGAAACTGGCGAGCAGGGAGAGGCGTACGGCTTGAACGACCCAACGACCGGCAGCAACGACGGAGAGGTACCGGAAGGACTGAGCGCCGCCGAGGTCGGCATGTGGCTGGCATTCCGCAACGGCACGGTCTACGACCTGCGCAGCGGCAACGCGGCCGTGGACGACCCGCACGGCGGACACGCCTGGGGGCCCGAGCGCAGCGTGCGGGCGCGCATCGTGGCCTGGCTGCTGCTCGACGGACCGCCCGCACTCTCCGGGCGTGTCTCCTCCCTCAAACTCCAGGGCATCCAGATCACGGACGTGCTCGACCTGGCGGGCGGCACGATCGGCCCCTACGTGGAACTGCAGCTGTGCCGCTTCGAGAAGGAGGTGCTGCTGCCCGAGGCGCGCTTCACCACGGTCCGCATGGTCGACTGCTCGGTGCCGCGCCTGGAGGCGGCCCGGGTCCACACCGAGGGCGACCTGCACCTGCCGCGCTGCCGCTTCCACCACGGCATCCGGCTCACCGACGCCCAGATCGGCACGGACCTGCTGCTCAACCAGGCCGTCGTCTTCCGCGACCGGCGCGGGAAGTCCCTCATGGCGGACGGGATGTCGGTCGGCCAGGACCTCCAGGCGGAGATGGTGCAGACGCACGGCGAGGTCAGTCTGCGCGGCGCCACCATCGGCGTGTCGCTCTCCCTGCGCGGCAGCCGCCTCAGCAACACGCAGGGGCGGCGGGCCCTGAACGCGCCGCAGCTCAGCGTCGAGCGCACGCTGTACCTGACCCCGGCCGGGCTCAACCCCTGGCAGACCCGGGGCACCACGCCCGCGCTCGGCACCCGCGTGCAGAGCTTCCAGTGCGTCGGCGGGGTCCGGCTCGACGACGGGCGGTTCGGCGACGCCGTCGACCTCGACTCGGCGCGCTTCGTCCTGGAGAACGACCAGGAGCTGTCGCTGCGCCGCGTCCAGACCCCCGAGCTGCGCTTCCTCGGGGAGCGGCCCGAGCGCGGCACGGTGGTGCTGTCCGGCGCGAAGGTCGTCAACCTCGTCGACCAGGCGGTGAGCTGGCCGGGCCCGGGACATCTGCGGATGAGCGGCTTCGCCTACGAGAGCCTGATCCCGCTCGGCCCGTTCCCGCTCACCCGGCGCCTCGAATGGCTCTCGGCGGCGACCCCCGAGTACAACCCGGAACCGTACGAGCGGCTCGCCGCGGTGCTCCGCAACAGCGGTGAGGACGCCGACGCGCGCGAGGTGCTCCTCGCCAAGCAGCGGCGCCGCCGCGAGACCCTGCCGGCCGCCGCGAAGGTGTGGGGCTACCTCCAGGACTGGACGGTGGCCTACGGGTACCGGCCCGGCCGGGCCGCCGTGTGGATGGCGGTGCTGTGGGCGGTCGGCGCGTTCGCCTTCCGGCACGCCGCCCATCCGCCGATGAAGCCGGGCGAGGGCCCGCAATGGGACTCGACCCTGTTCGCCCTCGACCTCCTCCTCCCGGTGATCGACCTCGGCCAGGCCAGCAGCTGGCAGCTGCGCGGCGGCTGGCAGTGGGCGGCGGCCGTCATGGTGATGCTCGGCTGGACCCTGGCGACGACGGTGGCGACGGGGGCGACGCGGCTGCTGCGCCGCAACTAGGCCGGGCCGGGTTCCGGGCCGCGCGATCAGGCCCACGCCCCGTGATCAGGCCCGCGCCCCGCGCACAAGGTGAGAATGGCGACACGTGCTGCGGGGCAACCATTCCGTCACCCGGGCCGTCATCCCAGCGTCACCGGCCGGCCCCGCCCAGGCCCCCACCCGTACGCAGAGGAGCACCGTGCCGTTCCTGCGTGCCTTCGTCCGCACCGCCCGCATGATCCGGCACACCGGCGCCCTCGCCGCGGGCCTGCCGACGGACGACGAGGTGCTGCTCGACGCCGCGGACGAGCGGCTCGCCCCCGCCCTGGTCGCGGCGGGCCACGGCGCGTACGGGCCCGCCGCCGAGGTCCTTGCCCACACGCGCGGGGCGGCCGAATGGGAGAACCGCGACCGCTACGTGCTGCACCTCGCCGCGTTCGCCGCCTCCCGCACCGAGTGGTTCGACGCCTGGCAGGCCGCGGCCCCGCACGACCCCGACCTCCTGCTCGTCAAGGCCGAACTCGCGGTGAACCGGGCTTTCGGCTCCCCCGCCCGCGCCGAGCTGCTCCGCGACGTCACCCCGCTGATCACCGCCGCCGCCGAGGCAGAGCCCGGCGACCCGGTCCCCTGGCGCGTCGCCCTGGACCAGGCGCGCGGCACGAACACCCCGCACACCGATTTCGAGGCGCTGTGGGAGCAGGCGGTGCGCCGCTCCCCGCACCACTACGGCTGCCATGTCGCGGCGCTGCGCTATCTGTCGGCCGCCAGGTACGGCTCGCACGCCGAGTGCTTCGACTTCGCCGAGCGCGCGGCGCAGGACGCCCTGCCCGACTCCCTGCTGCAGGCCCTGCCGGCCCGCGCCGCCTTCGCCTACCTGACGGGGCCCGGCCCGCAGGGCATCCCGCGCGCCCGTCTGGACGCCGCCGCGGACCTCGCCGTCGCCCTCTCCCGGCGCTACCCGGCGGCGGACCCGTGGCCCGCCGAGGTCCGCAATGTGCTGGCCTGCGTCCTGGCCGAGCTGGAGCGCTGGCCGGACGCCCTCGAACAGCTCCGCAGGCTCGGGCCGTACGCCACGTCGTTCCCCTGGGACCGGCTCTCGGAGGATCCGCTGGGCCGCTTCCTGGAGCTGCGGGACACCGTCCGTCTGGAGGTCGCGGCACAACTGCCGCTGCGCGGCGGACCGGGCAGCTCCGGCGCCCATTACGCTTGACCGTCGTGACCACCGTCCGGCTTCCGCTCTTCCCGCTCAACTCGGTGCTGTTCCCGGGGCTCGTCCTCCCGTTGAACGTGTTCGAGGAGCGCTATCGCGCCCTGATGCGCGACCTGTTGAAGGCGTCCCCCGAAGACCCGCCCGTCCTCCCCGACGACGACGCCGATCCGTCGGTGTCGGACGAGCCGCGCCAGTTCGTCGTCGTCGCGATCCGCGACGGCCACGAGGTCGCGCCGAGCGCGTCCGGGATGCCCGACGACGTGACCACCAAGGAGGCGAGCGCGGGCCCGGCCGCCGGGTTCGGCGACGACCCGCTGAAGTCGTTCCACGGGACGGGCTGCGTCGCGGACGCGGCGACGATCCGCGAACGCGCCGACGGCAGCTTCGAGGTCCTGGCCACCGGCACCCGCCGGGTCAAGCTGCACTCCGTGGACGCCTCGGGCCCCTATCTGACCGCCGAGGTCGAGGAGCTGCCCGAGGAGGACGGCGACGAGGCGGGCGCCCTGGCCGAAGGCGTGCTGCGCGCCTTCCGTACGTACCAGAAGCGGCTTGCCGGGGCCCGTGAGCGGACCCTTGCGACCGGCGCAGAGCTGCCCGACGAGCCGTCGGTGGTGTCGTACCTGGTGGCGGCCGCCGCGGTGCTCGACGTGCCGACCAGGCAGCGGCTGCTCCAGGCCCCGGACGCGGCGTCCCGGCTGCGCGACGAGCTGAAGCTGTTGCGCGCCGAGACGGCGATCATCCGCCACCTGCCGTCGCTGCCCGCGACGGAGCTGACGCGGCAGGCCACCAGCCGCAACTAGTCGCACCCAGCCGCACCTAGCCGCACCGAGCTGTAAGGGAACGGGCACGTTGGCGAAGAAGGCCAAGAAGCAGCAGCACCAGTCCGGCGGCACGCCCGCCACGGTGGCACTGACCGCCGCCGGGACCGCGTTCACGGTCCACGCGTACGAGCACGACCCCGCCCACCCCTCGTACGGCGAGGAGGCGGCCGAGGCGATGGGCGTCTCCCCCGACCGCGTCTTCAAGACGCTGGTCGCGGACGTCGACGGGCAGCTGACCGTCGCGGTCGTGCCGGTGGCGGGCCAGCTCGACCTCAAGGCGCTCGCCGCCGCGGTCGGCGGGAAGCGCGCCGCGATGGCCGACCCGGCGCTCGCCGAGCGCACCACCGGCTATGTGCGCGGCGGCATCTCCCCGCTCGGCCAGCGCAAGAAGCTGCGTACGGTCGTCGACTCCTCGGCCGAGCTGCACACGACCATCTGTGTCTCGGCGGGCCGCCGCGGCCTGGAGGTCGAGCTGGCGCCGAAGGACCTGGCGGCGCTGACCGACGCGGTGCTCGCGCCCGTCGGGCGTGCGTGACCCCTCGACGGACCGGGCCGCTTCGGCTAAGCACCAAGGGCATGTCGAAGAAGACGCGCAAGCGGAAGTGGCGGATCAAGAAGGGCAAGGCCAACCACGGGCGGCGCCCCGCGTAGGGAGGCCTCCCCTCCCGGACCGGACCCTTGACACCGATGTCGTCGGTAGCGCACTGTCACGAGAAAGGTGGGACGTCCCACGTCCTACCACGTGCATTGTTCTGCCGTGCTGTGCCGAGCCGCTCCGGGAGACCACCGCCATGCCTCTCCGCGCCCCGTTCCCCGCCCCGCTCCGTGGCGTCGTCCCGCCCCTGATCACGCCGCTCACGCCGGAGGGCGAGGTGGACGCGGTGTCGGTGCGGCGCATGGCGGAGCATCTGATCGGAGCCGGGGTGCACGGCCTGTTCCTGCTCGGGTCGAGCGGCGAGGCGGCGTTCCTCACCGACGCGCAGCGCCGCACCGCGCTCGAAGCCGCCGTGGAGGCGGCGGCCGGGCGGGTCCCCGTCCTCGCGGGTGTCATCGACACGACGACCCCGCGCGTCCTGGAGCGGGCGAAGGACGCGGTGAAGGCGGGCGCGGACGCGCTCGTGGCGACGGCCCCGTTCTACGCGCGCACGCACCCCGCCGAGACCGCCGACCACTTCCGGCGGCTGCGGGCGGACGCCGGCCTGCCGGTGTTCGCGTACGACATCCCGGCGGCCGTCCACACCAAGCTGGGCCGCGACACCGTCCTCGCCCTCGCCGCCGACGGCACGCTCGCCGGGCTCAAGGACTCCAGCGGCGACGAGGGCTCCCTGCGCCGCCTGCTCGCCCCGCTGCGCGCCGCAGCCCCCGCCTTCTCGGTGCTCACCGGCTCCGAACTCACCGTGGACGGCGCCCTGCTCGCGGGCGTCGACGGTGTCGTCCCGGGCCTGGGCAATGTGGACGCGCACGGCTACGTACGGCTCTACGAGGCCGCCCGCGCCGGCGACTGGGACGCCGCCCGGCGCGCGCAGGACCGGCTCGCCGCGCTCTTCGCGATCGTCGACGCCGGGGACCCGGCGCGGATGGGCGGCTCGTCCTCCGCGCTCGGCGCGTTCAAGGCGGCCGTCCACCTCCAGGGGATCATCGACTGCCCGGCGACCGCCGCACCGCAGACCGCGCTGGACGCGGCCGAGACCGCGCGCGTACGCCGCGGCCTGGTGACGGCGGGGCTGCTCCCCGCGCGGGACGGCTCAAGCGTTGCTGTCGGGTGATCCCTGCGCGGGGCGCGGCGTGTGCTCGTAGTAGCCCGCGTACGGGTCGGGGTCGCGCGGGCCGAGCAGGCCCGTGAGCGCGAGGTGGACGACGAGCGCGGCCAGCGGCCAGGCGAGCAGCGCCCCCTTGGCGTTCAGCTCCAGCGGCGCGTCGAAGACGACGCCCTTGCCGACCTCCTTGGCGTGCGCGGCGACGTCCTGCGCGGGGCCGAGCCAGATGCCGAAGCGCCAGGCGAGCAGGCCGCCGAGGAGGGAGCCGAGCGCGAGCCCCACGACCAGCGGGACGCCGCCGCGCCTGCGCCACAGGAAGGCGGCGGCGCCGGTGACCGCGCCGAAGGCGAGGCCGAGCAGCGTGAACGTGCCGTCGATGCCGATGGCCTGTTCGCCCTCGGTGTCCTTGAGGTAGACCGCCGTGCTGTCCGAGACGAGCGGCACGCGCGGCGCCAGCCACAGCCACAGCGCCCCGAGCAGCAGGCCGAGGAGCGCGACACCCACCGCCACCACGGCGGCCTCGCGCACCTCGGTCCGCAGCCCGGGCCCGTCGTCCGTGGCGGTGGACGGCGCGGGGGGCAGGGCTTGCGTCATGGGGTCGGGGGCCTGCCACGGGTCACTGTGCCCGTTGTTGTGCGGGGGCTGATGGGGCGGCGGCGTCAGCGGTGCGGTCACCCTGCCATCGTGCCAGGCGCACCCGCCGGGCGCGTCACCGGACGGCGGCCCGCCGGTACGCCCATGCCGCGACGGCCAGCGAGGCGACGCCGACGGCGGCGCAGACGCCCAGGTCGAGCAGGACGGTCGGCCAGTCGGGGTGGTCCCCGAAGGTCCGCGCGAACGCCTCGACGCCATAGGTGGAGGGCAGCAGATCACGCGCGTACTGCACGATCTGCGGCATCCGGTCGGCGGGGAGGACGCCGAGGAGCAGCGCGGCCGACATGCCCAACTGGCCGAGCAGGGTCGCCAGTTCGGGCCTGGGCGCGAGCAGTCCGAGCGCGGCGCCGAGCCCGGCGAGGGCGGCCCCGGCGAGCGGGATCACGGCGGCGAGCACCCACAGGTGCGTCAGCGGCAGGTCGAACATGACGCAGCCCGCGACAGCGGTGACGACGGTGCCCGGCACAGTGAAGGAGGCATAGGCCCCCGCGGCGCCGAGCACGACGGACGCGGGCGGCACCGGCAGCGTCGCGTAGTGGTCGAGCCCTCCGGCGGCGCGGAGCTGCCCGAAGTACTGGGCGAGCAGGTTCAGCGCGACGAAGGCGACGACGAGCACGGCGGAGCCCGCGACGACGGCCCGCGCCTCGCTGCCGCCCTCGTCGACCACGCCGCGCATGAGGATCATGATGCCGATGGACTGGAACGTCGCGACGAACAGCAGCGGGATGCGCGCCACGCGCGCGCGGGAGAGCTGCGCGCGGTAGACGGCGGCGAGCGAGGGCAGGAAGCGGGCGCGGGGCGCGAGCCCGTCGTCGAGCGCCACGGTGGACGTCCGGGGCCCTCCGACGGTCGGCCGCACGGTGTCGGCGGACGGCTCTGCGGATACGACGGTCATGCCTTCACCAGGCCCTTCACGCTGCTGCGGCTGCCGCCGAGCGCCAAGTACACGTCCTCCAGGCTCGGCGTTGCGAGCGTGAAGTCGTCGAGGAAGTCGAAGGCGGGGCCGCCGGTGACCGCGGCGACGGCGGTGCGGGCCGCTTCCGGCGCGAGCCGCAGCGACCAGCGCCGCCCGGCCTCCACGGCGTGCTCGCGCAGCCGGGCGACCTCGGCGAGGTGCAGCGGGGCCTTCTCCCGCCACACCAGCTCGACCCGCACCTCCCCCGCGACGCGGTCCTTGAGCCCGGCCGGGGAGTCGCAGGCGATGACGCGTCCGGCGTCGAGGACGGCGACGCGGTCGAGGACGGTCTCGGCCTCGATGACGTTGTGCGTGACCAGGAGGACGGTCGTGCCGCGCTCGGCGCGCCGCCGGTCCACCGCGGCCCACACCGCGCGCCGCGCCACGGGGTCCATCCCGGTCGTCGGCTCGTCGAGCACGAGCAGCGGCCGCTCGCCGACCAGGGCGGCGGCGAAGCACGCGAGCCGCCGCTGCCCGCCCGAGAGCTTCTTCAGGGGCCGCGAGGCGAGCGGGGCGAGCCCCAGCTCCTCCAGGACGGCGTCGCGCTCGGCGCGGGCCTCCTTGAGCGGCAGCCCGCGCAGGCGCCCGGTGGTCTCGGCGGCGAGCGACACGGTCAGCTCGTCCAGCGCGGTCGACTCCTGGCCGAGGTAGGCGAGGATGCGCGCGGCCCGCTCGGGGTGGCGCACGATGTCGTGCCCGAGGATCTCCACGCTGCCCGCGTCGGGCCGCATGAGGCCGGTGAGCTGGCGTACGAGGGTGGACTTGCCGGCGCCATTGGGGCCGAGGAGACCGAAGATCTCGCCGCGCCTGATGTCGAGCCGGACGTCGTCCGTGGCCCGCACCGGCGGGCTCGCGGGCACCCCGCGCCGCCCTCGCGCGGCGGGATAGGTCTTGCGCAGACCTCGTACCGCGCACACGACAGCGTCCCGTTCATGGCTCGGGGCAGCATCCTCGGTGCGCGTACTCACGAAGAACGAGAGTACGGGGTCCGGCGGCCCCCATTGCGCGCGGGGCCGGACAAATGAGGCGGGCGGCGGGTCGCGCGCACGCGCGGTGTCACTCCCCCGCCGTGGCGTGTTCGGCGGTCCGCACGTCGATCTCGCGCCAGAAACCGGCCCGGATCGCGTACCGGTCGTGCTCGTCGATCTGGTCGTCCTTGTGGGCGAGGAGGCCGAACCGGGCGGCGTACCGGAGCAGCTCCCCGTCGATGCGGTGCGGTACGCGGGGGTACATGGTCGCCAGTTTCTGGAGCTGCACGGGGTCCGCGAGGCGCGCCATCCACCGTCGGGCGAACACCTGTCCGACCTCGTAGGGGTCGCCGCTGACCGTCGTGATGTCCTCCTCGCGGTCCGCCCACCGCTGCTCGGCCGTGGTGAGCTGGGCCAGCGTCGGCAGGGACGCCGCCTCCGGGGGTTCGCCGCCGGTCCCGGGGCGCTCGACCCAGCCCTTGTCGCTCGACCAGCGCAGGGTCGCGCTCGTGGGCTGGTGGGCGGGCGGCGGGGGCGTCGTGCCGGGGCCGCGCAGGGCGGCCAGGTCCTTGGGGGTGGGGACGCCCTTGGCGGCGTTGGTGCGGTCCTCCGCGTCGCCCCCGGGCCGGGCGGCGGGCGGATGCTGGGCGGGCGCCGCGTCCACCTGGTCGTCCACAGGGCGGCCCGCGGCGGCCGGCGCCGACTCGGGCAGCGGCGCGGACAGGATCGCGGCGATCTCGGGGCGCGGCACGGGCTGCGGGGCGCAGATCCCGCCCAGCTCCTTGGCGCGGACGGCCTTGGTGATCCAGATCCGGTCGAGCACGCGCCGCTCGTCGGCCTCGGCGACCAGGTCCTCCGACTGGTTGTAGTCGCCGTCTGCGGCCTGCACGGCCCAGAGATGGACGGCGACACCGTGCTCCTTGGCGGCCATCATGCCGGGCAGCAGATCGCCGTCGCCGGTGACGAGGACCACGTCGGAACAGGCGCGGTTGCGGGCCAGCTCGGTCAGCTCGGCGTGCATGGCGGCGTCGACGCCCTTCTGCGCCCAGCGCCCGTCGCTGCGGGTCAGGGCGCCGAGGCGGACGGTGACCCGGGGCATGACGCGCAGCCTGCGGTGCTCGGGCTGCGGCACCCGGTCGGGGGCGCCGTCGAACCAGTAGATCCGCAGGAGCTGGCGCTCGGTCTCGGACTCGGCGCGATCGCGCAGGCCCTGGATGAGGGCGGCGTGGTCGACGTGGATCCGGGAACGGGAGGGCTCGCCCGCGAGGAGGCTCGCGGCGGCCCCCAGGAGATATCCGGCATCCACCAGGACGATGCAGCGGTCCACGCGATCCACCCTCTTTCGCCGACTTACGACAGTCCGGACGCGCTCACGGGGCGGCGCCCGCGGGTTCGCTTCGGGTTTCCTTCGAGTCTGCCCGACCCGGCGGGGGTTAACGGCCCGAACTCGATCTTCGGCGTGGCGGATGAGGTGAAGGTGGTATGCGCGCGCCCTCGATCCGCGCGTCACGGACGGTGATTGCCCGATATGCGATCTTTGACACCCCATGTGAGTCTGAACGCGTCTGGCCCCGAGATCTCCCAATCTCCCCCCATAGGAGGCAGATCAATATGGCCAAGAACAAGAATCGCAAGCAGAACAGCGACCTGAACCGCGCGTCCGTCACGGAAGAGACGCAGGAGCAGTCCAGGTCGGCGGCGACGGACACGCAGTCCTCGGAGTCCCCGCTCATGGGCAACCCGTCGGACGTGGCCCGCAAGCACCAGAAGCGCTTCGGCCACAACTGACGCCCGGCGCCGCATCATTGCAACGCCTGAGGGGCGCACCCAGGATCCGGGGTGCGCCCCTCTAGAAGTACGTGAAGTGCGTGAAGTGCGTGAAGTGCGTGAAGTACGTACGGCTACCGGCTCAGCCCGCGAGGCACGACGGGCCGAGCAGTACCTTCAGGTCGCCGAAGAGCGCCGGGTCCGGCTTCACGCGGTGCCGGTCGAGACGGAGCACCGTCGTCTTGCGCGGCCCCTGGAGCTTGATGCGGACCTCGCTGTCGCCCCGGTGGTGGGTGAGGATCTCGCCGAGGCGGCTGATCATCGGCGGGGTCACCTTGAGCGCCGGGATGGTGAGGATCACGGGCGCGTTGGTGCCCGCGTTCGACAGGTCGGGGACCTGCATCTCCATGGCGACCAGGCGCGGCACGTCCTCCCGCTTGTCCAGGCGGCCCTTGACGAACACGACCGCGTCCTCGACCAGTTGGGTCGAGACGAGCTGGTACGTCGCCGGGAAGAACATGCACTCGATGGAACCGGCGAGGTCCTCGACGGTGGCGATCGCCCAGGCGTTGCCCTGCTTGGTCATCTTGCGCTGGAGGCCCGAGATGATGCCGCCGACCGTGACGACGGCGCCGTCGGAGAAGTCACCGCCGGTCAGCTGGCCGATGCCCGCGTCCGCCTTGTCGGACAGGACGTGCTCCAGGCCGAACAGCGGGTGGTCGGAGACGTAGAGGCCGAGCATCTCCCGCTCCTGGGCGAGCAGATACGTCTTCTCCCATTCGTCGGTGGAGAACTCGACGTCGAGCCCGAAGCCCGGCTCGTTGCTGTCCTCGTCGCCCATGCCGCCGAAGAGGTCGAACTGCCCCTCGGCCTCCTTGCGCTTCACCGCGACGACATTGTCGATCATCGGCTCGTACTGCGCGGTGAGGCCCTTGCGGGTGTGCCCCATCGTGTCGAACGCGCCCGCCTTGATGAGCGATTCGGTGGTGCGCTTGTTGCAGGCGGCGGCCTCGACCTTGTCGAGGTAGTCGGGGAACGACTCGAACTTCCCCTTCGCCTTGCGTGAGCGGATGATCGAGTCCACCACGTTGGTCCCGACGTTGCGCACGGCCTCCAGGCCGAAGAGGATCACGTCGTCGCCCTGGGCCGCGAAGTTGTGCACCGACTCGTTGACGTTCGGCGGGAGCACGCGGATGCCCATGCGGCGGCACTCGTTGAGGTAGACCGCCGACTTGTCCTTGTCGTCCTTGACGGAGGTCAGCAGGGCGGCCATGTACTCGGCCGGGTAGTTGGCCTTGAGGTAGGCGGTCCAGTAGGTGACCAGGCCGTACGCGGAGGAGTGCGCCTTGTTGAACGCGTAGCCGGCGAACGGCACCAGGACGTCCCACAGCGCCTGGATCGCTGCGTCCGAGTAGCCGTTCTTCTTCGCGCCCTCCTGGAACAGGACGAAGTTCTTCGCCAGCTCCTCGGGCTTCTTCTTGCCCATGACGCGGCGCAGGATGTCGGCCTCGCCGAGCGAGTACCCGGCGATGATCTGCGCGGCCTTCTGCACCTGCTCCTGGTACACGATGAGGCCGTAGGTCAGGCCGAGCGTCTCCTTCAGGGGCTCCTCGAGCTCCGGGTGGATCGGCGTGATCTCCTGGCGGCCGTTCTTGCGCTCCGCGTAGTTCGTGTGCGAGTTCATGCCCATCGGGCCCGGCCGGTACAGGGCCGACACGGCGGAGATGTCCTCGAAGTTGTCGGGCTGCATCTGGCGGAGCAGCGAGCGCATCGGGCCGCCGTCGAACTGGAAGACGCCGAGGGTGTCACCGCGGCAGAGCAGTTCGAAGGTCTTCGGGTCGTCGAGCGGGAGCGAGAGCATCTCCAGGTCGATGCCCTTGTTGGCCTTCACCATCTTGACGGCGTCGTCCATGATCGTGAGGTTGCGCAGGCCCAGGAAGTCCATCTTGAGCAGGCCGAGCGACTCGCACTGCGGGTAGTCCCACTGCGTGATCGTGACGCCGTCGGTGTGGCGCACCCAGATCGGGGCGTGGTCGACGATCGGCTCGCTGGACATGATGACGCCGGCCGCGTGCACGCCCATCTGCCGGACCAGGCCCTCGACGCCCTTGGCGGTGTCGATGACCTTCTTCACGTCCGGCTCGTTCTCGTACATCCCGCGGATCTCGCCCGCCTCGCTGTAGCGCGGGTGCTTGGGGTCGGTGATGCCGGAGAGGTCGATGCCCTTGCCGAGGACGTCGGCGGGCATCGCCTTGGTGAGCCGGTCGCCCATCGCGTACGGGTAGCCGAGCACGCGCGCGGAGTCCTTGATCGCGTTCTTGGCCTTGATCTTGCCGTAGGTGCCGATCATGGCGACCTTGTCGGCGCCGTACTTCTCGGTCACGTACCTGATCACCTCGACGCGCCTGCGCTCGTCGAAGTCGATGTCGACGTCGGGCATGGAGACGCGCTCGGGGTTGAGGAACCGCTCGAAGATCAGTCCGTGGGTGATCGGGTCGAGGTCGGTGATGCCCATGGCGTAGGCGACGATCGAACCGGCCGCGGAGCCTCGGCCGGGGCCCACCGCGATGCCGTTGTTCTTGGCCCACATGATGAAGTCGGCGACGACCAGGAAGTACCCCGGGAACCCCATCTGGATGATGATGTCCATCTCGTACTCGGCCTGCTTCTGCCGGTCGTCCGGGACGCCCGCCGGGTAGCGGCGCTCCATGCCGCGGCGGACCTCCTCCTGGAACCAGGTGACCTCGGTGAAGCCGTCGGGGATGTCGAACTTCGGCATGAGGTCGCGCTTCTCGAACATGCCGGTGGTGTCGATCTGCTCGGCGACCAGGAGCGTGTTGCGGCACCCCTCCTGCCAGGCGTCCGAGGAGTCGACCGCGTACATCTCGTCGGTCGACTTCAGGTAGTAGCCGGTGCCGTCGAAGCGGAAGCGGTCGGGGTCGGAGAGGTTCTTGCCGGTCTGGATGCAGAGCAGGGCGTCGTGCGCGGTCGCCTCGTGCGCGTACGTGTAGTGCGAGTCGTTCGTCACCAGGGGCGGGATGCCGAGCTTCTTGCCGATCTCCAGGAGACCGTCGCGGACCCGGCGCTCGATCTCGATGCCGTGGTCCATCAGCTCCAGGAAGTACCGGTCCTTGCCGAAGATGTCCTGGTACTCGGAGGCGGCCTTCAGCGCCTCGTCGAACTGGCCGAGGCGCAGGCGGGTCTGCAGCTCACCGGAGGGGCAGCCGGTGGAGGCGATGAGCCCCTCGCTCCACTGGGAGATCGTCTCCTTGTCCATCCGGGGCCACTTCTGCAGCCAGCCCTCGGCGTACGCGTCCGAGGACAGCCGGAACAGGTTGTGCAGGCCCGTCTTGTTCGCCGCCCAGATCGTCTTGTGCGTGTAACCACCCGAACCGGACACGTCGTCGCGCTTCTGGTGCGGCTGGCCCCACTGGATCTTGCGCTTGTTGCGCCGCGACTCCGGGGCGACGTACGCCTCGATGCCGATGATCGGCGTGACGCCCGCCTTCTGCGCCGAGTGGAAGAAGTCGTACGCCCCGTGCAGGTTGCCGTGGTCGGACATCGCGATGTGCGTCATGCCCATTTCATTGCACGCGTTGAACATGTCCTTCAGCCGCGCGGCACCGTCCAGCAGCGAGTACTGGGTGTGGACGTGCAGGTGCGTGAAGGGCGGCTTTGACACGGTCTGGGCTCCAAAGGCGAACGGGCGGCGACGGGACGGGGACGACTTGGAAGTCTACGACCGCGATCTGACAGCCGACGGGCACTCCGGAGTACGGTCGGGCGTTGGACGGGACAGAACACCCGTCCTGCGTGTCATGTCATACGAGCCCACGCACCACCTGTACCAGGAGGCACCCGGCGATGTCGGTCCCGCAGCCCACCGCTGAGCAGCGCGGCGAGGAGATCCTTGCCGTCTTCGACACCGCGTTCGGCGAGCTCCTCGCCGCGGACCCCGCCGCGTTCCGGGTGAAGTTCCGCAAGATGGCCGCCTCCGCGTTCGCCTTCTACCGGGGCACGGCCTGCCTGTTCTACCGGGACATAGAGCGTGAGCAGCACGGCGGGCCCTACCTGGACGACCGCACCAGCCGGGTGTGGATCCACGGCGACCTGCACGCGGAGAACTTCGGCACGTACATGGACGCCACGGGCCGGCTGATCTTCAACGTGAACGACTTCGACGAGGCGTACGTCGGCCCCTTCACCTGGGATCTCAAGCGGTTCGCCGCCTCCGTGGCGCTGATCGGCTACTCGAAGGCGCTCGGCGACGACCAGATCACCGAGCTGGTGCGCACGTACGCGGCGGCCTACCGCGAGCGCGTCCACGCCCTCGCGACCGGCGCCAAGAGCGACGAGGTGCCGCCCTTCACCCTGGACACGGCCGAGGGCCCGCTCCTGGACGCGCTGCGCGACGCCCGCTCGCTGACCCGCTTCGGGCTGCTCGACTCCATGACGGTGATCCGTGACTTCGAGCGCCGGTTCGCCGACGACGGCGGCGCCATCGAGCTGGACGCGGCGACGCGCTACAAGGTGCTCGCCGCGTTCGACGGCTACCTGGAGACGCTGCCGGAGTCGTCGCTGACCCGCCCGGACTCCTACCGCGTCAAGGACGTCGTGGGGCGCCGCGGCATCGGCATCGGCTCGGCGGGCCTGCCCTCGTACAACATCCTCCTGGAGGGCAACAGCGACGCCCTGGAGAACGACGTCGTGATCTACATGAAGCAGGGCCAGACCCCGGCCGTCTCCCGGCACATCACGGACGCCTCCATCCGCGGCTACTTCCAGCACGAGGGCCACCGCACCGTCATCTCCCAGCGCGCCCTCCAGGCCCACGCCGACCCGTGGCTGGGCTGGACCGAGCTGGACGGGGCGGGCCAGCTCGTCGCCGAGGTGTCGCCGTACGCGGTCGACCTGGACTGGGGCGACATCGACGACTACGACGAGATCACCGCCGTCGTCGCCGATCTCGGCCGGGCCACGGCCGCCATGCACGCGGCGGCGGACGACCTCTCGGGGCAGTCCCTCGTCCCGTTCTCCACCGAGCGCGCCATCGACGCGGCGATCGCCGCCGACGAGGACGGCTTCGCGGGCCTCCTGGTCGACTTCGCGCACAGCTACGGGGCACGCGCGCGTGCGGACCACCAGATCTTCGTGGACCTGTTCCGCAACGGCCGGATCCCGGGCCTGACCGCGTAGAGGCGCGTGGGCCAGCCCACGATTCCATAACGCACAGGTGCCCTTTAGCCATCGCCTACAGCGACCCATGGCACACTCCAGAGCGATGGACGACATATCCGGGACCCAGCTCAGAGCCGTGCGCGCGGCCCTCTTCACGGCGCTCGCCGTGACGCTCTCCGCCGCGTCGCACGTCCTGCTGTCCCGGGCCCCGCTGCCGCTCACGACGGTCGCCGTGACCGCCGTCGCCGTCTTCGTGATCGCGTACGCGCTGGCCGGGCGCGAGCGCCGCTTCGGCCGGATCGCGGCGCTGCTCGTCCCGCTGGAACTGGCCGCCGACACGGTTTTCACCACCGGCCAGCACGTCTGCTACGGCGAGGCGGGCGGTCCGGTCGCGGGCCCGCTGCGCTACCTCGGCTTCGACGTGCTGTGCGGCGGGACCGTCGGCACGCCCCTCGCCCGGATGACCGGCGGCACGAGCGACAAGGCCGCCGCCCTCCTCGCCCACAGCGACCCGGCGGCGTCCTGGCTGCTGCTCGGCGCCCACGTCACGGTCGGCCTGCTTGCCGCCGCCTGGCTGCGCCGCGGCGAGCAGGCCCTGGCGCAGCTCCTCCGCGCCGTGGCCGCGTTCGCCTTCCGCCCGCTGCTGATCGCGTTCGCCGCGGTCACCGCCCGCGCGGAGCGGGCTCCGCACCGCCCGCGCGTCTCCACGCGCGCGTGGGTCGCCCGTACGCGGACCGGACTGCCCTCCGTGGGACGGCGCGGACCGCCGTGCCTGGCCGCCTGAGCCAGAGCTAGCCACACCTTGAGCTAGAGCACGACAGTCCCCATCCTTTTCACGTATTCACGGAGCGACAGAACATGAGCAAGCGCAACAGCCAGCAGGCGAAGTCGGCGGCCCGCGAGCGGCTGCGGATCGAGCGGGAGCGCCAGGCCAAGAAGGACAAGGCGAAGCGGACGGCGATCGTCGCGAGCTCCATCGTCGGTGTCCTCGCGATAGCCGGCGTCGTCAGCTACCTGGTCATCCAGGGCAACAAGCCCTCCTACTGGGAGGCGGCGAAGGACGACGCCCTGGTCGCGCCGAAGAACACCAGCGGCAAGAACAACACCACGGTGGTCCTCGGCAAGGACTCGGCCAAGACGACGATCATCGCGTACGAGGACTCGCGCTGCCCGGTCTGCGCCAGCTTCGAGCAGACCGTCGGCCCGACGGTCAAGAAGGACATGGACGCCGGCAAGTACAAGCTCCAGTACGTCGGCGCGACCTTCCTCGACAACAACCTCCAGGGCGAGGGCTCGAAGAACGCGCTGAGCGCCCTCGGTGCCGCCCTGAACGTGTCCAAGGACGCCTTCTGGGACTACAAGGAGGCCCTGTACTCCGCGAAGTGGCACCCCGAGGAGACGACCGACAAGTTCAAGGACGACGCCTACCTGATCAAGGTCGCGAACACGATCCCCGAGCTGAAGGACGACAAGACGTTCCAGAAGGACGTCAAGGACGGCACCTTCGACAAGTGGGCCCTGGAGATGTCGCAGCAGTTCGACGACAACAAGTACGGCGTCCAGGGCACCCCGTCCTTCGTCGTCGACGGCAAGAAGCTCACCGGCTCCGACGGCGAGAACGCGCCGAGCACCGTCCAGGACTGGAACACCGCGGTGGACAAGGCCCTCAAGGGCTGACCCCCGCGCGGGACCCCTACAGGGTTTCGAGGAAGCCGAGCGCCACCCGCCAGGTGGCCTCGGCGGCCTCCTCGTCGTAGTCGGGCAGGTCGGGGTCGGTGTAGAGGTGGCCGGCCCCGGCGTAGCGGTAGACCTCGACGTCCGCCCCGGCCCGGCCCATCTGCAGGTACCAGGCGGTCAGCCAGTCGTCCGTCTCGAACGGGTCGGGCTCGGCGACGTGCAACTGGACGGGCAGCTCGTCCACCGACGCGTTCTCCGCGAGGTCGGACGTGCCGTGCAGGAGCAGCAGCCCCTTCGCCTTCTCGTCGCCCAGGGCGAGCGTCTGCGCGGTCGCGGCGCCGAAGGAGAACCCGGCGTAGACCAGGCGGCGGTCCGAGTAGGGCGCGGCGGCGAGCACGGCGCGCCTGAGCAGTTCGTCCTTGCCGATCTCGTCGCGGTGGGCCATGCCCTCCTCGACGGTGTCGAAGGTCTTCCCCTCGAAAAGATCCGGGGTCCACACCTCGTGCCCGGCGCCGCGCAGCCGGTCGGCGGCGGCCTTCACAGCGGGCCGCAGTCCGAACGTGGAGTGGAAAAGCATGATGTTCATGGTGGCCATGGTGCCAGGAACGCCACAGGTTAGAGGCAGCTGATCCCGGTTACCGTCGAGGAATGGAGAACGTACTGCGCCCTCTGATCGTCGTCGGCGGCTCGGTCGTGCTCACACTCCTCCTCGGGTGGGCCGTCGACCAGCTGCTGCAACGCGCCGACCGACGCCACCACGAGACACCACTGTGGGGACTGCTGCGCCGCTGTCGAGTGCCTCTGCAACTGGTGCTCTGCGCGGCCCTGCTGCGCGGCACCTACGACCACGCGGAGATCAGCAAGGAGCACTCCGCCGGGATCGGCCAGGTCCTGAGCCTCGTCCTGATCGGCGCCACCGCCTGGCTGATCGTGCGGATCGCCACCGCCGTCGTCGAGTCGTCCTACGCCCGCTACGCCACCAGCCACCGCGACGCCGCCCGGGTCCGCCGGGTCCGCACCCAGGTCACCCTGATCCAGCGCATCGTCACCGCGATCGTCGGTGTCGTCGCCGTCTCGGCGATGCTCCTGACGTTCCCGGCGTTCAAGACGGCGGGAGCCTCGCTCCTCGCCTCGGCCGGAATCCTGGGCATCGTCGCCGGTGTCGCCGCCCAGTCGACGCTCGGCAACCTCTTCGCCGGCTTCCAGATCGCGTTCGGCGACATGGTCCGCATAGGCGACACGGTCGTGGTCGACGGCGAGTGGGGCACCATCGAGGAAGTCACCCTCACCTACCTCGCCGTCCGCACCTGGGACGAGCGCCGGATCACGATGCCGGTGTCGTACTTCACATCGAAGCCGTTCGAGAACTGGTCGCGCGGCGGCTCCCAGATGACCGGCACCGTCTTCTTCCACCTCGACCACAGCGCCCCGGTCCCGCAGATGCGCGAGAAGCTGCACGACATCCTGCTCGACTGCGCCGCCTGGGACGGCCGCGACTGGGGCCTCGCCGTCACCGACACCACGCCCAGCACGATGCAGGTCCGCGCCGTCGTCACCGCGAAGGACGCGGACGACATCTGGACCGTACGGGTCCGGGTGCGCGAGCAGCTGCTCCGCTGGCTGACCGAGCACCACCCCTACGCGCTGCCCCGCATCAACACGGCGACGGCGCTGATCGCCCCGAACGAGATCGGCACGGCACTGCCCGACCACCACGTCCTGATGCGCGACGGCCGCGCCCCGCGCACGGGCCGCGGCTGAGCCCCCGTCCTCGTCAGCGGTCTACCGCAGACTGCGTACGTCGAGCTGCCGCAGCACCCGGTCGACGACCTCGGGGTCGGCGCCGGGTTCGCTGCGGGCGGCGAGCACCTCGTGGCGCGCCGCCGACAGCATCTCGTTCTGGATGCGCCGTACGCGCTTGATGCGGGCGTACCGCTTCTCGTGCGTCGCGCGCCGCTCCTCCGCCCCCATCTCGGGGTTGATCCGCAGGCCGATGTCGTAGGCGCGGCGCACCATCTGCTCCTGTACGTCCTCGGGCAGCTCCTCGACCTCCTCGATCTCCTTGAGCCGCCGCTTGGCGGCCTTGGCGGCGCGCAGGGCGAGATCCTTCTCGTACTGCTGCTCGATCTCGGTGTCGGCCTGGACGCCGAGCTTCCGCACGAGCCAGGGCAGGCTGAGCCCCTGGAGGATCAGGGTCGCCATGATCACCCCGAAGGCGATGAAGATGATCTCGTCCCGCTTGGGGAAGGGCGAGTCGTCGTCCATGGTCAGCGGGATGGCGAGGGCCAGGGCGACGGAGGCCACGCCGCGCATTCCCGCCCACCACATGATCACGGTCTCGCGCCAGCTCACCGGGATCTCCTCGGCGACGTCGCGCCGGGCGTGCAGCCGCTGGGTCACCCAGGTCATCGGCATCAGCCACAGCAGGCGGACGACGATGACGACGGCGACGACGGCCGCCGCCCAGCCGAGCATCTCGCTCCAGTGGCCCTCCGCCGTGCGGACGACGTTGTGCACCTCCAGGCCGATCAGGCCGAAGGCGACGCCGGTGACGAGCGTGTCGACGACGTCCCAGAACGCCCGTCCGGTCAGCCGGGTCAGCACGTCGTCGGCGTCGAAGGCGCGCTCGGCCAGGAACATGGCGACGGTCAGGACGGCGAGCACGCCCGAACCCTGCAGCTCCTCGGCGAGGACGTAGGAGGCGTACGGGACCAGGAGGGTCAGGCCGATCTGCAGCGTGGCGTCGCCGAGGTAGCCCATGAGCCGGTTCGCGGCCCAGCCGAGCGCGACACCGACGGCCACGGCGACGACGGCGGACAGCAGCAGTTCGAGCGCGGCGTGCTGCACCGTGAAGCTGCCGCTGACGGCGGCGGTGATCGCCACGTGGTACAGGGTGATCGCGGTCACGTCATTGAACAGCCCCTCGCCCTCCAGGATCGACACCAGGCGCCGGGGCAGGCCGAGTTGCCCGGCGACCGCGGTCGCGGCGACCGGGTCGGGCGGCGCGACGAGCGCGCCGAGCGCGACGGCACCCGCGATCGGCAGACCCGGCACGACGGCGTCGGCGACGACGGCGACAGCGGCCGTGGTGACGAACACGAGCGCGACGGCCAGGAGGAAGATGGGCCGTTTGTTGGCCGCGAACTGCCGCCAGGAGGTCCGGTGCACGGCCGCGTAGAGCAGGGGTGGCAGCACCAGCGGCAGAATCAGATCAGGCTGGATGTCGACATTCGGTACGGCGCGGATCAGGGCCAGAACGATGCCGAGCAAGGTCATCAGCACCGGGGCGGGCAGCCCGAGCCGGTCGCCGAGCGGGACGCTCAGCACGGCCCCGAGCAAGAGCACGAACAGCAGGGCCAATTGATCCACGGGTGCTCCGACCACAGTCGACGATCAAGGACTTCTGGTCTCCAGAGTGCCACGCGCATCCGCTTTGATACCTGATCGGCTGATCCGCGCCCATCCGCACGCCACACAAGGCGCGCCACCGTCGTGGCTGGTCGCGCAGTTCCCCGCGCCCCTGGAGGCATGCGGCTTCGCCGCGCCTCCATAGCCGCGCCCCTGAAATGGCGCACGCAGTGCGCATTTCAGGGGCGCGGGGAACTGCGCGCTCAGCCACGACGAAAGCCGCACACGACAGCTACGTCAGAGATTTCCTCATCGCCAGATGAGGGATTCCCGCGTCCGGGAACTCAGGCCCGTACCCCACGTACCCCAACCGCTCATAGAACCCCAGCGCATGCGTCTGCGCATGAAGATCGACCGCCGTCAGCCCCACACCCCGGGCCGCCTCCTCGACGGCCCCCACAAGCGCGGCGCCAACCCCCAGCCCCCGCGCAACCTTCAGCACGGCCAGCCGCCCAAGCGCCCCCACACCAGCCGCCCCACCGTTCTTCACCGCCGCAGCCTCACCGGTGAGCAACCGCCCGGCCCCGAGCGCCACCCCGTCCTCCCGCACGGCCAGCACATGCACCGCCCCGGCGTCGTACGCGTCGTACTCCAGCTCCTCCGGCACGCCCTGCTCGTCGACGAAGACCTCCCGCCGCACGGCGAAGCAGGCCTCCCGGTCCGCATCCGTCCCGGCGACCCGCACGACGTACCCGCCCCGAGCGGAGCTCATTCGCTCTCCGCCCGCACCCGGTCCAGCGCGACCTGAAGATCCTCGGGGTACTCGCTGGCGAACTCGACCCACTGCCCGTCGCCCGGGTGCTCGAACCCGAGCTTGACCGCGTGCAGCCACTGCCGGGTGATCCCGAGCCGCTTGGCGAGCGTGGGATCGGCGCCGTACGTCAGGTCACCGACACAGGGGTGCCGGTGCGCGGACATGTGCACCCGGATCTGGTGCGTACGGCCGGTCTCCAGCTTGATGTCGAGCAGGGACGCGGCGCGGAACGCCTCGATGAGGTCGTAGTGCGTGACGGAGGGCTTGCCCTCGGCGGTCACGGCCCACTTGTAGTCGTGGTTGGGGTGGCGCCCGATCGGCGCGTCGATGGTGCCGCTCATCGGGTCGGGGTGCCCCTGCACGAGCGCGTGGTAGCGCTTGTCGGGCACGCGCTCCTTGAACTGCCGCTTCAGCGACGTGTACGCCCGCTCGGACTTGGCCACGACCATCAGGCCGGACGTGCCGACGTCGAGCCGGTGCACGATGCCCTGCCGCTCGGCGGCGCCGGACGTGGAGATCCGGTACCCGGCGGCGGCGAGCCCGCCGATGACGGTCGTCCCGGTCCAGCCGGGGCTCGGGTGCGCGGCGACGCCGACGGGCTTCACGATGACCACGATGTCGTCGTCGTCGTGGACGATCTCCATGCCCTCGACCGGCTCGGCGACGATCTGCACGGGCGCGGGCGCCTGCGGCATCTCGACCTCCAGCCAGGCCCCGCCGTGCACGCGCTCGGACTTGCCGACGACCGAACCGTCCACCGACACCTTCCCGGCGGCGGCGAGCTCGGCGGCCTTGGTGCGGGAGAAGCCGAACATGCGGGAGATGGCGGCGTCGACGCGCTCGCCCTCAAGGCCGTCGGGCACGGGCAGGGTGCGGATCTCGGGAATCGTGCTCACCCGTCGAGTATGCAGGAGCGCACCGACAGCCTCGTACGCCAGCCCCGGGCCGGCGGGGACGCTCAGTCCTTGTGGACGGTCCCGTCCGGGTCGATCCCGCGGAAGGAGAGCACCACGATCAGGATGCCGCCGCACACGATCGCGGAGTCCGCGAGGTTGAAGACGGGGTAGTTCTTCGGCGCGATGAAGTCGACGACGGCGCCCTCGAAGACGCCGGGGGCGCGGAAGATCCGGTCGGTGAGGTTGCCGAGCGCCCCGCCGAGCAGCAGCCCGAGCGCGACCGCCCAGGGCGAGCTGTAGAGCTTCTTCGCCAGACGCGCGATGACGACGATGACCGCGGCGGCGATCACCGTGAAGACGATCGTGAACGCCTCGCCGATGCCCCAGGCGGCGCCGGGGTTGCGGATCACGTCGAGCTGGAGCCAGTCGCCGAGGACCCGGATGGAGTCCCGGTGCTCCAGCTTCGCGACCACGAGCAGCTTGCTGCCCAGGTCCAGGGCGTAGGCCAGGACGGCCACGGCGAACAGCACGGCGATCCGCCGCCTGCCCTTGGGCCGCGCGGCGGCTTCGCCGGCCTTCTCCGGCTCCGCTGCTGCCCCGGCATCCGATTCCGGGGTGTCCGGCGTACCGATGATGCGCTCCGCCTCTGCCACGTGAGTCCCTCGACCTAGGTACCTGACTGAGGACGAGAGTACGGCACACGCGCGCGGGGGCCCATGGACGGTGCGCCTCAGGACCGCCCCCGGGCCCCGCCTGACCTCAGTAGCGCCGCTCCTGCTTCTGCTTGCACTCCACACACAGCGTGGCCCGCGGGAACGCCTGCATCCGCGCCTTGCCGATCGGGTTGCCGCAGTTCTCGCAGAGCCCGTACGTACCGGCGTCCAGGCGCTCCAGGGCCCTCTGGGTCTGCTCCAGCATCTCGCGCGCGTTGGCGGCCAGCGCCATCTCGTGCTCGCGGGTGATGTTCTTCGTCCCGGTGTCGGCCTCGTCGTCGCCCGCCCCGTCCCCGGAGTCCCGCATCAGGCCCGCGAGCCCGGCCTCCGCCGCCTCGATCTCGCTGCCGAGCCGCATGGTCTCGCTCTGCAGCTCGGCCCGCGCCTCCGCGACCTCGTCCGGCGTCCAGGGGTCCTCGCCGGGCCGTACGGCCAGCTCACCGGCTTCCACGGCGGACTCCCGCGCCTTGGGAACTGCGCCGGGCTGCTGCGCCGCCGTGGCCGTGCCCTGACTCTTCTTCGCAACCACCGTCGTGGCTCCCGTCGTCTTCGCGGCATCGGCCGCGCCCTCGGCCGCGGAGGCGACCGACTTCTTCACCGCACCCTTGCGCCCGGCGGCCTTCTCGGACGTGCCGGCCGCCTTCTCCGTCTTCTTGGACGTACGTTTCCCAGATCCGGCCTTCTCCGCACCCTCGGCCGGGGCCATGTCCTCGCCGTCCGCGGCACCCTCGGCCGAGGCCATGTCCTCGCCCTCCGCCGCGCGTGCGGCCGGGGCCACGTCATCGCCTTCCGCCGCCCCGGCGGCCTGGCCCGCCTTCGCCCTCGCCTTCGCCTTCGCCTTCGCCTTCGCCTTCGCAGGGGTGCTCCCCGTGGTCTTCTTCGCCACCATGGCCGCGACCCCTTCACAAATTGTGATCTTGCACGCGAATCGTGCTGGGACGATAAATCGACTCCAGGCCCGCGGCAACGGGGCGCACAGGCCGATCCGGCCGTCTCACCGCCTTCGCGCAGCGGATCCGCGGGCGTCCCGCCCTGGTCGGCGCCCGGTGGGCCCCGGGATCCGCCCGTACCGGGGCCCCGGCGGGCGACCGACCGGGATCAGTCACCGTACGTATCGCCATTCGGGTCACCGCGCGCAGTCGCCCGCCGCGCCCCGCGCCCCCCGCGAAAACCGGTCGGCCGGCGTTGTCCGGGCGCCGTACACTGGGCACTGCGAGAGGCATGGATGGGGCCGAGTAGCGGCGTACGCAGCCAAGAGCGATCCGGGGACGGTGGGAGCCCGGAGGCGAGCGCGGCGTGAAGATCACCCCGGAGCCGTCGGAAGAAAGCGGCCACGCACGCGTGGCGGCCAGTAGAACCGGCATCGCGACCCCAATGAGGGGGCTCACCGGAGCACACCACGCGCCGGGGGCCAAGGAGGGTGGTACCGCGGGAGCGCGCCGCACACGGCGCACGGCTCTCGTCCCTCCGACGGAAGAGCGCACGTCCGCCGGAGGAAGACTGATGACGCAGTACCGCCAGGTGCCCGCCCAGGTCGACCTGCCCGCCCTCGAGCACGCGGTGCTCGACTTCTGGGCCGAGCAGAAGATCTTCGCCAAGACCCTGGAGCAGTCCGAGGGGCGCCCCGAGTGGGTGTTCTACGAGGGCCCGCCCACGGCCAACGGCATGCCGGGCGCCCACCACATCGAGGCCCGCGTCTTCAAGGACGTCTTCCCCCGCTTCCGCACCATGCGCGGCTACCACGTGGCCCGCAAGGCGGGCTGGGACTGCCACGGCCTCCCGGTCGAGCTGGCGGTCGAGAAGGAGCTGGGCTTCAGCGGCAAGAAGGACATCGAGGCGTACGGCATCGCCGAGTTCAACGCCAAGTGCCGCGAGTCCGTTCTGCGCCACACCGACGCGTTCGCCGAGCTGACGACGCGCATGGGCTACTGGACCGACCTCGACGACCCCTACGTCACGATGGACCCCGAGTACATCGAGTCGGTCTGGTGGTCGCTGAAGGAGATCTTCAACAAGGGCCTGCTCGTCCAGGACCACCGCGTCGCCCCCTGGTGCCCGCGCTGCGGCACGGGCCTCTCCGACCACGAGCTGGCGCAGGGCTACGAGACGGTCGTCGACCCCTCGGTCTACGTCCGCTTCCCCCTCACCTCCGGTCCGCTGGCCGGCCAGGCCGCGCTCCTGGTCTGGACGACCACGCCCTGGACGCTGGTCTCCAACACGGCGGTCGCCGCGCACCCCGAGGTCCGCTACGTCGTGGTGACGAACGGCGAGGAGAAGCTCGTCGTCGCCGAGCAGCTCGTCGAGAAGGCGCTCGGCGAGGGTTGGGAGCCGACCGGTGAGTCGTACACCGGTGCCGACATGGAGCGCTGGACGTACCAGCGCCCCTTCGAGCTCGTCGAGTTCCCGAGCGTCAGCGAGGGAACCAATGGGCACAGCCCGGCCGAGGCGCACTACATCGTCAACGCCGAGTACGTGACGACCGAGGACGGTACGGGTCTGGTCCACCAGTCCCCCGCCTTCGGCGAGGACGACCTCAAGGTATGCCGCGCCTACGGCCTCCCGGTCGTCAACCCGGTCCGCCCCGACGGCACCTTCGAGGAGGACGTCCCCCTCGTCGGCGGCGTCTTCTTCAAGAAGGCGGACGAGGCCCTCACCGAGGACCTGAAGAACCGCGGCCTGCTCTTCAAGCACCTCCCGTACGAGCACAGCTACCCGCACTGCTGGCGCTGCCACACGGCGCTGCTGTACTACGCGCAGCCGTCCTGGTACATCAGGACCACGGCCGTCAAGGACCGCCTCCTCCAGGAGAACGAGGGCACCAACTGGTTCCCGGGCAGCGTCAAGCACGGCCGCTTCGGCGACTGGCTGCAGAACAACATCGACTGGGCGCTCTCCCGCAACCGCTACTGGGGCACCCCGCTGCCGATCTGGCGCTGCGAGGACGACCACCTCACCTGCGTCGGCTCGCGCGAGGAGCTGTCGCAGCTCAGCGGCACCGACCAGTCGCAGCTCGACCCGCACCGCCCCTTCATCGACGACATCACCTTCCCCTGCACCGCCGAGGGCTGCACACACACCGCCGTGCGCGTCCCCGAGGTCATCGACGCCTGGTACGACTCGGGCTCGATGCCGTTCGCGCAGTGGGGCTACCCGTACAAGAACAAGGAGCTGTTCGAGGCGCGCTACCCCGCGCAGTTCATCTCCGAGGCGATCGACCAGACGCGCGGCTGGTTCTACACGCTGATGGCCGTCGGCACCCTGGTCTTCGACAAGTCGTCGTACGAGAACGTGGTCTGCCTGGGCCACATCCTCGCCGAGGACGGCCGCAAGATGTCCAAGCACCTGGGCAACATCCTCCAGCCCATCCCGCTCATGGACCAGCACGGCGCCGACGCGGTGCGCTGGTTCATGGCGGCCGGCGGCTCCCCGTGGGCGGCCCGCCGCGTCGGCCACGGCACGATCCAGGAGGTGGTACGTAAAACCCTCCTCACCTACTGGAACACGGTCGCCTTCCAGGCCCTCTACGCCCGTACGTCCAAGTGGGCGCCCAGCGCGGCCGACCCGGCCCCGGCCGAGCGCACCGTCCTGGACCGCTGGCTCCTCTCCGAGCTGCACCAGCTCACCGACGAGGTCACCCAGGCCCTGGAGGCCTACGACACCCAGCGCGCGGGCAAGCTCCTCTCCGCCTTCGTCGACGACCTGTCGAACTGGTACGTGCGCCGCTCGCGCCGCCGTTTCTGGCAGGGCGACAAGGCCGCGCTGCGCACCCTGCACGACGTGGTCGTCACCGTCACCCAGCTGATGGCCCCGCTGACCCCGTTCATCACCGAGCGGGTCTGGCAGGACCTGGTCGTCCCGGTCACCCCGGACGCGCCGGAGTCGGTCCACCTCTCGACGTGGCCCGAGGCCGACCGCTCGGCGATCGACCCGACCCTGTCCACGCAGATGGCCCTCGTACGCCGCCTGGTGGAGCTGGGCCGCGCCACGCGCGCGGAGTCGGGCGTCAAGACCCGTCAGCCGCTGTCGCGCGCGCTGATCGCCGCGTCGGGCTTCGAGGCGCTGTCCTCGGAACTGCGCGCGCAGATCACGGAGGAGCTGAACGTCACGTCGCTCGCCACGCTCGCGGAGGTCGGCGGCTCGCTGGTCGACACGACGGCCAAGGCGAACTTCCGGGCACTCGGCAAGCGGTTCGGCAAGCGTGTCCAGGACGTCGCGAAGGCGGTCGCCGCGGCGGACGCGGCGGCGCTCTCCCTGGCCCTGCGCGAGGGCAACGCCTCCGTCGAGGTGGACGGTGAAACGGTCACGCTCGCCCCGGACGAGGTCATCATCACGGAGACCCCGCGCGAGGGCTGGTCGGTGGCGTCCGACTCCGGCGCGACGGTCGCCCTCGATCTGGAGCTGACCGAGGAGCTGCGCCAGGCGGGCCTCGCCCGGGACGCGATCCGCCTGATCCAGGAGGCCCGCAAGAACAGCGGCCTGGACGTGGCGGACCGCATCGCCCTGCGCTGGACGTCGACGGACCCGGCCGTGATCTCGGCCCTGACCGAGCACACGGGCCTGATCGCGGACGAGGTCCTGGCAACGGACTTCGCCCAGGGCGAGGCGAACGACACGTACGGCACCCCGTTCACGGACGAGGGCCTGTCCCTGACGTTCAGCCTCCGCAAGGCGTAACCGCACCGCACGGTGGGGGCGGCAGGCCCGTCCTCCCGCTCCCGCTGCGGGCAGGCGCTCCGTCACCGCTGTGGGCAGGCGTTCCGCTGGGGCCCCCCGGACGGAGTCTGGGGGAGGGACGGGTGGGCACAGCCTGCAGCGCCGGGACACCGTCCCAGCGAGCGCCCGCTACAGCACCTGCAAGGGCTCGGCCCCGCCGGAACATTCCGGCGGGGCCGAGCCCTTCTCCCGCTCCCGCCGACGGAACAGACCGCGGCCCGGATCGCTGAACACGATCCGGGCCGCGGCCTGAATGAACGCCGACGCCTGCTGTACAGGCGCGGAGCGCCTTAGTTGTCGTCCTCGTCGATGAGGAACCCACGCATCGGCGAGGGCGCCTGCTGCATCGGCTGCGGCGCCTGCGGCCGCACCGGCGCCATCGGCTGGGTCATGGCGGGCGACATCTGCTGCTGGCCGCCCCCGTAGGACGGGCCACCGCTCTGCTGGTTGCCACCCATGCCCTGGTTGGAGCCGTAGGACGGCGCACCCGCACCGGCCGGGGCCATGGAGGGCGCCGGGGACGGCGGCAGCGAGGCGGTCGCCGGGGTCCGCGGCGGGGCGAGCGAGTCGTCCGCCTGGGTCTCCAGCTGGCGCAGCTGCGACTCGAGGTAGGACTTCAGGCGCGTACGGTACTCGCGCTCGAAGCCGCGCAGGTCCTCGACCTTGCGCTCGAGGGTGGCGCGGGCGGACTCCAGGGAGCCCATCGCGACGCGGTGCTTCTCCTGCGCGTCCCGCTCCAGGGCGTCGGCCTTGGCACGGGCGTCCCGCTCCAGACCCTCGGCGCGGCTGCGGGCCTCACCGACGATCTTGTTGGCCTCGGAACGCGCCTCGGCGATCGCCTGGTCGGCGGTCTGCTGGGCGAGGGAGAGGACACGCGCGGCGCTGTCGCCACCGGGACCGCCCTGGCCGGGCTGCTGCATCTGCGGAGGACCGCCGTGACCGCCCATGGGGCCGCCCATCGGTCCGCCCAGCTGCGGCTGGCCGCCCATCTGTCCCTGCATCGGACCCTGACCCATGGGGCCCTGGCCCATCGGACCGGGACCCTGCGGGCCGCCGGGTCCCTGCGGACCGTGGCCACCGGGCCCGGCCGGAAGCTGCGGGGCACCGCTCGGCAGCTGCGGGGGCCCGCCCATGGGGCCGCCCATCTGCTGCTGCGGCGGGCCCGATATGCCGGCGGGCACCGGCTGGCCGGGACCGCGCATCCCCTGCGGGGGGCCCTGCTGGTGGCCCTGCTGGTCCTGCGGGCCGCCCTGGCCCTCGGGGCCACCGGGGCCGCCGGGGCCCTTGCGCATTCCGCCCTGCTGCTGGTTCTGCGCGGCGGCGCGGGTGGCCGCGGCCAGCTTGGCGCGCAGGTCCTCGTTCTCGCGGAGCAGGCGGGTCAGTTCGGCTTCGACCTCATCGAGGAAGGCATCGACCTCGTCCTCGTCATAGCCTTCTCGGAGGCGGACGGTCGTGAACTGCTTGTTCCGCACGTCCTCGGGGGTCAACGGCATCTCTTCACCTCAACGTAGTCGTCGGCATTCGGCAAGACCGTATCGTTCACAGCCGGCTCACGACGGAGATCAGGATGTAGACGATGATCATCAGTACGAAGAAGGACAGGTCGAGCGCCACGCCCCCGAGACGCAGCGGCGGGATGAACCGCCGCAGAAGCTTGAGCGGTGGATCAGTGACAGTGTAGGTGGCCTCGAGGACCACCACCATCGCCTTGCCGGGTTGCCACGAGCGGGCGAACTGGAACACATAGTCCATGACCAGCCGGAAGATCAGCACGATGAGGAAACACATCAATGCGATGTAGACCACATCTCTAAACACGCCCATGGCGGCGGTTCCCTCTCCCCTGTTGCTCGTGCCTCGTGACTGGCCGGCCAGTCGTAAACCGGTGTTGCGTCTCAGCTCTGGTTGAAGAACCCACCCTCTGCGATACGGGCCTTGTCCTCCGCCGTGACATCGACGTTAGCAGGAGACAACAGGAACACCTTCTGCGTCACCCGCTCAATGCTTCCGTGCAGACCGAAGACGAGACCGGCGGCAAAGTCGACAAGTCGCTTCGCGTCGGTGTCGTCCATCTCGGTCAGATTCATGATCACCGGAGTGCCCTCGCGGAAGTGTTCCCCGATGGTACGGGCCTCGTTGTACGTCCGGGGGTGCAGCGTGGTGATGCGGTAGGGCTCCCGCTCGGACACGACCTTGGGCATGATCACCGGTGCGTTCTTCTCCAGGCTCTGACGTTCAGGTGTGATGGATGCCACGGGGGCGATTCGTGCCGGACGTCCGGATTCAGCGGCGAGCGAAGCGGACTGGCGCGCCGGCTCGCGCTGTGCGGGCGGCTGTACGACTCGTACCGATTCGTCCGCTTCCGGGGCGCGGGAGTTGTGTGACTGATGCGACGGTTCGTGCCGCCGCCTGTCGCGCTCGGGCTCCGGGTCAAGCTCGGGTTCGAAGTCGTCGTCGGGGTCGAACCCCCGGCCGTCGTACCCATCGTCCTCCACGAGGCCGAGGTAGACCGCCATCTTGCGCATCGCGCCGGCCATGCTCTGAGTCCTCCGCTCTGTGGTGGATCGGCTGACGTCAACCAAGCTGCCCGCGATCCACGTGATCTCCCCGCCCAGCAGCGGGAATGACCATATTTTCTGCTGTGGTCCGACTTCTTGGCGACGTTACCCGAGCCTGGGTCGGACTCCGAGTACCGCCGTACCGACGCGCACATGTGTCGCTCCGGCCGCCACGGCCTGTTCGAGGTCCGAACTCATCCCTGCCGACACCATGTTCGCAGCCGGACGGGAAGCGCGCAGGGCAGTCGACAAATCCATGAGCCGTTCGAACGCGGCCTGTTGGCGGCCCGCGTAGACCCCGGTGAGCGGCGCGACGGTCATCAGCCCGTCGAGCCGCAGCCCCGGCGCCTCGGCCACGCGCGCGGCCAACTCCTCGACGCCGCCGGGCCCGACGCCGCCGCGCTCGCCCCGGCCGTCCTCCGCCGCGTCGAGTGCGACCTGGATGAGGCAGCCGAGCTCGCGCCCGGCCCGCTCGGCCTCCTTGGAGAGCGCCGTGACGAGCTTGACCCGGTCCACGGACTGCACCAGATCGGCATAGCCCACCACGGATCGGACCTTGTTGGTCTGGAGCTGACCGACGAAGTGCCAGGTGAGCGGCAGGTCCGCGCACTCCTTCGCCTTGGGGGCGGCGTCCTGGTCCTTGTTCTCCGCCACGTGCCGCACGCCGAGCTCGGAGAGAATCCGCACATCGCTCGCCGGGGAGGTCTTGGTGACCACGATGAGGGTCACCTCCTCGCGCTTGCGCCCGGCCGCCGTGCAGGCGGCGGCGATGCGCTCCTCCACCTTGGCCAGGTTCGCGGCGAGTTCTTCCCTGCGCCCCGAAAGGTCCTGTGGGTCCTGTTGGCCCTGAAGGTCCGTCATGTCGTATCAGTCCAGCCAGACATAGCCCGCGAGCCGACCGGTGGTCTTGTCGCGGCGGTACGAGAAGTGGTCGTGCGACTCCCGCGTGCAGACCGGCGACTGCTCCCGGTCGCGCACCCCGAGCCGCTCCAGTTGGGCGTGGACCCCGGCGCTCACGTCGACGGCGGGGGTGCCCCAGCTGGTCTCGGCGTACGCGGCCGGCTCGATCGCGGCGGCCTCGGCGCGCATCTGCTCCGGCACCTCGTAGCACCGGCCGCAGACGGCGGGCCCGGTGCGGGCCACCATCCGGGCGGGGTCGGCGCCGAGCTCCACCATCGCCTCGACGGCGGCGGGCACGACCCCGGCGAGCATTCCCGGGCGCCCCGCGTGCGCGGCGGCGGCGACCCCGGCGGCCGGGTCGGCGATCAGGACCGGGACGCAGTCCGCGGTCAGGACGGCGAGGGCGAGCCCGCGCCGGGTGGTGACGAGGGCGTCGACCTGCGGAATGTCGGCTTCCGTGGCCCAGGGCCCGTCCACCACGGCGACGTCGGGGCCGTGCACCTGGTGCATCCAGACGACCCGGGTCGCTTCGAGGCCGAGCGCCTTGGCGACCAGCTCCCGGTTGCGCAGTACGGCCTCGCGGTCGTCGCCGACGGCGCCGCCGAGGTTGAGCTCCTCGTACGGAGCGGCGCTCACCCCGCCCCACCGGTCGGTGAAGGCGAAGTGCGCGCCACTCGTCGAGGTCACATCGTCCCGCTGGGCTATCACTGTCGTGCGGTTCCCGTCGGGCCCGGGAACGTCCCCGCCGGGGACGGCACTGTCAGGAACGTCACTTCAGGAAGTCCGGGACGTCCAGCTCCTCGGCCTGGCTGTCCGGGTAGGACGGCCGCGGCACGTGGGGCGGGGCGACCGGGGCCGCGGGGGCCTCGCTCGCCGGGGCGGGCACGTCGATCGGCTCCGGCTTCTGCTCCTCGCGCGGGGTGACGCTGCCGAGGCCGCCGAAGGCCGGGCGCGCGGGCTCGGGGGCCGGCGCCGGGCGGGCGGGCGGAGCGGACTCCTCGCGCTTGGCGGAGGACGAGCCGATCACGTTGTCCCGCTTGGCCGGTGGCTGGCCGCCGTCGAATCCGGCGGCGATGACCGTGACCCGTACCTCGTCGCCGAGGGCGTCGTCGATGACCGCGCCGAAGATGATGTTGGCCTCGGGGTGTGCGGCCTCGCTGACCAGCTGCGCCGCCTCGTTGATCTCGAAGAGACCGAGGTCGGAGCCGCCGGAGATGGAGAGCAGGACGCCGCGGGCACCGTCGATGGAGGCTTCGAGGAGGGGCGAGGAGATCGCCATCTCCGCCGCCGCCACCGCGCGGTCGTCGCCGCGGGCCGAGCCGATGCCCATGAGCGCGGAACCGGCCTCGGACATCACGGACTTGACGTCGGCGAAGTCGAGGTTGATCAGGCCGGGCGTGGTGATGAGGTCGGTGATGCCCTGGACACCGGAGAGCAGGACCTGGTCCGCCGACTTGAAGGCGTCGAGGACGGAGACCTGGCGGTCCGAGATGGACAGGAGCCGGTCGTTGGGGATGACGATGAGGGTGTCGACCTCTTCGCGGAGCTCGGCGATGCCGTCCTCCGCCTGGTTGGCCCGGCGCCGCCCCTCGAAGGTGAAGGGGCGGGTGACCACGCCGATCGTCAGGGCGCCGAGCGAGCGGGCGATGTTGGCCACGACGGGCGCGCCGCCGGTGCCGGTGCCGCCGCCCTCACCGGCGGTGACGAAGACCATGTCGGCCCCCTTGAGGACCTCCTCGATCTCCTCGCGGTGGTCCTCGGCCGCCTTGCGGCCGACTGCCGGATTGGCTCCGGCGCCGAGTCCGCGGGTGAGTTCACGGCCGACGTCGAGCTTGACGTCCGCGTCGCTCATCAACAGGGCTTGCGCGTCGGTGTTGATGGCGATGAACTCGACGCCCTTGAGACCGACCTCGATCATCCGGTTGATGGCATTGACACCACCGCCGCCGACACCGATGACTTTGATGACTGCGAGGTAGTTCTGCGGTGCTGCCACGTCGAAGGCCTCTCGCCTCGAGTTACGTGTCGCCGCTTCGCGTTCTGCCGAGGCGACGACTGATGTCGAATGGGGACGGTCCGGACTACTAGTCGACTGCCGACCCGAACCCTAACGGTGAAGTTTAGGGTTACCAGTGTGTCTGTTCCCTGGACTCTTCCGAACCTGACACTAAGTCGACAAGTGGCGCCCGTTCAACGAACACGCCGAACCTCCCGTTTTTCTTTTCACCCTATGTGATCAGCCGTAGCGCTGCCCAACCAGGGTGCTGGCCTGCGCGGATGTGCGTCAACTCCCTGATGAGGCAGGCGCGGTGGGGACACTCACGTCGAAGTGCGACGCCTTTGGAGCTGCTTTCATGAGGCTGCGCAGTACGCGCGCCTTGGCGTCGCCCTTCTCGGCACTTCCCCATACGACGGTGCGCCCTCCGGTGAGCCCCAGGGAGATGTCGTCGTACGAACGGACCTCGACGGTACGGGTGTCACGCGCGACGGCCGCCGGAAGGTGCCCGCCGACCCGGACCGCCTCACGGACCAGGCGGTCGGTACCGAAGCGTCGCAGGCTTGCGGCGGCGCCCGCCTGATCCGGCGTCAATTCCAGCCGGGGCACGCCCTTCGGCGCTTTGTCGACCGTCGCAAAACGCACACCGTCATGGTCCACTTCGACGAACTTGCCCGAATTTCGGGCGTCTTCGACAATGAGAACGGGCTTGCGTTCCGTCACTTTCAGCCCGATTCCATGCGGCCAGGAACGCACCACGTCCACCTCGTCGACGCGGGGCAGCTTCCGCCGGATCCGGTCCGCGATGGCGTCGGTGTCGACGGAGACCAGCGGGGCGCCGACCGGCACCGCGGCGGCCTCGCGCACCTGTTCCGGGGTGAGGACCTCGGTCCCGGAGGCCGTGACGCGCTCGACGCGCAGCCACTGCGATCCGTACAGGGCCCAGACGGAGCCCGCGCCGACGAGGACGACGAGGACGCCGCCCACGACGAGCGTGCGCAGGCGGGGCAGGCGCAGCCGGGGCGGCGGCGGGCCGGAGGGGGTCACCTCGGCGTCGTCTCGTTCGCCGCGGTCCGCGGTGGTCGCTCCGGCCACGCTGCCCTGCCTCATGTGTCGTACGCCGTCAGCGGCGTGAGTTGATCGCCTCGTACACCATTCCGACGAGCAGGTCGTCGGCGTCCCTGCGGCCGAACTCGGAGGCGGCGCGGGACATCTCGTACAGCCGGTGCGGGTCGGCGAGCACGGGCAGGACGTTGCCCATGACCCACTCGGGGCTCAGCTCCGCGTCGTCGACCAGCAGGCCGCCGCCGGCCTTGACCACCGGCTGGGCGTTGAGCCGCTGTTCGCCGTTGCCGATGGGCAGCGGGACGTAGGCGGCCGGGAGCCCGACGGCGGAGAGTTCGGCGACGGTCATCGCGCCCGCGCGGCAGAGCATCATGTCGGCCGCGGCGTACGCGAGGTCCATCCGGTCCACGTACGGTACCGGGATGTAGGGGGGCATTCCCGGCATCTGCTGTACGTGCGGCAGTTCGTTCTTCGGGCCGACCACGTGCAGGATCTGGATGCCGGACTGCTGGAGCAGCGGGGCGACGCGCGTGACGACCTCGTTGAGGTGGCGGGCGCCCTGGGAGCCGCCGGAGACGAGCAGCGTCGGCAGGTTCGGGTCGAGGCCGAAGGTGTGGCGGGCCTCGGGGCGCACCGCCGCGCGGTCGAGCATGGCGATGGTGCGGCGCAGCGGGATGCCGATGTAGCGGGCGTCGCGCAGCTTGCTGTCCGGGGTGGAGACGGCGACCCCCGCCGCGTACCGGGAGCCGATCTTGTTGGCGAGGCCGGGGCGCGCGTTGGCCTCGTGCACGACGATCGGGACGCCCGCGCGCTTGGCGGCGAGGTAGCCGGGCAGCGCCACGTAGCCGCCGAAGCCGACGACGCAGTCCGCCTTGGTGCGCTCCAGGATCTGCTCGGCGGCCTTGATGGTGCCGCGCAGCCGCCCGGGCACCGTGATCAGCTCAGGGGTGGGCTTGCGGGGCAGCGGGACGGCGGGGATCAGCGCCAGTTCGTAGCCGCGTTCCGGTACGAGACGGGTCTCCAGGCCGCGCTCCGTGCCGAGGGCCGTGATCCCCACGGTCGGGTCCTGCCTGCGCAGGGCGTCCGCGAGGGCGAGCGCCGGCTCGATGTGGCCGGCGGTCCCCCCACCGGCGAGTACGACATGCACCGAAATTCACCGCTCTCCGGACGTACGCGCCGAGGCGCGCCGTCGCATCGTGTTCCATCTCATCCGTGGCTGCCGCATGGCCAGGGCCGCCCGTGCCGCCGGTTCGTCCCGCGCGAACGCGATCAGAAGCCCCACGGCGAACATGGTCGGCAGCAGCGCGGACCCCCCGTACGAGAACAGCGGGAGCGGGACCCCGGCGATCGGCAACAGGCCGAGCACCGCACCGATGTTGACCACGGCCTGCGCCGTGATCCAGGTGGTCACGCCTCCCGCGGCATAGCGTACGAAGGGGTCCTCCGTGCGTCCGGCCACGCGGATACCCGCATAGCCTAGAGCCGCGAACAGGGCGAGCACCGACAGCGTCCCTGACAGGCCCAGTTCCTCACCGGTGATGGCAAAGATGAAGTCGGTGTGCGCTTCGGGAAGTTGGCCCCATTTTTCCACACTGGCGCCGAGCCCGGAACCGAAGAGTCCGCCGGAGGCCAGGGCGTAGATCCCGTGCAGTCCCTGCCAGCACATGTCGTCGGGTCCGGCGTCGGCGCGGCCGAGGCAGGCGAGGCGGGCCATACGGTTCGGGCTGGTCTTGATCAGCATGACGCCGATCAGGCCCGCGACGGACAGGACGCCCACGAACAGCCGGGTCGGGGCGCCCGCCATCCACAGCAGGCCGAAGAGGATCGCGGTGAGCAGGATCGCGGTGCCCATGTCGCCGCCGAGCATGATCAGGCCGAGCAGCAGGAACGCCATGGGGACGAGCGGCACCAGCATGTGCTTCCACTGCGTGAGCAGCCGCTTGTCGTGCTTGCGGGCGAGGAGGTCGGCGCCCCAGAGGATCAGCGCCAGCTTGCCGAACTCGCTGGGCTGGAGCATGAAGGGGCCGCCGAGCGAGATCCAGTTCTGGTTGCCGTTGATCGACACCCCTATCCCCGGCACCTGCACCAGGACCATCAGGAAGACGCTGACGGCGAGGATCGGGTAGGCCAGGGCCCGGTGGAGCTTGACCGGCATCCGCATGGCGAGCACAAGCAGGATCGCGCCGAGGACGGCCGCGACGAACTGCTTGCGGAAGAAGTACGAGGAGGACAGCCCCATCTGCAGGGCCGTGATCATCGACGCCGAGTAGACCATCACCAGGCCGAGCCCGGTGATGAGCAGGGCCGAGCCGAGGATCAGGTAGTACGCGGTGAGGGGCCGGTCCCAGGCGCGGCGGGCCCGCCCGTAGAGGCGCCGTACGGGGTTGGCGCGGGCCCGGTAGACGCGGCTGGTGCGCCTCGGCGGGGCCGGGGGACGCTTGGTGGCTCCGGCGCTACCGGGCATGACCGCTCCCCCACGGTGAGCCGCAGTACGGGCTCTGCTCTCGCTGGTGCGCTGCCACGTTCCCCTCCCGAGGGTGCCCGGCGTCACCGGGCACCCGAAGGTACCGTCAGACGCTGGTGGCGCCCAGTTCGCGGACCGCTTCCGCGAACGCCTCGCCACGCTTGTTGTAGTTCGTGAACATGTCCATCGACGCGCAGGCCGGGGCCATCAGGACGGTGTCTCCCGGGCGGGCGAGCCGCGCCGCCTCCCGGACCGCCGCGGACATCGCCCCAGTGTCGGTCCGGTCGAGGTCGACCACCGGTACTTCCGGGGCGTGTCGCTCCAGGGCTTCCCGGATCAGGGCCCGGTCGGCGCCGATGAGGACGACGCCGCGCAGCCGCTTCGCCGCGCCGCTGACCAGCTCGTCGAAGGTGGCGCCCTTGGCGAGCCCGCCCGCGATCCACACGATCGACTCGTACGCGGCCAACGACGCCTGCGCGGCGTGGGTGTTGGTCGCCTTGGAGTCGTTCACGTACGCCACGCCGGCGACGTCGGCGACGTGCGCGATGCGGTGGGCGTCGGGCGTGAAGGCGCGCAGACCGTCGCGGACGGCGGCGGCTTCGACGCCGTAGGCGCGGGCGAGGGCCGCCGCCGCGAGGGCGTTGGCGATGTTGTGCGGGGCCGGCGGGCGCACGTCGCCGACCTCGGCCAGCTCCTGCGCGTTCTTCTGCCGGTCCTCGACGAAGGCCCGGTCGACGAGGATGCCCTCGACGACGCCGAGCTCCGAGGGTCCTGGCGTACCGAGGGTGAAGCCGATGGCGCGGCAGCCCTCCTCGACGTCGGCCTCGCGGACCAGGTCCTCGGTGGCCTTGTCGGCGGTGTTGTAGACGCAGGCGACCTGGTTGCCCTCGTAGATGCGGCCCTTGTCGGCGGCGTACGCCTCCATGGAGCCGTGCCAGTCGAGGTGGTCGGGCGCGAGGTTGAGGACGGCCGCGGAGTGGGCGCGCAGGGAGGGCGCCCAGTGCAGCTGGTACGAGGACAGCTCGACGGCGAGGACGTCGTAGGCGTCGTCGCCCTCCAGGATCACGTCGACGATCGGGGTGCCGATGTTGCCGACGGCCGCCGTGCGCTTGCCCGCCGCCGTCAGGATCGAGGCGAGCATCTGCGTCGTGGTGGTCTTGCCGTTGGTGCCGGTGATGGCGAGCCAGGGCGCCGCATCGGGGCCGCGGAGGCGCCAGGCGAGCTCCACGTCGCCGATGACGTCCACGCCCGCCTCGGCGGCGGCCGCGAACAGGGGCGAGGTCGGCTTCCAGCCCGGCGAGGTGACGATCAGCTCGGTGCCCTCGGGCAGCGTTTCGGCATCCCCCAGGCGTACGGCGATGCCCTCTTCTTTAAGAAGAGCCGCCTTTTCACGCTGGGCGGGGCCGTCGCCGCCGTCCACGACGGTGACCGACGCGCCGAGGCCGGCCAGGGCGCGGGCGGCGCTGAGGCCGCTCACGCCGAGACCGGCGACGGTGATGGCCGTCCCCTGCCAGGGACCCTGACCGGATGTCACTTCTTGGCTGCCCATCCTGCGTAGAAGAGGCCGAGGCCGACGATCACGCACATGCCCTGGATGATCCAGAAGCGGACCACGACAAGGACTTCGGACCACCCCTTGAGTTCGAAGTGGTGCTGGAGTGGCGCCATGCGGAAGACGCGCTTGCCGGTCATCTTGAAGGAGCCGACCTGGATGACCACGGACATGGTGATCATCACGAAGAGGCCGCCGAGCAGGGCGAGGAGCAGCTCGGTGCGCGAGCAGATCGCGAGACCGGCGAGGGCGCCGCCGAGGGCGAGCGAGCCGGTGTCACCCATGAAGATCTTGGCGGGCGAGGTGTTCCACCACAGGAAGCCGAAGCAGGCGCCCATCAAGGCCGAGGCGACGACCGCCAGGTCGAGTGGGTCTCTGACCTCGAAACACGCCGCTGGGTTGGTGAGGGTCTGCGCGTTGGCGCAGGACTCCTGGAACTGCCAGACGCCGATGAAGGTGTAGGCCCCGAAGACCATCACGGAAGCGCCGGTGGCGAGACCGTCGAGGCCGTCGGTGAGGTTCACGCCGTTCGACATGGCGAGGATCATGAACAGCGCCCAGACGACGAAGAGCACCGGGCCGATCGTCCAGCCGAAGTCCTCCACGAAGGAGAGCCGGGTGGAGGCCGGGGTCTGTCCGCGTGCGTCCGCGAACTGCAGGGAGAGGACCGCGAAGGCGATGCCGACGATCAGCTGCCCGGCCATCTTCGCCTTGGCCCGCAGACCGAGCGAACGGCGCTTGACGATCTTGATGTAGTCGTCGAGGAAGCCGACCAGGCCCATGCCCGCCATCAGGCCGAGCACGAGGAGACCCGACAGGGTCGGGCTCGCGCCGGTGATCAGCTTGGACAGGAAGTACGCGATGAGGGTCGCCAGGATGAAGGCGATACCACCCATGGTCGGCGTACCGCGCTTGCTGTGGTGCTCGCGCGGGCCGTCGTCACGGATGTACTGGCCGTAGCCCTTGCGGGCGAGGAGCTTGATCAGCAGGGGTGTGCCGACCAGCGTCAGGAACAGACCGATGACGCCCGCGAAGAGGATCTGCTTCATCATCGGGCATCGACCTCGCCCTCGAGCAGCGCCTGTGCCACGCTCTCCAGGCCGACCGACCTGGAGGCCTTCACGAGCACGACGTCACCCGGGCGCAGCTCGCTGCGCAACAGGTCGACCGCCGCCTGTGCGTCGGACACGTGCACCGACTCCTCACCCCACGAACCCTCGTTATAGGCGCCCAGTCGCAACCAGGACGCTTCCCTGCCCCCGACTGCCACGAGCTTGCTGACGTTGAGCCGGACGGCGAGCCGTCCGACCGCGTCGTGCTCGGCCAGCGACTCGTCGCCGAGCTCGGCCATGTGCCCGAGCACCGCCCACGTCCGCCGCCCCTTGCCCATGGCCACGAGCGCGCGCAGGGCGGCTCGCATGGACTCGGGGTTCGCGTTGTAGGCGTCGTTGACGATCGTGACGCCGTCCGGACGCTCGGTGACCTCCATCCGCCAGCGGGACAGGGAGCCCGCTTCGGAGAGCGCGAGCGCGATCTCCGAGGCGGACATGCCAAGGTCATGGGCGACGGCGGCCGCGGCGAGCGCGTTCGACACGTGGTGCTCACCGTACAGGCGCAAGGTCACTTCGCTGCACCCGGAGGGTGTGTGAAGGCGGAAGGCGGGCTGCCCGTTCTCCGTGAGCCGGACATTCTCGGCACGTACGTCGGCTTCGTCGCTCTCCCCGAAGAGGAGCACCTTGGCCTTCGTGCGCGAGCGCATGGCCCGTACGAGGGGGTCGTCGGCGTTGAGGATCGCGGTGCCGTCGGCAGGGAGCGACTCGACCAGCTCACCCTTCGCTTCCGCGATCTGCTCCTTGCCGCCGAACTCGCCGATGTGGGCGCTGCCGACGTTGAGGACGACGCCGACGCGCGGGGGCGTGAGGCCCGTCAGGTACCGGATGTGGCCCTTGCCGCGGGCGCCCATCTCCAGAACGAGGAACTTCGTCTCGTCGGTGGCGGACAGGGCAGTCAGCGGCAGGCCGATCTCGTTGTTGAACGAGCCGGGCGTGAAGACGGTGGGCGCCTTGCTGCCGAGGACCTGGGCGATCAGGTCCTTGGTGCTGGTCTTGCCGGCCGAGCCGGTCAGCGCGACCAGGGTGGCGCCGAGCCGCTCCACGACGTGCTGGGCGAGCGCGCCGAGCGCGGCCTGGACGTCGTCGACGACGATCGCGGGCACGCCGACGGGGCGGGACGCCAGGACGGCGGCCGCTCCCTTGTCGACGACCTCGCGCGCGTAGTCGTGGCCGTCCACGCGCTCACCGGCGAACGCGGCGAACAGGCTGCCGGTCTCGACCTTGCGCGAGTCGATGACGACCGGGCCGGTGACCCGGACCTGATCGTCCGGTATGTCGTAGGTCTGCCCGCCGACAGCTGAGGCGATCTCGGCGAGGGAGAGGGCGATCACAACTTCATCCCTGGGTCTGCTCGATGGCTTCGCGAAGCACCTGGCGGTCGTCGAAGGGACGCACCACCCCGGCGATGTCCTGGCCCTGCTCGTGGCCCTTGCCCGCGACGAGCACCGTGTCGCCGGGCTTCGCACGCGCGACGGCGGCGGCGATGGCGGCGGCCCGGTCCTCGAAGACGGCGACGTCGCCGCGCTCGTGGGCGGGCACGTCGGCGGCGCCCGCCAGCATGGTGGCGAGGATCGCGAGGGGATCCTCGCCGCGCGGGTTGTCGGAGGTGAGGATGGCCGTGTCGGCGAACCGGGCGGCGGCGGCGCCCATCGGCATCCGCTTGGTCCTGTCCCGGTCGCCGCCGCAGCCGAGCACGATGTGCAGCTTGTTCTCGGTGACCTTGCGCAGGGCCCGCAGGACGGACTCGACGGCGTCGGTCTTGTGCGCGTAGTCGACGACGGCGAGGTAGTCCTGGCCCGCGTCCACGCGCTCCAGGCGGCCCGGCACCCCGGGGACGGCGGCGACGCCGTCGGCGGCCGTCTGCGGGTCGATCCCGGCGACGGCGAGGGTCACGATCGCGGCGAGGGTGTTCGCGACGTTGAAGGCACCGGGGAGCGGTGCCTTGGCGGCGAACCGCTCGCCCTTGGGGCTCACGACGGTCAACGTGGAGCCGAGCGGCCCCACTTCGACGTCCTCGGCGCGCCAGTCGGCGTCGGGGTGCCCCTCCGCCGAGAAGCTCACGACCGGGACCTCCGACTCACGGATGAGCCGGCGCCCGTACTCGTCGTCGAAGTTCACGACGCCCTGTTTGCTGCGTGCGCGTGTGAACAGCTGCGCCTTCGCCCGGAAGTAGTCCTCCATGTCGGAGTGGAACTCCATGTGCTCCGGGCTGAGGTTGGTGAAGACCCCGATGTCGAAGACGCAGCCGTCGACCCGGCCGAGCACCAGGGCGTGGCTGGAGACCTCCATGGCGACGGCGTCGACGCCGCGCTCGCGCATGACCGCGAACAGCGCCTGGAGGTCGGTGGCTTCGGGCGTGGTGCGCTCGGACTTGATGCGCTCGTCGCCGATGCGCATCTCGACCGTGCCGATGAGCCCGGTGGAGCGGACCGACTTCAGACCGCCCTCGACGAGGTACGCGGTCGTGGTCTTGCCGGACGTGCCGGTGATCCCGAGCTGGAGCAGGTCCTTGCCCGGGTGGCCGTAGATGGTGGCGGCCAGTTCGCCCATCCGCGCGCGCGGGTTGTCCACGACCAGCGGGACGAGCCCGGCCTCGGCGACGCGGTCCGCGCCGGCCGGGTCGGTGAGGGCGGCGACCGCGCCGAGCGTGGCGGCCTGGGCCGCGTAGTCGGCGCCGTGCGCGCGGGCGCCCGGCAGGGCCGCGTACAGGTCGCCGGGGCGGACCGCGCGGGAGTCGTGGGTGATGCCCGAGATGCTCGGGCCGCTCCCGTCCGCGCCGGTGGCCCGTGGTGCGGGTACTCCCAGCTGATCTGCCAGTTCCGCGAGGGGTGTGGCGGAGACCTCGACCGGCCGCGGCGGCCCGGGGTATGTCACGGGTGCGCCCTTCTGGGTGGTTTGGGACTGATCAGCGTGTGGCACGGCGGTGAGCGTACCGGGCGGACCCCCCGCTGAGCGAAGCGAGGGGCGTGGCGGGAGCTGGTTCCCGGAGTCGGAGGTGATGGTTGTCACGAGCTCTCAGGGTGTCTGGTGAGGGTGAGGTGATCATGGACACGGTGGTTCCCGGCCGTCATGGCTGGAACGTGACGGGGAGCCGGGCGGACTTGGCGCCCGTGGGCGGTACTTGGAGGGTCTTCAGCGCGAACTCCATGACCTGCTTGTAGATGGGGCCGCAGATCTGTCCGCCGAAGTAGCTGCCCTTCGTGGCGTTCTGGATGGCGCAGTACACGGTGACCCGCGGCTTGTCGGCGGGCGCGAACCCGGCGAAGGACGACGTGTACCCCTTGTAGCGGCCGGTGTCCGGATCCACGCGGTTGGCCGTACCGGTCTTGCCCGCGACGCGGTAGCCGGGAATGCGCGCCTTGGTGCCGGTGCCTTCCTCGTCGTCGACGACGGACTCCAGCATCTTGGCGACCGTCTTCGCCGTCTTCGCGCTGACGACCCGGGTCTCCTTGGGCCGGGGCGCGGGCCGGAACCGGCCGTCGGCGTCCCTGGCGCCGCGCACCAGCGTCGGTTCGATCCGTACGCCGTCGTTGGCGATGGTCGAGTAGACGGAGGCCGCCTGCATGGCGTTGATGGAGAAGCCCTGGCCGAACGGGATCGTGTACTGCTGCGACGTCGACCACTTGTCCGCCGGTGCGAGGATGCCGGAGGTCTCGCCGGGGAAGCCGAGACCGCTCTGCTCGCCGATGCCGAACTTGCTCAGGTACGAGTGGAGCACCCGGTTGGCCTTCGGCTGGGTCTCGCCCAGCTCGCCGGTGGCGAGGATCGTGCCGATGTTGCTGGACTTGGCGAGGACGCCGTTGAGCGTGAGGTGCCAGGTCTCGTGGTCGATGTCGTCCTGGAAGAGCCGGTCGCCGCGGTGCAGGCGGTTGGGCACGGTGACGTGGGTCAGGGGCGTCGCCGCGTTCTCCTCCAGGATCGCCGCCATCGACATGACCTTGGCGGTCGAGCCCGGCTCGTACGCGTCCTGCAGCGCGGCGTTGCCGAGCGCCGCCGGGCTGGCGTCCGAGAGGTCGTTGGGGTCGAAGCCGGGCGCGTTCGCCATGGCCAGGACCTCGCCGGTGCGGGTGTCCTGCACTATGACGTAGCCGCGGTCGGCGCCGGACTTCGCCACCTGCTCGGTGATCGCGTTCTGAGCGGCCCACTGGATGTCGCGGTCGATGGTCAGCTCGACGTCGGAACCGGCCACCGCGGGCTGCTCGGTGGAGCCGGCGGTCGGTACCTGCTGCCCGCCCGACTGGGCGTAGCGGATCTTGCCGTTCTTGCCGGCCAGCTCCTTGTTCAGCTGCTGCTCGATGCCGCCGCCGCCCTGGCCGTCGGCGTTGACCCAGCCCAGTATCCCGGCGCCGAGGTCGCCGTTCGGATAGACGCGCTTGCTGCTGGGGTCGGCGAGCACGCCGGACAGGACGCTCGCCTCGCGGCCCTCGGCGTTGGCCTTGTCGTTCAGCGTCGACCTGAGGTCCTTGATCTGCTTCCAGACCTGCGGCGTCTGCCGCGTGGCGAGCCGCACGTACCGGGTCTTCTTCGTCCGCAGCTTCTTCGCGATGGCGTCCGCGTCGCCGCCGACGATCGGCGCGAGGAGCGCCGCCGCCTGCTCGGGGGCGTCCTCGACCTTGGTGGCCTTCTTGGTGAACAGGGTCGGGTCCGCGGTGATGTCGTACGCGTCGACGCTGGTCGCGAGGGAGACGCCCCTGCGGTCGGTGATGCCGCCGCGCTCGGCGGCGATGGTGTGGCTGACGTACCGGTTCAGCTCGGCCCGTGCGGCGTACGCGTTCGCGTCGACGCCCTGCACCTGGAAGAGCCGGACGACGAAGACCAGGAGGACGAGCGTGAGGCCGAGGCTGACCATCCGCAGCCGGGGACGGGGGCTGCCCAGGCGCAGTGGGGTGCGGCCCTTCGCGGCCGAGGGGCGCGGGCGCCGCGCGGCCGGGCGCCCGCCGGGTCCGGGGCGCCGCTGCGCGGCGGGGCGGGGCGACGGGCCGCCGCCGCGCGCGGGTCCTGGCACGCGGCGGCGCGGAGGCTCCCTGTCGGTCATGGCGTCACCTGCCGGAGTTCGAAGGAGCGGGGGCCGTTTCGGCGGGGGCCGTCCCGGCGGGGTTCGTCGCAGCGGGGCTCACCGCAGTGGGCGCGGGCGGCGCGATCGGCGACGGGGACGCGGCCGGGACCGTCACCGCGGGCTGCGGCGGCGCGGGCGCCTGCTGGTACAGCGGCGCGGAGTACGCGGCCTTCTTCGGCACGCCGCGCACCGCGCCGTCCGGGTCGAGGAAGGCGGGGTCGCCGCCCGGGACCATGCCCAGCTCACGGGCGCGGCGCTGGAGGGCGTCGGGCGCCGAGTAGGAGTCGACGTCGCGCTGGAGCTGCTGCTCGTCGTCGGTGAGCTCGGTGGTCTCCTTCTTGAGCCTGCTGAGCTTGAACGATCCTTCGTTCAGCGAGGAGTTGAGCACGAGCAGCGTGATCAGTCCGCCGCCGAGGAGCAGGACGACGAGGAGGACGAACGGGGTCCGGGCGGCCTGGGCGCCGCCGGACGGGGAGACCGGCATGAGCCGCGCGAGGCGGGCGGCGCGCCCGCGCGGGGGCGCCACGGCCTTCTTCGGCCTCGCGGCGCCCTTGGCCGCCTGCGGCCTCCTGCCCGGGGAGTTCTTCGCGTCGTTCGGGCCGCTCCTGGCGGTCATGACCACCTCTCCACGCGCGCGTGCCTCACTCGGCGACCTCCTCGCGGATGCGCTGCGCACCCCGCAGCCGTGCCGGAGCGGCCCGGCGGTTCTCGGCGACCTCTTCCTCCGTGGGGAGTTCGGCGCCGCGGGTGAGCAGCTTGAGCCGGGGCTGGTAGCGCTCGGGGACGACGGGCAGCCCGGGCGGGGCCGTGGTGGCGGCGCCCGCCGCGAAGACCTGCTTGACCAGGCGGTCCTCGAGCGAGTGGTAGGACAGGACGGCGATCCGGCCGCCGACCGCGAGCGCCTTCACGGCCGCGGGGACGGCGCGCTCCAGGACGCTCAGTTCGCCGTTGACCTCGATGCGCAGGGCCTGGAAGGTGCGCTTGGCGGGGTTGCCGCCGGTGCGCTTGGCGGCCTGCGGCAGGGAGTCGCGGATCAGTTCGACGAGCCGGGCGCTGTTGCTGAACGGCTCCTTGTCGCGCTCCCGCACGATCGCCGAGACGATGCGCTTGGCCTGCTTCTCCTCGCCGTACTGGCGCAGGATCCGCACGAGCTCGCCCGGCGCGTACGTGTTGAGGACCTCGGCGGCGCTCATCCCCGTCGTCTGGTCCATGCGCATGTCCAGGGGCGCGTCCTGGGCGTAGGCGAAGCCGCGGTCGGCCTCGTCGAGCTGCATGGAGGAGACGCCGAGGTCGAACAGGACCCCCTGGACGCGCGGGATCTCCAACCGGTCCAGGACCTCGGGCAGTTCGTCGTAGACGGCGTGCACGAGGGTGGCGCGGTCGCCGAAGCGGGCGAGGCGCTCCCCCGACAGGCGCAGCGCCTCCTTGTCGCGGTCGAGGGCGACCAGACGGCAGGAGGGGAAGGTGGAGAGGAGGGCCTCGCTGTGGCCGCCGAGCCCGAGGGTGCAGTCGACGACGACCGCTCCGGGCTCGGCCAGGGCCGGGGCCAACAGGTCCAGGCAGCGCTGGAGCATCACCGGGACATGTCGCTGACTCAAGGGGCCCTCTCAGGTCCGGCGGGGCGGTCGCACGCACTGCCGGGTCCCCGCCCGCTCGTGAAGGGGAGAGTGGTCCGTCGGCGCCGGGGAAGTGACGCCGGCCGACCCGAGCGGGAGGAGGCCGAGCCGTACGTACGCGCCGCGCACGCGGGGAGCGTCCGGCAGTGCCGGGATCTCCGTGTTGCTTCGATTTATCGGGGTTCGGCGTCACTTTAGTCCACGGCGCTCCTCGGTCAATCAACCGGCCTGCGCGTCGCCGGGCGCGTCGTCGGATGAGGCGCATGACGCCTTTTCACCCGCCCGGCCGCGGCCCGTGCGCCCTTGTGGGTTAGCTCACAACAAGGGTCGACACCCCTCTTTGCGCCCACCCAAAGCGGGCCGCGCACCCCCGCGACCATTACCGTCGTCACCATGACGACGCCTGCCGCTTCCAGCCCTAGCCCCGACGACGCCATAAAGGGCGCAGCGACCGTGACCGACCGCTGCGTCGCGGCGAACGCGCGCTACGCCGCCGCGTTCAGCGACCCCGGCCTGAGCGCGCGCCCCGCCGCGCAGGTCGCCGTCGTCACGTGCATGGACGCCCGCCTCGACCTGTACGCCGCGCTCGGCCTGCAGCTCGGTGACTGCCACACCATGCGCAACGCGGGCGGCGTCGTCACCGACGACGTGATCCGCTCGCTCACCATCAGCCAGCGTGCGCTCGGCACCCGCAGCGTGGTCCTCGTCCACCACAGCGGCTGCGGCATGGAGGGGCTCACCGAGGACTTCCGCTACGAGCTGGAGCGGGAGGTCGGCCAGCGGCCGACCTGGGCCGCCGAGGGCTTCGCCGACGTTGAGCAGGACGTCCGGCAGTCCATCGAGAAGGTGCGTACCTCACCTTTCCTGCTGCACACCGATGACGTGCGCGGCTTCGTCCTGGACGTGAAGACGGGCGAGCTGCGGGAGATCAAGCCCCGCTGAAAAGCGACATATCGCGGCCAGTTGTCCACAGGCGAGTGACACGAACCGGTAACGCCAACAAGAATGCGGGTGTGGCACCTCGCGCGAGCTTCGGAACTTTTCGCGCGTGGTGTCCGTGTTTCGGGGTGGGCCGGTCCGCGTCACAGAGCGTCGGCCCGGGAAAGTACGGGCCGAGGAGGGCCGGGTGACGACCTATGACGATCGAGCGAGCCTCACTGATCTGACCACCACCGCGGAGCGTGTGCGCCAGTCGGTGGAGGGTGTGATCGAGGGCAAGCCGGAGGTCGTACGGCTTTCGCTGACAGTGCTGCTCGCCGAGGGGCACCTGCTCATCGAGGATGTGCCGGGCGTCGGCAAGACGATGCTCGCCAAGGCGCTGGCGCGCTCCATCGACTGTTCGGTGCGGCGCATCCAGTTCACGCCCGACCTGCTGCCCTCGGACATCACCGGGGTGTCCATCTGGGACCAGCAGCGCCGGGACTTCGAGTTCAAGCCGGGTGCGATCTTCGCCCAGATCGTGATCGGCGACGAGATCAACCGCGCCTCGCCCAAGACCCAGTCGGCGCTCCTGGAGTCCATGGAGGAGCGCCAGGTCACCATCGACGGCAAGACCTACGAACTGCCGAGCCCGTTCATGGTGGTGGCGACGCAGAACCCGGTCGAGATGGAGGGCACCTACCCGCTGCCCGAGGCGCAGCGCGACCGTTTCATGGCCCGCGTCTCCATCGGCTATCCGCACCCGGAGGCCGAGCTGCAGATGCTGGACGTGCACGGCGGCGCCTCGCCCCTGGACGACCTTCAGCCGGTGGCGCACGCGCACGACATCGTGAAGCTGGTCGACGCGGTGCGCACGGTCCACGTCGCCGAGGCGGTGCGCCGCTACGCGGTCGACCTGGTCGCCGCCACGCGCACGCACCCGGATCTCAGACTCGGCGCGTCCCCGCGCGCGACGCTGCACCTGCTGCGGGCGGCCAAGGCGTCGGCGGCGCTCAGCGGCCGCGAGTATGCGCTCCCGGACGACGTGCAGGCGCTGGCCACCGCGGTCCTGGCGCACCGTCTGCTGCCCACCGCGCAGGCCCAGTTGAACCGGCGCACGGCCGAGCAGGTCGTCCTGGACATCCTGCAGCGCACCCCGGTCCCGGCGGCCGACACGCGCGCGCCCGGCTACCCCGCCCATCCCCCGATCTACGGCCAGCAGCCGCCCGGCGCCCGGGGGCTGTGATGACGGCAGGGGGGTATCCGGCGCCGGACCCCGGGGGCGGCTTCACCGGCGGCGACGGCGCGACGAACGACAAGGGCGACAAGAGCGGCCTGCGCACCGCCCTCGCCGGGCTGACCACGCGCGGCCGCTCCTTCCTCGCGGCCGGGGTGGCCGCGGCGGTCTGCGCGTACGTCCTCGGCCAGAACGATCTGCTCCGGGTCGGACTGCTGCTCGCGGCGCTGCCGCTGGTCTGCGCGGGTGTCCTGTACCGCACCCGCTACCGGGTCGCGGGCAGCCGCCGCCTCTCCCCCGCGCGCGTGCCCGCCGGTTCGGAGGCCCGCGTCCATCTGCGGATGGACAACATCTCGCGCCTGCCCACCGGCCTTCTGATGCTCCAGGACCGGGTGCCGTACGTGCTCGGGCCCCGGCCCCGTTTCGTCCTCGACCGGGTCGAGGCGGGCGGCCGCCGCGAGGTGTCCTACCGGGTCCGCTCGGACCTGCGCGGCCGCTACCCGCTCGGCCCGCTGCAACTGCGCCTCACCGACCCCTTCGGCATGTGCGAGCTGACCCGGTCCTTCTCCACGTACGACACCCTGACGGTGATCCCGCGCGTGGAGCCGCTGCCGCCGGTGCGGCTCTCCGGTGAGGCCAAGGGGTACGGGGACGGGCGGCAGCGCTCGCTCGCCCTGGCCGGTGAGGACGACGTGATCCCGCGCGGGTACCGCTACGGGGACGATCTGCGCCGGGTCCACTGGCGTTCGACGGCGCGCTACGGCGAGCTGATGGTGCGCCGCGAGGAGCAGCCGCAGCGGGCCCGCTGCACGGTGCTGCTCGACACGCGCGGCATCGCCTTCCAGGGCGCGGGCCCTGACTCGGCCTTCGAGTGGGCGGTGTCCGGCACGGCCTCCGCCCTGGTCCACATGCTCGAACGGGGCTTCTCGGTCCGCCTCCTGACCGACACGGGCAACGCGGTGCCGGGCGAGGGCACGGACGGCTTCGCGGGCGCGGGGCAGGAGTCGGCGGACGCGGCGGGCCTGATGATGGACACGCTGGCGGTCGTCGACCACTCCGACGCGTACACGCTGTCGGCGGCCTACGACGTCCTGCGCGGCGGCAACGAGGGCCTTCTGGTCGCCTTCTTCGGTGACCTGGACGAGGAACAGGCCGCCGTCGCCGCCAAGATGCGGCAGCGCAGCGGCGCCGCCGTCGCCTTCCTCCTGGACAGCGCCTCCTGGGCACAGGGTGCGGGGGCGCCGCTCTCGCCGGAGTGCGCGGAGCGGCTGCGCATGTTGCAGGAGGCGGGCTGGACCGCGGTCGTCGTGCCGCCCGGCGCGTCCGTCGTGGACACGTGGCGTCAAGCGGACCGGGAGCGTAGTACAGGGGCCGTGACGGCCCCGGGCGGCACAGGGGGCTGGTCATGAGCGGCGGGGCGCGTCTGTCGATCTGCGCGACACTGGCCACCTTTCTGGCCTCGTGCTCGCTGCTGCCGCTCGTCGACAGGGCCACCTGGATCGTCCAGGCCGCGATCCTGCTGGTCATCCAGGCCGCGGTCGGCGCGGCGGCCCGCAGGATCCCGCTGGCGCGGCCGCTGACGGTCGCCGCGCAGGCGCTGGTCTCCCTGCTGCTGCTCACGCTCGTCTTCGCGCACGAGCAGGCGCTCGGCGCGGTGATCCCGGGCCCCGAGGCGTTCCGGCACTTCGGCCTCGTCCTGGAGTCCGGCGGCGACGACATAGGCCGGTACATGATCCCGGCGCCGCTGACCGACGGCATCCGGCTGATGCTGGTCGGCGGCGCGCTGGCGATCGGCCTGCTCGTGGACATGCTCGCGGTGACGTTCCGCAGCGCGGCCCCGGCCGGTCTGCCGCTGCTCGCGCTGTACTCGGTCGCCGCCGGGCTCTCCGACGGCGGCACCGACTGGTTCTGGTTCCTGCTGGCCGCGGGCGGCTACCTCCTGCTGCTGCTCGCGGAGAGCCGCGACCGGCTGTCGCAGTGGGGCCGTGTCTTCGGCGGCACCGGGCGGGTGCCCGGCGGCGGTGCCCCGGTCCGCGACGGCGGGGGCGGCGCGGTCGCCCCGGTCCGCACCGGCCGCCGCATCGGCGCCGTCGCCCTCGGTATCGCCGTGCTCGTGCCCCTCTCCCCGTGGCTCTCGATCGACGGCGGCCTCCTGGACCCCTCCGGCACCGGGGTGGGCAAGGGGCCGGGGGGCGGCGGCACCATCTCCGCGGTCAATCCGCTGGTCTCGCTGCAGAACAGCCTGAACCAGCCGGAGGACCGGACGGTGATGACGTACCGGACCAACGCCGAGCAGACGTCCGACATGTACCTGCGGATCGTCTCGCTCGACGAGTTCGACGGCACCACCTGGCGCCCCTCGGTGCGCAGCATCACCGATGTGCCGTCCCCGCTGCCGAACCCGCCGGGTCTCGGCGCGGACATCGGCAGGACCGAGATCACCACCCGGATCTCGGCGGCCGACTGGTACCAGCAGGACTGGCTGCCGATGCCCTACCCGGCGACGAAGGTCTCGATCGACGGGCGCTGGCGGTTCGAGCAGGTCGGCCGGACCCTGGTGGGCGACCACGGGCAGACCACGCGCGGGAAGTCGTACACCGTCAGCAGCATGATCGTGCAGCCGACGGCAGAGCAGCTGGCGAACGCGGGGCCGCCGCCGAACGAGCTGGCGCGGGAGTTCACCAAGGTGCCCGGCTCACTGCCGGACGTGGTGCGCTCGACCGCGCTGCGGGTCACGGCGGGCGCGTCCGACAACTACGAGCGCGCGGTCAAACTGCAGGACTGGTTCGCGGTGAACGGCGGCTTCACCTACAACACGGAGGTGCAGGCCGGCAGCGGCTCCAGCGCCATAGCCCGGTTCCTGAAGCAGAAGGAGGGCTTCTGCGTCCACTTCTCCTTCTCGATGGCGGCGATGGCGCGGACGCTCGGCATCCCCGCGCGCGTGGCGGTCGGCTTCACGCCCGGCTCACCGGCGGGCGACGGCACCTACTCGGTGGGGCTGCGCGACGCGCACGCCTGGCCGGAGCTGTACTTCGAGGGCGTGGGCTGGACCCGGTTCGAGCCGACGCCGAACCGCGGCACGGTCCCGCAGTACACGCAGGACGACACCCCGATCGGCAGCCCGAGCGATCCGGCGGCGCCCACCGAGTCCGCGTCCTCGGCGCCGTCGGCCTCCCAGCCGTCGTCGTCGCAGAGCTGCTCGGCGGCCCAGCTGAAGGACGGGTCCTGCGGCAACACGGGCCCGGCGGTCGCGGGCGGCCCGCCGGACGACGATTTCCCTTGGCTCGGGTCCCTGCTGACCGCCCTGGGCGTCCTGCTGGTCGTCTCGGTGGTCCTGACGCCGATGATGTGGCGCAAGGGGGTCCGGGCGCGCCGCCTGTCCGCCCCCGGCCGTACGGAGGCCGATGCCGGACCGCGCACGCTGGCGGCCTGGCGTGAGGTGACGGACACGGCGTGGGACTACGGCATCGCCCCGGACGACTCGCTCACCCCGCGCAAGGCGGCGGAGCGCATCGTGCGGACCGGGGAGCTGTCCCCGGCGGCCTCCGCGGCGGTCCAGCGGGTGGCGTCGGCGGTGGAACAGGTGCTCTACGCGCCGCGGCCCCTGCCCGTCTTCGGCCTGGGCGAGGACGTGCGGCACGTGTACACCGATCTGCACACGAAGGCGAGCGGCTGGACGCGCCTGTGCGCGACGCTGCTGCCGCGTTCGGCCGTCCGGGTGGTGTGGGCGGCGTCGGAGCGCTGGGAGTCGTTCCTGGCGCGGCAACGGGAGCGCTGGTCCCGTCCGTCGGGCCAAGAAGGCTGACGCGATTGCGCGAAAAGGGTGACCGCCTCGGGCGGTCACCCTTTTCCGTACGTCAACGAATGCGCGGCCTGCGCGGCGGAGCCGCTCAGCGACCGCCCTGCTCGTCGCGGCGGCGCTGCCAGCGCTGCTCGATCCGGTCCATCATCGACCGCTTGGGTTTGGACTGGCGCCGGGCGGCCGGTGCGCCTGGCACCGCCCCCGCCGGCTGTTCGCCCGGCTTGGGGGCTTTGCGCCACCCTGTGACGGCGAGCACCGCACACCCCAGCATGACGAGGAACCCCACCACACTGATCCAGATCTGCTGCGCGACCATTCCAGCCATGAGGAGCGCGATACCCACCAGGAAGCCCGCGACTGCCTGGTAGACCCGACGTCGGGTGTACGTACGCAGCCCGCTTCCCTCAAGCGCTGTCGCGAACTTGGGATCTTCGGCGTACAGCGCTCGCTCCATTTGCTCGAGCATTCGCTGCTCGTGCTCCGAGAGCGGCACGGAGTCCTCCTCATCGTGCAGTCGCCGGGGCGACCGGGGGTCCCCTTCAGGATAGGCAGGGAATCGCCCCCGTGAAACCCGCCCCTCTACGCCAACTTCACCATTCCGGACCGCGCCACGCCGCTCCGGCTCACTGAGCGTCATTCCCCAGCGGCCGACCCGTCATGCCGGACGGTCTACCCCGATCATACGGCGACAGGCGCCCGATCGGGGGGCCTGTGGCGTACTCCATCTGCCGCTGCGCCGCTGATCAGCGGCGGCCGACCGGAGTCGCTCAGGCCCCGTCCGCCGCGCGCTTCGCACCGAGCACGTGCAACTGCGTGGCCACGGCGTGGAAAGCGGGTAGTTCGGCGGCGGCCGCCTCCAGTTTCACCAGCTCCTGGAAGGCGCCGGGTTCGGTGTCCACGAGGACTCCGGGGACGAGGTCGGCGAAGACCCGTACGCCGTGCACCGCGCCGACGTCCACGCCCGCGTCGCCGACGAGGCTGGAGAGCTGCTCGGCGGTGAAGCGCCGGGGCACCGGGTCGCCCTCGCCCCAGCGGCCCGCCGGGTCGCCGAGCGCCTGCCGGGCCTCCTTGAAGTGCCCGGCGAGGGCCCGCGCGAGGACGGCGCCGCCGAGCCCCGCGGCGAGCAGGCTGAGGACGCCGCCGGAGCGGAGCGCGCCCACCGCGTTGCGCACGCCCGCGGCGGGTTCCTCGACGTACTCCAGGACGCCGTGGCACAGGACCGCGTCGTAGGCGTCGCGCTCGACGACGTCGAACAGGCCGGAGATGTCGCCCTGGACACCGCGCACCCGGTCGGCCACGCCGGCCTCGGCGGCCCGGCGCTCCAGCGCGAACAGCGCGTTCGGGCTGGGGTCGACGACGGTGACGTGGTGGCCGAGGCGGGCGACGGGCACCGCGAAGTTGCCGCTGCCGCCACCGGTGTCGAGGACCTTCAGCTCGGGCTGCCCGCCGGTCTTGACGCGGTCGTCGAGGGCGTCCTTGAGGACTTCCCAGACCACGGCGGTGCGCAGGGAGGCGCGGGAGCGCGAGGGGTCGGTGTGCGGCGTCGCCGTTCGGGGGTGGGAGACGGGGTGGCGCGACGGGTCCGACACGGCAGCTGACTCCTCGTCGTGAACAGGTTGGGGCGCCTCCAGCCTAATGGGCCGGGGCGGACCGCCTCGCCACCCCCGCGCACCGGCGCCCGCGCTGGTCACCCCGCGTCGGGCACCTCCCTGTCCGCCCTGTCCAGCCTGTCCGCCCCATCGATTCCGCGCAGGCCGTCCTCGTGGCGCGGCTGGGGCAGGAGCGGCTGCAGGACGAGCATCCGCTCGACCAGGCGCAGGAACATCGCGACGTCGCGGAGCAGATCGTCGGCGTCGCGGGCGCTGGCCGCGCCGCGTATGCCGGCTTCCGCGCGGGCGCGGCGGTCGGCCCCGGAGGCGAACAGGGCGCCCCAGTCGGCCAGCTCGGGGGCTATCTCGGGGAGCACTTCCCAGGCGCTCCGGATCCTGGCGCGGCGCTTGGGCGTGGCCTCGGGGCGGCCCCGCGCGGCGAGCACGGCGGCGGCGGTGCGCAGGGCGGCGAGGTGGGCCGTCGCGTACCGCTCGTTCGGCGGTTCGAGGACGCTCGCCTCCTCCAGGCCCGCGCGGGCCTGGGCGAGCAGGTCGAGCGCTGCGGGCGGGGCGCCCGCGCGGCGCAGCACGGGATGGACGTCGCTCGCCGGTCCCGTCAGTGAGGGGGCAGGGCCGGTGGTGGCGCGGCGGCGTGCGGCGGCTGCGGGGTACCTGGCCATGACGAACCTCCTGTCGTCTGGGTGACGGCCCAGTGGCCGTATGTACCCATCGTGGGGCGTACCACTGACAATCGGCCCTGACCTGGCCTTTTGCTTCCGACAGCGGCCCGGGGTAGCTTTTGCACTGACTGGTCAGTCTAAAAGTCGGAGGGGGTCCACGATCATGGACGGTCCGGAGGGCGGGGCCGCCGTCTCCGCCGCGGGGTTCGGGGTGAAGGGGCCGCGCGGCTGGGTCTTCCGCGGCGTCGGCGTCGACGCGGCGCCCGGCTCGCTCGTCGCCGTCGAGGGTCCGTCCGGCAGCGGCCGCACCTGTCTCCTGCTCGCGCTGACCGGACGGATGCGCTCCGCCGAGGGCACCGCGACCGTGGCCGGTCTCCGGCTGCCCAAGCAGATGGCGGCCGTACGACGCGTGAGCGCGCTCGCGCACGTGCCCGGGGTGACCGATCTGGACCCGGCGCTCACCGTCGCCGAGCACATCCGGGAGAGGGCGCTGCTGCGGCGCCGCTTCGACGGATCGCTGCGCGGGCTGCTGCGGGGGATGCTGCGTCCCCGCTCCGCGCGCAAGGCCGAGGCCCGGCAGCGGATCGACGCCGCGCTGAGCGCCGCCGGGCTCGACCTGGACACCCTGCCCAAGGGCCCCCGTACGGCCGTCCGCGACCTGGAACGCGTCGAGGCGCTGCGGCTCTCGCTCGCCCTCGCCCTGGTCGGCACGCCGCGTCTGATCGCCGTGGACGACACCGACCTGAAGCTCGCGGACGCGGAAGCGGCCGAGATCTGGGCCCAGTTGAAGGCCGTCGCCGCGGCGGGCACCACGGTCGTCGCCGTGTGCAGCCAGGCGCCGGACGCCGCGGACGTCGTCGTGTCGACCGCTCCCGCGCAGCCCACCGCCGTGACCGACATGCCCACAGACAAGGAGGCGGCCGATGCGCTCGCCGAAGCTGGCCGCGCTTGAGCTCAGGCGCTTCGGACGGGGCAGGCTGCCGCGCGCCGCGCTCGTCGCGCTCCTGCTCCTGCCGCTGCTCTACGGCGCGCTGTACCTGTGGTCCTTCTGGGATCCGTACGGGCGCCTGGACAAGATCCCCGTGGCGCTCGTCAACGACGACAAGGGAGCCTCCGCCCAGGGCAAGAAGATCGCCGCGGGTGACGACATCACCGAGGGGCTGCGCGACAGCGACACCTTCCAGTGGCACGAGGTCGACGCGGAGGAGGCCGAGCGGGGCGTCGAGGACGGCAGGTACTACCTGTCGCTGACCATGCCGAAGAACCTCAGCGAGCGGATCGCGTCCAGCTCCGGGGACACACCCGAGACCGGTGCCCTCCAGGTGCGTACGAACGACGCGAACAACTACATCGTGGGGCAGATCTCCCGGACGGTGTTCTCCGAGGTCCGCTCCGCCGCCTCCACGAACGCCTCGCGGTCCTTCCTCGACAAGATCTTCGTCTCGTTCTCCGACATCCACGACAAGACGCAGAAGGCCGCCAAGGGCGCGGACGACCTCGAGACCGGCATCGGCAAGGCCAAGAAGGGCTCGAAGGACCTGGCCGACGGTCTGAAGGACGCCAAGAAGGGCAGCGGCGACCTGGCGACAGGGCTGACCAGGCTCGACAAGGGCGCGGGCGACCTGGAGACGGGTTCGCGGCAGGTCTCCGACGGCACGCAGGAGCTCGCGGACAAGGTCAACGGCGCGGCCGACCAGGCCCTGCCGTTCCTCAAGGGCAACAAGAAGCAGATCGGCGACACCGCCAAGCTCGTCGCCGACTCCGCGCGGGGCGTCCGGAACAACCTCGCCGACCTCGTGAAGGCCGCCCCCGTCGCCCGCAAGGGCGCTCACGCGGGCTCCGACCTCCTCGCGGGCATCTACGAGGCGCGCTGCGAGAAGGCGCCGCTCGACGACCCGGCCTGCCCGGACCTGAAGAAGGCCATGACGGCCGCCGCCGATGTCGCCACGGTCTCCGACGACCTGGACACGCTCGTCAAGGACGAGAACGGCGACCTGAAGGTCATGGACAGCCATCTCAGGACTCTTCAGACGCAGGCGGAGGAGCTGGCCCGGCGCGCCCCCACGCTCGACAAGGACGTGGAGAACGCGGTCGCACAGATCAACAAGCTCAACAAGGGCGCGGGCGAGGTCGCCACGGGCGCCCAGAAGCTGCACACCGGGCTCGGCACCGCGAGGACTGGCGCCACGAAGCTCGACACCGGCGTGGGCACGCTGAAGACCGGGGCGAACGACCTGAACGGTGGCATGTTCAAGCTGGCCGACGGCTCCAGCGAACTCGCGGGCGGTCTGCACGACGGGGTGCGCAAGATCCCCGACTACGACAAGAAGGACCGCGACCAGCGCACCGGCGTCATGGCCGACCCGGTCCAGCTCGCCTCGCACGCGCTGCACAAGGCGCCCAACTACGGCACCGGTTTCGCCCCGTACTTCATCCCGCTGTCCCTGTGGGTGGGCGCCATGGTCGCCTACATGCTGATCGCGCCCCTGAACCGGCGCGCGCTCGCCCTGGGCGCCTCGTCCTGGCGCGTGACGCTCGCGGGCTGGCTGCCGGTCGCCGCGCTCGGCCTGCTCCAGGTGGGGGCCCTGATGTCCGTACTGCACTGGGCGCTCGGCCTGGAGATGCTGCACGCGGCCGGAACGGTCGGCTTCCTGTGCCTGGTCACGGCGTGCTTCGCCGCGCTCGTGCAGTGGCTGAACGCCCAGTTCGGCGCGGCGGGCCGCATCCTCGTCCTCGCCCTCCTGATGCTCCAGCTGACCTCGGCGGGCGGCACCTACCCGGTGCAGACGAGCCCGGGATTCTTCAACGCGCTCCACCCCTACCTGCCGATGAGCTACGTCGTCGAGGCCCTGCGGCGGCTGATCTCCGGCGGCGGGCTCGGCCCCGTATGGCAGGCGTGCGTCGTCCTGGCGGCGTTCACGGCCGGCGCCCTGGCGCTCACCGCCTGGACGGCCAGGCGCCGCCAGATGTGGACGCTCGACCGGCTGCACCCGGAGCTGAGCCTGTGAGCGCGCCCACAAGGCGGCCTGTGAGAATCGGGTCCATGGAAAGCAGCACACGGCGCCAGGCCACCCGGCAGAAGCTCTACGAGGCCGCTGTCACGCTCATCGCGGAGCAGGGCTTCTCCGCCACGACGGTCGACGAGATCGCCGAGCGCGCCGGGGTCGCGAAGGGCACCGTCTACTACAACTTCGCCAGCAAGTCGGTCCTCTTCGAGGAGCTGCTGCGGCACGGCGTCGGCCTGCTCACCGCCTCCCTGCGGGACGCGGCGCGCAGGACGGACGACGGGGGCGGCAGCAAGGTCGACGCCCTGGACGCGATGATCCGCGCGGGCCTCGTCTTCATCGACGAGTACCCCGCCTTCACGCAGCTCTACGTGGCCGAGCTGTGGCGCACCAACCGCGCCTGGCAGTCCACGCTCGCGGTGGTCCGCCAGGAAGCGGTGGCCGTGGTCGAGGGCGTGCTGCGCGACGCGGTGGCCAACGGTGAGCTGAGCGACGAGATCGACGTCCCGCTGACGGCTGCGGCCCTGGTCGGCATGGTCCTGGTGGCGGCGCTCGACTGGCAGGCGTTCCAGCCGCAGCGCTCCCTGGACGACGTGCACGCCGCGCTGTCGCTGCTGCTGCAGGGCCGGGTGGGCGGCGGCCAGCCGCTGAAGGGCCGGGCCTGACCCGCGCGCGGGACGTCGCCCTGGCTTGAAAAACAGAGCGCCGGTCCGGCAGGGCCTGTGGTCGTTCAGGCCTCACCGGACCGGCGCATCCCCCGTTGTCCCCCGTGCTCCCCGTGTTCCCCCGTCGGTCCCCCGTACGGTCTCCCCCGGGTCCCCCGTGCCTCGCTCTCACCCTTGCGGGCGAGAGGAGCGGCCAAGGGCGCCGCGTCCGTTCCGCCGCCCCGTGTCGGCGGTACCGGAGCCGCGCCCCTCTCCGTGCCCACCACTCTTCCGTCCGCGCAGGTCATGACCCATCGGTGCACCTACTCATCTCCCTCTCTGAGTACGGATACTCAGCCATGCGCGCTCAACCTCAGGCACGGAGAGTTCGCGGCTGGTTACGATCTTCCGCGTGTCCGTACTCCCCCTGGTCTTCACCAGCGGCTGGGCGAGCGGCATCAACGCGTACGCGGTGGTCCTGCTGCTCGGCATCTTCGGCGCGACCGGCCTGACCGACGAGGTCCCCGAGTCGCTGCAGCGTCCGGACGTCCTGATCGCGGCCGGTGTGCTCTTCCTGTGCGAGGCGGTCGCCGACAAGATCCCGTACGTCGACTCGGCGTGGGACTCCGTGCACACCGTGATCAGGCCGGTGTCGGGCGCGGTCGTCGGGGCGCTGCTCGCCGGGCAGAGCGGATCGCTCTCCGACCTGGCGGCGGGCGCGATCGGCGGCTCCACGGCGCTCGCCAGCCACGCGGTGAAGGCCGGTACGCGCATGGCGGTCAACACCTCGCCCGAACCGGCGTCGAACTTCGTGCTGAGCCTTGCCGAGGATCTCGGCGTCGCCGGCCTCGTGACGTTCGCGATGTTCCACCCGGAGGCGGCCGCGATCATCGCGGCGGTGCTGCTCGTCCTCGGGCTGCTGACGCTGTTCCTGCTGGTGCGGCGCATCCGCCGGTTCCTGCGCAGACGTGCCGAGCGGCGGGCGGACAAGCGCCTCGCGCGTGACGGGCCGCCGCCCCCGTGACCTGCGGACGGCACTGTCAGTGGCGGCCGATAAAGTCCCTGGCATGGCACGAATTGCGGTGATCGGCGCGGGGCTCGGCGCCATGGCGGCCGCCGCTCGGCTGGCCGTCGCGGGCCACCGACCGGTGGTCCTCGAGCGCGCGTCGACGTACGGGGGCGCCGTCGGCCGTCTCGAGCGCGACGGCTTCTCCTTCGACACGGGCCCCGGACTCCTTCCCCTGCCCGCCGTCTACCGCGACCTGTTCGTCAAGACGGGCCGGAAGCCGCTGGAGGAGCTGGTCGGCCTCACCCAGGTCGAGCCCGCGGTGCGGCACGTCTTCGCGGACGGCACGGTGACGGACCTGCCGAACGCGCGGCGTGCGGGCGTCGCCGAGGCGCTGGACGCGGCGGTCGGCGCGGGCGCGGGCGCGCGCTGGTCGGCGTTCATGAACCGCGCGCGGGAAGCCTGGGACCGCTCCCGGCGCCCGCTCCTCGAAGAGCCGCTGTGGCCCAACTGGCAGGTGCTCGCCGACCGCGAGCCGTACCCGGCGGTGACGGCGCGGCGGCTCCTGCGCAAGGACCGCACGGCGACGACGCTCAGCGAGATCGGCGCGTTCGAACTCGACGGCGACCCGCGCCTGGTGGCGCTCCTGGAGCAGTACGCGCTGGCGTACGGCCTCGACCCCCGTACGGCACCGGCGAGCGCGGCCGTGCTGCCGTACATGGAGCAGACCTTCGGCACGTGGGCGGTGACCGGCGGGATGCGGGCGCTCGCGGACGCGGTGTACGCGCGCTGCCTGGAGCGCAAGGTCGAGTTCGTGTTCGGCGCGGACGTCACCCGGATCGTCGTGAAGGACGGCCGCGCGGCCGGTGTCGAGCTGGCCGGCGGCGCCGTGGAGGACGCCGACTTCGTGGTGGCGGGCGTCGCGCCGGGCGTGCTTGACGCCCTGGTGCCGGGCCGGGCCCTGCGCGGCGAGGTCCCGGCGCGCTCGGAGGCGGGCGTGCCCAGCCGGCTCATGGTCCATCTGGCGCTGCGCGGGGCGCGGCCCGAGGGCACCCCGCACCGCACGGTCGTGCACGGCGCGGACCGGGGCGCCGAGCTGGCGTGGCTGTTCGAGGACGGCCCGCGGCCCGCGAGACCGACGGTGACGGTGCTGCGGCCCGGCGAGGCGGCCCAGACCCCGGACGCCGGGCACGAGGCGGCGACCGTCACCGTGACCGTGCCGCCCCACGCGCGCGTGGACGCGGCCGACGTGGAAGCGGTCCTCGCGGCCGCCGAGCGCGCCGTGCCCGGCCTGCGCGACCGCCTCCTGTGGCACGAGGTCCGCACGCCGCGGGACATCGCCGAGGAGACCGGGGCGGCGGGCGGAGCGGTCCCCGCGCCCGCGCTGGCCGCCGCGCGGGGCGCGCTGCTGCACCCGGCGAACACGACGGAACTGCCCGGCCTGTTCGCGGTGGGCGGCTGGTCGCACCCCGGTGGCGGACTGCCGCACGCGGGCATGTCGGGCGCGCTGGTGGCGGGCCTGATCGTGGAGGGCCCGGAGTTCCGCGGCTCGCAGTGAGCCGCGGCGGGCGAGGACGCGCGGCCGGTCGACCCTGCCGCTCCGGCGGCCGGGCGGGTCAGTACCGGTACTGCTGCTCGTTGTACCCGTTGTTGTCGTACCCGGTGTTCGGGTCGTGCTGCGGGTACCCCGGGTAGGACTGCTCGGGCGGCAGCTCGCCACCGTAGTTCTGCTGCTCGCCCTCAGTGTTGCGCTGCTGGGGCACCCAGACGCCGCCCGGAGGCGTGTCGGTGCCGTAGCCCGCGCCCGCCGCGTACGGATCGCCGTACTGCTGCTGCCCGGTGCCGTACGCGTCGTCGTACTGGGCCTGCGCCGGGTAGGACTGGCCGCCGATGTACGGGTCGGAGTAGTTCGCGGCGTAGGACTGCTGCCCGTGGTCGTACCCGTAGCCCTGCTGGTCGTAGCCGTAGGACGCGGTGTCGTAGCCGTAGCTCTGCTGGTCGTGGCCCTGCTGGCCCTGCGCGCTCTGGGCGTACGCGGCGTCGCTGTAGACGCCGTACTGGCCGGTGTCGTCGGGCATCGGCTCGGTGGCGGCGTAGACCGCGGTGGACTCGGCCGGGCTCTCGGGGTGCTCCGGGTAGTCCTGGGCCGCGTGCTCCTGGCCCTCCTGCCCGTACTCCAGGCCGGAGATCTCCAGCTGCGGGTCCTGCTGGACCGGCTCCTTGCGGCGGCGCTTGCGCCCGCCCTCGCTCTCCTCGGCGCCCGGCTTGTTCTTCAGGGCCCAGCCGGACGCGAAGCCGCTGCGGAACGACAGCGTCACGTACGTCTGGCCGACCGCGAAGGCGATGGCGCCGGCCGCGATGACGAGCACCGACGGCAGCAGCACACCGAGGACGACGCCGAGGAAGCCACCGAAGGCCAGCAGGCGCCAGCGGAGGCGTGCCTTGTACTGCAGCAGCACCTCACCGAGGAGCCAGAGTGCCACCAGCCCGAACGCAAGGTAGAGGACCGCCCAGCCCATGTACGCCCCTCTCGTACGGCCGTGACCCCGCGCGGGTACGGCCCATCAGGCCCGCTGTGCGTGCAGGCCCAGATTTTCGTAGATCTCCAGCGTCGCCGTGGAGTTGTTGAGCGTAATGAAGTGCAGACCCGGGACACCCTCGTCAAGCAGCTTCGCGCAGAACTCCGTCGCGAACTCGATGCCAATGGAGCGTACAGCGGCCGGATCGTCTTTGGCTGTGAGGATGCGCTCTTTCAGCGCCGGCGGGAAGTCGGCGTTGCTCAGCTTGGGCAGCCGCTCGAGCATGCGCACGCTCGTGACCGGCATGCATTCGGGGATGATGGGGGTCTCGCAGCCCGCCGCCGCGACCCGGTCGCGCAGCCGCAGGTACTCCTCCGGGTAGAAGAACATCTGCGTGATCGCGTAGTCGGCGCCCGCGCGGCACTTGTCGACGAAGTGCCGCACGTCGGTGTCCCACTCCGCGGAGCGCGGGTGCATGGCCGGGAACGCGGCGACGCCGACGCAGAAGTCCCCCGACTCCTTGATCAGCTCGACCAGTTCGGCCGCGTACGTCAACCCCTGCGGGTGCGAGATCCAGTCGCCCATGGGATCCCCGGGCGGGTCACCGCGGACCGCGAGCATGTTCCGGATCCCGGCGTCCGCGTACTGGCCGATGATGTTGCGCAGCTCGGCGACCGAGTGCTCGACGGCGGTGATGTGGGCGACCGGCGTCAGCGTCGTGTCGGCGACGATCTGCTCGGTCTCCTTCACCGTGCCCGCGCGCGTGGAGCCACCGGCGCCGTACGTCACGGAGACGAAGTCCGGGGAGACGGCCTCGACCCTGCGCAGGGCGTTCCACAGGTTGCGCTCGCCCTTCTCGGTTTTCGGCGCGGAGAATTCGAACGAGTACGTCGTCTTCCCGGCCGCGAGCATGTCGCGCACGGTGCGGGCTCGATCAGTCCTGGTGGAAGCGGTGCCAAAGGCCATACGGGCAGGTTACTGACGGAATGGGGTTGCCCCTAATCCCCGTCCACCTTCCGGACAGCGGGCCACGGCGCCGCTCCCGGACGGGCACTTCGGGTCATATCGAACGCAGCCGCTTGGCGAACTCGGCCGCTGCGGCACCGGGATCGTCGGCCTCGGTGACGGCGCGGACGACGACGACGCGACGGGCGCCGGCCTCCAGGACCTCATCCAGGTTCCCCAGGTCGATGCCGCCGATGGCGAACCAGGGGCGGTCGGTGGAGAGGGCGGCGGTGTGGCGCACCAGGTCGAGGCCGGGCGCGTGGCGGCCGGGCTTCGTCGGCGTCGGCCAGCACGGTCCTGTGCAGAAGTAGTCCACGCCGTCCTGGACGGCGGCCGCGTCGGCCTCCGCGTCGGCGTGCGTGGAGCGGCCGATCAGGACGTCGTCGCCGAGGAGGGCGCGGGCGGCGGGGACGGGCAGGTCGCCCTGGCCGAGGTGCAGGACGTCGGAGCCACTGGCGTGCGCGACGTCGGCCCGGTCGTTGACCGCGAAGAGCTTGCCGTGGCGGCGGGCCGCGTCGGCGAACACGGCGAGGTGCTCCAGCTCCTCACCGGCCTCCATGCCCTTGTCCCGCAGCTGCACGATGTCCACGCCGCCCGCGAGCACGGCGTCGAGGAACTCCGGCAGGTCGCCTTGGCGCTTGCGGGCGTCGGTGCACAGGTAGAGCCGTGCGTCGGCGAGCAGGGCGCGCTGCGGGTCGGCCATGGGACATCCCCCGTTGTTGTCGAGGGTGTGCGCGCCACGCGCGCGTGGCGCGCACACCGGACGGTTGTCAGGTCAGACGGCGAGCGCCTGGGCGCGGCGCTTCACCTCCGTGCCGCGATTCTCGCTCAGGGCCTGCGCGGGCGTGCCCGGCAGGGTCGGGTCGGGGGTGAAGAGCCACTCCAGCATCTCTTCGTCGTTGAAGCCGTCGTCCCGCAGGAGCGTCAAGGTGCCGGTGAGGCCCTTGACGATCTTGTCGCCGTCGATGAAGGCGGCGGGCACGTGCAGCGCCCGGTTCTCACCGCGGCGCACAGCGATCACCTGGCCCTCCTTCACCAGCTGGCGCACGCGCGTCACCTCGACGCCGAGCCGCTCGGCGATGTCGGGAAGGGTGAGCCAGTCGGGGACGAGAGCATCGGTCTTTGCGTCAATCTCGGTCACAGGACAAGCGTGCCACCCCGGACTGACAGACGGAAAGCCGGACCGGTCTGACCAGGTGTTTCCCCGCGGTGTACGGCGGTCAGGCCGCGGCGGACTTCAGCGGCCTCGCGGTGTACGGGGTCAGGCCGCGGCGGACTTCAGCGGCCTCGCGGGGTCGGCGAGCAGCTCCGGGTCGAGCACGGTGCCCGCCTCGATGAGCTTGCGCCCCTGGGCGAGGTCGCGGGGCTTGCCGACGGCCAGGACGGCCACCAGGGCCCCGTCGCGCAGCCAGCACACCGACCAGGCCGCACCGGCCGGGTCCCCGCGCCACACGGTCCGGTCGGCGGCGCGGTGGTGCCCCGCGTACTGCACGAACCGCCCGAACTGCTCGGACCAGAAGTAGGGCACGGGGTCGTACACGGCCGGTGTCTCACCGATGATGTTCGCCGCGACGGTCCGGGGCCCTTGCAGGGCGTTGTCCCAGTGGTGGACGAGCAGCCGCTCGCCGTAGCGCGCCGAGGGGAAGGACGAGCAGTCCCCGACGGCGTACACATCGGGCACGGAGGTGCGCAGACCGGCGTCGGCGACGACTTCCCGGTGCTCACCGAGCTCGATGCCGGAACCGGTCAGCCATCCGGTGGCGGGGCGGGCGCCGATGCCGACGACGACGGCGCCCGCGGGCAGCCGCGTCCCGTCGTCCAGGGACACGAACCCCGGCTCGACGCGTTCCACGCGCGCGTGGGTGCGCAATCGCGCCCCGGCGTCGGCGTACCAGGCGGTCATCGGGGCGGCGATCTCGGCGGGCAGCGCCCCGGCCAGCGGCCGCTCGGCGGCCTCCACGACGGTGACGCGGCAGCCGGCCTCGCGGGCGGCGGTGGCGAACTCGGCGCCGATCCACCCGGCGCCCACGACCACCACGTCGCGCTGCTCGGCGAGGACGGGCCGCAGCCGCTCGGCGTCGTCGAGGGTGCGCAGCAGATGCACACCGGGTACGGCGTCGGCGCCGGGCAGCCGGACGGGTTCGGCACCGGTGGCGAGGACGAGGACGTCGTAGGGCACGGCCCCCTCGGCGGTGTCGAGCTCATGATCACCGGGCCGCACACCGGTGACCTCGCGCCCCAGCCGCACATCGACACCGAGAGCGGCGAAGTCCACGTCGAAGGCGGACCCGTCGGCCTTGCCGAGCAGGACGGCCTTGGAGAGCGGCGGCCGGTCGTAGGGCGGATGGGGCTCGGCGCCGATCAGCGTGACGGTGCCCGCGAAGCCCTGTTCGCGCAGGGCCACGGCGGTCTGCACACCGGCCATCCCCGCGCCGACGATGACGACCTTGCGCCGCCCCTGAGATGTCCCGTTGCCACTCGGTTGCTCGCTCACCGGATCACCTTAGGCACCTGATCTTGCGTCAGTCAGCGGCGCGGGCCACTCCCGCGCCGTGACGTCCTGCACACGTGTCACCGGTTTAGCGATCAAGCCGCTGTCCGCACCGGCGGCCGTACTTACTGCGGGCCGCGCCCACCGGTTAGGGTGGCCGCCGTAAAGCACTCGCGGGAGCCCGTACGCAGCGGGCTGAGAGGGAGGCTGGAGCGGCCTCCGACCGTACGAACCTGATCCGGGTCATGCCGGCGAAGGGAGGGGCTGGACGCCCATGTCACGTATCCCGAACGAAGCCACCGACGTACTGGTCGTCGGGGGCGGCATCATCGGTCTCGTCACCGCGTGGCGGGCTGCGCAGCGCGGCCTGTCGGTCGCGGTAGCGGACCCCGAACCGGGTGGCGGGGCCGCCCAGGTGGCGGCCGGAATGCTGGCCGCGGTCACCGAACTGCACTACGGCGAGCAGACGCTGCTCGCCCTGAACGTCGAGTCGGCGCGCCGCTATCCGCGGTTCGCGGCGGAGCTGTCCGAGGCGAGCGGCCAGGACCTCGGCTACCGCGCGTGCGGCACCCTCGCGGTCGCCCTGGACGCGGACGACCGGGCGCACCTGCGCGAACTGCACGCCTTTCAGCTCAAGTCGGGCCTGGAGTCCGAGTGGCTGTCGGGCCGCGAGTGCCGCCGTCTGGAGCCGATGCTCGCGCCGGGCGTGCGCGGGGGCCTGCGGGTCGACGGCGACCACCAGATCGACCCGAGAAGACTCGCGAGCGCCCTTGTGACGGCCTGCGAGCGCGCGGGCGTGACCTTTTACCGCCAGAAGGCCGAACGCCTCTCAGTGATCCACGACAGAGCGCAGGGCGCGACCCTGACGGACGGCACCACCCTGGCGGCCGGCCGGACGGTCCTGGCGACGGGCAGCCACAGCGCGTCGCTGCCCGGCGTCCCCGACGAGGTACGCCCGCCGGTCCGCCCGGTGAAGGGCCAGGTCCTGCGTCTGACGGTGCCGCCGCGGTACGCGCCGTTCCTCAGCCGCACGATCCGCGCGGTGGTCCGCGGCAACCACCTGTATCTGGTGCCGAGGGTCAACGGCGAACTGGTCGTCGGCGCCACCAGCGAGGAGCTCGGCTGGGACACGACGGTCACGGCGGGCGGCGTCTACGAACTCCTCCGCGACGCCCACGAACTGGTCCCCGGCATCACGGAACTCCCGCTGACGGAGGTCTGCGCGGGCCTGCGCCCGGGCTCCCCGGACAACGCCCCGCTCCTCGGGCCCACCACCCTGCCCGGCCTGCTCCTGGCAACGGGCCACTACCGCAACGGCGTCCTGCTGACCCCGATCACGGGCGACGTGATGGCCCACACCCTCGCCACGGGTGAACTACCGCCGGAGGCACGCCCCTTCGCACCGCAGCGCTTCAAGACCACCGCCACCTCGGAGCAACCCGCATGAACGTCACCCTCAACGGCGAGCCACAAGCGGTGGCAGCCGGAACGACCCTGTCCACGCTCGTGACGACGCTCACCACCGCACACTCCGGTGTGGCCGCGGCCCTGAACGAGACGGTCGTACCGCGCACCCAGTGGCAGGCGACAGAACTGAACGAGGGCGACCGCGTAGAGGTCCTCACCGCAGTGCAAGGAGGCTGACATGGCGGACGACGCCTTCGTCATCGGAGACACGACCTACTCCTCCCGCCTGATCATGGGCACGGGAGGCGCCCCGAGCCTGGACATCCTGGAACGCGCGCTGACGGCGTCAGGCACAGAACTCACCACAGTGGCGATGCGCCGAGTAGAGGCGAAGTCCCACGGCTCGGTCCTCTCCGTCCTCCAGAAACTGAACATCCAGGTACTGCCGAACACGGCGGGCTGCTACACGGCGGGAGAAGCGGTTCTCACAGCCCGCCTGGCACGCGAGGCACTGGGCACCAACCTGCTGAAACTCGAAGTGATAGCGGACGAACGAACCCTGCTCCCGGACCCGATCGAAACCCTGGAGGCGGCGGAAACCCTGGTGGACGACGGTTTCACGGTCCTCCCGTACACGAACGACGACCCGGTCCTGGCGCGCAAGCTGGAGGACGTGGGCTGCGCGGCGGTCATGCCGCTCGGCTCCCCCATCGGCTCGGGCCTCGGCATCCGCAACCCGCACAACTTCGAGCTGATCGTCGAGCACGCGCGCGTGCCGGTGATCCTGGACGCGGGCGCGGGCACGGCCTCCGACGTGGCGCTGGCCATGGAGCTCGGCTGCGCCGGTGTGATGCTCGCCTCGGCGGTGACCCGGGCCCAGGAGCCGGTGCTCATGGCCGAGGGCATGCGGCACGCGGTGGAGGCGGGCCGGCTCGCACACCGGGCGGGCCGCATCCCGAAGCGCCACTTCGCCGAGGCCTCCTCGCCCACCGAGGGCCGGGCCCGCCTCGACCCGGAGCGCCCGGCTTTCTGAGACGGTCACAGCTCTGCTGCAGTACGGGCCCGGTCCCGCAGCGGGACCGGGCCCTGTCAGTCACCCCTCGTACACTCGCCTGCGTGGACACGACCCTTCAGGACCCGTTGCTCGGGCATGTGCTCGACGGCCGGTACCGCATCGACGCACGGATCGCGGTCGGCGGGATGGCCACGGTCTACCGGGCCGTGGACACCCGTCTGGACCGTGTGCTCGCGCTCAAGGTGATGCACCCCTCCCTCGCCACGGACGCGACCTTCGTGGAGCGCTTCATCCGCGAGGCCAAGTCGGTGGCCCGCCTGGCGCACCCGAACGTCGTGGGCGTCTTCGACCAGGGCGCCGAGGGCGCGTACGTCTACCTGGCGATGGAGTACATCGCGGGCTGCACGCTCCGTGACGTACTGCGCGACCGCGGCGCCCTGCGCCCCCGCGCGGCGCTGGACATCCTGGAGCCGGTCCTGGCCGCGCTCGGAGCGGCGCACCTGGCGGGTTTCGTGCACCGGGACATGAAGCCGGAGAACATCCTCATAGGGGACGACGGCCGGGTGAAGGTGGCGGACTTCGGCCTGGTCCGCGCGGTGGACACGGTCACGAACACCACGGGCACGCTCCTGGGCACGGTCTCCTACCTGGCCCCGGAGCAGATCGAGAACAACGTCGCCACTCCGGGCGTGGACGTCTACGCATGCGGCGTGGTCCTCTACGAGATGCTGACGGGCACCAAGCCGCACAGCGGCGACACCCCGGCCCAGGTCCTCTACAAGCACCTGCACGAGGACGTCCCGGCCCCGTCCACAGCCGTGCCCGGCCTGCCCACGGCCCTGGACACGCTGGTGGCGACGGCCACGGCGCGCAACCCGCAGGCCAGGCCGCAGGACGCCGTGGACCTCCTGGCGCACGCGAGGACCGCCCGGGCGGCCCTGACCGAGACAGAGCTGGACACGGCACCCCCGCAAGCACACGAGGCACAGCACGCGGGCGCGGAGAACCGCACAAGCGTGCTCCCCCGAGCAGTACAGCCACCCCCGACAAACCCCACCAGCCGCCTGCAGTCACCACCCCCACCCCGACCCAAATCAAACAGACCACGCAAAGCACAGTTCGCGATCATCGCCGCGCTGCTCCTGGTCCTGGGCATCGGCGCGGGCGTCTGGTACATCAACTCGGGCCAGTTCACGGAGGTCCCCCCGCTGCTGGCCAAGACGGAGGCCGAGGCGAAGAAGCGCCTGGACAAGGCGGGTCTCCACGCGGGCGGCAAGGTCACCTACGAGTACAGCGACGCGTACAAGCGCGGCACGGTCATGGGCACGGACCCGGAGGCGAAGGCCCGCATCCGCGACGACGGCGCGGTGAACCTGACCGTCTCCAAGGGCCCGAAGACAGTGAAGGTCCCGGACCTGGAGGGCACCCGCCTCGCCACGGCGAAGAGCGACCTCAAGCAGCGCGGCCTGGAACCGGGCATGGTCACCAAGGAGTTCAGCGAGGACATCGCCAAGGGCTCGGTGATCAGCACAAACCCCGAGTCCGGCACGGTCCGCGCCTCCGGCTCCGCGGTGGCCCTGATCGTCTCCAAGGGCGCCCCCGTCGACGTCCCGGACGTCACGGGCGAGTCCGAGGACGACGCCGTGGCGGAGCTGGAGGAGGCGGGCCTGAAGGCGAAGATCGCCGCCACCCGCGTCACGTCCGACGAGGACAAGGGCGACGTGGCCCGCCAGTCCCCGCAGGACGGCCGCCTCAGCGAGGGCGACACGGTGACCCTGACGATCTCGAAGGGCCCGCCCATGATCGAGGTCCCGGACGTGGAGGGCATGAGCGTGGACGACGCCCACGACACGCTGGAGAGCGCGGGCTTCGAGGTGGACGAGGACCGCGGCCTCCTGGGCCTGTTCGGCGACACGGTGAAGAACCAGTCGGTGGACCCGGGCGACAGGGCCCCGAAGGGCTCGACAATCAAGATCACAATCCGCTAGCCCCGGCCCGCGACCACGAACGAGCTAGCCGGACCGGCCAGCCACCACCGGCCTGCGGGTCTGGCTCGTACGAGACGGAAGGGCCGGGTCGGGGTATGTCCGCCCGCAGCACAGCACACGCGGTGACGGCCCCCGAAGCAACCGGCGACGCCATCAAGATGGCGAGGACGGACATACCCCGACCCGGCCCGCACCACAGCGCACCTCGGAGCCCATGACACCCTGGACAGGGTGAACACCCGCAGACCCCGCAACCCCATCGGCGGCCACGTCCCGGTAGCCGGCGGCCTGGCCACCGTAGGCCTCCAGTACGCCGAGGACGTCAAGGCCGAGACCGTCCAGGTCTTCGTCGCCAACCCGCGCGGCTGGGCCACTCCCCCCGGCAACCCCCAGCAGGACGAAGCGTTCCGCGCCCGCTGCGCCGCCGCCGACATCCCGGCCTACGTCCACGCCCCGTACCTGATCAACTTCGGCTCGCACACCGAGGCGACGGTCGAGAAGAGCGTGCTGTCGATGCGGCACTCCCTGCGCCGCGCCCGGGACATCGGCGCCCTGGGCGTAGTGGTGCACACGGGCTCGGCAACAGGCGGCCGCGACAGATCAGTGGCGCTGGCCCAGGTCCGCACACACATGCTCCCCCTCCTGGACGAGCTGACCCACGACGACGACCCGTTCCTCCTCCTGGAGTCGACCGCGGGCCAGGGCGCCTCGCTCTGCGCCCGCACCTGGGACTTCGGCCCGTACTTCGACGCCCTGGACCACCACCCGAAGCTGGGCGTCTGCCTGGACACGTGCCACATCTACGCGGCGGGCCACGACCTGGCGGGCCCGGGCGGCATGAAGCAGACCCTCGACCTCCTGGTCGACACGGTCGGCGAGGACCGCCTCAAGCTGATCCACGCCAACGACTCCAAGGACGTCGTGGGCGCCCACAAGGACCGCCACGAGAACATCGGAGCGGGCCACATCGGAGCGGACCCGTTCAAAGAACTGATGACGCACCCGGCAACGGACAACGTCCCGCTGATCGTGGAGACACCGGGCGGCAAGGAAACGAACGCGGCGGACATAGAACGCCTGAAGACACTCCGCGCTTGAAAAGAAGAACCCACGAGAAGACGGCCCGGGCTCAGAGCTCGGGCCCTTCCCCGGGAACCTCCTGGTACGAGTACCGCTGCTCCCGCCAGGGATCCCCCACGTTGTGGTACCCGCGCTCCTCCCAGAACCCCCGCCGATCCGCGGTCATGTACTCAACTCCCCGCACCCATTTCGGCCCTTTCCAGGCATACAGATGGGGCACGACGAGCCGCAGCGGAAACCCGTGCTCGGCGGTGAGCAGCTCCCCGCCCTTGTGCGTGGCGAAGATGGTCCGCTCGGAGGCGAAGTCGGCGAGCCGCAGGTTGGAGCTGAACCCGTACTCGGCCCAGACCATGACGTGCGTGACGGCGGGATCGGGCGGCGCGAGCTCGAGGATCGTGGAGGCACGCACGCCGCCCCATTCGGCACCGAGCATGCTGAATTTGGTGACGCAGTGCAGATCGCCGACGACGGTGGCGTACGGGAGGGCGGAGAACTCCTCGTGGTTCCAGCAGCGCTTGTCGCCGTCCGCGGTGGCCCCGAAGACCCGGAACTCCCACCGCTCGGGCCGGAACTTGGGCACCGGCCCGTAGTGCGTGACCGGCCAGCCGCGCTGCAGACGCTGCCCCGGAGGAAGCTCCGGCTGCACTGCTCCTCCAGACTCGCGACCCACCGGCTGACCCATGCCTCCATCCTGACAGAAGCTGAGCGGTGGCCGTGACCACGCGCCCGCCACCCACCCCTCGCCGATCATTAATTCGGGGCAACTCGTACTAAGCATGCACTTACTGGACGGTTTTCGAGACCGATGCGAGGATGCGCGCTACTTGCCCAGTCCACCACGTGGAAGGAGCCTCTGCGATGCAGGGCGACCCCGAGGTCATCGAATTCCTCAATGAGCAGCTCACGGGCGAGCTGACGGCCATCAACCAGTACTGGCTCCACTACCGGATCCAGGACAACAATGGCTGGACCAAGCTCGCCAAGTACACCCGTGCCGAGTCCATCGACGAGATGAAGCACGCGGACAGGCTGACGGAACGAATCCTCTTCCTCGATGCCCTGCCGAACTACCAGCGGCTGTTCCATGTACGCGTCGGCCAGACGGTCACGGAGATGTTCCAGGCGGACCGCCAGGTGGAGGTGGAGGCGATCGACCGCCTGCGCCGGGGCATCGACGTGATGCGGGCGAAGGGCGATGTGACGTCGGCCCGGATCTTCGAGGAGATCCTGGAGGACGAGGAGCACCACATCGACTACCTGGACACGCAGCTGGAGCTGATCGAGAAGATGGGCGAGGCGATCTATTTGGCCCAGCAGATCGAACAGCCGGACAGCTAGGACAGCCGAAGGCTAGGCAGCCAAAGCCTCATCATCAACGGCACCCGCACCGGCACCCTCGACAACGCCGACAACCCCACCCCGCCGCGGCGCACACCCCCCGCGCCCGAGCAACGCCTGTATCCGCCGCACGCACGACCCGCAGTCGGTACCGGCCTTGCAGGCGGAGGCGATCTGCCGCGGGGTGCAGGCACCGCCCGCGGCGTGCTGCTTGACCTGGTCCTCGGTAACTCCGAAACAGTTGCAGACGTACACGCGGGTTCACCTCCCGGTCGGGGTTCACAGGCATTGCCGCCCCGCCTGATCGGTGAGGCAAACCTAACCTTACCCGTCCGACCGGAAGCGCAAAAGCGCCGTGGGGCGCGGATCGCTGTGATCCGCGCCCCACGGCGTTCTACGGCGTTCTCCGCATTCGGCGCTTTACTGATCCCGGTACATCTCGGCGACGAGGAACGCGAGATCAAGCGACTGGCTACGGTTCAGCCGCGGGTCGCAGGCCGTCTCGTATCGCTGATGCAAATCATCGACGAAGATCTCGTCGCCACCGCCGACGCACTCGGTGACGTCGTCACCGGTGAGCTCGACGTGGATGCCGCCCGGGTGCGTACCGAGCGCCTTGTGGACCTCGAAGAAGCCCTTGACCTCGTCGAGCACGTCGTCGAAGCGACGCGTCTTGTGCCCGGAGGCCGCCTCGTACGTGTTGCCGTGCATCGGGTCGGTGATCCAGGCGACGGTGGCGCCGGAGGCGGTGACCTTCTCGACCAGCTCGGGCAGCTTGTCCCGGACCTTGTCGGCGCCCATGCGGACGATGAAGGTGAGCCGGCCGGGCTCGCGGTCGGGGTCGAGGCGCTCGATGTACTGGAGCGCCTCCTCGGCCGTGGTGGTCGGACCGAGCTTGATCCCGATGGGGTTGCGGATCTTGGAGGCGAACTCGATGTGGGCACCGTCGAGCTGCCGGGTGCGCTCACCGATCCAGACCATGTGGCCCGAGACGTCGTACAGGTTTCCCGTACGGGAGTCGACACGGGTGAGGGCCGACTCGTAGTCGAGGAGCAGCGCCTCGTGGGAGGCGTAGAACTCGACGGTCTGGAACTCGGCCGGGTCGGTGCCGCAGGCGCGCATGAAGTTCAGCGCGTTGTCGATCTCGCGGGCGAGCTGCTCGTAGCGCTGCCCGGACGGGGACGACCGCACGAAGTCCTGGTTCCAGGCGTGGACCTGGCGCAGGTCGGCGTAGCCGCCGGTGGTGAAGGCGCGCACGAGGTTCAGCGTGGAGGCGGAGGCGTGATACATCCGCTTCAGGCGGTCGGGGTCGGGGACCCGGGCGGCCTCGGTGAACTCGAACCCGTTGACGGAGTCGCCGCGGTAGGTCGGCAGGGTGAGCCCGTCGCGGGTCTCGGTCGGCTTGGAGCGCGGCTTGGAGTACTGGCCGGCGATGCGGCCGACCTTCACGACCGGCACCGAGGCGGCGTACGTGAGCACGGCGCCCATCTGGAGCAGGGTCTTCAGCTTGTTGCGGATGTGATCGGCGGAGACGGCGTCGAAGGCCTCGGCGCAGTCGCCGCCCTGGAGCAGGAACGCCTCTCCCTTGGCGACGGCCGCCAGTCGGGCGCGCAGCTGGTCGCACTCGCCCGCGAAGACGAGCGGCGGATACGACTCGAGGTCCGCGATCACATCGCGCAGAGCCTCGGCATCGGGGTACTCGGGCTGCTGCGCCGCGGGCAGGTTTCGCCAGGTGTTGCCAGCGCTGGCGCTGGTCTTAGCGTTCACGGTCACCTCGACAACATTACGGGGTCATGACGGGCGTCCAGGCCCCCGCTCATCTTTTGAGACAGGTGAGAGCCGGCCGCCCCACATGAGCCGGGGTTCGGGTACGGTTGCGCCCATGTTCGCGCAAGCGCTGACCCGCACCTGGTGGTGGACCGCAGATCCGGCGGCCCACTGACTGCGCGTTTCCGAACCGCGAAGGCCGCCCGAGGGGCGGCCTTCAGTCGTTGGTGACGCGGGCTGTTCCTCTCTCAGGAAGGAACAGCCAGCCCCATGTCCGTACTGCACGACATCATCGACGACACACGCCCGTTCGCCCTGCTCCGCAGGCGTGCGCCCGGCCATGACCACGACACGGTCGAGGTCCTGATCGGCCGGACCCGGGAGTACGACCGGCTCGCGGACATCCCGGAGGGCCTGGCCCTGGTCCCGTTCCGGCAGATCAGGGAGCGCGGCTTCGACGTGCGGGACGACGGCACCCCGCTGACGGTGCTGACACCGGAGGAAACACGGGAGATTCCCCTAGAAGAAGCGCTCGCCGCGCTCCCCCGCCACGACGTGACCGTCCGGGACGGCGCGTTCGACGTCGACGACGCCACGTACGCGGAGATCGTCGGGCGTGTCCTGGACGACGAGATCGGCCGGGGAGAGGGCGCGAACTTCGTGATCCGACGGACGTACGAGGGCGAGATCCCGGGTTTCTCACGGGCGGACGCGCTGGCGCTGTTCCGCCGCCTGCTCGACGGCGAGCGGGGCGCGTACTGGACGTTCGTCGTCCACACGCGCGACAGGACACTGGTGGGCGCGAGCCCGGAGGTCCATGTCCGCATGTCGGGCGGCACGGTGGTGATGAACCCGATCAGCGGCACGTACCGCTACCCGGCGTCCGGCCCCACCCCCGACGACCTGCTCGGCTTCCTCGCCGACGGCAAGGAGATCGAGGAGCTGTCGATGGTGGTGGACGAGGAGCTGAAGATGATGTGCACGGTCGGCGACATGGGCGGTGTCGTCGTCGGCCCGCGCCTGAAGGAAATGGCGCATCTGGCGCACACCGAGTACGAGCTGCGGGGGAAGTCGAGCCTGGACGTGCGCGAGGTGCTGAAGGAGACGATGTTCGCGGCGACGGTCACCGGGTCGCCCGTGCAGAACGCGTGCCGCGTGATCGAGCGCCACGAAGTCGGCGGCCGGGGCTACTACGCGGGGGCGCTGGCCCTGATCGGCAGGGACGCGGGCGGCGCGCAGACCCTGGACTCCCCGATCCTGATCAGGACGGCGGACATCGACGCGGCTGGCCGCCTCCGGGTGCCGGTGGGCGCGACGCTCGTACGGGGTTCGGACCCGGCGGGCGAGGTGGCGGAGACGCACGCGAAGGCGGCCGGGGTCCTCGCCGCGCTCGGCGTCCGGCCGGGGCGCCCGCGCGAGGAGTCCGCGCGGCCCGCGCTCGCCGACGACCCGCGCGTACGGGCGGCGCTCGACGGGCGCCGCGCGGCCCTCGCCCCGTTCTGGCTGCGGATGCAGGAGCGGGACGGGGAGCTGAGCGGGCACGCGCTTGTGGTGGACGGCGAGGACACGTTCACGGCGATGCTGGCGCACGTGCTGCGCTCCTCGGGTCTTGAGGTGACGGTGCGCCGCTACGACGAGGAGGGCCTGCGCGACGCGGTCCTCGCGCACGAGGGCCCGCTCGTGCTCGGCCCGGGCCCGGGGAACCCCTCCGACCTCACCGACCCGAAGATGCGGTTCCTGCGGTCGCTGGCGGCGGACGTGATCGCGTCGCACCGGCACGGCGTGCTCGGCGTCTGCCTCGGGCACGAGCTGATCGTGGCGGAGCTGGGCCTGGAGATCGTCCGCAAGGACGTGCCGTACCAGGGCGCGCAGACCGGCATCGACCTGTTCGGCCGGCCGGAGACGGTCGGCTTCTACAACAGCTTCGTGGCCCGCTGCGACGACGACGCGGCGCTCGAGCTGGCCGCGCACGACGTCGAGGTCAGCCGGGACGAGGCCACGGGCGAGGTGCACGCCGTACGGGGTCCGGGCTTCGCCGGGGTGCAGTTCCACCCGGAGTCGGTGCTGTCGCTGCGCGGCGCCGGGATCGTACGGGAGCTGATGGCTCAGCTCGCCACGGACGGCGCCTCGGCCGGGACGAGCACGTTCTCGGAGCGGCGCCCCGCGAGGTAGTCCAGGACGTTGCTCACGGTGGTCTCGACGATCTGCCCGACGGCGTCCGCCGTGTAGTACGCCTGGTGCGAGGTGACCAGCACGTTCGGGAAGGTGACGAGGCGGGCCAGGGTGTCGTCGTCGACGATCTCCAGGGACTTGTCGAGGAAGAACAGGCCCGCCTCGGCCTCGTACACGTCGAGGCCGACCCCGGTGAAGCGGCCCTCGCGCAGTTCGGCGACGAGGGCCTTGGTGTCGACGAGGCCGCCGCGGCTGGAGTTGACGAGGATCGCGTCGTCCTTCATGGCGCGCAGGGCGGCGGCGTCGACGATGTGCTCGGTGGAGGGCAGCAGCGGGACGTGCAGGCTGATCAGATCGGCCTCGGCGAAGAGCCGGTCCTTGTCGACGTACTTCATGCCGAGCCCGACGCACTCGGGGTTCTCGGCGACGTCCCAGCCGAGCAGGTTCATGCCGAAGCCGTGCGCGATGCGGGTGAAGGCGGCGCCGATCTTGCCGGTGCCGAGGACGCCGACGGTGCGGCCGCGCAGGTCGCGGCCGAGCAGCCCGTCGAGGCGGAAGTCGAAGTCGCGGGTGCGGTTGCTGGCGCGGACGATGCGCCGGTTGACGGCCATCGCGAGGGTCCAGGCGAACTCGGCCACCGAGTACGGCGAGTAGTACGAGACCCGCGCGACGGTGAGGCCGAGCCGCTCGGCGACCTCCAGGTCGATGTTGTTGAACCCGGTGGAGCGCTGGGCGATCATCTGCGTGCCGCCCGCGGCGAGGGTCTGGAGCACGTGGCGGTTGAGGGTCGCGTTGACGCTGGTGCAGATGACCTCGTAGCCGGCGGCGATGGGCGCGGTGTCCTCGTTGAGGAAGACGTCCAGGCAGCGGACGTCGTGGTGACCTTCGAACGCCTTCTCGATCAGCGGCTTCTCATCGGACTGCACACCGAACGCGAGGATCTCCATGGCGCGAGTGTATGCAGCGTCAGTTGGGACGGCACGTGGAAGCCCGCACCCGACTCCCCGCACCCGGCTCCTCTCAGCCGAAGAAGACGCCCACCTCTTCGTACAGCGCAGGATCAACGGTCTTCAGCCGCGCCGTCGCCTCCGCGATAGGCACCCGCACGATCTCCGTCCCCTGCAACGCGACCATCTTCCCGAAGTCCCCGTCCCGCACGGCGTCGATCGCGTGCAGCCCGAACCGGGTCGCCAGCCACCGGTCGAACGCCGACGGAGTCCCCCCACGCTGCACATGCCCGAGCACCGTGGTCCGTGCCTCCTTCCCCGTCCGCTTCTCGATCTGCTTGGCCAGCCACTCCCCCACGCCGGACAGCCGCACGTGCCCGAACGAGTCGAGGGACTCATCCTTCAGAACCACGTCCCCGTCCCGCGGCATCGCCCCTTCCGCGACCACCACGATCGGCGCGTACGACGACGTGAACCGCGAGGTCACCCAGGCGCAGACCTGGTCGAGGTCGAAGCGCTGCTCGGGGATGAGGATGACGTTGGCGCCGCCCGCGAGGCCGGAGTGCAGGGCGATCCAGCCCGCATGGCGGCCCATGACCTCGACGACGAGGACGCGCATGTGGGACTCGGCGGTGGTGTGAAGGCGGTCGATCGCCTCGGTCGCGATACCGACGGCGGTGTTGAAGCCGAAGGTGTAGTCGGTGGCCGAGAGATCGTTGTCGATGGTCTTCGGTACGCCGACGGCCTGGATGCCGTACTCGTCGGTGAGCCGGGCGGCGACGCCGAGCGTGTCCTCGCCGCCGATCACGATGAGGGCGTCGACGCCCTGTTCGGCGAGGTTCTCCTTGACGCGCCGGATGCCGTCCTCCGCCTGGAGGGGGTTGGTGCGCGAGGAGCCGAGGATGGTGCCGCCGCGCGGCAGGATGCCGCGGACCGCCGGGATGTCGAGCCGCACGGTGGCGTTCTCCAGGGGGCCGCGCCAGCCGTCCCGGAAGCCGACGAAGTCGTAGCCGTACTCCTGCACGCCCTTGCGGACGATGCCCCGGATGACGGCGTTGAGCCCGGGGCAGTCGCCGCCGCCGGTCAGTACTCCGACCCTCATCGCGTAACTCCCTTGTCACGGTGAGCAGTTGGAGCAACTGTCCCGCGCGGGGTCACTCGTCGTCCAGACCCCGTTCGATGGCGTAGCGGACGAGTTCGACCCGGTTGTGGAGCTGGAGTTTGCCGAGGGTGTTCTGTACGTGGTTCTGCACGGTGCGGTGGGAGATGACCAGGCGCTCGGCGATCTGCTTGTAGCTGAGGCCCTTGGCGACCAGGCGCAGCACCTCGGTCTCGCGGTCGGTCAGCTCGGGCGCCTTCGGCTCGTCGGTGTCGGGCGCCGGGGCGGGCTCGGAGGCGAGGCGCCGGTACTCGCCGAGGACGAGTCCGGCGAGGCCGGGCGTGAACACCGGGTCGCCGACGGCGGTGCGGCGCACGGCGTCGGTCAGCTCCTTGGTGGAGGCGGACTTCAGCAGGTAGCCGGTGGCGCCGGACTTGACCGCCTCCAGGACGTCGGCGTGCTCGCCGCTGGCGGAGAGGACCAGGACGCGGAGCGAGGGGTCGGCGCCGACCAGCTCCTTGCAGACCTGGACGCCGGGCTTGGCCGGCAGGTTGAGGTCGAGGACGAGGACGTCGGGGCCCGCCGCCCGCGCGCGGCGCACCGCCTGTTCGCCGTCGCCCGCGGTGGCGACGACGTCGAACCCGGCCGCGTCGAGGTCGCGGGCGACGGCGTCGCGCCACATGGGGTGGTCGTCGACGACCATGACCTTGATCGCGGGCCGCCCGTCGCCGCCGTTCCTGGACTGCTGCTCGTTCATCGCTCCGGCCCTGCCTTCCCCCGTGCTGTCACTACTGGTCACCACTGCTCACCACTGCTCACTACTGCTCGCTGCTGGTCACTTCTTCTTCGGCACGGTCAGCTCGACCTCCGTGCCCTGTCCCGGTACCGAGATCAGCTCGGCGGAGCCGCCGATGTCCCGCAGCCTGCCGCGGATGGACAGGGCGACACCGAGCCGCCCCTCGCCCTCGGCCTGGGCGAGCCGCCCCTCCGGAATGCCGGGCCCGTCGTCCCGTACGGTCACGATCACCGCGTCCGGGTCGTCCTCGACGAGGATCCACGCGTTCGCGTCCGCGCCCGCGTGGAGCCGCACATTGTCCAGCGCGGCACTGACGGCGGCGGCCAGTTCGCGGGCGGCGGCGGGCCGCATCAGGACCGGGGCGCCCGGCTCGGAGAAGGTGACGCGGGCACCCGCGTGCCCGGCGAGCAGGGGCCGCAGGTCACGCGGCTCCCCGGCGTCGGCGCCGCCGTCGTCCCCGGCCCGCTCGGGTTCGTACACCGTACGGACGACGGCTCCTCGCGCGGCGTCCTCGGAGGCGCGGGAGGCCGGGGCCAGACCGCCGGCGACCAGGGTGCGCAGGGCGACCTCCTGCTCGCCCGCCATCCGGCCGATCTCGGCGGCCTCGCCGCCCAGGGCGTTGCCGCGCCGCTGCACCATGGCGAGCACCTGGAGGACGCCGTCGTGGATGTCGCGGGCGAGGCGCTCCCGCTCCCGTGTCGCCGCCTCTATCTCCAGGGCACGGGCGAGGGTGCGCTCGGAGGCGCGGGCCACCTCGACCACGTAGCCGATGGCGATGGACGCGATGCAGACGAGCAGCACGTTGTGCAGGGTGCTGCGGCTCAGGACGCCGCGCTGGACCACATTGGCGACGCCGACGAGCAGGGACGCCGAGGCCGCCCAGCGCCAGCCGCCCTTGAGCGCCCAGGCGAGCACCGCGCCCGCCGTCCATATCGACGGCAGGGTCGAGCCGCCGGTGACCGCCCGCTCGTGGCCCGCGACCGGTGAGAGCACGATGCCGGCGACGGCGATCGTCAGGTCGGCGGCGAGGAACCGCTTGGTGCAGCGCCCGGCGCCCGACACCTGCGGCAGCGTCGCGAGGGTCCACACGGCCATGACGGCGAGGTAGCCGACGGCGACCCAGGGCCGCTCGTACACCTCGTACGCGCTGGCGAAGAGGCCGATCGCGTACAGCATGGTGAGGACGCGGTAGCCGAGCAGGGCGCGCCACAGCGGCTGCTCCACCGACATCCGTACGACCCGTTCGCGCCTGACCGTGCTCCCCATGATCCCTGCCCCCCGTGCACCGCTCGAACGGCGAGCGGCTACGCGCCGCCCCGCTCCTTCTGCGCATCCTTGTGCGCATCGTTCTGCGCATCCTTGTGCGCTTCTTTCTGCGCTTCCTTCTGTGCTTCCTTCTCGGCCTTCGCGGCCTCCGCGATCTGCCGCTTCGCGGCCGTCGCGTACATGTCGACGTACTCCTGGCCGGAAAGCTTCATGATTTCGTACATGACCTCGTCGGTCACGGCCCGCAGCACGAAACGGTCGCCCTCCATCCCCTGGTAGCGGGTGAAGTCGAGCGGCTTGCCGATGCGGATGCCGGGGCGCATGAACTTCGGCATCACCTTGCCCGGCGGCTGGATCTTCTCCGTGTCGATCATGGCGACGGGGATGACCGGCGCACCGCTGGCCAGCGCCACGCGCGCGAGGCCGCCCGGCTTGCCCCGGTAGAGGCGGCCGTCGGGCGAGCGTGTGCCCTCGGGGTAGATACCGAACAGCTCACCGCGCGCCAGGACCTCGAGGCCGCTCTTGACCGCGGCCTCGCCGGCTCCGCGCGACCCCGAGCGGTCCACGGGCAGCTGGCCGACGCCCTTGAAGAAGGCGGCCGTCAGCTTGCCCTTCACGCCGGGCGTGGTGAAGTACTCGGCCTTGGCGATGAACGTGACCTTGCGGTCGAGCATCGCCGGCAGGAAGAACGAGTCGGAGAACGAGAGGTGGTTGCTGGCGAGGATCGCTGCCCCCTCGGCGGGGATGTTCTCGATGCCCTCCACCCACGGCCGGAAACCGAGCTTCAGCGGCCCCCCGATGGCCACCTTCATTGCGCCGTAGATCAACCCACTGCCTTCCCTCGTCCGAGGTTCAGACCTTAACCCGCGGGGCCGCCCGGGGGCCCGACGACCCTGGTCGGTGTCAGTCCGGTCGCGTACGGTGAGGAGCACCTCTTTCCCTTGCTTCCACGCATTTCACGAACTGGAGACCGAAGGTGCCGGTCCTTCCCGGAGCCGAGCCGTACCGCCATGACGGCGGCGAGGTCGGCGTCCTCCTCTGTCACGGTTTCACCGGATCACCCCAGTCACTCCGCCCCTGGGCCGAACACCTGGCCGGGCGGGGCCTCACCGTCTCGCTCCCGCTCCTTCCGGGCCACGGCACGCGCTGGGAGGACATGGCGGTCACCGGCTGGCAGGACTGGTACGCGGAGGTGGACCGCGCCCTGCGCGACCTCACGGAGCGCTGCTCACAGGTGTTCGTCGCGGGCCTGTCGATGGGCGGCGCGCTCGCGCTGCGCCTCGCGGCCCGCCACGGCGACCAGGTGGCGGGCGTGGCCGTGGTCAATCCGGGCAACAAGGTGCACGGGCTCGGCGCGCACGCCCTCCCGGTGCTTCGGCACCTCGTCCCCTCGATCAAGGGCGTCGTCGACGACATCGCCAAGGAGGGCTCGCACGAGCTGGGCTACAGCCGGGTGCCGCTGCACTCCGCGCACCAGCTGCGCCGCTTCTTCCAGGTCGTGGACCGTGAACTGCCGCAGGTGACCCAGCCGTTGCTGCTGCTGCACAGCCGGGTGGACCATGTGGTGCCGCCCGCCGACTCCGCGCGCGTGCTGAGCCGCGTCTCCTCCAGGGACGTCACGGAGATCGTGCTGGAACAGAGCTACCACGTCGCGACGTTGGACCATGACGCGGACCGGATCTTCGAGGAGAGCCATGCCTTCATCGCCCGGCTCGCCCCCAGTGTCGGCAAGATCCCCAGCGAGGGCGTGAGCGGGCCCGGCGAGGGCGCGGAAGGGACGGCCAGCAGTGGCTGAGCAGGAGCGGCGGGAGCCGGGGAGCCCAGACAGCGCGGACAGCGCGGATGACTCGGGCAGCCCCGGCAGCCAGGACGGCGGCAAGGGGCAGGAGAGCGAGACGGCCGGGGAGTCCGGGCAGTCCGGGCGGGCCGAGGAGGAGCAGAGCGCGTTCCCGCTCGACGAGGACGCCGTGTGGGCGCAGATCGTCGCGGGGTACGGGGAGGAGCCGCCGGACCCGCCGGGCGCGAAGCCGTTCAAGTCGGTGGAGGACCTGGCGCTCCTGGAGCCCGACACGAACACGACCCCGTCGGCGGCCCCCGGCACGGCGGCCGAGGACGAGGCGGACGGACGTCCGAAGAAGGACCTGAAGGCAGGCAAGGACCGCAAGGACGCGGGCGACGCCAAGGGCCCGCTCGGCTCCTCGGTCTCCTTCGCCCCCGGCGTCGGCGGCGCCATGCCGGGCCCCCGCGACCACACCCCGGCGGAGCCGTCCGACGGCGACTTCGACGCGGACGACGAGGGCCACTTCGTACCGCCGGAGCCGCCACCGCTCCCGGAGACGGACGTGACGGCCCGGTTCGCCTGGCTGGCCGTGGTCGGCGGCCCGGTGCTGCTGCTCCTCTCGGTGCTGCTCGGCTGGTCGATGACGTGGTGGCTGGCGACCCTCTGCATCGGCGGCTTCCTGGGCGGCTTCGCCACCCTGGTCGCGCGGATGCAGTCGGACGACGACGAGGACGACGACCCGGGCCGTGGGGCCGTGGTCTGAGATCAGACGACCGCCGGAACTCTGAGGGCGGCCAGGACCGGCAGATGGTCCGTGGCCGCCCTCAGCTCGTCCTCGGGCAGGTCCGCGGGCACCCCGCAGCCGAGCACCTCGATGCCCTTGGTGGCGAGGATCGCGTCGATCCGCTGATGGGGGTCGGCCGGGGTCGAGGTGTACTCGCGCCCCCAGGGCCGGGTGGCCCAGGCGTCGTTCAGGGCGGCGGCGAGGCGCCGGAAGGTGCGTCCGTCGGGGCGCTCGTTGAGGTCGCCGCCCGCGACGACGTGCTCGACGCCCGCGTCCCGCATCGCCTCGACGCGGTCGAGCAGCAGCCCGCCCTGCGCGTACCGCTCCTCCTTCGACAGGCTCAGATGGCAGCTGACGACGCCGATCCTGGCGCCCCCGAACCGGACGACGGCGGTGGCGAAGCCGCGCCGGTGCAGTCCGGGGGTGAGCGGAAGCAGCACGTCCTCCGTGCGCTCCACGGTGGCCCGCAGCGAGCACAGCAGGGCCGGGCCCGCCGCACTGCCGCCGCCGGAGAGGTACACCAGGTCGGAGGCGCGGGCGAGCCCGGCGAGCTGCTTGCGCCAGCGGAAGAAGCGCGGCGCCTCCTGGATGAGGACCAGGTCGGGCGCGCACGCCTTCATGACGCGGGCCAGGGCGACGGGGCTGTCGCGCATCGAGCGGATGTTGTAGCTGAGGACGCGGATGACGGCCGAACCGTCGGGTTCGGTCCGGGAGTTGGGCAGCGTGCCGGAGTCCATGAAGATCAAGATACGCCGGTGCCCGCCGTCCCCGGAGGGAACGACGGGCACCAAAAGGCCGTGCACACGGTCGTGCGGGGTGTCACATGACGGGATCGGGCTCCCGCGCCAGGTCGGCGGCGCCGACCATGCCCGCCTTGTTGCCGAGCTGGGCGGCGATGACGTCGGCCACCGGGCGCCAGTTCCCGCCGACGAGCCAGCGCTTGTAGCTCTTGCGGATCGGGTCGAGGACCAGCTCGCCCTCGTCCGACAGGCCGCCGCCGACGATGAACGCCGAGGGGTCGAAGAGCGAGGCGAGGTCGGCGAGGCCCGCACCGGCCCAGCGGGCCAGCTCGCGGTAGGAGTCGACGGCCACCGGGTCGCCCTCGCGGGCGGCCGTGGAGATGTGCTTGCCCTCGATGTTGTCGGGGGTGCCGTCGCCGAGCGAGAGCAGGTACTCCGCCCGCTCCGGCGTCGCGTTCGCCCGCTGCTTCGCGTAGCGGACGAGGGCGCGCCCGGAGGCGTACTGCTCCCAGCAGCCCTGCGAGCCGCAGCCGCACAGCAGACCGTCCGGCACCATGCGGATGTGGCCGAACTCGGCGGCGACGCCGAAGTGACCGCGGCGCAGCTTGTTGCCGATGATGATGCCGCCGCCGAGGCCGGTGCCGAGGGTGATGCAGATGACGTTGCGGTGGCCCTTGCCGGCCCCGAACTTGTATTCGCCCCAGGCCGCCGCGTTCGCGTCGTTCTCCACGACGACGGGCAGGCCGACGCGCTCCTCGACCTTCGCCTTCAGCGGCTCCTGGCGCCAGTCGATGTTCGGCGCGAAGTACACGGTGGAGCGCTGACGGTTGACGTAGCCGGCGGCGCCGATGCCCACGCCCACGATCTCGTGCCCGGCCCTGGCACCTTCCACGGCCGAGGCGATCGCGTCCACGATCCCGTCAGGCGTGGAAGGCGTCGGCACCTTGAACGTGGAGAGGATGTTGCCCTCCTCGTCGACCACGCCGGCCGCGATCTTCGTGCCGCCGATATCGACGCCGATGGTGAGTCCCATGAATCCCTCAGTTCGGTCGAGCCCCGCTAGGGCCCACCGTACCTGAGCGGTGTTCAGTCGAGGTCGATGTGCTCGCCGCCGGGGCCTTCTTCCGTGGGCTTCCGCGGGGCCTGCGGGCCCTTCGCGTCCTCGGGCCCCTGCGGCGTCCGCGTCCCCTGGGTCCCCTGCGTCCAGCGGCGCTCCTGCGTCTCGACGGCGGAGCGGTACGCGGCGAGCAGCTCGGACCCGGCGGCGGCCAGATGGTCGAAGACGTCGGAGTTGCGCTCGATGACGGGCTCGACGACGGAGCGGGCCTGACGGACGAACTGCCGGGCGACCTGCTCGGCGGTGCCTTGCGCGACGGCGCCCAGGAACGGGGCCTGTATCCCGGACAGCTTGTCGGTGACCGCGTCGACGAGCTTGCGCAGCTCCTCGGCGGCCGAGCCGGGCGGCGCCCCGTACTCGGCCTTGCGGCGGGCCTTCTCCGCCGCGAGATCCTCGGCGCAGGCCTGCTCCCAGGCGTCGGCGTCGACCCGGGGTGCGGACTGCTCGGTGGCGTCGCTCATGACGGCTGACTCCTGCGGCAAGCGAAGACGTGACGGAAACGCTGACACCGTCGACGGTACCCGAACGGGTGCGGGCCGTTCACCGGTCGCGCGGCCACAGATCCGGGTCGGGTGCGAACCGCACGCGCAGCTCCCCGTCGACGAGCCCGGCCCCCGCGACGGTGCAGCGGCGCAGCGCCGAGGGCAGCGGAACGATACGGCGGAACGCTCCCGCGCCGACGACGATCTCGTCCCCGCGCCGGATCAGCGTCAGCTCCTCACGCACGGCGCCCGGCAGCGGAATCCGCCACACAAGCACCCCGTCACCGGCGATGCGATCCTCCACGGGCCAGGGGCCACGGGGGCCGGGGGCGCCCGGGGGCGGCACGTCGAGGGCGTCGAGGTCGGCCGGGCCGCCGGGGTCGTGACCGAGGTGAGGTATCTCGTACGCGCCCGGCCACTGGCCGGCGATCTTGCGCTGCCGGGCGGCGGCGTCGGCCAGCCACGGGTCGGTGGACCCGTCGGGCAGCATCCGGTTGGCGAGCAGCGCCTCGGTGCGCAGCCCGAGCAGGGCGAGCCCGGTGCCGGTGGCACGCAGGGTCTCGGCGGCGGCGAGGGTGGGTTCGGCGACCAGGCGGACGGAGGTGGTGGCGGCGTCGATCACGGCCTGCGCGGCGGCGAGCTCCGCGTCCCAGCGGGCGGCGGCCTCGTAAAGACCCTCCGTCGGCATCGGCACCCCGGCGAGCCGTCCGAGGACGGGGCGCAGGGCGCGGGCCGCCTGGCGCTCCGCGGGCAGGAGGCGGCGCAGGTAGCGGCGCAGCTGTTCGGGCAGGGCGAGCGCGGCGACGGCGCGCGGGGCGGCGGGCATGTCGACGACGACCAGGTCATGGTCGCCGTCGGCGCTGTCCCGCAGGGCGCGCAGCAGCGCGAGTTCCTCGCTGCCGGGCAGCGGGGTCAGTTCGTCGGCGTCCAGCTTGGCGGCCCCGAGCAGATCGAGCGCGGACCCGGCCCGCTGCTGGAGAGCGAGCAGGTCCTCACGGAACCGTTCGGAGGGGACGAGCCGGGTGACGGTGACGCCGGGCAGGTCCTGCCCCGGCAGGTCGTCCCCGCTGATCAACCGCGTACGCAACCCCCCGCGAGCGCCCTCCAGGGCGGTGGCCACGGCAACGGTGGTACACCCGGAACCACCGGGCCCGGTCACGAGAAGGGTGCGCATGACCCCTGAATCTACCTGGGCGTCAGCCCACCCAGGGGCGCGAGGAACCGCGCACCCGAACCGCAGCCGGCCCGCACGGAATCAGCGAACCCGCCGCAGACCTACGCCGGCCCGCCCGACTCCACCCGCTTCTTCAGCCCGGCCAGCGCCCGGTCGATGATGACCTTCTCCGCCTTGCGCTTGATCATTCCGAGCATCGGGATCTTGACGTCGACGGTGAGCGAGTACGTGACCTCGGTCCCGCCCCCGGCGGGCTTCAGCACGTACGACCCGTCGAGCGACCGCAGCATCTGGGACTTCACGAGCGTCCAGGACACCTCGTTCTCACCGGCCCAGGTGTACCTCAGCGTCTGGTCGTCCTTGATCGCCCCGGCGTCCATCACGAGGCGGACCTGCTCGGCGCGCCCGGCCTCGTCCGTCGCGAGGACCTCGGACTCCTTCACCTCGCCGGTCCAGTCCGGGTAGCGGGCGAAGTCGGCGATGACCCTCATGACATCGGCCGGCGCCGCCTCGATCGTGATGCTCGAGCTGGTGTGTTCCGCCATCGCGGTGGCTCCTCCAGATGCGGTCCGGCGTGCGGGCGTGTGTCTCGCACAGGTGCGGTGCAGTGCAGGTTATCGCGCGGGGAAGGCCCCGCCGTCACCACTCCAGGGCCCAGGGCCGCCCCGTACGCGCGAAGTGGCCGACATTGACGCACTCCGTGGAGCCGATCCGCATGCGCCGGACGAGCGGCTGGTGGACGTGGCCGAACAGCGAGTAGCGCGGCTTGGTCCTGCGGATGGCCTCCAGGACGGCCCGGCTGCCGCGCTCGAACCGCCGCGCGACCGTGTCGTACACCAGTTCCGGCACCTCCGGCGGGATGTGGGTGCAGAGCACGTCCACCTCCCCGACGGCCTCGATCTTGGCGGCGTACTCCTCGTCGGAGATCTCGTACGGGGTGCGCATCGGGGTGCGCAGGCCGCCGCCGACGAATCCGAAGACCCAGCCGCCGATCTCCACCCGCTCCCCGTCGAGCACGGTCGTGCCCGGGCCCGCGTACTCACTCCACAGCTGCGGCATGTCGACATTGCCGTAGGTGGCGTACGTCGGGGTGGGGAACGCGGCGAACATCTCCGTGTACTGCTTGCGGACCGCTTTCTCGATGGCGGGGCGCCGGTCGATGCCCGCCCACAGTTCGGCCCCGAGGGCGCGGGCCTCCTCGAAGCGGCGGGCGGTGCGCAGCTCTACGAGCCGGTCGGCGTTCGCCTCGCCGAACAAGTCGGGGAAGATGCCGCGCGAGTGATCGGCGTAGTCGAGGAAGAGGACCAGGTCACCGAGGCAGACGACGGCGTCGGCGCCGTCTCCCGCCCGTGCGAGGTCGGTGGAGTTTCCGTGCACATCGCTGACCACATGAACGCGCATGTGATCACCCTAGGACGATGGGCGGACCACTCGAAAGTGGGTGGGCGGATGTGATCACAAGGCCCGGACCTGCGGTTACTTCCGAGTCGTCGGACACGTGGACTAGTCTGCGCTGAGCACCGCCGTGACGTGTGACGCAGCGAACATCTGGCTCGGACCCCCTACCGAAAAAGCAGTACTGGTGGGTAACGTCCGGGCAGTCCAGTCGTGCTCAGTTCAATCAACGAGTCGTCAGACCGACCGATCAGTCTGTCGGCGTCTTCAGGTGAGGCACTGAGCACCTGCCCGATCTTGGACCGCACCGACGCATCGCACAGAGTCGTGGCGCCGGCGCCTTATGAGGAGCAGCAGTCTTGCGCGAGTTCAGCCTTCCGGCTTTGTACGAGGTCCCTGCGGACGGCAATCTGACCGATATCGTCCGCAGAAACGCCGCGCAGCATCCGGACGTCGCCGTCATCGGCCGCAAGGTCGGCGGCGCCTGGCAGGACGTCACCGCCGTCGAGTTCCTCGCCGATGTGCGGGCCGCCGCGAAGGGCCTGATCGCCGCGGGCGTCCAGGCGGGCGACCGGGTCGCCCTGATGTCCCGTACGCGCTACGAGTGGACGCTGCTCGACTTCGCGATCTGGAGCGCGGGCGCGATCACCGTCCCCGTGTACGAGACCAGCTCGGCCGAGCAGATCCAGTGGATCCTCGGCGACTCCGGCGCCGTCGCGATCGTCGTCGAGTCCCCGGCGCACGCCGCGTCCGTCGACTCCGTACGCGGACGCCTGCCGGAGCTGCGGCACGTCTGGCAGATCGAGGGCGGCGGCGTCGACGAGCTGCGCCGCGACGGGGCCGAGGTCTCCGACGCGACCGTGGAGGAGCGCAGCGGCGTCGCGAAGGCGGACGACCCGGCCACGATCGTCTACACCTCCGGCACCACGGGCCGCCCCAAGGGCTGCGTGCTCACCCACCGCAGCTTCTTCGCCGAGTGCGGCAATGTCGTGGAGCGCCTGAAGCCCCTGTTCCGTACGGGCGAGTGCTCGGTGCTCCTCTTCCTCCCGGTCGCGCACGTCTTCGGGCGGCTCGTCGAGGTGGCGTCGCTGATGGCGCCGATCAAGCTCGGGCACGCGCCGGACATCAAGAACCTCACCGACGAGCTGGCGGCGTTCCGTCCGACCCTGATCCTCGGTGTGCCGCGCGTCTTCGAGAAGGTCTACAACTCGGCGCGGGCCAAGTCGCAGGCCGACGGCAAGGGCAAGATCTTCGACAAGGCCGCGGACACGGCGATCGAGTACAGCCGGGCCCTTGACACCCCGAAGGGCCCGTCCTTCACGCTGAAGCTCAAATACAAGACGTTCGACAAACTGGTCTACAGCAAGCTGCGCGCGGTGCTCGGCGGGCGCGGCGAGTACGCGATCTCGGGCGGCGCCCCGCTGGGCGAGCGGCTCGGCCACTTCTTCCGCGGCATCGGCTTCACGGTCCTGGAGGGCTACGGCCTCACCGAGTCCTGCGCCGCGACCGCCTTCAACCCGTGGGACCGGCAGAAGATCGGCACGGTCGGGCAGCCGCTGCCGGGGTCCGTCATCCGCATCGCCGACGACGGCGAGGTCCTGCTCCACGGCGAGCACCTGTTCACCGGGTACTGGAACAACGAGGGCGCCACGGAGGAGGCCCTCGCCGACGGCTGGTTCCACACCGGTGACATCGGCACGCTCGACGAGGACGGGTACCTCCGGATCACCGGGCGCAAGAAGGAGCTCATCGTCACGGCGGGCGGCAAGAACGTCGCCCCGGCGGTCATCGAGGACCGGATCCGGGCGCATGCGCTGGTCGCGGAGTGCATGGTCGTCGGGGACGGGCGGCCGTTCGTCGGCGCCCTCGTCACCATCGACGAGGAGTTCCTCGGCAAGTGGGCCACGGACCACGACAAACCGGCGGATTCCTCCGTGGCCTCCCTCCAGCACGACGCGGATCTGCTGGCCGCGATCCAGACGGCGGTCGACGACGGCAACGCGGCGGTGTCCAAGGCGGAGTCGGTCCGCAAGTTCCGCATCCTGGGCACGCAGTTCACCGAGGACTCGGGCCATCTGACCCCCTCGCTGAAGCTGAAGCGAAACGTTGTGGCAAAGGACTACGCGGACGAGATCGAGGCGATCTACCGGGGGTGACCGGGTAGCCGCCCACGCGCCGTGGGCGACTCCGCCCGCCGAGCGGCCACCGCTCTCGTCGTGGTTGGTCGCGCAGTTCCCCGCGCCCCCGAGATGCGCACTGCGTGCGCCATCTCAGCGCCCCTGGGGCTGCGGCGGAGCCGCATGCTCCAGGGGCGCGGGGAACTGCGCGCCCAGCCACGACGAGACCCGCACCCGTAAGACGGGACCCGTAAGACGGGAGGAATGCCGCACGAAGTGCGCATTCCAGGGGCGCGGGGAACGGCGCGACCAGCCACGACGGCGGCGCGCCCGGGAGCGTTACAACAGCCCCCGCAACCTCTCCGCCAGCAGATCCCACCGCCACCGCTCCTCCACCCACGCCCGCCCCCGCGCCCCCATGCGCCCGCGCAACTCCGCATCCGACAGCAGCGCCACAATCCGGTCCGCCGCCTCCTCAGGCACACCCCCGCGCACGACCCACCCCGTCTCCCCGTCCAGAACCGCATCGGGCGCGCCCCCGGAGTCCCCGGCGACCACGGGCAGCCCCGTGGCGGACGCCTCCAGGTAGACGATCCCGAGCCCCTCCACGTCCAGCCCCCCACGCCGCGTCCGGCACGGCATGGCGAACACGTCACCGGCCCCGTAATGCGCGGGCAGCTCCGCCCACGGCACCGCCCCCGTGAACCGCACGGAGTCCGCGACCCCGGTCGACTCCACGAGCTCCCGCAGCTCCTTCTCGTACGGCCCCCCGCCCACGATCAAGAGCACCGCATCCGGCACAGCGGCCAGAATCCGCGGCATCGCGAGGATCAGCGTGTCCTGCCCCTTGCGCGGCACGAGCCGCGACACACACACGACGACCGGCCGCTCCGAGAGCCCGAGCCGCGCCCGCACCTCGTCCCCACCGGACCCCGGGTGGAACGTCTTCTCGTCGACGCCGGGAGGCAGTTGCACCATCCGCCCGGCCGCCGCGGACGTCAGCGCCGCCGCGATCCGCGACCGCGTGTACTCCCCGAGGTAGGTGATCGTGTCGGTGGACTCCCCGATCCGCCGCAACAGCCCGCGGGAAGCGGGCAGTTGCGCCCACCCCGCCTCGTGCCCGTGCGTCGTCGCGACGATCCGCCGCGCCCCCGCCCGGCGCAGGGCGGGCGCCATGAGGCCGAGCGGCGCGGCGGCCCCGAACCACACCGACGTACAGCCGTGCTCCCGCAGCAGACCGACCGCGCGCCGCGTCACACGCGGCGTCGGCAGCAGCATCGTCGTACGGTCGCGTACGACGGTGAACGGCTGCTCCGCGTCGAACGCGGCGGTCGCCTCGGCCCCCTCCCGGCCCCGCTTCCACGTGGACGCGTAGACGACGAGCCGCTCGGGGTCGAGGCGCAGCGCCATGTTGTGCAGGAACGCCTGGATGCCGCCGGGCCGGGGCGGGAAGTCATTGGTGACGACGAGCGTCTTGTTGTGGTGCATCGCCGCCGACAGTACCGAACGGCCCCCGCGCGCACGCCACGCCGTCCCGCTCCATGGCCTCCGCACAGTTCCGCCCGGCATGATGGTTCGAATGAAGACGCGAAATTCCGCGGCGGCCCTCGTCGCCTGGGCGCTGACCAGGACGCTGTTGCTGCTGTGCGTCTTCAAGGTCGTGGTCGTGCCGGGCCCGGACGTGACGAGCGACGTGTCCGTCATCTACCAGGGCTGGTACGACGTCCTGCGCACGGGGACGTTCCCCCTTGACGACGTCACTTGGCAGTACCCGCCGGCCGCCGCGGTCGCGATCCTCTCCCCCGCGCTGCTGCCGTTCCTCGCCTACCCCTCGGCCTTCTTCCTCCTGGCGTTCCTCGCGGACGCGGCGGTCCTCCTGATGCTGCTGCACGTCACCGAGCGGCGCGGCATGGACCGGCGGGGCCTGTGGGTGTGGGTGGCGGGCCTGCCGCTGCTCGGGCAGACGGTGTACGCGCGCTACGACGTGATGGTCGCCGCCGTCGCGGTCGCGGCGCTGCTCGCGGCGGCCCGGCATCCGAAGGCGGCCGGTGTCGTGGCGGCGGTCGGCGCGATGCTGAAGGTGTGGCCCGCGCTGCTGCTGCTCGGCGTCCGGCGCGGCCGGGCGACCCGGGAGGCGTGGGGCGCGGCGGCGCTGACGGCGGGCGGGCTCGCGGTGGCGTTCGCCGTCGCCATGCCGGGCGCCTTCGCGTTCCTGACGTTCCAGCGGGACCGGGGCACGGAGGTCGAGTCGCTCGGCTCGCTCGTGTTCCATGTGGCGCGGTGGTTCGGCTGGTCGGGGACGGTGCAGCTGAACTACGGCTCGGTCGAGTTCCTCGGCCCGTACGTGGACGTGGTGAGCGCGCTCGCGCAGGCGCTGACCGTGGCCGCGTGCGCCTGGCTGGTGCTGTGGCGGCTGCGGGCGCGGTCCTGGCAGCCGGCGACGCTCGCGGACGCGGCGCTGACGGCGGTGCTCCTCTTCACGACGACGAGCCGGGTGATCAGCCCGCAGTACATGCTGTGGCTGGTCGCTCTCGCGGCGGTGTGCCTGCTGTTCCGCGACAGCCGGATGGCGCTGCCGGTGTGGCTCGTGCTCGCCGCGACGCTGGTGACGTTCCTGGAGTTCCCGATCTGGTTCGCGCACGTGGTGGCCAGCGACGCCCTGGGCGTCACGCTCCTCCTCGTCCGCAACGGCCTGCTCGTCGCCGCCACCCTGACCGCCTGCCACCGCCTGTGGCGCGCGACGGTGACCGAACCCCGCCGGGCCGCCCACCCGGCTCTCCCGCCTCAGCCGTCCCGCGCCGGCCTCGGCGACGCGACGTCCGCCTCCCCGTCCTCCTGAGGAAACTCGGCGCCTAGGCTGCCAACTGCGTCCGTACATACGTCCGCCAGCGCGCCACGAAGTCCTGCTCGTCGATGCCGAGAACGTTCTGGAGGGCGCCGTCCACCGCGCCCGCCCGCTGCTCGCGCTCGCCGACCGCGCGGTAGAAGGCGTTGAGCTTCGCCTCGCCCCACCGCTCCGCGATCATCCGGCAGGCCAGCCACCCGGACTCGTAGGCCTGCGCGAGCTTGCTGGAGTCGCCGCTGAACCCGAAGTCGGCGTCCTCGGGCAGCGTGGCGGGCGGTGTGCCCTCCTGCACGGCCCGCTGGAGCTCGGGCGCGGCCTGTCCGGCGGTGCGGCCGGTGGAGCGGTAGCCCGTCCAGTCCGCGTACCCCTCCGACAGCCACAGCGGCGTCGCCGGTGAGGTCACGGCGCGGGTCGCCACGTGCGCGGTCTCGTGGGTGAGGACGACCTGCTTGCCGAAGGCGCCGAGGACGCCGTACGCCTCCGGGTTGATGATCACCCGGTCCGCGGGGGCGCTTCCCGAGCCGCCCGCCTCGCCCGTGGTGACCGCGGCGATGCCCTGGTAGGCGGAGGCGGGCGAGCCGAGGAGCCCGCCCATGCCCTCAAGGCTCTTGGGGACCAGGACGACGACCTTGCGGGCCCAGCCGGTCCCCCAGGCGTCGGTCACCGCGGGCACGGCGTCGTCGGCGAGTCCGGCGTAGGAGGCGAGGACCGACCGCTGCTGGCCGACGCCGAGCACGAGGCTGTGCGCGCCCTTCACGGCCGTGACCCTCCCCTGCTCCCACAGCTGCTGCCCGGACTTCTCGGCGGGCTCGTCGTCCACGACGCGCCAGCGGCCGTCCTCGCGCGTCAGGGTCAGCGTCCGGTCGGCGACGACCGGCGCCTTGTCGTACCCGCCGACGCGGTAGCGCAGCTCGGCCGAGGCGCTGACCCGCGCCCCCGACCCGTCGAGCCGCGTGAGCTTGTACGTCCAGGAGTCCAGCGGGACCGCGGCCAGGTCGAGCAGCAGGTACGGGTCGGCGCCCCCGGTCGCCCGGTACGCGGCGGAGTCCTTCGCCAGGACGGCGGCGGCCCTGCGGTCCAGGACCTGCTGCACGGCGGCCGTACGGGTGTCCGTGGGCGCGGGGTCCGCACCGCATCCGGCCAGCCCGGCGAGCAGGGCGCCGAGGGTCACGAACCACCCCGCCCTGCTCACCGCACGCCGTCGACCAGCCATCTTCCCGATCGTACGGCGTGCGGGGCGGACCCGGCGCGGCGCGATTCAGACCCGGGTGACCGAGGAGACCGGCATCATGCCCACGGGGTCGTAGCGCACGGGGGCGCCCGGGTAGGGCGCGTGGATGACCTGGCCGTTGCCCGCGTAGATGGCGATGTGGTGGGCGTCGGAGCCGTAGGCGACGAGATCGCCGGGGCGCGCCGCGGAGAGCGGCACCTGCTGCCCGGCGTACCGCTGGGCCTGCGAGGTGCGCGGCAGGCCGACCCCGGCCTGCCCGTACGACCACTGCATCAGGCCCGAACAGTCGAAGCCGGTGGGGCCGTTGGCGCCCCAGATGTAGGGCTTGCCGAGCGCGGACTGGGCGGCGGCGAGCGCGGCCGCGGCGCGGGACGAGGAGGCCGGTCCCGCGCCCGCCAGGTCGGGCCGGTCGCCGCCGCGCGAGGCCCGCTCGTACGCGGCGCGGTCGTCGTCCTTCATCGAGTTGAGCACCCGCCGCGCCTTGGCCAGCTTCGACTCGACGGTCCGCTTGTGCTTCGCCACCGACTTGCGGCTCTCGACCAGCTGGGCCAGCTGACGCCCGGCCTCGGCGCGCTTCTGGGCCAGTTCGCGCTGCGCGCCCTGCAGTTCGGCCAGGTCACCGGCCTGACGGGCGCTGATCCGGTCGATGGCGCTGGCCCGCTCCAGGTAGGACTCCGGGTCGGAGGAGAACATCAGGGCGAGCGAGGGGTCCATGCCGCCCGAGCGGTACTGGGCCCCGGCGACCATGCCGAGCGCGTGCCGCATCCTGCTGATCCGCTCCTGGCCCCGGGCCACCTGGTCCTGCGTACGGGCCAGTTCGGCGTGGAGCTTGTCGGCCCGCTCGTCGGCCTTGTTGAACGCCTCGGTGGCGTTCTCCGCCTGCTCGTACAGGCGGTCCACCTCGGCCTTGGTGCCGGCCGGCCGGTCCTGCGGCGCGGCGTCCGCGGGGACCGCGCCGAGGGCGGCGGCGGCCGAGGCGGCGGCCACGGTCAGGACAGTGGCGCGGGTGCTCCGCTCGGGACCCGCAGGACCGGGGTGCGCGGTGCGGCGATGGGACCCCACAGGCAGCCGTCTCCCTTCCGCTGGCGAAAGCGCTGATGAGCGCGGTCGGAGCGCGGACGCCCCTGGCGACACGCTCGCGATCCCCGTGGATCGGGGAATGCGCGCCGACAGTAGCCGCGCGATCACCGGGCGGCCAACGGCCGTTCGGGGGCGCACAACCCGACGCCCCGCCTATGACGCAGGTCATGGGCGGGGCGCGGGGTCAGCGGAGGGAACCTGAATTCGCCCGAACGGGCGCGTTTTCAGGTGGCGTCGGCGTGGGCCGACAAGAAGGTCAGATGCGGACGCCGAACTGGAACGAGCCGATCGTGCTCATCGACTCGTAGCGGACGACGGCGCCCGGGTGCGGGGCGTGCAGCACCTGGCCGTTGCCCGCGTACAGGCCCACGTGCGCGAGGCTGTTGAAGAAAACGAGGTCGCCCGGCTTGAGCTGGCTCATGCCGATCTTGGGACCGTCGTTCTGCTGGGTGTAGGTGGTGCGGGTGATACCGACACCGGCCTGGTTGTACGCCCACTGCGTGAGGCCCGAGCAGTCGTACGAGTTGGGGCCCGTGCCGCCGGACACGTACGGCTTGCCGATCTGGGTGGCGGCGGCGCTGAGGGCGGCGGCGCCGCGCTGGGAGGCGGGCACCTCGTTGCCGAGGTCGACGCGGCTGGAGGCGCTGCGGCTGGCGCGGGCGTCGTCCTCGGCCATCTTCTGCCGCTCCTGGGCGGTCAGGGTGTTGAGCAGCTTCTGCGCGGCGCCGAGCTTGCTCTGGACTTCCTTCTTCTTCTTGCCGAGCTCCGTACGGGTGTCGGCGAGGTCCTTGAGCTTCTCGGACGCCTCGGCGCGCTCCTGGGCGAGGGTGCGCTGCTTGTCCTGGACCTTCTTGAGCGACTGCAGCTGCTGGGCGCTGAGCGAGTCGATCGTGGACGCCTTGTCGAGGTAGTCGTCCGGGTCGGAGGAGAGGAAGAGCTGGAGGGAGGGGTCGATGCCGCCGGAGCGGTACTGCTCGCTGGCCATCGTGCCGATGCCCGTGCGCAGCTCGTTGAGGTCCTCCTGGCCGCGGGCGACCTTGTCCTGGAGCTCGCCGATCTCCTTCTCGAGCTTCTGCTGCTTCTCCTTGGCCCCGTTGTAGAGGTCGGTGGCCTTCTCCGCCTCTTCGTAGAGCTTGTCGACCTTGGCCTTGACCTCGGCCTTGTCGGCCTTCGGAGCGGCGTTGGCCGCCTGCGAAGTGAGTGCCACGGCAGCGGCGGCGGTCGCGGTGAGCACGGTCACGCGGGTGCGGCTCGGCTGCTTGGGTCGACGGTGGGACGCCACGGAGGCGAGCTCCTTCTTCCTCCAGCCGCCCACGAACCCCCGGTGGGCGGTGCCCCTCCGCCGTCACACACCTCATGTGAGTGATCACCCGAGCGGAGGTTCGAGGCCTGACCCTAGTGATGTTCTTGTGATCAGTTCAAATCCTGACGAGCAAAATCTCGGTCGCTCGCTGAGTTCTTTTCCACACAACTCACGTGCAGTGATGTCGTTTTGACGCTCGGTTGCGCAAAGGTTTCACCAATCCGGGCATAGAGCACGGAAGTTACGGGTGACACGTATGGGACGCGAGGGCGCCAAGCACGTCAACCGCGCGAGAGCCGCTTCAGGAGCATGACGGACGCAACCGGACGCGCGCCCGCCTTCGCGACGCCGTCGGCGACCTCGCGGTCCGTGGAGGCCACGATCACGGGCCGGCCCGGCGGCTCGGCGCGCACGAGCTGGCGAATCAATTCGTCAGCCGTGACGCCCGCCTTGGAGAACAGCACCCGCACCCCGCGCGGCGGCGCGAGCAGCACGGGCGCGGCCAGCTCGGCCCCGTCGAAGACACAGGTCACCTCGGCGCCGGTCTGGGCGGCGAGCTGGGACAGGGAGCCGAGAAGCCGCAGCCGCTGCTTCTCCAGCGGCATCGTGGGATAGCCGGTCTTGGTCACGTTGTACCCGTCGACCACGAGGTGGGCCTGCGGCAGCGCCAGCAACTGGTCGAGGATGGCCGGGTCGTGCTCGTGCAGCGCCCGCGCCGCGATGTCCTTCGGCGTCATCCGGCCCGGCTCGACGGCGTCCACGGAGTCGGCGGGCCGCGCGGAGACGGGCGGCAGCGCCAGCTCCCTGCGCAGCCCCTGAGCGGCCTCCAGAACGGTGTCGAGGAGCAGCCGTACGCGCATGTCCTCGACGCTGCGCCCTTCGCGGGCCGCCCGGCGCGACGCCTCCAGGTTCGCCTCGGCCTCGCCGAGCCGCGCCTTGAGCCGCCGCGTCTCGCTCTCGGCGGCGGAGACCTGCGCCTGGCTCTCGGCCCGTACGGCGTCGGTCTCGGCCTGCGCCTTGCGCACGGCGGCCTCGCCGCGCTTGACGTCGCTGAGCGCGGCCCGCAGCTTGCGGTGCACGGCGTCGGTCTCGCGCTTGGCGGCGTCCAGCTCGGCGCGCAGCCGCTCCGTCTCGGCCTTGGTGCTCGCCTGCGCCTCGGCGAGCCGGTCGCGCAGGGCCTTGAGCTCGGCCCGGGTCTCCTCGTCGATCCGCTCGGCGTCGGCCCGCTGGGCCTCCTCGCCTGCGGCGGCGACCAGCTTCACCCAGCCGACGGGGCGCAGCACGTACGCGGCCGCGGCCACGTCCAGCGGGTCGGCGGCGGGCGGCGGCGACCCGGCGTCGAGCGCCTGGCACAACTCGGGCTGGGCCTCGCGGAACCGCTCGGCGATCCGCTGCCGGAAGAGCGTCTCACTCTCCACGGCCGCGGCCATCGCGTTCCCGGCGAACTTCATCCGCCGGGTCGGGGTGAAGCGCGCGTACTGCCGGAGCTGCGGCGGGAGTTCACCGACCGTGAGACCGCCGAAGCCGTCCGAGACGATCTGCACGACCCGCCGCCGGACGCCCTCGGGCAACGGCCGGTCGAGCACCTCGGCGGCAGGCTGCTCGGCGTGCCCGGCCTCCCCGCCCGTGCTCTCCACCATCCGTCACCCCAAAGTCGCTGTGGGCCGCTCCGTTCAGGAGTCGGCGCCCGGCCTGTCCACGAGTTCCACCTGGTCGACCGCGTTGCACCAGCGGCAGCGGACCGACTCGATCGTCTCACTGACCACGTCGCGCTCCTCGACCTTCGGCTCACCGGCCAGGTCCAGGTGCACGTACTCCACGACCTGTGAGGAGCGGGTCACGTCGAACCGCGTCAGGTTGCCGCAGAGCGTGCAGCGCCAGCGGGTGGTGGCGGTCGGCAGGGGAACCGTCATCGGACTGTCGCCTCCGTGGTGCGTGATGCTTGGCTTTATTGCCCGTAACCCTACGGCCTGCCGTGCACCGCCCGCTCCCCGCCTTGCGTCATGCTCTCCTTCATGATCGGCAACGGACGCGGCGTGATCGGCAGAGCGACCGCTTTCCTCAGAGGACATCCGGCCCCGGTCACGTACGCGCTCATCGCCGTCTGCTGCGTGACCTTCGTGCTCTCCCCGTCGTCGGGGCTCAACCCGTCCTACGGCACCGGCGACCATCTGCTCACCGCGCAGGCCGCCTACTTCGAACGCTGGGGCGTCCTGCCCGCCGAACTCTTCACCGGATCACCCCGGGCCGCCCTCACCCCGGCCACAGCCCTGTTCGTGCACGGCAGCTGGGTGCACCTGCTCGGCAACATGCTCTTCCTCTACGTGTTCGGGGCGATGGTCGAGGAGCGCATGGGCCATCTGCCGTACCTGCTCTTCTACCTGGTCAGCGGCTACCTGGCACTCCTCGGGTACGCGATCGCGCACGCGGGCTCCGAACAGACCCTGGTCGGCGCGTCCGGGGCGATCTCGGCGGTGCTCGGCGCGTTCTTGTACCTCTTCCCCGACGCGCGCGTGACGAGCGTCTTCCCCTTCCTCCTCTTCCTGCCGCTGCGCTTCCCGGCGTGGGTGGTCCTGCCGTTCTGGGTCGCGCTGCAATGGGCCGCCGCCTACCAGGACAGCCAGGGGCCCGGGGTCGCCTACCTCGCCCACCTCATCGGGTTCTCGCTCGGGTTCCTCTACGCGTGGGGGCGGTATCGGGGCCCGGCTAAGGTGAAGGTTGCCCCAGCCACGGCCACCGAGGGAGACAGCCAGCCGTGATCACCGCGATCGTGCTCATCAAGACCAGCGTGGACCGGATCCCCGAGATCGCCGAGTCGATCGCGGCGCTCGACTCCGTCAGCGAGGTCTTCTCCGTCACCGGCACGTACGACTTGATCGCCATGGTTCGGGTGGCCCGGCATGATGATCTTGCCGAAGTGATCCCCGGCAAGATCAGCAAGATCCCCGGGGTCGAGGGCACGGATACGCATGTGGCTTTCCGCACGTATTCCCAGCACGATCTGGAGGCCGCCTTCTCCATCGGGCTGGACAGCTAAGACCCCGCTCAGGGGCGCGGGGAACTGCGCGACCAGCCACCGAAAAGCCGCGGACGCGTCTGCTCGTGTCATGAGCAGACGCGTCCGCGGCTTTCGTCGTGGTTGCTCGCGCAGTTCCCCCCGCCCCTAGGCGGCTGGGACGCAGCGGCCCTGTTCCGTGCGGTAGGTCCACTTGGCGCCGTCCCGGACGAGTTCGGCAACAGCCCCGATGAAACGCTCGACGTGCTCGTCAGGCGTACCCGCGCCGAAGCTGACCCGGATCGCGTTCAGCGACTTCTCCCCCGGCGCCGCCTCAGGCGCTCCGCACTCGCCCTGGGTCTGCGGGTCCGAGCCGAGCAGCGTCCGCACCAGCGGGTGGGCGCAGAACAGACCGTCCCGCACCCCGATCCCGTACTCGGCGGAGAGCGCCGCGGCGAAGTGCGAGGAGTTCCAGCCCTCGACCACGAAGGAGAGGACGCCGACGCGCGGGGCGTCGTCCCCGAACAGCGAGAGCACCTTCACCTCGGGCACCTCGGCGAGCCCGTCCCGCACCTTCTGGATCAGGTGCTGCTCGCGGGCGACGAGGCTGTCGAACCCGGCCTCGGTCAGCGCCTTGCAGGCGGAGGCGATGGAGTAGACGCCGATGACGTTCGGCGAACCGGCCTCGTGGCGGGCGGCGCTGTCGTGCCACTCGACGTCCACGCCGCCGTCGACCCGGCGGGCGACCTTGCGCGAGGCGCCGCCACCGGCGAGGTACGGCTCGGCCGCGCGCAGCCAGTCGGAGCGCCCGGCGAGCACGCCCGAGCCGAAGGGCGCGTACAGCTTGTGGCCGGAGAAGGCGATCCAGTCGACGTCGAGGTCCTGGACGGAGACGGGGTGGTGGGGCGCGAGCTGGGCGGCGTCGAGCACGATGCGGGCACCGTGCGCGTGAGCGGCCGCCGCCAGCTCGCGCACCGGCCAGAGTTCACCGGTGACGTTGGAGGCACCGGTGACGCAGACGAGGGCCGGACCGTAGGGGTCGCGCTCGGCGAGGGCACGTTCGAGGGTGTCGACGGCCTGGGCCGGGGTGCGGGGCGCGTTGAGGTAGGTCACGCGGGCGTCGCGCCAGGGCAGCAGCGAGGCGTGGTGCTCGGTCTCGAAGACGAACACCTGGCAGTCGGCGGGCAGCGCGGCGGCGAGCAGGTTGAGCGAGTCGGTGGTGGAGCGGGTGAAGACGACCTGGTCGTCGGCGCGGCAGCCGAGGAACTCCGCGACCGTGGCGCGGGAGTTCTCGAAGAGGTCGGTGGAGAGCTGGGAGAGGTAGCCGGCGCCGCGGTGCACGCTGCCGTAGTAGGGGGCGTAGGCGGCGACGTCGTCCCACACGCGCTGCAGGGCGGGCGCGCTGGCGGCGTAGTCGAGGGCGGCGTACGTCACCTCGCCACCGGTGACGAGCGGCACGGTGACGTCGCGGCCGAGCACGGGCAGCGGCGCGCCGCAGGCGGGGTCGGCGGCGGACTCGGCGGGAACGGTGGTGGCGGTGGCGGTGTGAGCGGGCATGGCTGTCTCCCGGCAGGACAAGTCAGGGCGTGGCGAAGTGGCGTACGGGCCCGCACGGCAGCCGTCAACAACGGCTTTGCGGCGTACGGGAGTTGACCTCAGCGCACGAGAAACGTGCGGAGGGTGTTGGAGATACCGAAGAAGGGGCCGACAGGCCCTAGCACATTCGCTGGCTCACGAGACTGCTCCCTCAAACGACCCAGGACCCCTGGAAAGTTCGCGAGGGGTCCGCGCTTGCCGCGAGCCTTGCTGCTCGCGGCCTGGTCTTCACCCGGGGCACCCCGCCACGGACGGAGGGTTGCCGGACAGCCGGCCGGGGCCGATCACGCTGTCACTCATGACCTTGAAAAGCATCCTGCCACATGTTCCGGATACGGCAAGAGCGCGGTCCGCTTCCTGAGACGGGCCGCGCTCCGTGCCACCGGCTTCCTAGCGGTTGGTGGCCGCCACCCACCGCTCAAGCGTCGCCTTCGCCGCGCCCGAGTCGATGGACTCGGCCGCGCGGTCCATGCCGGCCCGCAGCTGCTCGGCGAGCGTGCCCGTGCCGGGGCGTACGGCGACGAGGGCGGCGGCCGAGTTGAGGAGCACGGCGTCGCGGACCGGGCCGCGCTCCCCGTCGAGCAGGCGCCGGGCGACCTCCGCGTTGTAGGAGGCGTCCGCGCCGCGCAGCGCCTCCACCGGGACCAGGTCCAGGCCCACGTCGCGCGGGTCGAAGGTCTCCTCGCGCACGGTGCCGTCGCGGACGACCCAGACGCGGGAGGTCGCGGTGGTGGTCAGCTCGTCGAGGCCGTCGTCGCCACGGAAGACGAGCGAGGAGTTGCCGCGCTCGGCGAAGACACCGGCGACGACGGGCGCCATGCGGGCGTCGGCGACCCCGACGGCCTGGGCGCGCACCCGGGCCGGGTTGGTGAGCGGCCCGAGCAGGTTGAAGACGGTGCGGATGCCGAGCTGGCCGCGCGCGGCGCCCGCGTACCGCAGCGCCGGGTGGAACTTCACGGCGAAGCAGAAGGTGATCCCGGCCTCCTCCGCGATCTGCGGGACCCGGGCGGGCGTCAGCTCCAGGTTCACCCCGAGCTTCTCCAGGACGTCGGAGGCGCCGGAGGCCGAGGAGGCGGCGCGGTTGCCGTGCTTGACGACCTTGACGCCCGTACCGGCGATGACGATGGCGGACATCGTGGAGATGTTCACCGTCTTGGCGCCGTCGCCGCCGGTGCCGACGATGTCGACGGTCTCCCCCGGCACCTCGATCACGTTGGCGTGCTCGTACATCGTCCGGACGAGACCGGAGATCTCCTCGACGGTCTCGCCCTTGGCGCGCAGCGCGACGACGAACCCGGCGATCTGCGCCTCGGTCGCCTCCCCGCGCATGATGCGGTCCATCGCCCAGGCGGTGTCGTCGGCGCTCTGGTCGCGGCCCTCCAGGAGGCCGTTGAGTACGGCGGGCCAGGAACGGCCCGCCGCGGTGTCGCCTCCAGCGGGGTGCAAAGCGCTCATGGCCGCTCCAGTTGTGTCAGTGGGATTACGCGGCTCCACCTTATCCAGCGGCGGAGACGGCAAAGAGCCCCCGTCCAGTGCCTGGACGAGGGCTCCTGCCGTGGCGGACAGCTGTCGGCTCAGCCGATCAGGGATCAGTGGTGGCCGTGGCCGCTGGTGATCTCCTTGTACTCCTCTGCCGTGGGCTTGGGGATCTGGTTGTTCTCCCCGTAGAAGCCCTTCGACAGCTTGGCGCGGGTCTTCTGCAGACGCGACTGCTTGCGCTCCACGCCGTTCTCGTCGACCGTCGGGCCGAGCTCGAGCGGCTCGTACTGCTCGTGCGCGGTGAGCGCGTGCAGCGACTCCTGGTCGAGCGGTTCGTGCACCTCGATGAACTCACCGTGCGGCAGGCGCTTGATGATGCCGGACTCGCGTCCGTGCAGCACCTTGTCCTTGTCGCGGCGCTGGAGGCCGAGGCAGATCCGCTTGGTGGCGATGAAGGTGAGGACCGGCACGACGAAGAAGCCGATGCGGACGAACCAGGTGATCGCGTTGATCGACAGGTGGAAGTGCGTGGCCCAGAGGTCGTTGCCACCACCGACGAGCAGGACGAAGTACCAGGAGATCCACGCGGCGCCGAACGCCGTACGCGTCGGGACGTTGCGCGGGCGGTCCAGGATGTGGTGCTCGCGCTTGTCGCCGGTGACCCAGGACTCGATGAACGGGTAGACCGCGATCGCGACCAGGACCAGCGGGAAGATGACCAGCGGGACGAACACGCCCAGGACGAGCGTGTGGCCCCAGAGGTTGATCTCCCAGCCCGGCATCGTACGGATCAGGCCCTCGGAGAAGCCCATGTACCAGTCCGGCTGGGCGCCGGTGGAGACCTGGTCGATGCGGTACGGGCCGATGGCCCAGATCGGGTTGATCGAGGCGATGGCCGCGACGACCGCGATGACACCGAAGACCAGGAAGAAGAAGCCGCCCGCCTTGGCCATGTAGACCGGGAGCAGCGGCATGCCGACGACGTTCTTCTCGGTCTTTCCGGCACCCGCGAACTGCGTGTGCTTGTGGTAGAAGACCAGGATCAGGTGGGCCACCATCAGGCCGAGCATGATGCCCGGCAGCAGCAGGATGTGGACCGAGTAGAACCGCGCGACGAAGTCGCCGCCCGGGAACTCGCCGCCGAAGAGGAAGAACGACAGGTACGTGCCGACGATCGGCACGGACAGGACCGCGCCCTCCATGAAGCGGACACCGGTGCCGGAGAGCAGGTCGTCCGGGAGCGAGTAACCGGTGAAGCCGGTGAACATGCCGAGGACGAACAGCAGGAAGCCGAACAGCCAGTTGATCTCACGCGGCTTGCGGAACGCGCCCGTGAAGAACACGCGCATCATGTGCACGAACATGCCGGCGAGAAAGATCAGCGCCGCCCAGTGGTGGATCTGCCGGATCAGCAGACCACCGCGCACATCGAAGGAGATGTGCATGGTCGAGTTGAACGCCTCCGACATCAGCTGCCCCTGGAGCGGGACATAGCTGCCGTGGTACGTCACCTCGTTCATGGACGGGTGGAAGAACAGCGTCAGGTACACACCCGTGAGGATGATGATGATGAAGCTGTACATGCAGATCTCGCCGAGCATGAAGGACCAGTGGTCCGGGAAGATCTTGCGCATGTTGGACTTGGCCAGGGAGTAGATCCCGAGGCGGCCGTCCGCCCAGTCGGCGACACGCTCGCCGGCCGGTGCCTTCTCACGAGAAGGCGCGTCATTGGTGGTTGCAGTACTCATCCGCGCTCCCAGAAGGCAGGACCGACGGGCTCGGCGAAGTCGCCCTGCGCCACGAGGAAGCCCTCGTCATCGACGTCGATGTGCAGCTGCGGCAGTGCGTGACCGGCGGGGCCGAAGATGACCCGCGCACCGTCGGAGAGGTCGAAGGTGGACTGGTGGCACGGGCAGAGGACGTGGTGCGTCTGCTGCTCGTACAGGGAGATCGGGCAGCCCACGTGGGTGCAGATCTTCGAGTACGCGACGACGCCCTCGTGCGACCACTCGAGCTCGCGCTTGTCCTTGATGTTCTCCGGCTGGATCCGGACGAGCATCAGCGCGGCCTTGCCCATCACCTGCTGGAAGTCCTCGTCGTGCTCCTCCACGCCCTCGGGCTTGGCGAAGGTGAGCGAGCCGACCGTGATGTCCGAGGCACGGAGCGGCTCGTTCGTGTTCATGTTGACGAGCTTCTTGCCCTTCTTCCACGCCGTGTGACGCAGCTTCGTCTCCGGCAGCGGGCCGAGGTCACGAAGGAGGACGACACCGGAGAGCGGCACCAGGGCGAGGGCGCCGAACAGGGTGTTGCGGATCAGCTTGCGGCGGCCGAACTGCGACTCGCGCGCGCCGTCGGCGAAGTCCGCCAGGACCTGCGCCTTGACGTCGGGGGCGGCCTCGATCGGGTGGCGCTCGGAGGCGACCTCGACGTCCGACATCAGGGTGCGGGCCCAGTGGACCGCGCCCGCGCCGATGCAGAACAGCGCCACACCGAGGGTCATGCCCAGCGCGAAGTTGAGCGCGCTGATGTGACCGAGCGGGAAGATGTAGACGCTCTTGTCGACGTCGATGGTGACGTACGAGGCGATGAAGCCGACGGTGGCCAGCATCGAGATCGTGAACAGCATCGCCACGACGCGCTCGGACCGCTTGGCGGCCCGCTCCTCGATGTCCTGGATCCGGTGCTCGTGCTCCGGCAGCCCCGGGTCGGCGAAGGGGTTGTCCTTCACCGCTACCGAGCCGTGCCCGGTCTCCTGCTCGGTGGGCAGGTTCTCTTCTGGAATGTCTTGGCTACTCATGACTTCTTGGCCTTTGCGGTCCGAGCGGCGACCCAGATGGCGACGGCGATGAGGGCACCGAGACCGAAGATCCAGGCGAACAGACCCTCACTGACCGGGCCGAGCCCGCCCAGCTTGAGGCCGCCGGGGCTCTCCGACTTGTCGCCGTTGACCGCGTCGAGGTACGCGATGATGTCCTTCTTGTTCTGCTTGGTCATCGTCGTGTCCGGGAAGGACGGCATGTTCTGCGGGCCGGTCTGCATGGCCTCGTAGATGTGCTTCGGCGAGACGTCCCCGAGGTTCGGCGCGAACTTGCCGTGGGTCAGGGCGCCGCCCTCACCGGTGAAGTTGTGGCACTGCGCGCAGTTGGTGCGGAACAGTTCACCGCCCTTGGCGATGTCCGCGCCTTCCGGGTTGTAGTCCTTGGAGGTCGGCGTGACCGGACCGGCACCCAGCGAGGCGATGTAGGCCGCGAGCTGGTCGATCTCGGACTGCGTGTAGATGACCTTCTTGCGCGGGATCTGAGCGCCCGGCTGCTGGGCCGGCATCCGGCCGGTGCCGACCTGGAAGTCGACGGCGGCGGAGCCGACGCCCACCAGGCTCGGGCCGTCAGTGGTGCCCTGACCGCCGGTTCCGTGGCAGCTGGCGCAGCCGACGGAGTAGAGCTTCTTGCCCTCGTCGATGGCGAGGGACTGGGCGGTTTCATCGGCCTGCGCCTTGCTCGCGGGCGCGAACGCGGCGTACAGCCCCCCGGTGGCCGCCAGCGCGAGGAGTAGGACGACGACCGCCGCCAGCGGATGGCGTCGTCGTGCGGAGAGCTTTTTCACGGATTACCCCGGTGTCAGGATCTTCTGCGTCGGTGCTGCGGGAATGTGTCGGGTTCTGCGCCCGATGCTGTGATCTTCGAACTACTTGATCAGGTAGATCGTGGCGAAGAGGCCGATCCAGACGACGTCCACGAAGTGCCAGTAGTAGGACACGACGATGGCGGCGGTCGCCTGCTCATGGGTGAACCTCCGGGCCGCGTACGTCCTGCCGAGGACGAACAGGAAGGCGATGAGCCCGCCTGTCACGTGCATGCCGTGGAAGCCGGTGGTCAGGTAGAAGACCGAGCCGTACGGGTCCGAGGAGAGCGAGAGCCCGTCCTTCTTGACCAGCTCGGTGTACTCGTACACCTGACCGCCGATGAAGATCGCACCCATGATGAAGGTGACGATGAACCACATTCTGAGCTTCTTCACGTCGCCGCGCTCGGCGGCGAACACGCCGAGCTGACAGGTCAGAGAGGAGAGCACCAGGATCGTGGTGTTCGTCGCCGAGAACGGAAGGTTCAGGCTCTCGGCCATTTCCTTCCAGTGCTCCGGTCCCGTCACCGATCGCAGGGTGAAGTACATCGCGAAGAGGGCCGCGAAGAACATCAGCTCGGAACTCAGCCAGATGATGGTTCCGACGCTGGTGAGGTTCGGTCGATTGACCGACGGGTGCGCGTGCCCGGTTTCTACTGTCGTTGCTGTCGCCACGACCGACATTATGTCGGTCGCTTATCTCGCCCTCACTCCGGGGGGTGCCGTTCGGAGTGTCTGAGGGGTGTGTCCAGCCCATATGGCCCATCGGGAGCGTGTACGAACCGGTGTTGACGGGCTGTCGGGAGGGGTAGGCTCCGCGCCAGGTACGCCCCTTGGACGCCGAAGTCTCTCGGAGGAACGATGCAGTCGACCGCGACGGTCCTGGTCTACAGCGACGACGCCAACACGCGGGAGCAGGTCCGGCTCGCGACCGGCCGGCGCCCCGCGGCCGACGCGCCCGAGGTGCGGTTCGTGGAGTGCGCGACGCTCCCCGCGGTCCTCAAGGAGCTGGACAAGGGCGGCATCGACGTCTGCGTCCTGGACGGCGAGGCGGTGCCCGCGGGCGGCATGGGCGTGTGCCGGCAGATCAAGGACGAGGTGTTCGACTGCCCGCCCGTGCTGCTCCTGATCGGCCGCCCGCAGGACGCCTGGCTCGCCACGTGGAGCCGGGCCGAGGCCGCGGTGACGCTGCCGGTGGACCCGGTCGAGTTCGCGAACGCCCTGGCCGGGCTGCTCCGCGCGCGGAAGGCCGTCTCCGCCTGAGCCGCGCTGTGGGGCCGGCTCAGACCGCTGGGCTGAGCCGGGCCTGGACCGCCGGGTCGGCCTTGCCCTCGGGGGTGAGGGCGCTGCCCGCGCGCCACTTCTTCCAGCTGAGGTTCCAGTCGCCGAAGCCGTTGCCGAACGGGTCCATCTCCTGGCCGTAGCTGTTGACGACCTTGACGATGTCGCCCTCGCGGACGGTCTTGAAGAACCAGGCGGCGTTGGAGGTGCTCATGCCGGTGCAGCCGTGGCTGACGTTGGCGGCGCCCTGCGAGCCCACGGACCAGGGCGCGGCGTGCACGTACTCGCCGCTCCAGGTCACCCGGGTGGCGTAGTACACCGGCAGGTCGTAGGAGTCCGAACTGCCCTCGGAGATGCCGATGCTGGTTCCGCGCATCCGCACGAAGTACTCCTTGCCGAGCACGACCTTGACGCCGTTGCGGGTCTCGAAGCCGGCCTTGCCGGTGGTGACCGGGATCTCGTTGATGGCCTCGCCGTTGCGGTAGACCGTCATGGAGTGCGAGCCCGCGTCGGTGATCGCCTCGATGCGGTCGCCCGTGGAGATGGTCAGCGCCTTGCTCGCGCCGCCCCAGAGGGTGTCGGTGACCTTCAGCCCCTTGAGGTTGCTGCGCGCCGTGATGGTGGCGTGGGCGGGCCAGTACTCCTTCGGGCGGTAGTGCAGCGTCTTGCTGTCCACCCAGTACCAGGAGCCGCCGTCCGCCTTGGGCTTGGAGTCGACCGTCAGGGCGCGCTCCACGATGGCGCGGGACTTGTCGTCCTTGACGGCCTTGTTGAGCGTGGCGGTGATGGGCTGGCCGACGCCGTACGTGCCGCGGTCCGGCCCGAACGTGACCTTGAGCGCCTTCTCGCTGCTCGGGTTGCCCGTCTCGAAGGTCAGGACCTTGCGGCCCGGCGCCCCGTCCTCGTCCTCGGTGCTGACGCGGACCGTGTACTGGGCCTCTGCGGCCAGCGGGGAGGTCGTGTGCCACCTGCGGCCGTCGGCGGAGAGTTCGCCCGCCACGTAGCGCCCCATGGCGTCTGTGGCGGTCACGTCGGTGATGCGCCCCTCGTCGCCCTGTGAGGTGACTTCCAGGGGCTTGTCCGGGTTCGCCTTCCGGCCCTTGTCGGGGCCGCTGAAGGAGATCTGGCTCGCCGCGTCGTACGGCTTGGCGGAGAGCGGGTGGCCGGAGCTGCCGCAGGCCGTGACGCCCGCACCGAGCGCGGCCACAAGGAGGGTGCAGCCCATGACCGTACGGGTGCGCGGTGAGTGGTCCATACGGCCACGGTAAGAAGGTTCGGCGCGTCCGGCGCGGCGGAGTGCGCCGCTCGGGGCACGGGCGCGACACGCCGAAGGGCCCGGACCCTCCCTCAGGAGTGTCCGGGCCCCTCACGTGCGGGGTTTCAGGAACGCGGTGTCACTGCGTCCGGTTCTCGCCGCGGTAGTACTCGAAGACCCAGCCCCACAGGCCGAACAGGATGATCGGGGCCGAGAAGTACAGCAGCCACCAGCCGAAGACGACGCCCATGAAGGCGAGCGCGCCACCGACACCCAGGGAGAGCGGCTGCCAGGAGTGCGGGCTGAAGAAGCCCACCTCGCCGGCGTCGTCCGCGACGTCGGCCTCCTTGTTGTCCTGCGCACCGGTGTCGACACGCCGGGCCGTGAAGGCCAGGTAGTAGCCGATCATGATGCAGAGGCCGAACGCCAGGAAGAGCGCCGTCGTACCGGCCGGCTCCTTCGACCACACGCCGTACACAGCGGCCATGATCAGGACGAAGAGGCTCAGCCAGATGAACATCTTGCCTTGGACCTTCACTTGCCGGCCTCCTTGCTGCCAGCCAGCGCCTTGTCACCGTGGCCGGAGTTCTCCAGCTGGTCCAGGGCCGCGATCTCAGGGTGATGCAGGTCGAACGCCGGCGATTCGGAGCGAATGCGCGGCAGGGTGAGGAAGTTGTGCCGCGGCGGCGGGCAGGACGTCGCCCATTCGAGCGAACGGCCGTAGCCCCACGGGTCGTCGACCTCGATCTTCTTGCCGTACTTGGCGGTCTTCCAGACGTTGTAGAGGAACGGCAGGATCGACAGGCCGAGGACGAACGAGGAGATCGTCGAGACCGTGTTCAGCGCGGTGAAGCCGTCGGCCGCGAGGTAGTCCGCGTAACGACGCGGCATGCCCTCGACGCCCAGCCAGTGCTGCACCAGGAACGTGCCGTGGAAACCGATGAACAGCGTCCAGAAGGTGATCTTGCCGAGCCGCTCGTCGAGCATCTTGCCGGTGAACTTCGGCCACCAGAAGTGGAAGCCGGCGAACATCGCGAAGACGACGGTGCCGAACACCACGTAGTGGAAGTGCGCCACCACGAAGTACGAGTCCGAGATGTGGAAGTCCAGCGGCGGGGCCGCCAGGATCACGCCGGTGAGACCACCGAAGGTGAAGGTGATCAGGAAGCCGATCGCCCAGAGCATCGGTGTCTCGAAGGACAGTGAGCCCTTCCACATCGTTCCGATCCAGTTGAAGAACTTCACGCCGGTCGGTACGGCGATCAAGAACGTCATGAAGGAGAAGAACGGGAGCAGCACGCCGCCGGTGACGTACATGTGGTGCGCCCACACGGTCACGGAGAGACCGGCGATGGCGATCGTCGCGCCGATGAGGCCCGAGTAGCCGAACATCGGCTTGCGGGAGAACACCGGGATGACTTCGGAAATGATTCCGAAGAACGGCAGGGCGATGATGTACACCTCTGGATGGCCGAAGAACCAGAAGAGGTGTTGCCACAGCAACGCGCCGCCATTCGCGGCATCGAATACGTGGGCACCGAATTTACGGTCCGCCTCCAGGGCGAACAGCGCGGCGGCGAGCACCGGGAAGGCGAGCAGGACCAGCACACCGGTGAGCAGCACGTTCCACGTGAAGATCGGCATGCGGAACATCGTCATGCCGGGGGCGCGCATGCAGATGATCGTGGTGATGAAGTTGACCGAGCCGAGGATCGTGCCGAAGCCGGAGAAGGCCAGACCCATGATCCACATGTCGGCGCCGACACCCGGCGAGCGGACCGCGTCCGACAGCGGGGAGTAGGCGAACCAGCCGAAGTCGGCCGCGCCCTGCGGCGTGAGGAAGCCGGCGACCGCGATCAGCGAGCCGAACAGGTACAGCCAGTAGGCGAACATGTTCAGCCGCGGGAACGCCACGTCGGGCGCGCCGATCTGCAGCGGCATGATCCAGTTGGCGAAACCGGAGAACAGCGGCGTCGCGAACATCAGCAGCATGATCGTGCCGTGCATCGTGAACGCCTGGTTGAACTGCTCGTTCGACATGATCTGCGTGCCGGGACGGGCCAGTTCGGCGCGCATGAAGAGCGCGAGCAGGCCGCCGATGCAGAAGAACGCGAACGACGTGACCAGGTACAGCGTGCCGATCGTCTTGTGGTCAGTGGTGGTCAGCCACTTGATCACGGTGGCGCCGGGGCTCTTGGGCCGAGCCGGCAGCTCCTTGACGTGCGTCTCGTCAGCTGCCGCGGCACCCTTGGGATCGTTGAGGATGCTCACAGGTTGTTCGTCTCCCGGTTCTTCTCGTGTTCCGTCTGGGCGATGCCAGACGGGACGTAACCGGTCTGCCCCTTCTTGGCAAGGTCCTTGAGGTGCTGCTCGTAGCGCTCAGGAGAGACGACCTTCACGTTGAAGAGCATCCGGGAGTGGTCGACGCCGCAGAGCTCGGCGCACTTGCCCAGGAAGGTCCCCTCCTTGTTGGGGGTCACCTCGAACGCGTTGGTGTGGCCCGGGATGACGTCCTGCTTCATGAGGAACGGCACCACCCAGAAGGAGTGGATGACGTCACGCGAAGTGAGGACGAACCGGACCTTCTCGCCCTTGGGGAGCCAGAGGGTCGGGCCGGGGTTGTTGGTCTGCGGGTTCCGCTCGCCCGGGGTACCCACCTCGTAGACGCCGCCGGCGTTCGCCGGGAAGTCGTCCTTGAAGCGCTGGGGGATCGCCGAGAGCTCCTTGGAGGTCTTGGCGTCACCGTCGACACCCGGCACGTTCTCGACGTAGTTGAAGCCCCAGCTCCACTGGTAGCCGACCACGTTGACGGTGTGCGCCGGCTTGTCGTCGAGCTTGAGCAGCTTCGACTCGTCGCGCGCGGTGAAGTAGAAGAGGACCGACACGATGATCAGAGGAACGACCGTGTACAGGGCCTCGAGCGGCATGTTGTACCGCGTCTGCGTCGGAACCTCGATCTTGGTGCGGCTACGCCGGTGGAAGATGACGCTCCACAGGATCAGCCCCCACACCAGCACGCCCGTGGCGAGCGCTGCCGCCCACGAGCCCTGCCAGAGGGAGAGGATCCTTGGGGCCTCCTCCGTCACCGGGGTGGGCATACCAAGACGGGGGAAGTCCTTGTATGTGCAACCGGTAGCGGTTACCAGGATCAGGCCCGCAGTCAGCACCTGCGGCAGCTTCCGCCGCATCGGGCGCCGCGACGAGCGGTCGGAGCCGTTGGGACTCACGTAGCGCCTTCCCGAGAGTCTCGCCCGCGCTGGTTGGCTACGGCCGTCTCGCTGGTCGCTCGCCGCCCTGGCACACGGGCAGGGGTTTGGATGTTTATGCGGAGCAAACCCTACTGGACGCTATTTGGGGTCGCGCGGGGAGGGTGCCTAACGCGCCGCGGGTCACTCCGAAGGGTGGGATCCGGGCCCGCTGGGGGTTTCTGACGGGGTCTCGGTGCGCCATCCGGGGGCGCAGGATCCATTGAGTGGCGGCTGCCCGTGCGTCGTGGTTGCTCGCGCAGTTCCCCGCGCCCCTGCGGGGCACTTTAAGTTTGGCGGCGTGGGTTACTTCGATGTTGCTTCTTCTGCTCCTCTTCATCCTGTTGCTCTGCAGGCGCTTCAGGCGTCGCTCGATGAGGGGTGGGCCGATCCTGCGCGGTTGTACCGGGAAGGGCGGCGGGCCCGGCTGTTGCTGGACGCCGCCCGGGAGGCCGCCGCCGAGGCGGTGGGGTGCCGTTCCGACGAGCTCGTCTTCACCTCTTCCGGGACGCGGGCCGTGCACGACGGGGTCGCCGGTGCGCTCGCCGGACGTCGGCGTGTCGGGCGGCATCTCGTGGTCTCGGCGGTGGAGCACTCGGCGGTACTCCATTCAGCGGCGGCCCATGAAAGGGCCGGCGGGACGGTGACCGAAGTGGGCGTGGGGCGGGAGGGCGCCGTGGCCGTTGCGTCGTATGCGGATGCCCTGCGGCCCGACACCGCCCTTGCCTGTCTTCAGTCCGCCAACCATGAGGTGGGGACCGTGCAGCCGGTCGCCGAGGTGGCCGAGGCGTGCCGGGCGGCGGGCGTGCCGCTGCTCGTGGACGCGGCGCAGTCCCTCGCGTGGGGGCCGGTGGAGGGTGACTGGTCGCTGCTCACCGGGAGCGCCCACAAGTGGGGAGGGCCTGCCGGGGTCGGGCTCCTTGTCGTCCGGAAGGGCGTGCGGTTCGCGCCGCAAGGGCCCGCCGACGAGCGGGAGTCCGGGCGCGCCGCCGGGTTCGAGAACATCCCCGGCATCGTGGCCGCCGCCGCCTCGCTGCGGGCCGTGCACGCTGAGGCGGCCGGGGAGGCGGCGCGGCTGCGGGAGCTGACGGAGCGGATCCGGGCGCGGGTGCCCGGGCTCGTGCCGGACGTGGAGGTCGTCGGCGATCCGGTGCGGAGGCTGCCGCATCTGGTGACGTTCTCTTGTCTCTATGTCGACGGGGAGACGTTGCTGCACGAGCTGGACCGTGCCGGGTTCTCCGTGTCGTCGGGCTCGTCCTGCACGAGCAGCACGCTGACACCGAGCCATGTGCTGCGCGCGATGGGGGTGGTGAGCGAGGGCAATGTACGGGTGTCGCTGCCGCTCGGGGTGGAGGAGGCGGAGGTCGAGCGGTTCCTGGCGGTGCTGCCGGGGCTCGTCCGAGGGGTGCGGGAGAAGCTCGGGGTGACGCTTGCGCCGGAGGCGGGTGTGGAGGAGGCCGTGACTGTCGACGCGGTGGGCATGACCTGCCCGCAGCCGGTCATTGAGCTGGCCCGGGCGATCGCCCTTGTCCGGGCGGGGGGAACGGTGACTGTGGTTGCCGATGACGAGGTTGCCGCCGTTGATATTCCGGCCTGGTGCTTCACGCAGGGGCACGCGTATGTGGGGTCCTCCCCCGGGCCCGGCCAGGCCGTCACCTATGAGGTGCGGAGAGGGCATTAAGGGGCGCGGGGAACTGCGCGCTCAGCCGAAGAAAGACCGCGGACGCGTCTGCTCATGCACCGAGCAGACGCGTCCGCGGCTTTCGTCGTGGCTGGTCGCGCAGTTCCCCGCGCCCCTGGCGGGGTTCTAGTTCAGGTAGGACTCGACCTCGGCCGCGGCCTCGTCGCCATAAGCCTTGCGGAAGCGGTCCATGAACGGCGCCCGGCGCAGCGCGTACTCCTGGGTGCCCAGGGTTTCGATGACCAGGGTGGCGAGCATGCAGCCGACCTGGGCGGCACGCTCGAGGGAGACGCCCCAGACCAGGCCCGAGAGGAAACCGGCCCGGAACGCGTCGCCGACACCGGTCGGGTCGACCTTGGCGTCCTCCTCCGGGCAGTGCACCTCGATCGGGTCGTCGCCGACCCGCTCGATGCGGACGCCGCGCGCGCCGAGCGTGGTGACCCGGTGTCCGACCCGGCCGAGGATCTCCGCGTCGCTCCAGCCGGTCTTGGACTCGATGAGCCCCTTCTCGTACTCGTTGGAGAAGAGGTACGTGGCGCCGTCGAGGAGGCGGCGGATCTCGTCGCCGTCCATGCGGGCGATCTGCTGGGAGAAGTCGGCGGCGAACGGGATGTTCCGGGCGCGGCACTCCTCGGTGTGGCGGGTCATCCCCTCCGGGTCGTCCGCGCCGATCAGCACCAGGTCGAGGCCGCCGACGCGGTCGGCGACGGTCTTCAGCTCGATGAGGCGGGCCTCGCTCATCGCGCCCGTGTAGAAGGAGCCGATCTGGTTGTGGTCGGCGTCCGTGGTGCAGACGAAGCGGGCGGTGTGCAGGGTCTCGGAGATGCGGACGGAGTGGGTGTCCACGCCGTGCCGGTCGAGCCAGGCGCGGTACTCGTCGAAGTCGGAGCCCGCCGCGCCGACCAGGATCGGGCCGGTGCCGAGCTGTCCCATGCCGAAGGCGATGTTGGCGCCGACGCCGCCCCGGCGGACGTCGAGGTTGTCGACGAGGAAGGAGAGGGAGACCGTGTGCAACTGGTCCGCGACGAGTTGGTCGGCGAAGCGGCCGGGGAAGGTCATCAGGTGGTCGGTGGCGATGGAGCCGGTGACTGCGATTCGCACGGCGAGGTCACGCTTCCTGAGGAGGGAGGGGTTGACGGTTCACGCTATCGGGTCGAACACCCTGTCCTGAAGTGGGGAAACTACCCGATAGTAGGGCTTTTTTCCTGAGACGTGTCGTGCTTACGGTGCGGATATGACCTACGACGTGTCTTTCATGACCCAGGACGGGCTCGCGGCGCTGCGCGGCGACTGCGCGCGGATGGTGCCGCACTGGGTGCTGCCCCGGGCGCCCTGGGAGACGGACCGGGCGGACCGGACCGTGGGCGCGGTCGGCGCGTCCGGCATCCACGGGGTCCACGTGCCCGCGACGTCGGTCCGGCTCATCGACGCGATGGCGGACTTCGGCTACTGAGAATCCGCCCCGGGCGCGCGAGGGAACCGCGCGCTCCCCTGTCACGTCCCATCGCTGTCCCCTTCCGCTCTCCCGCATCGAGGGGACACGGGACATGACGCGACAGGTGTAAGGAGCGATGCCGTGAGCACCGAAGAGCAGACGCAGGATCGGCACCCGCGGCGGCGCACGCTCGCGGTCGCCTCGGTCGCGGCGGCTGTGCTGCTCGCGGGGGGCGGTGGCGCGTACCTCGCGGCGCACAACACGTCGGGGAGCGGCGGTGAGCCCCGTACCGACGGCGCCGGCGGTCACGGCACTCCCCCGCCGCTCGCCCTCGACGGGTACGCGCAGGGCGGCAAGCCGGGGACGACGAACGGGATCGCGCCCGGTGAGCCCGACCCGAACGGCACGCGGTACCGGGCCTCCGGTGATCTGCCGGAAGGGCCCGGCGAGGCCCCGGTCTTCCGGGCCGAGGGGCAGGTGACGGCCGCCGAGGTGGCCGCGCTCGCCAAGGCCCTCGACGTCGACGGCACGCCCGAACTCGACGGCGGCGCCTGGCGGTTGGGCCCCGCGAAGGACGGCTCGGGGCCCTCGCTCCAGGTGACCCGGGAGGCGCCGGGGACCTGGACGTACGCCCGGTACGCGCCCTCCGCCGGGAACAAGTGCGCGAGCGGGACGAAGTGCGCCGACCCGGCGACCGGCGGCAGCGAGCAGGACGCCGTCGGCGAGGCCGAGGCGAAGAAGAGTGCGGCCCCCGTCCTCAAGGCGCTCGGCGAGGACGACGCGAAGCTGGACGCGACGCAGCTCATGGGCGCCACCCGGGTGGTCAACGCCGACCCGGTGATCGGCGGGCTGCCCACGTACGGCTGGTCGACCGGCCTCCAGATCGGTCCGGACGGGCAGGTCAGCGGCGGCAGCGGGCAGCTGAAGGCGCCGGTCGAGGGCGCCACGTACCCGACGGTCGGCGCGAAGGAGACGATCGAGCGGCTGAACAGCTCGGCGGCGGGCGACCGCGCGGAGGTGGGCGGATGCGCGAGCGCGGTGCCGCTCGACGGGGGCGGATCGGGCAGCGCGGAGCAGGGCGCCGGGTGCACGCCGTCGTCGCCGAGGCCGCCCGCGGCCACGACCGTCGCCGTCACGAAGGCCACGTTCGGGCTCGCCGCGCACTACGTGGAGGGGAAGCAGGCGCTGGTGCCGTCGTGGCTGCTCCAGGTGGAGCCGGCCGGGCAGGCGGAGGCGTTCACGGTGACGCATCCGGCGGTGGAGCCGAAGTTCCTGGCGGCGCCGAGCACCTCCACCCCGCCGCCCCCGTCCCCGTCCACGAGTACGGAGAAGGGGACGCAGACCCGTGACGTACGGGTGCAGGGGTACCGGGCCGAGGGGCGGACGCTGACGCTGCACTTCTCCGGCGGCGTGTGCGCGACGTACGCGGCGTCCGCGCGGGAGTCCGGCGACGAGATCACCGTGCGGGTCACGTCGACCGAGGAGAAGGGCACCGTCTGCGTCGAGATGGCCAAGTTCTACACGCTGCCCGTGACGCTGGAGAAGCCGCTCGGCGACCGTGAGGTCGTACGGACCGGGGGCGGCGCCGTGCCGCTCGCGGAGAAGAACGGGCCCGGCGGGGCCGCCCCTGTGGCACCTCGGGACTGAGACGACTGAGACGACTGAGACGACTGAGGCACGGAAAAGGGCGGTCACCCCACTCGGGGTGGCCGCCCTTCGCCGTACTGGCTTACCGGCTCGCTCTAGCTGAACGAGTCGCCGCAGGCGCAGGAGCCCGTGGCGTTCGGGTTGTCGATCGTGAAGCCCTGCTTCTCGATGGTGTCGACGAAGTCGATGGAGGCGCCGCCCAGGTACGGGGCGGACATGCGGTCGGTGACGACCTTGACGCCGCCGAAGTCCTTCACGACGTCACCGTCGAGCGAGCGCTCGTCGAAGAAGAGCTGGTAGCGCAGGCCGGAGCAGCCGCCGGGCTGAACGGCCACCCGCAGAGCCAGGTCCTCGCGGCCTTCCTGCTCGAGCAGCGCCTTGACCTTCGCCGCGGCGTTGTCGCTCAGGATGATGCCGTCGCTGACGGTGGTGGTCTCGTCCGATACGGACATCTACATCTCTCCCGGGTTGTACGGAGACTGCTTGCCGACCATTGCAACCGGCAAAGGCCCGGATCCATTCCGGATCGTCGGGACGTTTCGCGCTTCTCTTTCATGCTCGCACACCCGCGCCGGGACGGGCACGGGGCGGCCGGGGCGGATTGCGTCACATCGACGACATCGCCATCGTCAAAGTGACGTGAAGGGGATATGATAGATAGCGTCATTTCGACGAGAAGTGACGTCAAGCGATGCGAAGTATCGAGAGAAGTCTCGTTCCGCGAACAAGAAAGGGTGCGTGACGTGACCACGGCCCAGACCCCCCAGGCAGTCGTCGACCTGGACGTTTCGCCGACGCCGCTGGCGCTCCTGCTGCTCGGCCGGGAGGCCGACGCGGCGAGCGAGCGCGGTGTCGACTGCCCCGGTGACCTGCCCTCGCCCTCCGACCCCGACCTGGTGGAGCGGGCCCGCGCGGCGAAGGAGAAGCTCGGCGACAAGGTGTTCGTGCTCGGGCACCACTACCAGCGCGACGAGGTCATCCAGTTCGCGGACGTCACCGGCGACTCCTTCAAGCTCGCCCGGGACGCCGCCGCGCGCCCCGAGGCCGAGTACATCGTCTTCTGCGGTGTGCACTTCATGGCCGAGTCCGCCGACATCCTCACCGGCGACGACCAGAAGGTCGTGCTTCCCGACCTCGCCGCCGGCTGCTCCATGGCCGACATGGCCACCGCCGAGCAGGTCGCCGAGTGCTGGGACGTGCTCACCGACGCCGGGATCGCCGAGCAGGTCGTGCCGGTCTCGTACATGAACTCCTCCGCCGACATCAAGGCGTTCACCGGCAAGCACGGCGGCACGATCTGTACGTCGTCGAATGCCGAGCGGGCGCTGAACTGGGCGTTCGAGCAGGGCGAGAAGGTGCTGTTCCTGCCCGACCAGCACCTCGGGCGGAACACCGCCGTACGGGATCTGGGCATGTCGCTCGACGACTGCGTCGTCTACAACCCGCACAAGCCGGGCGGCGGCCTGACCGTGGACGAGCTGCGCGCCGCCAAGATGATCCTCTGGCGGGGGCACTGCTCCGTGCACGGCCGCTTCTCGCTGGAGTCGGTCAACGACGTGCGCGAGCGCATACCGGGTGTCAATGTCCTGGTGCACCCCGAGTGCAAGCACGAGGTCGTGGCCGCGGCGGACTACGTCGGGTCGACCGAGTACATCATCAAGGCGCTCGAAGCCGCGCCCGCCGGGTCCAAGTGGGCCATCGGGACCGAGCTGAACCTTGTGCGGCGGCTCGCCAACCGGTTCGCGCCCGAGGGCAAGGAGATCGTCTTCCTCGACAAGACGGTGTGCTTCTGCTCGACCATGAACCGGATCGATCTGCCGCATCTGGTCTGGGCGCTTGAGTCCCTGGCCGAGGGCCGCCTGGTCAACCGCATCGAGGTCGACCGCGAAACGGAACAGTTCGCCAAGCTGGCCCTCGAGCGCATGCTTGCCCTGCCGTAACCAAGCCCCGTCAGGGGCGCGGGGAACTGCGCGCTCAGCCGACGAAAAGCCGCAGTCGCGTCTGCTCATGTACCGAGCAGACGCGACTGCGGCTTTGTCGTGGCTGGTCGCGCAGTTCCCCGCGCCCCTAGGGGGTCAGACCCCGGCCCGCTCCGACTCCGAGGGCACCGCCTGGGCAGGCACCCTCTTCGCCGCACGCTTGGTGGCCCGGCGCTCCTTGCGGAGCTCAAGCATCGCGTACAGCGTCGGCACCAACAGAAGCGTCAGCAGCGTCGAGGTGACCAGGCCGCCGATCACGACCACCGCGAGCGGCTGCGCGATGAAGCCGCCCTCGCCCGTGACCCCGAGCGCCATCGGCAGGAGCGCGAAGATCGTGGCCAGGGCCGTCATGAGGATCGGCCGGAGACGGTGACGGCCGCCCTCGACCACGGCCTCGACCACGCCGAGCCCCTGGGCCCGGTACTGGTTGATGAGGTCGATGAGCACGATCGCGTTGGTGACGACGATGCCGATGAGCATCAGCATGCCGATCATCGCGGGCACCCCCATCGCCGTACCGGTGATGACCAGCAGACCGATCGCACCGGTCGCCGCGAACGGGATGGAGACCAGCAGGATCAGCGGCTGGGCCAGCGACCGGAACGTGGCGACGAGCAGCATGAAGACGATCGCGATGGCCGCGAGCATCGCCAGGCCGAGGTTCTTGAACGCGTCGTCCTGGTCGGAGGTGACACCGCCGATCGACGCCGTCGCCCCCTCGGGCAGGTCCAGCTTGTCGATCTTCTTCTGGAGGTCGGTGCCGACCGCGCCCGTGTTGTCCCCGGTCGGCTTGGCCGTGATCGTGGCGGCGCGGGCACCGTCGATGCGGGTCATGGAGACCGGACCGTCGACCAGCCGCACCGTGGCGATGTCGCCGAGCGTCACGCCGCCCGGGCCCATCGGCAGCTTCTTCAGCTCGTCGATCGTCGTCGCCGGCTTCGCCGACTTCACGACGACGTCGCGCTCGGTGTCGTCGAGGATCGCCTTGCCGCTGGTGGTGCCGCGCACCGCCTGGGCGACGGCGGCGCCGAGCGTCGTGTCGTTGAACCCGGCCGCGGCGGCCTTGTCGTTGGCGCGGACCGAGATGCGCGGCACCGACTGCGACAGGTCGCTGTTGACGTCGGTGACGTCGTCGAGCGAGGCGACGGCCTTGCGGACCTGCTCGGACGCCTTGTCGAGGACGGATCCTTCGGCGGCCTTGACGACGACACTGAGGTCCTGGCTGCCGAAGCCGTCACCGGCGGAGATCCGCGTGGTGCCGATGCCGGACAGCTTGCCGAGCTCGCGCTCGATGCGGTCCTGCGTGTCCTCGTAGGACGCCTTGTCCTTGAGGGTGACCTGGTAGGACGCCTGGTTGGTGTCGGTGCCGCCGCCGAAGGCGGCCATGAAGCCGGACGAGCCGACGGTGACCTGGTAGTCCTCGATCTCGTCGAGGGACGTGAGCACCTTCTCGACCTTGCGCGCCGCGGCGTCGGTCGCGGCCAGGCTGGTGCCGGGCTGCATCTCCTGCTTGATGGAGAGGACTTCCTGCTCGCCCTGGTCGAAGAAGTTCGTCTTGAGCAGCGGCGCCATGCCGAACGTGCCGAGCAGGACGACGACGGCGATGAGCAGGCTCGTCGCGCGGCGCCGTGTCGCGAAGCGCAGGACCGGGACGTAGATCCGCTGGAGCCTGGAGCGCGCCTCCTTCTCCTCGGCCTTGCGGCGGGCCTCCTCCGGGTCGACGCCCTGGATCGCCTTCGGCGGGCGCAGGAACCAGTAGGAGAGGACCGGGACGACGGTCAGCGAGACGAGGAGGGAGGCGAGCAGCGCCGCCGTCACCGTCAGGGAGAACGAGCCGAACAGCTCGCCGACCATGCCGCCGACCAGACCGATGGGCAGGAAGACCGCCACGGTCGTCAGGGTCGAGGACGTGACCGCGCCCGCGACCTCGCGAACCGCCTTGAGGATGGCCTCGTGGCGCTCCTCCCCGTAGCCGAGGTGGCGCTTGATGTTCTCCAGGACGACGATCGAGTCGTCGACGACGCGGCCGATCGCGATGGTCAGCGCGCCGAGCGTGAGCATGTTGAGCGACAGGTCGCGGGTCCACAGGACGATCAGCGCGAGGACCACCGAGAGCGGGATGGAGACCGCGGTGACGAGGGTCGAGCGCACCGACGCCAGGAAGACCAGGATGACGATGACCGCGAAGAGCAGGCCGAGCGCGCCCTCGGTGGTCAGACCCGAGATGGACTTGGAGACGGCCGGGCCCTGGTCGCTGACGACCGTCAGCTCGGCGCCGGAACCGAGGTCCTTGCGGAGGTCGTCGAGCTTGTCCTCGACCGCGTCGGAGATGGTGACGGCGGAGCCGTCGTGGTCCATGGTCACGGCGACGGCGAGGCTGGGGCGGCCGTCGGTGCGGGTGATCGAGTCCGCGGTGGACTGCTCCTGCTTCACCGTCGCGATGTCGGCGAGGCGGACGGGCTTCTTCACGCCCTGACCGGTGACCATCAGGTCCTCGATCTGCTGGAGCGAGGTGAAGCCGCCGCCGACCTGGACCGTACGGTTCTTGCCGTCCTCGGCGAAGGAGCCCGCGGGCAGGGTGGCGCCGCCGGCCTGGAGGGACTGGCTGAGCGTCTGGACGTTCACGCCCGCCGCGGCCATCTTCCTGTCGTCCGGCGTGACGTTGACCTGGAGGTCGCGGACGCCGTCGACGCTGACCTGGCCGACGCCCTCGATGTCCTTGAGGGCCGGGACGACGGTCTTGTCGAGCTGGTCGGCGAGGGCCTGCTGGTCCTTGTCGGAGGTGACGGCGAGGACGACGGTCGGGATGTCGTCGGTGGAACCGGCGACGACCTGCGGGTCGACGCCGTCGGGCAGCTGCGCGCGGGCCCGGTTGACGGCCTGCTGGACGTCGGCGACGAGCTGCTTGGAGCCGCCCGCGCTGCCGTAGTCGAACTGGGCCATCACCAGCGCGTTGCCCTCGGAGGCCGTGGAGGTGACGCCGGTGATCCCGTCGACGGCGTCGATGGAGTTCTCCAGCGGCTCGACGACCTGCTTCTCCACCACGTCGGGGGACGCGCCCTGGTACGGGGCCAGGACGGAGACCATGGGCAGTTCGATGGTGGGAAGGAGCTGCTGCTTGAGCTGGGGGATCGCTATCGCGCCGAAGACGAGCGCGATGATGGACACCAGCCCGATCAGGGCACGTTGAGCGAGGCTGAATCTCGACAGCCAGGACATGGGGCGGGGTTCTCCAGGGGCGTGAGGGGTGGATGGCGGCCCTTGGCGCGGACATGCGCTCGGGCCCGCCTACACCCTCGGCCACAGGAAGGGCCCGGTTCGTCGCTCCCAGGTCCCGTTCTTACGCGGCGCCTACTGCGGCCGTAGTACGTACGGCGGTGAAGTCACTCCACCCTTGGACGGACGAGGCCCGATTCGTAGGCAATTACCACGAGTTGAGCCCGGTCCCGGGCGCCGAGTTTGGCCATGGCGCGATTCACGTGGGTCTTGACGGTGAGCGGGCTGACTTCGAGCCGCTCGGCGATCTCGTCGTTCGACAGGCCGCCCGCGACCTGGACCAGGACCTCGCGCTCGCGCACGGTGAGCGCGGCGAGCCGCTCCGCGTGGGCGCCGCCCGCGGGCGAGGCGTCGTCCGAACCGTCGCTCTGCGCGAGGAACTTGGCGATCAGGCCCTTGGTCGCGGCGGGCGAGAGCAGCGCGTCCCCGGCGGCCGCGACGCGGACGGCGCCGAGGAGCTCCTCGGGTTCGGCGCCCTTGCCGAGGAACCCGGAGGCACCGGCCCGCAGCGACTGCACCACGTACTCGTCGACCTCGAACGTCGTCAGCATCACCACGCGGACGTGCGCCAGTGCGGGGTCGGCGCTGATCTCGCGGGTCGCGGCGAGGCCGTCGGTGCCGGGCATCCGGATGTCCATGAGAACGACGTCCGGCCGCTCGGAACGGGCCAGGCGCACCGCCTCCGCGCCGTCGGACGCCTCCCCCACGACCAGCATGTCGGCCTCGGAGTCGACGAGGACCCGGAAGGCGCTGCGCAGCAGGGCCTGGTCGTCGGCGAGCAGCACCCTGATCGTCCGGGTGGCGTCGTCGGTCGTGCCGCTCGTCATGGCGTGGCATCCCCTGGTGTGGTCGTGCGGGCGTCGACCGGAAGGATCGCATGGACGCGGAAACCGCCGCCGTAGCGCGGTCCCGTGGTGAGGCGGCCGCCGAGCGCGGTGACGCGTTCGCGCATGCCGAGCAGGCCGTGGCCGCCGTTCTCGTCGAGGCGGTCGGCGGGTACGGGCTGCGCGCCGGGCCCGTTGTCGATGATCGTGATCTCCACGTCCCGGCCCACGTGCACGACGCTGACCTCGGCCTTCGCATCCGGCCCCGCGTGCTTCTGCACGTTGGTCAGCGCTTCCTGGACGACGCGGAAGGCGGCCAGGTCGACGGCCGCGTGCAGCGCCGGGGCCGACGCGGCGCGGGCCACCTCCACGGGCAGGCCCGCGTGGCGGAAGGTGGCGACGAGGTCGTCGAGCCGGTCGAGCCCTGGCGCCGGTTCGGTCGGCGCCTCCGGGTCGCCGCTCTGGCGCAGCAGGCCGACGGTGGCGCGGAGTTCGTCGAGCGCGGAGCGGCTGGCCGTACGGACGTGTGACAGCGCTTCCTTGGCCTGGTCGGGCCGCTTGTCCATGACGTGCGCGGCGACCCCGGCCTGCACGTTGACCAGGGCGATGTGGTGGGCGACGACGTCGTGCAGGTCGCGGGCGATGCGCAGCCGTTCCTCGGCGACGCGCCGTCGCGCCTCCTCCTCCCGGGTCCGCTCGGCCCGTTCGGCGCGCTCGCGTATGGCCTGGACGAAGGCGCGCCGGGAGCGGACCGCGTCGCCCGCCGCCGCGGCCATCCCGGTCCAGGCGAAGATCCCGATGTTCTCCTGCGCGTACCAGGGCAGGGGTCCTGCGAGCATGGCGATGGCGGTGAGGACGGCCATCGTGGCGAGGCCGACGCGCCAGGTGGTGGGCCGGTCGGTGGTCGCGGCGACGGTGTAGAGCGCGATGACGGCGGACATCACGACAGGCGCCCGTGGCTCGCCGGTGACGAGTTCGACGACGGAGACGGCCGAGGTCGCGCCCAGTACGTGCATGGGGGCGGCCCGCCGGAAGACGAGCGCGGCGGCGCCGAGCACCATGAGCAGCAGGCTGAGCGCCTCCGGGGTGCGGGCGCCCCAGACGTACGACCCGTCGGGGCCGTGGGGGTCGACGAAGGATCCGGCGACCATGGCGACGAGAACGCCGAGGGCGACGAGGGCGTCCAGGGCCAGGGGGTGCGCCCTGGCCCACCGTACGAGGGGGGTCACCGGGTTCACGGTAGCCGTCCCCCGTACCGCGGCGCGGGTCAGCCCGGGATCAGGCCGTCGTCGCTGAGCATGTCCCGGACCTCGTCGAGCGTCGCGTCCTCGGCGGGCAGGATCAGCTCGGAGGGTTCAAGCGCGTCGTCGGGGAGCGGGGTGCCGAGGCGGCGCACGGCGTCGAGGAGCGCGGCGAGTGTGCGCCGGAAACCGGCCTCGTCGCCGCCCTCCATCTCCTCCAGCAGTTCATCGTCCAGCTTGTTGAGCTCGGCGAAGTGGCTGTCGGCCAGCTTCACCTGGCCCTCCCCCATGATCCGTACGATCATGACGCCCTCCTCGGGCTGTTCACCGGCTGCTGTGGACTACTGCTTGTCGAAGCGCGGGGTGTCCTGCGGCTGCTGCTGCGCCTGCTGGCCCTGGCCCGCGCCGCCCTCGATCGCCTGCTGCGACGGCGAGGAGCCCCCGGCCAGCTCGGCCTTCATGCGCTGCAGCTCCAGCTCCACGTCCGTACCTCCGGAGAGGCGGTCCAGCTCGCTCTGGATGTCGTCCTTGGCGAGCCCCGACGGGTCGTCGAGGGCGCCCGAGGCGAGCAGCTCGTCGATGGCGCCGGCCCGCGCCTGGAGCTGGGCCGTCTTGTCCTCGGCGCGCTGGATCGCCATGCCGACGTCGCCCATCTCCTCGGAGATGCCGGAGAACGCCTCGCCGATCCGGGTCTGCGCCTGGGCCGCGGTGTAGGTGGCCTTGATGGTCTCCTTCTTCGTACGGAAGGCGTCCACCTTGGCCTGGAGCCGCTGGGCCGCGAGGGTGAGCTTCTCCTCCTCACCCTGGAGCGTCTGGTGCTGCGTCTGCAGGTCCGTGACCTGCTGCTGGAGCGCGGCGCGCCGGGACAGCGCCTCACGGGCGAGGTCCTCGCGGCCGAGCGCGAGCGCCTTGCGGCCCTGGTCCTCCAGCTTCGAGGACTGGCCCTGGAGCTGGTTGAGCTGCAGCTCCAGGCGCTTGCGGCTGGTCGCCACGTCGGCGACGCCGCGGCGCACCTTCTGCAGCAGCTCCAGCTGCTTCTGGTACGAGTAATCGAGGGTCTCGCGCGGGTCCTCGGCCCGGTCAAGGGCCTTGTTCGCCTTCGCGCGGAAGATCATCCCCATACGCTTCATGACACCGCTCATGGGCTTCGCGCGCCCCCTTCTGACAGATCCGACCGGCCGTTCCAGCTCCAGCACTGCGACAGAATCCACAGTACGGGTCCTGCATCTATTACCGCACTGTTCAGGTGCGGATGCGCTCATCCCCAAGGACGACTGCGTGCTGCTCCGCTCCGGCGTGAGGAGTAGGAGGGTCCCTACGGATGTGTCCCTGCGGTGCCCCTAGGGACGCACGACGTTGCCGGATCGTTCCCCACGGGCCTGTGGTCCATGCACGCCCACCGCGTACCCTTGGCTTTTGTGTTCCGTAGCCGATCCAAGGACGACAAGGCCGCTGCCGCCAAGGCCCCGGTGACCTCCTCGTCCACGCAGACCCGAGACCCGCAGGCGCCCAAGGGCCGCCCCACGCCCAAGCGCAGCGTGGCCCAGTCGCAGCGCCGCAGCGTGGCCAACACGAAGATGACGCCGAAGGAGGCCCGCTCCCGCCAGCGCGAGGAGCGCCGCACCGCGATGGAGCGCCAGCGCGCCGCGCTCGCCAGCGGTGACGAGCGTTATCTGCCGGCCCGCGACAAGGGTCCCGTGCGCAAGTACGCGCGCGACTTCGTCGACTCGCGGTTCTGCATCGCCGAGTACTTCCTGCCGATGGCGGTGATCATCCTCGTCCTGAGCATGGTCCGCGTCGGCTCGCTGCAGAACATCGCGCTGCTGCTCTGGCTGTTCGTGATCGTCGCGATCGTGATCGACTCCGCCATCACCGGCTTCCGCCTGAAGAAGAAGCTGGCGGAGAGGTTCCCGGACGAGCGCCGCAAGGGCGCGGTGGCGTACGCGCTGATGCGCACGCTGCAGATGAAGCGCCTTCGTCTGCCGAAGCCGCAGGTCAAGCGCGGGGAGCGACCCTGAGCACGGAGTCCTTCACCGGGGACGCCGCGCGCGCCTGGCAGGCGAAGCTGGGCGGTCTGCGCAATGTCGTACGGCAGGAGCTGACGGCCCGGCAGCTCGACGAGCAGATAGCCGGCCGGTTCCCCGTCGGGCAGCGGCTGCGGGTGCTCGACGTGGGGATGGGCCAGGGCACGCAGGCGCTGCGCCTGGCCAGGGCCGGGCACAAGGTGACCGGCGTCGAGCAGGACCCCGGGATGATCGCGGTGGCCCAGCAGGCGCTGGCCGCGGAGCCCGAGGGGGTGCGCGAGCGGGTACGGCTCGTCGAGGGCGACGGCCGGGAGACCGGCGTGCACTTCCTGCCCGGCAGCTTCGACGTCGTGCTCTGCCACGGCGTCCTGATGTACGTGGAGGAGCCGGACGCGCTGCTCGCGGGCCTCGCGCGGATGCTGGCCCCGGGCGGTCTGCTCTCGCTGCTCGTGCGGAACGCGGACGCGCTCGCCATGCGGCCGGGGCTCGCCGGCGACTGGGTCACGGCGCTCGGCGCCTTCGACTCGGTGAACTACCGCAACCGCCTCGGGCTCGACGTCCGGGCCGACCGGCTGGCCCGCCTGACGGACACGCTCGCCGGGATCGGCGCCCCGCTGCACGCCTGGTACGGGGTGCGGATCTTCACCGACCAGGCCGAGGACGACGCGGAGCTGCCGGACCGCGGCGAGCTGCAGACGCTGCTCGCCGCGGAGGAACGGGCGGGGCGCACGGACCCGTACCGGCGGGTGGCGGCGCTGCTGCACCTGTGCGGAGTGCGCGGCTGAGCGCCTGTCCGGCGCGCGGGGCGGGCTGCACGGCGGGAGCATGGCTGACGCCTGTTCGGCGGCGCGGGGCGGGCGCCCGGCCTGCGCGAACGTGACAATCCGGGCATGAATGCCTCTCGCGCGGCTGCGCGCCGTACTCCGCTGACCGTCGCCGTCGTGTGCGCGGCGGCTCTCGCCTCGGGTTGCTCGGGCTCCGCCTCGCAGTCCGCGTCACCGGCCGGGCCATCGATCGGATCCACCGCGCAGGCGGCACCCGCGGCGGCCGACAGCCTCCAGGACGACTACCAGCGGGTGATCAAGGACGTCCTGCCGTCGGTCGTCCAGATCCAGGCGTCGTCCGACCTCGGCTCCGGGGTCGTCTACGACGGCCAGGGGCACATCGTGACCAACGCGCACGTCGTCGGCGACGAGAAGACCTTCAAGGTCACGACGGCCAACAGCACGGAGGCGCTGACCGCGGAGCTGGTCTACGCGTACCCGGAGCAGGACCTGGCCGTCATCAAGCTGACGAAGCGTCCGGAGGGGCTGCGGGCGGCCCGGTTCGGGGACTCGGCGAAGGTGGCGGTCGGCCAGATCACCCTGGCGATGGGATCACCGCTCGGGCTCTCCTCCAGCGTTACCCAGGGCATCGTCTCGGCGACCGGCCGCACGGTGAGCGAGAGCCGGTCCGGCGGCGGTACGGGGGCGACGATCGCCAACATGGTGCAGACGTCCGCCGCGATCAACCCGGGCAACAGCGGCGGCGCCCTCGTCAACCTCTCCGGCGAGGTCATCGGCATCCCCACCCTCGCGGCGACCGACCCGGGCCTCGGCAACAGCTCGGCCCCGGGCATCGGGTTCGCGATCCCCGCGTCGATGGCGAAGACCGTCGCCGACCAGGTCATCAAGGACGGCAAGGTGACCGACTCCGGCCGCGCCGCCCTCGGCATCACCGGCCGCTCGGTCCTGGACGACGGCTACAAGCCCGCCGGGGTCGCCGTGGTGACGGTGACGAACACGGGCGGCGCCCGCGAGGCCGGCCTCGAACCCGGCGACATCATCACCCGCTTCGACGACACGGACGTCCGGACGATGCAGTCCCTCTCCGAGGCCCTGGCGGAGAAGCGGCCCGGGGACAAGGTGACGCTGACGTACCTCAGGGACGGCGCGGAGAAGAGGACCGAGGTCACGCTGACGGAAATCTGACCCGGCCTGGGGGGGCTGCTGCGAAGCCGCACCCCCCAGGGGCGCGGGGAACTGCGCGCCCAGCCACGACGAGACCCGAGGCCGGGCTCCCACCCGGGCGGGGCAGGGCCCGGCCCGCGCCCGCTACTCCTGCGGAGCACCCGCCTCGGCGTGCAGGCTCATCGGCCCATAGATCACCGCGTTGTCCTCGGACAACGTGACCTGATCCGCACCGCCCTCGGCCAGCGCCTTCCAGTGCTCGCCGATCCAGGACTCGGCATCACCCTGGGTCGTGAACTCCTCCGGCTGCACCGCCGGAGGCACCTCCGTGCCGTCGGACTTCTCGAACCGCCACGTCCATGCCGCCATGTCAGCCTCCCGGTACCGGATGTCCGATGTCGTGCTCTGTGTCCTGCTGTCCTGCTGCCCTGCTGCCCTGCTGTGATGTCCCTGGAAGCGTAGCCGGGCGCGCGGCCCGTGCGGGGGCGCGGGAAGATCTTCTCGTGGAACTGACTCTGCTCGGCACCGGAGCCCCCGAAGGACTGCCCCGCCCCGACTGCCCCTGCGCGGCCTGCGCGACCGCGCTCGGGCCCCGCGCCCGCGCGGCGACGGCGCTGCTCGTCGACGGGGTGCTGCTGCTCGACCTGACGCCGGGTGCCGCGTTCGCCGCGGCCCGCGCCGGGCACAGTCTGGGCGGCGTACGGCAGGTGCTGCTCTCGCATCCGCACGACGGGCCCGCGGTCGAGGTCCCGGCGGGCCTGCCGCAGCCGGCCCGGGTGCCGGACGGGCGGGAGCTGGCGCTGCTGACCGGGCACCGGGTGCGGGCGCTCGCCCTGGACGCGCCCGGCACCGGGTACGAGGTGGCGGGGCCCGAGGGCGAGCGGGTGCTCTATCTGCCGCCGGGTGCCGCGCCCGCGGGGCTCGCGGAGGCGCGGAACCCGTACGAGATGGTCGTCCTGGACGTGAACGGGCGGCCGGACGCGCTGGCGCGGCTGCGGGCCGCGGGGGCGATCGGGGCCATCACCGATGTCGTCGCCGTACATGTGGACCACGACGTGCCGCCCGGCCCCGAGCTGGACCGGCGGCTCGCCGCCGCGGGCGCGCGGGCCGTGCCGGACGGGACGACCCTGCTCGTCGGCGCGTACGAGAGCGTGCCCGACGTGCCGCGCAGGACACTGGTCCTCGGCGGCGCCCGGTCGGGGAAGTCGGTGGAGGCGGAGCGGCGTCTGGCCGCCTTCCCCGACGTGCTGTACGTGGCGACCGGCGGCACCCGGGGCGGGGACACGGAATGGGCCCAGCGCGTCGCCGTGCACCGGGAGCGGCGCCCGGGGTCGTGGCGGACCGCCGAGACCTGCGACCTCCTTCCACTCCTCGCCGACGCGGGCGATCCGGCGCCGCTCCTCGTGGACTGCCTGTCGCTGTGGCTGACGCACGTCATGGACGAGGTCGGGGCGTGGGACGACGCCGAGTGGGCGGGCGGCGGCGAGAAGGCGCTGCGCGCGCGGGTGGCCGAGCTGGTCGAGGGGGTGCGGCGGACCCGGCGCACCGTCGTCGCCGTCTCGAACGAGGTCGGCTCCGGGATCGTGCCCGCGACCGCGTCCGGGCGCCGCTACCGGGACGAACTGGGCCGGCTCAACGCCGCGTTCGCGGGCGAGTGCGAGCAGGTGCTGCTCGTCGTCGCGGGCCAGGCGCTCCCGTTGCGCGGCTGAGCGCCCGTTGCGGGGCGGGCGCTAACGTCGCGCGGCTGAGCGCGCTCCCTCACGGGTTGCGGCGGGCGATGATCCGGTACGCGTTCGAGAAGCGGGTGCGGCTGACCAGCGGGGCGAGCACCGCGTCGGCGGCGTAGCAGGCGACGAAGGCGGGGGCCGCCACGTAGACGAGGACCTGGCGCAGGCGGCGCCGGAAGCGGCCCGGAGGCTTGCGCCACGGGTCGTCGCGGTCGGGCAGGCAGTGGCCGAGGAGCAGGGCGCAGGCGGCCGACAGGTCGAGCGGGATGTGCGGCTCGCGGCGGTCGACGGCGACGACCGTGAAGCCGAGGGCGCGCAGCTCGGTGCGGAGGTTGCGGAGCGGGATGAAGTGCAGGTGCTGGGGCTGGAAGTACGGCACCCACCATTTGCGCAGCAGTTTCGCGTAGCGGCTCTCGGGGTCGGGCACCTCGATGAGGAGGTGGCCGCCGGGGCGCAGGACGCGGTGGGCGGCCTTGAGCTCCTCGCGGGGTTCGAGGGCGTGCTCCAGGTGGTGGAACATCGTCATGGCGTCGTAGCGGCCGGCGAGCCGGGGCGCGAGGTCGGTGAGGAGACCGCGGTGGGCCCGCTGGATGTGGCCGCGTCTGCGGCCCTCCTCGACGGCCGGGCCGACGTCGAGGCCGTCGAACGCGGTGTAGGGCATGACCCGGCGGGCGACGGCGGGGAAGTGGGCGCGGCCGGTGCCGACGTCCAGCCAGCTCTCGGGCTCGATGTACTTGCGCAGGGCGCGGGCCGCGCGCAGGTGGCGCTTGGCGGAGCTCTGCGGGCCGAAGATTTTCTCCGCCTGGTTCGCGTAGAGGCCGTCGTAGAAGTCGCGGTAGTAGAAGGCGAGGCCCTCGGCGGTGAGGCGGGGGTTCTGGAAGGAGTGGCCGCACACCTCGCACTGATCGACGGTGAAGGTGCCGGGCTTGTGCTGGAGCAGGTCGGTGGTGCGCAGCCGCGTGCGCAGGCGGGTGGAGCCGCACCAGGGGCAGTCGGGGCGCGGCGCCTCGTGGAAGTGCTCGGTGCCCTCGGCGAGTTCGGTGAGATAGGCCGGGCGGCGGGCGGCCACGGCCTGCGCGGTGCGGGACATGTCTGCGTCAACTCCCGGTACGACAATCCGATGTAAAGGTGAACGTAAGTGATGATCTGTCACCACGCAATGACGCTGCGCAGTCGGTGCGTCGCCTGACGTGATCATGGACGCGAGGCCGCCGGGACCTGGGGGACACCACGGGTCCCGGGCGGAATCGGCCGGTACTGTTCGGCGAATGAGCTCGCTGAATCTCGACGACTTCACCGACCTGATCGAGCGCCCCGACGGCGGTACCCGCCGCGACGCCGAGGAGCGCAGGGCCCGGTTCGCCGTGCCGCCGGGCGCCCTCGGCCGCCTCGACGAACTGGGCGAGTGGCTCAGCGCCGCGCAAGGGTCGGTGCCGGTGCGGCCGGTCGCGCGGCCCCGCGTGCTCCTCTTCGCCGGTGACCACGGGATCGCGGAGCTCGGCGTCTCGAAGCGGGCCGCGGGCAGCGCCGCCGCCCTGGTCCGCGAGGCCGTCGAGGGCGCGAGCGCGGGCGCGGTCCTGGCCCGGCGGCTCGGCGTCGGCGTCCGCATCGTCGACATGGCGCTCGACTGCGAGCCGGACGAACTCCCCGCGGACGTCGTGAGCCACCGGGTGCGGCGCGGCTCCGGGCGCATCGACACCGAGGACGCGCTGACCCTGGACGAGGCCGAGCAGGCGTTCCGCGCGGGCATGGCGCTCGCCGACGAGGAGGCCGACTCGGGGACGGACCTGGTGGTGCTCGGCGACCTCAGTGTCGGCGGCACCACGGCGGCGGCCACGCTCGTCGCCGCGCTGTGCGGCACCGACGCCTCCGTCGTCACCGGGCGCGGCGGCGACCCCATCGACGACCTGGCCTGGATGCGCAAGTGCGCGGCGGTGCGGGACGCGCTGCGCCGGGCGCGCCCGGTCCTGGGCGACCAGCTGCAGCTCCTCGCCACGGTCGGCGGCGCGGACCTCGCCGCCGCCACCGGCTTCCTGCTCCAGTCCGCGGTGCGCCGGATGCCGGTGATCCTGGACGGTGTCGTGTCGGCGGCCTGCGCCCTGGTCGGCCAGCGCGTCGCGTTCCGCGCCCCGGACTGGTGGCTGGCGGCGCACACGAGCGGCGAGCCCGCCCAGGCCAAGGCGCTCGACCGGATGGCGATGGACCCGTTGCTCGACCAGGGTGTCCGCCTCGGCGGCGGTACCGGCGGGCTGCTCGCGCTGCCCCTGGTCCAGTCGGCGGCGGCGCTCGCGGCGGAGCTGCCGGAGGCGGAGCAGCCGAAGGCCGACGACGACGCGAACGACACCGACGGCGCGGACGGCTCGGACGGCTCGGACTTCGGGGAGGGCGCGGGCGCCTAGGAGGGCGAGCGCCCCGGGGTCGGCGGCGACGCCGACCCCAAATCACCCATAACTCCACCAAAACGCCCATATGCTCACAGGCATGGGCGTCACCGGAGAGCCACAGGGCAGCACCAGCACACCGATCTCACGGCGCGCCGCGCGGTTCACCGACTGGTACCTCCGCCTGGTCACGTCCCTCAATCTGCTGAGCGCCGTCTGGTTCTCGTTCGGGCAGGACCTGCGGCGCCACAACGCGGAGAACTACTTCACCCCGTACCTGCTCGCGGCGGGGTTCTCCTCCGCGGTCGTCGCCTGGTTCCTGGCGGTCACGATGCGGCGGCGCAAGCGCGCGGCCTGGATCCTCAACCTGGTCCTGAGCGGTCTGTTCCTGCCGCTGTTCGGCTGCGTCATGTGTCTTCCCGAGGTCCGGCAGTACGCGCAGAACTGGATCTCGTTCGCGCTGACCGCCGCGTTCGTGGCCGCCCTGCTCCTGGGCCGCCGCGAGTTCCGCGCGAAGGGCGACCGCTCGAACCCGAGGCTCGCGGCGGCCGTCGCGGGCTGCGGCCTGCTCGCCACCTCGCTCTGCGCCGCGTTCCTGGTCACCCTCACCGACGACGGCCACGGCTCGACCTTCCTGGAGCGCTGGCGCTACGGCACCCTGCGCCTCGTCTCGGTCGCCGTCGACGACTCCCGCCACCCGGGCATCACCACGCCGCACTGGGTCGACGTCGTCATCAACGTCCTCTCCACCGCCTTGCTGGTCGCCGTCGTCCACGCGGCCTTCCGCTCCCGCCGCGCCGTCGACCCCCTCTCCCCCGAGGACGAGTCGCGGCTGCGCGCCCTGCTCGACAAGGGCGGCGCCCGCGACTCGCTCGGCTACTTCGCTCTGCGCCGCGAGAAGAGCGTCGTCTGGTCCCCGACCGGCAAGGCGGCGGTCACGTACCGGGTGCTCGGCGGCGTCTCCCTGGCCTCCGGCGACCCGATCGGCGATCCGGAGGCGTGGCCCGGCGCCATCGCGGCCTGGCTCGCCGAGGCGCGCGCGCACGGCTGGCTGCCCGCCGTGATGGGCGCGAGCGAGGAGGCGGGCACGATCTACGCGCGCCACGGCCTCGACGCCCTCGAACTCGGCGACGAGGCCGTCGTGGAGACCGCGGGCTTCTCCCTGGAGGGCCGGGCGATGCGCACCGTCCGCCAGGCCCACAACCGGGTCGGGCGCGCGGGCTACACGGTCCGCGTCCGCCGCCACGAGGACATCCCGGCCGCCGAGATGTCGTACCTCCTGAAGCGCGCCGACGCCTGGCGCGACGGGGCCGCCGAGCGCGGCTTCTCGATGGCGCTCGGCCGCCTCGGCGACCCGGCCGACGGACGGTGCGTGATGCTCGAATGCACGGACGCGCGCGGCGAGTTGAGAGCAGTGCTCTCGTTCGTGCCCTGGGGCGCCGCCGGACTCTCCCTCGACCTGATGCGCCGTGACCGGGGTGCCGGCAACGGCCTCATGGAGTTCATGGTCATCGAACTCCTGCGCCGCGCCCCGGTGATCGGCATCACTCAGGTCTCGCTGAACTTCGCCATGTTCCGCTCGGTCTTCGAACGCGGCGCGCGACTCGGCGCGGGCCCGGTGCTCCGCCTGTGGCGCGCGCTGCTCAGCTTCTTCTCCCGGTGGTGGCAGATCGAATCGCTGTACCGCGCCAACGCCAAGTACCGGCCCGCGTGGGAACCCCGCTTCCTGCTCTTCGAGAAGAGCGCCGACCTGCCGCGCATCGGCCTCGCCTCGGCCCGCGCCGAGGGCTTCCTCGACGTCCCCGCCCTCCCCGCGCTGCGCCGCCGCCCCCGCCTTGAGCACCCCGGATGACCGCCTTCCGCGCGCGGGCCCACAGGGAGTGGGGGCCGCTCCTCACCCTCGTACGCGCACGGCTGCTGACCCACCGATGGCGGTCGATCCCGCTGACGACGGCATCCCTGTGCCTGACGGCGACGTTCCAGTACGCGCAGCACCATCCGTGGGGCTACCGGCTGATCCAGGACATCGGCTCGGTCCGCGCCGGCGACCCCTTCCGGCTCGCCCTGCTCCGCACGCCGCTCTCCCTCTTCGTCCCGGCGCTCGACCTGCCCGTCTGGGGCGCGCTCGCGCAGATCCTCGTCGTGTTCGGCATCTCCGAACTGTGCCTCGGCCGCCGCCGCACCCTCGCCCTCGCCTACGCGGCCACGCTCGCCGGCACCCTCTACGCGCGGCTCGGCGTCGCGCTCGGCCCGGACGCCCCGCTCGGCCTGCCCGCGTCCGAGGCGCGGGTCGTGGACAACGGCCCGTCGGCGGCGGTGGTCGGGCTCGCGGTCTACGTGTGCTGGCGCCACCGGGCGCGCTGGACGGCCGCCCTCGTCGTCGCCCTGATGCTGATCGAGTGCCTGGTCGAGCCCAACCTGGCGGGCAAGGAGCACCTGGCCGCGATCGCGGCCACGCTCGCCCTGTGCGGCGCCACGGCGCTGCGGGACCGGCCCGCCGTCCGCCGGTACGCCCCGGGATAACCTCCCCCGGTGTCCGCAACAAGCTCCCGCGCCGCCCTCGCCGACGGCATACGTTTCGCCTTCGGCACCCTCACCGTGCTGCCCGTCACCGTCACCCGCTGGGACCGTGACGCCGCCCGCGTCGGCATGGTGTGCGCCCCGCTGGCCGGCCTGGTCGTCGGGCTCGCGGCGGCGGCGCTCGGCGGGGCGCTGACCTTCCTCGGCGCGGGCGCGCTCCTCGCGGCGGTCGCCTCCGTCGCGGTCCCGGCGGTCCTCACCCGGGGCCTGCACCTGGACGGCCTCGCGGACGTCGCCGACGGCCTGGGCAGCGGAAAGCCCGCGGCGCAGGCGTTGACGATCATGAAGCAGTCGGACATCGGCCCGTTCGGCGTCGTGACCCTGGTCCTGACCCTGCTCGCCCAGGTCGCGGTCCTGGCCCAGCTCTACGCGGACTCCTGGTTCCGCGGCGCCGTCGCGGTCGCCCTCTCCGCCGTGACCGCCCGCCTGGCCCTGACCTTCGCCTCCCGCACCGGAGTCCCGGCGGCCCGCCCGGAGGGCCTGGGCGCGGCGGTCGCCGAAACGGTGGCGCCACGTACCGCGCTGTTGACGGGCGCGGTGATCGCCCTCCTGGCAGCCCCGCTCTCGAAGGGGGCGACCCCCGCCGTCGTCCTGGGCTGCGGCGCGGCCGAGTTGCTGCTGCGCAGGTGCGTCCGCAGGTTCGGCGGGGTGACGGGGGACGTGTTCGGAGCGGTGGCGGAGACGGCGGCGACAGTGACGCTGCTGGTCATGGTTTTCTGACGGCCCGCGACACCGTGGCGCTCACGTCACAAACCGAGCCCCGCCAAATCAAGCCCCTCCGGCGTTTGAGGAGCGGGGTCCGGGGCGGAGCCCCGAGACGGCCACCTCAACGGGGCGGCACGAAGAACACCGGCGTAGGCTCGCACAGGGCCACCCAAACCCCGCAACACGAAAGAGGGACCTCACCACAGTGACTGCTCTGACTCTCAGCACCGCCGCGGCCAGCGGCCTGCGCGCCGACGCCATCGTCGTCGGCGTCGCCAAGGGCGAGAAGGGCCTGGTCGTCGCGCCCGGCGCGGAGGCCGTGGACAAGGCGTACGACGGCAAGCTCGCCTCCGTCCTGGAGACCCTCGGCGCCGCGGGCGGCGAGGGCGAGGTGACCAAGCTCCCCGCGCCTTCCGGCTTCAAGGCGCCGGTCGTGCTGGCGGTCGGTCTTGGCCCGCTCCCCGAAGAGGACGAGGTCTTCGACGCGGAGTCGCTGCGCCGCGCCGCCGGTGTCGCCGCCCGCACCCTCGCGGGTGCGAAGAAGGCCGCGTTCGCGCTGCCGGTCGAGGACGCCGAGGACGCCGGTGCGATCGCCGAGGGCGCGCTCCTCGGCGCGTACTCCTTCGACGCCTACAAGGAGTCGGCGAAGGACGCGAAGAACGCCAAGGCGCCTCTCGCCGAGGTGGCCCTGCTCGGCACCAAGCCGCGCGACAAGGCGTACAAGGCCGAGATCGAGCGCGCGACCGCGCTCGGCGAGGAGCTGAACCGCGCCCGCGACCTGATCAACACCCCGCCGAACGACCTCAACCCCGAGGCCTTCGCCGCCGTCGCGCAGGCGGCCGGCAAGGAGCACGGCATCAAGGTGCAGGTCCTCGACGAGAAGGCCCTCGTCAAGGGCGGCTACGGCGGCATCCTCGGCGTCGGCGCCGGTTCCGCGTCCGGCCCTCGTCTGGTGAAGCTCTCGTACACGAGCTCCAAGGCGGACAAGCACCTCGCCTTCGTCGGCAAGGGCATCACGTACGACTCGGGCGGCATCTCGCTGAAGCCGGCCGGGCACAACGAGACGATGAAGTGCGACATGGCCGGCGCCGCCGCCGTGTTCGCCGCCGTCGTCACCGCGGCCCGCCTCAAGCTCCAGGTCAACGTCACCGGCTGGCTGGCGCTCGCCGAGAACATGCCGTCCGGCTCCGCCACCCGCCCCGGTGACGTCCTTCGCATGTACTCCGGCAAGACCGTCGAGGTCCTCAACACGGACGCCGAGGGCCGTCTGGTCCTGGCCGACGCCATCGCCAAGGCCTCCGAGGACCAGCCGGACGCGATCGTCGACGTGGCGACGCTGACCGGCGCCATGGTGCTCGCGCTCGGCAGCCGCACCTACGGGATCATGTCCAACGACGAGGCGTTCCGTACGGAGATCCACGAGATCGCCGAGGAGGTCGGCGAGCCGTCGTGGCCGATGCCGCTCCCCTCGCACCTGCGCAAGGGCATGGACTCGCCGACCGCCGACATCGCCAACATGGGCGAGCGGATGGGCGGCGGCCTGGTCGCCGGTCTCTTCCTCCAGGAGTTCGTCGGCGAGGGCATCACGTGGGCCCACCTCGACGTCGCGGGCCCGGCCTTCAACGAGGGCGGCCCGTTCGGTTACACGCCCAAGGGCGGCACCGGTTCGGCGGTCCGTACGCTGGTCCGCCTCGCGGAGCGCACGGCCGCGGGCGACCTCGGCTGACCCCGCGTCTCCACTGGTGACAGCCCCGGGCGGAGCCGCCCGGGGCTGTTCGCTTTCGACGAACAAGCGGGCTCGACCCGCATCTGTCACACCCGCCCGCGGTGTAACCGGGGTCTCAGTGACCGGCCCGACGTCCCGCATGCCTGCGACAAGTGCGAGGATGGGGGGCGGCAGGACAGGGCCCCCACCACAGGGCCGAAGAACGAGCGGCCGAACACCAGCCGCCGCGCGGTCATCGGAGACCGGCGTACGGCGCACATGCATGGAGGACGTGACGTGGCGAACGACGCCAGCACCGTTTTCGACCTAGTGATCCTCGGCGGTGGCAGCGGCGGTTACGCCGCGGCTCTGCGTGCCTCGCAGCTGGGTCTCGACGTCGCCCTGATCGAGAAGGGCAAGGTCGGCGGCACCTGCCTGCACAACGGCTGCATCCCGACGAAGGCCCTGCTGCACGCGGGCGAGATCGCCGACCAGGCCCGCGAGAGCGAGCAGTTCGGCGTCAAGGCGACCTTCGAGGGCATCGACATCGAGGCCGTCCACAAGTACAAGGACGACGTCATCTCGGGCCTGTACAAGGGCCTGCAGGGGCTGATCGCCTCGCGCAAGGTGACGTACATCGAGGGTGAGGGCAAGCTCTCCTCCCCGACCTCCGTGGACGTGAACGGCCAGCGTGTCCAGGGCCGCCACGTGCTCCTCGCGACCGGCTCCGTGCCGAAGTCGCTGCCGGGCCTGGAGATCGACGGCAACCGCATCATCTCCTCGGACCACGCGCTGAAGCTGGACCGCGTCCCGAAGTCGGCGATCGTGCTCGGCGGCGGCGTCATCGGCGTCGAGTTCGCCTCGGCGTGGAAGTCCTTCGGCACCGACGTCACGATCGTCGAGGGCCTCAAGCACCTCGTGCCGGTCGAGGACGAGAACAGCTCGAAGCTCCTTGAGCGCGCGTTCCGCAAGCGCGGCATCAAGTTCAACCTCGGCACCTTCTTCGACAAGGCCGAGTACACGCAGGACGGCGTCCGCGTGACCCTGGCCGACGGCAAGACCTTCGAGGCCGAGGTGCTGCTCGTCGCCATCGGCCGCGGCCCGGTCTCGCAGGGCCTCGGCTACGAGGAGCAGGGCGTCGCGATGGACCGCGGCTACGTCCTCGTCGACGAGTACATGCGCACCAACGTCGAGACGATCTCGGCCGTCGGTGACCTCGTGCCCACGCTCCAGCTCGCGCACGTCGGCTTCGCCGAGGGCATCCTGGTGGCGGAGCGTCTCGCCGGTCTCAAGACCGTCCCGATCGACTACGACGGCGTGCCCCGGGTGACGTACTGCCACCCCGAGGTCGCCTCCGTCGGCATCACCGAGGCCAAGGCCAAGGAGATCTACGGTGCGGACAAGGTCGTCGCTCTGAAGTACAACCTTGCGGGCAACGGCAAGTCCAAGATCCTGAAGACCGCGGGCGAGATCAAGCTCGTGCAGGTCAAGGACGGTGCCGTGGTCGGCGTCCACATGGTCGGCGACCGTATGGGCGAGCAGGTCGGCGAAGCCCAGCTGATCTACAACTGGGAGGCGCTGCCCGCCGAGGTCGCCCAGCTGATCCACGCCCACCCGACGCAGAACGAGGCGATGGGCGAGGCCCACCTGGCGCTCGCCGGCAAGCCGCTGCACTCGCACGACTGAGCGCGGCGCCAGCCACCACGCCACTGCGTCGCGAAAACTGGGCGCGACGACCGACCGACACAGACTTCCGCACCACGGCATCCGTGGTTGCGCATCGTTAAGGAGCAACAGAAACCATGGCGGTTTCCGTATCCCTTCCGGCGCTCGGTGAGAGCGTCACCGAGGGCACTGTCACCCGCTGGCTGAAGGCCGAGGGCGAGCGCGTCGAGGTCGACGAGCCGCTGCTCGAGGTGTCGACCGACAAGGTCGACACCGAGATCCCCTCGCCCGCCGCCGGCGTCCTGGCCTCCATCAAGGTCGCCGAGGACGAGACCGTCGAGGTCGGCGCCGAGCTGGCCGTCATCGACGACGGCTCCGGCGCCCCGGCGCAGGAGCAGGCCCCGGCCGCCGAGCCGGCGCAGCCCGCCGAGGCCGCGCCGTCCACCGAGGCCGAGACCCCCGCCCCGGCCCCGACCCCCGAGGCGACGGCCGGTTCCGGCTCCGCCGAGGGCACCGACGTGACGCTGCCCGCCCTGGGCGAGTCCGTCACCGAGGGCACCGTCACCCGCTGGCTGAAGGAGGTCGGCGAGGAGGTCGCGGAGGACGAGCCCCTCCTCGAGGTCTCCACGGACAAGGTCGACACCGAGATCCCCTCCCCCGTCGCCGGTGTGCTCCTGGAGATCACCGTCGCCGAGGACGAGACCGCCGAGGTCGGCGCCAAGCTCGCCGTCATCGGTGCGCCCGGTGCCGCTCCGGCCGCCGCCCCCGCGCAGCCCGCGGCCCCCGCCCAGGAGGCCCCGGCCCCGCAGCAGGCCGCCCCGGCTCAGCAGGCTCCGGCGCAGGAGGCTCCCGCCGCTCCGGCGCCGCAGGCCCCCTCGGCCCCGGCCCCGCAGCAGCAGACCGCCCCGGCGCCCGACCCGGCCCCGTCGCAGCCCGCCCCGGCCCCGGCCCCCGCGCCGGCTTCGCAGCAGGCCGCCCCGGCCAAGCAGGCTCCCGCGCCCGCCCCGGCGGACGACGGTGCCTACGTGACGCCGCTGGTGCGCAAGCTCGCCGCCGAGAACAACGTGGACCTGTCCACGGTCAAGGGCTCCGGTGTCGGCGGCCGCATCCGCAAGCAGGACGTCACGGCCGCCGCCGAGGCCGCCAAGGCGCAGCAGGCCCCGGCCGCCGCCCCGGCCGCCTCCTCCGCGCCGAAGACGCCTCC
>NZ_JAOCNE010000003.1:960568-1043094 GCF_056172735.1 Streptomyces sp. R818
GCGGCCGCTGGAAGCCGGGTGAGCGCATCGTGGAGCGCCGCATCGCCACGGAGCTGGAGGTCAGCCAGACTCCCGTGCGGGAGGCTCTGCGGGAGCTGGAGTCGTTGCGGCTGATCGAGTCGGCGCCGAACAAGGGCGTGCGGGTACGCAATCTGTCGGCGGCGGATCTGGAGGAGAGCTATCCGGTGCGGGCCGGGCTCGAAGCCATTGCGGCGGAGCTGGCCTGCGGCCGGCTCGCGGAGGACTGCTCGGCCCTTGAGCCGCACGTCGCGGCGTTGTACCGGGCCGACCAGGAGGCCGATGGGACCGCGCAGGTGCGGCACACGGTTGGTTTTCACCGGGAGCTGGTGCGCGCCGCGGGGAATTCGGTGTTGCTGCACACGTGGGAGGGGCTCGGGATCGAGGTCTTCACCGCGTTGTCCATTCGGTGGCTGGGGACCGTTCAGCAGTCCTATGCCGAGGAGCACGAGGAGCTTGTCGCGGCGTTTCGGCGGCGGGATCCCGAGATTGCCGCGCTGGTCAAGGCGCATGTTCTGGGATGCGCCCCGCGCCCGTGAGACGGGACTCGTCTGCCATCTGCGGTGCGTCGCGGACCTCTGACCGTGCGTGGTTGCTCGCGCAGTTCCCCGCGCCCCTGAAGGGGCACTGCGTGCCCCTATCCGTGGCACCTTGTGCCTACTTTCTCGATCTGAAGAGGTTTTACCCGGCGAACCTTTGATCGATCATCGATCACGGAGTTATTGTCACTGGCGGGTCTCCACCGGGACCCCGCCCTGTCCTGCCAAAGACCAAGGGCACCCCCACCCCACCCCCTTCGACTCAGGAAGGCGTGCGGCGACTATGACCGACCCCATGCGCATCCAGCCGAGCGAGCTCGACCAGCTCCCGGACCGCGACCCCGAGGAGACCGCCGAATGGCAGGCCTCCCTGGACGCCGTCACCAAGGCGGCCGGGCCGCACCGTGCCGCGCAGCTGATGCGACGCACGCTGGAGCGCGGCGAGGCCGGCGGCCTGCCGCTGCCCAAGCTCCTGTCGACCGAGTACATCAACTCGATCCCCACCTCCGCCGAGCCGGACTTCCCCGGTGACGAGGAGATGGAAGCCAAGATCACCGCGTACAACCGCTGGAACGCGGCCGCGATGGTGACCCGTGGCTCGAAGGCCGGCGTCGGCGGGCACATCGCCACCTTCGCCTCGGCCGCCTGGCTGTACGAGACCGGCTTCAACCACTTCTTCAAGGGCAAGGAGGGGGACGGCAGCGGCGACCAGCTCTACATCCAGGGCCACGCGTCGCCCGGCATCTACGCCCGCGCCTTCCTCGACGGCCGCCTCTCCGAGGAGCAGCTCGACAACTTCCGCCGCGAGGCGGGGGGCAACGGTCTGCCGTCGTACCCGCACCCGCGCCGCCTGCCGTGGCTGTGGGAGTTCCCGACCGTGTCCATGGGCCTCGGCCCGCTCTCCGCGATCTACCAGGCGCGCTTCAACCGCTACCTGACCGCGCGGAACATCAAGGACACCTCCAACTCCCACGTCTGGGCCTTCCTCGGCGACGGCGAAATGGACGAGCCCGAGTCGACCTCGGCGCTCACGCTCGCCGCCCGCGAGGGTCTGGACAACCTGACCTTCGTCATCAACTGCAACCTGCAGCGCCTGGACGGCCCGGTCCGCCCGAACTTCCGCGTCGTGCAGGAGCTGGAGGCCCAGTTCCGCGGCTCCGGCTGGAACGTCATCAAGTCGATGTGGGGCAACGCGTGGGACGAGCTGTTCCAGCTCGACACCACCGGCGCGCTCCTGGAGCGGCTCCGTGAGGTCCCGGACGCCCAGTTCCAGACGTACCAGACGCGTGACGTCGCCTACATCCGCGAGAACTTCTTCGGCACGAACCCGGCGCTGGTCGAGCTCGCGAAGGTGCTGTCGGACGACAAGATCTCCGAGTGCTTCCACGTCTCGCGCGGCGGTCACGAGCCCCGCAAGGTGTACGCGGCGTACAAGGCGGCCGTCGAGCACAAGGGCGCGCCGACCGTCATCCTCACGCAGACCGTCAAGGGCTTCACGCTCGGCAAGGGCTTCGAGTCCAAGAACGCCAACCACCAGATGAAGAAGCTGACGATCGACGAGTTCAAGGACATGCGTGACCTCCTTGACCTGCCGATTCCGGACAGCCGCTTCGAGGACGGTGTCGTTCCGTACGCGCGTCCCGCCGAGGACTCCCCCGAGCTGCGCTACCTCGCCGAGCGCCGTGCCGCCCTGGGCGGTCCCGCCCCGGCCCGCCGTACGCAGCCGCTCGCGCCGCTGCCCGCCCCGGCCGACAAGGCGTTCGCCTCGTTCGACAAGGGTTCGGGCTCGCAGTCGGTCGCCTCGACGATGGCGCTCGTACGGCTCCTGAAGGACCTCGTACGGGACAAGACGTCCGGCAAGCGCTGGGTGCCGATCATCCCCGACGAGGCGCGCACCTTCGGCATGGAGTCGCTGTTCCCGTCGCTCGGCCTGTACTCGCCCAAGGGGCAGACGTACGACCCGGTCGACCGTGACCAGCTCATGTACTACAAGGAGTCCGAGTCCGGCCAGATCCTCAACGAGGGGATCAACGAGGCGGGCTCGCTGGCCGACTTCATCGCCGCCGCCACGTCGTACTCGACGCACGGCGAGCAGATGATCCCGTTGTACATCTTCTACTCGATGTTCGGCTGGCAGCGCACCGGCGACCAGTTCTGGCAGCTCGCCGACCAGATGGGCCGCGGCTTCGTCGTCGGCGCCACCGCCGGTCGCACGACGCTGACCGGTGAGGGTCTGCAGCACGCGGACGGCCACTCGCCGATGATCGCGGCGACCAACCCGGCGGCCCTGTCCTACGACCCGGCCTTCGCGTACGAGATCGCGGTCATCATGAAGGAGGGCCTGCGCCGTATGTACGGCGAGGCCAAGCCGGGCGAGGACCAGGACGTCTTCTACTACCTGACGGTCTACAACGAGCCGATGCCGCAGCCGGCCAAACCGGCCGTGGAGGGTCTCGACGAGGCCATCGTCAAGGGCCTGTACCGCTTCAACACGGCGGAGACCGCGGGGGTCAACGTGGCGGCGGCGAACGCCCCGCGCATCAACCTCATCGGTTCCGGCACCGCCATCCACTGGACGCTCAAGGCGCAGCAGCTGCTCGCCGAGGAGTGGGGCGTCGCCGCCGACGTATGGTCGGCCACCTCGTGGACCGAGCTGCGCCGTGACGCCCTGGAGGCCGACGAGGCGCTGCTCAAGGGCGAGGAGCGGATTCCGTTCGTCCGTCAGGCGCTCGCCAACGCACAGGGCCCGGTCCTGGCCGTCTCCGACTACATGCGCCAGGTCCCCGACCAGATCGCGCAGTGGGTCGAGCAGGACTACACCTCCCTTGGCGCGGACGGCTTCGGCCTCTCCGACACCCGTGAGGACGCGCGCCGCCACTTCGGCGTCGACGCCGAGTCGATCGTCGTCGCGGCCCTCGCCCAGCTCGCCCGCCGCGGCGAGGTCAAGGCGACGGCCGTGAAGGAGGCGCGCGAGCGCTACGGCCTGTAGTACCTGCCGGTTCGCACCGGTCACGCGTGCCCTGTCCCGATTGCCGGGGCAGGGCACGCGTGCGTGAATGGACGGGTCGTCAAGGGGCCAGAGGGGCGGGCCCGGCCGTGGGAGGCGTTTCGCGTGCAGATCTCCAAGACCCCCTCCGCCCCGTGCTGGGCCGACCTCTCCACACCGGACCCGGACGGGGCCCGCGGCTTCTACGAGGCGCTGTTCGGCTGGCGTTCGCGGCTCGCGGACGACCCGGCGACCGACGGCTACGGCCTGTTCGCACTCGACGCCGAGGACGGTCATCTGGTCGCCGGGGTCGGCCCTGCGGCGGAACCCCGGGAGCCCGCGGCGTGGCTGCCCTACTTCCAGACGAGCGGGGTCGACGCGGTCACCGCACGCGTGGGCGGCAATCGCGGCCGGGTCGTCGCCGGTCCCGTGCCTGCGGCGGGCCAGGGCAGGCTCGCGGTCTGCCAGGACCCGGCGGGGGCCCCGTTCGGCCTGTGGGACCCGCTGTCGCACGCGGGCTTCGAGGCGGTGAACGTGCCGAGCAGCTTCTGCTGGTTCGAGCTGCTCACGCGGGACGGGCCGGGAGCGGTCGATTTCTACCAGGCGGTGCTGGGGTGGGGTACGCGACAGCGCCCGTTCGGCGACGGATACGGATACGGAGACGGGGCCACGTATACGGAGTGGACCGTGGCGGACGAGGCGTTCGGCGGGATGGTCGACATGTCGACGGGCTCGGCCGGCTCGACCGGCTCGACCGGCCCAGCCGGTGGGTTTCCGCTCGATCTGCCGTCCCACTGGAACCTCTACGTCGCCGTGGACGCCCCGGACGCCACGGCCGCGCGCTGCGAGGAGCTGGGCGGGCGGGTCCTCGTGGCACCGGCGTCGATCCCCACGGGCCGGTTCGCGGTGCTCGCGGATCCGCAGGGCGCGACGTTCTCGGTCATGCGCTTCACCGCCACCCGGGCTGACCGTCCATGATGGCGGCATGCGTGCTGCCCGCCTGATCAAGATGGTGCTGTTGCTCCAGTCCCGGCCCTCGATGACCGCGGCCGAGCTGGCGCGCGAACTGGAGGTCTCCGAGCGGACGGTGACGCGCGACGCTCAGGCCCTCTCGGAGGCGGGCGTCCCCGTCTACGCGGACCGGGGCCGGGTGGGCGGCTACCGGCTGATCGGCGGCTACCGTACGCGCCTGACGGGCCTGGCCCGCGGTGAGGCGGAGGCGCTGTTCCTGTCCGGGGTGCCCGGGGCGCTGCGCGAGATGGGCCTGGACGACGCGGCCTCGGCGGCCCGGCTGAAGGTGTCGGCGGCGCTGACCCCGTCGGCGCGGGACGCGTCGCGCACGGCGGCGCAGCGGTTCCACCTGGACGCGCCGGGCTGGTTCAAGGAGCCGCGCACCCCCGAGCTGCTGCCTGCGGTCGCGGAGGCGGTGTGGGGCGACCGGGTGCTGCGGGTCGCGTACGCGCGCCGGGACCGTCAGGAGCAGCCGGTGGAGCGGGAGCTGGAACCGTACGGCCTGGTCCTGAAGGCGGGCGTCTGGTACCTGGCGGCGGCCGTGCGCGACGGGACTCGGCCCGTGGCGGAGCGACGGGTGTACCGCATCGACCGGCTCACCTCCGCCGAGGCGCTGGACGAGCGGTTCGAGCGGGACGAGGAGTTCGACCTGCCCGCGTTCTGGGAGGAGCGGGCGGCCCAGTTCGCGCGGGCGATCCTCCGTGCCGAGGTGGTCGTACGGCTGACGGCCGACGGGGTACGACAGCTGCCGTACGCCACCGGTACGGCGTCCGCGCGGGAGGCGATGGAGTCGGCGGGCCCCGCGGACGCGGACGGGCGGGTGACGGTGACGCTGCCGGTCGAGTCGGAGGACGTGGCGTACACCCAGCTCATGGCGCTCGGCCCGGAGGCGGAGGTGATGGCTCCGGCCGCTCTTCGGGGACGGTTCGCGGAGGCGGGGCGGCGGATGCGGAGGTGGTACGAGCAGGACGGGTGACGGGCCGTCGGCGGGGGTGCCCTGGGCATGTGCATGCATAACGAACTGGCGCACGTCCGACGCTCGGCGTGCGGCCCCCCGGCGCAGGGCCGATGCTTGTCCCGTGATGGACGAGACCGAGTTCTGGGAGATCGTGGACAGCACCCGCGAGGCCGCCGAGGGCGACCCCGAGGACCACGCCGAGCTGCTCGTCGACAGACTCCTGCGCTCCGACCCCGACTCGGTGCTCGACTTCGCCCGGCACTTCGAGTCCCGGTACAACCGCGCCTACCGCTGGGACCTGTGGGGGGCGGCCTGGGTGCTGCTCGGCGGGGCCAGTGACGACGCGTTCGACTACTTCCGGTGCTGGCTGATCGGGCAGGGCCGGGAGGTGTTCGAGGGGGCGCTGCACGACCCCGACTCCCTTGCCGAGTCCCTGGACGAGTTCGACGAGGACGTCGACGGGGACGGGGAGGATCTCGGTTACGCGGCGGACGAGGCGTACGAGGAGCTGACCGGCACGGTAGCCCCCGACTTGGGCCTTGCCCCGCCCCCCGCGGAGCCCGACGGCACCCCGATCGACTTCGAGAACGAGTCCCTGCTGGCCGGGTTGTACCCCCGCCTGACGGAACGCTTCGGCTAGCACGGCCCCCGCCGTAGGGCTTCATCACATCGCCGGCCACCACGCCGTCGTGGTTGCTCGCGCAGTTCCCCGCGCCCCTGAAGCATGCGGCTTCGCCGCAGCCCCAGGGGCGCTGAGATGGCGCACGCAGTGCGCATCTCAGGGGCGCGGGGAACTGCGCGACCAGCCCCCACCGGCCCGCGGATCACGCACACCTCACGCGGAGCGAATCGCCTGTTCGAGGCCCGGGAACGCGAACTCGAACCCGGACTCCAGCAGACGCGTCGGCACCGCCCGGGTGGACCCGAGAACCTCCCCCGCCATCTCCCCGAGCGCCAGACGGAGCGCCGGCGCCGGCGCCGGGAAGAGCGCGGGCCGCCGCAGCACCCGGGACATCGCCGCGGTGACCTCACGATTCGTCGCCGGATGCGGAGCGGTCAGGTTCACCGGCCCGGCCAGGGCGTCCGTGTCGAGACAATGCCGCACCGCCGCCACATGATCGTGCAGCGCGATGTACGCCCAGTACTGCCGCCCGTCCCCGAGCCGCCCCCCGAGCCCGGCCTTGAACAGCGGGAACAGCTTCCCCCAGGCACCCCCGCCCCGGGCCACGACCAGGCCCGTACGCGCGAGGACCGTACGGACACCCGCGTCGCGCGCGGGCGCGACGGCCGCCTCCCACTCCACGCACACCTCCGCCAGGAACCCCTCCCCCGCGGGAGCGGACTCGTCGACGGCGCGGCTGCCCGTGGACCCGTAGTAGCCGATGGCGCTGCCGTTGACGAAGACGCGGGGCGGCTCGGGCAGCCCGGCGATCGCCTCGGCGAGGGTGCGGGTGCCGAGGACCCGGCTGTCGCGGATCTCCCGTTTGTAGGCCTCCGTCCAGCGCCGGTCACCGACCCCGGCACCGGCGAGGTTGACGACGGCGTCGCACCCGGCGAGCCGTTCGGCGTCGACCTCCCCCTTCTTCGGGTCCCAGCGGACCTCGTCCGCCGCGCGCGGGGCCCGGCGCACCAGGCGCAGCACTTCGTGTCCGTCACCGGTCAGGGAGCGGACGAGGGCCGAGCCGGTGAGTCCGGAGGCGCCCGCCACCGCGATACGTGTCATGCCTCCATCCTGCCGGTCGTACAGTGACGCGCATGTCGCGACAGCCACCGCTCATACGTTTCGCCGTGCCGGACGACGACGGGGCCCTGAGCCGTCTGGACGGGGAGACCTGGTCGCCGCTGCACGCGGTCCTGCCGCCGCGCGAGCCGCCCTACCCGCCGTTCTTCAGCGACCGGTTCGGCCCGCGCGACCACCTCGTCGCCGAACTGCACGGGCGGGTCGTCGGCTACATCCGGCTCGTCCGCCCGACCCCGCTGCCCTCGAACGCCCACGTCAGGCAGGTGCAGGGGCTGGCCGTCGCGACCGCCGCGCGCGGGCACGGCGTGGGCCGGACGCTGGTGCGGGCCGCGGTCGAGGAGTCGCGGCGGCAGGGCGCGCGCCGCCTCACGCTGCGGGTGCTCGGCCACAACACCCCGGCCCGCAAGCTGTACGAGGCCGAGGGCTTCGTCGTGGAGGGGGTGCTGCCCGAGGAATTCCTGATCGACGGGGAGTACGTGGACGACGTGCTGATGGGGCGGTCGTTGCTCGACGGCACGGCGTGCTGATGGGGCGGTCGTTGCTCGACGGCACGTGGCGGAGTGCGGGGGCAGGCGACTCGTAGCAGGGTTGAGGGCGTAGGCCGTCACGAAGGGAGCCCTGCCGGCATGACCTGGCCCGTGGCGCGCCGCCGTGACGGGGAGGAGCGCGCCTGGCTGCGCGGGGCGCCGCCGCCCCGGTGGGTGCGCTGGCTGCCCATCGTGCTGCTCGTCGGTCTGGGCGCGCTCCAGGCGGGTACGGAGCAGCACCTGGAGCTGGGTTTCCTCCTCGGCGCGATCCCGCCGCTGGCCGCCCTGTCGTACGGGCCGGTGGCGACTGGTGTGCTCGGCGCCGTCGTCACGGTGATCCTGGCGCTGCCCCCGGCGGGGTTCGGCCGCCCCGGCAACAGCGATCTGCTGACCGTGCTGTTCGTCTCCGTGCTGAGCGTGCTGATCGCCTGGGTGCGTCAGCGCCGGGACGAGCATCTGGTGACGGTGCGTACGGTCGCGGAGGCCGCCCAGTTCGCGGTGTTGCCGCCGCTGCCGGAGCGGGTGGGCCGGGTGCGGTGCGCGGGCCTGTACCGGGCGGCGCAGCGCGGGGCGCTGGTCGGCGGCGACTTCTTCGACGTGCGGCGCGGGCCGCACGGGGTGCGGGCGGTCGTCGGCGACGTACAGGGGCACGGCCTGTCCGCGGTGGGGACGGTGGCGGGGCTGCTCGGCGCGTTCCGGGAGGCGGTGCTCGACCAGCCGGACCTGGAGAGCGTCGCGGCGCGGCTCGACCGGCGGCTCATCGTGGACACGGCGGGCGACGAGCTGGCCGAGCTGTTCGCGACGGCGGTGCTCCTGGAGTTCCCGGACGACTCCTCCACCGTACGGATCGTGAGCTGCGGTCATCCGTGTCCGCTGCTGCTGCGCGGCGGGCGCGTGACGGAGATCCCGGTGCCGTCGGCGGCGCCGCTGGGGGTCGGGCTCGACGTGGAGCCGCCCGTGGGGATCACGTTCGAGCTGCGCCGCGGGGACCGGCTGCTCGCGCTGACCGACGGGGTGACGGAGGCCCGGGACTCGGCGGGCCGCTTCTACCCGCTGGCGGAGCGCCTGCGGGGCCACGCGAACGACGAACCGGCGGCGCTGACGGACGCGGTGTGGCGGGACGTGGTGCGGTTCGCGGGGACGGTCAGGGACGACCTGACCCTGCTCGTCTTCGCCCCGGACCTCCCCTGACCTCGCCTGACCTCGCCTGACCTTCCCCGAGATCCTGTTCGCGACCCGGCAGGAGTGCCCCGCGCGTGCCTCGCGGAGCGCGAAGTGTGAACGTAGGGGCCATGAAATACCTGGGACTCCGGCTCCGCCCGGGGCGTCGCCGTACCGCGACCGCCGTCTCCGTACTGCTGCTGCCACTGACGCTGACCTCGCTGTCCGCGTGCTCGGACGACGACGCGACCGCGACGCCGCCGGTGGCGTCGCCGCCCGCGACGGCGAGCGGCGCGCGATGCGGGACGGTTCCGCTCGACACGGACCACGGCTCGGGCGCGGCGCCCGAGCCGGCCGGCGCGTACACGCTGGACAGCGGTGCGCACGCGGCGCCGCGCAAGGAGGAGTTCGAGACGGCCGAGCGGGACGAGTCGGCGGTGCTCGTGTCCGGCTCCGGGCACCTCACGACCCGTGACGCGCACATCACCAAGCGGGGCGGCACCTCCTCCCTCGACGCCTCGGGCCGCCAGGGTCTGAACGCGGCGGCGCTGGCCAGGGACGGCGGCCGCCTCGACCTGTCCGGCGGCTGGTTCTCCACCAAGGGCAAGGGCGCGACCGGCGTCTTCGCGTCGGGCGAGGGGTCGCGCGCGACGCTCAGCGCGAGCGCGGTGCGCACCAAGGGCTCGTACGCGCCCGCCGTGCGGGCCGCCGACAAGGGCGAGGCCGAGCTGACGTACGCGGAGATCGAGACGGCGGGCGCGCAGGCGCCGCCGGTCGCGGCGGACTCCGGCGCGAAGGTCGAGGTGTACGACTCGACGATGACCTCGGCGGGCTGCGGTTCGCCCGGGGTGCAGACGGCCGGAGAGGTGTCGGTGACGGGCACGCTGTTCGACCTGGCGAACTCCGAGGCGTTCACGGTGGAGGGCGGCGGCTCGCTGTCCCTGCGCAACGTACGGGCGACCGCCGCCGCGGGCGGGGTCGTGCTGCGCGGCGACGGCGACGCGTCGTTCACGATGTCCGGCGGGTCGATCCAGGCGGCGGACGGCGACCTCTTCTCCGTACGGGAGGCGATCGCGGACATCGAATTGAGCGGTGGCGCGGAGCTGAAGACGAAGGGCGGCAAGCTGCTGCGGGTCCGCGACAAGGGCGTCGTGACCTTCACGGCGGACAACCAGCGGCTGAAGGGCGACGTGGTCGTCGCCGACGGCTCGGCCGCCCTCGAACTGACCGGCCGCGCCAAGCTGGACGGGGCCGTCGCGGGCGCCTCCCTGACGCTCGGCCCCCGCGCCCGGTGGTCGGTCTCCGGGGACTCCCGGCTCAAGGGCCTGGACCTCGGCCCGGGGGCGCGCCTGTCGAAGGTGATCGACGGGAACGGCCACTCGGTGACGTACGACCGTGCCGAGAGCCCAGGGCTGAAGGGCAGGACCTACCGGCTGAACGGCGGCGGAACCCTTCGTCCCGCCTGAGGCCCGTCCGAGGTCCTAGTCGCGGTTCTGGAGGCGGGCCGCGCGCTCGCGGATCGCGGGGAGTTCGCGCATCAGCGCCTCGCCGGGGCAGGCGGTCTCGTAGCCGTCGCGGTGGCCGGAGATCGCGTGGAAGTCGGCCGAGGTGCCCTTCTTGTAGCGGCTCAGGCTGTTGCTGCTGGTCAGGCGGGTGGTGGAGCGCGGGTCGACGTCGGAGAGGCCGAGTTTCCACGCGGCGAGCGCGGCGATGGAGTCGGCCATCGCCTTCGGCACCGGGGTGCCCTCGCCGAACGTGCCGATGGCGGCGATCCCGGCGGTGTCCTGGTTGAAGCCCTGGGTGTGCGCGCCGACCACCGGCCGGTCGACGCCGCCCGCCCGGCCCTCGTAGACGGTGCCGCAGCGGTCGACGAGGAAGTTGTAGCCGATGTCGTCCCACTCCTTGCCGCCCGCCTGGCCCGCGTAGACGAAGCGGATGATCTCCGGGACGTCGGCGCAGTCGTAGCCGTTGGGCGAGTCGGTGTGGTGGATGAAGACGGCGACGACGCGGTCCCCGTACCGGACGGGGTCGCGGTCGTAGGTCTTCATGCCGCCCAGCCACCGCGAGCGCGGCACGACGCGCGGCTTCGGGGCGGCGTGCGCGCCGCTCGCGCGGTCCGCCGGGACGGCCGTCGCCTCCCGGTCCGCCGCCCCCGGGCGGTCGCCCGCGACGGCACACAGCACCAGCGCCGCGAGGGCCACTCCCCCGGGCACCCAGCGCACCACCCTCCGCACACCACGCACGCCTCCCACTCTCGGACGCGGACGCGCTGTGCGGTCTCCCACATGTGGGCCGATTGGCGGAACCAGCACGGTCACCGCGTTCGTTTGTTACCGATATGGACCCGCAGAACCACGTCCTCGACGCCGTACTCATCGTGCTCGCGCTCGTCTATGCCGTCTCCGGCTACCGGCGCGGGCTGCTCGCGGGCCTCGTCTCGCTCGCCGGGTTCGTCGGCGGCGCCGTCGTCGGCGTGTGGCTGCTGCCGTACCTGATGGACTCGGTCACGCCCGGCACGTCCACGGCGACGGTCGTCGCGGTCGTCACGGTGCTGCTGCCCGCGGTCGCCGGACAGGCCCTCGCGGGGCGGCTCGCGGCGCGGGTGCGCGGCGGGATGGACCGGGCGCCGGGCCCGCTGCGGGTGGCGGACGGGGCGGGCGGCGCGGTCGCGAGCGCCGCGGCGGTGCTGGTCGTCGCCTGGGTGGCGGCCAGCGTCCTCGCGTCGTCGTCCTCGGCGGCGCTGAACCAGGCGATCCGGTCCTCGTCGGTGCTCGGCGCGGTCCACGACACGATGCCGTCCTCGACGCCGGGCTGGTTCGCGCGGGCCACCGGGGCGCTCACCTCGGCCGGGTTCCCACAGGTCTTCGACCCGTTCTCGAACGAGCCCTCCGCCGAGGTCGCGAAGCCCTCCGGGGACAACGTGACGGCGGCGGCGACGCGGGCCGCGCAGCGCAGCACGGTGAAGGTCGAGGGCTCCTCCGGCACGCAGGGCCGCGAGGGCAGCGGTTTCGTCTTCTCGCCGCAGCACGTCATGACCAACGCGCACGTCGTCGCGGGCATCGACGACCCGTCGGTCCGGGTGGGCGGCGTCGGCCGCGCCTACGCCGCGCGCGTCGTCCTCTTCGACCCCGACAAGGACGTGGCGGTCCTCTACGTCCCGGAGCTGCGCGCCCCCTCCCTCCCCCTCGACGACAGCGCGTCGCGCGGCAAGGCGGCGGTCGTCGCGGGCTACCCCGAGAACGGCGGTCTCGACCTCCAGGCGGCCACGGTCGCCGACACGATCCGCGCGGGCGGCCAGAACATCTACGGCTCCGGCACCGTCACCCGCGAGATCTACTCCATCCGCTCCACGGTCCTCCCCGGCAACTCCGGCGGCCCCCTCCTCACGACGGACGGCCGTGTCTACGGCGTCGTCTTCGCCCGCTCCACGACGGACGCGGGCACGGGGTACGTCCTGACGGCGGACGAGGTGACCCCGGAGGCGCGGAGCGCGGCGGCCGCGAAGGAGCCGGTGGACACGGGAGCGCTGGTCTCCTCCTAGAGCGACGGGTGGTGCGCGGACGGGGCGCATCGCCCTGTCACTGCGTGCCTCCAAGCCGCCCCCCGCGCGCGACTGTTCCTGGGCGCGTGCGCACCTAACCTCGTGCCGAACCGGGTATTCCGGCGCTTTGTCGGGGGCATGACGCCTCCGGGACGATCCGCCGCCGGCCGCGCAACGCTGGGAGGGGCACGTGCTTGAGCCCGCTGACGCAGGAGCAGGGGCCGTCGTCGTCGTAGGGGCCGGGGTGGCGGGGCTCGCCGCGGCCCAGCATCTGACCAGGGCGGGTGTACGGGTGCTCGTCCTGGAGGCGGGCGGCTCGGTCGGGGGCCGGATGTCCACCGAGAAGGTCGACGGGTTCCGGCTCGACCGGATCGGGCGGCCCCTGTCCACCTCCTACCCCGAGCTGAGCCGCGCGCCGGGCCTCGACGGGCTCGTGCTGCGGCTGTTCGCCCCCGGTGTCCTGGTGCACAGCGCGGGCCGCCGCCATCGCGCGGGCGAACCGACCGACCCCCGGCGCACAAGGGGCGCATTCAGCGCGGCGCGCGCCCTCGCGACCGCCCCGCGCCCTCCGCGCGGCACGCGCCCGCCCCTCGGCGGCCCCCTGGACCACGCCCGGCTCGGCGCGGCCCTCGCCCGGCTCGCCGCGACCGACCCCGCCCGGCTCCTCGCCCGCCCCGAATCCCCCGTCGGCCGCGCCCTGCCCGCCCGGACCCTCCACGGCTTCGTGCGCCCGCTGCTCTCGGCCCTGCTGTGCGACCCGGAGCTGACGACGTCCAGCCGCTGCGCCGACCTCGCCCTGCACGCGTACGCCGCGGGCCGCCTCGCCGTCCCCGAGGGCGGCGCGGACACGCTCCCCGAACTGCTCGCGGCCACCCTGCCGCCGGGCACCGTGCACACCGGCGTGCGGACCACCGCCGTCTCGGCGAACTCGGTCACCACGGCCGACCACGGTCACCTCCCGTGCCGCGGCGTCGTGCTGGCGACCGACGCGGTCACCGCCGCCGCACTGCTGCCCGGCCTGCGCGTGCCCGCCTTCCACGAGGTGACCGTCGTGCACCACGCCGCACCCGAGCCGCCGCTCACCGAACCCGCGCTGCTGCTCGACGCCGACCGGCTCGGACCCGTCGCGCACACCGCCGTGATCAGCCAGGTCGACCCGGTCCGGGCCCCGGCGGGCCGCGCGCTCGTCTCCTCGACGGTGCTCGGCCCCCCGCCCACCGACCGGGAGCTGCGCCTCCACCTGGCCGCGCTCTACGGCACGTCGACGTCCGCCTGGGAGACCCTGGCCGTCCACCACACCCCGCACGCGGTCCCGGCGATGCCCGCCCCGCACGACCCGCGCCGCCCCGTCCGCCTGCTCGACGGCCTGTACGTGTGCGGGGACCACCGGGACACCAGCACGGTCCAGGGCGCGCTCACCTCCGGGCGCCGGGCGGCCCGGGCGGCACTGCGCGACCTGGGCCTCCCGGCCGTCCCGGCACAGAGCCGCCCGCGCGCGCCCGAGCCGGTGCGCAAGGCGGCCTGAGCGCCCGTCATCCCAGCGCCGCGACCTTCTCCCGGTACCCCCGGACGGGCCCCGCGTCCCGGTACGGCTCAAGCCGGCGCTCGAACTCCCGCACATACTCGTGCGCCCGCACCGACCGCATGTCCGCCGCCGCGGTCGCCGCCTCCGCGCCGAGCGCGCACGCCGAGTCCAGCTCGCCGAGGCCGAGCCGCGCGGAGGCGAGCACGACCCGGCAGAACAGCCGGCTCCGCGCGAACCCCGGCGCCCGCAGCCGCAGCGACCGCTCCGCGTGCTGCGCGGCCGTCCGGTACAGCTGGAGGTCCCGGTGGCAGTGCCCGAACTCGTCGGCCAGCTGCGCCTCGTCGAAGAACCGCGCCCAGTGCGGCACGTCCTCCCCCGTCCGCGCCGCCTCCAGCGCCCGCTCGGCCCGTACGAGCGACGCCGTACAGGCGCGCACCTCGCCGAGGACGCCGTGCCCGCGCGCCTCGACCGCGTGCAGGAGCGACTGCAGCAGGGCGGGCGCGGACGCCCCGACCCCCTGCTGCGCGACCCGCGCCAGCTGCACCGCCTCCCGGCCGTGCCCGAGGTAGACGGCCTGCCGGCTCATGGTGATGAGGACGTACGAGCCGTACATCCGGTCCCCCGCGGCCTGCGAGAGCCGCAGCGCCTGCACGAAGTACCGCTGCGCGAGCCCGTGCGCCGCGATGTCGTACGAGGTCCAGCCCGCGAGCCGGGTCAGATCGGCGACGGCCGCGAAGAGCCGCCGCCCGGTCTGCTCCCCGTACGTGCCGCGCAGCATGGGTTCGGCCTCGTGCTCCAGGTAGCGGACGAGCGCCTGGCGCGCGTGCCCGCCCCCGTAGGCGTGGTCGAGGGCGCGGAACAGCTCGCCGACCGAGCGGAGCGCCGCGATGTCGCCGCCGGTGACCCGGTGTCCTGGGCCGCGCTCGGTCGTGGTGCGCTGCCGGGGCACGACGGGCCGCCCCTGCGCGGGGACGCGGGGCGGTGCCTCACCCCGTAGGACGCGGTCGTCGGCGCGCCCGATCAGCCAGTCGCGGCTGGGCACGACGAGCCCGGCCGGGGTGAACGCGATCTTGCGGAGCTCGGCATGGCTCCCCGAGTCCTTGCGCCACAGGCCGCTGACGATGTCGACGGCCTCCTCGGGCGAGCCCGCGAACTCCAGGCCCGCGTAGACGGGGGCGCACGCGTCGAGCCCGAGGTCCTGGGCGGAGAGGCGGCGGCCGAGGCGGCGGGTGAACACCTCGGCGATCAGCGCGGGGGTCGTCCCGCGCGGCTGCTGCCCGCGCAGCCATCTGGTCACCGATGTCTTGTCGTACCGCAGGTCAAGACCGTGTTCGAGCCCGAGTTGGTCCACGCGGCGGGCGAGGCCCGCGTTGGAGAAACCAGCCTCCGCGATGAGCGCGGCGAGCTGGCGGTTCGGTGTGCGCTGCGGAGGTCGTTCCGTCATCAGCTGTGCGGTCTCCTGCCTTCCGGGCCGGGGTGCAGCCCTCATGGAACGGCGCGAATGTAGCGGCGATATTCGGCCTCCACCGGGCCTTGAAGGACCCTTCATCCGATCGTGTGACGAACCCCGCAAAGAGTGGACGCGACAGCGCTCGAACGAGGGGCGGAAGGCGTACGAGCGGCGTGCGGACGGGGCGGTCCGGAGGCAGCCTCCGCTCAGGCATACGATTCCTGTGCACTACACCGAGAAGTACGGAGCACTGGTAAGCGGTCGGCGACGGCCTCGATCGCCGCGCGCCGCCGCCCCGTACTCGGAGAAGTACCCGGAAGGTCTGTCCCGTGCCTCACATCGTCATCGACTACTCCGACGGCCTCGCCGGCACGGTCGACGTCCCCGCCCTCGTGGCCGAACTCCACCCCCTCGTCGTCGAGCGCGTCAGCTCGGTCGGCGTCGGCAAGACGTTCGCCCGGCCCTCCACCACGTACGTGGACGGGGTCGCGGCCGCGTTCGTGCACGTGGAGGTCGGTCTGCTCGCGGGCCGTCCGCAAGCCGCGAAGAACGCGCTGTCGGAGGACGTCCTCGCCCTCCTGGACAAGCACACCTCGGCGGCCCCGGGCGTCACCTGCTCCGTGGAGGTCCGCGACCTGGACGCCTCGTACCGCCTCTTCCCCACCCACTGAGCCCGGGAGCGGGAGCCGTACAGTTGTTCCGGGCGCGATATATGCACGGTGCAGCTGGATGTGCACGGTGCGGCTGGTCAGCTGCTGAGGGAGGCACGTGCCGTGAGTGAGTTCCGGTTCGTCCGCATGGGGTTCGGTGCGGACATGGTCGAGTACCAGGTCGCCTGGGACGAGCAGCGCCGCGTGCACGCCGCCCGTTTCGCCGACGAGGTGCCCGACACCTGTCTGCTCCTGGAGCACCCGGCGGTCTACACCGCGGGCCGGCGCACGGCGCCCGAGGAGCGCCCCCTGGACGGCACCCCCGTCATCGACGTGGACCGCGGCGGCAAGATCACCTGGCACGGCCCGGGCCAGCTCGTCGGCTACCCGATCCAGAAGCTGCCCCGCCCGGTCGACGTGGTCGCGCACCTGCGCCGCCTGGAGGACGCGATGATCGCGGTCTGCGCAGAGTTCGGCGTCGAGACCTCGCGGGTGGAGGGCCGGGCGGGCGTCTGGGTCCTCGGCGACCCGGTCGCCCAACGGCCCCAGCTCGGCGGCCTCACCCTCGACTTCGACCCGCGCGCCGCCGACCCGGAGTTCGACCCCCGGCTCAACGGCCCGGAGTACGCCCCGTCCAACGCGGGCCAGCGCCGCGAGGACCGCAAGATCTGCGCCATGGGCATCCGCGTCGCCAAGGGCGTCACGATGCACGGCTTCGCGCTGAACGTGAACCCGGACACCTCGAACTTCGACAAGATCATCCCCTGCGGCATCCGCGACGCGGGCGTCACCTCGCTCTCGTACGAGCTGGGCCGCGAGGTCACGATCGAGGAGGTGCTCCCGGTCGCCGAGAAGCACCTGCGCACCGTCCTCGGCGACGCGGACCTGCGCCCGCGCGTCATCGAGAAGACCCCGGCGTAGCACCGTCCGGTGAACGGGCCGGGGAATGCACCCCGAGGGCCAGAGGTTGGCCGTCCGTAAGGGCCATGAACATTCGGGCGTACCCTGATGTACGCCGAGGAATCAAAGCTTTAGGGAGCCGGTCGTGTCCGCAGTCGCACCCGACGGACGCAAGATGCTGCGCCTGGAGGTCCGTAACGCTCAGACCCCCATCGAGCGCAAGCCCGAGTGGATCAAGACCCGGGCGAAAATGGGTCCCGAGTACACGAAGATGCAGAACCTCGTGAAGTCCGAGGGCCTGCACACGGTCTGCCAGGAAGCGGGCTGTCCCAACATCTACGAGTGCTGGGAGGACCGCGAGGCCACGTTCCTCATCGGCGGTGACCAGTGCACCCGTCGCTGCGACTTCTGCCAGATCGACACCGGCAAGCCCGAGGCGCTCGACCGCGACGAGCCGCGCCGCGTCGGCGAGTCCGTCGTCACGATGGACCTGAACTACGCCACGATCACCGGCGTCGCCCGCGACGACCTCGAGGACGGCGGCGCCTGGCTCTACGCGGAGACGGTCCGCCAGATCCACGAGCAGACGGCGAACCGCCCCGACGGCCGTACGAAGGTCGAGCTCCTGGCCCCCGACTTCAACGCGGTGCCCGAGCAGCTGGCCGAGGTCTTCTCGTCCCGCCCCGAGGTCTTCGCGCACAACGTCGAGACGGTCCCGCGCATCTTCAAGCGCATCCGCCCGGGCTTCCGCTACGACCGCTCCCTCAAGGTGATCACCGAGGCCCGCGAGTACGGCCTCGTCACCAAGTCCAACCTGATCCTGGGCATGGGTGAGGAGCGCGCCGAGGTCAGCGAGGCGCTGCGCCAGCTGCATGACGCGGGCTGCGAGCTCATCACCATCACGCAGTACCTGCGGCCCTCCGTGCGCCACCACCCCGTGGAGCGCTGGGTCAAGCCGCACGAGTTCGTGGAGCTGAAGGAGGAGGCCGAGCAGATCGGTTTCTCCGGCGTCATGTCGGGCCCGCTGGTCCGCTCCTCGTACCGCGCGGGCCGGCTGTTCCAGATGGCGGTCGAGAAGCGCGGCGCGTACGTGGCCTCGCAGGCGGTGTGAGCGCGGGCACTCCGTGCCGAACGGGCCGTGCGGGACCGTGTGAACTCCCGCACAAGTGACTACCGGCCGGTATCGGCCTGAAGGACGCGGTCCCGGCCGTCCTCGCAGATGAGGGCGGCGATCGGGGCCGCGTCGACGTGTGAACGGCGTCCGCCGGGGCTTCATCACGGTTTGACCGTCCGGTCACGCCCTGGTAACACCAATCAGTGACCCTGAAATCACGCCTCGTGCACCTTTCACCAAAGCCGTGATCGGTTCCGTTTCCGTGACCGGCCGGGTGCCCCGTCACCCGTTCCGTCTTCCGTCTTTCGTCTCCGTGATCCGTTATCGAGGGGGGACCTCACCCATGCAGGCCGCGCCCGTACGCGCCACCGCGATCCCGACCTTCACCGACGCCCTGCGCGCCGTCGAGTCGCTGCTCATGAGCAGCGGTCAGCGCACCGCCCGCCGCAATGCCTGGACCTCCGTCCTGGAGGACCGCCGCCGCGCCAAGGACCGGGTGGAGGCGCAGCGCGTCCTCGAATCGTTCGGCTCGCGCGGCTGACCGCAGGCCTTCCGCCGGGCCGCCGGGCCGGTGCTGCTGTTCATCGGCGGCCACCGGCCACGTAGACTTCACGCATGGCGAGGAAGGAACCTGCAGCGGACGCTGCAAACACCGGGCGACTCAAGCAGATCGCTCTGACCTACAAGATGACCCGCAAGGTCGATTCGAAGATCGGTCTTGTACTCGCGGCTGTGGGAATCGTCACCTTCGGTGTCTTCCTCGCGATCGGTTTCTTGATCGGTCACCCCATCTATCTCGGAATTCTCGGCTTCCTGCTCGCCTTCCTCGCGATGGCGATCATCTTCGGGCGCCGCGCCGAGCGAGCGGCCTTCGGCCAGATGGAGGGCCAGCCCGGCGCGGCGGCCGCGGTGCTCGACAACATCGGGCGCGGCTGGACGACCACCCCGGCGGTCGCGATGAACCGCAGCCAGGACGTCGTGCACCGCGCGGTCGGCAAGGCCGGCATCGTGCTCGTCGCCGAGGGCAACCCGAACCGGGTCAAGACCCTGCTGGCCGCCGAGAAGCGCCGGATGGCCCGCGTCGTCGCGGACGTCCCGGTCCACGACATCCTCGTCGGCAACGGTGAGGGCCAGGTCCCGCTCAAGAAGCTCCGCACGACCATGCTCAAGCTGCCCCGCGTGCTTCCTGGTCCCCAGGTGACCGCGACCAATGACCGGCTGCGGGCGATGGGCGACCTGATGTCGAACATGCCGCTGCCGAAGGGGCCGATGCCGAAGGGGATGCGGATGCCTCGCGGCGGCAAGATGCGCTGACGCTCCGCTGCTGTCCACGAAGAAGGCGCCCCGAGCTTTGTCGCTCGGGGCGCCTTCTTCGTTGTCTGTTTCTTTGTCTGCGGCGTGCGTCGTGGCTGGTCGCGCAGTTCCCCGCGCCCCTGAGATGTGCACTGCGTGCGCCATCTCAGAGGGCGCGTTTGATGTGCGGGCCCGGCACGCTCCAGGGGAAGGCGCGGCGAAGCCGCTGCCTTCAGGGGCGCGGGGAACTGCGCGACCAGCCCCCACCGGCCCGGTGGCCGACGACGCTCAGATACGGACCTCTACGGACTTCGCGAGCCGATCGTGCAGCCCGCGACCATCCCGGTCCCAGACCAGCGCGGGCACGGCCACACACAGAAGCAGCGTCCGCACGACAACCCGCCCGAACCCGAGCCGCCCGCCCGCCTCGGAAACAACCCGCAACCCGACGATCCGCTTACCCGGCGTACAGCCGATCGTGCCGACGGTCAGCACGCCGAGCACGAAGAAGATGAGCAGCGCCCAGTTCCCCGTAGCCTGGTCGTAACCATGCGTGACGAGGCCGTATGCGATCAGCATGCAGAGCGCCCAGTCGACGACGAGCGCCAGGAGGCGGCGGCCGGGGCGGGCGATGGAACCGGGCCCGTGCTCCGGCAGGCCGAGCTGCTGGCCGCGGTAACCGAAGTCCGCGCCCGACTGTTCCAGGGCCTCGCGGGGCCCGGACAGCCACGATCCCATTGCTTCCCTGTTGTCCACGCATCCACGGTACTGCCCTCGGCCGCCCGGCCCGCCCGGGCCCCCGGGTCCGGTTAACTTGAGCGAAACAAATGGGTCATGCTTGAGAAACCACGTCTGCCTATGGTCAGGTCCAGCGTGTGCCACCGCACCGGCCGCACCACCGAGCTGCAAACCCCGCCCCTCCCCGGGTGGGAGTAGGAGGAGTTGGATGTTCCAGAACGCCGATGACGCCAAGAAGTTCATCGCGGACGAGGACGTCAAGTTCGTCGACGTCCGGTTCTGCGACCTGCCGGGTGTGATGCAGCACTTCACGGTGCCGGCCGCGGCGTTCGACCCGACGGAGGAGCTGGCCTTCGACGGCTCCTCGATCCGTGGGTTCCAGGCCATCCACGAGTCCGACATGGCGCTCCGCGCCGACCTGACGACCGCGCGCGTCGACCCGTTCCGCCGCGACAAGACGGTCAACATCAACTTCTTCATCCACGACCCGATCACGGGCGAGCAGTACTCCCGCGACCCGCGCAACGTGGCGAAGAAGGCCGAGGCCTACCTCGCCTCCACCGGCATCGCCGACACCGCGTACTTCGGCCCCGAGGCCGAGTTCTACGTCTTCGACTCGGTCCGCTTCGAGACCTCGGCCAACCGTTCGGTCTACGAGATCGACTCGGAGGCGGGCGCCTGGAACACCGGCGCCGTCGAGAACAACCGCGGTTACAAGGTCCGCTACAAGGGCGGCTACTTCCCGGCCCCGCCGGTCGACCACTTCGCCGACCTGCGCGCGGAGATTTCCCTGGAGCTGGACCGTCAGGGCCTCCAGGTCGAGCGCCAGCACCACGAGGTCGGCACGGCCGGCCAGGCGGAGATCAACTACAAGTTCAACACGCTGCTCGCCGCGGCCGACGACCTGATGCTCTTCAAGTACATCGTGAAGAACGTCGCGTGGCGCAACAACAAGACCGCGACCTTCATGCCGAAGCCGATCTTCGGTGACAACGGTTCGGGCATGCACGTCCACCAGTCCCTGTGGTCCGGCGGCGACCCGCTCTTCTACGACGAGCAGGGCTACGCGGGCCTCTCCGACATCGCCCGCTACTACATCGGCGGCATCCTGAAGCACGCCCCGTCGCTCCTGGCCTTCACGAACCCGACGGTGAACTCGTACCACCGCCTGGTCCCGGGCTTCGAGGCGCCGGTCAACATGGTGTACTCGCAGCGCAACCGCTCCGCGGCCATGCGTATCCCGATCACGGGCTCGAACCCGAAGGCCAAGCGCGTCGAGTTCCGCGCGCCGGACCCGTCCTCGAACCCGTACCTCGCCTTCTCCGCGCTGCTGATGGCGGGCCTCGACGGCGTCAAGAACAAGATCGAGCCGGCCGAGCCGATCGACAAGGACCTCTACGAGCTGGCTCCCGAGGAGCACGCCAACGTCCAGCAGGTCCCGACGTCCCTCCCCGCGGTCCTCGACGCCCTCGAGGCGGACAACGAGTACCTCCAGGCCGGCGGCGTCTTCACCTCCGACCTGATCGAGACCTGGATCGACTACAAGCGCACGAACGAAATCGCCCCGATCCAGCTCCGCCCGCACCCGCACGAGTTTGAGCTCTACTTCGACATCTAAAGATCGTGTTCAGGTGACTTGGGCGGGATCGGACGTATGAGGTGCATGTGCTCCGTCCGCCCGCATCCCTGACCTAGCGACAGTGCGGCCGCCACTCCTCAGCGGGTGGCGGCCGCACCCGTTTTCACCAGCGCTGCGTAACACTTCGGGTCGCGCCTCACTTCCGCTTAGGGCAGCGGCTCTGGCCATCGCTCATTGCGTATGTCGAGACCTCCGCCGAGTTCACGGACATCACAGGATCAGGGCCGCCACGCTTGCGAGCCCGTGCCGGGTCCCACAAGTAGAGGACGGCACCATCTGTGCTAAAAGCAAGCAGCGCATGATCGATGGCAAGCGGGCCATTGTGCACGGAGAGCTCGCCCTTGAGCGGCTGCACACATATCCGCTTGCCCTGGATGCCGAAGTAGGAGTCGGGGGCGGTCGCGTGTACCACATCGCTAGCGGCGCGTTGGGCCGCTGCAGAAGTGCGGTTTATGAACGCAATTCCTCCGGCGAGGACGAGAATGACGGCGGCGCTTACGGAGACGACGTTTACGATGCTCTTCTCCCAGGCCCAGTGGAAGTGGCGCGCCCAGCCGTAGAGGGCAAGAGGCGGCAGGAGTAGCCCGACACAGCCGAGTGTCGGAAGCAGTGCAGACGCACCGGTCCAGTAAACGGGGGTGGAGACCGAGTCGGAGGGGATTCCGAAAGCGTCTTCCACATACAGGAACTGCAAGAACGAGCCGACGAACGGCAGGACCCACGGCAGGGGCAAAACGAGCACGGTAACCAGACCCACAGCATGTTTGCTGATCCAGGTCTGACGAACGGCGTACCAGCAGCCTCGGGGTACACACCACAGCAGGGCCAGACAGGAAAGTGCGAGCAGAATGGTTCTGATCTGCGCGATGACGTCGTAGGGGACCTGCCGGTGCCACATGTATCCAGGTATCGAGCTGCCGACGAGGACCAACGCCCCAACCGCCCAGCGCAACGGCCAGGGGCGGTGCTGATTGCTCGTGTACCAGTTGCCAACGAACCATGCGGCGACGGCCAGCGCCGCGAACATGGCCAGCTGGCCGATCAAGGATCGGTCGTACGCCAGCCAGCCATAGAACATGATCAGACACGCCAGGGCAAGGCGGAGTGTCGCCCCTCGACGACCGCGCCACCAGAGGTTCCCGTCCTCACCGGTCTCATTGGCCATGGGCCCAACGCTCTTACGCAAGCCGTGGCGCGACTCGTCGAAGCGGAATCCCGCGAGCTGCTGCTGTCGAAGCAGCTCTCTGACTTCTGTCTCCTCGACGGATGGAGAAACGCTGATGGTGCGCTGCTCGTCAGCTAGCCCCGCATGGGCACGAAGCGAGGCCAACCAGCCGAGCCCTCGCCTGTTCCGCCAACTTGATAGCTGAAAAACTCGCCACGTCACCAACGGCGTGGGCACTGGAGGGCGGACCAGTGCCCCTCCCACGATGGTCACAGACACGTGTGTGCCGATGACCTCCAGCAGGCGTCGGCGGGCGCCCGTTTCAGCGCCCGTGCGCGAGCCTGGAAGACGCACTTCTACGACGTAGGCGACTTGATCCTCTGGCTGGCCGGGATCCTCCTGGTCCCCCGCCAGCCGGATCGCCCATCCTTGCTGCTCACAAAGTCCCTTGGCTAGCAGCTGATCACGCTCACGCCTCGGAGTTCGAAAGACCAGATCCACTCGTTCGTCGAACACCGCGACCGGCAGACTGATTTCCGCCTCGACTACAGGTGCGGCAAGTCGAGGTTCGCCGGATCTGGCATCGTTCGCACCTCTGCGCGCCCCAGGAACCCTCGACGCAGTCGGCGTTCGCGTCCTCCGTTCACCCACCGACGTCGTCAGACGACGATTGAGTAACGTGCCGAAGAGCATTGTCCGGCGTCCCCCTTGCTGTCAGCGTTTCACCAGTGGACCGTCATACGGCCTAATTGCGTGCACGGTCGCACAGTGCGCAAGTTGTCACAACACGGCGTGTTGTAGCCAGAGTTGAGGAACGATAGTGCCGACCGTACGAAAGCTAGGGGGCCACGCATGACGCGCATCGAAGTACGCATAGATGGGCAGGACCAAGACGAGGCTTTGCAGTCTCTCCATGGCTGGCTGTCCGATGACTTGGCTATACGAACCACCGCAGAGATCTCCCTCCTTGAACAGCCCCCGCGTAGCGGGGCCATGGGGGGCTGGCTCGACGCCGTGCAGTTGGCCACGGAGAACGGCTGGAGTGCCGCGTCCTTCATATTGGCTCTTGCAGCATGGCGTCAGACACGAGCGCGTGCACCACGTATGACGATCCGACGCGGCGATCTCGAGATTTCCATCACGGACGCGTCACCGACGGAGATCGAAGGAGCCATCGCCTCTCTCGCTGAGCCCGCGCCGACGCCGACATCGAACCGATCAGGCGGCCAGCAGGCATGACAGCTAAACCCGACCCGCTTCAGTCCCGAGCCGTAATACTGGGAGTCAGCCGCTACTCACACCTCGAAGACCTTCCTGGCGTGGCTGACAACCTTCCCGCACTCGCAGATGCCATCCGCGGCCCCTACGGGTGGGGCCTCCCGGCTGAGCACTGCACCGTAGTGGCTGAGCCTGCCTCGCTGGACGGCATGCTGGAGCCCGTGAGCGCGGCCGCCAAAAGTGCTCGCGACACGCTGCTGGTCTACTACGCAGGACACGGGCTCTTGAACCGGCAGCAGGAACTCCATCTAGGGCTTCCAAACTCGCACATGGGTCAAGGACGCAGAGCGGTGCCCTACGCGTGGTTGCGTGAAGCCATCAGCGAGGGCCGCGCCCAGCGTCACGTGATCATCCTCGACTGCTGCTTCAGCGGCCGGGCTCTCGGCAGCATGTCGGGACCTGGCACCTTGGCCGACCAGGCGTGGATCGACGGCAGCTTCCTCATCGCGGCTGCCCCTGAGACCGGCCTCGCCCTCGATCCGCCTGGTGAGCCGTACACCGCCTTTACCGGCGAGCTCCTGGCCACGATGGAGCGCGGGGTTCCTGGGGCGGGCACGTGGCTCACGATGGACGACCTCTACGGTCACCTGCGCTCCGCGTTGGCCTCCAAGGAGCACCCCACGCCACAGCGCCGTACGCGAAATCGTGCTGGCGAGCTGGTGTGGGGACGCAACGCCGGCTACGAGCCGTCCCTGAAGCAGCCGGCCCATCTGCTCGCCGATAGCGCTGCGTGGCCCGACCCGGACCGATTCCTGGACGCTGCCGAGTTCATTCAGGCGCTTGGCGTGGTCCGTGTGATCAGCGGCCTCACGCAACGCGAGGTGAGTTCGAACTCCCCCCTACCACTGTCCGAGGGAAGCATCAGTCGGCTGCTCAACCTCGACGGCCTCCCTAAACGGTGGACGAAGACGATCGAGGCGTACCTTTCTGCGTGCGGCGTACCCGACGACCAAGTCGACCGATGGAAAACAGCCTGGGAACGGCTCAGAGCTGCCTCAGCGCAGACTTTTTCGATCGTCGCACCTGCTACGGCAACGGAGCAGAACTCGTCGAAGTCCTTGCGCAGTAGACTCAAAGCCATCGGTCTTCGCAAGCAGTCATCGGTGAAGCGCAGCAGCCGCTGACGCCATAACAAGCGCTGCCGACTTCCGCCAGTGGCAGGGCACTACTTCGTTGTAGGCGAGGCTGTGGCGGACGGCGTGTCCGTCTTCTGCGTAGTGCTTCCACCATCCCCACTGCCGGAGAACAGCCCGAGCTTCGCCCCAAGAAGCAAAAGGGCCACAGCAGCTACGCCAGCCCAAGTCTTTTTCTTTGGCCGCTTACGGCGGCCTGTGGGCCGGTTCACCATGTGACCAGCGCGATAGTACTGACCGGAACGCCCTGCCATCACAAACCCCCGAGTTGAACGACCGCCCTGCCCACCGAGTCTCTCAGCGAACCGAGCGGACGGCAGCTACGTCGAACGCACTTGGCTGAATTGAGGGCTGCCACGTGCATAGCAACGCTTTCTAAGGGGCCCTGAGAGGAGCGGTCCCCGTGCCGACGCCCCCTCAGTCTGCTCATCGAACACGCGCAGTAGATAGGCATAACGAAGGACTGCGCGGCCAAGAGCATCCCTCCGCCTTCTGCTGACCCAGGGCCACCCCGAGGCTTACTGCCCACAGTCGTCCCAACAGGCGGGTGCCTCCCCGTGCGCTCCGTTGAGCTGGACGAGATGGGCATGACCGCGATGAGCCCAGATCGTGTATCCAGGCCCGGACACGCCCCGCTTCACGGCGACCGCGACCATGTCCTCCGGGCCGGTGATCAGTTCCTCGCACCACCGACACACCTGCTGAAACTGCGTCTCGGGCACCGCGCGGCCGCCCAGAGTCTCATAGTGATCGGCCAGGGCGACGACCGACCGGCTCAAGCGCCGCGCATGGGCCAGACCCGCGGGCAGCCCCGGGCGAGCAACGATGTTCAGGCGGGCCCGTGCCTCGCCGATTCCGATGCGTGCGCAGACCGCCGGCACATCATCACAGGGCAGGGCATGCGCGAGAGCCACGACCTCCGGGATGGCGAGCATGATCATGCCGCGCAGGGAGAGAACGAGGGACTCCAGTTCCTCCGAGGTCGGGAGTTCGGGCTCCGCACCGAGTAGACGATGCGCGGTCGCCCGCATCGTTTGGGTGTCCAGGGGGCGCTTCTCCGGTCCTTCGGCTGATGGTGAGTGGACGGTGCAGTGCATAGATCAGCGCTCCTCACAGCTATGTGTACGCCCCGGTGCGTTCGTACCTCTTCATGCTTCGATAGCCCTTGACGGGGGAGAAGTTGACCAGCGGTGACTACTGTGGACAGTCCGGTCAACCCTTCGTTCGGAGGCAGCACATGACCGACTTCGCCACCAGCGCCCGCGCCGCTCTCGCGGACCGAGGAATCTCCATGCGCCGGGCCGCACGCGCGCTCAACTTCGACCCCTCGTACCTGTGCCGCGTACTTGGTGGGAAGCAAGCGGCCTCGGCGAATCTCGCCCGCGGCCTGGACGAACTCGTCGGTGCCGAGGGCGCGCTGGCTGCACTGGTCAGCGGGCCGAATAGCACGGCCGTACCCAGCACAGATGACGACCTGGAGGCCCTGGAACTCGCCCGGCGCGTAGAAGCGAGCGACGTCGGCGGGGAGACTTTGGACCGCCTCGAAAGCGCCTTTGACGGGTTCGCAGTGGCATACCAGACGGCCAACCCAGCCGCCCTTCTCCACGACGTACGGCGACACTCCTCGTACGTGCACAAGCTTCTGGACGAGCGGAAGACGCTCAGCGAGCACCGTCGACTGCTCGTCCTCGGCGGGTGGTTGTCACTGCTCGCCGCCACGCTGCACGTGGACCTCAAGGAGGGCACCGCCGCCACGTCGCGGCTTCGGACCGCGGCGCTGCTAGCCCAGCACGCCGAGCACCCCGACATTCTTGCGTGGACGTATGAGACGAGGGCGTGGCGAGCGCTTGTCGCGGGGGACTACGCGAAGGCGGTGGAGTTGTCCCGGGCCGCCCAAGGCCTCGCCCCGCGGGGCAGTTCCGTTCTGGCGCAGTCCGTGGCGCAGGAAGGGCGCGCACATGCCCGGCTCGGGCAGAGAGGTGAGGCGTACGACGCCATAGAGCGTGTGCAGCGGCTCGCGTCCGGCATGGTCATGCGCTCAGAGCCGCAGCACCACTACCAGTACGACCCGCGCAAAGTGATCAGCTATCAGGCGACCACGCTCGCCTGGCTAGGCGACCCGGCGGCCGAGGCGCCCGCGCGGGAGGTGATCGGGCGCCCTGGCCCCGGGCTTGCCCCGAACAGGTGGCCGCGCCGTATTGTCACGGCTCATCTCGACCTCGCGCTGGCGCTGCTCTGCCTCGATCGGCTGGACGAAGCGTCCGCGGCGGCGCAGACGGCGATCTCGTCAGGGCGTCTCCTGCCCGCGAATTTCTGGCGAGTCCTTGAGATCGTCAAGGGCGTCGAGGACCGCGGGCTGCCCGAAAGCCGCGACCTGCGGGAGGCGTACATGGAGCTGCGTCCCTCGCCGGCCTAGCGATGACCCGGACAGCTGAGCCATGACCCGCCCCGCGATCACGCCCCCTGCGGCAGATCCCCCGTCTCGATGACCCCCCGGCTCACATCCGCCACCTTCCGCTGATGCGACCGCGCATACTTCCGCAACCGCGAGAACGCCTCGTCCAGGGAGATCGAGTGTTGCGCGGCGAGGATGCCCTTGGCCTGTTCCACGACCACGCGGCTGGAGAGGGCGTGTTCGAGTTGGCCGGCCAGGACTCGGCTCTCCGTCACCTCGCGTTGGAGCGAGAGCGTGTGCGCGGCCGCGTCGGCGAAGGAGCGGGCCAGGGAGAGGGCCTTCTCGTCGAGGCTGCGGCCGGGGGCGCCGAAGAGGACGAGGGCGCCGGCCGGGCCGTCCTTCGCGGGGAGCGGCAGCGCGGTGACGCGGGTGTGGCCGAGGGACTTGACGCGGGCGGTCCAGCGCGGCCAGCGGGCGCGGGTGGGCTGCGTGGTCGCGTCCACGTCGATGAGGGCGCAGCCGGTAGTACGGACGTCGTAGCCGGGGCCCTCCTGCCAGGAGGCGGCGTCCGCGGCGAGGGAGCGCAGCGCCGGGTCGGTGGCCTCGGTGGCGACGGGCGCGGTGCCGGGCGCGTAGTGGACGATCGCTCCGGGCGCGTCGAACAACCGCCTGCCGCCCTCCACGAGGGTCGCGAGCAGGTTCTGCGTGTCGAGCGGGTCCCGAGCGGCCGCCCCTGTCAGTTGGGCGAAGACCGCCGCGAGTTCCTGCTCCTGGAGCGTCACGGTGGAAGACCTCTCAGCCGAGTTTCAGTTGTCCATGGACGATATCCCGGGCCACGTCCCCGATGGGGCGCCCGTCGGCGAACGCCCTGGCTTTGACCAGTTCCAGCGCGTCGCCGACCTGGCAGTGGAGTTGGATGGCGACCATACCGGCCGCCTGGTGGACGACGGCCCGGTAGTCGACGCCACCGAACAGCCCGGGTACCGCGTCCTGGCCGATCAACACACTTCTTGTGAGCGCGTCCGCGACCTCGGTGACCTGGGCTGTGGTGGTCGTGCCGGGGTGCGGGTCGAAGACGGCGAGCGCGCCGATGCACTCCCCCGGCACCTGCAGCGGCACCGCCACCACCTGGGCGATGCCGAGGGATCTGAGCGCCGGGCCGTATCCGGGCCAGCGGAGGCTCAGGACGGCGTCCGACGCCTCGACGGGGCAGCAGTGGCGCACGGCGTCGCGCGCGGGGCCCTCGCCGAGCACGAACTCCAGGTCCTGCGCCGTGTGGGAGGAAGGGTCGGAGGAGGCGACCGCCACCTGGTTGCGCTCCCCGTCGACGAGGGTCACCGCGACGCTGCTGGTGCCGCACGCCTCGGCGACTCCCGTCATGAAGAGGGGTTGCGGTCCCCCGTCGCGGGCCCACTGGCCGGTGCGGCGGGCGTGCGCCTCCAGGAGGTCGGCGGCGACCTTGTGACGGGTCGCGGTGGTGCGGTGGACGTCGGCCAGGCGCAGGCACAGGTCGTCGCCGGTCCGGTCGGCCAGGGACTCGTACCGGGTGGCGAGCCGGACGGCGCGGTCAGCGCGCTGACGGGCCGTGGCCGCACGCTGCCAGGCGAGCGCGGCTTGTGTCGGCGAACCGGCCCTGGGCTCCATGGACCTCAGCCTACGCCCGCCGGGTCAGACCGTACCGACGCTTCGGCCTTCTTCCATCAGAAGGACGACACCGCCGCGGTGCCCGTCGAACGGGCTGCACTGCACGGAGCAGACGAAGCTGCGGCCGAGCCGGTTGACCGCGTCGATCTGCACGGGCGCGCCGCGCTTGCCCGACTTGACGCAGTCCTCCACGACGGCGCGCAGCTTGTGCGTGGGCAGCCCGAACTCCAGGCCGAAGAAGGAGGTGTCCAGCACTTCGTCGGTGCGCAGGCCCCACAGGTCGATCGCGCCCCGGTTCCAGCTCTTGACGTTGAGCTTCTTGTCGAGGACGACGACGGCGGCGGCGATGGAGTGAGGACGCCCTCCAGGAAGGCGCGCGCCTCGTCCAGCTCCTCGCTGCGGATGCGCGTCTCCTCGTTCATCGTCTCCAGTTCCTCGTTGCCGGACTGGAGCTCCTCGTTGGTGGTCTCCAGCTCCTCGTTGGTCGACTGGAGTTCCTCGTTCGTCGTCTCCAGCTCCTCGATGGAGGACTGGAGCTCCTCGTTGGTCGTCTCCAGCTCCTCGTTCGTGGACTGGAGCTCCTCGTACGCCGTCTCGAGGTCCTCGCGTACACGCTTGATCTCGGCCTTGAGCTTGGTGGCGACGGTGACGTCGGTGAAGGTGATGTTGGTGGCGGCGGGGAGGCCGCCCGCGCCGACCAGCGGCTGCACGGTGATGTCGAAGAACTGGGCGTCGTCGCCCGCTCTGCGCTCCGCGCCGTTGACCCGCAGGGTGCGGCGCTCGTGGGTGGCCTGGTCGATGAGGGACCGGAGTTCGACGGGGCGGTAGGAGATCTCCAGGTCCTGGAAGGGGCGGCCGATGTCGTTGGTCGTCAGGCCGAACTGGACCCGGGCGTGGTTGTTGATGAGGACGACGACGCCGTCGGTGTCGACGGCGAGGGCGGCGCCCGGCGCGGCGTCGAGGACGAGGTCGCGCACCTGCCGGTTGCGGGCGACGCTCTGCAGTTCGCCGCCGAAGTTGGTGCGCAGCTTGGGCGGGGACGGCTGGTACGGGGCCGACGCGTTGCCCGCGCGGCGGCGGAAGATGCGCTGGCGCATGCTGACGACGTCGAACCGGTCGGCGTCGTTGAGCAGCATCTCGGCCTTGCCGAGGAAGAGGAAGCCGCGCTCGCGCAGGGCGAAGTGGAAGCGGTCGATGATCTGGGTCTGCGCCTCGACGTTGAAGTACATCAGCGCGTTGCGGCAGACGAGGAGGTCGAGGCGGGAGATCGGGGCGTCGCGGGTGATGTCGTGGCGGCCGAAGATGACGCGGCGGCGCAGGTCGGGCCGGAAGCTGTACTGCGAGCCGTTCACCTCGAAGTACCGGTCGCGCAGTTCGGCGCTGAGCGGTTCGAGGGTCTTCGCCGGGTAGAGGCCGGAGCGCGCGTCGCGCAGCGCCTCCTCGTCGACGTCGGTGCCGTAGATCTTGACGCGGGCCAGGGTCTCGTCGAGGCCGAGGTGCTCGGCGAACATGATGGCGAGCGAATAGGCCTCCTCGCCGCTGGAGCAGCCCGCGCTCCACACCCGGATCTCGTCCTCGGCGCCGAGCCGTTCGAGGAGTTCGGGGATCACCTCGTGCTGGAGGAAGGTCCAGGCGTCGGCGTCCCGGAAGAGGGAGGTGACGTTGATGAGGATGGTGTTGAACAGGGCCCGGAATTCGTCGGCGTTCGTCTCCAGGAGGTCGCGGTAGTCCGAGTAGGCGTTGATGCCGACGTCGGCCATGCGCTTGCGGATGCGGCGGCCGAGCGACGAGCGCTTGTATCCGGTGAAATCGAAGCCGCGGGCGTCCCTCAGGAAGCCGAGGAGGTCCTCCAGCTCCTCGTCCGTCTCCACCTCGCGGGGCGCTTCGCTCATCGTCGCGTACCTACTGCCTCTTGAACTCGACAAGTCCACGGATGACCGTGGGGATTTCCTCCAGAGGTAGCACGAAGTCCACCGCTCCCGTACCCATTGCGGCCTCCGGCATGCCTCGGAACTCCGCGCTCTGCGGATCCTGCGCGATCACGGTACCGCCCCGGCTCTTCACGGCGTCCACACCCATCGCGCCGTCGTTGCCGGTGCCGGTGAGCACGACGGCGACGGCGCGCGGCCCGTACGCGCCGGCCATCGACTCGAAGAGCAGGTCGGCCGAGGGCCGCAGGAAGTGGACCAGTTCCGTACGGGTGAGGGTGAGCGTGCCGTCGGCGCCGACGAGGAGGTGCCGGTCGGGCGGTGCGATGTATACGGTGCCGGGCCGGGCCGTCTCGTCCTGTTCGGCGAGTTTGACGACGAGGTCGGTGCGGCGGCCCAGGATCTCGGCGAGGACGGTGCGGTGGCGCGGGTCCAGGTGCTGCACGACGAGCACGGGCACGGGCAGGTCGGCGTCGAGCCCGCCGAGCAGGGTGGCGAGGCCGTGGATGCCGCCTGCGGACGCGGCGACCGCGATGACCGCGAAGGTGTCGGGACCGGTGTCGGGGCCTGAGTCGGGCAACTGGGACGGCACCCCGCCCAGCCTAGTCGTACAAGGTGCGCCGCACAGGGTGCCGTTCCCGGCCACGCCGTACTCCGCACAGGTGACCCGTCCGGCGGGGTGTGCCCACGGGCGGCCGGACGCGCCGGAGGGGCCGGACACGCGGTCCGGCCCCTCGGGCGCCTCAGGTTCAGCGGCAGTAGCGCATCAGCGCCCGCACCATGTGGCACGTCGTGTCCGACGGCGGATGGATACCGATGAGCTCGGCCGTGGCGCGGATCCTCTTGTTGTGGGCCTGGTTCGGCAGGTAGACGCCCGAGTCGAGCAGGGCTATCGCCAGGCGCATGGCCTTGAGGCGACGGTTGTGGGTGATGTACCAGTCGCGGGGCCGTCCCGCGGGGAGCGGCTTCTTGGCGAGTGGCGCGTACGGCAGGTCCAGCAGCATCGGTGCGGCAGCGGGCACAGGCATCCTCCTGTCGCGAACTCGAAAGCCCCCGAAAGCTCTCGAACAGTGCTTCTATTCTACTGCGGACCACTGACAAAAGCCGCTGGCCAGCGCCTACTTGAGGGCGACTCGGGAGGTGTCTCGGGAGGCGTCTCGCGTACCGTGGGCCCCATGGAGATCTGGATCAACCCGGCCTGTTCGAAGTGCCGCGGCGCGCTGACCCTGCTCGACGCCGAGGGCGCCGACTACACGGTGCGCCGCTACCTGGAGGACGTGCCGTCCCCGGACGAGATCCGCGCCGTTCTCGGCCGGCTCGGCCTGGAGCCGTGGGACATCACCCGCACCCAGGAGGCGGCCGCGAAGGAGCTGGGTCTCGCCTCGTGGGCGCGTGACGCGGAGAGCCGCGAGCAGTGGATCGAGGCGCTGGCCGCCCGTCCGAAGCTGATCCAGCGCCCGATCATCACCGCCGACGACGGCACGGCGGTGGTGGGCCGCAGCGAGGAGGCCGTACGGGACGCGCTCGGACGGGGCTGACGTACCACGGAGAACGCCGGTAACACGGGGTTCACATCCGGGCAACGGACGGGAAATCGCCTGTTGACAGGCTGCGCGGCAGATAGCGACCCGTACCTGAGGATGTGGCCCCGTGACGTTCAAGGCTGAGTACATATGGATCGACGGCACCGAGCCGACGGCCAAGCTCCGTTCGAAGACGAAGATCATCGCGGGCGCCCCCGAAGGCCTCGGCACGCTGCCGATCTGGGGGTTCGACGGGTCGTCGACCAACCAGGCCGAGGGCCACGCCTCGGACCGCGTCCTCAAGCCCGTCGCCGTGTACCCGGACCCGATCCGCGGCGGTGACGACGTGCTCGTCATGTGCGAGGTCCTGAACATCGACATGACGCCGCACGAGTCGAACACGCGGGCCGCGCTCGCCGAGACCGAGGCCCGCTTCGGCGCGCAGGAGCCGATCTTCGGCATCGAGCAGGAGTACACGTTCTTCGAGGGCGACCGCCCGCTCGGCTTCCCCGTCGGCGGCTTCCCCGCCGCGCAGGGCGGCTACTACTGCGGTGTCGGCACGGACGAGATCCACGGGCGTGACGTCGTCGAGGCGCACCTGGACAACTGCCTCAAGGCCGGTCTCGGCATCTCCGGCATCAACGCCGAGGTCATGCCCGGCCAGTGGGAGTTCCAGGTCGGCCCGCTCGCCCCGCTCGAGGTCTCCGACCAGCTGTGGGTGGCGCGCTGGCTGCTCTACCGCACCGCCGAGGACTTCAAGGTCTCCGCGACCCTCGACCCGAAGCCGGTCAAGGGCGACTGGAACGGCGCGGGCGCGCACACCAACTTCTCGACGAAGGCGATGCGCGAGGGGTACGACGCGATCATCACCGCCGCCGAGTCGCTCGGCGAGGGTTCCAAGCCGATGGACCACGTCAAGAACTACGGCGCCGGCATCGACGACCGCCTGACCGGCCTGCACGAGACCGCCCCGTGGAACGAGTACTCGTACGGCGTCTCCGACCGCGGCGCCTCGGTGCGCATCCCGTGGCAGGTCGAGAAGGACGGCAAGGGGTACATCGAGGACCGGCGTCCGAACGCCAACGTCGACCCGTACGTCGTCACGCGGCTGCTCGTCGACACCTGCTGCTCCGCGCTGGAGAAGGCCGGGCAGGTCTGATTTCGGCCATGTCACCCTCGTGGGCGCCCGCATTGTGTGCGGGCGCCCTCTTCTTTGCGTACGGCATCTGCTTCAATGAGGGCATGGCCAGTCACCAGAACATCACCGCGCGGGGTCGTCGCCACGACCTCGAGCCGTTCTGGCCCTCCCGTCAGCACCACGACTTCGACCGGGTGTGTTGCCGCGCGACGAACGCGCAGGCCCTCTAAAACCGGCACCGGTCCATCCGCTGCACGGCCTTCGGTCCGCGCGCACGACGTACGTCTCGCATTGACGACTCCGCGCGAAAGAGTTGACCACTCATGGCTGACGCCCGCCCGATCTCCCCGCTCCCCCGCCCGCCCCACACCCGTACCCGGCTGCGCGCCGTCGACCGGGACGAGGTGGCGCCCGCCGCCCTCGTCCCCGCCGTGGACGTCGCCGACTACCTGCCGCCGGGCGCCACACTGCTGCCCGCGCCGCCGCACACCCTGCCCACCCTTCCGGGCCGGCCTCCGATGATCGGCTACCTGGTGCTGGTCCCGGCCGATCAGCAGCCCCCGCTGCCCGTGACGCCCGCCCCGGCCGCCGAGGAAGGGCCCGAGAAGGGCTCAGTCCCGTCCGACGCGCTCATCGGGATCGACGACGCGCAGCGCACCGCCAGCGTCCGGGGCCGCCAACTCGACCTCACCTACCTGGAGTTCGAGCTGCTCGCCCACCTCGTCGCGCATCCGCACCGGGTGCACACCCGCGACCAGCTCGTCACCACCGTGTGGGGGTACGGGCACGTGGGCGACGGCCGCACCGTCGACGTCCACATCGCGCGGCTGCGCCGCAAGCTGGGCGCCGAGCACCGGCACACGATCCAGACGGTGCGCCGCGTCGGCTACAAGTACGCGCCGCCCGCGAGCCACTGAACCGCCCCGCCGGGGTGGAGGCAGCACCACCCCGGTACGGGTGCCGTTCCCACTGTCCCGACCGCCCCGACCGGCCACACTGTGAGGCGTACGGGCGTCGGGGAGGACGGAGCGGGCGATGGGTGCGAGGGCGCGGAGCGCCGTGGTGGCGGGGCTGCGCGGCCTCTGGGTCGCGGTGGCGGGGTTCGCCGGGTCGCTCACCCTGTTCGTGCTGTCGGTCCTGTCGATCGCGCTGACGGTCGCCGGGGTCGGCATCGTGACCACCCCGTGGGTGCTCGGCCTCGTACGGCACTGGGCGAACTGGCGGCGGGCCGTCGCCGCCGAGTGGTGCGGGGTGCGGATCCCGGCCACGTACCGGCCGTTCCCGGACGATCCGCGCGGCGGGCTCGTCGGGCGGGCCGGGCGGACCCGGCTGCTCCTCGGCGACCCGGCGACCTGGCGGGACCTGGGGTGGCTGCTCACCGACATGACGGCCGGGTTCGTCACCGCGCTGCTGCCCGCCGCGCTGACCTTCTACCCCCTGGAGGGGTACGCGCTCGCGGCCGGGCTGTGGCGGGCGTTCACGGACGGCACGTACGTCGGCTGGTGGTACGGGTTCGTGCCGGTCGGCGGCCAGGGCACGGCCCTGCTCGCCGCACTCCTCGCCACGGCGCTGCTCGCCACCGGCCTGTACGTGACGCCCGCGCTGCTGCGGGCGCACTTCCTCCTCACCCGGTACGTGCTCGCGCCGCCCGGCGGTGAACTGGAGCAGCGCGTCCGGGACCTGACCGCTTCGCGGCGGGCCGCCGTGGACACCTCGGCGGCCGAGCTGCGGCGCATCGAGCGCGATCTGCACGACGGGGCGCAGGCCCGGCTCGTCGCGGTCGGCATGGACCTGGGCACGGTCGAGGCGCTGATGGAGAAGGACCCGGCGAAGGCCAGGGAGCTGCTCGCGCAGGCCCGCCGTTCGTCGGCGGAGGCGCTCACCGAGCTGCGGGACCTGGTGCGCGGCATCCATCCGCCGGTGCTCGCCGAGCGCGGGCTCGGCGACGCGGTCCGGGCCCTCGCACTGCGCCTCCCCGTGCCGACGGAGGTCGAGGTGGAGCTGGCGGGGCGGGCCGAGGCGCCGGTCGAGTCGGCCGCGTACTTCGCGATCAGCGAGGCGCTCACCAACGCCGTGAAGCACGCGGGCGCCGACCGGATCTGGGTCGATCTCGCGCACTCCGAGGGGTACCTGCGGATCGCCGTCACGGACGACGGCAGGGGCGGCGCGGTGCTCACCGAGGGCGGCGGTCTGAGCGGTGTCGAGCGCAGGCTCGGTACATTCGACGGTGTCCTCGCCGTCAGCTCCCCGGCCGGCGGTCCGACCATGGTGACGATGGAGATCCCTTGCGTGTTGTCCTAGCCGAGGACCTGTTCCTGCTGCGGGACGGTCTGGTGCGGATGCTTCAGGCGTACGACTTCGAGATCGCCGCCGCCGTCGAGAGCGGACCCGAACTCACCAAGGCACTGGCCGAGTTGACGCCGGACATCGCCGTCGTCGACGTACGCCTGCCGCCCTCGCACACCGACGAGGGGCTGCAGTGCGCGCTCGCCGCGCGCCGCGAGCGGCCGGGCCTGCCGGTCCTCGTCCTCTCGCAGCACGTGGAGCAGTTGTACGCGCGTGAGCTCCTCGCCGACGGCGACGGCGGGGTCGGCTACCTCCTCAAGGACCGGGTCTTCGACGCGGACCAGTTCATCGACGCGGTCCGGCGCGTGGCGGCCGGGGGTACGGCGATGGACCCGCAGGTCATCCAGCAACTCCTGTCGCGGCGCGCGGCGGACGCCCCGGTCGGCGGGCTCACCCCGCGTGAGCTGGAGGTGCTCGAACTGATGGCGCAGGGCCGCTCGAACGCGGCGATCGCGGGCCAGCTGGTGGTCACCGAGCGCGCCATCGCCAAGCACACCTCCAACATCTTCGCCAAGCTCGGCCTGCCGGTCTCCGACGACGACAACCGGCGGGTGCTCGCGGTCCTGGCCTATCTGGACCGGGGCGGTCGCTGAGTTCGCTCCTGTTCCTGAGAACCGCGGGCGCCGATTGAACACGGGCGCCTCCCGTTGCGTACGTAGTCCCATGGGACGCACCTCACGGAAACGGCGCTCTTCGCTGACGACACGGATGACCGTCGCGTCGGCCGCACTGCTCCTGGGCGGAGGCGGGCTGGTCGCGGTCAACATGCACGCGTCGGCCCAGGAAGACTCAGGGCAGGACGCGGGCAGCGGGACGCAAGCGCAACAGTCACAGCAGGGGTCGGCACAGGCGCGGCAGGTGGCCACCATCGACTGCCCGGACGTCGGCACCGCCCTGCCCGAGGTCCCGGACGGGGCCCGCGCCCAGGTCGACGGTGAACTGGCCACCCTGGACAGCCAGATCACCGCGGCCTACCAGCGGCTCGCCTCGAACCGGGACGCCGCCGCGCGGGACCCGGGCTTCGTGCGGAACAGCATCCTGGGCCCGCTGAAGGACAAGCGCGGGGCCGTCCTCGGCCGGATCGGGGAGGACATCCGGCGCTCCGGGGGACGCCCGCCGCGGGGACTCGACGGGATGGCGCCCTGCACGGGACGCTCCCCGGAACAGCCGCAGCAGCCTTCGCCGCAACCCTCGCAGGATCCGTCGCAGCAGCCCTCTCAGCAGCCCTCTCAACAGCCCTCCGCACCTCCTGGGAACGGCGGTACCGGCAACGGCCCCGACGCCGCCGACTTCGTCGACATCACGTCCGTCCAGCCCAACGTCGTGACGCCGCGCAACCGGCGCGCCGCCTCGCGCGGCACCTTCACCACCGCGTGCGGGCGCAACGAGAACGGCAAGTTCAACCCGGACAACGTCATCGTCGCGCCCGGCGTCGGCAACGGCGCCCACCACATGCACGACTACGTGGGGAACCAGGCGACGGACGCCTTCTCCAGCGACGACGACCTCGCGGCCGGGCGGACGAGCTGCCGCAACCAGGGCGACAAGTCGACGTACTACTGGCCGGTCCTGCGGCTGCAGAACGGCAAGGACGAGGCGGACGTCGGCGCCGACGGCGGCGGCAAGGACCAGAACACCGGCGAGATCCAGACCCCGTCGTCCGTGACCCTGAAGTTCGACGGGAACCCGACGAGCAAGGTCGTCGCGATGCCGCGCTTCCTGCGGATCATCACCGGCGACGCGAAGGCCCTCACCAACGGCGACGCGAACGCCAACGCGTCCTGGAGCTGCACCGGTTTCGAGAACCGCCAGCTCAAGGACAAGTACCCGATCTGCCCTCAGGGTTCGAAGGTCGTGCGCACGTTCCGGTTCCAGAGCTGCTGGGACGGGGCGAACGCCGACAGCGCCAACCACCGCACGCACGTCGCGTTCGAGGACCCGCGCACCGGCGCCTGCCCCGGCGGGTTCAAGGCGATCCCGCAGCTGGTGCAGCGCATCGTCTACAGCGTGCCGCCGGGGCCCGGGTTCGCGGTCGACTCGTTCCCCGAGCAACTGCACAAGCCGATCACGGACCACGGTGACTTCATCAACGTCTTCGACGCCAAGCTGATGCAGCGCGTCGCCAACTGCATCAACCGCGGCGACCGCTGCATCTGACCCCCAGATCCCCCCACGGGCCGCTGCGCGGCCGTCTCAGTGGTGACCCGCGTGCCCTCCCCCGGCCCGCTCCACGGTCCCGCCGAGCCGGCCGCGCAGCCGTGTCACCACGCGGTCCGCGCCGACCGCGACCCACTTGCGGCCGACGAGGTAGGTGCCGCCGTAGTCGTCGGCGGCGTCGAGCCATTCGGCCTGGCCGCGGTCGGTGGCGAAGGTGGCCAGAACGTACCGCTCCCGGCCGCTGCCGCAGGTGGCCTGGCGGAGTTCGGCGGCGTCGGTCTGGAGGTCGGGGCGGCACCCCGCCGTGCGCGCCAGTTGCTCCAGTGAGCCGCTGGCCGTCCGGGTGGTCGGCAAGGGCTCGGGCGCCTCCCCGTGCGTCCCGCAGCCGGTCGCCACCGCGGCCACCACGACCCCTGCCACCAGCGATTTCCTCATCCCGCACTCCTGTCCCGGCCGCTTACGGCTCATCGACGCGATCCCGCCAGACTCCGTACGCACCGTTGAGCGCGGGCGTGCGCCCCGGTTACGGTGCGCCGCACCATCCGCGACGCAGGGGGTCACACGTATGTCCGCGCCAACGCGACGCACGGTTCTCGGCACGGCAGGCGCCATCGGGCTCGGCACGGCCCTGGGGGTGGGCGTGCCGGCGACCGCTCAGGCGGCACCGCACGCCCTTGATACGTCGGCGGCCCGCGCAGCGCTCAACAGGCGACTGCCGCACCACGCGGACCAGTTCAGACTCAGACTGCTCCCGCCCCAGGGCGGCGCGGACCGCTTCCGGGTCTCCGGGAAGCGGGGCGCGATCGAGGTGTACGGGACGACCCCGGCGACGCTGCTCGCCGGGGTCCACTGGTATCTGAAGTACGTGTGCGACGCGCACATCGCGTGGAACGGCGACCAGCTCGACCTGCCGCGCACCCTCCCGGCCCCCACGCGCGCCCTGGAGCGCTCCACCTCGCTGCCGCACCGGTTCGCGCTGAACGACACCAACGACGGCTACACGGCGCCGTTCGCGGGCTGGCCGTACTGGGAGCGCATGATCGACGTGCTGGCGCTGCACGGCTGCAACGAGGTGCTCGTCATCGCGGGCATGGAGGCCGTCTACCACCGGCTCCTGAAGGACTTCCACTACAGCGACGAGGAGTCCCGCGCCTGGCTCCCCGCCCCCTCGCACCAGCCGTGGTGGCTGCTCCAGAACCTCTACGGGTACGGCGGCCCCCTCTCCCCCGAACTCATCGCCGACCGTGCGGAACTGGGCAAGAAGATCACCGACCGGCTGCGCGAGCTGGGGATGAAACCCGTCATGCCGGGCTACTACGGGCACGTGCCGAAGGGGTTCGTCGAGCGCAACGGCGGCGACGCGCACGTGGTGCCGCAGGGCACCTGGCACGGCTTCGACCGCCCCGACTGGCTCGACCCGCGCACGACGTCGTTCGCGCAGGTCGCCGAAGCGTTCTACGGGCATCAGCGGGACCTCTTCGGCGACCTCGACGCGTTCAAGATGGACCTGCTCCACGAGGGCGGCACCCCCGGTGACGTGCCCGTCGCGGACGCGGCGCGCGGCGCGCGGCGTGGAGACCGCGCTGCAGAAGAACCGGCCGGGCGCCACCTGGGTCATCCTCGGCTGGGAGGCGAACCCGCTGCCCGCGCTCCTCGACGCCATCGACAAGAAGAAGATGCTGATCGTCGACGGGGTCTCCGACCGGTTCACCTCGGTCACCGACCGCGAGAAGGACTGGGGCGGGACCCCGTACGCGTTCGGCACCATCCCCAACTTCGGCGGCCGGACGACCATCGGGGCCCGCGCCCACATCTGGATGGACAAGTTCTTCGCCTGGCGTGACAAGGCGAACAGCGCGCTGGTCGGCACCGCGTACATGCCCGAGGGCACCGACCGCGACCCGGCCGCCTTCGAGCTGTGGTCCGAACTCGCCTGGACCGAGCGGAAGATCGACCGCGCCGACTGGTTCGCCGGGTACGCCGACTTCCGCTACGGGCGCCGCGACAAGGACGCCCGCGCCGCCTGGCAGGCCATGGAGGAGACCGCGTACCAGCAGCAGGCCGTGGAGCGCTCCGACCCGCACGACTCGCTGTTCGCCGCGCGCCCCGACCTCTCCGCCGACCGCGCCGCCTACTACGCGCCGCGCGCCCTGACCTACGACCCGGCCCGCTTCGACGCCGCCTTCACGGGGCTGCTCGGCGTGGCGGGCAGCCTCCGGGGCAGCCAGGCGTACAAGTACGACCTCGTCGACGTGGCCCGGCAGGCGCTCGCGCACCGCAGCCGCCAGTACCTGCCCCAGCTCAAGGCCGCGTACGCCGACAAGGACCAGGCCCGCTTCAAGGACCTCGCCACGCTGTGGCTGAAGCTGATGCGCCTGTCGGACGACGTCACGGGGACGCACAGCGCCTTCCTGCTCGGGCCGTGGATCCAGGACGCGCGCGACATGGCGACGAACGACGCCGAGCGCGCCGAGTTCGAGCGGTGCGCGAAGGTCCTCATCACCGTGTGGGGCGACCGCGCCACCTCCGACCCGGGCAACCTGCACGAGTACGGCAACCGCGAGTGGCACGGCCTCATGGCCGACTTCTACCTGCCGCGCTGGCAGAAGTGGCTCGACGAGCTCCAGGACGCCCTCGCGGCGGGCCGGGAACCCGCCAAGGTCGACTGGTTCGCCTTCGAGGAGCCGTGGACCCGCGAGCGCAAGGACTACCCGCTGCGCCCCTACGGGGACGCCTACCGCACGGCCACGCGCGTGTACGACGTGCTGTCCCGCGCCCCGTACCAGGGCTCCCTGACGGTGACGGCCGAGCCGCCCGCCTTCCCGCCGGGCGGGCACGCGCGCGTGGCGGCCACGTTCCGCAATGTCAACGGCCTGCGCGCGACGGGCCGCGTCGACTTCGCGCTGAAGGGCATCGACGCGACGCCCGAGCACGGCACGTCGCTGCGGAGCGTGCCCCCGGCGGGCGAGGGCACCGTCTCCTGGCAGGCCAGCGCCCCGGGCACCCCGCTCGACGAGCCGCTGCGCCCGCTGCCGTACACGATCGACGTCACGTACGGGCCGCAGGGCGAGGACCGGATCACCACCTCGTACAAGGGCACGCTGTTCGAGGCGGGCCCCCTGGAGGCGGGCTGGAAGACGTACACCAACAACGAGGCGATCTTCGGGCAGCTCGGCGACCGGTTCGCCATCGACGGCGCCGGAAACGACCTGTGGAAGGGCACCACGCAGTTCGGCACCATCTACCGCGAGGGCGCCCTCCAGGACGGCACGTCCGTCATCCTGCGGGTGGACTCGCAGGCCGTCACGGGCGCGTGGGCGCGCGCGGGCATCATCGTCCGCAACTCCCTCGCCACCCCGGGCTCGCTCGGCTTCCTCAACCTGGCCGTGACGCCCTCCAACGGCGTGGTCCTCTCCTACGACACCAACGGCGACGGCACGCTCGACACCTACCAGCGGATCACCGGCATCAAGGCGCCGGTGCTCCTCCGTCTCACCCGCGCCGGCGGCTCGTACACCGGCGCCTGCTCCACGGACGGCGGGACGACCTGGCGGACCGTGGCGACCGTGCCCGTGCCGGGCGCGGCGGCGACGCAGGACGTGGGCCAGTTCATGACCGCGACGAACGGCGGGAACGGGGCGCGCGGCACCGTCGAGTTCAGCGGGTGGCAGCTCACGTAGGTCCGCGCAAGGACCCGGGCCGCACGCGGAAAACGGTTGACGCGCATCGGCCGATCTCCGAGTGTGGCCCGATGAGCACCGAGAACAGTGTGTGGGAAGAGCGGATCGCCGCCGCGTGGGCCGGTTTCGACGCGTACGGCGAGGAGCGCGCCGGTGAGTTCCGCGCGCTCGTCGACGGCCTGGTGGCCGAGCTGCCCGCCGACAGCCCGGTGGGCCCGTTCGAGCGGGCCTGCGCGTTCGACTCGACCGGCCACTCCGACAAGGCGGTGCCGCTCTACCAGGAGGCGCTGCGGCGCGGCCTCTCCGGCTACCGCGCGCGCCGCACGAAGATCCAACTGGCCAGTTCGCTGCGGAACGTGGGGCGCCCGGAGGAGGGCGTCGCGCTCCTCGAACCGGAACTGACCGCTCCGAGCGACGAGCTGGACGACGCCGTACGGGCCACGCTGGCGCTGTGCCTGTCGTCCCTCGGCCGCGACCGTGAGGGCCTGTCCCTCGTGCTCGGGGCACTGGCCCCGCACCTGCCGCGCTATCAGCGGTCGATGGCCAACTACGCGCGGGCGCTGACCGGTTCGCAGTGAGACGTGGGGCCGGGTGACCATCCCATGATTCGCTCGTTCTGCTGAACGTGCAGTCAAAGGTGGAGCAACCCAGTCCCGCGCGGCCCCCCGGCACGCCCGGCACCCCCGACGTCATCGACGTGGAACAGGCCGAGGCGGCTCTGGTCGAGCACTACCCGCGCCTCGTCCGCCTCGCCTACCTGGTGCTTCCGCCGGGCCTCGGCCGCAACCGCCGCGTGCTCACCGCCCACTCCGTCACCCAGCGGGCCCTCCCGCGCGGCCGGACCGCGACCGCGCCCCCGGCCCTGCCCGCCCAGCGCGGCAGCGCGCCCCGCGGCGCCGACCCCGGCTACGCCTACGTACGCCTCAAGGTGCTGCGCAGCTCCCTCGAAGCGGGGCGCCCGCTGCTCCGCCCGGCCTGGCCCAAGCGGTCCCAGCTGCCGCCGCTGCTGCCCCGGGTGCGCGGCCTGCGCCTCTTCCCGAAGTCCGGCGGCGCCGACGAACTCGCCCTCGACCAGCGGCTCTCCGCGCTCAGCGGCCCCGCCCGCGCCGTGTACGTACTGCGCGGCCTCGAACACCTCGACGACGACGCCGTGCGCACCGTCCTGACGGCCGTGGGCTGCACGCCGCAGGAGACGACCGCCGCGCTGTACGAGGCGGACGAGCTCGAGGAGGACCGCTACGAGCTGCTCGCCTCCCCCGAGTTCGACCCCTGCTCGCTGCACGCGCGCCCCACCGATCTGATGCGCCGCCGCCAGCACGCCAAGGCGGCGATCGCGGCGGCGGCGGCGCTCCTGGTCTGCGGCGCGCTGCTCGGCCTGCCCGGCGACAGCTGGGGCCCGGACGGTGCGGCGGCGCCCCCGTACGCGCAGAACCCCGCCGGTCAGGCCGCGCTCGACCCGGCCAGGCTGACCCGGGTCGACCCGGCCGCCTGGCGGTCCTCGGACCGCACCGACTTCTCCGTGTGGCCCGCGCGCGGCTCCCTCACCGGCGACGAGGCGCTGCTGCGCCGCGCCCTCGCGGTGTGGGCGCGGCCCGGCGAGAGCGTCCAGGTCTCCGCGACGCCCGGCACCCCGGCGGGCGCCCCGCCCGGACCCGCCCAGCTGCTCTACGCGGGCGAGATCGACCAGGCCCGCGTCGTGCTCCTCTACGACGGTCTGCGCGTCGTCCGTTACGCCGAACCGGCGCGGGGCACGAGCGGCGCCGCCCTCGACCTCGCCCGGGTCGACGGGGCGGGCGCCGGGCAGTCCGGTGCCGTCGTCGTCGACCGGACCGACACCAACGTCCGCTATCTGACGGCGCCCTGGGTGACCGGGGCCGCCGTCCGCGACCTGGTGAAGCCGTCCGACGCGGCGCAGCCCCTCACCCGTACGAAGGACGGCGTGACGGCGCCGTTCCCGAGCCCGGCGCTCGCCCCGGCCGGGGCGCCCTGCACCGGCTGGAACGCGCTGGCGCTGACCTCCGCCGACGCCACCCGGTACGCCTCCGACCTCGGCGAACTCGTACCCGCGCACCTCACGTCCGGGGCGCCGGACGCGCCGCGCGAGGCCCGGCCGGGCGACTGGGCGGCCACGGCCTGCTCCCTCGCCGCGGCCCGTTCGCACGGGGTGCGGTCCGTCAACTCCTGGGCCTACGCCGAGCAGGCCCTGCCCGAGGGGAACGGGCGGGCCGAGTGGGTGTGCACCCGGGCCGAGACGTGGCGGGGTGGCGGGCCGCGCACGCTGGCGATGTTCCGGGCGCCCGGGGCCGATTCGGCGGTCGTCGCGGCCAAGTCCGAGACGTCGGCGGCTTGTGGGGCGCGGGATCAGGCGGTGCTCGCCGGGGTTCGCTGGAAGTCGCGGGGCGGGAACTGGTACCTGGTCGCGGCGGGCAGCGACAAGGTCGAGTCGGTGAGTGCGGCGGGGTCCACGGAGGCGGGGCAGGTGCTGGCGGCGCGGGTCGCGCGGGGCGCGGATGTGACCTTGAGCGGAGTCGCCGACGGCGGGGTCAAGGTCTCGCCCCTGCGGTAGTCCAGCCCCGGGGCTCCGCCCCGGCCCCCGCTCCTCAATCGCCGGAGGGGCTTGATCGTTGCCGGAAGGGCTTGATCGTTGCCGATGAGGGGCGGGTTCGTCGCTCGGTAGAGTGTGCGCATGACGACCGGGGTGCGGCGGAGGATGGGTGTCGAGGAGCGGCGGCGGCAGTTGATCGGGGTCGCTCTCGAACTGTTCAGTCACCGGTCGCCCGACGAGGTCTCCATCGATGAGATAGCCGCCGCCGCGGGGATCTCCCGGCCCCTCGTCTACCACTACTTCCCCGGCAAACTCAGCCTTTACGAAGCCGCGTTGAAGCGCGCCGCCGACGATCTGGCGCAGCGGTTCGAGGAGCCCCGGGAAGGGCCGCTCGGCGCCCGGCTGCTGCGCGTCATGGGGCGTTTCTTCGACTTCGTGGACGAGCACGGGCCGGGCTTCTCTGCGCTGATGCGCGGCGGCCCGGCGGTCTCCGCGGGCCGGCACCTGCTCCGGCGGAGACCGGTGTCCGGCCGACGAACGCGCTGATCCGACTCCGTCCGGCAGGCCGCGTACGGTCCAGATCTCGCCATCTGGACGTGCGCGAGCCCTCGCCGCCTGGAACTGGTCGTCCGGTCCTGGATCTCGCTCGCGAGGCGACGGCGCTCTCTGGCTCGACGGGCGGCGTGTCCCGCGCGAGGAGCTCCAGCTCCAACTGGTCCACGACTTCGCCGCGCTGGCGGCGGTCAGCGCCGTCCACGACCGGGACGGCGGCTCCTGCACCGTTCTCGCGACGAGCCGCGACGGCCCGTTCACGGACCTGCTCAACCGGCTCAGCGCCCTGGCGGCGTGACCGGCTCAGCCGCGCGCCGACTTGTAGGCCGGCTCCAAGTCCCGGACCTCCACCGACAGATGCACGCCCCCGGGCTCCTTGATGTGGGCGGGGAGCAGGGCCAGGACCGACTCCGTGAGGGCCGTCTTGGCCTCCTCGGTGCGCCCGGCGAGCAGGGCGATCTCGATGTGCACCACGTTCGCCTCCTCGGCGCCGTCGCCGACGACCGTCTCCTCGGCGCTCCGGAACCGCGTCTTGCAGGCCGGGATCCGGGCCCCGACGAGGTCGACGCAGGCTTGGTGGACGGCGCCCGCGAGCGCGGGGCGGTCGAGACGGTCGTCGAGTGCGGCGGAGTGGTCGACGGTGATGTTGGGCATGGCTGCTCCGTGTTCGCTGGGTGTGGCCTGCGGTGTCCGCTGTCTCCAGCCACCTTTACGGTGATCGGCATGAGCGCACAACTCTCGTTCCGCCTGGCGGACACCGACGACCTGGCCACTTTGACCGGCCTGTACGACGCGGCGGCCCGCTGGATGGTGGAGCGGGGCATCGACCAGTGGCGCCCCGGCGACAAGGACGAGGAGCACTTCCGGCGGCGCATGAAGGAGGGCGAGGTGTGGCTCGCCACCGCCGAAGCCGGCCCGGGCGCTCAGGTCGTCGGCGCGTACGAGCTGTGGTGGGCCGATGAACCGGCGTGGGGCGCGCAGCCGCCCGTCGCCGGGTATGTGCACCGCCTGATGGTGCGGCGCGGCGCGCCCGCCGGTACGGGCGGTGCCCTGCTCGCGCACGCCGAGCGGCGGATCGCCGAGGCGGGCCGCACGCGCTGCCGCCTCGACTGCGTGTCCTCGAACCCGCGGCTGCGCGCGTACTACGAGGGCCGCGGCTACACGGTCGTCGGCGAACAGCCCTTCAAGGCCGGTGCGGGCGGCAGCGCCTACGCGGTGACCCTCATGGAGAAACCGGTGGGCTGAGTCTGAGCACGAGCAGGGCGATGTCGTCGGCGCGGTCGGCGCCGAAGCAGGACAGCAGGGTGTCGCACAGGGCGTCGGGCGCCGCGGGGGCGGCGGTCGCGGCGGCGCTGAGCTGGGCCATGGAGACGGAGAGGTCGGTGCCGCGGGTCTCGATGAGCCCGTCGGTGACCATGAGGAGCCGCTCGCCGGGCGCGAGGTCGAGGACGGTGGGCTCGGGGTGGGGCAGGCCGAGGCCGAGCATGGGGCCCGCCGCGTCGGCGTAGTGCGCCGGGCCTTCGTGGGGCACGCGCAGGGGCGGGATGTGGCCCGCGTTCGCGATCAGGGTGCGGCCGGTCGCCGGGTCGACGAGGGCCAGGCAGAGCGTGGCCGAGCTGTCCGGGTGGTAGTGCTGGAACATCCGGTCGAGGCGGGTCAGGAGCCGGGCCGGGTCCGGGTCCTCCAGGCTGTACGCGCGCAGGGCGTGCCGGATCTCGACCATGACGGTGGCCGCGTCGAGCGAGTGCCCGACGACGTCGCCGATGGCGACCAGGACTCCGGCGGGGGTGGGCAGCGCGGCGTAGAAGTCACCCCCTATCTCCGTCTGCTGCGACGCGGGTACGTAGCGGAAGGCGACGTCGACGCCGGGGAGCGCGGGGAGCTGGGCGGGCAGGAAGCTGCGCTGCAGCGTCAGTGCGACGTGCCGCTCCTGCTCGTACATGAGGAGGGGTTCGGCGGCGAGGGCGGCGGCGCGGGCGAGCTGCGCCACGAGCGGTCCGATCCGCCCGGCCGGGTCGGCCGCGACCGGCATCGCCAGGCAGACGGGGAGATGTCCGGCGCGGGTGCGGGCGAGCACGAGCTGGACGTCGCGGGGCCCGAAGTAGGCGTTCGGCCACAGCGACCGGGGCACGATCGTGCTCTGCACGCCGCCGGGGGCGCACACCACGCGCCGGGCGATCGCGGCGGCCCGCTCACGCGCGACGGCGTCGGGGACGGGGGCGAGGCCGCCGCGCCGGGAGAGCCCGGCGTGCACGTCCCCGTCGTCACCGAGGACGAAAACGGCGGCGCTCCGCCGGGTCAGCCGGGCCGCCGCGTCGGCCGTGGTGGTGGCCAGCTCGACGAGGCAGCGGGCGCCCTGCACGTCGACGACGGCCTCGGAGAGCAGCGCGAGCCGGTCGAACTGGCTCTGCGCGTCGGTGAGTTCGCGGGCTCCGCGCAGCGCGGCCCGGACGACGGCGCGGATCTCCTCGGGTTCGGCGGGGACCGTCAGATACGCCTCGCCGCCCGCGTCGAGCGCGCGGCAGCGGTCGCCAGGCCCTGAGGGGCGGGCGGAGAAGTGCACGACGGGGATGCCCGCGAGCAGGGGCAGGGCCTTGACGCGGCGGCACAGCTCGTAGCCGCTGAGGTCGGGCAGGCCGACGTCGACCAGGGCCACGTCGGGCAGTGCTCCGGCGCGCAGCCGGGTGTCGAGCTCGACGAGCGCCTCACCGGCGGAGGCGACGGGGACGACGACGTGTCCCGCGCGGGTCAGGACCGCGCCCATGGCGTACCGGCTGGCCGCGGTGTCGTCGACGACCAGGACCGTGCTGCCGCGGTCGGTCCTGGTCTGCTGGGCGATGGTGTTCACGAGGCGGCCCCCTCGGGGCGGAGCGGGCGGGCCCCCTGCGGCCCACCGCACCAAGGTATCGCCGGGCGCGCCCGGCGGGGCCCCCGATCGCGCAGCTTCACCGATCCGGGTGGCACGCGGCAACCCGGCGCCGGCGCACGGCACTTCCCCCGCCGCGCCCACTCGGTGTGCAATACGGCATGTGACCGGTAAGGTCCCGTCCCGTGACCGCACGTCTTGCCGACATAGCAGCTCAAGCGGGGGTCAGCGAAGCGACCGTCAGCCGCGTGCTCAACGGCAAGCCCGGGGTCGCCGCGGCCACCCGGCAGTCCGTCCTGGCCGCGCTCGACGTGCTCGGGTACGAGCGGCCCGTGCGGCTGCGCCGGCACAGCGCCGGTCTGGTCGGTCTGATCACGCCCGAGCTGGAGAACCCGATCTTCCCGGCGCTCGCCCAGGTCGTCGTGCAGGCGCTGACCGGGCAGGGGTACACGCCGGTCCTGGCGACGCAGACGCCCGGCGGCTCCACGGAGGACGAGCTGACGGAGATGCTCGTCGACCGCGGGGTCAGCGGCATCATCTACGTCTCCGGGCTGCACGCCGACACCACGGCCGACACCCGGCGCTACGAGCGGCTGCGCGGGCAGGGCGTCCCCTTCGTCCTCGTCGACGGTTTCTCGCCGGCGGTCGCGGCCCCGTTCATCTCCCCCGACGACCGGGCGGCGGCGCGGCTCGCGGTGACGCATCTGGTCTCGCTCGGCCACACCCGGATCGGCCTGGCGGTCGGTCCGCGCCGGTTCGTGCCCGTACAGCGGAAGATCGAGGGGTTCGTCCGCACGATGCAGGAGCTGCTCGCCCTCTCCCCCGAGGAGGTGGAGCACGACCTCGTGCAGCACTCGCTGTACACGCTGGAAGGCGGTCAGGCGGCGACGGCGGCGCTCCTGGACCGGGGCTGCACGGGGATCATCTGCGCGAGCGACATGATGGCACTGGGTGCCGTCCGCGCCGCGCGGGAGCGGGGTCTGGAGGTGCCGACGGACGTGTCGGTGGTGGGTTTCGACGATTCGGCGCTGATCGCCTTCACGGATCCGCCGCTGACCACGATCCGCAAGCCCGTGCACGCGATGGGCCAGGCGGCCGTCAACACCCTTCTGGAGGAGGTCGGCGGCACGCCCGCGCCGCACAGCGAGTTCGTGTTCATGCCGGAACTGGTGGTCCGGGGGTCGACGGCGTCGTCCCCTGGGGGCCGCCCTCGTCCTTGAGGCGTAGAGGATGCGACCGATACTCGACCGGGGGATGATCGGACGAGGGCCGATATCTGGCAGACTCTGTTGCTATGGGTGAATCGACCGTGACGACACTGGAAGGCCGACAGGGCCGCCCCTCGTCACCCATCGCGGAGGACCGCGGCGGGCAGCGCGGTCGTGGCCGTCTCGACGCCGTGCGCCGCCTGCGGACGCCGCGGCGTCCCCGGCTCTGGTTCGAGATCCTTCTGATCGCGGTCAGTTACTGGACGTACTCGCTGATCCGCAACGCGGTGCCGGAGCAGAAGGCGCAGGCGCTGTCCAACGCGGACTGGATCTGGAGCGTCGAGCAGCACCTCGGCATCGCCTTCGAGCGCAGCGTCAACCATGCGGTCGACTCGGTGACTTGGCTCATCGTCGGCATGAACTACTACTACGCGACGCTGCACTTCGTCGTCACGCTCGGTGTCCTCGTGTGGCTGTTCCGTCGCCATCCGGGCCGGTACGCGGCCGTGCGCCTGGCCCTCTTCGCGACGACCGCCGTCGCGCTGGTCGGCTACTACTTCTACCCGTTGGCACCGCCGCGCCTGATGACCGGCGGGCACTTCATCGACACGGTCGCCGTCCATCAGACCTGGGGGTCGATGGCGTCCGGCAACCTGAAGAACATGTCGAACCAGTACGCGGCGATGCCGTCGATGCACATCGGCTGGTCGCTCTGGTGCGGCCTGACGATCTTCGCGCTCGCGTCGGTGCCGTGGGTGCGGGTGCTCGGCCTGCTCTACCCGGCGCTGACCCTGCTGGTGATCGTGTCGACGGCGAACCACTTCTGGCTGGACGCGGTGGGCGGCATGCTCTGCCTGACGTTCGGCTTCCTGGTGGCGCGGCTCTGGTACGGGGCGCTGCCGTACGCGCTGCCGCGCCAGGTGGCCAGGGAGGCGTCCGCCGAGGAGCCCCGTCCTAAGGAGCCCCGTAGAAGCGCTCCTCCATCACCGCGCGTGCCCGGCGCGTGATGCGGCGGTAGTCGTCGAGCATGTCCCCCACGTGGCCGGGGTCGTAGCCCAGGTAGCGGCCCACGGCGCCCAGCTCGCGCCCGTCGGAGGGGAAGGTGTCGCCGGCCCGGCCGCGCACCAGCATCACCGCGTTGCGCACCCGGGTCGCCAGGACCCAGGCCTCGTCGAGCGTCGCCGCGTCCTGGGCGGGCAGGAGGTCCGCCGCGCGGGCCGCGGCGAGGGCCTCGCGGGTGCGGGTGGTGCGCAGGCCGGGTAGTGCGTGGCCGTGCTGGAGCTGGAGGAGCTGGACCGTCCATTCCACGTCGGAGAGGCCGCCGCGGCCGAGCTTGGTGTGCAGGGTGGGGTCGGCGCCACGGGGCAGCCGCTCGGACTCCATGCGGGCCTTGAGGCGGCGGATCTCGCGCACGGCGTCGTCGCCGAGCCCCTCGGCGGGGTAGCGCAGCGGGTCGACGAGTTCGGTGAAGGCGGCGCCGAGGTCGGCGTCGCCCGCGACGTGCTGGGCGCGCAGCAGGGCCTGCGCCTCCCAGACGAGGGACCAGCGCCGGTAGTACGCCTCGTACGACTTCAGCGTGCGCACCAGCGGGCCCGACTTGCCCTCGGGGCGCAGGTCCGTGTCGATGAGGAGCGGCGGGTCGGCGCTGGGCAGGGCGAGCAGGCGGCGCATCTCGCCGACGACCTTGTTGGCGGCCCGGGCGGCCTCCTGCTCGTCGGCGCCCTCGCGCGGCTCGTAGACGAAGAGGACGTCGGCGTCGGACCCGTAGCCGAGTTCGTGGCCGCCGAAGCGGCCCATGCCGATGACGGCGAAGCGGGCGGGGAGCTGGTCGCCCCAGCCGTCCCTGACGACGGCGCGCAGGGTGCCGGCGAGGGTCGCCGCGGTGAGGTCGGAGACGGCGGCGCCGACGCGGTCGACGAGGGCGCCCTGGTCGGCGACGGCGGGGCTCTCCTCGGTCCCGTAGGAGGCGATGATGTCGGCGGCGGTGGTGCGGAACAGTTCGCGGCGGCGGACCCCTCGGGCGGCGGCGACGGCCTGCTCGACGCCGTCGGCGCGGCCGACCGCGGCGAGCACCTCCTGTTCGAGCTGGGCCGGTGGGCGCGGGTCGAGGCCGTGGGGGTCGCCGAGCAGGGCGACGGCCTCGGGGGCGCGCATGAGGAGGTCGGGGGCGAGGCGTCCCGCGGACAGGACACGGGCGAGGTTCTCGGCGGCGGCGCCCTCGTCGCGCAGGAGCCGCAGGTACCAGGGGGTCTTGCCGAGCGCGTCGGAGACCTTGCGGAAGCCGAGGAGGCCCGCGTCGGGGTCGGCGGAGTCGGCGAACCAGCCGAGCAGCACGGGGAGCAGCGTGCGCTGGATCGCGGACTTGCGGGAGACGCCGGAGGCGAGGGCCTCCAGGTGGCGCAGGGCCGAACTGGGGTCGGCGTAACCGAGGGCGACGAGCCGCTCGCGGGCGGCCTCCGTGGACAACCGGGTCTCACCGGGCGCGAGTTGGGCGACGGCGTCGAGGAGCGGCCGGTAGAACAGCTTCTCGTGCAGGCGGCGCACGACCGAGGTGTGCCGCTTCCAGGCGCGGCTGAGGTCGGTGAGCGGCTCGGTGCGCATGCCCATGGAGCGGCCGATGCGGCGCAGGTCGGCGTCGTCCTCGGGGACGAGGTGGGTGCGGCGCAGCTTGTAGAGCTGGATGCGGTGTTCGAGCGTACGCAGGAAGCGGTACGCGTCGTCGAGCTGGACGGCGTCGACCCGGCCGACGTAACCGCGCTCGGCGAGCGCCGCCAGGGCGTCGAGGGTGGTGCCGCTGCGCAGGGAGGTGTCGGCGCGCCCGTGCACCAACTGGAGAAGCTGCACCGCGAATTCGACGTCGCGCAGGCCGCCGGGGCCGAGCTTCAGCTCGCGGTCGACCTCGCCCGCCGGGATCCCCGCGATGACGCGCTTGCGCATCTTCTGCACGTCCGGCACGAAGTTCTCGCGCTCGGCGGCCTGCCACACCATCGGGGAGACGGCCTCGATGTAGGCGGCGCCCAGCTCGGGGTCGCCCGCGACGGGCCGGGCCTTGAGGAGCGCCTGGAACTCCCAGGTCTTGGCCCAGCGCTGGTAGTAGGCGACGTGGGAAGAGAGGGTGCGCACCAGCGGGCCGTTGCGGCCCTCGGGGCGCAGGTTCGCGTCGACGGGCCAGATCGTGCCCTCGACGGTGGTGTCGGAGCAGATCCGCATCATGTGCGAGGCGAGCCGGGTGGCGGCCTGGACGGCCTTCCCCTCGTCCTCCCCTTCGACGGCCTCGCCGACGAAGATGACGTCGACGTCGGAGACGTAGTTCAGCTCGTGGCCGCCGCACTTGCCCATCGCGATCACGGCGAGGCGGCACAGCGCGGCGTCGGCGGGCGCCGCCTCGCGGGCGATGGCGAGGGCGGCGCGCAGGGTCGCGGTCGCGAGGTCGGCGAGTTCGGCGGCGGTCTGCGCCACGTCGGTGGTGCCGCAGACGTCGCGGGCGGCGATCGACAGCAGGGAGCGCCGGTAGGAGGCGCGCAACGAGTCCGGGTCGTCGGCGTCCGCGAGGCCGCGCTCGAACTCCTCCAGGCCCGGGTGGAGATCGCTGTGCTCGTACGTGACCAGGGCCCGCCAGTCGGCCGGGTGCCGGGCGAGGTGGTCGGCGAGGGCCTCGGAGGCGCCGAGGACGCCGAGGAGGCGGTCGCGCAGCGGCTTGGCGGTGACCAGCGTGTCGAGCAGCTCGCGGCGGCCCGCGTCGCCGCCCGCCCGCTCCTGCGACTCGACGAGCCGGACCAGGCCGAGCAGCGCCAGATCGGGGTCGGCGGTGGCGCCGAGGGCGTCCAGGAGCAGCGGGTCGGAGCGCACCGCGGACAGCGCGGGCGTGTCGAGCAGCCGCTCGGCGCCCGACGGGTCGGTGAACCCGTGCCGCAGCAGTCGCGTGAAGGTACTGCTCCTGCGCCCTTGCGGCACCGACATCCCGGCCTCCTGTTCGATCACACGCTGGTCATGAGAGTACTGCGGCCGGTGCGGGACCGATGGGTTGTGGGGGCGCGGGGAGTCGTCATGATGGTGGCAAGAGTCGCCACACGTTCAGCAAAGTCGTCCCGTCGGCGGAAAGCCGTGACGGTCCCACCGGCGGGACGCCGTCCCTATCGGAAGGACAGCAGGACATGGAGTGGACGCTCGAAGTGGTCGTGGTGCCGGTCTCGGACGTGGACCGCGCCAAGGAGTTCTACGCGGACAAGGTGGGCTTCAAGGTCGACGTGGACCAGCAGGTCGTACCCGGCGTCCGCATCGTGCAGCTGACGCCGCCCGGTTCGCGCTGCTCGATCTCGCTGACGGAGGGCCTGCCGGGCGCGCCGGGCCAGCCGGGCATGGCGCCGGGCACGCTCTCCGGGCTCCAGGTGTGTGTCACCGACATCGCGGCGGCTCGCGAGGAGTTGGTGGCGCGCGGCGTGGACGTGTCGCAGGTCCAGCACGCGGGCGCGCAGGGCTGGGCGGACGGCCCCGGTGACGAGGAGTGGAACTCGTTCATGTTCTTCAAGGACCCGGACGGCAACGGGTGGACGGTACAGGAGGCGCCGGCGCCGTTGTCGCAGCGCTGAACCCTTCTCCGCGCGGTCGCGAAAGCGGCTCCCCAGCCGTTCACCCACGCTTCACCCGTCAGGGTGGGCACGCGTGACACAAGGGCATCTTGGCGTGTGCATGATCTGGCCGCACGCTGCACGCCAAGATCCCCCGTCCCCTCCCTCGGAGGTCACACGTGTCCGGCAGAACCCTCCTCGGCCGCGCCCGCGGCAAGGCGCTCGCCTCGGCCCTCGCGCTCGCGACGGCCGCCACCGGCAGCTGGCTCGCCCTCACCGGCACCTCGCCCGCGCAGGCCGCGGCCGCCGTGCCCACCCCGGACCACACGGTCGTCGTGGTCTTCGAGAACCACGCGTACAGCCAGGTCATCGGCTCGTCCTCGGCCCCGTACATCAACAGCCTGAAGGCGGGCGGCGCCAATCTCACGGCCTCCTACGCGGAGACGCACCCGAGCCAGCCCAACTACTTCGCCCTGTTCTCCGGCTCCACCCAGGGCGTCACCGACGACAGCTGCTACACGCCCGGCTTCTCCTCCGCGCCGAACCTCGCCTCGGAGCTGATCGCCGCCGGAAAGACGTGGGGCAGCTACAACGAGGGCCTGCCGAGCCAGGGTTCGACCACCTGCTCCTCCGGCGACTACGCCCGTAAGCACAACCCGTGGTTCGGCTTCGGCAACGTACCGACGTCCTCGGCGAAGACCTTCACCCAGTTCCCGTCGGACTACTCGACCCTCCCCCAGGTCTCCTTCGTCGTCCCCGACCTCTGCTCCGACATGCACGACTGCTCGGTCTCCACGGGCGACACCTGGCTGAAGAACAAGCTGGGCGCCTACGCGACCTGGGCGAAGACCCACAACAGCCTCCTGGTCGTCACCTTCGACGAGGACAACCGGCTGAGCGGCAACAAGATCCCCACGGTCCTGTACGGCCAGCGGGTCACGCCGGGCTCCACGTCCGCGACCAAGTACAACCACTACGACCTGCTCCGCACGCTGGAGGACATGCACGGCCTCCCGCACGCGGGCAACGCCGCGAGCGCCAAGGACATCACCGGCGTCTGGACCTCGTGACATGTACGTAGCGGACAGCCGCGCCGGCGCCCCGTCGGGCCCGGCCGCGGTGCCGTCGTCCGCGGAGCCCGCCGCCCGGTCCGACGCCGGGCGGCGGCGCGCCGTGGGCCCCACCGTGCTCGCGCTCGGCACGGTCAGTCTGATCACCGACGTCTCCTCCGAGATGGTCACGGCGGTGCTGCCGCTGTACCTCGTCGCGGGGCTCGGCCTGAGCCCGCTCGGCTTCGGCGTCCTCGACGGCGTCTACAACGGCTTCTCGGCGCTTGTCCGCCTGGCCGGCGGGCGGTTCGCGGACAGCGGCGGCGGCCGGCACAAGACGGTCGCCGTCCTCGGCTACAGCCTCTCCGCCCTCTGCAAACCCCTGCTCCTGCTCGCCGGCTCGCTCCCCCTCATCGGCGCGGTCCTCGCCGCCGACCGCACGGGCAAGGGCCTGCGCACGGCCCCGCGCGACGCCCTCATCTCCCTGTCCAGCGCACCGGAGACGCGGGGCCGGGCGTTCGGCGTGCACCGGGCGATGGACACGGCGGGGGCGCTGCTCGGCCCCCTGGTGGCGTTCCTGGTCCTGCGCTACACGGTGGACGGGTACGACGCGGTGTTCACGGTGAGCTTCTGCGTGGCGGTGCTCGGGGTCGTGGTCCTCGTGCTGTTCGTGCCGCCGTCACGGGGCTCGTCGCCCGCGGATGGCGGCGCCCAGCCAAGGGGCTCGTCACCCGCGGGCGGCGGCGCCCGGCCGAGCAGCTCATCGTCCCCGGGCGGCGGTGTCCGGCGACCACGGCAGGGCATCGACTGGGCCCACCTGGCCCGTCCCACCCTCTGCGCGGCCCTCCTCGGCCTGGCCACGGTCAGCGACGCCTTCATCTACCTGCTCCTCCAACGCCAACTGGGCGTACCGGAGCGCTGGTTCGCGCTCCTCCCCCTGGGCACGGCGGCGGCGTTCCTGCTCCTGGCGGCGCCACTCGGCCACCTCTCGGACCGGGTGGGCGCCTGGCCGGTCTTCCTGGGCGGCCACGCGGCACTCCTGACGGTCTACGGACTCCTGCTCACGCACGCCCACTCCGCGGCGCTGCCCTACGCGGTCCTGCTCCTCCACGGCACGTTCTACGCGGCGACGGACGGCGTCCTGATGGCGGCGGCGTCCGTGCGCCTCCCCGAGGACCGCCGCTCGTCCGGCCTGGCGGTCGTCCAGACGGGCCAGGCGCTGGCCCGTTTCGGCTGCTCGCTCGGGTTCGGGGCGGCGTGGACGGCGTGGGGCGACCGTACGGCGCTGACGGTGGCGGCGGTGCTGCTGGCGGGGTGCGGGGCGGTGTCGTACGCACTGCGGCCACGTCCGGGTTCTGTCGTAGGGAAGGTGACCGCATGACGAACCGCGGCAGGCTCACGATCCTGACGGCGGCGGTGCTCGCCCTCGCCGCGCTGGCGACGGCGGCGGTCCTGCACGCCTCCGCGCGCGCGGACCGCAGGAACGAGGCGAGACCCGGCGGCCCGGCGGTGACGACGGGAGAGGTCCGGCTGACCCCCGGCGCCCCGCGTCTGGTCTTCCGGAACATGGCGTGGGGTCCGCACAGGGACGAGTTGGCGACGGTCCGGGCGGGCGCCCCCGACGGCGGCCGGCGTACGGCGACGGCCACCGGGGTGCGGTGCCTGCGCTTCTACGCGAGCTCCGGCACGGGCATCTGCCTCCAGGCGGTCCACGGCACGCTGACCGACACCTACCGGGCCACGGTCCTTGACGCGCGCCTGCGCGAGAAGGCGCACTACGCGGTCCCCGGCATCCCCTCACGCGCGCGGGTGTCGCCGAGCGGGCGGTACGCGGCGTGGACGGCGTTCGTCGGGGGCGACAGTTACGCGGGCACGGACTTCTCGACGCGGACGGCGCTCGTGGACACGGCGACGGGAGAGCTGACCCCGTCGCTGGAGTCGTACGGGATCGTCAAGGACGGGCACGCCTACCGCTCGGCGGACGTCAACTTCTGGGGCGTGACGTTCGCGGCGGACGACCGGCACTTCTACGCGACGCTGGCGACGAAGGGCAGCACGTACCTGGTCCGGGGCGACCTGCGCACCCGCGAGGTCACGACGCTCCACCGGAACGTGGAATGCCCGTCGCTCTCCCCCGACGGGAAGAGGATCGCGTACAAGAAGCGGGTGAAGGGCGCATCCGCGGACGCCCCCTGGCGCCTCTACGTACTCGACCTCGCCACGATGCGGGAGACGGCGCTGGCCGAGCCGCGCAGTGTGGACGATCAGGCGGTGTGGAGCGACGCGGAGCACGTGACGTACGCGCTGCCGGGCGACTACGGCGCCGACCTCTACACCGTCCCGGCCGACGGTACGGGCAGCGCGCGGCGCCTCCTGACGGCGGCGGTCTCCCCCGCCTACCTTTGACCGATGGACATGACCCTGGAAGTGATCCCGCTCCCCGTCTCGGACATCGACCGGGCCAAGGCCTTCTACACCGACAAGGTCGGCTTCCACTGCGACGTGGACCGCGAACTGGCCCCGGGCACCCGCCTGGTCCAGCTCACCCCGCCCGGCTCGGGCTGCTCGATCGTCCTCTCCGCCGGCATCCCGATCCCGACGGGCACCCCGGCCCCCGGCACCTACCACGGCCTCCAGCTCGTCGTCACCGACATCAAGGCCGCCCACGCCGAACTGACCGGACGCGGCGTCGACGTCTCGGACCCGGTCCAGTTCGGCCCCGACGACGGCGGCACGTTCGCCCACTTCACGGACCCGGACGGAAACGGCTGGGCGATCCAGGAGTACCGGAAACGGGCTACGACTCCGCTGCGGGATGCGCTGGGCTGAGGGCTGCCGGGGGTGGCGCCCCGGTCTCGCTCATTGCCCCGAACCCCATGAGCACGTATGGCAACTATGATAGTTGTTATACGCTCTGGCCCATGGAGACGAAGACTTACTCGACCATCGACCTGCGCAAGGGGATGGGCGAGATCCTGGACCGGACCCGGATCGCCGGAGAGGCGGCCGCCATCACCCGCAAGGGGAAGACGGTCGCCTATCTGGTACCGGCCGAGTGGTTCGAGCAGATGGCGTGCCAGCAGCAGTCGCAGGCGCCCCAGCACGACGCTGCCTGACCCTTCACGCCAAGGAGCCCGCACCATGCCCGCCCATGCGCTCCGATTCAAGGGGCCCGAGGGAGAACCGCACCGGTTGCCTCCCATGCCCGAACGCACGCCACAAGCACTTCGCTTGGCCATTCAGGAGCACGCACCGCATCTGCTGCCCGACTTCGAGGCCCACTGGAAGCGCGTCATCGGAGACGCCTTCAACATCACACCGGTGCCGGCCTTCATGCGCCTCTGGTGGACGCAGTACGCCATCGCACGCGACCCCGCTCTGGACGCCCACCTTCGCGACCTCGAGGCCCGCGCGGCCAAGTCCGAGGACCCCGAGGAATCCGTCCGGCTCCTGGAGGAGTACAGCCGCCTCCGGCACGAAGCCGCCGAGAGGAATCCGGGAGAGTGATCGTCGAACCACCCCGGCCGCCTTGGCAGATGGACTGGACGAAGAACGCCCTGCACGCGTTCCAGAACATGCCCGCCGAAGGCAGCGACTTGATCATGAGCGCCCGCGCGGAACTGGTCACCGCTGAGGATCCGTACTTCCGGGGCATCGACACGGATGCCTCTCTGCCGCACTGGATGACCGTCCGCCCCCTGGCCTCCACAAGCCCCGGCGGCGCGCACATCGTCGACCTGGCCGGCGGACGCGGCTGGCTGATCTACACCTTCATGCGCCGCACCGCCGACACTCAGATCATCGTCACCGAGGCGTTCTGGGCCTAACCGCCCCTACAGCACCGGCAGGTTCTTCCTCAGCTCGAACGCCGTGACCTCGGAGCGGTACTCCTCCCACTCCTGTTTCTTGTTGCGGAGGAATTGATCAGCGCTGCCGGCGGCCTTCGGCACCGCGATGCGGGACCCTTCTGGCCTGCGCTGCGGCGGCTGTTGTTGGTCGTCGTTGGTCACTGCGGGCCGCCCTCTGACGGCCCAGCGACGGCCCCATATTGGGCACCTGGTTTCGCGCCAGCGGCTCCATGGCCCCCAGACAAGGGGGAAGCGCCCTGCCCTGATCCACTCAGCTACAGCGCGTATCGCCGAAGTTGGCCCGGTCAGGGCCCATGCCAACTTTCGGCTCCTGGTTACAGAGTTATTAAGCGTGCATCATGTGCTGCTCACACACATCATGATCGCGGCGTGTCCACCCTCTTCAAGCGTCGTCAGAAACCGCAGGGACGTCACACCCCGAACCTATGGCCGGTGTGGCTTGTCGCGCCTGTCAGCCTAATCGCGGTCGGCGCGCTTGCCTACGGCCTGTATCAGGGAGCGAACTCGCTTCTCTCAGCTGAGAGCACGAGCACGAAGCCAGTCGACGTCCAGGACGTCATCAAAACCACCGTCACTGTCCTTACGCTCGCTGGTGCCGTCCTTGCTGGCCTGTACGCCTACCGCAAGCAACTCCTTGCTGAGGGCGAGTCCCATCGCGCAGACGCCAGCCAGCTCGCCGAGCGGTACACCACTGCGGCCGAGCAGCTCGGCCACGAACAGGCTGCGGTCCGGCTCGCGGGGGTGTATGCGATGGCGCGTCTCGCTGATGACTGGCCGGAGCAGCGGCAGGTGTGTGTCGATGTGCTGTGCGCGTACCTGCGTATGCCCTACGAGACGGACCCCGCTGGGAATGGGTTCAAGCAGGGGGAGCGGGAGGTACGCCTCACTATCATCCGCACCATCCGAGACCACCTTCTGAATCCCGCGTCACCCTCGACTTGGTGCGGTCTCGACCTGGACTTCACCGGAGCCACCTTCGACGGCGGGGACTTCAGCAGGGCCACTTTTTCTAGCCGGTAACGTCAGCTTCTACGAGGCGAAATTCTCTGACGGCACAATAAGTTTCTTTGGCGCGAAGTTCACTGGCGCCATAGTGAACTACTATGGGGCGCACTTCTCCGGTGCTGCGCTTGACTTTGGCATGGCAGAATTCGCCGAAGGATTCGTTGGATTTCATGGGACTAGGTTCTCCGCCGGCGAGGCCCGCTTCAACTCGGCAACTTTCTCCGGCGGTGAGGTCAATTTCGGCGGGGCGGAGTTCTCTGGTGCCACCGTCCATCTCCGGGGAACGAGGTTCTCTGGCGGTTACGTCTACTTCGGCGGGGCGGAGTTTTCCAGCGGCGAGGTGAACTTCCTCGCAGCAAAGTTCCTCGGGGCGAGATCAATTTCGAGGATGCAAAGTTTTCCGGCGCTACCGTCTATCTGCGCGGCGCGAGATTCTCCGGTGGCGACATTAACTTCAGCGGGGCGGAGTTCTTCAGCGGACAGGTCAACTTCCTCGCAGCAAAGTTCCTTGGTGGCAAGGTCAGCTTCGAAGGGGCAGAAAATAAAGGTGCCGCGGTCAGCTTCCGGGGCGCGCAATTCCTCGACGGCAGCGTCAACTTTCGCAGTGTGGAGTTCTCCAGCGGAGAAGTCAACTTCAGCGCAGCAAAATTTTCCGGCTCCACGGTCGACTTCGACGAAGCAGAGTTCTCCGGAGGCGGGATCCACTTCCGGCGGGCGGAGTTCTCCGGAGGAGAGGTCCACTTCCGTCGAGTAGAGTTCTCCGGCGCCACAATTCGATTCCGAGGGGCAAGATTCTCCGGCTCCACGGTCAACTTTGGTGAGGCAGATTTTTCTGGCGGTTCCGTTCACTTTGGTGGGGCGGAGTCCTCCGGAGGCCAGGTGAGCTTCACAAGAGCCAACATTCACAACGCCGCAACCGTTAATTGGGGTCCGTTCCCTGCGCTCCCCAATAACAGCCCCTCCCCCTGACGAACCGGACGAATATTGCAGAGCTGGCCTTCAGCGCTCGCCCAGCGCGTTCAGGTGTGCAGAGAAATCTTCCACTAGGCTCACCAATACGGCCTTACCCTTGGCGGCTGTTGCGTACGACGGGTAACCGATGACCCCGCTCTCGGTGTACGCCTTCATTCCATGTGTAAGGAGGAATGGGCGCTCGCCATCGTCGTGGTCCGCAGTCTCGTAGCCTTGGCGCACGACAGCCGGTTCCGCATGGAGCAAATCGAGGTCTCAATCTCACCCGCATGCATGTCGCCGTGCGCATCGGAAGCGAGGCCAGCGCGCTCACTGGCTCGGTTCCATTCGCGGCCCTGCGGGAAAAGCGTCATCCGCGCCTCGGTGAGGTTTGCTTCCTGGACGATGTTCGAGAGCACGTAGTTGCCGCCGTGAGCATTGACGAGAACGAGCTTGCGGACGCCTTGGGCTTCGAGGGACGCGGCAATGTCGCTACCTCACCTCCGAGGACATCGCCTCGATGTTCGGTGTCCCCCTCGAAACCGTCTACCAGTGGCGCAAGAAGCGCACCGGCCCGCCCGGCTTCCGCATCGGCAAGCACCTGCGCTACGACCCCGCCGACGTTCGCGCGTATGTCACCGAGCTACGCCGTTTGGACGCCGACGCCGCCTGACGCCACCAGTCAAGAATCACCGTTCAACTCCCCAGGGAGGGCCGCCCCGCGGCCCTCCCTGCGTGCTGTCGAGAAGGGACCGCGCCACATGGCTGGCCACATCCAAGACCGCTGGTTCAAGAACGAGGTCTCCCCCACCGGCAAGACCGTCCGCGGCAGGACCGATCGCCACGGCATCGGCCTGCGCTACCGCGCCCGCTACATCGGCCCCGACGGAACTGAGAAGTCCAAGAGCTTCCCCGACGGCAAGAAGCGTCTCGCCGAGAAATGGTTGACGAAGATCGAGGCCGACATGGACGGCGGTCGGTACATCGACCCAAAGGCCGGCCAGACCACCTTCCGGCAGTACGCAGAGAAGTGGCTCAACTCGCAGACAACGAACGGGACCACAAGGGAACCCGTCAGCGTTCAGATCCGGCGCCATGCCATCCCGTATTTGGGGTCACGCCCCCTCGGCTCGTTCAAGCCGGAGCACATCCGCGACTGGCCTGCCGAGCTGGAACGCGCGGTACCCGCTTCCTCATACCGCCGGGTCATCTACGGCAGCGTCTCCGCCGTCTTCACGGCCGCCGTGGAAGACGACCACCTACACCGCAACCCGTGCAAGGCGAGCACCGTCCGCGTGCCCGGCCCGAACAACCGCCGCGTCATCCCGTGGACAACCGAGCGCACCTTCGCCGTCCGGGCCGCGCTCCCCGAGCAGTACCGCGCCGCCGTCGACTTGGGGGCCGGATGCGGCCTGCGGCAAGGAGAGATCTTCGGTCTTCCAGTCGATGAGATCGGGTTCGACACCGGTTGGCTGCACGTCGGCTGTCAGGTGAAGGTGTCGACCGGCGGCAAGCTCGTGCGCCTTGCCCAAGCGCAACAAGGAGCGTGACGTACCGCTGGCGGACTCCGTGGCTCACGTCCTCAAGGAACACATGGAAGCTCACCCGCCTATTGAGGTCAGGCTGCCGTGGCAGCGCCCAGATGGCCCATTGGTCACGAAGCGGCTCCTGTTCGTGCGTTCTGACGGGAGCGGCGCTGTTCGACGGACCGACTTCAATACACGCTTCTGGAAGCCCGCGCTTGTGACGGCCGGCGCCATCCCCGAGCCCGAGCCCGGCAAGCGCCATCAGGCCGCCCGTGAACACGGCATGCACGCCTTGAGGCACTTCTATGCATCCGTTCTCCTAGACGCTGGCGAGAACATCAAGGCGCTGAGCACGTACCTTGGCCACACGGACGCTGGCTTCATACTCCGGGTGTACACGCACCTCATGCCGAGCAGCGACGGCCGTTCACGCAAGGCCGTGGACACCATGTACAGCCACCTGAATCTGCCTACAGGTTGGACCTGGCCGCAGTAGAACTCTCCTTACTGCATCAAGACGGCTCCCCGCGTGCGGCCCGGCCCCGGCCGGGCCTGCGCTCCTATCTCCGCCTCTCTGTAAACCGCCCGACGCCCGAGCCGCGCTCACAGCAACCAGCCTCCTGAAGACCAGCGAAGGAGCACGTCGTGACTGGGGCGGTCGACTCCGCGGCTTTACGGAGCCGTTTTGGCGTGAGCTCGCAGATCATGGCCCCATCGTCATGCTTCACCGGGTATGTCCACAGACTGCGCGACGTGCGGGAGGCTTACGGGGCAATGATCACTCGTGCCAAAGCAGCGCCACCAAGCAGCTACGCCGACCTCACGGCCTAGTCAGCACTTCAGATTTACCCATCCTGCACTAGCGGACCTACATGAAGTCCGATCTCCTGAACACAGTAACGTCTCCCTGGATATCTTCCCCCTGATAGGAGCTCACTTTACGGTTGCCTTCCTCGCGAATCCAGGCGGGTTCGAGGTCTACCACTTCTGAGAGATTCCAAGCCGCGCGAACAGCGTCCCCAAAGGCGCCAGGGATTCCAGCACTGTGGAATTCAGCTTCCGGTAGCGGCCAATCTCCGGCGTGCGACGAAAGAGCCATTCTTCGCCCAGTCTCGAAGTAAACTACATCGTCAACGAGATCCACAGGAATATCCTGCATCCCTATCCGAGCGTAGGCGTACACAGGATGGGCCACATAAACGCAATCCCTACGAGAGATCCAATCGATCAACTCCGACTGCGTCAACCAGCCTTCTTTCGTTCTCCAAACTGCCAGTGGTCCAGTTTCCCCGCCAAGCTCGATGATAGCTCCAGCAATATCCTCAATCCACTCCGGTTCTAGATCGCAACCAGAAGACGACAACTGTTCAACTTGAGCCTTAATCCATTCAGCCATGGACTGCCTATCGGCTACCGGCCTCGCGGAATCACGCGCGGCCCTTTCTGTTACCCCCATAAAAAGGCCAACTGTACCGTGAATTGCGGTCCCAGTTCGCGCCGGCCCAGCAGTCACCGTAGAGGAAGTCTTACCCCATCGGTCAAAGTCGCGGGACAAAACGCGATCAATGAGGGCTGCACGACCAATTGGCCTCCCTTCGACATCATAAATGACTTGCAACTTCTTAGCGTGATGGCCAATCCACTCCTGCACTCCTTCCCATCGCAGCCCTGAACTAGCGAGAATATGAGACCCAATGACCCTATCGATCAGCGCCACCCCATCGATGACCAGCCAATCATTTTTGGCCATGAGGCGCTCGACGGAATTTTGCCCATTTTCCCCAAAGTAGACATCAATTTCGGGTGCAGGCAGGATGTATTCGATGACATTTTTCAGCGAGGTCGACGTGTCAAAAGAAATCGACTCAATCTCGGCCCTGGCGGAGACTTCGATTCCGCCAATAGCTATTGAATCTTTAAGCAAAACTTTGACTGTTGTCCCGGGGTCATCCAATTGCTCGCTGGGCGCCGCCCTTCGAAGGCATGGCCTTACGTTAACCCCATGACCGAAATCTAGAATCCACGTGTCCGCAGCTCCGCTCTTCTGCGACCGTGAAATAACTTGAACCCGGTCTCCCATCATAAAGACGGAGAAGAACCCGATACCAAAGCGGCCAGTAGGATTGAACCTGCTAGCAACCAATCCTGGATTGTCTCTTGCTACCGCAGGAGCTAGCCATGACGAACAGCCGAAGTCCAGAAGTTCATGGCCCATCACCGATGGCGACATTCCTATTCCATTGTCGCTGCATGCCAACCAAAGGCCGTCGTTACCCTGCTCCAGCCAAACACTTACGCTACCTTGGAATGACCGTCCTCTGTACTCCGCCAGCGCTTCTCGCGCTTTCACGGCATCACAAGCATTGGCGATAATCTCGCGGAGAGCAACAGTCCAATCTGAACCATACAACTCTCGTCCGCCAAGCCTCTCGACCAAACCAGCTACGTCGTTTACTGCAATGTCAGCGGCTACTGGCTCCCAGTCGCGACACGGCGAAACCTCGCGAAAAGATTTTGGAGAATCGACATTTGATACACCTCTCGCCGCTAGGCGAGGACGCCCACTCTCCACCAATACTGAATCGGCGCTACGCAACTCATCATCAACAACACGTAGAGCATCAAATGCCAGCCACCAGGCGTTAATTTCGTCTCGTCCGAAGCCTTGCGAGGCAGTGAAGACCAGGCGATCATTCTTCAAATAAGGCCGCTGAAGCCGACTCTGGAAAAGCCAGTGGTACCTGGATTCCTGCGGCAGATTACGTACAGCTGCAAGCAAATCGGGGGCACGAGAAGGGTCTAGATGTGCGGCGTCTGCCGTACGCAAGAGAGTCGCCAGAAGCAAAGTGTCGACAGCCCAATTAACAGGAGCAAAACTTGGCACACCGACTGGCGATCCAAGGATATTTACCACACGGTCGTAGTCCCAGTGGTGACTGGCTGCCACCGAGCCTACCAAGCGGCCATAAGCTGACCGGATTTCTGCATCGGCGATCAGATAAGCAGTCTCATTGTCTTGTGTCGGCCAACTGCTAATGGGAAGAATTTCAGCGATACTTGCGTGGAGGTCACGCAAGAGAAACTTTTCCGCACGAGTTGCGATATCTTCCACTGGCGCTGCTAGCTCAGCGGGGTACGGAGCGCGTCCGAGGTCTTTTCGAAGCTCAGTAGCAAGCGCATCTGGCCACTCGGCGCGCGCTCGAATACCACCACCAGCCAAGACATGCGACGCTCTGCTCATTGCTAGGTCGTGTGTAAGGATAGATGCCCCGAGGACAAAACCCTCAGCCGGATTAAGTGTGGTGTCAGGTCCCGCGATGAGGTCGGCGAGTTCCCACAGGGCGTCAAGATGAGAGATGTCATGCTGGGTGAACTCTGGGAGATCCCGAGATATCTCACCTGCCAGTTCCCTTGCCCGCTTATGCATGTCCAGCAATGCCTGTCGAAATCGATCACGCGTCCCGGGATGAGAGACGTGAGCGTTTGCCCCTAGGGACCTGTTCCACAAGCCAGGCTTAGCTTCAACGGCATCCATAAGATTTCATTGTTCACCAAGTCTGAACACGTCGCCACCGGTTCAGACATACACTCCTGTCACCTGACCGCTGGAAGCAGGTAGAAGCCTGCCAACACCCACATCGTGGTCACAGACGCCACTATGAACAGCAGCACGTACGTTTCATACCATCGAAGCAGGTTGCCCGACCGGGGACGTGCGCGGAAGCCGTGGCCGACAAACTCGTCAGTGATGTCGCACTCCTCATTGCGGTAGGCGAGCCACGCCAACGCACCGACAACAATCAGCATGCAGGTGAAGACTGCGACCACCGTGGTAAGCACCAGCAGACTGATCACGCCACTGCGCGCAGTACTCGGAGCTACGTCCCACTTCCTGAAGCCAACGAAGAGCGCGATGGCTGCACCTACAGGGGCGGTTGCGAGTGTTTGATAGATCGCGAGGAAGCGGTACACGTTCTCGTTCGCCGCGTGGATTTGCTGCAAGATGTACCGATATCGTTCCAGAGCGAAGTCTTTGCGTACCGCTACTTGTGACTCCGACAGTTCTGCGTCTGCCATCGTTCGTCCACCCCCCGGCTTGGCGTCCCATCAGCATAGACTCGCTGCCGTCACGCTCGGCGTGGTCTTCTCTGCAAGAGTCCGGTCCACAGCAACTTCCGCCTCGCGTAGGACCTTCCGCCGGTTATCTGGAGCGAGACGATGCCTATAGCTGCCCGCAGGTTGTCTGAGCCCCGCGGCTCTTGAGAGAAGCGGCGTCATCCACTGGGTCGCGGCCCTTCTCGAACCCGGCCGCTCTTTCACGTGGCCGCACAGCGAGCAGCTCCCCGTTGTACCCGAGGCGTTGGAGTGACGGAGAGGGCCGGTCCTGCGGCTCGGTCTAACGCCAGACGGCCCACAGACGGCCCAGCCCCAGCCGCCTATCCAAGAGAGGACCCACGGTCGGCGACCGTGGGCCCTCTCTTGGAAGTGAGCGGAAACTGCCCTGAGCTGCCCCTACAGCACCGGCAGATTCTTCCTCAGCTCGAACGCCGTGACCTCGGAGCGGTACTCCTCCCACTCCTGCTTCTTGTTGCGCAGGAAGAAGTCGTAGACGTGCTCCCCGAGTGTCTCCGCGACCAGCTCGGAGCGTTCCATCAGGGCGATGGCCTCGCCGAGGTTCTGGGGGAGGGGTTCGATGCCCATGGCGCGGCGTTCGGCGTCGGAGAGGGCCCAGACGTCGTCGTCGGCGCCGGGCGGGAGCTCGTAGCCCTCTTCGATGCCCTTGAGGCCCGCCGCGAGGAGGACCGCGTAGGTGAGGTAGGGGTTCGCGCCGGAGTCGATCGAGCGGACCTCCACGCGGGCCGAGCCCGTCTTGCCGGGCTTGTACATCGGGACGCGGATCAGGGCCGAGCGGTTGTTGTGGCCCCAGCAGATGTAGGACGGGGCCTCGCCGCCAGCGCCCGCGGTGCGCTCCGAGCCGCCCCAGATGCGCTTGTAGGAGTTGACCCACTGATTGGTGACCGCGGAGATCTCGGCCGCGTGGCGCAGCAGCCCCGCGATGAAGGAGCGGCCGACCTTCGAGAGCTGGTACTCGGCGCCGGACTCGTAGAACGCGTTGCGGTCGCCCTCGAAGAGGGAGAGGTGGGTGTGCATGCCCGAGCCCGGGTATTCCGAGAACGGCTTCGGCATGAAGGTGGCCTGGACGCCCTGCTCAAGGGCCACCTGCTTCATGACCAGGCGGAACGTCATGATGTTGTCGGCCGTCGAGAGCGCGTCCGCGTAACGGAGGTCGATCTCCTGCTGGCCCGGCGCGCCCTCGTGGTGGCTGAACTCCACCGAGATGCCCATCGACTCCAGCATGGTGATCGCCTGGCGGCGGAAGTCCATGCCCACGTTCTGCGGGGTGTGGTCGAAGTAGCCCGAGTTGTCGGCCGGGGTCGGGCGCGAGCCGTCGAGCGGCTTGTTCTTCAGGAGGAAGAACTCGATCTCGGGGTGCGTGTAGAAGGTGAAGCCCAGGTCGGACGTCTTGGCGAGGGCGCGCTTGAGGACGTAGCGCGGGTCCGCGAAGGACGGCGAACCGTCGGGCATGAGGATGTCGCAGAACATCCGGGCGGTGCCCGGGGCCTCCGCGCGCCAGGGCAGGACCTGGAAGGTTCCCGGGTCCGGCTTGGCGATCATGTCGGACTCGTAGACCCGGGCGAACCCCTCGATGGCAGAGCCGTCGAAGCCGATTCCCTCGTCAAACGCCTGTTCCAACTCGGCGGGGGCCACGGCGACCGACTTGAGGAAGCCCAGCACATCCGTGAACCACAGGCGTACGAACCGGATGTCGCGCTCCTCCAGGGTCCGGAGCACGAATTCCTGCTGCTTGTCCATCTTCCGCTTCCACCCATCCTTGCTGGTCAGGCCGCCTGCTCCGGGGACGTCGACGGGCCCGGTCACATCCCACCACACGCCCGTTTCGTACGCGTTGCCGACCTTGATCGTCCTTGATCGGCCGGTGTCGTGTTCATAGTGCCTGCTGCACCCCCCAGGGCCATAGTGCCTGCCGTGCGCGGCACGGACGACAGCCACCTCCCGCGGAGGCCGTTTTGCGCACTACGATCAGCGGGCCCGCCCGTCTCGCCCTTTTCGCAGAAGGACACGCCATGGGTTCCGCCAAGAAGACCTCCGCCTCTCCCGCCAAGGACCGCAGGGACCGTATAGAGGAGATGCGCCGTGCCGAGCGCGCCCGCGCCCGGCGCGGCCGGATCGCCGTGATCTCGGTGAGCACGGTCGTCGTGGCCGCCCTGATAGGAGTCACCGCGTGGGCCGTGACCAAGAGCGGTGACGACGACAAGGGCGAGGGGAAGGCGTCCGGCGCCTCGGGGCACTTCTCCTACGACAAGGACGGCGTCGGCACCTGGAGCGCGAAGCTCGCCCGCAACCACGTCACCAAGAAGGTCGCCTACCCGATGAACCCGCCGGTCGGCGGCGACCACAACCCGGTGTGGATGAACTGCAACGGTGACGTCTACGAGAAGTCGATCCCGAACGAGAACGCCGTGCACGCCCTGGAGCACGGGTCCGTCTGGGTGACGTACAACGACAAGGCCGCCGACAAGGACGTGCAGGCGCTCGCCGCCAAGGTCAAGAGCACGCCCTACTCGCTGATGAGCCCGGTCCAGGACCAGAAGGACGCGATCATGCTCAGCGCCTGGGGGCACCAGCGGACGGTCAAGAGCGCGGCGGACCCGGCGGTCGCGTCGTTCTTCTCGACGTACGTGCAGGGCAAGCAGACCCCGGAGCCGGGCGCCTCGTGCACGGGCGGTCTGTCGAAGTGACGCGCAGGACGACAGGGTGGCTGGTGTCCGTGGCCGCGGCGGTCGCCGTGGCCACGGGCGCGGTCACGTACGCCGCCGCCGACGGGGACGGCGGCCCGGCCGATCTGAAGGTGCCGGCGGCCGAGTCGGCGGACGCCGGGTTCGCGCGGGACATGGCCGTGCACCATCAGCAGGCCGTCGAGATGTCGTACATCGTGCGCGACCGCACCAAGGACGTGGAGGTGCGCCGCCTCGCCTACGACATCGCGCAGACCCAGGCCAACCAGCGCGGCATGATGCTCGGCTGGCTCGACCTGTGGGAGCTGCCGAAGGTGTCGGAGAAGGCGCCCATGGCCTGGATGGGGGTGGGTGACGCGCCGGCCGGTGAGGACGGCGCGCTGATGCCCGGTATGGCCAGTAACGCGCAGCTCGCGAAGCTCAACAAGGTGAGCGGGCGGGCGGCCGAGGTTCTGTACCTGCAGCTGATGATCGCCCACCACAAGGGTGGTGTGCACATGGCCGAGGGGTGCGTGAAGCGGTGCGTGGTCGGGGCCGAGCGGCGGCTCGCGCGCGGGATGGTGGCGTCGCAGCAGTCCGAGATCGACCTGATGACGGACATGGTGAAGGACCGCGGGGCTACCCCGGGTGCGACTGCCTGAGCATCGACACCCCGGCCAAATCGGCTGTTTCTGATCGGACTTGACGTGACTTGACCCCTTCTTGGCCCCCGCATTCCCCCAGCGTGAAGTGTTCCTGACGAGAGTGAAGCCCTCTGCGTGTGCATTACACGCTCCGCAGGACACGTGCACCTCACCCAGGGGTTCCATGAGACCAGGGGGTCGTTCCATGAGATCCATCCGCGGTTCGCGCCGCACCCGCGCCGGTCTGAGCCTGGCGGCGACACTGCCGCTGCTCGCCGGCGCGCTCGCCCTCGCCGCCCCGGCCGCACAGGCCGACTCCGGCCGCGCCGGCCTCGCCGGCACCAAGCCGCTGTGGGCCACCGGCACGGCCGACAAGGGCGCGACGGCCGACAGCAACAAGGTCACCGCCCGCGTCTACCTCGCCGGGCGGGACGCGGCGGGTCTGGCCGCGTACGCCAAGGCCGTCTCCGACCCGTCCTCCGCCTCGTACGGCAGGTACCTGAGCGCCAAGCAGGCGCAGGAACGGTTCGGCGCGACAAAGGTGCAGATATCCGAGGTCACGAAGTGGCTGAAGTCCTCGGGCCTCACCGTGACCGGCACCACCCAGCACTACATATCCGTCTCCGGCGACGTCGCCGCCGCCGAGAAGGCGTTCGGCACCCAGCTCCACAACTACGCCAAGGGCAAGCACACCTACCGCGCCCCCTCGGGCACGGCGTCCGTGCCGCGCTCCCTCGACGGCGCCGTGCTCACCGTCACCGGCCTGGACAGCGCCCCGCACAAGGCCGACCACCAGGACGAACTCCCGCCGCCGGACGCCGTGTTCCGCAACTCCGGGCCGTTCTCCTCGTACTACGGCTCCAACATCGCCAAGAAGCTGCCCTCCGCGTACGGCAAGAAGGTCCCGTACGCCGTCAAGGGCTACACCGGCAAGCAGCTGCGCGCCGCCTACGGCGCGGGCAAGGCGACCGGCAAGGGCGTGCGGGTCGCGATCACCGACGCGTACGCCTCGCCGACCATCTCCAAGGACGCGAAGACGTACGCGGCCAAGCACGGTGACGCGCCGTACGCGAAGGGCCAGCTCAAGCAGGTCCTCCCCGCCGACTACACCAAGACCGAGGAGTGCGGCGCCGCCGGCTGGTACGGCGAGGAGACCCTCGACGTCGAGGCCGTGCACGCGGTCGCGCCCCAGGCCGACATCACCTACGTCGGCGCGGCGTCCTGCTACGACGACGACCTGCTCGACTCACTCGCCACCATCGTCGACAAGCACCTCGCCGACATCGTCTCCAACTCCTGGGGCGACATCGAGGCCAACCAGACGCCGCAGCTCGCCGCCGCGTACGACCAGGTGTTCCAGCTCGGCGCGATCGAGGGCATCGGCTTCTACTTCTCCTCCGGCGACAACGGTGACGAGGTCGCCAACACCGGGGTGAAGCAGGTCGACACGCCCGCGAACTCCGCGTGGGTCACGGCGGTGGGCGGTACGTCGCTCGCCGTCGGCAAGGGTGACAAGTACCAGTGGGAGACCGGCTGGGGCACCCTGAAGTCCGACCTCGCCGCCGACGGCAAGAGCTGGGTCGACTTCCCCGGGGCGTACACCTCCGGTGCGGGTGGCGGTACGAGCCGTACTGTCGCGCAGCCCTTCTACCAGCGCGGCGTCGTGCCGAACTCGCTGGCGCGCGCCAATGGTGGGCTGAACCGTGTCGTCCCCGACATCTCCGCGATCGCCGACCCCAACACCGGGTTCCTCGTCGGTCAGACGCAGACGCTGCCGGACGGGTCGCTCGGGTACGACGAGTACCGCATCGGGGGTACGTCCCTGGCGGCGCCGGTGATCGCCGGTGTGCAGGCGCTCGCGCAGCAGACGCGGGGCGGGCGGGCGATCGGGTTCGCCAACCCGGCGATCTACGACCGGTACGGGTCGCGGGTCTACCACGACGTCACGGATCACCCCGTGAAGGGGGCCTGGCTGTGGCGCGGGTCGATTTCGCGAACGGGTTCGATGCGACGGAGGGGTTGCTCACGTCTGTGCGCAGCCTGGGCAAGGATGCCTCGCTGAAGGCGGTTCGGGGCTATGACGATGTCACGGGGGTCGGGTCGCCGGCGCCGGGTTATGTGACGTCCTTCGGGCGCGGCAGGTAGGTCTCTCTACGGGCGTCCGTCCCGGTGCGCTGCTGCGCGGCTGGGGCGGACGCGGATGCGGGCCCGTCGCGGCTGGTCGCGCAGTTCCCCGCGCCCCTGACGCCGTTGCGTCTGCCGAGCGCGGCTCCGCGGGCGACTGACGGTCACGTCGTGGTTGCTCGCGCAGTTCCCCGCGCCCCTGGGGGGGGTTGCGGCTTCGCGGACACTGACGGTGCGTCGTGGTTGCTCGCGCAGTTCCCCGCGCCCCTGCGGGGTTGCGGCTTCACGGTCGGCTGACCGACGCGTCGTGGTTGCTCGCGCAGTTCCCCGCGCCCCTGGAGGGCTGCGGCTTCGCCGCGCCTCCCCCCGGAGGCCGCGCCCCTGAGATGGCGCACGCAGTGCGCATCTCAGGGGCGCGGGGAACTGCGCGACCAGCCACGGCGAGAGCCGCGGTCGAGAACCGGGAGGGATGGCGCACGCCGTGCGCATTCCAGGGGCGCGGGGAACTGCGCGACCAGCCACCACCCCACCCGCACTCGACACTGGCCACTCGCCGACACGAGGCCCCGTCAGGCCAGCCGGGTCAGGTCCGACCGGGTCGTGAGGCCCCGCAGAGGCTCGCCCCGCACCACCCGTTCCACCTCCTCCACCGCATACAGCCCGAGACGCCGCACCTCACTCCCCTGCGCCCCCGCGACATGCGGCGTCACCAGCACATTGGGCAGCCGCAGCAACGCATGCCCCGCCGGCAACGGCTCAGGATGCGTCACGTCCAGGAACGCCGACAAACGACCCACCCCGCACTCAGCGGCCAGCGCCTCCGTGTCGAGGAGTGCCCCCCGCGCCGTATTGACGACCACCCCGCCGTCGGGGATCAGCGCGAGCATCTCCGCGCTCAGCATCCCCGTCGTCGACGGCAGGAGCGGCGCGTGCAGCGTCACGATGGAGCTGCGGCGGCACAGCTCGGCGAGGGCCACCCGCTCCACCCCGAGCCGCGCCGCCTCGGCCCCGTCCACGTACGGGTCGCACAGGAGCACCCGGTACCCGGCCTCGTCCGCCCGCAGCGCCTCGATCACCCCGCGTCCGATGCGGGACGCCCCGACGACCCCGACGACCCGCGCGTCCGCGCCCTCCCGCGCCGCGAAGTCCGGCCACGCCGTGGCGTACCCCGCCGCCGCGCTCAGCGCCCCCTTCGCCGCGAACGCGACGGCCGCCAGGGTGAAGGCGACGACGGGCCGCGCGTTCGCGTCCGCCGCCGAGGAGACGAGGAGCCCGCGCTCCCAGACGGCGTCGGTGACGACGGGGCGTACCGACCCCGCGGCGTGGACCACGGCGCGCAGGCGCGGGGCCGATGCCAACACCCCTTCCGTGAGCGGCGGGCAGTCCCAGCCGGTGACCAGGATCTCCGTGCCGGCGAGGACCCGCGCCGCGTCCGGCGCGTCCAGCGCCCCGGTCAGCGGGGCCGCCGCGAGGCGCGTGCCGCGGCCGAGCCGTTCCCGCAGGTCGGGCGGGAAGGCCGCCTCCACCACCTCGGCACCCATGGCCAGCGCCGCGGTCGGTCGGTCTGCCGTCACTCGGTCCCACCCATCGTTGTAACCGGTTACTGATTGGTGCCAGGAGGCTAGGCACCTGCCATGGCCGGGGTCAAGGTCGATCCAGGACAGAGGGGTTGACCGTTCGTAGTAACCGTTTTAGATTCCGCCTCACCTTGTGCCGAAGACGGTCCATGGACGGTTCAAACGACGGAGGGGTTCCGTGCCCACTGTGGCGAAGGAAAGGCCCGGCACCGGGGCGGTGGACCCCCCGGACGAGCCGCAAAACGGGGCACTCAACCCCATAGCTCAGCCCGATTCGGCCTGGAAACGGTTTCTGCGCAGCCGTACGCTCCTGCTGCTCATGCTGCCCGGCGTCGTCTACTTCCTGGTCTTCCACTACGGCGCCTTCGTCGGCAACGTCGTGGCGTTCAAGGAGTACGACCCGTTCGCCGGGCTGTGGGGCAGCCCGTGGGCCGGCGTCGGCAACTTCAGCCGGATGTTCGGCGACCCGGACTTCTGGCACGCGACGTGGAACACCCTCTACATCGCCGTGCTGCAACTGGTCTTCTACTTCCCGGTGCCGCTCGCCATCGCCCTGCTGCTGCACAGCCTCACGTCCGACGTGCTGCGCCGGTTCGTGCAGTCGGTCGTCTACCTGCCGCACTTCCTGTCGTGGGTGATCGTCGTCGCCCTGTTCCAGCAAGTCCTGTCGGACGCGGGCCTGTTGAACTCGTTCCTCCAGGACTCGGGGCTGCACACCGTCGACATCATCGGCAACCCGGACGCCTACCGTCCGCTCGTCGTCGCCGAGGTGATCTGGAAGGACGCGGGCTGGGGCACGATCATCTTCCTGGCCGCCCTGATGCAGGTCGACGAGCAGAGTTACGAGGCCGCCGCGATCGACGGGGCCGGGCCCTGGCGCCGGTTCTGGCACGTCACGCTGCCGTCGATCCGGCCCATCGTCGTCCTGCTGCTGATCATGCGCCTCGGCGACATCCTCTCCGTCGGCTTCGAACAGATGCTGCTGCAACGGCAGTCGGTGGGCCCGGAGGTCGGCGAGGTCCTGGACACCTTCGTCTTCTGGCAGGGCATCGTCGGCGGCGACATCGGCTACGCCACCGCCGCCGGACTCTTCAAGGGCCTGGTCGGCGCGGCCCTCGTCTTCGTCGCCAACCGCATCGCGCACAAGCTCGGCGAGCAAGGGGTGTACAAGTGAGCCGCACAGCGACAGCCCCCGCCCGGCCCTCCTGGATGGAGAAGCCGAAACCTCTCACCCGCGCCGCCAAGGGCCTCGCCGTCCTCGTCCTGCTCGCCCTCGTCCTCGTACCGTTCCTCGTCATCGTCTCCACCTCGCTCGCCTCCAACGAGGAGGTCGTCGCGGGCGGCGGCTGGGTGCTGTGGCCGACCGAGCCGACGCTGCGCGCGTACGAGACGATCCTCAGCGGCGGCATCGTGACGAAGGCGCTCGGCGTGAGCGTCGGCATCACCGTCATCGGCACGCTGCTCTCCCTCGCGTGCACCGCGTTCCTCGCCTACGCGCTCAGCCGTCCCGGCGTCTTCGGCGGCAAGCCGGTGCTGCTGCTCGTGCTGTTCACGTTCCTCTTCCCGCCCGGCATGATCCCCGCGTTCCTGCTGGTCAAGGGGCTCGGGATGCAGAACATGTACGCGGCTGTCGTCGCGCCCGTGCTCATCAACGTGTTCAACCTGGTCGTGCTGCGCGGGTTCTTCCAGGGGATTCCCGAAGAGCTGTACGAGGCCGCGCGGCTCGACGGGGCCGGAGACTGGACCACGTTCTGGCGGATCGCGCTGCCGCTGTCGAAGGCGGCGCTCGCCGTCGTCGGCCTGTTCTACGCGGTCAGCTACTGGAACTCCTGGTTCACCGCCTCGATCTACCTGGAGTCCGACCACTGGCCGCTGTCGCAGGTGCTGCGGACGTACGTCATCGGGGGCGCGCAGATCGCCGACACGGGGCTGAGCGAGGCCGGGATGGTGTCGGCGCCGCAGACGACGCAGATGGCCGTCCTCGTGATCGCCGTCGTACCGATCCTGCTCGTCTACCCCTTCCTGCAGAAGTACTTCACCAAGGGCGTGCTCACCGGCGCCATCAAGAGCTGAGCCACTCCCTCACCCATCCCTTGTCCGAGGAGCCCTTCACCATGTCCGCTCACATGTCGCGCCGCACCCTGCTGCGCTCCGTCGCCGTCGGCGGCGCCGCGCTCGCCGTCCCCTCCCTCCTGACCGGCTGCTCGACCGGGAGCAGCGGCGGCGGCTCCGTCCACAACAAGGGGACGAAGGCCGCGCCCTGGCCGGCGTACGCCGCCGCGCGGGGCCCGGCGCCCGACCTCGCGCCGACCGCCGAAGGGGTGCAGGCCGGGTTCCTGAAGTACCCGGAGAAGCTGGTCCGGGCGGTGGCCGAGAAGCCGGGCACCGGCAAGGAGAAGGTGCGGATCATCTCGATCACGTACGGCACCCCGCCCAAGCCGGCGGCGCGCAACAAGTACTGGGCCGCGCTGAACGAGGCGCTCGGTGTCGAGGTCGAGTTCACCGTCGTGCCGGACGCGGACTTCCGCACCAAGATGGCGACGCTCATGGCGGGCGACGACCTGCCCGACATCATCGCGATCGGCGGCGGCTACACCCTGCCGCGCGAGGCGCAGTTCGTGAAGGAGCGGTGCGCCGATCTGACGGAGTTCCTGTCGGGCGACGCGGCGAAGGACTATCCGCACCTCGCGGCGATACCCACGTACGCATGGGAGGGCATGGGGCGGATCGCCGGGAAGATCTACGGGGTGCCGGTCGAGCGGCCGAAGCCGCAGGACACCTTCTTCCTCAACCAGGAGGCGTACCGGAAGGCCGGGTTCGAGCAGGGGATGTCCGCCGCCGACTTCGCGACCGTCGCCAAGGCCGCGACCGGGCACCGCACGTGGGGGCTCGGCGCCTCCATGACCAGCTACTTCGGGTTCAAGACGCACGCGATCTGGCACGGCGCCCCGAACGAGTGGCGGATCAAGGACGGCAAGGCCGAGTACTTCGCCGGGACCGAGCAGTTCAAGGCCGCCCTGGAGTACATGGCGAAGCTGCGCGCGGCCGGCGCGTACTACCCGGAGGCCACCTCGGTCTCGCAGGTCGACCTGAAGACGCAGTTCTACAACGGCACCGCCCTGTCGATGACCGACGGGTTCGGCGCCACGATCTCCAACGCGCAGGGCATCAAGGACGCGTACACCCTGGACCTCGCGCAGCCCTACACGGTCACCGGGGCGCCGCAGTTCCAGCAGAGCCGCGGCATCTTCGGCTACACGGCGCTGAAGAAGGCGTCCAAGGACCGCGTGAAGCTGCTGCTCCGGGTGCTCGACTGGCTGGCGTCGCCGTTCGGTTCGCAGGAGTACGAGCTGCTGCACTACGGCATCGAGGGCACGCACTTCGAGCGGGACGAGGACAACAACCCGATCGCGACGGAGCTGGGCCTCGTCGAGTCCAAGGACAACCTGCCGCTGACCAAGGTCGCGGACGCGCCGCAGCCGCTGTACTACCCGGGCTACGCGGACCTGACGAAGCGGGTGCACGCCTGGCAGCGGAAGGTCGTGCCGATGATGGTGGCGAACGACCGGTGGGGGCTGCAGTCCGACACCTTCAACCGGCGGGGCGCCACGCTCGACCAGATCATCAGCGACGGTGTCACGGCGGTCGTCACCGGGCGCAAGAAGGTCTCCGACTGGGACGGCATCCACAAGAAATGGCTCGCCCAGGGCGGCAGGAAGGCGCTGGAGGAGTTCGGCGCCGAGTACGAGGCGGCGCACTGACCCGGCGGACCGGCGGCGACGGAGCACGCGATGATGGTGCGGGGCCCTCGGTGGCCGGGCCCCGCACCGGCGACATTCCAGGGAGAGTCAGGGTGGGCGAGCGCAGCGGCACGGGGGCACCCGCGGGCGGCGGCGGGCGGGCGACGATCCGCGACGTGGCCGCGCGCGCGGGGGTGTCGGTGGCGACCGTGTCACGCGTCCTCGCGGGCAACTACCCGACGTCGGCGGCGTCGCGCGCGAAGGTGCTCCGCGCGGCGAAGGACCTGGACTACGTCGCCAACGCGCACGCGCGCGCGTTGGCGGGCGCGGGCCGCAAGACGATCGCCGTCCTCATGCTCGACGTGGTGAGTTCGTTCTACGCGGCCGTGGCGCAGGGCGTCGAGAAGGAGGCCGCGCAGCACGACCGGCTCACCCTGGTCGCGTCGACGGGCGCGGACCCGGCCCGTGAGCTGGCGCTCGTGCAGATGATGCGCGAGCAGGCGGCGGAGGCGGTCGTCCTGGTCGGCGGGGTCGTGCAGGACGCGGCGTACCGGGAGCGGATGGCGCAGTACGCGCAGTCCCTGGCGGCGGCCGGGTCGCGCCTCGTGCTGTGCGGCAGGCCCGCGCCCGCGCCCGACGTGCCCGCGGTCGTCGTGGAGTACGACAACGAGGCGGGCGCCCACGCGATCACCAGCCACCTCCTGGGCGCGGGCCACCGCAAGATCGCGCTGATCGGCTACCAGCCGGGCAACACGACCGGCGAGGCCCGGGTCCGCGGCTATCTGCGCGCCTTGGAGAGCCATGGCGTCCCGGAGTCGGACGCGCTCCTGCACGGCATCGGCTTCGGCCAGATCAACGGGGACGAGGCCATGCGCGACCTGCTCGCCACGTGCGACGGGCGGCCGGACTTCACGGCCGTCTTCGCGGGCGACGACCGGGTGGCGGCCGCCGTGGTCAAGGTGCTCGGCGAGTACGGGCTCCGCGTCCCGGAGGACATCTCGGTGGTCGGCTACAACGACGACCCGGTGGCCGCCGACATGACCCCGGGCCTGACGACCGTGCACATCCCCGGCGAGGAGCTGGGCCGCACGGCGGTCCGGCTCGCCCTCGGCGGGGCGGGCCGGACGGGTCAGCGGCGCCAGCTCCTCGGCACGCACATAGTGATCAGGGACAGCGTGCGCCGCCTCACTCCCTAGGGCTGCCCTAGGGCTCCCCTCACTGCCTGGCGTTCCCCCTCACGCCCTGGCGTTCTCGCGTTCCGCCGGGGTGTGGCTCGCGACGAGGCGGCCCGGGCCGGAGGGCACCGGCTCGCGGCGGCGGTCCACCGTGTAGGCGAGCGCCGCCACGCCGAGACCGAGGACGGCGAGGACCGCGCCGGTCACGGCCGGGGAGGTGACGCCCATGCCCGCCGCGAGGGCGAGGCCGCCGATCCAGGCGCCGCCCGCGTTGGCCAGGTTGAACGCGGCCTGGTTGGCGGACGAGGCGAGGGAGGGCGCGGCGGACGCCTTCTCCATCACCATCAGCTGGAGCGGCGATCCTGTGGTGAACGCGGCCATGCCGAGCAGCAGCACGGCGAGGGCCGCGCTCCACTCCGTCCGCATGAGGAGCGGGAACAGGCCCAGGACGACGACCAGGGACGTCAGGCCGCCGAAGAGGGTGCCGCGCAGGGAGTGGTCGGCGAGGCGGCCGCCGGCCAGGTTGCCGATGGTGGCGCCGACGCCGAACAGGGCGAGCAGCAGCGTGACGCTGCCCTCGGCGAACCCGGCGGTGTCGGTGAGCATCGGCGTGATGTAGCTGTAGGCGGAGAAGAGGGCGCCGAACCCGGCGACGGTCGTGCCGAGCGCGAGCCAGACGGGGAGCGAGCGCAGCGCCCGGAGTTCGCTGCGGACGCCGACGGCGGAGCCGTGTCCGTGGTCGGCGGGGACGAGCGCCGCGAGGGCGGCGATCGCGGCCAGGCCGATGGCGCTGACGGCCAGGAAGGTGGCGCGCCAGCCCAGTTGCTGCCCCATGGCGGTGGCGACGGGGACGCCGACGATGTTGGCGACGGTCAGGCCGAGGAACATCAGGGAGACGGAGCGGGCCTTGCGCTCGGGCGCCACGAGGGAGGTCGCGACGACGGCGCCGACGCCGAAGAAGGCGCCGTGCGGCAGTCCGCTGACGAAGCGGGCGAGCAGCAGCCAGTGGTGGTCGGGGGCGACGGCGGAGACCGCGTTGCCGACGACGAAGAGCACCATGAGCCCGATGAGGACGCGGCGGCGCGGCATCCGGGCGGTGACGGCGGCGAGGAGCGGGGCGCCGATCACGACGCCGAGCGCGTAGGCGGAGACGAGGTGTCCGGCGGCCGGGATCGAGATGTCGAGGTCGTCCGCGACGTTGGGCAGCAGGCCCATCATCACGAACTCGGTCGTGCCGATGCCGAAGGCGCCCACGGCGAGCGCGAGCAGGGCGAGGGGCATGAGGATCGTCCAAAGAAAGTGGGGACACGGGGTGAGGCGGGGCGGAACCGGACTCATAAGTTTACGTACGGAACAAAGTGTCCCGTGCGCAGTATTCCGCCAGGTAAAAACCGTGTGAAACCCCGCGTAACTCAGACGGTGCGCGTCACAGCGTGACCCGCGCCGCGATCGGCAGATGGTCGCTGCCCGTCTCGGGCAGCGTCCACGACGACACGGGCTCCACGCCCCTGACCATGATCTGGTCGATCCGGGCCATCGGGAACGCGGCCGGCCAGCTGAACCCGAAGCCGCTGCCCGCCGCGCCCTGGGTCGAGCGCATCTGCGAGGTGATGGCGGTCAGGGCCCGGTCGTTCATCGTGCCGTTGAGGTCGCCGAGCAGGACGACCTTGCCGAGCGGCTCGTCGGAGATCGCCTCGCCCAGCGCGTTCGCGCTCGTGTCGCGCTGGCTCGCGGTGAACCCGGAGTGCAGCTTGACCCGTACCGAGGGCATGTGGGCCACGTAGACGGCGACGTCGCCCTTCGGCGTCGCGACGGTGGAGCGCATGGCGCGGGTCCAGCCCAGCCTGATGTTGACGGGCCGGGTCTCGGAGAGCGGGTACTTGCTCCACAGGCCGACCGTGCCCTGCACCGAGTGGTAGGGGTAGGCCGCCTTCAGCGCCTTCTCGTACGTCGGCACGGCCTTGGCGGTCAGCTCCTCCAGGGCGAGGATCTGGGCGCCGGAGGCGGCGACGTCCTCGGCGGTGCCGGTCGGGTCGGCGTTGTCGGCGTTGACGTTGTGCGTGGCGACGGTCAGGTCGCCGCCGCCGCTCTGCTTGTCGGTGAGCAGGCTGCCGAAGCCGTTGAACCAGACGATCGTCGGAATGAGCAGCGCCACGAGCGCCGTCGCCGACTTGCGCAGGAGCCCCAGGACGAGCAGCACCGGGATGAAGACGCCCAGCCACGGCAGGAACGTCTCGGTGAGCGAGCCGAGGTTGCCGACGCTGTTGGGGATCTGCGCGTGCAGCAGCATGACGAGTGCGAGCAGGACCGCGAGGACCGCGAGGACGATGCCCCGCCGCCACAGGCCCCGGTCGCTCCGCAGCCGGCGGCCCAGCCGGCGCAGGCGGTCACCCGGCCCGGTCTGCCCGGTCTCCTCGCCGTCCACCGTGTCGGTGTCGTACGCCTGCGCCATACCGTCGTCGCCTCACTGCCGTGCCCGCCGTCCCTGCCCGAAAAACCCTAGGGGATGTCCGGCGGCTTCTGTCCCGTCACACCCCGAGCGGGCGGAGTCTGTGACGTCCGTACGGCCACGATGACGACCGGATCGGCGTCCGGAGTTCCGAACGCGGCGCCCGTTCGGGCGTCTTGTGACGAAACGCGCACATTCAGCCGCGGCCCGCCCCGTCTTCGGGCCGCAGTCCGTCGAGGGCGAGGTCGACGATCCGCTCCGCGAGGTCGTCGGCGAGAGGCATGTCACTCCGCATGATGGAGCGCAGCAGCATGGGCCCGGTGATCAGATCGGCGGCGAGCTCGATGTCGGTGCCCGCGGGCAGCTCGCCGTCGGCGACACCGCGCCGCAGCACGTCGTGCATGGTGCGGCGGCGCGGGTCGATGACAATCTCGTGGTACGCGTCCCAGAGCCGCGGCAGGGTCTTCATCTGCGCGAAGACGTTGTGCAGCAGCACCGACCTGCGCATGCTGAGGCCGCGCCGGCGCAGGTGCTCCAGGAGGCAGACCAGGTCGTCGCGCAGGGAGGTGCCGGGCAGCTCGGGGTCGGGGGCCTCGATGGAGCGCAGGACGTCGACGAACAGCTCCTCCTTTCCGCTCCAGCGCCGGTAGATGGTGGCCTTGCCGACGCCGGCGGTGCGGGCGATCCGCTCGATGGACAGCTCGGCGAGCGGGACGCCCTCCTCCAGGAGCAGGACGACGCCCTCGACGATGGCCTGCTCCACCGCCTCGCTGCGGGGCCGGCCCCTGGCCGGGACCTCGGCCTCGGCCCGTTCCGTGTTCACGCCCTTGGCCCTCCGCCTTCCGCCACAGCCCCGGAACCCGGCACTCCGCCGGTCCCCGGGGTGATTGTCTCAGCGCCTCCGTCCTCGGCCGCGTACGGGTGCGAGGTCTTCCTGCGCGTACGGGTGCGAGGACGGAGGCGGGATCTCAGTGGCCCGCGCCGACCCTCTCCGCCTCCCCCGGCGCCCCCTCGGGTGCGGCCGGGGCCCTGCCGGGCAGGAACAGGGCCGTGACGACGGCGCTGATCAGGGCGATGCCCGCACCCCACAGGGCGGTGACGTGCATGGCGTGCAGGAACGCGTCGTTGGCGGCGCCGACCAGGCTCTCGGCGCGCGGCCCGATCTTCTCGGCGACGCCGAGCGTGGCCTCGATGGAACCGCCCGCGGTCTCCCGCAGGTCGGGCGGGAGCAGCCCGAGCTTGTCCTCTATGCCGCCCCGGTAGGCGGTGGAGAGCACGGAGCCGAGGACGGCGATGCCGAGGGCGCCGCCGACCTGGCGGAAGGTGTTGCTGAGCGCGGAGGCGGAGCCGGCCTTCTCGCGCGGCAGCGCCTGCATGATGACGACGCTGGTCGGGGTCATGACGTGCGCCATGCCCGTGCCCATCAGGAAGAACATGACCTCCAGGAGCCAGATCGGGGTGTCCGCGTCGAGGATCGTGAAGGCGGCCAGCATGCCCGCGAGCAGGACGAGCCCGCCGGTGGTCGTGGCCCGTACGCCGATCTTGTCGACGACGATGCGGGCGCGCGGCGCGAAGATGAGCTGGGCGACGGCGAGCGGCAGCATCAGGGCGCCGGTCTGCAGCGGCGAGTACCCGCGCACGCTCTGCGTGTAGAAGACGGAGAAGAACGTGACGCCCATCAGCGCGAAGAAGACCAGGGCGAT
>NZ_JAOCNE010000003.1:1044408-1078624 GCF_056172735.1 Streptomyces sp. R818
GGGCGAGAAGTGGCCGATGCTCACCGCGTACGACGCGATGACGGCATCGGTCTTCGACGAGGCCGGCATCCCCGTGATGCTGGTCGGCGACTCGGCGGGCAACTGCCACCTCGGCTACGACACCACCGTCCCGGTCACCCTCGACCAGCTCACCATGCTCTCCGCCGCGGTCGTGCGCGGCACGAGCCGCGCGCTGATCGTCGGCGACCTGCCCTTCGGCTCCTACCAGGAGGGCCCGGTCCAGGCGCTGCGCTCGGCGACGCGTCTCGTGAAGGAGGCGGGCGTCGGCGCGGTCAAGCTGGAGGGCGGCGAGCGCTCGCACGACCAGATCAGGCTGCTCGTCGAGGCGGGCATCCCGGTCATGGCCCACATCGGCCTGACCCCGCAGTCCGTCAACACGATGGGCTACCGGGTGCAGGGGCGCGGCGAGGAGGCGGCGCAGCAGCTGCTGCGCGACGCGAAGGCGGTGCAGGACGCGGGCGCGTTCGCCGTCGTCCTCGAACTGGTCCCGGCGGAGCTGGCCGCGGAGGTCACGCGCGTCCTGCACATCCCGACGGTCGGCATCGGCGCGGGCCCGGACACGGACGCCCAGGTCCTCGTCTGGACGGACGCGCTCGGCCTCACCGGGGGCAATATGCCGCGCTTCGTCAAGAGTTACGCGAATCTGCGGTCGGTGATGTCCGACGCGGCGAAGGCGTTTGCGGAGGACGTGGTCGGCGGAACGTTCCCTCTGGAGGAGCACTCCGTCCACTGAGCCCTGGTACGCCGTCCACCGAGCCCTGAGCTCCTGGAATCCCCCGAGCCATAGCGGCACCAACGCGGCCCGTCGATCTTCCCCCGTCGACGGGCCGCGGCCGTTCCCCTTCACAAGCTGTCGGCGATATATCGGCGATCGTTCTTGTCTGTCGGTCGGCTGTCGGTGGATTGTCGGTGGCGGCTGGCACCTTGTTGCCCATGACGCGAATCGACAAGAACCCCGGCAACAGCGCGGACGGCCGCCCGGTGGCCGTGTCCGTGCGGGGGCTGGTCAAGCACTACGGCGCGACCAAGGCCCTCGACGGCGTGGACCTCGACGTCCACGAAGGCACCGTGATGGGTGTCCTCGGCCCCAACGGCGCCGGGAAGACCACCCTCGTCCGCTGCCTGTCCACCCTCATCACCCCCGACTCCGGCACCGCGGTCGTCGCGGGCTACGACGTGGTGAAGCAGCCCCGGCAGCTGCGCCGCGTGATAGGGCTCACCGGCCAGTACGCCTCGGTCGACGAGAAGCTCTCGGGCCGCGAGAACCTGTACATGATCGGGCGCCTGCTCGACCTGTCCAGGAAGGAGGCGCGGGCCCGCGCCGACGCCCTCCTGGAGCGGTTCTCCCTGACCGACGCCGCGACCCGCCCCGCCAAGACCTACTCCGGCGGCATGCGCCGCCGCCTCGACCTCGCGGCCTCGATGATCGGCCGCCCGCACGTCCTCTACCTTGACGAGCCGACGACCGGGCTCGACCCCCGTACCCGCAACGAGGTGTGGGACGAGGTCCAGGCGATGGTGCGGGACGGCGTGACCGTCCTGCTCACCACCCAGTACATGGAGGAGGCCGAGCAGCTCGCCTCCGAGCTCACCGTCATCGACCGCGGCCAGGTCATCGCCGGCGGCGGCATCGAGGAGCTCAAGGCGAAGGTCGGCGGGCGCACCCTGCGCGTCCGCCCGGCCGACCCGCTGGAGCTGCGCCCGCTCGCCGCCGCCCTCGACGACATGGGCCTGACCGGCCTCGCCAGCTCCACCGTCGACGCCGCGTCCGGCACCGTCCTGGTCCCGATCCTCAGCGACGAGCAGCTCACCGCCGTCGTCGGCGCGGTCACCGCGCGCGGCATCACGATCGGCTCCATCACCACTGAACTGCCCAGCCTGGACGAGGTGTTCCTCTCCATCACCGGCGAGAAGGCGTCCGCGCCGCAGGACGCCCGCCCCGAACTCCAGGAGGTCGCCGTATGAGCACCACCACCTTGTCCCGCACCACCGCGCCCACCATCACGGTCGACGCCGACCCCCGGATCGGGTTCCGCGGCCATCTGCGCCACACCGGCGCCCTCGTCCGCCGCAACCTGCTGTGGATCAAGCAGGACCCGGAGTCGATGTTCGACGCCGTCCTGATGCCGATCGTCTTCACGCTGCTGTTCGTGTACGTCTTCGGCGGCTCGATCGGCCAGTCGCTCGGCGGCGGGCAGCAGCAGTACGTGCAGTACGTGATCCCCGGCATGATCGCCATGATGTCGATGAACATCGCGCAGGGCGTCGGCACCGGCTTCAACGAGGACTTCCAGAAGGGCATCATGGACCGCTTCCGGTCCCTGCCCATCGGCCGCGCCTCGGTCCTGATCGCCAAGATCTCGGTGGAGCTGCTGCGGCTGCTGACCGCCACCACGGTCCTGATGGTCGTCGCGTTGCTCGTCGGGTTCGACGTCAACGGCCACTGGGCCGGTCTGCTCGCCGCGGTCGGACTGTCCGCGTTGTTCGGCTCCGCCATCATGTGGATCTTCCTGGTCCTCGGTGTGACCATGAAGAACGCCCAGTCCGTGCAGGCCATGGGCTTCCTGGTGATGATGCCGCTGCAGTTCGGCTCGTCGATCTTCGCCCCGCCGAGCTCCATGCCGGGCTGGCTGGAGAACTTCACGAAGTACAACCCCATGTCCGGTCTCGCGGACGCGGCACGCGGCCTGATGGTCGGCGGCGACTTCCCGGTCGCCCACGGCCTGTGGGTGACGCTCGCCTGGACCGCCGGTCTGACGGTCGTCATGGCGCCGGTCGCCATCCGCAAGTTCACGAAGAAGAGCTGACGCCCCGGGGTGCCCGGTCGGTACGCGTCAGAGCAGGGCGGTGGCCTCCTCGATGGAGAGGCCGCCGCCCTCGGCGTATGCCCGGTCGTACGCGGCGTCGTCGAGGAGGGTCCGCACCGCCGCCTCCGCGTCGCGGCGCCACTCGCGCTCCATCCGGGACGGCACGTGCCCGGTGGGCAGCGAGGCGTCGGAGGCGCCGATCAGCCGGGCGGCGAGGCCCGCGTCACCGGGGCCTTCCCGCAGGACGAGGCCGCGCGCGGCGGTGAGCAGGTGCAGCGCCGCAAGGTTCGGCATGATCACGGCGGCCAGCGGGTCGGCCGCGAGCCCGATGGCGCGCACCGCGCCCTCCAGCGTCTTGTCGGCGTGTCCGTCGACGGCGTCGAGCATGGCCTCCATGCCGGTGGACATGCCGTGGAAGAAGGTGATGTCCGCGACCTTGAACTCGCCGCGCAGCGCCGCCAGCTGCTCGCGCGCCTCGGCGGTCCGCCCGGTCCCCGCGAGGCGGCCGACGAGCATCATCCGGGCGGCGGGCCGCGCCTCGTTGGAGTGCCGGCTGCTGACGTCGAGGGTCTCGCGCAGCATCCGCTCGCCGCGCTCGCCGTCGCCCCGCTCGATGGCGACCTGGCCGAGCCGCACCTTGAGGATCGTGGCCTGCGCGTGCGCGCCCATGGACTCGGCGAGCTCGCGGGCGCGGGCGTAGTCGGCGGCGGCGTCCGCGAACCGGCCGAGCTTCTCGTGGGCCTCGCCGCGCGAGGACAGCGCCTCGGCGACGCCCCACGCGTCGCCGAGCCGGGTGAACAGGGCGAGCGCCTCGTCGGCGTCCGCGAGCCCGCTGGGGGCGGTGTCGCTCCGGTTGGCCGCGATGTTGGCGCGGAACTGCAGGACGAGCGCGAGCTCCCAGTCGTACCCCAGCTCACGGCAGGTGCGTACGGTCGTGTCGGCGAGGTCGTTCATCTTGTCCAGCTGCCCTGTCATGAGGACGGCGAAGTACCAGATGTTGCCCGGGGTGCGGCACGCCTGCGGCAGGTCGGCGCGGTAGGTCTCCCGGATGACGCGCAGCCTGGCCTGGCCCTCCTCGGACTGCCAGGTGTCCATCTCCATGTCCATGTAGCCCAGGCGGGCGAGGTGGACCTGGCGGCGGGCCTCCTCGAACAGCTCGCCGGTGAGCGGCGGCGGCCTGTCGGTGCAGCGTTCCAGGAGCGGCGGCGCGGGCTTCGCGGGCCCGGCGAACGGGTCGGGCCCGAGGTCCGCGACCTCCGTCGACCACAGCCGGGCGTCGCTGCGCAGGTCCCGCATCTGCCAGAACCAGACCAGGGACAGGACGAGGCTGAGCGCCTCCTGCTCGTCCCGGGCGGCGACGGCGCGGCGCAGGGCCGAGCGGACGTTCTCGTAGTCGCGCTCGATACGGGCGAGGGCGGCGCGCTGGCCGTGGCCGCGCAGCAGCGGGTCGGTGGTGCGCACCAGTTCGCGGAAGTACGTGAGATGGGCGCGTTCGGCGTCCGCCCGGTCACCGGCCTCGTCCAGGCGCTGGCCCGCGTACTCCGCGACGGTCTCCAGGAGCCGGTAGCGCATCGCCCCGTCGTCGCCGTCGGGGGCCGCGACGACCAGGGACTTGTCGACGAGGGAGGCCAGCGCCTCCAGGGTGTCGGGGCCGCACACGGCCTCGGCGGCGGCCAGGTCGCAGCCGCCGCTGAAGACGGACAGATGGGCGAGGACGGTGCGCTCGGGGGCGTCGAGCAGGTCCCAGGACCAGTCGACGACCGCGCGCAGCGTCTGCTGGCGGGGCAGCGCGGTGCGGGCGCCCGAGGTCAGCAGCCGGAACCGGTCGTCGAGCCGGTCCGCGATCTGGCGCGGTGTGAGCATCCGCAGGCGGGCGGCGGCCAGCTCGATGGCGAGGGGCAGCCCGTCCAGGCGGCGGCAGATCTCGGCGACGGCCTCCGGCGCCTGCTCCACCGTGAACCCGGGGCGCACGGCCGCGCCCCGCTCGCCGAACAGCCGCAGCGCGTACGGCTCCGGGAGCGGCTCGACCGGGTACAGCAGCTCTCCGGGGACGCCGAGGGGTTCGCGGCTGGTGGCGAGGACGGTGACGCCGGGGCAGTGCGCGAGGAGGTGCTCGGCGAGCGCGGCGGCGGCGTCGATGACGTGCTCGCAGTTGTCGAGGATGACCAGCATCCGGCGGCCCGCGCAGTGCTCGACGAGGCGGACCAGCGGGTCGTCGCCCTGCCGCTCGCTGGCCACGCGCAGCTCCTCGGCGCCCGCGCCGCGCAGCACCGTCTCGCGCGCCCCGAGCGCGCTGACGACGGTCTCCGGTACGGCCTCCGGATCGCTCACCGGGGCCAGCTCGGCGAGCCACGCGCCGTCCGGCAGCGCGCCGGCCATCCCCTCGGCCGCCTCCTGCGACAGGCGGGTCTTGCCCGCGCCGCCGGGGCCGAGGAGCGTGACGAGGCGGACGCGGCCGAGGCCGGCGCGGATGGCGTCGAGATCGTCGCCGCGGCCGACGAAGGAGGTGAGGCGGGCGCGGAGGTTGCCGGGGGCGGGCTCCCGCTCGGGCGCGGGGAGTGTCGTGCGCGGCCCCGGGTCCAGCAACTCCTCGTACAGGGCGCGGAGTTCGGGCCCCGGGTCGGCGCCGAGGCGGTCCGCGAGTTCCCGTCGTACGTCCTCGTAGGCGGCCAGCGCCTCGGCGGCCCGGCCGACGTCGCGCAGGGCCCTGATCCGGAGCGCCTGGAGCGGTTCGTCGAGCGGGTGGGCGTCGCAGAGGGCTGTCAGCTCGGGCAGCACCTCGTCGGGCCGGCCCAGCGCCAGGCGGGCGGCGAGCAGGGTGCGGCGGGCGTCGAGGCGGCGGGCGTCCCAGCGGGTCGCGTCCGCGGTGCGGTCGGGGAGGTCGGCGAGGGCGGGGCCGCGCCACAGGCCCAGCGCCTCCTCCAGCGCGTCGGCGGCCTTGACCGGGTCGCCGTCGGCGAGGGCGCGGGCGCCGTCCGCGGTGAGCCGCTCGAACCGGAACAGGTCGACGTCCTCGGGGCTCGCCACCAGCCGGTAGCCGCCCTCGTCGGACGCGACCGCGCCGGGCCCGAGCGCCCGGCGCAGCCGCCCGACGAGCGCCTGCAACGCGCCCGGGGCGTCGGCCGGGGGCTCGCCGCCCCACACCTCGTCGACGAGGACGGCCGGGGGCACGATCCGGCCCGGCCGCAGGGCCAGCACGGTCAACAGGGCACGCAGCCGCGCCCCACCGACGGAGACGGGCGTGCCGTCGTCGTGGAGTGCCGTGGTCGTGCCGAGGATGCGGTAGCGCACGGGGTCATTGTCCCCGGTGCGAGGGTGCGGCGTGCGCCTTGGGGTGGGGGGTGGCTGCGGACGCCTCGCCGGCGCGGGTTTCGTCGTGGTCGCTCGCGCCGTTCCCCGCGCCCCTCGGACGCGCACTGCGTGCGCCATCCCAGCAGGGTGCGTGGGTCGCCTCGCCGCCCGTCGTGGTTGCTCGCGCCGTTCCCCGCGCCCCTCGGACGCGCACTGCGTGCGCCATCCCAGCAGGGTGCGTGGGTCGCCTCGCCGCCCGTCGTGGTTGCTCGCGCCGTTCCCCGCGCCCCTGAGATGCGCACTGCGTGCGGCATCTCCCCGGTCGTCCCGGTCGTCCCGGTCGTTTCGGCGCCGGAACCTCCTCGCTGCCTGGCACGTTCTCCGAATGAGGCGGGTACGTTCAGAAACGCCACCGATTCCCAGCCAACCGGGAGCCCTGCCCCATGACGACCGCCACATCCCGTCGCGGCGACAGCCGGATCAGCCCCGTCTTCCTCGGCATCGTCGCGGTCGCCGCCGTGTCCGGGTGGGCGGTGTGGACGGACTTCTCCGAGGTGCCCGGGATCGCCGTCTTCCTGTTCGTGACCGCCGCGTGGGTCGTGTCCCTGTGCCTGCACGAGTACGCCCACGCGCGCACCGCCCTGCACAGCGGTGACATCTCCGTCGGCGCCAAGGGGTACCTCACCCTGAACCCCACGAAGTACACGCACGCCATGCTCAGCATCGTGCTCCCCGTCCTCTTCGTGGTCATGGGCGGGATCGGGCTGCCCGGCGGCGCGGTCTTCATCGAGCGGGGGCGGATCAAGGGCCGCTGGAGGCACAGCCTGATCTCGGCGGCGGGGCCGCTGACGAACGTGCTGTTCGCGGTCGTCTGCACCGCCCCGTTCTGGCTGCACGCGCTGGACGGGGTGCCGGACACGTTCCGGTACGCGCTCGCGTTCCTGGCGCTGCTCCAGGTGACGGCGGCGATCCTGAACTTCCTGCCGGTTCCGGGGCTCGACGGGTACGGGGTCATCGAGCCCTGGCTGTCGTACAAGGTCAGGCGGCAGGTGGAGCCGTTCGCACCGTTCGGGCTGCTCGCCGTCTTCGCCGTGCTGTGGATCCCGGAGATCAACCAGTACTTCTTCGACGCGATCCACGCGGTGCTGCGCTCGATGGGGGTCAACGAGTGGGATACGTACTGGGGGCGCCAGTTCTACCAGGTCTGGAACGGGACCCCCGACATCCCCACCGTCACGCGGCCGTAGACGTCTTCTCCGTCTTCGCCTTGCGCACGTAGAACCACGTCATGTTCGACGTGATGCCCGCGATGAGGACCCACACGATCCCGAGGAAGCTGCCCTCGACGAAGGACACCACCGCCGCCGCGACGGCGAGGACGCAGACGACGAGGGCGAAGAGTGCGATGCGGGGCATGGGGTCGGCTCCAATACGGCACGGCTCGGTGAACTCGCCGACCAGTGTCCCCCATGCCCCGCTGACGCATGAAGCCGCCCTGAACGTACGGAAAAGATAAGGATCGGGCGTTATACGTCCGTGATGCGCAGGCCCGCGTGGGCCTTGTAGCGGCGGTTGGTGGAGATGAGGTTCGCGACCAGTGATTCCACCTGGTGGGCGTTGCGCAGGCGGCCCGCGAAGACGCCGCGCATGCCGGGGATGCGGGCGGCGAGGGCCTGGACGAGGTCGGTGTCGGCGCGGGACTCGCCGAGGACCATGACGTCCGTGTCGATCTCGTCGATCTCCGGGTCGGTGAGGAGCACCGCCGACAGGTGGTGGAAGGCGGCGGTGACGCGCGAGTCCGGCAGGAGCGCGGCGGCCTGCTCGGCGGCGCTGCCCTCCTCGGGCTTGAGGGCGTAGGCGCCCTTCTTGTCGAAGCCGAGCGGGTTGACGCAGTCGATGACGAGCTTGCCGGTGAGGTCCTCGCGCAGGGCTTCGAGGAGCGTGCCGTGCCCGTCCCACGGCACGGCGACGATCACGATGTCGCTGCGGCGCGCGCACTCGGCGTTGTCGGCGCCCTCGATGCCCTGGCCGAGTTCCTCGGCGGCGGCCGCGGCGCGCTCGGCGGCGCGCGAGCCGATGATCACCTTCTGGCCCGCGCGGGCGAACCGGTAGGCGAGGCCCTTGCCCTGCGGCCCGGTGCCGCCGAGGACGCCGACGGTGAGCCCGGAGACGTCGGGGAGGTCCCAGGGGTCCTTCTTCGCCGGGGTCTGCTCGCCGCTGTTCTTCGCGTTGTCGCTGTCGCTGGTAGTCATGGGGCGACCTTACTCAGCGGTCGGGTCCCGTGAGCGCGGCGACGGGGATGCGCCGGAAGGTGATCGTCTCGTACGCGGAGAAGTCCCCGGTCTCGTAGAGGAGGCCGACGGTGGTGTCGTCGACGCGGACGAGGTCGCTGTAGGCGGCGGGCAGGCCGTCGACGGTGTGGGCGGTGGTCCAGGTGGTGCCGCCGTCGAGGCTGCGGCGGACGGTCATCAGGGCGCGGGCGGCCGGGTCGGCGGGTCCCGAGTAGAGGAGGACGTCCGGGTCGCCGAGGTGCAGGAGGCTGCCCTGGACCACCGGGGTGACGAGGCCCGCCTGGGGCCGGAAGGGTTTCACGAGGCGTTCGCCGCCGTCCAGGGAGTACGCGTCGGCCCGCGTACCCGGGGACGGCGAGTCGTTGCGGGTGTTGAAGTAGATCCGCCCGTCGGGGAGTTGGGCCGCCGTCGTCTCGTTCACGTTGACGTAGCCGTCGGTGTTGTCGTCGACGTAGCCGAGCCGCCAGGTCGCGCCGTCGTCGTCGCTGAGGAGGCAGTGGCCGCCGTTGTACTTGCCCTCGGTGCCGGTGTCGGCGCCGGTGGGCAGGGAGTGGTTGGCGGGGACGACGACGCGGCCCTCGCGGGTGAGCAGGGCGTGGCCGGGCGTCGTCGCGTACCAGCGCCACTCCGGTCGCTTCACGCGAGCCGTGATCTCGGTGCCGAGGGTCCAGGTGGCGCCCGCGTCGTCGCTGTACGTCACCCAGACGCGGCGGCCATCGGCGGCGGCGACCCGGCCGCGGCGGATGGCGTCCTCGGTGGCGGCGGCCGCGTTGCGGACGTGGACGAGCAGGACGCGGCCGGAGGCGAGCACGACGGGCGCCGGGTTGCCCGCCAGGTCACGGCCGTTGCGGGCGACCACCGCGAGCGGGCCCCAGGTGCGGCCGCCGTCGGTGGAGCGGCGCAGCACGAGGTCGATGTCGCCGCTGTCCGAGGCGGAGGCCACCCGGCCCTCGCAGAAGGCGAGAAGCGTGCCGTCGTACGCGGCGACGACGGCGGGGATACGGAAACTGGCGTAGCCGTTCTGTCCGGCGCGGAAGGGCACGGACGTCTCGTACGGCTCGTACGGCTCGGGACGCGCTCCTGTGTCGGTCATACCCTCCATGCTCCCCGCCGAAGGTAACTCCAGGTGAACTCCGCCTGTCGGCCGGGCCGTCCGGCCCACCCGCCCGTGACAGCAGTGACGACACCGCCGTGGACGTAGCGGAATCCGTACCGGCGGTCGCGCATATGCCCTCGGTCGCGTCGGGTAGCACGCCTACTCTGAGTCATCACGGTCCGCGGGCCGGAACGGGGGCGGCATGAGCGACGCCGAGTTGTACCAGTTGCAGTGGCACGCCGAGCGGCTGTTCGCGCGCGGTCCCGGTGTGCTCGTCCTGCACGGCGCGCCGGGGATAGGGAAGTTCCGGCGCTCGTCCACCGTCGCGCGCACTCTGCTCAGGAGCCACGGCCGGCGGCTGCGGCCGCTGGAGCTGCGCATGACGAACTGGGGGGACGACCCCACCCGCTACGCCCTGCTCGAACTGCTGCGTGAGCTGGACGCGGGACTCACCCGCCCGTGGGACATGTCGAACCAGCAACTGCGCAACATCTACTACGACCTGACCCAGCGGCCGACCGTGCTGCTCCTCGACGAGGTCGAGCAGTGGGGCGGCGTCGTGGACTTCCTGCTGCCCGACAGCCCGCACTCGCTGATCATCGCGAGCGCCGGGCAACCGCTCACCCGGGCCGATCTGGCCCGTGGCGGGCTCGACCCGGCCCAGGTGCACCAGGCGCTCGTCCGCGGGCCCGACCGCGCCAAGAGCCGGCGGATCTTCCTCGCGGCGGCACGCCGCCCGGTCACGACGCCCGCGGAGAAGGCCGACGTGCGCGAACTGGTCGGCCTGTGCGAGGACCGGCCGCTGGCGCTGAAGCTGGCCGCCGGGATCTACAGCCAGGGCGCGGCCGTGGGGCGCCGGGCCGAGGACGTCATCGCCGAGCTGCGGCTCCGCCCCCACGAGGACATCGTCGTCGGGCTGCTGCGCTGGGTGTACGAGCACCTCCTCGACGCCAAGGAGCGCGAGCTGTTCCATCTGCTCTCGCTGACCACCCGGCCCACCGTCGGACCGCACTCCGGCGTGACGGTGCAGAGCCTGCGGCGCGGCCGGGAGCGGCCCACGCACGGCGAGGCGGACGACCTGGGCGACCGGGGGCTCCTCGCCCTGGCCTCGCTCGGCCTCCTGGAGAAGGTGGCCGAGCGGCGCTACCGGGTCAGCCCGACCGTGCAGCGTTTCGCCCAGGACCGGCTCGCCGAGCGCGAGCGCCTCGACCCGTCCGCGCAGAATCTGACGGAGGCCTTCCGCCGCTTCGTCGCGACGACCCCCGCGCTGCCGTGGATCCCTTTGGAGAAGGGCGCGGTCGCCCAGATCGTGACGCCCCCGCCGGACGACAAGAACCTGGAGATGTCGATCCGGGTGATGGCGGCCGACCTCTGCGACCACCTGGTCCAGCAGCGGGAGTCGCTGGTCCTCGCGATGTTCCTGTACGTGGTCGAGCAGTTCGCCGGTGATGTGCGCCGGGTCCTGGAGCTGGCGGTGCACGGGGCCCTGGGCGTCCTCGACCGCAAGTCGGGCCACCTCGACGAGGCCAGGGACCGGCTGATGTGGGTCTGCGACCAGTACGCCGCCGCGTCCTGCCGCCTGTTGCAGGTCAGGACGTTGCGGCAGATCGGCGTCGCCTGCTACCACGCGGGCGAGCTGCGCACCGCGGTGCACTACCTCCGCCGCGCCGCGGACATGGTGGCGGGCCCCGACCCCGAGCACGAACGCGAACGGCCGTGGGTGCTGCGGGTGCTCGGCACGGCGTACATCGACGTGGGCCGCCTGGCCGAGGCACGGGAACTGCTCTCCGGCACCGCGGAGCTGCACGAGGCGCACGGCAACCGGCTGGGCGGCGCGTGGACCCGTACGTTCCTCGCCAACTGCCTGATCCAGTCCGGCGAACCCCGCCTTGCCAAGGAGCAGCTGGACCTGGCGCAGGAGGTCTTCGACAAGTACACGCCCCGTCTCTCCTTCGCCCGCGCCTGGGCGGACCTGGCCCGGGGCAGGCAGCTGTGGCACGACCCGGACCAGCGGACGAAGGCGCTGGAGCTGATGCGGCGCAGCCGCGACCTGTCGCGCCGGCTCGGCGAACCGCTCGGCTCCGCCTACGCGGGCCTCGAACTCGGCCGCTGCAACCGGCAGCTCGGCCATCTGGACGCCGCGCGCCAGGCCCTGCTCACCGCGCGGGACGAGTTCGAGATGATGGGCAACCGGCTCGGCCGGGCCTGGTCCCTATACGAGCTGGCGCTGCTGCCGGACGGGCTGAGCCCCGCCGCGCCGCTGCTCGAGGAGGCCGCCGTCGACTTCGAGCTGTGCGGCGAGCAGCTGGCGTCCGCGCTCGCCCGGCGCCAGCTGGAACGGCTCGAACGCAAGGAGCGCCTCGACACGACGGACAGCCGCGGCGCCGTCGAACCGGCGCCGGAGACGGCGTGCCTGGTCACCGTGGAGCGGCTGCCGGAGCCCGAGGGGCACCCGCCGGCCGCGAAGCTCTGCGTGTCGGTCTACCCCGAGCTGGCGGTCCAGCGGGCGCTGGCGGCCAGCGCGTACCCGGAGTGCCGCATCCTCGCCATGACGCCGCGCGCCACCGTGCGGCCAGGCGCGGTGTCGATCGATCCGCGGCAGAACACGTGGCCCCTGCAGGCCACGTTCGAGGTGCGGCGCGACGAGCCCGGCGTCGAGCCGGTCCGGTTCATCGTGCTGAACGAAGCGGCCGGGACGCTGCTTCAGGACGTGGAAGTCAAGCTGGACATGAAATGAGTCGCGCCCATGAGCATTCACCCGCAGCCCGCACTGGACCAGGACTCGTACCGCAGCCGCATCCCGCGCCGGCAGCCGCTGCGCACCGAACGGGAGAAGCAGACCCGGCGCGATGACGTCATCGCCTCCCTGGCCGTCACCGAACCGCGCGAGGTGACCCTCGCCTTCACCCGCTTCGAGGGCCACCACAGCTACGTCTGCCGGCTGGTCCTGACCGAGGACCGCAGCTCGGTCTGGGAGGCGAAGTGCGTCCGCAGGGCGCTCATCGCGACCACGGTCAGCGATCTGCGGGAGGCGTGGGACGAGGCCATCCGCGAGAACGGCTGGGAGACCCGGCTGGACCTGATAGGACCCGGCGAGGAGGAGTGCGGGCCGGTCTTCGAGGATCTCGCCCGGGCCGGCCGGGACGCCTTCGAGGCCATCTTCCTCAACCATGCCGACCCGGCCCCGATGAACGAGCTGACCGAGGTGCTCTGCGCACGGCTGCGCGCCAAACCGAGCGTGGTCGGGGTGTGGTCGGACGAGCTGTACGCGCCCTGGACCCTGCTGTCCCTGCCGCCGGACGACGGCGCCACGGACTCTGCGGACCTCGCGGGCTCTGCGGACTCCGCCGACGAGGAGGGGACCGAGGACGGTCCGGGCCGTCCGCGCACGGTCGCCGAGCGCCTCGGCCCCCGGTTCCTCGGCTACCGCCACCGCTTCGAGCACCGCAGCCTCAACCAGCCCTCGGCCTGCGCCGAGGCCCGCATCCCCCGCCGGGGGCCGGACGGGACGGGCGAGCGGCCCAGCACCCTCGCGCTGGTCCTGAAGGACCCTCCGCGCGACCACCACGAGGTCATCGACGTGCTGCGCCGCAGCACCACGCTGCTCAACTTCCCGTCCCGGCCCGCCGACTTCCTGGACGCCCTGCACGCCGACTCCTTCAGACAGCAGGTCATCTACATCTGCTGCCACGGCCAGCGCTACAGCCACGACCCGGCCCGCCTGTACGCGTCCACCCTCGTGACCGAGGCCGTCAAGGTCGGCGACGTGCTCAGCGCGGTCAAGTACCGCGCCGGGTCCCGGGCCAGGGCGCACGGCTGCGGCATCTGGCACCTGCACGGCAACCCGCTGCTCTACCTGAGCGTCTGCCGGGCCGGGGACTACACGCCGACCAGCGGTGAGTCGGTGGCGCGGGTGCTGACCGAGCTCGGCACGTCCTGCACCGTCGCGCCCGAGGTGATCACGCCGAAGGTGCTCGCGGTCGAGCACGCGAAGCGGTTCTTCGGGCCGTTCCTCGAACGCGGCGCCGAGGCCGGCGGCCAGCTGCGCCGGGTCACGCACGAACTCGCCCGCGAGTACGGGACCCTGCTCGGCCTCATCTACGGGGTAAAGGGGCGCCACGACGCCTCGCTCGAACCGGCGGCGTCATGAGCGCCCGCACCACGCTCGCCCCCGTCCTCCTCGACCTCGACGAGCGCGGGATGCTCCGCCACCCCGACAGCGGCCGGCGCGTCGGCGACGGCGAGCTGCCCGGGGTGCTGCGGCACGCGCTCAACCTGCCCGGCGCCGCCACGGACCTGCTCGTGTTCGTGCACGGCTGGCTGACGGCGCCCGCCGAGGTGGAGCGGCGGCTCGCGCTGCTGCTCCGGCTGACCGGGCGGGTGTGGGCCGGGCGCCGGGCCCAGTACGGGCGGCTCCCTGACGAGCTGCGGCTGCTGCCCGTCGCGCTGCGCTGGCGGTCCCGCACCGGCTACCGCGAGGCGATCGCCCGCGCCCACGACGCCACGGTCGAGGGGCAGGCCGCGCATGTGCTCGCCGCGCTGCTCGGATATCTGGACGAGTGGCGCGAACGGCCTGGTCCCGACGCGTCGTTGCCCGGCCGTGGCGGGCAGTACCTGCACTGCGTAGGGCACTCGTTCGGCTGCCGGTTCCTGTGCCGGGCGCTGCCCGAGGCGGGGCCCGCGGAGCTGGGCGCGCGGCCCGAGCACGTCCTGGCCGGGCCGGTCCACGCCGACCCGCGGTATCCGTGGACGGTCGACTCGGTGCTGCTGATGCAGATGGCGGCGGGCCGTTCGACGCTCGGCCCCGGCGGGGCGTACGCGGACCTGTTCGCGCGAGCCCCGGTCAGCGGGCCCGTCGCCCTGACGCACTCGCGCCACGACCGGGCGACCGGGCTCTGGCACCTCCTCGCGGAGCGGCACCGGGGCATCGGCACGGCGGGCCTGCGCAGGGCGGCCGTGCCGGTGCACCGCGTCCGGATGCACCGGCCGTACGAGCCGTACACCGACGCCGATCTGCACCATCGCCTCGTCGACGTGAACGCCTCACGGGTCTTCCGCGGCGGCCGGCTGACCTTCGCCGGGGCCCACTCCGACCTGTGGCATCCGCACACCGCGCACCTGCTGCTCAGCCTGATGGACCGGGCCCGCGAGGCGACCCGTACGGGCGGTCTTCCGGCGAACGGACGGGACGCGGGCGCCGGGTGAGGCAGGATGCGCCCCCATGGACGCCGTACGAGTAGCCCTGCTGCGTGAGGTCCTCGCCGGGACCGAGTGGCCGGCCGCCACCCGCCGGTTCTCCGGGACGCTGCGCACCTCGGTCGCGGCGCACGGGGGCGGGCTGCTCCTCGTGGGCTCGGCGACGTACGAGCCGTGGCACCTGGCGGCGCACCTGGTGGACGAGGCGGCGTGGTCCGGGATGCCCGAGCTGGCCCCGACCCTCGTACGGCACGCGGCGCGCCCCGACGACCCGGCGCATCTGGCGGTCGGGCTCGGCAGGATCGCGGCGGCCAAGCGCGGGGAGACGCTGCTCGTGGTGGCGCCGGACGCGGCCGGGGCCCCCTTGCTCGAACGGGTCCACGACGCCCGCCGCGCCGGAGCGACGGTCCTGGCCCTCGACGCGGGCCCGGCGGGCAACGGCGACCTGCACGCCATGGCCCACGACGCACTGACCGTCCCCGGCGACACGGACCTCGACCTCGACACGGTGCAGCACCTGGTCAGCGCGGCGGCCGGGGAGAACGGCGGCCACGCCACGCGCAGCCGCCGCACGTTCCGCGACCGCCTCTCCCGCCTGGCGGACCATCTGACGTCACCGCCGCCGGCCCGCTGGTAGCCGCTCCGGTGTCATGGGGGGTGTCAGGCCCGTCCCGGTCGCCCTAGTCGTTGTCGCCGCGCGCCTTCGTGTCGTGCCAGCGCGGGTCGTTCTCCCACTCCAGGTTCTTCTCCCGGGCGGTGGCCATCGCGTGTTCCGCCTCCTGGCGGGTGGCGTACGGGCCGAACCGGTCCTTGGCGGGGCACTCGGGCCCCTCCTCCACCTTGTGGTGCTCCAGGCAGTAGTACCACTCGCCCGGCTTACCGACGGTCCGCTTCTTGAACAGGGCCACGGCCGACTCCTCTCCTGAAGATGCTCAGGGCCATGGTCCCCCACGGCCGCTCGTTACACTCGCTGGCATGTCTGGCCAGCCGACGCAGTCCTCGCCCCCCGACGCCCCCGCGGTCCTCGTACCGGGGCAGCAGTCCCCCGTCCGCCCCGTCCCCGGGAACATCCGGCGCCCCGAGTACGTCGGCAAGCCCGCGCCGACCCCGTACACGGGTCCCGAGGTGCAGACCCCGGAGACCGTCGAGGCGATGCGCGTCGCGGGGCGGATCGCCGCGCGGGCCATGGCGGAGGCGGCGAAGGCGATCGCGCCCGGCGTCACCACGGACGAGCTGGACCGCATCGCGCACGCGTACATGTGTGACCACGGTGCCTACCCCTCGACGCTCGGATATCGCGGATTCCCCAAATCGCTGTGCACAAGCGTCAACGAGGTCATCTGCCACGGCATCCCCGACTCCACGGTGCTGCGCGACGGCGACATCATCAACCTCGACGTGACGGCGTACATCGGCGGCGTGCACGGCGACAACAACGCGACCTACCTCGTGGGCGACGTCGACGACGAGTCGCGGCTGCTCGTCGAGCGGACCCGGGAGTCCCTGAACCGCGCCATCAAGGCCGTGAAGCCGGGCCGCCAGATCAACATCATCGGCCGCGTCATCGAGTCGTACGCCAAGCGCTTCGGCTACGGCGTCGTCCGCGACTTCACCGGCCACGGCATCAACTCGTCGTTCCACTCCGGCCTGATCGTCCCGCACTACGACAGCCCGCACGCGACGACCGTGATCCGCCCCGGCATGACGTTCACGATCGAGCCGATGCTCACCCTCGGCACGCACGAGTACGACATGTGGGAGGACGGCTGGACCGTCGTCACCAAGGACCGCAAGCGCACCGCCCAGTTCGAGCACACTCTGGTCGTGACCGAGACCGGTACGGAGATTCTCACGCTGCCGTAGTCCGGTCCCACGTTTGCTCAGGAGCCCGCCCCTCGTCATCGGGGGCGGGCTCCTCGCGTTCCCGAGCAGGAGAGCGGGTAACTTTTTACCGACAGCACGTCGGGAAAGCTGTTATGTTAGGTAAGGCTAACCTACCTAGATCCCGTCGGCGGAGGCCTTCATGGACCCCTCGTTCTCCACTCTCATCCGCACCGCCTCGCACGAGCAGCACACCGAGGCCGAGACGTCGACGTTCATGAGCGACCTGCTCGGCGGCGCGCTCGGCGTCGACGCCTACGCGCGGTACACGGAGCAGCTGTGGTTCGTCTACCGGGCCCTGGAGAGCGGTGTCGAGCGGCTGGCCGGCGACCCCGTCGCCGGTCCCTTCATCCAGCCCGAGCTGTTGCGGCTGCCCGAGCTGGAGCGGGATCTGCGGCATCTGCGCGGGGAGGACTGGCGCGAGACGGTTTCCGCGCTGCCCGCCACCGAGGCGTACGCGGCGCGGGTCGCGGAGTGCGCTGCCTCTTGGCCGGCCGGGTATGTGGCGCATCACTACACCCGGTATCTCGGGGATCTCTCCGGGGGGCAGATCATCCGGGACAAGGCCGAGCGGACGTGGGGGTTCGCCCGCAAGGGGGACGGGGTTCGGTTCTATGTGTTCGAGCAGGTGGGGAACCCGGCCGCGTTCAAGCGGGGGTATCGCGAGCTGCTCGACGGGATCGGGGTTGATGAGCTGGAGAAGCAGCGGGTTGTTGCCGAGTGCAAGGCCGCTTTCGCTTTGAACACCGGGGTTTTCCGGGCCCTGGGTGAGGAGTTTTCTGCCGCCGCGTAGGGGTTGCTGTCACGGGGCTCCGCCCCGGACCCCGCTCCTCAATCGCCGGAGGGGCTTGATTTGTCAGGGGCTCCATCTGACTCGGCCGCCCACCTCGATCCAGCCCTCCGGCTGGGGTGCCGTCAGGAGTTGGGAGCCCGCTCCCTGGGTGATGTTCAGGGCCCGCCCCAAGTGAGCCGTGAGGAGCAGTGCCGCCGCGCCCGTCGCCTCGTCCTCCGTGATGCCGTCGTCGCGGCCGGGGAAGGCGCGGGCCCGCACCCGGCCCGCGGCCTCGTCCTCCCAGGCCCAGGCGTAGATCCAGTCCCCCGGCGCGGGCACGGGCAGCGCCTCGACCTCGGACGCCGAGCCGTACTGGCGCAGGGTGCGCGGCGGGGCCCACTCGGGGCGGGCCTCGATCCAGGTGAACTCTCCGTCGAAGCGGGTGCCGACGACGCCCGCGGGCACGGTGAGTTCGGGGACGTCGAGCAGCCAGGCCGCGCCGACGCAGGGGTGGCCGGCGAAGGGCAGGCGCAGGGTCGGGGTGTAGATGTCGAGGACGCCGCGTTCGGGGTCGTCGACGAAGACCGTCTCGCTGAAGCCCAACTCGTTCGCGAAAGCCTGACGTTCCGCGCGGCCGGGCAGCCGGGCGCCTTCGCGCACGACTCCGAGCCGGTTGCCGTGGCGGCCGTCGGGTCCGCAGAACACGTTCAGTACGTCGTAGTCCACGGGGGCAGTGAACCATGCGAGGGGCGCTGCTTGACCGCTCCTTGACCGTTCCCTGGGTCGTCCGAGGGTCGCTCGTATCCCTGCCGCGACCAGGCAGTTTCGGTGAGAGGTGAATCACGGGACGAGCGGGTAGCACTAAGGCAAGCCTCATATAAGTTAGGGCCGCCTTAGCACCGCTTGAGCGTCAGTTGTGCATTCCCTTTGGAGCCCGTATGCGAGCCGTCCGTCTCTCCGTCGCCACCGCCGTCGCCGCGGTGGCGGCCCTGACCGCCGTCACCGGCTGCACCGAGAAGAGCGACGCCAAGGGCGGCTCGGGCGCCATCGAGGTCACCGCCACCGACGACTCCTGCGAGGTGGCGAAGACGGAGTTCCCCGCCGGGCACGTCGAGCTGGCCGTCGAGAACAAGGGCTCGCGCGTCACCGAGGTCGAGATCCTCTTCCCCGACGACCGCATCGTCTCCGAGCGCGAGAACATCGGCCCCGGCACCCGCCACACCCTCACCGCCGAGGTGAAGGCCGGCGACTACCGCATCGCCTGCATCCCCGGCATGAAGGGCAAGGGGCACCGCCAGGACGTCAAGGTCACCGGCGGCAAGGCCGCCGCCGAGCGCGACCCGCGCCTGGACAAGGCCGTCGCCGACTACCGGGCCTACGCGCAGGAGCAGGCCGACGCGACGCTGCCGCGCGTGCGGACCTTCACGGACGCGGTCCGCGCGGGCGACCTGGACGCCGCGAAGAAGGCGTACGCGCTCTCGCGCATCGGCTGGGAGCGGACCGAGCCGGTCGCCGAGTCGTTCGGGAACATCGACCCGAAGACCGACGCCCGCGCCGACGGCCTCGAAGAGGGCCAGAAGTGGACCGGCTGGCACCGCCTGGAGAAGGCGCTGTGGCAGGACGAAAAGATCGGCGGCGCGGAGAAGGCCCTCGCCACGCAGCTCGACAAGGACCTCGCGAGCTGGCAGCAGCGCGTCGGCAAGGCCGAGATCACCCCGACCTCGATGGCCAACGGCGCCAAGGAGCTGCTCGACGAGGTCGCCACCGGCAAGGTCACCGGCGAGGAGGAGCGCTACTCGCACACCGACCTCGTCGACTTCAAGGCCAACGTCGAGGGTGCGGAGAAGGCGTACGACCTGCTCAAGCCGGTCGCCTCGGCCAACGACGCGGCGCTGGCCACGGAGCTGGACAAGCAGTTCGCCGCGCTCGACAAGCTCCTCGCCACCTACCGCACGGACAAGAGCACGGACAAGCAGGCGGACCCGGACGCGTACACCTTCGTCTCCTACGACAAGGTCGGCAAGGCGGACCGCAAGGAGCTGTCCGACGCCGTCAACGCGCTCGCGGAGCCGCTGTCGAAGCTGGCCGCGGCCGTCGTCAAGTAGGCATCCATGGACAACCGGAACGCGAACTCCCCCGCCCCGTCGAGGCGTTCGCTGCTCACCGCCGGCGGTGCCGGGCTCGCGCTCGGCGCCGTGGCCGCGGGCGGCGCCGTCGCGCTGACCCGCTCCGAGAGCGACGGCGCCATGCGGCCCGCCGCCGAGTCGGGCGGCCCGGTGCCGTTCCACGGCGCCCACCAGGCCGGTATCGCCACGGCGGTGCAGGACCGGCTGCACTTCGCCGCGTTCGACGTGAAGACGTCGGACCGCGAGGAGTTCGTCCAGCTCCTCAAGGACTGGACCGAAGCCGCCGCCCTGATGACCGAGGGGCGGCCCGTCGGCGAGGGCGCGTACGGCGGGATCGCCGAGGCGCCGCCGGACGACACCGGCGAGGCGCTCGGCCTCAAGGCGTCCCGGCTCACCCTGACCATCGGCTTCGGGCCTTCCCTCTTCGACACGTACGGGAAGACGTTCGGGATCGCGGACAAGCGGCCCGCCGCGCTCGTGGACCTGCCGAAGTTCCCCGGCGACAACCTCGACAAGGCGCGCAGCGGCGGTGATCTGTGCGTGCAGGCGTGCGCGGACGATCCGCAGGTCGCCGTGCACGCGATCCGCAATCTGGCCCGCATCGGCTTCGGCAAGGTCGCCATCCGCTGGTCGCAGCTCGGCTTCGGCAAGACGTCGTCGACGACCCCGGACGCGCAGACCCCTCGTAACCTCATGGGCTTCAAGGACGGCACGCGCAACATCGCGGGCACCGAGACCGAGCGGCTCGACGCGCACGTGTGGGCGGACGGCGACGGCGACAGCGACCGGTGGATGCGGGGCGGCTCCTACCTCGTCGCCCGCCGGATCCGGATGAACATCGAGACGTGGGACCGCACCTCGCTCCAGGAGCAGGAGGACGTGTTCGGCCGCGACAAGGGCGAGGGCGCCCCGGTCGGCAAGGCGAAGGAGCGCGACGAACCGTTCCTGAAGGCCATGAAGCCGGACGCGCACGTGCGGCTCGCGCACCCCGACTCCAACAGCGGGGCGACGCTCCTGCGCCGCGGCTACTCCTTCACCGACGGCACGGACGGCCTCGGCCGCCTAGACGCCGGGCTGTTCTTCCTCGCGTACCAGAAGGACCCGCGGACGGGGTTCATCCCGGTGCAGCGGCGGCTCGCGTCCGGCGACGCGCTCAACGAGTACATCCAGCACGTGGGCTCCGCGGTCTTCGCGGTGCCGCCGGGCGTGCGGGACCGCAAGGACTGGTGGGGCCGCGGCCTCTTCGACGACAGCGAGAGCACCGAGAGCGGGGCATGACGACATGTTCGCCAACTATCTGATCGGGTTGCGCGAAGGGCTCGAAGCCAGCCTCGTCGTCTGCATCCTCATCGCGTACCTGGTGAAGACCGGGCGCAGGGACGCGCTGAAGCCCGTGTGGGCGGGGATCGGCGCCGCGGTCTTTCTCGCGCTCGCGTTCGGCGGGGCCCTGGAGTTCGGCTCGCAGGAGATGACGTTCAAGGCGCAGGAGGCGCTCGGCGGTTCGCTGTCGATCATCGCCGTGGGCCTGGTGACGTGGATGGTGTTCTGGATGCGGCGCACCGCCCGGCACCTCAAGAGCGAGCTGCACGGGAAGCTGGACACGGCGCTGAGCGCGGGCACGGCGGCGCTGGTCGTCACCGCGTTCCTCGCGGTCGGCAGGGAAGGTCTGGAGACGTCCCTGTTCGTGTGGACGGCGGTGCACGCCACCGACAACGGCACGATCGAACCGGTGGCGGGCGCGCTCCTCGGCCTCGCCACGGCGGTACTGCTCGGCTGGCTGTTCTACCGGGGCGCCCTGCGCATCAACCTGGCGAAGTTCTTCACGTGGACCGGCGCCATGCTGGTCGTCGTCGCCGCGGGCGTCCTCGCGTACGGCTTCCACGACCTCCAGGAGGCCGACTTCATCGGCGGTCTGAACACCCTCGCCTTCGACATCAGCTCCACGATCGCCCCCGACGGCTGGCTCGGCACGCTCCTGAAGGGCGTCCTCAACTTCCAGCCGGACCCGACGGTCCTCCAAGTCGTCGTCTGGTGCGCGTACTTGATCCCGACGCTGGCGCTGTTCCTCGCCCCGGCCGGGCTCCTCTCCCGCAGGGGTGAGGCAGTGGGCGTCTCCTCTTCCCGGTAGGGTTCGGCCCCGGGAAGGGGAAGGTGAGAACAACGTCATGAGCGAGGTCAGGATCGGGCTCGGCAGACCCGCAGCGGCGGCAGCGGCGGCGGTCGTGCTGTCCCTCACGGCGAGCGGCTGCGTGACCGTGCACGGGGAGCTCGAGGTCGTGCCCACGACCACGAAGGCGCAGGCCGCACGCGCGCTGGACACGTTCGTCACCGCGTACAACAAGGCGGACAAGACGTACGACCGGGCGGCCGACGCCCGTTACGTCACCGGGGCGCTCGGCGCGATCGACGCGGCCAAGCTGAAGGCGGGCCGCGCGGTGAACCCCGACGGCAACCCTTCGTACAAGCCGCTGGAGCTCACCGACTCGCACTACACCATCCCGAAGAAGGCCGGCTGGCCGCGCTGGTTCGTCACCGACAGCGCCAACAACCGGGTCACGGACTCCCGCTGGGTCATGGTCTTCACGCGCGACGACGTCGACGAACCGTGGGCCGTCTCCTACCTGACCGTGTTCCGCGGCGACACCTTCCCCGAGTTCGAGAAGGACGCGGACGGCTGGGCCGAGTCCGTCGCCGCCGACGACAAGAAGCTCGCGATGCGGCCCGCCGACCTGAGCGAGAAGTACGCCGCGTACCTGAAGGACGGCGGGGACGGGTTCGCGGCCGGGCCCGCCACCTCCGAGTGGCGCGCGGCGCGGAAGAAGAACGGGACGCGGCCGGGGCTCTCCACGCAGTTCATCGACGAGCCGCTGACGTCCGGTGACTATGCGCCGCTCGCGCTGCGTACCGAGGACGGTGGGGCGCTCGTCTTCTTCGCCACGCGGCGGTACGAGAAGCAGACCGCGTTCGCTGGGAGTGACCTTCCGGCGATCAGCCCGAGCGTGAAGGCGTTGATGTCGGGGGACGCGAAGCAGTCGGTGACGTACGGGTTCGTGTCCAACCAGACGGCCCTTGTCGGATCCGGCGCTGGGGAGGATGTCCGGGTGTTGAACCGGGTCGAGGGGATCACTACCGCTGAGGGGTCCTAGGGGCTGAGCGGGGCTGTCCTGGGCGTCACGGGGCTCTGCCCCGGACCCCGCTGCCTCTCGTACAAAGGCGAGGCTTACTGCGGCCAGGCCGACTCGTAGTCCGGTTCCGCTCCTGTGTGGCGGGCGCAGGCGTCTGTCAGGGGTTCCAGGAGCGTGAGCGGGTCCGGCAGGGGGTGTTCGGGGCCGCGGAGCCAGTCGACCGTGCGGTCGCCGGGGAGGCGGGCCGGGGGGACCAGGACGTAGGAGCCTCGGCAGTGCCAGCGCATGCCCGGGTGCTCGTCCATCGTCTCGGGGTGGCAGTCCAGCTCGCAGGGCCACCACTCGTCCTCGTCCTCGGGCGTGCCGCGCGTCGCCGTGAAGAAGAGCATGCGGTCGCCGCCGGACACGGCTACGGGGCCGACGTCGACGCCGGTCGAGAGCAGGCGCTCCAGCGCCTCGTGCCCCGCTTCGACGGGTACGTCCAGGACGTCATGGACCATGCCGGTCGCGGTGATGAAGTTGGCCTGGGGCTGGTGCCGGGCCCAGCGCTCGATCTGGCCACGGTCCGTCGTGGACTGGGTCTGCCAGGCGAAGGAGACGGGGTGGCGGCCGGGGGTCGGGCAGCCGATGCGGTTGCACGAACACCGGTAGTCGACGGGGTGCGCGGCCGGGGCGAGCGGCAGTCCGGCGGCAGCGGCGGCGAGGAGCAGGGGTTCGCGGTCCACGTCCGGCCGGCTCTCCTTCGGGCTCCGGCCCGGCCTCAGCCACCGGGTGAGCCTGCCCAGGCCCGAACGTGCGCTGTCACCGTGCTCCGCGCCCATCTATCCCCTTGCCACACCATCGCCGTCGAGCCGGGTGCCGGTTGATACCCGGACCACCATCGTCCCACCCTCGCGCTTCTGTAGGGGCCACAGGGTGTCATTGCCCTATTTGTATGCATTTTCGGACCTACCGTGGTGGCCATGGTTGCCATGGCCGCACTCGCCTCACTCGTCACGCGCACCGCGCCGGTCGCGGGGCTCACGGGCGCGCTCTCCCTCACCGTCCTGGCGTTCGCGCCGGCGCTCGGCCGGGGCGCGGGGCCGCTCACCGTGGACTCGCTGCCCCGGATCACGTACACCGCGCACCGCGGCGGCGCCCTGGAGGTGCCGGAGAACAGCATGGCGGGCCTCGCCGCGGCCTTCGTCCGAGGCAGCGCGCGCATCCTCGACCTCGACACGAGGATGCTGCGCGACGGCACGCTCGTCGTCCTGCACGACGCGACGCTCGACCGCACGACCTCCGCGCGCGGCCCGGTGCGGGCGCTGGACCGGGCGGACTGGGAGCGCGTCCGGCTGCGGCCCGACGCGTCGCTGCCGGAGCGCTGGACCCCGGAGCGGCCGCCGACGGTCGCGGAGGTGCTCGACCGGTTCGGCGGCCGGACCGTGCTGATGCTGGAGGCGAAGGACCCGCGCTCCCTGACCGGGCTCGCCCGGCTCGTCCGGGTCCGCGGCCTGACCCGGTCCGTGCTGGTCAACTCCAACAGCCCGGCCGTCGCCGAGCGCGCGCACCGGCTCGGCCTGGTCACCCAGCTCTGGCGCTCGGCCGGGCAGATGAGGTCCGACCGGCCCGAGCGCTGGGCCCGCTTCGTCGACGTACTGGACATGGATCACACGGCCCGCGACGCCGATCTGCTGCGGGCGGTGCGTTCCGGGGTGGCGCACGTGTGGGCGCACACCGTGAACACGCCCGGGGACCGGGACCGGGTGCTGCGGCTCGGCTGCGACGGGGTGATCACGGACGCGCCGGGCCTGCTCGCGGCCACGTCCATGGTCACGGCCCCCGCCAGGGCGGTTTCGGCTACGCCTCCCGCCGCGGGCGGGCGCTGATCCCGTAGAGGGCGTACTCGACGAGCCGGTCGGCGTACGCGTGGTCGAGGGGGCCCGTCTCCTGGAGCCAGCGCTGGGCGAGCGGCCCGGAGAACAGGTCGCGGGCGATGAGCGGGTCGACGTCCGCGCGGACCTGGCCCGCGTCCTGCGCGGCGCGCAGCCGGGCGGCGTAGAGGTCGAGCCCCGGCATGAGCAGCGCGGCGACGAAGTCGCGGGCGAACTCCCGGTTGGCGACGCCCTCGGCGGCGAGCGCGCGGGCGGGGACGTCGAAGCGGGGGTCGAGGAGTTCGTCGACGGTGGCGCGGAGCACGACCTTGAGGTCGGCCTCCAGGTCGCCGGTGTCGGGCAGGGCGACGGGGTTGAGCGGCACGTCGGGGTGGTGCTCGGCGGCGGCCCGCTGGTTCTGCTCGTTGAGGTCGATGAAGGCCTCCATGAGCACCTGCGCCTTCGAGCCCCACCAGCGGTAGATCGTCTGCTTGCCGACGCCGGCGCGGGCGGCGATGCCCTCGATGGTCGTACGGGGGTAGCCGATCTCCCCGACGAGGGCGAGCGCGGCGTCGTAGATCGCGCGGCGCGAGCGCTCGCTGCGGCGGGCGGAGTCGGGGGCCGTCTTCTTCTGGGCCTGGCCTGCGGCGTGACTGGAGGTGGCGGACATGGTTCGAATGTAGCAGCGAGCGAGGCGAGACGTACCGTCTCGGAAGTGGTTGACAAGACGAGACGTCTCGTTCAGAGTGGTGGATGTCAGCACGTCGGACCGGAGAGAAGAGGCGGACCATGACCCGAGGTGGAGCAGGCGGCATGCTGGGCGTCGGCGGCACGCGCCGGAACCTGTCCCGCAAGGCGCTGCGCGGCGGCGGCCGGAGCGGACAGGTCGGCGGCGGCACCGATCCCGTGGCACAGAAGCGGGAGTTGATGCGCAAGTTGCAGGAGAGGCGCGACGCCGATCGCGTCTCGTGATCCCGCGTGATTCCGCACCGTGAACCACCCGTTCGGTTCACAGCCGGGAGGGCTCCTCCGACCGCACCATGGGCGCATCAGACCCTGCGGTTGTGAGGAGCCCTCATTGCGTGAGCCGTATCCCGGGTGTTCCGCCGAACGACGCGCCACACCCCGGCGCTACCTCATGTGCCCACCGGCACACTTCAAGGTCACCTACTCGATCAATCCGTGGATGGACCCGGCGAAACCCGTCGACGTCCCGCTCGCCGTCGCGCAGTGGGAGGACCTGCGCGACCGGTACCGCTCCCTCGGCCACACCGTCGAGGTGCTCGACCCGCTGCCCGGACTGCCCGACATGGTCTACGCGGCCAACGGGGCGACCGTCGTCGACGGACGGGTGCTCGGGGCGCGGTTCGCCTACCCGGAGCGGGCGGGCGAGGCCGCGGCCCACCTGGAGTGGTTCAGGTCGAACGGCTACGCCGACGTGCGGGAGCCCGTGCACGTCAACGAGGGCGAGGGGGACTTCGCCGTCACCGCCTCGTACGTCCTCGCCGGACGCGGGTTCCGGGCCTCGCCCCTCTCGCACGGCGAGGCGCAGGAGGTGTTCGGGCGGCCCGTCATCGGGCTCGACCTCGTCGACCCGCGCTTCTACCACCTGGACACGGCGCTCGCCGTCCTCGACGACCGGGGCGACGAGGTCATGTACTACCCGGCCGCGTTCTCGGCGGGCAGTCAGGGCGTGCTGCGGCGGCTGTTCCCGGACGCGTTGATCGCCTCGGAGTCCGATGCGGTGGCCTTCGGCCTGAATTCGGTGTCGGACGGGCGGCATGTTCTTGTGCCTCAGGCTGCCGCCGGGTTGTTCGGACCTCTGCGGGAGCGAGGGTTCGTGCCCGTTCCCATGGACCTGTCCGAGCTTTTGAAGGGGGGCGGGAGCGTCAAGTGCTGCACGCTTGAGCTGCGGGCCGGGCTGTAGCACGGGGGTGCGTGTTGTTTGTCGGGTGCGGGTGGGCCGTGGCTGGGCGCGCAGTTCCCCGCGCCCCTGGCCGGGCTGCACCTAGCGGGGCCATTCGTCGCCCCAGTTGGTGTTGCGTGCCCGCTTGTACTGCTCCCCGTGCTTCTTCGTCACCGTCGTTCGCGTCAACGTGTCCTCCTTTACGCACAGGTCCAGTAGCACCTGGCCCTTGCGGATCTGAGGGCGGCGGATCACCCGGGACTCGGCCGGGGCCGGGGGGAAGCGGGTCGCTGCCACGTAGGAGAACTTCTCGTCCTCGTACGCCAGCGACCCGCCCTTCACCTGGCGGTGCAGGGAGGAGCGGCTGACCCGGGCCGAGAAGTGGCACCAGTCCTCGCCGGGGACGATCGGGCACGGGGCGCTGTGCGGGCACGGGGCCGCGATGTGGAAGCCCGCCGTGATCAGGCGGTCGCGGGCCTCGATGATCCGGGCGTAGCCGTCGGGGGTGCCGGGTTCGATGACGACGACGGCCTCGGTCGCGGCCCCGGCGGCGGCGTCGACCACGGCCGCGCGGTCGGCGTCCGTCAGTTCCTTCAGGACGTACGAGATGGTGACGAGGGAGGTGGCCGCGAGGGGGGCGCCCGTGCCGATGCGGCCGCGTTCCCAGTGGACGTCCGACGTCAACTGCGGGTCCGCCGAGGCCAGTTCGCGGCCCAGCGCCAGTGCGGGTTCCGACCAGTCCAGGACCGTCGTCGGGCGCGGCGCGGGCCACACCGCGCGGGCCGCCCAGACCGCCGCGCCGGTCCCGCCGCCGATGTCCAGGTGGCCGGAGGGCGTCCAGTCGGCGGGTGCCGCGGCAGCCAGCGCGTCGAGGCTCGCGGCGACCGCCTCGAACGTGGCCGGCATCCGGTACGCCGCGTACGCCGCCACGTCCGCCCGGTCGCGCAGGATCGGCGCGTCGGTCGGGGTGGTGCCCCGGTAGTTCGCGATCAGGCGGTCCACGGCGCGCGCCGCCTGGGTGGGCGGCAGCCCGTCGAGGAGCCCGGCGAGCGCGGCGCGCAGGGTCTCGGCGGGGTCGGTGGGCGCGGAGTGCGAGGTGGGGTGGGTCGGGGCGTTCACCCGCACGATTTTAGGCGGCCGTCCCGAAGGGCGGTGTCAGGAGCCCGGCGGGCCCGTCACCGCGCGGGCGAGCCGGGTCGCCGCCGCCGCACGCGGGCCGTTGTCGGCGGGGCGGCGGCGCGGGTGGACCGTGGTGGCGAGGAGGACGAGGAACGTGTCCGTCACCGGGTCGAGGACCAGGGACGTACCCGTGAAACCGGTGTGCCCGGCCGCCCCGGCGCCCGCCAGCTCGCCCATGAAGGAGGGCTGGTCGACGCGGAAGCCGAGGCCCGGCGCGGCCAGCATCAGGTCGACGAAGTCGGGGCCGAGGATGCGGGCGGTGCCGTAGGAGCCGCCGTTGAGGAGGGTGCGGCACAGGACCGCCAGGTCGTAGGCGGTGGAGAAGAGGCCCGCGTGACCGGCGACGCCGCCGAGCGCCCAGGCGTTCTCGTCGTGGACCTCGCCGCGCAGCATGCCGCGGTCCGCCTTGGCCCAGGGGCGGCGCTGGTCCTCGGTGGCGGCGGCGCCGGGCCGCGGCCCGAACGAGGTGGCGGCCATGCCGAGGGGGCGGGTGATGCCGTCGCGGACGAGGGCGTCGAGCGGGCGTCCGGTGAGGCGCTCCAGGAGGTGCTGGAGCAGCAGCATGTTCAGGTCGGAGTAGAGGTACTCCCCCGGCGGCGACGAGGGGGCCTCGGCGCGCAGGAGCGCGAGCCGCGCGGCCGCGTCCCGGGCCTCGTACAGCGGGAGTTCCGGGCGCAGGCCCGAGGTGTGGGTGAGGAGCCGGCGGACAGTGATGTCGTGCCGGGAGGCGGCGGTGAACTCGGGGAGGTAGGCGCCGACCCGGGCGTCGATGCCGAGCGTGCCGCGCTCGATCTGCTGGACGGTGGCGACCGTGGTGAAGAGTTTGGTGAGGGAGGCCAGGTCGAAGACGGTGTCGAGGGTCATCGGCACGCGGTCCTCGGGCGGCAGCTCGACGCCCCGGTCGGTCTCCTCGTCGTACGCGGCGTAGCGCACGGCCCAGCCGGTGGCGGCCTCGGCGGCGAGGACCGGGCCGCGCCCGGCGAGCAGGACGGCACCCGCGCACCAGGGGCGCGGCCCTTCGGGGAGCGTGCGCACGTCACGGACGAGGCGGGCGATCTCGGCGGTGCGCAGGCCCGCCCGCTCGGGGGTGCCGTGGCGCAGTCGTGGGGAGCTCAGGCCTCCGTCACCTCATCCGTCGCTCTGGCCGCGTGCTGCCAGGGGCGGCACAGTGCCATGAAGGCGACGGCCGCCGCCAGGCCGCAGGCGAGCTGCACCACGGCCATCGGCACCGCCGTGCGCTCGCCCGCGATGCCGACCAGCGGGGAGGCGACCGCGCCGATCAGGAACGACGACGTGCCGAGCAGCGCGGAGGCGGAACCGGCGGCGTGCGGGGTGCGCAGGAGGGCGAGCGCGTTGGTGTTGGGCATGGCGAGGCCCATCGACGCCATCAGGACGAAGAGTCCGGCCGCGACGGGGACGATGCCGAGGTCCTCCGGGGCGCCGAACACGCCTGTGACGACGAGCAGCAGGAAGGCGGCGGCGAGGACGATCAGGGCCAGGCCGACCGCGAGGACCTTGTCGAGGCTGACGCGGCCGACGAGGACCTTGCCGTTGAGCTGGCCGACCGCGATCAGCCCGACCGAGTTGAGCCCGAAGAGCAGGCTGAAGATCTGGGGCGAGGCCCCGTAGATCTCCTGGATCACGAACGGGGAGGCGCTGATGTACGCGAACAGCGCGGCGAACGCGAAGCCGCCCGCGATCATGTAGCCGGTGAAGACGCGGTCCGCGAGCAGCGAGCGCATCGTGCGCAGCGCCTCGACGGTACCGCCGGAGTGGCGCCGCTCGGGCGGCAGCGTCTCCGGGAGGAACTTCCCCACGATCGCGGTGAGCGCGATGCCGATGACGGTGAGGACGACGAAGACGCCGCGCCAGTCCGTGACGCGCAGGATCTGACCGCCGATCAGCGGCGCGACGATCGGGGCGACACCCGATATCAGCATCAGGGTGGAGAAGAAGCGGGCCATCGCGACGCCGTCGTAGAGGTCGCGCACGACCGCGCGGGCGATGACGATGCCCGCCGCGCCCGCGAGGCCCTGAAGGAGGCGGAAGGCGACGAGCAGTGCGGCGTTCGGCGCGAGCGCGCAGATCGCGGTGGCGGCGATGTAGACGAACAGGCCGGTCATGAGCGGCCTGCGCCGCCCCCACTTGTCGCTCATCGGGCCGACGACGAGCTGGCCGAGCGCCATGCCCGTCAGACACGCGGTGAGGGTGAGCTGCGCGGTGGCGGCGGAGGTGTGCAGGGCGCCGGTGACCTCGGGCAGGGCCGGGAGGTACATGTCCATGGACAGCGGCGGGACGGCGGTGAGGCCGCCGAGGACGAGGGTGACGAGGACGCCGGTGCGAACGGCTCCGCCGGGTACGGGAGTTGGCGCTTCGGCGCGGGTGACCTGCGGGGGCTTCATGGTGTTCGTGGTGCTCCCCGTACTTCCGCTCTCCGTCGTCCCGTCGCTCACCCGTTGCTCCCCGTTCCCTTTCGTCTCTCCCGGCCGTACGTGCGATTACCTATGCTCTCAGCTCGGCGGAGTGGTCGGGACCAACATCTGAGGTGGGCAAGAGATGGCAGCGGAGCGCGTGCGGTGGGGGATTCTCTCGACGGGCGGGATCGCCGCGTCCTTCACGGGGGCGCTGCTCGACCTTCCCGACGCCGAGGTGGCGGCCGTCGCCTCCCGCTCCGAGGAGTCCGCGAAGGCCTTCGCCGAACGGTTCGGGATCGAGCGCGCCTACGGCGACTGGGCCTCCCTCGCCGCCGACGACTCCCTCGACGTGATCTACGTGGCCACGCCGCACTCCGCGCACCGGGCTGCCGCCGGGCTCTGCCTGGAGGCGGGGCGGGCCGTGCTGTGCGAGAAGGCGTTCACGCTGAACGCGCGGGAGGCGGAGGAGCTGGTCACGCTCGCGCGGTCGCGGGGCCTGTTCCTGATGGAGGCCATGTGGATGTACTGCAACCCGCTGATCCGGCGGCTCAAGGCGCTGGTCGACGACGGGGCGGTCGGGGAGGTCCGCACCGTGCAGGCCGATTTCGGGCTCGCCGGTCCTTTCCCGCCCGCGCACCGGTTGCGGGACCCGGCCCAGGGGGGCGGTGCGACCCTGGATCTCGGGGTGTACCCGGTGTCGTTCGCGCATCTGCTGCTCGGGGAGCCGGCCGAGGTCACCGCGCGGGCGATGCTCTCCGAGGAGGGGGTGGATCTGCAGACCGGGATGCTGCTGTCCTGGGCGAGCGGGGCGCAGGCGCTCCTGCACTGTGCGATCAACTCCGGTACGGGTGTGACGGCGTCGGTCACCGGGTCCGCCGGGCGGATCGATGTGCCGTCCGGGTTCTTCTATCCCGAGCGGTTCGTGGTGCACCGGGACGGTCGTGAGCCGGAGGTGTTCGAGGCGGCGCCGGAGGACGGGCCCCGGGACTCGCTCCGGCACGAGGCGCTCGAGGTGATGGGTCGCTTGCGCGCCGGGGACACGGAGTCGCCGCTCGTGCCGCTCTCTTCTTCGCTGGCCGTCATGCGGACCCTGGATCGGGTGCGGGGGGCTGTGGGGGTGCGGTATCCCGGGGAGGGCTGAACGGTCCGTTGCCGGGTGCGACGTGCGCCGTGGCTGGTCGCGCCGTTCCCCGCGCCCCTGAAGGCTGCGGCTTCGCCGCGCCTTCCCCGGCGCCCTGAGGTGGCGCACGCAGTGCGCGCCTCAGGGGCGCGGGGAACTGCGCGACCAGCCACGACGAGAGCCGCGGCCGAGGATCGATGGAATGCCGCACGCAGTGCGCATGACAGGGGCGCGGGGAACTGCGCGACCAGCCCCCACGCGCCCGCGGACGAAGGACCGTTACGCCGGGCGCAGGCCCTGGTTGCCCACCTCCGTCACGAAGGACGCCGCCGTGCTGATCGGCGCGCCGGGGACGGAGATGAGCGGGAGGGTCTTGAAGTCGGCGCGGGCCGCTCGCTCCCCCAGCTCCACGGTGACGTAGCCGCGGCGCCCGTTGTAGAACTTCAGGTGCGGGTTGGCCCGCATGTACGTCTCCCAGTTGGCGGGCCGCTCCGCCCCGTCCTTGCCGGACGCGATGGACGTGGCGACGATCTCGGTGCCGAGCGTCCGCGACGCGGGATCGGCGAAGTCGTCCTCGATGTCGAAGGCGTACCCGACGTGGACGTCACCGGTGAGCACCATCAGGTTCTCGACCCGCGCCGCCTTCGCCCCGTCGAGCACCCGCCGACGAGACGCCCGGTACCCGTCCCACGCGTCCATGGACAGCTTCGCCTCGGCGTTGAGATCGAGCCTGCGCTCGGAGAAGGTGACCTGCTGCGGAACGACGTTCCACAGGGCGCGCGAGTGCCGCCACCCGTCGAGCAGCCACCGCTCCTGCGTCGCCCCGGTGATGGTGCGCGCCGGATCGTCGGACTCGGGCCCCGGCACGTGGGAGCCGTCGCCGTACGCCTGGTTGGAGCGGTACTGCCGGGTGTCGAGGATGTCGAACTGGGCGAGGCGCCCCCAGTCGAGGCGCCGGTAGAGCCGCGCGTCGGGACCGGTCGGCAGCTGGGGACGGCGCAGCGGCTGGTTCTCCCAGTACGCGCGGTACGCGGAGGCGCGGCGCAGCAGGAACTCGGCCGGCGGGTCGTCGTTCTCGGAGATGTCGCCGGCGTAGTTGTTCTCGGTCTCGTGGTCGTCCCAGGTGACGACGAAGGGGTGCGCGGCGTGCGCGGCCCGCAGGTCCGGGTCGGACTTGTAGAGGGCGTAGCGCAGCCGGTAGTCCTCCAGCGTCACGGTCTCCCGGTTGAAGAGGTCGGGCAGGACGCGGTCGGTGTACTTGCGGGCGCCGCCGGCCGAGTTGACCGCGTACTCGTAGAGGTAGTCGCCGAGGTGGAAGACGACGTCGACGTCGTCCTCGGCGAGGTGCTTGTACGCGGTGAAGTAGCCGTCGTGGTACGCCTGGCAGGAGACGGCGGCCAGCGTCAGCTCGGAGACGTGGCTCGCGGCGGCGGGCGCGGTGCGGGTGCGGCCGGTCTCGCTGACCCAGGCGCCGACGCGGAAGCGGTAGTAGTAGACGCGGCCGGGCGCGAGGTGGTCGACCTCGACGTGCACGGAGTGGTCGAACTCCGGGTGCGCGGTCGCGGCGCCGCGTCTGACGACGCGGCGGAAGCGCTCGTCGTGGGCGAGCTCCCAGCGGACCTCGACGCGTGCGGCGGGCAGCCCGCCGCCGGTCTCGTACGGTTTGGGTGCGAGGCGCGTCCACAGCAGGACGGAGCCGGGCAGGGGGTCGCCCGAGGCGACACCGAGGGTGAAGGGGTCGCTGGTCACCTTGCGGGCGTCCAGCTCGGCGGCGGCCGCGGTGCCCGCGGCGGGCAGGTTCACACTGAAGGCTAGCGCCGCCGCGGCGCCCGCGACAGTGAGGAAACGGCGCCGGCCCAAATGCTGCGCGGCGGCGCGGAGTTCGGGTGCGTGCTGGGGTACGTGCGACATGGAGCCCCTCCCCTTGATGCTGCTGACGTGCGGTCTCAGGGGGAATTGGAGTGGCCCGGGACGACGCTCGACTGTCGCGTACACAACAGCCACATGGCGGATCGGTGATCTCCCGGTGGCCGCACCGCCCGTACGCTGCGGCCCCATGGACGATCAGCACACATCAGACCAGCGCACATCGGACCAGAGCCCATCCGAGGCAGGCGGCAGCACGGTGACGCGGACGGCCGTGGTCACCGGGGCCGGGTCCGGCATCGGCCGGGCCGTCGCCCTGGAGCTGCTGCGGGGCGGCTGGCGCGTGGCCCTCGCCGGGCGGCGCGCCGAGACCCTTCAGGAGACGGCCGCCCTCGCGCCAGGCGCCGACTCCCTCGCCGTCCGCACGGACGTGTCGGACCCCGGTGACGTGGAGGGCCTGTTCACCGCCGTACGGGAGCGGTTCGGGCGGCTGGACCTGCTCTTCAACAACGCGGGGACGTTCGGGCCCGGCGGCGTGCCCGTCGAGGATCTCGCGTACGACGCGTGGCGGCATGTCGTCGACACCAACCTCAACGGGGCGTTCCTGTGCGCGCAGGCGGCGTTCCGGCTGATGAAGGAGCAGGAGCCGCAGGGCGGGCGGATCATCAACAACGGCTCCGTCTCGGCGCACACGCCCCGGCCGCGTTCGATCGCGTACACGGCGACCAAGCACGCGCTGACGGGCCTGACCAAGTCGCTCTCCCTGGACGGGCGTCCGTACCGGATCGCCTGCGGCCAGATCGACATCGGCAACGCGGCGACCGACATGACGGAGGCCATGCGGTCCGGCATCCCGCAGGCCAACGGGGAGCTGGCGGCCGAGCCCGTGATGGATGTGGCGGACGTGGCACGGACGGTGCGGCACATGGCGGAGCTGCCACTTGAGGCCAATGTGCAGTTCGCGACGGTCCTCGCCACCAACATGCCCTACATCGGGCGCGGGTGACCGTGGCGCGGTTCTTGCTTGAGATCTAAATCTCCACAAGCGGAATGGCACCTACCGCCCCAGAACCGGACACCGCACCCCGTATGCTCAACTCCTCTCCACGAGAACTTCACATTTGGAGTGCATCTTGCGCATACGTTCCGCGGCTCCGGCCGCCCTCGCCGCGGTCGCCCTGACCGGCTCGCTGTTCGCCGCGTCCCCGGCCTCCGCCGCCTCGCACCAGGGCGGCCTCCACCTCGGGTACATCCAGTTCGACAGCCCCGGTT
>NZ_JAOCNE010000003.1:1079379-1091183 GCF_056172735.1 Streptomyces sp. R818
GGACATGCTGAAGATCGCCGCCGAACTCGGCTACAGCGAATCGGCGTTCGTCACCCCGGGACCGGCCGGGAGCGGGCCGGACGTGCGCACGATCCGGTTCTTCAGCCCCAAGGCCGAGGTCTCGTTCTGCGGCCACGCCACCGTCGCCACGGCCGTCGCCCTCGCGGAGCGCCACGGCGCCGGGGACTACGTGTTCCACACCCCGGCCGGCGAGGTCCCGGTCACGGTGGAGCGGACGGACGGCGTGCTGCGCGCGACCCTCACCAGCGTCGCCCCGCACCTGGAGGACGCCTCCGGGGACGATCTCGCCGAGGCGCTGGCCGCGCTCGGCTGGCCCGCCGCCGACCTCGACCCGGCCTTCCCGCCCCGGATCGCCTACGCGGGCGCCCGCCACCTCGTCCTGGCCGCGGCCACCCGCGAGCGCCTCGCCGACCTCTCGTACGACTTCGACCGCCTCCTGAACCTGATGCACCGCCTCGACCTGACGACGGTCCAGCTGGTGTGGCGGAAGGACGACTCCACGTTCCACGTGCGCGACCCGTTCCCCGTCGGCGGCGTCGTCGAGGACCCCGCCACCGGGGCGGCCGCCGCCGCGCTCGGCGCCTACCTGCGCGAGCTGAAGCTGGTGCCGCAGGAGGTCGACCTCACGCTGTACCAGGGCGAGGACATGGGGCGCCCCGGCGAGCTGACGGTGACACTGCGGAGCGGCGATCCCCGCGTACGGGTGAGCGGCACCGCCGTCCCGATCCCGTAGCCGTACGAGGTCACACCCGGCGCAGGACGTGCTCGGCCTGCGCCAGCTCCGCCGGGGTGAGGGGGCCGTGGGCGAGCGCGCCCGCGTTCTCCTCGGCCTGCGCCACCGTGCGGAAGCCGGGGATCGGGACCGTGCGCGGGCTGCGCGCCCACAGCCAGGCGAGCGCACCCTGGGCCGGGGTGCGGCCGCCGCTGGTGAGTACGGAGCGCAGGGCGTCGACGCGGGCCAGCCAGTCCGGGTCGGCGCCGCCGCCCCTGCCGAAGCCGGGCAGCCAGGCGGGCGGGGCGCTGCGGATGTCGCCCGCGGGCAGGCGGCGCGCCGCGCCGTGGCCGCCGCCGAGCAGGCCCATGGCGAGGGGGCTGCGGTTGATGCTCGCGAGGTTCGACTCGTCGCACAGGGCGAGGAGTTCGGGGGCGTCCTGGAGCACGTTGCAGCGGTGCTGGACCGCGGCGCAGTGCGGGCCCTTCGCGAAGACGCGGGCGCGGTCGGGGTCGTCGGTGCTCCACGCGTAGGCGCGGACGAGCCCTTCGCGCACGAAGTCCTCGCAGGTGTCGCGGAGCAGCGCGGCGCGCTCGGGGTCCGCGTCGGCGATGTGCAGCTGGTAGAGGTCGATGTGGTCGGTGCCGAGGCGGGTGAGGGACGCGGTCAGGGCGCGGCGGGCGTGGGCCGGGGAGTCGTCGCTGCCGGTGAGGGTCCTGGTCCGCTCGTCGAAGACGTTGCCCCACTTGGTGGCGAGGACGACGTCGTCACGGCGCTTGCCGAGGGCGCGGGCGAGGACGCGTTCGCTGTGTCCGGTGCCGTAGGCGTCGGCCGTGTCGAAGAAGGTGACGCCGAGGTCGACGGCGCGCCGCACGGCCGGACCGACTCCCCGTCGTCGACCGGGCCCCAGCCGAGCGGCTGCCCGTCCGGGTCCTGCCACTCTCCGCCGATCGCCCAGCAGCCGAAGCCGAGCGCGCTGACCTCGATGCCGCTGCCGCCCAGGGTGCGTGTGGTGAAGTCCATGGCGCGTGACGCTAGGAGTTGAAGCGCACACGAGGTCAACCCCGGTGTTGCGTAAGGGCGTTCAGGCCTGGCCGGTCTCGAACCGTACGACCTTGCCGTTCGCCACGTCGAACGTCCACTTGGTGCGCATCTCGCCCCAGGCGTCGTTGCGGTAGTTGGCGACGAGGGCGCGGCCTCCGGCCGTCTCCTTCTCGATCTCCATGTGGCCGTGGGAGTCGAAGATCTCGCGGGCGGTCCAGTCGGCGAGGTCACGGTCGGAGCCGTCGTCGGCCATGGTCGCGTCCGGCGCGAGCGCGGCGCGGAAGGCCTCCTGGTCGTGGGCGTTCAGCGCGGAGACGAAGGCGCGGACAGCCGGATCACTGAGTTTCGCGGTCTGCATGGGCATGCGTTCAGGCTTGCACCGCGCCCGGGGGCCCGCCACCGGCCGTGGCGCGCGGCCGTGCCCGCCACCCGAATGGGCCCGCGCGCGAGGTGGGCGGCGCGGGGCTGCCGGACGGTGGGGGCATGACCTGCACACGCTCCCGCATCCCGAACGCCGTCCTCCCCGCCCCCTCCGTACCCTGTCGCTCCCGCCGCGACCTGGGCCTTCTCGCCCTGCGCGTGGGCACCGGCGGGGTCCTCGCCGCGCACGGCGCCCAGAAGCTGCTCGGCTGGTTCGGCGGGGGCGGCGTCTCCGGCACGACCGCCGCCATGGACGCCATGGGCTACACCCCGGCCAAGGCCAGCGCCCTCGCGGCCGGGCTCGGCGAGGCGGGCGGCGGCGCGCTCCTCGCCCTGGGCCTCGCGACGCCGCTGGGCGGCGCGGCGGCGGCCGGGACCATGGCGGGCGCGGCGGCCGTGCACGCCCCGAACGGCTTCTTCGCGATGGAGGGCGGCTACGAGTACCCGGCGTTCCTCGGCTTCGTCGCGGCGGGCCTCGCGGTGACGGGCGCGGGCCGCTACTCCCTCGACCACGCGCTCGGCCACGTCTTCGACCGGCACTGGATGGTCCCGGCCGCGCTCGTCGGCGCGGCGGCGGCGACCCTCGCGGTGGTCGGCTCCCGCTCCAAGCGCGCCCAGGCGGCCGAGACGGCGGCGGAGACCCAGGGGGCGGAGGAGCCTCCGGCCGCCGACTGAGCCGAGGGGGCCAGGGAGCCGGGGGCCGAGGGGACCAGGGCTCTTTGTCAGTGGGCGCCCCTAGGCTCTTTCCCCGTGACGACGAACGACGACGAACTCCGGAACGACGAACTCCGCAACGACGAACTCTGGGACACCGTCGGCCGGCTGCGTGCCTGGCTGGACGGCAACAACAAGCTCCCCTCCCAAGAGGCCCTGCTCATCAGGGTGCTGAAGCTTTCGGAGGAGGTCGGCGAGGTGGCCGAGGCGGTCATCGGGGCCGTCGCGCAGAACCCGCGCAAGGGCGCCAGCCACACCTGGCAGGACGTCGAGTCGGAGCTGTGCGACGTGGTGGTCACGGCGCTGGTCGCGCTCGGCACCCTCACCCCTGACCCGCGCGGGACGCTGGCCGCGCACGTCGCGAAGGTCGCCGAGCGCTCGCTCGGCCCCGCCGCCCCGGAGGGCCGGAACTGAGGGCCGCGCCCGGCTTCGTCAGGGCGCCGTGGGCGGCGGAGACGGGACGGCAGCCGCACGCCCGATCCGCCGCGCGGCCCGCCGAAGGTGAACGGCTACCATCGCCGCCATGACAGACAGGCGCCGAACCACCGAACTCCCCCGCTTGGGCGTGGCCATCGTCACCATGGGCAACCGCCCCAAGGACGTGGACGCGCTCCTGGAGTCGGTGGCCAAGCAGGACGCCCCGCCGACCCGCGTCGTCATGATCGGCAACGGCACGCCGCTGCCCGAGTTCACCGGCCTCCCCTTCGAGGTGACCAACGTCGAGCTGGACGACAATCTCGGCTGCCCCGGCGGCCGGAACGTGGCGCTCGCCCGGCTCCGCGCGTTCGGCGACGTGGACGTGGCCGTCGAGCTGGACGACGACGGGCTCCTCGTCGACGCCGACGTCTTCTCCACGATCCAGCGTCTGTACGCGGCCGACCCGCGCCTCGGCATCGTCGGTTTCCGCATCGCCGACGAACTCGGCGAGACGCAGCGCCGCCACGTGCCGCGCCTGCGCGCCAAGGACCCGATGCGGCGCGGTCTGGTCACCGCGTTCCTCGGCGGCGGCCACGCCTTCTCGATGGACATGCTCGCCGAGACCGGCGACTGGCCCGCCGACTTCTTCTTCACGCACGAGGAGACGGACCTGGCGTGGCGCGCCCTCGACGCGGGCTGGAAGGTCCTCTACGAGCCGTCGCTGCTGCTCCAGCACCCGAAGACGTCCCCGGCACGGCACGCGGTCTACTACCGGATGACCGCCCGCAACCGCGTCTGGCTGGCCCGCCGCCGCCTCCCGCTCCCCCTCGTCCCCCTCTACCTCGGCACGTGGACGCTGCTGACCCTGCTGCGTACGCGTTCGCTCGGCGGCCTGCGCGCGTGGGCGGGCGGCTTCGTGGAGGGCGTCCGCACCCCGGCGGGCGAGCGGCGCCCGATGCGCTGGCGCACGGTGTGGCGCATGACGCGGCTCGGCCGCCCGCCACTGATCTGACGGACGGCCGAGCGCACCTGCGGTTCCCGGCAGGTCAGCTCTCCTGCGGGCGCCGCCTGCGCGTGGCGAACACCGTGCCCGCGCCCGCGGCGACGACCAGCGCGGCGGCCGCGGCGAGCGGACCGGCCGGGAGGTCGGCGCCGGTCGAGGCGAGCGCGCCGCCGACGGTCGAGCCGGTGGTCGAGCCGGTGCCGCCGACGGTCGACCCGGTGCCGGTGCCGCCGGTGGTGCCGGTACCGCCCGACGTGCCCCCGGAGGCGGAGCCGCCCGCACCGTTGCCGTCGGGCAGCGTGGCGTCCTCGTCCAGGGAGACGGCGACGGTGACCGGGTCGAGCGCGTCGCCCGCCTGGTAGAACCCGCCGAACGCCTTCGCGCCGTCGGCGGTGAGGGTGGTCGCGGCGCCGTCGAGCTCGACGACGTCGTCCTTCGCGGTCAGGTCGCCCGAGCCGGCCTTCAGCGTGGCGACGGTCAGGTCGTCGTACGTCGTGACCTTGCCGCTCTCCCGGTCCTTGCTGGACACGTCGGCGACGAGCTTGCCGCTGCCGCCCGACGCCGTCACGTGCAGATCGCTGAACTGCAGGTCGAGGACGTACTCGCCGCCCTCCTCGTGGCCGAGGAAGCGGACCTTGCCCGTGAACTTCGCGTCGAGGGACTTGGCGTCGGCGTCGTAGCGGCCGCTCGCGTCGCCGAAGCGGTACACGGCCCCGTTCTTCGCGGCGCCGCCGCTCAGCTCGACCTTGCCGTGCGCGATGGGGCCCGTGATGTACGTACGGAAGGACTCCTTGACGCCCCAGTCGAGGTTGCCGTCGGCGATGGCGCCGGAGACGGCGGGCTTCGGCGTCGTGGAGGCGGAGGGCTTGTCGGTCGGGGTCGCCGTCGGCTTGTCGGTCGGGGTGGCGGTCGGCTTCGGGGTGGCGGGCGGCGTGCTCGGCGGCGTCGTCGACGGCTCCGGGTCGGGGTCGGGGTCCGGGTCGGGCGACGTGGTCACGGCGGTCACCGTCAGCGTCGCCGGGTCGAGCGCGGTGCCCGCCTGGTACATGCCGTTGAACGCCTTGGCTCCGTCGGCGCTGAGCGTCGTCGGGATGTCCTTGAAGGTCATCGCGCCGCCCGCGCCCTGGCCGGGCTTCACGGCGGAGAGGTCGAGCGTGGCGAACTCGATGTCGTTCTGCACGGTGCCGTTCAGGGACACGTCGGCGTCGATGTGCCCGGTCGTGCCCGAGGTCACGACCTTCACGTCACTGATCTTGATGTCGAACATGTGGGCCGTGGAGACGAACCGGACGCCGCCCTTGAACGCGGTGTCCGTGCCGTGCGTCGTCATGTCGTACGTGCCGACGCCCCCGCTGAACCGGAACACCCCGTTGCCGTCGGCCTGCGTGGCCCCGTCGCCCGCCTCGATCTTCCCGGCGGCGATCCCGGTGACGTACTTCCGGAACGACTCCTTCAGCCCCCAGTCGAGCGTGCCGTCCTTCAACTCGATCGCCGGCGCCTTGTCGGCGGCGAAGGCGGGCAACGCGACGGCACCGGCCCCGAGGGCGACGGCGGTGGCGGCAGCGAGGGCTATGGGGTGTCTGACGAGGGACATGGGAACTCCTGCACCTTGGATCTGAGGGTGCGCCCCGTCAGGGGCGCGGGGAACTGCGCGAGCAACCACGACGAGAGCGGCACCCGGCAACGAAACGCGGAGGGGCAGACGCTCACCCGTCCGCGGGACTCCGCTTGCGCATACGAACGACGAGGAGGACGGCACCGGCGACGATCACCACGGCCCCACCGGCGATCCCGGCGACGGCACCGGACCCGAGCCCCGAACTGCCCTCCTGTGCAACGGGCTTGGCGGCGACAGCACTGGGGCCAGGACTGGACCTCGGGCTCGCCGCCGCCGAGGCCCCCGCCTTGCCGAGATCGGGCAGAGCCGGCAGCTTCACCCCGTCATCGAGCGCGACGGCCAAGGAGACGGGATCCATCGCGGCCCCGGCCTGGTACATCCCGCCGAACGCCTTCGCCCCGGCGGCGGTGAGCACGGCGGGCGCCTCCTCGACCCGTACGAGCCCGCCCTCGGCGGCCAGCGACTTCACGGCGAAGGTGATGAGCGCGACGTCCTTCGCGGTCTTCCCTTCGCTGGTCACGTCGGCGCGCAGGGTCCCCTTCCCGTCGGCGACGGTGACGGCCGGCCGCGCGAGGGTGAGGTCGAGCCCGTGCTCGCCGGTGAACCGCACCGACCCGGCGAACGTCCCGCTCAGGGCCTGCTTCTTCGGGTCGTACGTGCCCTTTCCTGCGGGGAAGCGGAAGACGGCGCCGCCGTCCTGGGCCCCGTCGGCGAGCTTCCATTGCCCCTGGGCGATGTCCCCGGTGACGTACTCGCGGAAGGTGCGGCGCACGCCCCAGTCGACGGCGCCGTCCTGAAGCTTCCCGGACTCGTCCTTCTCCGCCTTCTTCTTGGTGCCGGAGGCGGACGGCTTGGGCGCGGCGGACTTGGGCTGCTGCTCGGGCGCGACGTCCACGGCGAGGCTGACCGGATCGAGCGCGGTCCCCGCGGTGTAGTACCCGGCGAAGGACTTGGCGCCCTGGGCGGTGAGGGTGGCGGGGACGTTGTTCAGCGCGACGGCGCTGCCGCCGCCCTTCATGTCGATCCCGCCGACGGCCAGCGTGGCGAAGGGCACCTGGCTGGACGACGTGACCGCCCCCGTGCCCTTCGCCTTGCTCACGACATCCACGTACAGCGTCCCGCCGCCGCCCGAGATGCGGACGGTGGGCCGGCTGACGGTGAGGTCGAGTTCGTTGGTCCCGTCGCTCTTCCTGTGCCCGACGAAGTGGACGCCGCCGGAGAAGGAGGAGGCGAAGGCGCCCGTCGACCCGTCGTACGTGCCGGTCGCCGAGTGGAACCGGAACTGGCTCGCGCCCACGGTGGCCGCGCCGCCCGTCAGGGTGTAACTCCCCTTGGCGATGGGCCCGGTGATGTAGCTCTGGAACGACGATTTCAGCCCCCAGTCCAGGCGCCCGCCCTGCACGGTGCGGGACGCGGCGTGCGCGCCGGCGACCGGGAGCAGGGCGCCGAGCAACGCGGTGAACAGGGCGACGGCGAGGACGCGTAGCCGGGCGCGTCGGGACATGGCGGTTTCCTCCGGGGTACGTCACCAAACCCTGGCGACTTAGGTAAGGCTAACCTAAACTAGGATCTCCGACAGCAACAGCCCCTCTCGCAACAGCCCCTCCCGCCACGACTCATGACAGGACGGTGTCCGCGTGCCGACGCCAGCCGCCACCCGCCGCGTTCCCCGCGCTTCTCGCGCTGCCCGCGCTGCCCGCGCCTCTCGACGTACGGGCGTGCTGGTCTCCGTACTGGCCGCGGTGCTCGCCTCGGCCCTGACCGCCTGCGGGGGCGCCACGTCGGCCACCACGCGGCCGGGGACGAAACCCGCGACCGCCACGGCGAACCGCCTCGACCCGCTCACCCCTGCGCCCCGCCCGAAGCTGCCGGTCACCGCCGCGTCGGCGGACGGCCGCAAGGTGACGGTGGAGAAGACCGACCGGATCGTGCCGCTCTCCGGCAGCCTGAGCGAAATCGTCTTCACGCTCGGGCTCGGCGGAGACGTCGTGGCGCGCGACATCACGGCGACGTTCGACCAGGCGAAGAAGTTGCCGGTCGTCACCCGCAACCACGACGTGTCGGCGGAGAGCGTGCTCTCCCTCAAGCCGGACCTCGTCCTCGCGGAGAAGACGACAGGCCCCGACGAGGCGATGCAGCAGATCCGCGACGCGGGTGTCCCCGTGGTCGTCCTGGACCCCGCGCTGAGCCTCGACGACGTCGGCACCCGCATCCAGGCGGTCGCGGACACGCTCGGGGTCCCGGCGGCGGGACGGGAGTTGACGAAGCGCTCGCAGGACCGGATCGAGGCGGTACGCAAGGACATCCCCCGCGCCTCTGCGTCGAAGAAGCCCCGCGTCGCCTTCCTCTACGTACGCGGCTCGGCCTCCGTCTACCTCATCGGCGGCGCCAAGTCGGGCGCCACCTCACTCCTGGAGGCGGCGGGCGCGGTCGACGCGGGCGCCGCGTCCGGCCTGAGGACGGACTTCCGGGCCATCACCAGCGAGGCCCTCGCGAAGGCGGCGCCCGACGCGATCCTCGTCATGACGAAGGGCCTCGAATCCGTCGGCGGCATCGACGGCCTGGTCAGGATCCCCGGCGTGGCGGAGACCCCGGCGGGTGTGGACCGCCGCGTCGTCTCGGTCGAGGACGGCGTGCTCCTCAACTACGGCCCGCGCACGGACCAGGTGCTGCGGTCGATGGTGGACCAGCTCTACGGTGACAGGGCCGGTGCCTGACATGACGACGACGGCCCCCGCGCCCACGGCCGAGGCGAAGGAACCGACGACGCGCCCACGGGGACGCAGAACGTGGCCGCTGACTGCGCTCCTGGCGGCGGCGCTCCTGCTCCTGGCCCTGCTCTCCTCCGGCATAGGCGCCTACGACATCCCGCCCGGAAACGTACTGGCCTCCGTCCAGCACCACGTGGGCCTGGGCGGCTCGGCCCTGGACCGCGTAGCGGAATCGGTCCTGTGGAACGTCCGCCTCCCCCGCGTCGTCCTCGCCCTCCTCGTCGGCGCGTCCCTGGGCTGCGCGGGCGCGCTGATGCAGGGCGTGTTCGGCAACCCGCTCGCGGAGCCGGGTGTCATCGGCATCTCGTCGGGCGCGGCGGTCGGCGCGGTGGCGTGCATAGCGCTCGGCCTGAACTTCATGGGCACCTGGACGATCACGGTTTGCGCGTTCGTGTCCGGCCTGGCGACGGTCCTGCTCGTCTACGTGATGTCCCGCGCGAACGGCCGGACGGAGGTAATCACCCTGATCCTGACCGGCATAGCGGTGAACGCCTTCGCCGGCGCGTTGATCGGCCTGTTCCTTGCCTACGCGGACACGGCGGCGGTCAACCAGATCACGTTCTGGCAGCTCGGCTCGCTGGCGCAGGCGACGTGGCCGAAGGTGCTCGCGGTCCTGCCGTGCGCGGCGCTGGGCCTGCTGATCGCCCCCTTCTACAGCAGGAAGCTGGACCTTCTGTCGCTGGGCGAGCGCCCGGCCCGCCACTTGGGCGTGGACGTGGAGCGACTGAGGGTGCTGCTGATCCTGGTCATAGCCCTGCTCACGGCGGCGGCGGTAGCGGTCTCCGGGGTGATCGGCTTCGTGGGCCTGGTCATCCCGCACCTGCTCCGCATGCTGGCGGGCCCCGGCCACCGTTTCCTGGTTCCCGGCAGCGCCCTGGGCGGCGCGGTCGTCCTGGTCGGCGCGGATCTGGCCGCCCGTACGATCGCCGCGCCGGCCGAACTCCCCATCGGCGTCCTGACCGCCCTGACCGGCAGCCCGTTCTTCTTCTGGCTGCTGCGCCGTACCCGCCGCAAGCAAGGAGGCTGGGCATGAAGAGGCCCTGGAGGCGCTCCCACCCTCTGCCCGAGAGATACGCCCCCGGCGCAACGGTGGCGGAGGCGCGGGGCGTACACCTGAACCTGGGTGCGCGAGAGGTACTGTCCGGCGTCGACGTACAGGTCCGAGCAGGCGAGGTCCTGGCCCTGGTAGGCCCGAACGGCGCAGGCAAATCCACCTTGCTGGCAGCACTGGCGGCGGACCTGCCGCCGACGCGGGGCGCCCTGCGCATAGGGGACCGCGACGCCCAGGCCTGGACCCCACCCGAACTCGCCCAACGCCGCGCGCTCCTCCCCCAGCCGGCGACGCTCTCCTTCCCGTTCACGGTGGAGGAGGTGGTGCGCATGGGCAGGTCCCCGTGGCTCGGCACGCCGTACGAGGACGAAGACGACGCGGCGGTGGCAGCGGCACTCCAGGCCACGGAGACAGCACCCTTCACGCCCCGCCCCTTCTCCGCCCTCTCCGGCGGCGAACGCGCCCGGGTCGCCCTGGCCCGGGTCCTGGCCCAGTCGACCCAGCTCCTCCTCCTGGACGAACCCACAGCGGCCCTTGACCTCCGCCACCAGGAACTGGTCCTCGGCGTATGCCGCTCCCGCGCGGCGGCGGGCGACGCGGTGGTGGTGGTCCTGCACGACCTGGCCCTGGCAGCGGCCTACGCGGACCGCACGGTGCTCCTCCGAAACGGCCGGGTGACAGCGGACGGGCCTCCGGAGAAGGTCTTCGAGGCGGATCTGCTCAGCGAGGTGTACCAGCATCCGGTCGAGGTCCTGCCCCATCCGGAAAGGGGCACGCCATTGGTGATTCCGGTCCGCGCATGAGCCAGAGTTGCCCAGCGCCGCTATCACTACTGAGCGGCGCAGGCGGCAGACGAGTCGGGCTGTACGCCGGGTTCTGTCGCCCGGTCACCTCGCGGTGGCCGGGGAGACGGCCATCCATCTAGGACCGGCGTTGCCGCCGGCCTCGTGCGGTCTACCCGCGGACTCGGGCGGGCAGCCCTCGATCGTCCGCGCAGGAACGTCTCCGAAGAGGCGTTCCCTCTTGACCTTGCTCCAGGTGGGGTTTACCTAGCCGCCTGAGTCACCTCAGGCGCTGGTGGTCTCTTACACCACCGTTTCACCCTTACCGAGGACCGAGGTCCCCGGCGGTCTGTTTTCTGTGGCACTGTCCCGCGGGTCACCCCGGGTGGCCGTTAGCCACCACCTTGCCCTGTGGAGCCCGGACGTTCCTCGGGGGGTTCCGATGAAGGGACCCCACGCGGCCGTCCGCCCGGCTCGTCTGCCGTCCCGCCATGATACCCGGCGGGACCTGGCACGGAGCACGGGAGCGACCTGGTGCGGATCAACGGGAGCGGCGCCTTGACCCTGCCGTAGCGGCAACGTTTCTACTGGCCCCATGAGGATCGGGGAGCTGGCCGCCACCGTCGGTGTCACCACGCGTGCCATCAGGCACTACCACCATCTCGGGCTGCTCGCCGAGCCCGAACGGCTCGGCAACGGGTATCGCGCGTACGGGCTCCGGCACGCCGTCGAGCTGGCCCGGATCCGGCGCCTCACCGAGCTGGGGCTCGGGCTCAATGAAGTACGGGACGTGCTCGCCGACGACGCCGGGCGGGAGCTCGTGGAAGTCCTGGCCGAGCTGGATGACGATCTGGCCCGGCAGGAGGACGCGCTGCGGGAGCGGCGTGCCCGGCTGCGGGAGCTGCTGGCGCAGGCGGAGCAAGGGCGGCTGCCCGCCGAAGGGCCCGTCTCGCCCGAGCTCGCCGCCCTGCTCGGGGAGGTCGGTGAGCTGGCCGGCACCTCGCCGATGGCCGCCAAGGACCGCGAGATGCTCACCCTCATCGACACCACCGCGCCGCCCGAAATCCGCGGGCAGCTGATCGCGGCCCTGCGGCCCACGGTCACCGACCCGGCCGCCATGGACGCCGTCCGTGACGTGTACGCCCGGCTCGACGCGCTCGACGACGCCGCGCCCGACGACCCCCGCGTCGCCGAGGCCGCACACGCGCTCGTGGCGTGTCTGCCCGCGGAGCTGCCCAGCGCCGGGACACC
>NZ_JAOCNE010000003.1:1092386-1096781 GCF_056172735.1 Streptomyces sp. R818
CACCTCGAACTCGGCGCGCCGGTCACCCATCTCACCTTCCTCGGGCGGCCGAAGGACGTCGTACGGGTGCGGCTGCACGCCGAGGAGCCCGACCGGCTGGCCCGCGCCCTGGAGGCGCGGCTCACGCGGGTGCGGAACGAACCCTCCCCCGTCGCCGACTAACCTGGCGCGGGGCCGCACCCCGGCCCGTCGTACCGAAGGAGATCGCCCGTGCTCGTCTTGCTGCCGCCGTCCGAAGGGAAGGCCGCCTCCGGGCAGGGCGCCCCGCTGAAGCCGGAGTCGTTGTCGCTGCCGGGGCTCGCCGGGGCGCGGGCCGCCGTCCTCGACGAGCTGGTCGAGCTGTGCTCCGCGGACGAGGAGAAGGCGCGCCACGTGCTCGGGCTGAGCGAGGGGCTGCGCGGCGAGGTCGCCAAGAACGCCGGGCTGCGCATCGCCGGCGCCCGGCCCGCCGGGGAAATCTACACCGGCGTCCTCTACGACGCCCTCGGGCTCGCCACCCTCGACGCCGCCGCGAAGAAGCGGGCCGCGCGCTCGCTCCTCGTCTTCTCCGGGCTGTGGGGCGCGGTGCGCGTGACCGACCGCATTCCGTCCTACCGCTGCTCGATGGGCGTGAAGCTGCCGGGGCTCGGCGCGCTCGGCGCGTTCTGGCGGGCGCCGATGGCCGAGGTCATGCCCGAGGCGGCCGGGGACGGGCTCGTGCTCGATCTGCGGTCGGCGGCGTACGCGGCGGCCTGGAAGCCGAAGGGTGAGGTCGCGGAGCGGACGGCGACGGTACGGGTGCTGCACGCGCCGACCCGCAAGGTCGTCAGCCACTTCAACAAGGCGACCAAGGGGCGCATCGTGCGCTCGCTGCTGACCTCGGGCGCCGCGCCCGCCTCCCCGGCCGAGCTGGTCGAGATCCTGCGGGAGCAGTCGTACGAGGTCGAGGTCGAGGCGCCCGCCAGGGCCGGGCGGGCGTGGAGTCTGGACGTGCTCGTCGACGAGGTGCACTGACCCCCGCCCGCCTCATGTTGCACCATGCGCAACGGCCTTTGCGCATGGTGCGCGCCCCGGGCAGGATGTGCCCATGACCTCCTCTGCGCACTCCTCCGTGCTCGACCTCGCCCCCGTCGTCCCCGTCGTCGTCGTGGAGGACGTCGCCGACGCGGTGCCGCTCGCGCGGGCGCTCGTCGCGGGCGGCCTGCCCGCGATCGAGGTGACCCTGCGCACGCCCGCCGCGCTCGACGCGATCCGCGCCATCGCCGCCGAGGTCGAGGGCGCGGTCGTCGGCGCGGGCACCGTGATCTCCCCCGCGAACGTCGCCGGCTCGGTGGACGCGGGTGCGGAGTTCCTGGTCAGCCCCGGCTGGACGGACACGCTGCTCGACGCGATGAAGGGCTCGGGCGTGCCGTTCCTGCCGGGCGTCTCCACCACCTCGGAGGTCGTGGCGCTGATCGAGCGCGGGATAAGCGAGATGAAGTTCTTCCCCGCCGAGGCCGCCGGGGGCGCCGCCTACCTCAAGGCGCTCGCCGGGCCGCTGCCGCAGGCCCGGTTCTGCCCGACCGGCGGAGTCTCGCCCGCGAACGCCCCCACCTATCTGGCGCTGAGGAACGTCGGCTGCGTGGGCGGCAGTTGGATGCTCCCGGCCGACGCGATCGCCGCGAAGGACTGGGCCCGGGTCGAGAAGCTGGCCCGCGAGGCGAGCGCCCTCACCGCCTAACGGACGGCCAGATGCGCGGTCTCGTTGAGAGCGCGCACGCTCGCGTTGCCGTCCGCGTAGTACGCGATCGTCGTCAGCGACGCCGCCGACAGTTCCATGCGGAACAGCGCCTCCGGCGGCGCGCCGAGCGCGAGCCGGACCAGCGTCTTGATCGGTGTGACGTGGCTGACCAGGAGGACCGTACGGCCCCGGTGGGCGGCGGTCAGCCGGTCGCGGGCCGCCGTGACCCGCTCGGCGACCGCCGCGAAGCTCTCGCCGCCGCCCGTGGGAGCGGCGTCGGGCGAGGCGAGCCAGGCGTTCATGTCGTCCGGATGGCGCTCCCGCACCTCCTTGAACGTGAGCCCTTCCCACGCCCCGAAGTCGGTCTCGCGCAGACCCTCGTCGACGGTGACGCCGAGGCCGAGCCGGTCGGCGACGACCTGGGCCGTCTCCCGGCAGCGCGTCAGCGGCGACGCCACGACCGCTTCGACCTGCCCCCGCGCCGCCAGCTCCGCCGCCACACGCTCCGCCTGCGCACGACCCGTCGCCGACAGCTCGGGGTCGGCGCCGACGCCCCGGAGGAAGCCGCTCCCGGAGAACCGCTTCTCGGGCGTCAGCGCCGTCTCGCCGTGGCGGAGCAGCACAAACGTGGCCGGGGGGCCCATATCAGGCCCCCCGGACGATGACGCGATGCCGGTCAGAGGCCCGACTCCGCCGTGCGGACGAGGATGCGGCGGCAGTTCTCGCAGCGGACGACCGCGTCGGGGGCGGCGGCGCGCACCTCGTTCAGCTCGGTGATGTTCAGCTCCAGGCGGCAGCCCTCGCAGCGGCGCTGGAACAGCTTGGCCGCGCCGACGCCGCCCTCCTTCTCGCGGAGCTTGTCGTAGAGCTTCAGCAGGTCGGCGGGGATGGACCCGGCGACGACCTCGCGCTCCTTGGTGACCACCGCGGCCTCGGTGTCGAGCTGGGCGGCGGCCTGGTCGCGGCGGGCCGTCGCGTCGTCGACCTTGGCCTGGACGGCGGCGAGGCGTTCGGCCAGCTCGCCGACGCGCTCCTGCGCGGACTCGCGGCGCTCCATGACCTCCAGGACGACGTCCTCCAGGTCGCCCTGGCGCTTGGCGAGCGAGGCGATCTCGCGCTGGAGGTTCTCCAGGTCCTTGGGCGAGGTGACCGCGCCGGAGTCGAGGCGCTGCTGGTCGCGGGTGGCGCGCTGGCGGACCTGGTCGACGTCCTGCTCGGCCTTGGTCTGCTCGCGGGAGCAGTCGCTCTCCTCGGTGGTCGCGGCGACGTGCAGGTCACGCAGTTGCGCGAGGTCCTTGGTGAGCGACTCGATCTCGGCGTGCTCGGGCAGCGACTTCTTCTTGTGGGTCAGCTGCTGGAGGCGGACATCCAGATCCTGGACGTCGAGGAGACGGATCTGGTCGGCGGGCGCGGCGTTCAGTTGGGGGCTCCAAAAGTAGTCAGGGGTTCGCGGTGGGACGCCGCGTGGGCGGTCCAGGGGTCGGTGACCGTACGGGAGACGTGGACGCGCAGGCCCCATCCCTCGCGGTCGGAGACCTCGTCGAGCTGGGCGGCGGCCTGTTCGCACCAGGGCCACTCGGTGGCCCAGTGCGCCGCGTCGAGCAGCGCGAGAGGGGAGTGTTCGCGGGCCTCGCTCACCGGGTGGTGGCGCAGGTCGGCGGTGAGGAAGGCGTCGACGCCCGCGGCGCGGACGGCGTCGAAGAGGCTGTCGCCGCTGCCGCCGGAGACGGCGAGCGTCCGGATCGTCGCGTCCGGGTCGCCGGCCGCGCGGATGCCCTGCGCGGTGGCGGGGAGCCGCTCGGCGGCGCGGGCCGCGAGCTCGCGCAGGGTGAGCGGGTGGTCGAGCTCACAGACGCGGCCGAGACCGCGGCGGCCCGAGGGGTCGGCCGGGTCGGGCACGAGGGGGCGGACGACCCGGACGTCGAGCGCTCCGGCGAGCGCGTCGGAGACGCCGGGGTCGGCCTTGTCGGCGTTGGTGTGCGCGACGTGCAGGGCGATGTCGTTCCTGATCAGGGTGTGGACGGCCCTGCCCTTGAAGGTGTCCGCCGCGACCGTCGTCGTCCCGCGCAGATAGAGCGGGTGGTGCGTGACCAGCAGGTCCGCGCCGAGCTTCACCGCCTCGTCGACGATCTCCTGGACCGGGTCGACGGCGAAGAGGACCCGGCCGACCTCGGCGTCCGGGTCACCGGCGACCGTGCCGACCGCGTCCCAGCCTTCGGCGAGGGCGGGGGGCCAGAGGGCGTCGAGCGCGGCGGTTACTTCAGACAGACGGGGCACGCAGACAGGTTACCTGCGCCGCGCCGCCCTCCCCCAAGCCCGGGGCCCGCGCACGACTTCATGAGCACACCAAGTACTCGCCCCACAGCTGATTCCGGCCACGGCCACCCTTTGGTGTGAAGCGGCGGGCCGGGCGGACCCCGGAGGTACGTGCGAAAACTAGCTTCGGCTGTGCACCAGAGATCAGGTGGGGCGCGGGGGCGGGGCACCGAGACAAGCACTGGCGGACCAGGACAGTCGGAGGCGACGGATCCCATGACGGCCTTGGCCATAGAACCCACGGCACAGGACGGGGCGGCACAGGACGGGGCGGCACAGACCGGGGTGGCACAAACCCCGGCGGCACGGCCGCGGCCGGAGCCGCCGCGGCCCGGCTGCGTGATCACCGCGGACGCCACCTACGCGGCACGGCTCGCGCA
>NZ_JAOCNE010000003.1:1097734-1240867 GCF_056172735.1 Streptomyces sp. R818
GGTGTGGCGTCCGGCCGAGGGCACGCTGCACCAGTTCCCGGCGCCGCGCGGCTGGCTGGCGGGGTCCGGCTTCTGGTCGCGGTCGGGCGATCTCGCGCTCCCCTACGCCACCGCCGACGTGCCCTGCGGTCTCGCCCGGCTGCCCGCGCCGCAGCCCGCGGCGCCGAGGGAGGAGGCGCCGGTGGAGCCGCCCGCGCCCGCCGCGCCGCGTCCGGTGCCGTTGGCGCAGGCGCCTCTCGGCGGGCGCAAAGCCGGAGGTTAGACTCCCCCGGCGCAACTGAACGATCTTGTACGGGTACGGCTTCACGGGGAGAGTTTTCCGATGGCGGAAAGCAACGGCATAGACGCGGGTACGGACGGTCCGGAGGCGGAGGTCTCCGCGGAGCGGGCCGGGCACGGGCGGCACCGGGGCGCGGTCATCTCCGCGCCCGCCGCGCAGGACACGCAGCTTGAACCGCGCGGGCGGCACCGCGGGCCCCGCGCCGAGGAGACGCAGGCGTAGGTCAGTCCCGCTTCAGGGCCAGCACCTCCGTCGCCGCGAACGTCTCCGTCGGCGGGCGCTCCTTGTAGTGCGGGGTGAGCAGCGCGTCCAGCTCCTCGTAGGTGAACACCTCCTTGACGGTGTCGAACTTGGCCCGCACGCGCGGCCGGTCGACGATCGCGACCATGCCGCCGTGCACGACGAGGAGCTGGCCGTTGACGTTCGCGGCGGCGGGTGAGGCGAGGTAGCCGACGAGCGGGGCCACGTGCTCCGGGGCCAGCGGGTCGAGCCCGCCGTCGGGTTCGGCGAACCCAGCGAAGACGTCCTCGGTCATCCTGGTGCGGGCCCGGGGGCAGATGACGTTGGCGGTGACGCCGTACTTGGCGAGGGCCAGCGCCGTCGACGTGGTCAGTCCGACGATGCCGCCCTTCGCCGCCGCGTAGTTCGGCTGTCCCGCCGAGCCCGCGAGGAACGCCTCCGAGGACGTGTTGATGATCCGTCCGAAGACCGGGGCGCCGCTCGCCTTGGCGCGCTCGCGCCAGTGGCGGGCCGCGAAGTGGGTCGTGTTGTAGTGGCCCTTGAGGTGGACTCGTATGACGGAGTCCCACTCGTCCTCCGTCATCGAGAAGATCATGCGGTCGCGGAGGATGCCGGCGTTGTTGACCAGGATGTCCAGGCGGCCGTACGTGTCTGTCGCTGCCTGGATCAGCGTGGCCGCCTGTTGATGGTCGGCCACGTCGCCCGTGTGGGCGGTGGCTGTGCCGCCCTGCGCGCGGATCTCTTCGGCCACCTGGTGAGCGGGGCTCGCGTCCGCGCTCCCTGTGCCGTCCCGGCTGGGCTGGCCGTAGTCGTTGACGACCACGTTCGCGCCCAGGCGGGCCAGTTCCAGGGCTTCGGCACGGCCCAGGCCGCGCCCGGCGCCTGTGACTATTGCCGTGCGACCTTTGAGCGGCGTTGGCATATGCGCGGTCCTCTTTTCTTCAAGCCCCTGCGGCGATTGAGCAGCGGGGTCCGGGGCAGAGCCCCGTGGCCTCAGCGACATTGCCGGGTGCGGCGCCTTCGTGGCTGGTCGCGCAGTTCCCCGCGCCCCTGGCGGGGTTACAGCTCGATGCACGTCCTCAGGGCGGAGCCCGTGCGCATCTGGTCCAGGGCCTCGTTGATCTCTGTCAGCGGGACCCTGTGCGTGATCAGGGACTGGAGGTCTATGCGGCCCGCGCGCCACAGGGCGATGGCTCGTTCGTAGGAGCGCAGGACGTCTCCGCCTCCGTACATCGAGGGCAGGATGCGTTTCTCGTCGAAGAAGAGCTCGAACATGTTGAGCTGGAGGACGTCGTCCATCGCGCCCGCGCCGACGACGACCAGGGTGCCGCCGCGCCGGGTGGTCTCGTACGCGGTGCGGGCCGTGGCCGACTTCCCGACGACCTCGAAGACGTAGTCGAAGCCCTCGCCCTCGGTGAGGTGCTGCTTGGCGTCGGCGAGTGCGTCGGGGGCGACCGCCTCCGTCGCGCCGAAGTGCAGAGCCGCTTCGCGCCGGGACGTCACCGGGTCCACGGCGACGATCTGCGCGGCGCCCTTGAGCCGGGCGCCCTGGATCGCGGAGATGCCGACGCCGCCGCAGCCGATGACCGCGACCGACGAACCCGCCTGTACGTCGGCCGTGTTGATGGCCGCGCCGAGCCCGGTGGTGACGCCGCAGCCGATGAGCGCGGCGATGTCGAAGGGGACGTCGTCGGGGATCGGCACGGCGCAGCCCGCGTCGACCACGACCTCCTCGGCGAAGGTACCGGTGCCGGCGAAGCCGAACACGTCGCCGCCCGGGCGCTTGAAGTTGGGCGTGCCCGCGTTCATGAACCCGGCGAGGCAGAGCTGGGTCTGGCCGCGCTTGCAGGCGGGACAGGCGCCGCAGGCGGGCAGCCAGCAGACGAGGACGCGCTGGCCGGGGGCGAGGCCGGTCACTCCCTCACCCACGTCGACGATCTCGCCCGCGCCCTCGTGCCCGGGGACGAAGGGGGCGGGCTGCGGCAGGACGCCGGTCATGGCGGAGATGTCGGAGTGGCACAGGCCCGTCGCCCGTACGCGGATGCGCACCTTGCCGGGGCCGAAGCCGACCGCCTCGACGTCGTCGAGGACCTCGAGTTTGTCCTGGCCTGTCTCGTGCAGAACAGCTGCTCGCATGGGGTGCGGCTCCTTCGCGTGAGGTGCGGGTGGTCAGGAGTGGTCGATGACGGTGTCCGCGAGGACCGGGGCCTCGTCGCGCTCCGGGGCCGCCACCGCGACCCGGATCCGGCCGGGCTCCCGCCACATGCGGACGCGCAGCGTCTCGCCGGGGAAGACGACGCCGGCGAACCGGGCGGCGTAGCGGGTGACGCGGGAGACGTTGCCGTCGAGGAGGGTGTCGACGACCGCCTTGAGCGTCATGCCGTACGAGCACAGGCCGTGCAGGATCGGCCGGTCGAACCCGGCGAGCTTGGCGAACTCGGGGTCGGCGTGGAGCGGGTTCCAGTCGCCGGAGAGGCGGTAGAGGAGGGCCTGGTCCTCGCGGATCGGGCGGTCGACGGTGTGGTCGGGCTCGCGGGCGGGGTCCGGGAGGCGCTCGGAGGGGCCGCGTTCGCCGCCGAAGCCGCCCTCGCCGCGGATGAAGACCTGGGCGTCGCTGGTCCACAACGGGCCGTCCGCGTCGGTCACTTCGGTGCGCAGGACGACGACGGCGGCCTTGGTCTTGTCGTACACCGCTGCCACGCGGGCACGCGTGCGCGCGGCGCCCCGCACCGGGATCGGGCGGTGCAGCTCGACGGTCTGGCCGCCGTGCAGGACGTGGGCGAGGTTGACGTCGATGCCGGGTGCCGCGAGGCCGCCCATCATGGCCATCCCGGTGCCCGCGACGGTCGCGAAGCTCGGCAGGACCTGGAGCTTCGACTCCAGCGTGTAGCGCAGCTCGTCGGGGTCGGTGGCGGGGATGCCCGCGCCGATGCCCAGGTGGTAGAGCTGGACGTCCTTGTGGTCCCAGGTGATCTCGGCGGTACGTGGCTCGGCGGCGATGGCTTTGGCGGCGTCGATGGGCATAAGGGCGGGCGCTCCTCCCAGAGCTGCTCAAGACCTCGGTGCGGCCGTCCGCACCGTCGGCCGCACCGAGGTCGTCGCGGGCCGGTTCTAGAACCTGTTTCATTCCGTCCGGCGACCTCCTGTATAGCCGTGAGGGGGTGGGTTGGGAAGGGCGCGGCCGTTCCTTTCTGACGTGGTGTCAGGTGACATTTGTACTGCCGAGGTCCGGACATGCGCATCTGCCGGTGACCCGGCCCCCGTCCGTAGCGTCGTACCCATGACGACGAGGACAACAGAGGCAGCCGCGTCCTTCACGGGGGCCGTCAGGACGTTCGGGGACGTGCGCGCGGTCGACGGGCTCGATCTGGAGATCGGGGCCGGTGAGACGGTGGCGCTGCTCGGCCGCAACGGCGCGGGCAAGTCCACCGCCCTCTCCCTCCTTCTCGGCCTGGACGACCCGGAGGAGGGCCGCGTCGAACTCTTCGGCGCCGCGCCGCAGGACTCCGTACGCGCCGGGCGGGTCGGCGCCATGCTCCAGGAGGGCCGGGCGGTGCCCCGGGTCACCGTCGCGGAACTCGTCGGCTTCGTCGCAGGGCGGTACCCGGCGCCGATGGCCGTGGACGAGGCGCTGCGGCTCGCCGGCATCCCGGAGCTGGCGGACCGGCGCGTCGACAAGCTGTCGGGCGGCCAGACGCAGCGGGTGCGGTTCGCCGTGGCGCTCGCCGGCAACCCCTCCCTGATCGTGCTCGACGAGCCGACCGCCGCCCTCGATGTCGAGGCGCGGCACGCCTTCTGGGCGTCGATGCGGGCCTTCACGCGACGCGGGCACACGGTCCTGTTCTCCACGCACTACCTGGAGGAGGCCGACGCCAACGCCGACCGGATCGTCGTCATCGACCGCGGCCGGGTCGTCGCCGACGGCAGCGGCGAGGAGCTGCGCCGGGCGGGCGGCGGCAGCCTCGTCTCCTTCGACCTCGCGGGCCGCGGCTCGGAGGGGCTCTCCCTGCTGCCGGGCGTGCTCTCCGTGGAGATCCGCGGCGACCGGGCGCGCCTGCGCACCGACGACTCGGACGCGACCGTCATGGCGCTGGCCGGCCTGGACGCCGTACGGAACCTGGAGGTCGCCCCGGCCTCCCTCGACGACGCCTTCATGGCGCTGACCGCGGACCCCCGCGACCTGGAGCGTGTGTGATGTGGGACTACCTGCGGCTCGAAGTACGGCGCACGCTGCGCGACGGGAAGTTCGTGATCGGCACGGTCGCGATGCCCGTGATGATGTACCTCCTGTTCACCAACCTCGGCCCTCAGGCCACCGGCTGGAAGACGGCCTCGATGGTCGGCATGGCGGCCTACGGAGCGCTCGGCGCCGCCCTCAACACGGGCGCCGGGGTCGCCGAGGACAAGGCGATCGGCTGGCTGCGGCAACTGCGGATCACCCCGATGACCCCGCGCCAGGGTGTGACCGGCCGGGCCCTGACCGGCGCGGTGACCGTGCTGCCGGCGATCTCCGCGGTGCTTCTCGCGGGCGCCCTCGTCAACGGCGTACGGATGGACGCGTGGAAGTGGCCGGCCGTCGCGCTGCTGCTGTGGGCGGGCTCGCTGCCCTTCACCCTGCTGGGCCTCGGCAACGGCTACCGCCTCACCTCGCAGGCCATGGGCGGCATCAACATGCTCTGCTACCTCGGCCTCGCCGTCCTCGGCGGCCTGTGGTTCCCGGTGGAGCTGTTCCCGGACTGGCTCCAGCACGTCTCCTCCTTCACCCCGACCAACCGCTTCGCGCAGCTCGGCCGGGCGGTCGCCGACGGCCATCTCCCCTCCCTCGCCGCGCTCGCCGTGCTCCTCGGCTGGCTGCTGGCGTTCGGTTCGTACGCTGTGGTGTCGTACCGCCGGTCGGCCCGGACCGTCTGAGCGGGCGCGCGGGGAACGCTGGGAGCACGGGGAAAAGACGGAGAGTGACGCGGATGTCCTGGTGGTCCAAGGTCAACGGGCAGTTCCATGAGCTGCGCGCGACGCAGGCCGAGTGGAAGGCCGAGAACGCGCGCGTGAAGGCGAAGCGCCGGGCGCGCGGTGAACACGGCAGGCCGCCCGAGGAGCTGGGCCCGCCGCCGACCGGCTTCGCGCTCCTCCCGTGGCTGCTCCTCGGCCTCGGCGCGTTCTCCAACATCGTCCAGGGCAGGACCGGCAACCCGTGGCTCGGCGGCCTCGGCCTGCTGACCTTCAACTCCCTGTACGTGTACGTCGTCTTCCGCGCGTTCCACACGAAGACCCGCACGGCGGTCTCCACGCGGGTGGCGCTCGGCCTGATGACCGTGCTGACCTGCGCACTCGTCCTCGGCTTCGGCGGCAACTGGCTGGCGTTCTTCCCGCTGCTCGGGCTCGCGGCGGGCGCGATCCTGCGCGGGCCGCACATCGGCAGGGCCGGCCTCGCTCTGAGCGCGCTGGCCGGGGCCGTCTCCGGCGTCAAGGAGGGCTGGGACGCGCTCGGCATCGTCTACGGCACGTTCCTCTCCATGATGGTGACCGCGGCGATCCTCTCCCTGTCCGAAGCCGTACGGGAACTGCGCGCGGCCCGCGAGGAGTTGGCGCGGCGCGCCGTCGAGAAGGAACGGCTGCGCTTCTCCCGCGACCTGCACGATCTGCTCGGGCACACCCTGTCGGTGATCGTCGTGAAGTCGGAGGCGGCGCGGCGGCTCGCGCCGCGCAGCATCGACGCGGCCCTGGAGCAGGTCTCCGACATCGAGGCGGTCGGCCGCCAGGCGCTCACCGAGATCCGCGAGGCCGTCACCGGGTACCGCGAGGGCAGCCTCGCCACCGAACTGGACCGGGCGCGCTCCGCGCTGACCGCGGCCGGCATCGAGCCGGTCGTCCGCCAGTCGGGCCCGCCGCTGTCCGCGCAGACGGAGGCGCTGCTCGGCTGGGTCGTGCGCGAGGCCGTCACCAACGCGGTCCGCCACAGCTCGGCCACGCTCTGCACGATCTCGGTCGAGGGGACGGCGGAGCGGGTGCGGTTGCGGGTCGTCGACGACGGGGTGGGGGTCGGCGGGGCTGAGGTTGGCGGGGCCGGGTTCGGCGGGGCCGAGGTCGGCGGGGCCGGGTTCGGCGGGGCCGAGGTCGGCGGGGCCGGGTTCGGCGGGGCCGAGGTCGGCGGAGCCGGGATCGGCGGGACCAAGGTCGGCGGAGCCGGGATCGGCGGGGCCAAGGTCGGCGGGCCCGTGATCGGCGGGGCCGGGGGCGGCGGGGCCGGGGGCGGTGTGTCCGGGGTCCGCGGGCCCGTGATCGGCGGGCCGGAAGTCGGCGGGCCCGAAGTCGGCGGGCCCGGGATCGGCCGGGCCAGGGTCGGTGGTACCGGGATCAAAGGGCTTGGCGAGCGGCTTGCCGCGGCGGGTGGGGTCCTTGAGGCGGAGGACGGTGCGCGTGGCGGATTCGAGGTGCGGGCCGAACTGCCCACCGGTGGGGGCGAGTCGGCGCCGGGCGCCGTGCCGGCCGAGTCCGTCCGGGCCGCCGGGCGCGGTCCGGCCACGTAACCTTCCCCCGTGACAGAGATGCCGCGGGACCACCGGCCGGCCAAGAGCGTGCGGCTGCTCCTCGCCGAGGACCAGGGGATGATGCGGGGCGCTCTCGCGCTGCTGCTCGGCCTCGAACCGGACATGGAGGTCGTCGCGCAGGTCGCGGCCGGTGACCTCATCGTCGACAAAGCCCTCGAATGCCGGCCCGACGTGGCCCTGCTCGACATCGAACTGCCCGGGCGCAGCGGGCTCGACGCGGCGGCCGAGCTCCGCGAGGAGGTGCCCGATTGCCGGGTGCTGATCCTCACGACGTTCGGGCGGCCCGGGTATCTGCGGCGGGCGATGGAGGCGGGGGCCTCCGGGTTCCTGGTCAAGGACGGGCCCGTGGAGGAGCTGGCGGAGTCGATCCGCGCGGTGCTGCGGGGGGAGACCGTGGTGGATCCTGCGCTCGCGGCGGCGGCGCTCAGCGCTGGGCCGAATCCGTTGACCGCTCGGGAGGCGGATGTGCTGCGGGCGTCTGCCGACGGGGCGACCGTCTCCGACGTGGCCGGGGTGCTGCATCTCTCCGAGTCGACGGTGCGGAACTATCTGTCCTCGGCGATCGGGAAGACGGGTACCCGGAACCGGATGGAGGCGCTTCGGGAGGCGCGGCAGCAGGGCTGGGTGTAGCGCCGCGACGCTGCGCGTGCGTTGCCGAGTGCGACTCTCGTCGTGGCTGGTCGCGCCGTTCCCCGCGCCCCCGGAATGCGCACTGCGTGCGCCATTCCCCGCCCTATGGGGCTGCGGCGGAGCCGCATGCTCCAGGGGCGCGGGGAACTGCGCGACCAGCCGCGACGGCGGTGCACCCGGCAATGTCGCCTATTCGGCGACGGCGCGGTCCCGTGGCATCCACGCCACCAGCAGTACGACCGCGACCACCAAGATCCCCGCCCCGCAGAGGAACGCCCCCGCATAGCCCCGGGTCAGCGCAGAAGGATCCGCAGAACCCGCGGAGCGACTCGTCGCGACCGTGGAGAGGATCGCAAGACCCAGCGCCCCGCCCAGCGTGCGGCTCGTGTTGATGAGCCCGGAGACGAGGCCCGCGTCGCCCGGCGCCGCCCCCGACGTCGCCAGTGAGGCCAGCGGCGTCATCGCGAAACCGGCGCCGGCCATCATCACGATCCCGGGCAGCATGATCGTCAGGACGTACGTGCCGTCCGCGCTCATCGTCGACTGCCAGCCGAACCCGGCAGCCGTGACGAGGACACCCGCGACGGCGACATTCCGCGCGCCGAACCTCGGCATCAGGCGGGGCGCGATCTTCGACCCCGCGACGACCGCCAGCGAGCTGGGCACAAGGGCGAGGCCCGCCTCGATGGGCGTGTAGCCGAGGACGTTCTGGGCGTAGAGCGTCATGAAGAACCACATGGCGAAGCTGCCCATGCCGCACACGAACATCGCCGCGTTGGCGGCGGCCACGGACCGCACCCGGAACAGTCCGAGCGGCATCAACGGCAGCCTCGTACGCGCTTCGACCAGCAGGAAGGCACCGATCAGCGCGAGTCCCACGCCGAGCGGCACCAGCGTGGACGCCGCGCCCCAGCCCTCCGCCTCCGTCTGCACGATGCCGTACGCGAGGACGGCCGTGCCCGCGGTGACGAGGACGGCGCCGGGCAGGTCGAGGCGGCGTTCGCCACCGGCCTTGGACTCGCGGATCCAGCGGGCGGCGGCCGTGAGGACGACGGCGCCGAGCGGCACGTTGATGAGGAGCACCCAGCGCCAGTTCAGGCCCTCGGTGAGGACACCGCCGACGAGGCCGCCCGCCGCGCCGCCCCCCGCGCCGACGGCGGTCCACGTCGCGATGGCGCGGGCCCGCGCGGCGCCCTCGGGGACGGCGGAGGTGAGGATCGTCAGGGTGGACGGGGCGAGCACCGCCGCGCCGAGTCCCTGTACGGCGCGCGCCGCGAGGAGCTGCCAGTCGTCCTGGGCGAGGCCGCCCGCGAGCGAGGCGAGGGTGAACAGGCCGAGCCCGACCAGGAACATCCGCTTGCGCCCGAAGAGGTCGCCCGCGCGTCCGCCGAGCAGCATGAACCCGGCGAACGCGATGGAGTACGCGTTCACCACCCATTGCAGCCCGCCCGCGCTCATCCCGAGGTCGGTGCGCATGGACGGCAGGGCGACGTTGACGACGGACACGTCGAGGACGACGAGGAACTGCCCGGCACACGCCACGGCGACGACGAGCCAGGCGGGCGGGGCGGGTCTGCGGGCGGATATGTCGGCGCCGGTGTCGGCTCGCACGTCGGGGGAGGTCTGCGGCATAGGTGTCATGGTCGCAGGCGGACCGGGCCCCGTACATCCGGATTGAGGTGCAGCCCGCATGGGCCGGAGGTCATACGTCCCGGGACGTAGGCCGTAAAGGGCTTGCCGAGCCCGGCGGCCCCTGCCGCAGACTGCCCTGATGACCACACCCCCGGCCGCCACAAACCACGGCCACCCACCGACCCCGGCCGCCACAAACCACGGCCACCCCCCGACCCCCTTCTCCCACAAGCCCGTCCTCACCGGTGACCGGACCGTCCTGCGCCCCTTCACCGAGGACGACGCGGACGTCATGGCCGGGATCCTCGACGACCCGGAGCTGCTGTACTTCACGGGCGGCGACCCGGCCCCGTTCAGCCGTGCGCACCTGCGCTCCTGGTACGGGTCGCGCGCGGCACAGCCCGACCGGCTCGACCTGGCCGTCACCGACCGGGTCACCGGCGAGCTGGTCGGCGAGGTCGTGCTGAACGAGTGGGTGCCGGAGCACCGCCGCTGCACGTTCCGCACACTGATCGGCCCGCGCGGGCGCGGCCGCGGCCTCGGCACGGAGGCGGTCCGGCTCATCGTCGGCCACGGCTTCGAGGCGCTCGGCATGCACCGCATCGAACTGGCGGCCTACGCGGACAACGACAGGGCGCTGCACGTGTACGAGAAGGCCGGCTTCGTACGGGAGGGCCTGCGCCGCCACGTCGAGCTGCGGGACGGCGCCTGGCGCGACGAGGTGATCATGGCGATCCTCGCCGACGAGTGGCTTCCGGGAGGCAGCGGCTAGCGGAAGGCCGCGAGCCCCGTCAGTGCCTGGCCCAGCGCGAGCGTGTGCATCTCGCTCGTGCCCTCGTAGGTGAGGACCGATTCGAGGTTGTTGGCGTGGCGGATCACCGGATACTCGAGCGAGATGCCGTTGGCGCCGAGGATCGTGCGGGCGGTGCGGCAGATCTCGATGGCCTCGCGCACGTTGTTCAGCTTGCCGAAGCTGATCTGGGCGGGGTGGACTCCGGCGGGCGAGTCCTTGAGGGCCGAGAGGTGGAGCGCGGTCAGGGTCGCCTTGTGCAGTTCGAGCGCCATGTCGACGAGCTTCTGCTGGGTGAGCTGGAAGCCCGCGATCGGCTTGCCGAACTGCTCGCGCTGGAGCGCGTAGTCGCGGGCCGCCTGCCAGGCCGAGCGGGCGGCGCCGGTCACGCCCCAGACGATGCCGTAGCGGGCCTCGTTCAGGCAGGTCAGCGGGGCGCCGACGCCGCGTGCCCCGGGGAGCAGGGCCGAGGCGGGCAGGCGGACACCGTCCAGGACCAGCTCGCTCGTCACGGACGCGCGCAGCGACATCTTGTGCTTGATGAGCGGCGCCGAGAAGCCGGGGGTGTCGGTGGGGACGACGAAGCCGCGTACGCCGTCCTCGGTCTGCGCCCAGACGACGGCGACGGCCGCCACCGAGCCGTTCGTGATCCACATCTTGCGGCCGTCGAGCACCCAGTCCTCGCCGTCGCGGCGGGCCCGCGTCGTCATGGACGCCGGGTCGGAGCCGTGGTCGGGTTCGGTCAGGCCGAAGCAGCCGATGGCCTCCCCGGCCGCCATCCTCGGCAACCACTCCTGCTTCTGCTCCTCCGAGCCGAAGCGGTGGAGGGCGAACATGGCGAGGGAGCCCTGCACGGAGACGAAGGAGCGCAGCCCGGAGTCGGTGGCCTCCAGCTCGCGGCAGGCGACGCCGTAGGCGCGGGCCGACATCCCGGCACAGCCGTAGCCCTCCAGGTGCATGCCGAGCAGGCCCATCTCGCCGAACTCGCGGGCGAGCCCCGGCAGGTCCGGGAGTTCGCCGGACTCGAACCAGTCGGCGATGTGCGGCTCGACCTTGTCGTCGAGGAACTGGCGCACGGTGTCGCGCACGGCCCGCTCCTCGTCGGTCAGGAGGGCTTCGAGGTTCAGCGGGTCGACGGGGTCGAGAGCGGGGAACGGCATGGGGCTCGGGCTCCTCAGCGACGGTGGTGACGGTGACGACTGGCCTGACCCGTCCACCTTCCGTCAGCGGGGCGGAGTGGTCCAGGGTGAGACGGCATACCGACCGGGTGGTCAGTATCACGCTGCCCATCGGCGCGTGACGGGGTATGGGCCGCCCGGCCGATCGCCTGGCCCTGCGTTCTAGTCCCGCGGCAGACCCAGGATGCGTTCCGCCACCACGTTGAGCTGCACCTGGGTCGTCCCGCCCGCGATCGTCAGGCAGCGGGAGAGCAGGAAGCCGTGCAGGGCGCGTTCGCCGGGGCCCTCGCGCACGGCGCCCGCCGGGCCGAGCAGCTCCAGGGCGAGTTCGGCGACTTTTTGCTGGTGCGGGGTCTGGATGAGCTTCCTGACCGAGGCTCCGGCGCCGGGCTCGTCGCCCGCGATCTGCCGCAGGGTCGTGCGCAGGCCGATGGCGCCGAGGGCGTGGGCCTCCGCCGCGAGCGCGCCGATCCGCGCCCGGCAGGCGTCGTCCAGGCCGCCCGCGCGGGCGAGCAGCGCTTCCAGGCCGGTGTCGAAGGTCAGCTGGTCGGCCATGTGGACGCGTTCGTTGCCGAGGGTGTGCCGGGCGACGCGCCACCCGTCGTTGACCTCCCCCACCACGGCGTCGGCGGGGAGCAGGACGTCGTCGAAGTACACCTCGTTGAAGAGGGAGTCGCCGGTGATCTCGCGCAGCGGGCGGATGTCGATACCGGCCGTGTGCTTCATGTCGACGAGGAAGTAGGTCAGCCCCTTGTGCTTGGGGGCCGCCGGGTCGGTGCGGGCGAGCAGGATGCCGTGGTCGGCCCATTGCGCGGCGCTCGTCCACACCTTCTGGCCGTTGATCCGCCAGCGCCCGTCCTCGGCGCGTTCGGCGCGGGTGCGCAGCGAGGCGAGGTCGGAGCCCGCGCCGGGTTCGGAGAAGAGCTGGCACCACAGGACGTCGCCGCGCAGGGTGGGCGGGAGGTGGCGGTCGCGCTGCGCCTCGGTGCCGTAGGTGAGGAGGGAGGGGACGACCCAGGTCGCGATCCCGAGGTCGGACACCTTCACCCCGGCCGCGCGCAGCTCCTCCTGCACGGCGAGCTGCTGGACCGGGCCCGCGCCGAGCCCGTACGGCGGAGGCAGGTGCGGTGCCGCGTAGCCGGTGGGGGCGAGGGTGCGGCGCGCGGCGGCGGGGTCGAGGCCGCGGGCCCGTGCGACGACCGCGCGGGCCGCCTCCCGGTACACGTCGGCCTCGGCGGGCAGCGCGCAGCGCAGGGCGCGGCGGGCCCCGGACTCGGCGAGGCGGACGGCGCGCAGCCGGTGGGCGTCGCCCGTGCCGAGGAGCTGGCGGGCGACGACGGCCCGGCGCAGATACAGGTGGGCGTCGTGCTCCCAGGTGAAGCCGGTGCCGCCGAGGATCTGCACGCAGTCCTTGGCGCAGCCGTACGCGGCGTCGAGGGCGGTCGCGGCGGCGAGCGCGGCGACGAGGCCGCGGACGTCGGATGCGGGTTCGTCGTCGAGGGCCCGCGCCGCGTCCCAGACCAGGGCGCGGGCCTGCTCGACGCGGACGAGCATGTCGGCGCAGAGGTGCTTGACGCCCTGGAACTGCCCGATGGGGCGCCCGAACTGCTGCCGCACCTTGGCGTGCTCGGCGGCGGTGTGCAGGGCCCAGGCAGCGGTGCCGCAGGCGTCGGCGGCGAGGAGGACGGAGGCCAGGTCGCGGACGAGGGTGCCGTCCACCGCGAGGACCCGGTCGGCGGGGACGACGACGCCGGACGCGGTGACCTCGGCGGTGGGCCGGGTCGGGTCGGCGCTCTCGTGCTGCCGCACGGTGAGCCCGGGAGTGTCGGCGTCGACGGCGAACCAGACGACGCCGTCGCTCCGCGCACCATCCGCGCCCACGAAGCCATCGGAGCTCTCGCCGCTCCGGGCACCATCAGCGCCCGCGGAGTCCCCCGCGCACACGGCCGCCAGCAGGAGCAGATCCGCGTCGGCGCCCGTCAGCATCGGAGGCGCGGTCCCGTCGAGGCCCCAGCCCTCGGGCCCGGCGACGGCCACCATCCCGCCCGGCCCGAACGCGGCGGCGCCGATCCGCTCCCCGCGCGCCAGTTCCCCGGCGAGACCGGCCGGTCCGGGGCGCTCCGCGCGCCGCAGCACCTCGGCGGCGAGCACGTTGCCGACGTACGGTCCGGGCAGCGCGGCCCGGCCCGCCTCCTCGACCACCACCGCGAGGTCGAGCAGGGTCCCGCCCCCGCCGCCGTACGCCTCCGGCAGGTGCACGCCGAGGAGGCCCTGGGCGGCGAGCCCGTCCCAGTGGGGCGGGCGGTGGCCGGGGGCGGCCGGGGCGTCGAGCAGCTTGCGCACCTCGTCGGGCGGGACGGCGCGCGCGAGCCAGCCGCGCACGGAGTCCGCGAGCTCCCGCTGTTCCTGCGTGATGGCGATGCCCATGCCGGGCACGGTAGAACACGTTGCAGAAAAGCGAAAGGCGATACCTAACGGCAAGTCAGTTGTGCGTGACGGGGCGTCAGATGGTCCGGCGGATGAACAGTCGGGCCGCACATGTAAACAAAAGGTCAAGGTTCGCCCTCGTACGACGATCATCGGAATAGTCGCCCGAGGAAACAGGTTCGACCTACACGCACACCCCGGCCGCCCGCCCGCTGTCGGCTGTCCGCGACCCCCGCAACACTGCCTCCGGAGGCCCCCTTAATGTCCCAGCCGACGACCGCACCACGCCGAACCGGCGGAGTCGTCCCCGTCCTCGCCTTCTCCGGCATCGTCGTCGCCGTCATGCAGACGCTGCTCGTGCCGGTGATCAAGGACCTGCCCGAGCTGCTGAGCACCGCCCCCTCCAACGCCACCTGGGTCATGACCGCGACCCTCCTCGCCGGCGCCGTCTCCACCCCGATCATGGGCCGCCTCGGCGACCTCGCGGGCAAGCGCAGGATGCTGCTCTCCAGCCTCGCCGTCATGGTGGTCGGCTCGCTGATCTGCGGTTTCACCGACCAGCTCGTGGTGATGATCGCCGGCCGCGCCCTCCAGGGCTTCGCCATGGGCGCCATCCCGCTCGGCATCGGCCTGATGCGGGACATGCTGCCGCCGGAGAAGCTCGGCTCGGCCATGGCGCTGATGTCGTCCTCCATCGGCGTCGGCGGCGGCCTCGCGCTGCCGCTCGCCGCGCTCGTCGCGCAGCACGCCGACTGGCACGCGCTGTTCTTCCTCGCGGCGGGCCTCGGCGTCGTCGCGATCGTCCTGACGCTGCTCCTCGTCCCGGAGAGCCCGCTGCGCGCACAGGGGACCTTCGACATAGCGGGTGCGCTCGGCCTCTCCCTCGGCCTGGTCCTGTTCCTCCTCCCGATCACCAAGGGCAGCGACTGGGGCTGGTCCAGCGGCCTGACCCTCGGCCTGTTCGCCGCCGCGCTCGTCGTGCTCCTCGCCTGGGGCGCGATGGAGCTGCGCTTGAAGGCGCCGCTGGTCGACCTGCGCACCACGGCCCGCCGCGAGGTGCTCCTCACCAACCTGGCCTCGATCATGGTCGGCGTCGCCTTCTACGCGATCTCCCTGGTCCTCCCCCAGCTGCTCCAGCTCCCCTCCGCCACCGGGTACGGTCTCGGCCAGTCGATGGTCGTCGCGGGCCTGTGCGTGGCGCCGCTGGGCCTGACCATGATGTTCACGGCCCCGGTCTACGCCCGCCTCTCCGCGCGCTTCGGCCCGAAGGTCACCCTCATCCTCGGCATGCTGATCATCGCGATCGGCTACGGGGCCGGGCTCGGCCTCATGAGCGCCGCCTGGCAGACCATCGTCATCTCGGTCGTCGTCGGCGCGGGCATCGGCCTCGCCTACTCGTCGCTGCCCGCGCTGATCATCGGCGCCGTGGACGCGTCGGAGACGGGCGCGGCGAACGGCCTGAACACCCTCATGCGCTCCATCGGTACGTCGGTGTCCTCGGCCGTGATCGGCATGGTCCTCGCCAACACGGCGCACCACGTCGGCGGCGCGGCTGTCCCGACGATGCACGGCTTCCGGATCTCGTTCCTGATCGCCACGGGCGCGGTCGCGGTCGGCGTCCTGCTGGCCCTCTTCCTCCCCGGGCGCCGCGCGGCCGTCGTCCGCCAGGGCGGGCAGCTCCGCGCGAGCAGCGAGGAGGACGCGAACCTGGCCCGTGCCGAGCAGGCGACCCTCGCTCACTTCCGTGGGCAGGTCCTCGACCCGGCCGGCCTCCCCGTCGCCCACGCCAAGGTCACCCTGATCGACCGCCGGGGCCGCCAGGCGGGCGCGGCCCTGACCGACGCGGAGGGGCACTACGCCCTCGACGTGCCCGAGGGCGGTTCGTACGTCCTCGCGGTCACGGCCCACGGCCACGCGCCCCGCGCATCGTCGGCGACGCACCACGGCGAGAACCGGGCGGTGCGGGTGGACCTGGCGCTGGACGCAGTGGCCGAGCAGGTCTGAGCCGGGCCCGCACCGAAGACGCGCCGCGCTTTCGCGCGGCGCGTCTTGGTACATCCCCGCGCGCGGGCCTCTAGGCGCGGCGGCGGGACCTTCGTACCGCCACCACACCTGCCGCAAGCAGCGCCGCCGCCGCGCCCGTCGCGGCCAGCGCGCTCGTGCCGGTGGAGGCGAGGCTGCCGCCGGTCGTTCCGGTGGCACCGCCGGTGGTGGAGCCGGTGGAGCCGGTGGTGCCGGCCGCGACCGGGTCCGTCGTCGGGGCGGAGGACGGGGGCGCCTCGTCGCCGCCACCGCCCACGCCGCCCGCGTCACCGGCCCCGGGGTCGTCCGGACCCGGTGAACCGTCCGGCTCGCCCGGCGAAGGCGAGGGGCTCTGCTCCGAACCCGGGCCCGTGCCCGGGTCCGTGCCCGGGTCCGTGTCCGGGTCCTCGACCGTCAAGGTCACCGCATCCGTACGCGCGACCCCCGCCTCGTTCGTGAACTCGGCGCGGAAGCGCACACCGTCCTGGTCGGCCGCCGCCGTGAACGCGTACGTGGAGGCGTGCGCGCCCTCCCCCTCCACGTCCTGCCAGGTCTCGCCCTCGTCCGTGCTGGACTGCCACCGGACGCTCGGCGTCGGGCTGCCCTCCGCCTCGGCGGTCAGCTTGGCCTCGGCCCCCTCCTCCACCGCGAGGTCCGTCGGCTGCCGCGTCACCTTCGGCGACACCTGGCGGACCAGTTTCACGACGCCGGAGGCGTCCGGGTGCGGGTTGGAGACGAAGACCTCGCCGCCGCCCGGCGTCACCGCGACCGCCGAACTGCCGTACTGCGAGGTGCTGTTGCGCAGCGCGACCGGCGCCGCCGCCTCCGTCAGCGTCTTCGTGTCGTAGACGCTGAGGGAGCCGATGCCGTTGCCGTCCGAGCCGGGCGCGCCCGGTGACTCGCTGTCCTGGCGGACGAGGAACGCACGTGCGGACTCCGCGTCGAAGGCGACGCCGCCCGCGTAGTCCGTGCCGGTCAGGGTCGCGCGCCGGGTGCCGTCGGCCGCGTAGACCGCGACGGTGTCGCCGTGGCCGACCCAGACCGAGCCGTCGGCGGGGTCGACCTCGATGAAGGGCGCGGCGTTCCCCTGGAAGGCGGGGAGTTCGTAGGAGCCGGTGACGGTCAGGCCCGCCGTCTCGACGTGGCGCAGCAGGCCCGCCGAGGTGTCGAGGTACCAGACAGCACCCCGCCGCACGTCGACCGCGAACGGCCCCGTGCCACCCGGTTCCGCCGAGCGCAGCACCGTCCCCGTGGCCCGTTCGACCTCGGAGAGTTTCGTGCCCTGGGCGACGAAGGACGTGGTGTCGCGGGTGCCGGGGCCGAGGTCGGAGACCGTCGAACCGGTCAGCCAGACGCCGGACGCCTGCGGGTCACCGTCCGCAGCCCAACCGATGCCGCGCAATGGGTAGTTGAAGACGACGCCGTCCGCCGCGCCGGGCAGCGGGCCCGCCATCCGGCGCACGGCGGCGGTGGCGAGCGTGCCGGCCGAGTTCGGCGCCTGGGTCACCTTGCTGAGCATGCCGCCGGTGGCGGGGTCGAGGACGTACAGGCCACGCTCGTCGACGTCGGCGGTGGCGGCGAGGTTGTCGGCGCCGACGTACAGCTTGCCGGAGGTGGGGTGGAGGAGCAGGTCGAGGGGTTTGCCGACGCCTTTCAACTCGGCCTGTTGTACGTACAGTTCGGTGCCGGGCGGCGTGGGTTCGTCCGCCGCCACGGCGGGCGCGGCGGCGGACCCGAGCACGACAGCGGCGGCGGCCGCCACCCGCGCCGCCCGTCTTCGGCCGCGTACGGAGTCATGCATGACGCGGCCTCTACTGGAAGTCGATCGGGGCGTGGACGTCATAGGCGCGGTTCGCGGTGCCCGTGTGGTCGGCGCGGGTCACGACGGCGCATTCGACGGTCGAGCCGCAGACGTTGCCGCCGCCGAGGTCGGCCTTGACGTGGATCGTGACGCTGAAGCTGCCGTTGGCGCCGAAGGCCGTGCTGTTGGGCACGGAGCCGCCGCCCTGGCTGGAGATCCAGTACGAGGCGCCGGTGGTGCCGGACTGGTCCTGGCCGCCGAGGCACGGGGTGGGCTTGTTGGCGCCCTGGGCGCCGTCTATCGCGCACAGGCCGACATAGATGCCCTGCGCCGTGTTGTAACCGCTGCCGCTGACGGTGATGTTGGCGCCCGTCGCGGCCGCGCTGTCGGGCGCGGTGAGCGACAGGTGGTAGGTGGTGGCGCCGACGGTGACGGTGCGCGTGGCGGTCGCGGCGGAGGCGGAGCCGGCCAGGGCGGCGGTCAGCGCGGTGGCGGCGACGGCGGTCAGTCCGAGGCGGGCGGCGGTACGGAAAGCGGTCATGGCGGCGGGACCTTTCTCGTCCATTTCTCGTCCATGGAGCCGGGCGCGGAAGGGCGTGACGCGCCGCTCCGATCACCCGAACTTAGGTAAGCCTTACCTAATCTTGACCTTCTGATGGATGTCAACCACCCGTACGGCAGCATGAGCGCCATGACCCTCACGAGCCGCACCCCGCACCCCGACACCCTCGCCGCCTTCGAGAAGGCCAAGGGGTTCATGCCGCTCGGCGAAGGGCTCGCGCTGTACGCGGCGGCCGTGGAGGCGGCGGCGCTCGGGCTTCCGCTGCTCGAAGTGGGCACCTACTGCGGGCGCTCGACGCTGCTGCTCGCGGACGCGGCCCGCGCCGCCGGGGTGACGGCGCTCACCGTCGACCACCACCGCGGCAGCGAGGAGCAGCAGCCGGGCTGGGACTTCCACGACCCGGAGACCGTCGATCCGGTGGTCGGGCTCATGGACACGCTGCCCACCTTCCGGCGCACTCTGCACGCGGCGGGCCTGGAGGAGCACGTGGTCGCCCTCGTCGGCCGCTCGCCGCAGGTGGCGCGCGTGTGGGGCGGGCCGCTCGGGCTCGTCTTCATCGACGGCGGCCACACCGACGAGCACGCGGGCGCCGACTACGAGGGCTGGGCGCCGCACGTCGCGGAGGGCGGCCTGCTCGTCATCCACGACGTCTTCCCCGTCAAGCACGACGAGTGGACGGGGCAGGCCCCGTACCGCGTGTACCTGCGGGCTCTTGAGTCCGGGGCGTTCACCGAGGTCTCCGTACACGACTCGCTGCGCGTCCTGCGCCGAACGGGCGCGGGGATCTGAGCGTCCGGTTAGGCTCGCCCCGTGTCGTACGAAGGTCCGGACCCCGATGGCTTTGATGACTACTACAACAACGCCCCGAGCGACGCGGGCCGCAGACCGCGCGGGTCGCGCACGCGGCCACTGCTGATCACCGCGGCGGCCTGCGCCGTCGCGGCGGGCGCGATCTGGGTGGTCACGCAGGCCGTGGGCGGCGGCGGTGGCGGTGACGCGGCGAAGGTGCTCCCGGTACCGAGCGGGTCCGCGACGTCCGCGCCCTCGTCCGCAGGGTCGTCGGCGGGTTCGTCCGGCGAGGCCGACGCCAAGCAGCCGAACGGGTCCCCGTCCAAGACGGCGCCCTCCACCGCCTCCCCGTCCGCCCCGGCGGCGACCTCGAAGACGCCGTCCGAACCGGTGGGCGGCGGCACCGGTCCGCTCGCGGGCAAGGTCGTCGTGATCGACCCGGGTCACAATCCGGGCAACTTTCGGCACCCGGCGGATATCAATCGCCAGGTGAACGTCGGCAACGCGACCAAGGAGTGCGACACCACCGGCACCTCGACCAACGCCGGTTACACCGAGGCCGAGTTCACCCTCGACGTCTCGCGCCGCCTGCGCACGCTCCTCCAGGAGCAGGGCGCCCGCGTGAAGTTCACGCAGAACGGGGACCGGGCCTGGGGCCCCTGCGTCACCGAGCGCGCCGCGATCGGCAACCAGGCGAGGGCCGACGCCGCGATCTCCGTGCACGCGGACGGATCGGGCGCGGGCAACCGCGGCTTCCATGTGATCCTTCCCGCATCCGTGCACGCGGGCACCGCCGACACCCGCCCGATCGTCGCGTCCTCACGCGACCTCGGCGAGCGCGTCGCGGGCAAGTTCCTCCAGGTCACGGGGCAGCCCCCGTCGAACTACATCGGCGGCGGCACCGGCCTGGACACCCGCAGCGACCTGGGCGGACTCAATCTGTCGACCGTGCCGAAGGTGTTCATCGAGTGCGGCAACATGCGGGACGCGCAGGACGCGGCGCGGCTGACCTCCGCCGACTGGCGACAGAAGGCGGCGCAAGGGCTCTCTGAGGGAATCGTGAGTTTCCTGCGCGGGTAGACACCCCCGTGTGGATCTCGGCAGACACCTCTGGGACGTGGACGATAGTGTCCTCCTACGATGAGGGGCCACCCCCGCGCTTGGCGCCGCCTCCTGACGATGACGTGACGACTGACCGAAGGACCTGAAGTGAATATCCGCTCCCTCACTCGAGGCGACGGCGTGGTGATCGGAGCAGCGGTGTTGCTGTTCATCGCCTCGTTCCTCGATATCTACACGGCCGACAACGCCGGCGACTTCGACTTCCCGAACTCCTGGGAGAGCGGCCCGCTCCTGTTCAGCGTGGTCCTCGCCGGGATCATCGGCGCGGCGCTCGTCGTCGTCGGCCGTGGCAGGCCGCAGCCCCTCAAGGTGGCGGGGCTCGACCTCGGTCAGTTCGGTGTCGCCTGCACGGTGCTCGCCGCCTGGGCCGCGCTCGGCAACATCTTCGACCCGGCCGGTGGCTACAACAACCTCGGCGGCGCCGTCGGGGACGGCCCGGACCGTGGCATCGGTCTCATCCTCGCGCTGATCGCCACGCTGGTCATGGCCGCCGCCGCGGTCGCCACGCCGTTGGTCCCGGCCCTCAAGGCCGGTCTCGTCGGCGCCCCGCGCCCCCAGCAGCCGCAGCCCTACGGCGGTCAGCCGCAGGGTGGTTACGGCTACCCGGGCGCCCAGCAGCACGGCCAGCCCGGTCCGGGCCAGCCGTACGGTGCGCAGCCGGGCCAGCCGGGTCCGGGCCAGTCCGGCGGCGGACAGCCGTTCGGTGGCCAGCCGGGTCAGCCGCAGCAGGCCGCCGCTCCGGCGCCGCAGGCCGGTGGCCAGCCCGCCGGGGACTTCTCCCCGTTCTGGTTCGCCGTGCCGGTGCCGCGTCCGCTGTACGCGGAGGACGGCTCGCCGACCCCGATCGCCGAACTGGCGCCGGGCACCTGGTACTTGGCCGTCGAGCAGCGCGGCCCGGGGCTCGTGGCCCAGACGCAGGACGGGCGCCGCGGCGTCCTCCAGGACACGACCGGGATCCAGCGCGGCTGATCCCCGGAGCCCTTGCGAAAGGCCCCTCGCCCGCCTTCCGGGCGAGGGGCCTTTCGCGTACGCTCGCCCGACGGACGGCTGACTGACAACCCGTCAGGTCTTGGCGTCCGTCGACGGGAGGGGCGCACATGCGGCTCGGACTCGCACTCGGCTACTGGGGGCGCGGGCCCGACCCCGGCCACCTCGAACTTGTACGCGCCGCCGAGGCGTTGGGGTACGACTCCGTCTGGACCTCCGAGTCCTGGGGCAGTGACGCCTTCACGCCGCTGACCTGGTTCGCCGCGCACACCAGCCGGATCAGGCTGGGCACCGCAATCGCGCAGATGGCGGCCCGCTCCCCCACCACGACCGCGATGCACGCGCTGACCCTGGACCATCTGTCGGGCGGCCGGATGATGCTCGGCCTCGGCCTGTCCGGGCCGCAGGTCGTGGAGGGCTGGTACGGGCGGCCGTTCCCGCGTTCACCCCTGACCGCGACACGCGAGTACGTGGACGTCGTACGGCAGGTGCTGCGGCGCGAGGGCCCGGTCGTCGGAGACGGGCGCTTCCATCCGCTCCCCTACCCCGGCGAGGACGGGACCGGACTCGGCAAGGCCCTCAAGCCGATCACGCACCCGCTCCGCGCCGATCTGCCGCTGCTGCTCGGCGCCGAGGGGCCGAAGAACGTCGCGCAGACGACGCGGATCGCGGACGGGTGGCTCCCGCTGTACTGGTCGCCGACGCGGACCGACGCGTACGAGGCCGCTCTCGCGGATCTGCCCGAGGGGTTCATGGTGGCGCCGATGGCGCGGGCGAAGGTCTGCGACGACGTCGCCGAGGCACTGCTGCCCGTCAAGGCCATGCTCGGGTTCTACATCGGCGGCATGGGGCACGCCACCCGCAACTTCCACGCCGACCTCATGGCGCGGATGGGGTACGAGGCCGAGGCCCGGCGCGTCCAGGAACTCTTCGCCGAGGGGCGGCGGGAGGAGGCGGTGCTCGCGGTGCCGGACGCGTTCGCCGACGAGATCTCGCTCGTCGGGCCGCGCGGGCGGGTCGCCGAGCGCCTGGAGATGTGGCGCAAGGGCCCGGTGACGGACCTGCTGGTCCTGTCGCCGGACCCGGAGACGCTGCGCGTCCTGGCCGAACTCAACTCCTGAGAGTCGTCGCTAGCCCGCGTTGCGGAGTTCGGACGCCGACGGGACCTTGTCCTTGACCTCGGCGCCCGCGTCGCTGCCCGCGCCCTTCACCTTGTTGATGATGTCGTCGAAGGACGAGGCGACGGAATCGGTGCCCTCGCCCTTGCGCAGCTTGCCCGGCAGGTCCTTGAGCGCGTCGATGCCCGAGGTCAGCGGGGCGACCGCTTTGGCGAGCGTGGGGTCGCCCTCGGCGTTCTTCTTCGCGGCCTTCAGCCGGTTGTAGGTGAGCGCGCCCGCGAGGCCCGCCTTGACCAGGGCGACCTTGCGGCCGTCCGCGCCCTTCTTGAACTTGCCCGCCTTCCACGGCTTCACGATCCACTGGTAGGTGGCGCCGGCGGCGATCCCGGCGTTGGCCACGAACCGCGTCTTGGCCAGCTTCTGCTTCTGGGCCGTGGTCGACGCGCTCGGGCTGGCGGACGTGCTCGCCGCCGTGTCCTTGTCGTCGCCGCCGCAGGCGGTGGTGCCGGCCAGCAGCGCGCCGCACAGGAGCACGGCCACGATCAGGCGGCGCAGGGGAAGGGGGGAGCTGGGCACCACGGGTTACCTCCGGACCTCGGGCTGCACTGCTGGCAGCCTCACCCGGGCCCGGTCGCACCGCCACCCGGGCCAGCCCGTCCGTGGTTTTCCGGCGGGATTCGGGGACATCCGGACCTCATGTCTGTGAATCGGAGAGGCACAAGCGCAGGCCGGGTTGTCATGATCATTGCAGACATCCTGGCGGTCATTCTCGTCCTGTGGATCCTGATGTATCTGCTGGACGCGAATCGGGGCAACGACCTGGTCCAGTGGGTCCACGACGCGGCGAACTGGCTCGCCGGCTGGTCGCACGACCTGTTCACCTTCGACGCGGCGTGGGCGCGCGTCGTCGCGGGCTACGGCCTCGCGGCCGTCGTCTACCTGGCGATCGGCCACTTCGTGGCGAACCAACTACGCCGCCACTGACCGGCTCCGCAAGCGGGCTTCAGCGGGAGAGCCGGCGGCACGGAATGCGGGCGGCGATGTGGCGCGGCCCCGGAGAACGAACTGTCACGCCCCTGGGGCTGCGGCGCAGCCGCACGCCTCAGGGGCGCGGGGAACTGCGCGACCAGCCACGACGGAGCCGCAGCCGACGTCCGGGCCCGCAGGCCCCGGGGCCACAACCCGCCCCCACCCACCCGGCCCCAGCGGCAGCTAAGCGCAGCAGTCCGGATCGATCCCCGACGGCAATAGCTGCCCCCCGAACACCTGGCAGGTCGCCTCGTCACCGCCAAGGGCTGCCACCGCGAGCAGGACCGAACCTGCCGTCCACGTCGTGAGTTCCTCGGGCCAGACCGCCCGGTCCTCGAAGACGTAGCCGGTCCAGTACAGGCCCGAGCGCGGATCGCGCAGATGCTGGATGTCCTGGAGGATCGTCAGCGCGCGGTCGGACTCGCCCGTCGCCCAGAGCGCGAGGGCGAGTTCGGCACTCTCGCCGCCGGTGACCCACGGGTTCGGGACGACGCAGCGCACGCCGAGGCCGGGGACCACGAAACGGTCCCAGCCCGCTTCGATGCGCGCCTCGGCCTCGGCACCGCGCAGGGCACCGCCGAGCACCGGGTAGTACCAGTCCATGGAGTAGCGGTCCTTGTCGAGGAACCGCTCGGGGTGACGCCGGATGGCGTGGCGCAGGGCGCCGACGGCCAGCTCCCAGTCCGGCTGCGGCTCCTCGCGCTGCTCGGCGACGGCGAGCGCGCAGCGCAGGGCGTGGTGGATGGAGGAGCTGCCGGTCAGGAGCGCGTCGGTCACCGGCGCGCCGTCGGCGTCCCGCTTCCAGCCGATCTGGCCGCCGGGCTGCTGGAGCCGCAGCACGAACTCCATCGCCGCGTACACCACGGGCCACATCCGGTCGAGGAACGCGTCGTCGCCGGTGGAGAGGTAGTGGTGCCAGACGCCGACGGCCACGTACGCGACGAAGTTGGTCTCGCGGCCGTGGTCGGTGACGTCGTGCGGGGCGCCGTCGAGGTAGGCGGCGTACCAGGAGCCGTCGTCGTTCTGGTGGCGGGCGAGCCAGTCGTAGGCGCGCTCGGCGGCCTCGTGCTCCCCGGCCACGTCGAGCGCCATGGCGGCCTCGGTGTGGTCCCAGGGGTCGAGGTGGTGGCCCCGGAACCACGGTATGGCGCCGTCCGGGCGCTGGATGTCAAGGAGGCCGCGTACCGTGCGCGCCGCCTGATCCGCCGTCAGGACGCCGTCGAGTACGAGGAGTTCGGTCCGTTCCGGACTGCTCACGCAGCGGCCCCGCTGTCCTTCGGCAGGTGCGGCTTGGTGGCGTAGGCGACGAAGCTCTTGCCGACGACGGGGTTGAGGAGCTGCTCGGCGACCCGGGTCAGGGCGGGCTTCTTCATGATGTCCCAGACCAGGAGCTTGTGGTACGCCTTGACCGGCAGCGCCTTGTCGTTGTCGACGCCGAACGCGCACTTCAGCCACCAGTACGGGGAGTGCAGCGCGTGCGCGTGATGCGTGCCGTACGGCTTCAGGCCCGCCTCGCGCATCCTGCCGAGCAGTTCGTCGGCCTTGTAGATGCGGATGTGGCCGCCCTCGACCTCGTGGTAGGCGTCGGACAGCGCCCAGCAGACCTTCTCGGGCCCGTAGCGCGGCACGGTGACGGCGATGCGGCCGCCGGGCTTGAGGACGCGGACCATCTCGGCGAGCACCCCCTTGTCGTCGGGGATGTGCTCCATGACCTCGCTGATGATGACGACGTCGAACGACTCGTCGGGGAAGGGGAGCTGGAGCGCGTCGCCCTCCATCGCGGTGGCGGTGGCGCCCGCGGGGGCCTCGCCGGCCTCCTTCATGGCGGCGAACCACTTGGCGACCTCGGCGATCTCTTCCTTGTTCTGGTCGAGGGCCACGACCTGGGCCCCGCGCCGGTAGCACTCGAAGGCGTGCCGGCCCGCGCCGCAGCCGAGGTCGAGGACGCGATCACCCGCGGCGAGCGGGAAGCGGGTGAAGTCGACGGTCAGCACGTGGCCCTGCTTTCCTGAGGAGTTGACTGGTGGGGTCGTACGGGGGCGCCGGGGGCGGCGGCGGAGCGGTCGATGGCCGCGCGGTACAGCTCTGCCGTGCCCTGCGCGGCCCGCGCCCAGGTGAAGCGGGCGAGGACCCGGGCGCGGCCGGCGGCGCCGAGGCGGGCGCGGAGCGGCTCGTCGCCGAGGAGGCGGATGAGGGCGGCGGCGAGCGCGCCCGCGTCCCCGGTCGGCACCGCGAGGCAGGTCTCCCCGTCGGGCCCGGCGACCTCGGGGATGGCGCCGCCGGTGGTGGCGACGAGCGGGGTGCCGGTGGCCATGGCCTCGGCGGCGGGCAGCGAGAACCCCTCGTAGAGCGAGGGCACGCAGGCGACCTGCGCGGAGCGGACGAGGTCGACCAGCTCCTGGTCGCTGATGCCCTTGACGAAGCGGACGGCGTCCTCGAGCCCGTACCGCTCGATGGCCTGGGCGACGGGCCCGTCCTCGGCGCGCTTGCCGACGACGACGAGGTGCGCGTCGGGCTGCTCGGCGCGCACCTTGGCGAGCGCCTCGACGAGGAAGACGAGGCCCTTGAGCGGCACGTCGGCGCTGGACGTCGTCACGATCCGCCCCGGCACCTCGGGGATCGCCGGATCCGGCGAGAAGAGGTCGGTGTCGGCGCCGATGTGGACGACGCTGATGCGTTTCTGCTGCACGCCCAGGTGCTGCACGATCTCGTCGCGCGAGGTGCCGGAGACGGTGAGCACGGACGGCAGGCGGCGGGCGACGCGCTTCTGCATGCGGGTGAACGCGTACCAGCGGCGCACGGACATCCGCCGCTTCCAGTTCTCCGCGGCGTCCAGTTCGAGCTGCCGGTCGACGGTGATGGGGTGGTGGATGGTGGTGACGAGCGGGGCACCGAGCGCGTCCGGGCCGCCGAGGAGCCCGTAGCCGAGGGTCTGGTTGTCGTGCACGACGTCGAACTCGCCGCGCCGGGCGCGCAGGTGGCGGCGGGCGCGCAGCGAGAAGGTGAGCGGCTCCGGGAAGCCGCCGGTCCACATGGTGGCGACCTCGGCCGCGTCGATCCAGTCCCGGTACTCGTCGCGCTTCGGCGTGCGGAACGGGTCGGGGCTGCGGTACAGGTCGAGGCTGGGCAGCTCGGTGAGGGAGAGCCCGGCCTGGCCCCTGCCGTCGAGGACCTCGTCCAGTACGGGGTAGGGCTGGGCGCCGATCACCTCCACGCGGTGCCCGAGCCGGGCCAGCTCACGCGAGAGGTGGCGGACATACACGCCCTGGCCCCCGCAGAACGGATTGCCCTTGTACGTGAGCAGAGCGATGCGCAACGACTCCGCGGTCACTCCAGGCCACCCTTCTCCCTGCTTGCCCGTGGACACTGGACACTACGTGGGGACGCTAATCTAGAACAAGTTTCAGACTGGATCGTTCAATGTGCATCGAATCTACCGGCAGGTAGCGAGGCTGTGACCGGCGGATCGGGTGATTCACGCCACGGCCGGACCACCGGCCACGGACCGCACCACCGCACTCGGACCGCACCACCGGGCACGGACCGGACCACGGGACACGGAAGCGAACTGATGACAGCTCCGGACGGCAGAAGCTCCGCGCAGGGCGCCCCCGCGCTCACCGAGCGGCAGGAGGCGCGGCGCCGCCGCATCCTGCACGCGAGCGCCCAGCTCGCGGCCCGCGGCGGGTTCGACGCGGTGCAGATGCGCGAGGTCGCCGAGGTGTCGCAGGTCGCTCTCGGCACGCTGTACCGCTACTTCCCCAGCAAGGTCCATCTGCTCGTCGCCACCATGCAGGACCAGTTGCAGCACATGCACACCACGGTCCGCAAGCGTCCGCCGTCCTCGGACTCCCCCGCCGAGCGCGTCGCCGAGACGCTGATGCGCGCCTTCCGGGCCCTCCAGCGTGAGCCACATCTGGCCGATGCGATGGTGCGGGCGCTGACCTTCGCGGACCGCAGCGTCAGCCCGGAGGTCGACCAGGTCTCCCGGCAGACCACGGCGATCATCCTGGACGCGATGGAGCTGGACGATCCGACGTCCGCGCAGCTCTCCGCCGTCCGGGTCATCGAGCACACCTGGCACTCGGCGCTGATCACCTGGCTCTCCGGGCGGGCCTCCATCGCCCAGGTGAAGATCGACATCGAGACGGTCTGCCGCCTCATCGACCTGACGGATCCCGGCCACCACTGAGCTATTTGTGGCCGTTGACCGTTCCGCCCGCGCGTATCGGGGAACCCGCCGGTTGAATTGTGGAAGGGCTTGGGGGAGCGACGGGCGCGGACGGTTTTGAGGGGGCAGCGTGATCCGGGTACTTCTCGTGCACGACTCCTGTCTGATGCGTTCGGCGCTGGCCGAACGGCTCGGCCGGGAACCGGACCTGGAGGTGCATCACACACCTTGGCGTACGGCCGGCGTCCGGGTGGGCGCGGTCGCGCCGCAGATATGCGTGGCGGACCTGGACTGCGACGCGTCGTACGGAACACCGCCGCTGGCGGAGTTACGGAGCGCCCTCGTGGTGCTCGCCAGCAAGAGCAGGCCTGGACCCCTGCGCCGGGCCATGGAGGCCCAGGCGCTCGGCTACGTGGACAAGGACGGACCCGTGGAACAGCTCCTCACCGGAATCCGGCAGGCCGCGCAGGGACAGCGGTTCGTGGACGACTCACTGGGCTTCGGCTTTCTGAGAGCGGCTCAGAACCCCTTAACCAGACGGGAGTTAGGGGTGTTGTCCCTCGCGGCTGAGGGGGCTCCGGTCGCCGAGATCGCGCGCCGCCTGCATCTGTCCAACGGCACGGTGCGCAACTACATGGCCGCCATCACCCGCAAGATCGGCGCCCGCAACCGGATCGACGCCATCCGGATATCCCAGGGCGAAGGCTGGCTCTGACGCCTGCGCCGGCGCTCCCCAGGCGCCGGCCAGATCGCGGTAGAGCGGCGAACGCAGCAGCAGTTCCTCATGGTCCCCGCCGACGGTGCGGGGGCCGTCCATCACCAGGATGCGGTCGGCCCGGTGGGCGGAGCTGATCCGGTGGGCGACCACCACCAGGGTCCCGCCGGGCCGGGCCGCGAACGCCCGCTCGGCGCGCTCCTCCGCCGCCGGGTCGAGATGACAGGTCGCCTCGTCGAGCAGGGCGAGCGGGGCCGGTGACAGATAGGCGCGGGTCAGCGCGACGAGCTGGCGCTCCCCCGCGGAGAGCGCCGCCGGGTCGAGAGGGGCGTCGAGCCCGCCGAGCCGTGCGAGCAGCGCGTCGAGCCCGACGGCGGCCGAGGCGGCGGCGAGTTCGGCGTCCGGCACCGGGTCGGGACGCAGGTAGCCGAGGTTCTCGCGCAGGGTGCCGCCGAAGACGTACGCCTCCTGCGGGATGAGGACGCGCTCGGCGGCGGCCCGCGGGGACCTGGCGGGCAGCCCGCACACCCGGACCTCCCCGGCCCCGGGGACGAGCAGCCCGGCGGCGAGCCCGGCGAGCGTCGACTTCCCGATGCCGCTGGGGCCGACGACGGCGAGGTGGCCGCCGCGCGGGACGGTGAGGTCGAGGCGGTCGACGACCGGCGCGGCCCCGGGACCGTAGGCGAAGGTCAGCCCGGACACGCGCAGGGCGGGCGCGGCCGGATCGCCGGTCACGTGACTCAACTCCCGTACGGGTAGCGTCTTCTGCGTCGTCAGGGCGGGCGCGGCCGGATCACCGCTGCCGTACATCGACTCCCGCACAGGCTCTGCCTCTTGCCCGGTCTCGGCGGTCAGTCTGCGCAGCACCACGGCCAGGCGTGAGCCGCCCGCGCCGAGCCCGTGGACGAGGCTCTGCAGGGCCGGTGCGAGGGACTGCCCGACGTAGGCGAGGGCGCCGACGAGCGCGCCCGGTGTGACGCCCCGGTCGAGCGTCCACGGCGCCGTCACGAGGAGCAGCAGAAGGGGCAGCTGGGCGCCGATGCCGAGGGCGAGCACGCGGGGCACGGCCCACCAGGCGAGGGTGCGGGCGGCCCGGTACTCGCGGTCGACGAGAGTGCCCGCGCCCTGGGCCGTCGGCCCCTCGGCGCCCGCGGCGGTGACGTCCCTGAGTCCGGCGCAGACGACGGCGAGCCGCGCGGAGACGCTCTCGTCGGCGATCAGATACCGCTCCTGCCCGCGCGCGAGCGGCCGCAGCGTGCCGAGGAACAGGGCGACGCCCGCGACGAGCGGCGGCGCGACGACGAGCAGCAGGAGGGGCGAGAGCGAGAACAGGCCGAAGAGCGCGCCCGCCGCGGTGAACACGAACGACCGGGAGACCATGATCAGCCCGGCGAAGGTGTCCCGGGCGATCTCCACCTGCTGCGTGAGCCGCGAGACGGCCGCCCCGTCCCCGCCGCGCACACCCCGCTCGACGACCCGGCGCACGAGCAGGTCCCTGAGCGGCTCGACGAGCCCGGCCACGGCCCCGTAGACCTTGGCGGTGCCGAGGGCCCCCGCTGCGACGCCGAGTACGGCGACCCCGAGCCACAGCAGCCCGGTGTCCTGGCGCCCTGCGAGGAACCCGTCGTCGAGCGCGCGGGCGAGCGCGAGGCCGAGCAGGAAGGTCTGCCCGGTCTCCAGGACGGACCAGAGCGCGAGCCGCGCCACCGTGGAGCGGCGCTGGAGCAGGAAGCGCAGGCCGCGGCGGTACGTTCCCGGGCGCGGGGCGGTCGCGGTCATGCCGCTCCCTCCGCCTGCGCGCCCGCGAAGACGGCCCGGTAGTCGGGGTCCTGCCACAGCCGGGTGTGCGGGCCGAGCGCGCGGACCCGGCCGCCGTCGAGCCAGGCGACGGTGGTGGCGCGGGCGGCGGTCGTCGCGCGGTGGGCGACGACGAGGCGGGTGGTGCCGGGCGCGTGCCGAAGCAGCGCGGCGGCGATCTCCCGTTCGGTGATCATGTCGAGGCTGGAGAGCGCGTCGTCGAGGACGAGCAGCCGCCCGCCGTGCGCGAACGCCCTGGCCAGACCGAGGCGTTGGGCCTCGCCACCGGACAGCGGCGCGTCGGCGCAGGCGGTGGCGTACCCGTCGGGCAGGCGGCGCACGAAGGCGTCGGCGTGGGCGGCCTCGGCGGCGCGGACGATCCGCCCGTCGTCCCCGGTACGGGGCTCGGGTCCGAGGGCGATCGTGTCGGCGAGGGTGTCGCCGAGCAGGGTGGGCCGCTCGAAGGCGTAGCCGACGGCGGCGCGCAGCTCGGCGCGGCTCAGTGCGGTGAGGGGCACCCCGTCGAGGAGGACGGTGCCCTCGTCGGGGTCGGCGAGGCGGCCCGCGAGGGCGGCGAGCGTGGATTTGCCGGCGCCGGACGCGCCGACCACGGCGAGGGTCTCCCCCGCCGGGACGGTGAGGTCGAGCCGGTCGAGGACGGTCCGGCCGTCGCGGCGCGCGGTGACGGAGCGCAGTTCGAGCCGCCCGCCGCCCTCGCCCAGGGGCGTGTTTCCGTACGCGGGCGCGGGCTGGTCCAGGACGTCGCCGAGGCGCTGTCCGGCGGCGCGGGTGCGGACCAGGGCGGCGATGTCGCCGACCAGCATGCCGACGCCGGTGGCGAGGGCGGCGTACCGGGAGGCGGCGAGCAGCTCCCCGACGGAGAGCCGGTCGTGAAGGAGGAGCAGCCCGGCGGTGGCGACGACGGCGATCTGGAGCAGCGGCGCGAGCGCGACGGCCCCCGCGCTGGCCCGCCCCTGCACGTGCCACAACCGCAAGCCCTGGTACCGGAGTTCGGGCAAGGGCTCAAGGACGCGGTCGGTCTCCCGCGCCGCCGTGTGCGCGGCGGCGATGGTGCGAGCGCCGCCGATCGCCTCCGTCAGCCGGGTCGCGATGTCGCCTTGAGCGTTCTGGTAGGCGGTGACGCAGTCGGAGGAGGCGCGGGCGAAGGCGCGCAGCAGCAGGGCGAGCGCGGGCGCCCCGGCGAGGAACGCGGCGACGAGCCAGGGGTCGGTGAGGCCGAGGGCGACGAGCGCGCCGACGGGGGTGATCACGGTGGCGGCGAGCGCGGCCACGGTCGCGGGCGCGGGTCCGGCCTGCGCGGTGGAGCCGACGAGCCGGGCGACGAGGTCACCGGCCGGGAAGCGGGCGGTGGCGCGGGGCCCGACGGCGAGGACGTGGCCGACGAGGCGGTGGCGCAGCCAGGCGGTGGTGCGGGCGTTGGTGGTGCCGGTGAGGACGTCCTCGCAGGCGCCGAGCAGCATGAGCCCACCGAGCAGGACGCCGCAGATCAGCAGCCAGTGGTGGGCACTGGCGTCCTTCGCGGGCGCGGCGTGCGCGGCGAACAGGGCGTCCAGGGTGCGCCCGAGGACGTACGGCAGGAGCAGGCCCGCGCCCGAGGAGACGACGGTCAGCAGGCACAGGGCCAGGCACCGCCCCGCGCTGTACCGGGTGGCGGAGCGCAGGAGCGCGTCGCCGGACGCCTTCATGGGGCCTCGCATCCGTGAGCGGGGGCAGGGAAGAAGACGGGGCCGCCCACCAGGGGCGACCCCGCCGTCATCAGTACGAAGAGATCTTCATCTCGGCGGACGAACCGTCACAGACAAAGGATGGTGCTGTTGGAGCTGTGCTTGTCGCAGAGCAGCAGGCTGGCGTTGCTGCCCGCGTCGCCGCCGCCACCGCCGGTGGTCTCGTCGGCTTCGAGGCTCTGCAGGTCGAGGAGTGCCATGGTCTTCCCTTTCGTCAACTTCATCTCATGGGGACGGGGTGGTGCTGTGCGGTTGTGTCACGACTCCGGACGGTGCCGGAGCCGGCTTCAGGGCCGCCGAAGGGGCGGGAGGAACGGCAGGTGGACGCCGCGTTCCGGGTCCAGGGCCGCGCCGAGCGCGAGCAGGCACCCTGCCGTGCCGCTGGCGAGGTCCATGGAGAGGCGCATCATCTGGTGCCCGGGGAAGGCGAGTTCGCCCTTGTACGGCATCGACAGCCAGCCGAGGGCGTCGATCTGCGCGGCGAGCCGCGCGTCCGTGGCGCCGGGCGCCGTGGTGCGGGCGAGGTGCAGGATCATTCCGGCGCGGCCTTCGAGGAGGCCGGGCTGGACGTAGAAGCGGGAGGTCGCGGCGGTCAGGATCGACGCGCGGACCTGCTCGATGTTCCGGCCGCCGAGCTCCGCGTCCGGGACGGCCCGCAGATAGTCGTCGAGGACCATGCCGACCCCGGCGCTGCCGTCGCCCAGGTAGGGCATGGTGCGCCAGCCCTCGTCGACATGGAGCCCGCCGTCGGAGGACGTACGGCACCGTTCGAGGTCCAACTCCAATGCAGTACCGGCGAGTTCGAGGTACTCCGGGTCACCGGTGTGCTCGTGCAGCCGCAGCAGGAACAGTGCGGGCCCGCTGAGCCCGCGCATCAGCCCGGCCCGCCGCTTGGAGTCGGGGGTGCGGTCCGTGTCGCGTACGTGGATGATCCGGTCGGCGACGATCCGGGCGGCCTCCTGGGCGCGGTCGGCGAGGGCGCTCTCGCCGGTGGCGCGGGCGAGGTGGTCCAGGACGAGGCCGACGCCGGCGAGTCCGCCGTGCAGCCCGGTGGAGAGCCGCTGCCACTTCTCGCCGAGCAGACGGTCGAGGAGGACGAGGGCGCGCTGCCGGTGCCCCGTGCGCTCCATGGCGTAGGCGATCCCGGCGATGCCGTCGTAGAGGCCGAGGGCGGTGCCGGGCGGCACGGGGTCCGTGTGGTCGAGGAGCCATTGCTCGCCCTGCTCGTAGCGGGCGGCGCCGGCCTGGTCGAGGGCGAGGAGGACACCGGCCGCGCCGTGGGCGAGGCCGAGGCCGCCGCCGGTGGCGAACTGGGCGACGTCGCCGGGGAAGAGGCGGTCGTCGCGGTCCGGGGTGGCGGAGGCGAGGATCGCGGCGGCCATGGAGTCGCGGGCGGCGGGCCAGTCGCCGGGCTCGACGCGCGGGGCGGCGCCGGTCGCTCCCCTCCCCGTGACCGGCGGCGCGTCCGCGCTCCCGCGGGTGATCTCGGCGACGGCCTCGTCGAGGAACTCCCTGGGAACGGTGGGGAACTCGGCGGCGATGATGTCGGCCAGGTGCGCGGCTTTGGCGCGGTCCACCACGAACAGGGACGTGACCGGCAGGAAGAGCGCGATCCGCAGGCAGGCGAGGGCGTAGCGGTCGATGTCGGTGCCGGTGCGGTCGAGCGGCGCCCAGAAGCCGGGGTGGGCCAGCATCTGGCCGCCGTCCTCCTCGGCGCGGGTGGCGGCCTCGAAGTCGATGAGGGTGACCGACTGCTCGTCCGGGTCGACCATGATGTTGAACAGGTGCAGGTCGTTGAAGACGATGCCGCGCTCGTGGACGGCGGCGACGGCCTTCTCGACGGCGGCGTTGATCCGCAGCACCCAGTCCGCGTAGGCGGCGATCGCGTCCGGGTCGGGGTCGGAGCAGAGCAGCGGGTGCCGTTCGGCGAAGAACGCGTTGAGCGCGCGCCCCTCGACGTAGTCCATGACGAGGAAGCGGTGGTCGCCGATGAGGAACCAGTCCCGCACCTCGGGCGCGACGCCGAGCCCGGAGAGCCGTTCCAGGGCGGCCTTCTCCCGTTCCAGGCGGGTGATGGCGTCGGCCCCGTCGGCGGCGAGGCCGGCGTGCGGACGGCCCTCCTTCAGGACGACCTTGCGGCCGTCGCGGGTGTCGACGCCGCGGTAGACGCCGCCTCCGTTGGAGAAGTGCAGGGCCTTCTCGAAGCGGTACGGAAGATCGGCGACGGTCTGCGCGTTGCGGGCGTCGAAGTGAGGTTTGAGGAAGGAAGGCAGGGGCACCCAGTCGGGGACGTGGAACGCGGGTTCCCTGTTGTCGGGCACGAGACGGCCTTCGCCGTCCTCGATGGCCGTGACAAGTGTCCCGCGCTCATTGACCACCATGCGGCGGGCGAAGGCGCCGTAGCGTACGTAAAGCGGACCCTCGCCCCAGCGCAAGTCGGTGAGAATGTAGGGCCCGTCGAAGCCGCGGAGGAGTTCGTCCAGTTCCTCAAGTATTCGGTGGCATTGGTGGTCGTCGGCCGGATAGACGGTGACGAATTTCCCGCTTGTGTCGCGGCTCGCGTATTTGGCGTTGCGCAAGTGCAACAGATGCGGCGCCGGCACGAATTTGAACGGAATGGAGCGCGGTACGCAGTAGTCCCAGACGATCGAGGCGATCTTCTCGGCGTCGTCCCGGGTGGCGGTCGCGTGGATCTTCCAGCCCTGCTTCGGCCCCTGGCGGGGCGTGCCGTCGGCGTCGAGCGGAGTGAGGTTCAGCCACTCCCCGTTGGTGTCCGAGCGCCATCCGTCGGGCACCGCCCTGCGGGCGGTCTCGAACTCGGGGAGGGTGCGCGCTTTCCCGTCGCCGGCGAGCCGCTCCGGCGTCTCGTAGAAATGCGGGTCGGCAAGGGCGTAGACCTCGTACCGCTTGTCCATGGCGTGGTCCGCCCTCCTCGGCTTCGCGTCGTCGTCCCGTTGTCCGGACGGCAACGAGATTCGCATGCGGCCAAGGAAGGCGGACAGTCACAGCTGTCATGAGAAAGACATGCGGAACGCACGAGGCAAGTAATGTTCGCCTCGTTCGAAATCTATCGTACGCATATTCGACAGACGCGTGCCGTTGACATTCCCACGCGCCGCGCCCATTCCCGGTTCATTCCTCGGGCGGGAACACCGGCTCCCCGCCGTCGGCGAGGGAGATCATGATCGCCTCGACGGGGCACCCCTCCGCCGCCGCGAGGACGTTCTCGTTGGCGTCGGTCTCGGACTCCTCGGGGTGGGACTGGCGCGCCGTGTCGAGGCGGAAGGCGCCGGGCGCGTGGTGCACACACATGCCCGAGCCGATGCAGACGCCCCGGTCGACCTCCACATGCCAGCGGTCACCCATGCTCAGCCCTCCTCGGGTGCGTACCCGGCGGGCAGGTGGATCATCTTGTGCTCCAGGTAGGCGCCGAACCCCTCGGGCCCGAACTCCCGGCCCAGGCCGCTGTTCTTGTAGCCGCCGAAGGGTCCGAGCATGTCGAGGCTGAAGGTGTTCACGTTGTACGTGCCGGTGCGCACCTGCCGCGCGATGTCGAGGCCGCGCCCGACGTCGGCGGTCCACACGCTGCCGCTGAGCCCGTAGTCGGAGTCGTTGGCGATCTTCACGGCCTCGGCCTCGTCCCCGTAGGGCAGGAGGCAGATGACCGGCCCGAAGATCTCCTCGCGGGCGATGCGCATGCCGTTGTGGACGTCGCCGAAGAGGGTCGGCTCGACGTACCAGCCGCGTTCGAGCCCGGCGGTGGTGGGCGCGCCCCCGCCCGTCAGGACCTTGGCGCCCTCCTCCTGCCCGAGGCGGATGTAGTCGAGGCTGCGCCGCTGCTGGCGCTGGGCGACGAGGGGCCCGACCTGGGTGGCGGGGTCGAGCGGGTCACCGACGACGAGGGCGGCGGCGGCCGCGGTGAACGCCTCGGCGAACTCGTCGTAACGCGAGCGCGGCAGCAGGATGCGGGTCTGGGCGACGCACGCCTGCCCGTTGTTCATCCAGGCGGCGGGCGCAACCCCGGCGACGGTGGCCTCGACCTCGGCGTCGGGCAGCACGACGGCGGCGGACTTGCCGCCCAACTCCAGGGTGACCCGCGTGAGATGGCGCGAGGCGACCTCCATGACCCGCTTCCCGGCTGCGACCGACCCGGTGAACGAGATCTTGTCGATCCCCGGATGCCCGACGAGGTACTCGCTCACCTCACGGTCGGCGGGAAGGATGGAGAGAACGCCTTCCGGCAGCCCGGCCTCGCGGGCGATCTCGCCGAGGATGTAGGCGTCGAGCGGCGACTCGGGCGACGGTTTCAGGACGACCGCGCAGCCGGCGAGGAGGGCGGGCGCGAGCTTGGCGGCGGCCACGAACTGCGGCACGTTCCACGGCACGACGGCGGCGACGACCCCGACCGGCTCCCGCCGCACGAGCAGCTTCCCGAGGGCGCCGTCACGGGTCTCCTCGTAGGTGAAGGCGCGCGCGACGGTGATCGCGGAGTCCCACACCATCATCGCGCCGAGCGCCTGCGCGAGGACGGACCACGCATAGGGAGACCCGTTCTCCTGCGAGATGACCTTGGCGATCTCCTCGTGCCGTACGGCTATGGCGTCCTTGATCCGGGTCACCACGGCGACCCGCTCGTCGAGGCTCATACGCGGCCAGGGGCCCTCGTCGAAGGCGCGGCGGGCGGCGGCGACGGCCCGGTCCACGTCGGCGGGCGCGGCGTGCGGCACGCGCCCGAAGACCTCGCCGGTGTGCGGGGAGACGACCTCGATGACGTCCTTGCCGAGGGGGTCGGTCAACTCCCCGCCGATGAACAGCTGGCTGTGTTCCACGAGCTCGGTCATGAAGACCACCGCTTCCGCTTCGGTGAAGTTCCGTACGCGCTTTTCTGACGATGCATCAGAACTGATACCAGTTCCAGTTGGACGGCGGAAGCAGTGAAACAAGTTCTACAAATTCGTTTACAGTGGCGGCAGTTCGACGCGGCGACGAGCAGGCTTGGCGGCGGAGAGGCGGCCCCATGGCAGGGACGGCACAGGCGGCGCGCGTGACCGACCACGGCGGAGGCGTGCACAGCATCCGCGTGCCGATCCCCGACAACCCCCTCGGCTTCACCCTCGTCCACCTCCTGGACACCGACGCGGGCCCGGTCCTCGTCGACACCGGCTGGGACGACCCGGCGTCCTGGACCGCGCTGACCGAGGGCCTGTCCGCGTGCGGCACCACGGTCACCGACCTCACCGGCGTCCTCATCACCCACCACCACCCCGACCACCACGGCCTCTCCGCGAAGGTCCGCGAGGCGTCCGGCGCGTGGATCGCCATGCACGAGGCGGACGCGGCCGTCGTCCGCCGCACCCGCGAGAACCCGCCCGCGCGCTGGTACGCGTACATGGCCGCCAAACTCCTCGCCGCCGGAGCGCCCGAGGAGCACGTCGCGCTGCTGCTCACCGCCGCCGACACGGGCCGCCCACGCCGCCTCCCCGGCCTCGACGCGGCCCTGCCCGACCGCACGATCACCCCCGGCGACCTCCTTGACCTGCCCGGCCGCCGCCTCCGCGCGATCTGGACGCCGGGCCACACCCCCGGCCACGTCTGCCTGCACCTGGAGGAGGCCCACCCCTCGGGCCTCGCGGGCAACGGCCGCCTCTTCTCCGGCGACCACGTCCTGCCCGGCATCAGCCCGCACATCGGCCTGTACGAGGACCCGTCCGTCGAGGAGGGCTCCAGCGACCCGCTCGGCGACTACCTCGACTCCCTGGAACGCGTCGGGCGCCTGGCCCCGGCCGAGGTGCTCCCGGCCCACCAGCACCCCTTCACCGACGCGCCCGCGCGCGTACGGGAGCTGCTCGACCACCACGAGGCGCGCCTCACCGACCTGCACGGGCTGCTGTCCGCGCCGCTCACCCCCTGGCAGCTCGCCGAGCGCATGGAGTGGAACCGGCCCTGGGCCGACATCCCGTACGGCTCCCGCACCATCGCCGTGTCCGAGGCGGAGGCACACCTGCGCCGCCTGGTGAAACTGGGACGCGTGGAGACAGTCGCCGGAAGCGATCCGGTGACGTACGTGGCGGCCGTCCAATGACATGCGCGGGGGCGCTCCCGTGACCTGCCCGAGCCTCCCGCGACGGTCGACGGATCTTTGCCGCGCGTAGATGGAAGGGCCCTGCCCGCAGGCGTAGGGTCTGGCCTTCAAGGGCTCATGTGAGCTGGAACGACAAGGGGGCGGCCGCCGATGGCGCCGGACGAGGCTGTGGTCGGCTGTACGGGGAAGCTCGTCGTCGGCACCCGGGGTGCCGACGGTCCGGGCGAGGTTCTGGTACGGGTCAGGGGCGGCACGGAGACGTTCATCGCGTACTCCGGGGAGCCGCTGATCCGCGACACGACGGTGCTGGTCGTCGAGTCCCTCGGACACCGCAGGGTGACCGTCATGGCCTGGAGCGATCCACTCCTCGAACCGCCGCTCGGCGGCGACGGCGACGCCCGCTAAGGAGACATCAGGGATGTTCGGATATCGCGTTCCCGCACCCGACGAGGCGATGCTGATCTCGGGCGGCAGGCGGGGACTTGGGGGAGCGCCGTTCCGCGTCGTCACCGGGCACGGAAAGTTCGTCCTGCCCGTCTTCCGCAAGACCCGCTTCCTCTCCCTCGCCATGAGCGAGGCGGAGGTCCAGGAGAAGTGCGTGACCCGGCAGGGCATCGCCCTCACCGTGCGCGCCGTCATCGCGTTCAAGGTCGGCAACGACCACGAGTCGATCGTCAACGCCGGCCAGCGCTTCCTCTCCGACCAGGAGCAGATGTCCGTCCTCACCGGGCGGATCTTCGCCGGGCACCTGCGCTCCATCATCGGCTCGATGACGGTGGAGGAGATCGTCACCGAGCGGCAGAAACTGGCGACGGAGGTCCTGGACACGTCCAAGGCCGAGATGGCGAAGATCGGCCTGCACGTCGACTCGCTGCAGATCCAGTCCATCGACGACGGCAGCACCGGCTACATCGAGGCGATGTCGCGCCCGCACAAGGCCAACATCCAGCGCGCCGCGCAGATCGCCCAGGCGCAGGCCACGCAGGCATCCGCAGAGGCGGAGCAGGCGGCGGCCCGCAAGCAGGCCGAGTACGCGCGGCAGACCGCGATCGTGCAGGCCGAGTACAGCGCCGAGGTCGACCGGGCCAAGGCGCAGGCCGACCAGGCGGGTCCGCTGGCGCTCGCCCGGGCGCAGCAGGAGGTTCTTGCGGCCCAGACCGAGCTGGCGCTCAAGCAGGCCGAGCTGCGGGAGAAGCAGCTCGTCGCGGAGATCGTGAAGCCGGCGCAGGCGGATGCGGAGCGGATCCGTGTGCTTGCCCTGGCCGAGGCCGAGCGGATGAAGATCCAGGCGGAGGCTGCCGCCAGCTATGACCGGGTGGCGCTGGACCGGATGCTCATCGATCAGTTGCCGCAGATCGTGAAGGAGGCGTCCGCGGGGCTTGCCGGGGCCAACGTGAACGTGCTGAACGGGGCGGACGGGCTCGGGGAGATCGCGGCCGGGCTGGTCGGGCAGGGGCTGACGATCCTCGACTCGGTCCGGAAGAACCTGAGCGGTCAGGACGGATCGGCTGCGCCGGGCACCGGGATCGAGCGGTATCTGGGGGCGCCCCGGGGGGACGACGACGGGCCGGTCGACGTGAGGTAGGGCTGCCGCCGGTTCGCCGTAGGGGGTTCGCCTTGGTCGGCGGGCGCGGGTCTCGTCGTGGCTGGTCGCGCAGTTCCCCGCGCCCCTGAAGCATGCGGCTCCGCCGCAGCCCCATGGGCCCCTGAGATGGCGCACGCAGTGCGCATCTCAGGGGCGCGGGGAACTGCGCGACCAGCCACAGCGGGCCCGCGGACTCGCTTCGGCCCCGAGGGGCACGGCGCTGACGAGGGCACGCCAGCCTCACCCGGGGGTGCTGGAGCGGGGCCGGTACAGTGGCTGGGTCGTCATATGCGCGTCCTAGGGGAAGCCGGTGCGAGTCCGGCGCTGATCCCGCAGCCGTACAGCCGGAATGCCTGGGGCGCGTCGTGATCGGCTCAGGACCGTCGAGGCATACGGGCCCGGAGCCGCCCGGTGCCCGTGTGTGCCGTGCCGCCCGGTCCCCCCGCAGGGAGAGGCACCCGCCCCACCATGAACATTCGCCGCAGCGCCGCGCTCGTCGCCGCGACCGTCGTGATCGGCGCCGTGAGCGCGCAGGCCGCGTTCGCAGACGGCGCTGCCAGTGCCTCCCCCTCGCCGAAGGTCGTCGTCCCGTCGGGCCTGTACGGAAAGTCCGACCCGACGTACGACGGCGTATGGCGCCAGTCCCTCGCCCTCGTCGCACAGGACACCGTCGGGGTGAAGCCCGCCGGGAAGGCCGTCGCCTGGCTCGCGGGGCAGCAGTGCGCGAACGGCGGCTGGGCCGCCTTCCGCGCGGACACCGGCACGGCGTGCGACGCCAAGACGATGCTGGACAGCAACAGCACGGCCGCCGCCGTACAGGCGCTGGCCGCGGTCGGCGGCCGGGACGGCGAGGTCACCAAGGGCGTCGACTGGCTGAAGAAGAACCAGAACGACGACGGCGGCTGGGGGTACAACCCCGGCGGGGCCAGCGACGCCAACTCCACCTCCGTCGTCATCGGCGCGCTCGCCGCAGCCGGCCACAAGCCCGCCGACGTGAAGTCCGGCACCGGCAAGTCCGGCTCCGACGCCCTCGCCTCCCTCGCCCTCCCCTGTTCCGAGGGCAAGAACGCGGGCGGCGCCCTCGCCTACCAGCCCGACAAGAAGGGCAAGCTCACGGCGAACGCCGACGCCACCGCCGCCGGCGTCCTGGGCGCCCTCGGCACCGGCTTCGCGCCCGGCAAGGGCAAGGCCCCGGACGCGTACACGTGCGAGGACGGCAAGACGCCCGAGTCCATCGCGCGGAACGGCGCCGTGTACCTCCAGAACCAGCTCTCGACCCACCTCTACCTGAAGTCGCAGCTCGCCGGGGCCGAGGACCAGCCCGACTACGGCAACACCGCGGACGCGGTCGCCGCGGTCGCCGCCGCCGAGGGCGTCAAGTACACGAAGGACCCGTACGCCTGGCTGGAGAAGAACGCCAAGGCCTGGGCGGCCACGTCGGGCCCGGCCGCGTACGCCCAGTTGATCTTCGCCGCGCACGCCACGGGCAACGACCCGCGCGACTTCGCGGGCACGAACCTGGTCAGCGCCCTGAACAAGACGGGCCCCGCGCCCGCCTCCGCGAAGGCCGCCGAGGAGCACAAGGACGAGGACGACAAGAGCGACGGCTTCGGCACCTGGTGGATCGTCGGCGTGATGTTCGTCGCCGCCGTGGGCGCGGGCTTCCTGCTCAGCGGCCGCAAGAAGCAGCAGCTGTGAGGCGTACGAGGAGGACGGCCGGCCTCGTCCTGGGTCTGCTGGTCGCGCTCCTGGGGCTGACCGCTGTCCCCGCGCAGGCGGCCGGCTACCGCTATTGGTCGTTCTGGGAGCGCGACAGCAAGGCGGAGACGTGGACGTACGCGTCCATGGGCCCGTCCGGCACCAAGCCCTCGGACGGCGAGGTGCAGGGCTTCCGCTTCTCCGTCAGCGCGGACTCCAAGGACGCCACGCAGCCGCGCGGCACCGCCGACTTCAAGACCATCTGCGCGAACACCCCGGCCGCGGCCGACACCAAGCGCATAGCCCTGGTCATCGACTTCGGCACGGCGCGGGACGCTCCCGGCGACGAGACGCCGCCGAAGGAGCGCACGGCCTGCGCGCGGGTGGCCGAGGACGCGACGTCGGCCGACGCCCTCGCCTCGGTCGCCAAGCCGCTGCGCTACGACAGCAACGCGCTGCTGTGCGCCATCTCGGGCTACCCGAGGAGCGGCTGCGGCGAGCAGGTGAAGGACACGGACGACACCTCCGCCGCACAGTCCGCGAGCCCTTCCAGGTCGTCCCACTCCGGACCGTCCGTGGGTGTCATCGCCGGGGTCGCCGTCGTCGCCGCGCTGGGCGTGGGCGCGATCTGGCAGGCCAAGCGCCGCCGCGGCTGACGCGATGACCGGCCGTACGCTGCGGGCCCCCCGGGCCCACCGTTCCAATGCCGTGCACCCGGGCGCCTGGTGGATCTGGGCGCTGGGCCTGGGCACGGCGGCGTCCCGCACGACGAACCCGCTGCTCCTGGCGCTGCTGATCGGGGTCGCGGGCTACGTGGTGGCGGCGCGCCGCACGGAGGCCCCCTGGGCACACTCGTACGGCGCGTTCGTGAAGCTGGGCCTGGCGGTGATCATCATCCGCCTGCTCTTCGCGACGTTCCTGGGCTCCCCCATCCCGGGCACGCACCTCTTGTTCACGCTCCCGGAGATCCCTCTGCCCGACTGGGCACAAGGCGTACGCATCGGGGGCAAGGTCACCCTTGAAGGGCTCACCTTCGCGCTGTACGACGGCCTGAAACTGGCGACGCTCCTCATCTGCGTAGGAGCGGCGAACGCCCTGGCCTCCCCCTCCCGCCTCCTGAAGTCGCTCCCCGGCGCGCTCTACGAGGCGGGCGTAGCGGTGGTCGTAGCCATGACGTTCGCCCCGAACCTGATCGCGGACGTACGCCGCCTGCGCGCGGCCCGCCGTCTGCGCGGCCGCCCGGACAGCGGCCTGCGGGGCCTGCTCCAGGTCGGCCTCCCGGTCCTGGAGGGCGCGCTCGAACGCTCGGTGTCCCTGGCGGCGGCGATGGACGCGCGCGGCTACGGCCGTACGGCGAAGGTCCCCCCGGCCATCCGCCGGGCGACGGCGGCACTCACCCTGGGCGGCCTGACAGGCGTCTGCGCGGGAACGTACGGCCTCCTCGCCGCATCCGGCGCGAACTACGGCCTCCCGGTCCTCCTGATCGGCACGGCCTCGGCGCTGGGGGGTCTGTGGCTGGGCGGCCGCCGCTCGGTCCGCACCCGGTACCGCCCGGACGTCTGGGGACTACGGGCCTGGCTGATCGCGGCATCGGGAGCGGCGACGGCCACGCTGATGATCTGGACGTCGACGACGGACCCGTCAGCACTAGAGCCCCAGATCGTCCCCCTCACCCCACCCACCCTCCCCCTCTGGCCGGCGGCGGGCATCCTCCTGGCGCTGCTGCCCGCGTTCGTGGCCCCGCTCCCCGAACCTTCCTCGACCGACCGTCTGCCGGAGGCCCCCCGGTGATCCATTTCGAGAACGTCTCCGTCCGCTACGACGACGCCACTCACCCCACCCTCAAGGGCATCGACCTCACGGTCCCCGAGGGCGAACTGATGTTGCTGGCGGGCCCGTCCGGTGTAGGCAAGTCCACACTTCTCGGGGCGGTCAGCGGACTGGTCCCGCACTTCACGGGCGGCACGCTCACCGGCAGGGTCACCGTCGCCGGCCGCGACACCCGCACGCACAAGCCCCGCGAAATGGCGGACGTGGTCGGCACGGTGGGCCAGGACCCGCTGGCGCACTTCGTCACGGACACGGTCGAGGACGAGCTGGCGTACGGCATGGAGTCCCTGGGCCTCACGCCCCCCACCATGCGCCGCAGGGTCGAGGAAACCCTGGACCTCCTGGGCCTGGCACCCTTGCGCGACCGCCCCATCGCCACCCTCTCGGGCGGCCAGCAGCAGCGCGTGGCGATCGGCTCGGTCCTGGCGACGCACCCCCAGGTCCTGGTCCTGGACGAACCGACGTCGGCGCTCGACCCGGCGGCGGCGGAAGAGGTCCTGGCGGTGCTTCAGCGCCTGGTCCACGACCTGGGCACGACGATCCTCATGGCGGAACACCGCCTGGAACGGGTGGTCCAGTACGCGGACCAGGTGGCCCTGCTCCCGGCCCCCGGAGAACCCCTCCTGGTCGGGGACCCGGCGACGGTGATGGCGGCTTCCCCCGTCTACCCGCCAGTGGTGGGCCTGGGCCGACTGGCGGGGTGGGACCCCCTGCCCCTGACAGTTCGGGACGCTCGACGCGCGGCCACGGACCTGCGGTCCCGTCTTGCCACGTCATCTCCGTCGCCCGACCACCCGTCCGATGTGGCTGGTCGCGCAGTTCCCCGCGCCCCTGGCGGGACTGATCTCGCGCGCGTTCGGAAGCTGGGGGTCCGCCGAGGCCGCGTAGAAGCACTGCGCCAGGTGAACCTGGACGTATCGAGCGGCGAGATCATCGCACTCATGGGGCGCAACGGTGCCGGGAAGTCGACTCTCCTCTCCACCTTGGTCGGGATGGTCAAGCCCACCACCGGAACCGCGGAAGTGAACGGCACCGCACCCCACCGGCTCACCCCCCGCGAACTGATCCGCAACGTGGGGCTGGTCCCCCAGGAACCCCGGGACCTGCTCTGCGCGGACACGGTGGAGGCCGAATGCACGGCGGCGGACAAGGACGCCTCAGCACAGCCCGGCACCTGCCGCACTCTCCTGGCAGAACTTCTCCCGGGAATCGGGAACGAGGCACACCCCCGAGACCTCTCGGAGGGCCAACGCCTGACACTGGCCCTGGCAATAGTCCTGACGGCGGCTCCACCCCTCCTCCTCCTGGACGAACCGACCCGAGGCCTGGACTACGCGGCGAAGGCCCGCCTGGTCAGGATCCTCCGCAAGCTCGCCTCCCAGGGCCACGCCATCGTCATGGCGACGCACGACGTGGAGCTGGCGGCGGAGCTGACGCACCGGGTGGCGATTCTGGCGGACGGCGAAATAGTGGCGGACGGCCCGGCCCCGGAGACGGTCACGTCCTCCCCCTCCTTCGCACCCCAGGTGGCGAAGATCCTGGCCCCGCAACCCTGGCTGACGGTCAGCCAGGTCAGGGAGGCGTTGTCGTGACGGACGAAGGACCGGAGGCGAGGCCGCGTACGAAGCAGGAGGGGACGCGTCGGGGTGCCCCCGCAGGACTCCGCCGGAACCCAGCACCGGACGACCCGCCTATGGCGTCAGGTGGCGCTGAGACCGATCCGGCCGAGGAGGCGCCCCGGCGCGGCCCCGCCCCCCGTCGCAAGCGACGGCGCGACAACCCCGCCGCCCTCGACCGCCAGGCCAACCCGGTCCGCCTCGGCCCCCGCTCCATCGCCGCCCTCCTGATGGTCAGCGCGGTGGGCGTCATCGCGATCGGCTGGCCGCTGATCACCGGCCCCGGCTCCCAGCTGACCGCCCACGCACAAGACGCCCCATGGCTCTTCGCGGGCCTGCTCGTCCTCCTCGTAGCCGTAGTGGCCGCGACGATCTCAGAATCCGGCATGGGCCCCAAAGCGGTGGCCATGCTCGGCGTACTGGCCGCCGCGGGAGCCGCCCTGCGCCCGATCGGCGCGGGCACGGCGGGCATCGAGCCGATGTTCTTCCTGATGGTGCTGAGCGGCCGGGTCCTGGGCCCGGGTTTCGGCTTCGTCCTGGGCTCCCTCAGCATGTTCGCGTCCGCGCTGCTCACCGGCGGCGTAGGCCCCTGGATGCCGTTCCAGATGCTGTCGATGGGCTGGTTCACGATGGGCGCGGGCCTGCTCCCGGCCCCGCACACACTGCGCGGCCGCGCCGAACGCGTGCTGCTCGCCGCCTACGGCTTCCTGGCCGCGTTCGCGTACGGCACGCTCATGAACCTGGCCGGATGGCCGTTCATGAACGCGCTGGCCTCCTCGGTCGCGTACCAGCCGGACGCGGCGCTCCACGACAACCTGGCCCGTTTCCTCGCGTACTGCGCGGCGACGTCCCTCGGCTGGGACCTGGGCAGGGCCGCGCTGACCGTGGTCCTGACACTGACGGTGGGCGGCGCGGTCCTGAAGGCGCTGCGCAGGGCGACGCGCAGGGCGGCGTTCGAGGCGCCGGTGACCTTCACACCCGGCGACCAGCCTCAGAGCCGCTGAATGATGGTCCCGGTGGCGAGCGCCCCACCCGCGCACATGCAGATCAGCGCGAACTCCTTGTCCCGCCGCTCCAGCTCATGCAGGGCGGTGGTGATGAGCCGAGCCCCGCTGGCCCCCACGGGATGCCCAAGGGCGATGGCCCCACCATTGACGTTGACCTTCTCAAGATCCTGCTCGAAGACCTGAGCCCAGCTGAGCACAACAGAGGCGAACGCCTCATTGATCTCCACAAGATCAATGTCTTTCAACGACATCCCGGCCTTCCCCAGAACGGCCCGGGTGGCATCCACAGGCCCATCGAGATGGAAGTGCGGATCGGCCCCCACAAGCGCCTGAGCCACGATGCGGGCCCGGGGCCTCAGCTTCAGAGCCCGGGCCATCCGCTTGCTGGCCCACAGGATCGCGGCGGCCCCGTCGGAGATCTGGGACGAGTTCCCGGCGGTGTGCACAGCGGTAGGCATGACAGGCTTCAGCGCACCGAGCCCCTCCATGGACGTATCGCGTAACCCTTCATCACGATCGACGAGCCGCCACATCCCCTGCCCGCCGGCCTGCTCCTCCTCGGTGGTGGGCACCTGCACGGCAAACGTCTCGCGCTTGAACCGCTCCTCACTCCAGGCGACACCGGCCCGCTCCTGCGAGATGAGCCCGAGCGAGTCGACGTTCTCCCGACTGAGCCCGCGCTTGCGCGCGATGCGCTCGGCGGCCTCGAACTGATTGGGAAGATCGACGTTCCACTCATCGGGAAACGGCTTCCCGGGCCCGTGCTTGGACCCGGACCCGAGAGGCACGCGGGACATGGCCTCGACACCACACGAGATCCCGACGTCGATGACCCCGGCGGCGATCATGTTGGCGGCCATGTGGGAGGCCTGCTGCGAGGACCCGCACTGACAGTCGACGGTGGTGGCGGCGGTCTCGTAGGGCAGCCCCATGGTGAGCCAGGCGGTGCGCGCGGGGTTCATGGACTGCTCGCCCGCGTGGGTGACGGTGCCGCCGACGATCTGCTCGACGCAGTCGGCGGGGATGCCGGTGCGCCCGAGGAGTTCGCGGTAGGTCTCCCCGAGCAGATAGGCGGGGTGGAGATTGGCCAGCGCGCCCCCGCGCTTGCCGATCGGCGTACGTACGGCTTCGACGATGACGGGCTCGGCTGCCATGACGGTCGTCCTTCCACGCTTCCCGGACCAGCAGGACCAGAACTGGTCCACGCTCCGCGCGGACGGCACACCCGAAACTAGAACGCGTACCAGTTCCGCAAGCAGTCTCGATGCGATTACCCCGGGTACGCAAGGGGCGTGCAAGCACCGCCCACGGAACCGACACACCCGCGACCCTTGCCACTTCTAGAACGCGTTACTACCTTTCGAGCCATACCTGACGCACTGTCAGAACACTCGGGAGGGACCATGCCGTGCCCCGCGCTGCCCGACGGTTTCGACTTCACCGACCCCGACCTGCTCCGGGCCCGCGTCCCGTACCCGGAGTTCGCCGAGCTCCGCCGGGCCGAACCGGTGCACTGGATCGCACAGGAGCCGGGGATCTCGGGTTTCGACGACGCGGGGTACTGGGCGGTCACCCGGCACGCGGACGTCAAGCACGTCTCGACGCACCCGGAGCTGTTCTCCTCCTGGACCAACACGGCCGTGATCCGCTTCAACGCCTCGATCCACCGGGACCAGATCGAGGCCCAACGCATGATCATGCTGAACATGGACCCGCCGGAGCACACGCGGGTGCGCCAGATAGTGCAGCGCGGTTTCACGCCGAGGACGATCCGCTCGCTGGAGCAGGCATTACGCACCCGGGCGACCGACATCGTCACCTCGGCACGCGCCCAGGCGGACGAGACAGGCACGTTCGACTTCGTGACGAACGTGGCGGTGGAACTCCCCCTGCAAGCGATAGCGGAGCTGATAGGCATCGCACAGAACGACAGAGCCCGGATCTTCGAGTGGTCGAACAAGATGGTGGCGTACGACGACCCGGAGTACGCGATCACGGAGGAGATCGGCGCCGAGGCGGCGATGGAGATAGTCGGCTACGCGATGAACCTGGCGGCGGAGCGCAAGCGGTGCCCGGCGAAGGACATCGTCAGCCAGCTGGTGGCGGCGGAGGACGAGGGAAACCTGTCCTCGGACGAGTTCGGCTTCTTCGTCATCCTCCTGGCAGTGGCCGGCAACGAGACGACCCGCAACGCGATCACCCACGGAATGCACGCGTTCCTGACCCACCCCGACCAGTGGGAGCTCTACAAACAACACCGCCCGTCGACCACAGCGGAGGAGATAGTCCGCTGGGCGACCCCGGTGGTCTCTTTCCAGCGCACGGCGACACAGGCCACAGAACTCGGCGGCCAGAAGATCGCGGCGGGCGACCGCGTGGGCCTCTTCTACTCGTCGGCCAACCACGACCCGGAGGTCTTCGAGAACCCGGACGTCTTCGACATCACCCGCGACCCCAACCCCCACCTGGGCTTCGGCGGCGGCGGCCCGCACTTCTGCCTGGGCAAGTCCCTGGCGATCCTGGAGATCGACCTGATCTTCCACGCGATCGCCGACGCGCTGCCGGACCTGCGCCTGGCGGGCGACCCGCGCAGACTGCGCGCGGCGTGGCTGAACGGCGTGAAAGAACTGAAAGTAGCCATGACCGGCTGAAAGAACGAAAAACAGCCATGCCGGGCTGAACATTTCCGTTGCCATACGCGTCTTCGTCCGTGGAACATGCCCACGCCAGCTACAAGCGACGAAACGGAAACGGACGCCTACCCGTGGCCACGGTCGACCTGCCCCTCGGCGGTGCCCCCGCGCGCCGACGCCTCACTCTTGCCGCGCACCACCGTGTCGCGCTGCTCGCCACCGCGCCGACGCTCCCCCTGTACGTGGTGTGGGCGCTGTTCCTGGCGACGGGAGGCGGAGATCTGGCGGCCCAGCAGGCCTGGGCGAGGTTCGCGGCCGACCATGGCGCGTCGGCGTACAACCTGTTCTGGTACGGCGGGATGCACACCGCCAACTACTCGCTGATCTCGCCGTATCTGATGGCGGGGCTCGGGGTGCGCCCGGTGACGGTGGTGTCGGGCCTGGCGGCGGCGTGGCTCGGGGCGGTGTACGTGGCACGGTCGGGAATCAGCCGTCCGCTGGCCCCGGCGGTGCTGCTGTCGCTGGCGCTGTGGTGCAACGTGGCGTCGGGCCGGACGACGTTCGCGCTGGGCGTCGCGTTCGGCCTGGCCGCCTGCGTGGCGCTGGGCCACGGGACCGGCAGAACCGGCAGGACCGGCAGGACCGGCCCTTGGCGCCTGGCGACGGCGGTGATCAGCGGCGCGCTGGCCACGATGGCGTCCCCGGTGGCGGGCCTGTTCCTGGCGGTGGCCGGCGCGGGCCATCTGGGCGCGCGGGACTGGCGCAGGGCGGCGTCCCTGCTCGTACCGCCCGTGGCGGTGGTGGGCACGACGACGCTGCTGTTCCCGTTCAAGGGCGAGCAGCTGATGCCGCTGGACCGGATCTGGCCCCCGGTGCTGTTCTCCCTCGCGCTCCTCGTCGCGGGCCCGAGGCGCTGGCGGGTGGCGCGCTGGGCGGCGGCGACGTACGCGGCCGGCACGGTGCTCACGTACCTGATCCCCTCCCCCATCGGCACGAACGTGGAGCGGCTCGCGGAGCTGGTGGCGCCGGCGGTGCTCCTGGCGGCGCTGCGCACTCCGAACCTGATCCGCTGGAAGGCGGGCGTCCTGGTCGCGGGGCTCGTGCTGTCCTCGGCGTGGGTGGTGAAGAAGACGGCCGACGACCTGGAGGTGTCGACGAAGGTGCCGACGTGGGCGTCGGAGACGCGCGGGGTCGTGACGGAGCTGCGGCGGCTCGGCGCGGACCGGACGCGGGTCGAGGTGATACCGGCCCGCAACCACCGGGAGGCGACGCGCCTCGCCCCGTACGTGAACATGGCGCGCGGCTGGAACCGGCAGCTGGACATCGAGCGCGGGCGGTTGTTCTACGACGGCACGTTCTCGGCGGCGACGTACCGGGCGTGGCTTGACCGGTGGGCGGTCGGCTTCGTCGTGCTGCCGGAGGGCAAGCCGGACGGGTACGCCGAGCAGGAGGCGGCGTTCGTCCGGGGCGGCGCCCCGTATCTGGAGCCGGTGTGGCGGGACGCGCACTGGCGGGTGTTCCGGGTGCGGAACGCGGTGCCGCTGGTGTCCGCGCCCGCGTCCGTGGTCAGTTCGGACGGGGCGCGGGTCACGGTCCGTTTCCGGGAGGCGGGCACGGCGACGCTGCGCGTCGCGTACTCGCCCTGGCTCAAGTCCGAGGGCGGCTGCCTGAAGGTGCGCAAGCAGGAGCGGGGCGAGTTCACGGAGCTGACGGCGACGGCGCCCGGCACGTACCGGATCGGTTCGAACTGGGAGTCGTCGCCGTCGCCGAGCGGGTCAGGCGGTGGGTGTGGCGCACGGTGAGGCGGAGTCCGACGGGGACGGCTCCGGGCTCTCCGGCGTGCCGGTCGGGGTGGGGTCCGCGCTCGGGGAGGCGGTGTCGGACGGGCAGGGGGTCGGACTCCCCGGGTCGGTCGGCTCGGCGGTGGTCGGCTCGTCCGTCGGCTCCCCGGTCCGGCGGGTCGGTCGGGTGGGCGGGTGGCGGTGTCCGAGGGGCCGGGGGTGGGCCGCGGGCTGTCGGACGGCTTGGGGCTGGTGGACGGCCGGGGACTCTTCGAGGGCTGGGGCCCGATGACGATGCCGCCCCCCTTGTGACCTGAGCCGCCGCCACCGTCGCCGTCGTCCTCGTGCCCCACGGGCTCGGTGGCCGGGGTCCTGGACCCGGCGCCCGGGGTGTCCGGCACGACGCCCCGCCCGTCGGGCACGGAGTGCACGCCGTCGCGGTAGAACTCCAGCCAGTACAGGACGAGCTTGAGGTAGTCCCGGGAGTAGTTGTAGCTGAGGACGGCCCGCTCCAGACCGGCCGCGGTACCGAGGTCGCGGTCGCCCGCGCACAGGTAGCGCCCCGCTCCGAGAGCGGCGTCGAAGATGTTGTTGGGGTCGGAGCGGCCGTCGCCGTTGCCGTCGGCGCCCCAGCGGCGCCAGGTGCCGGGCAGGAACTGCATCGGCCCGACGGCCCGGTCGTAGACGGCGTCGCCGTCCCAGGCGCCGTTCTCGGTGTCGCGGATGAGGGCGAAGCCGTCGCCGTTCAGGGCGGGCCCGGTGATGCGGTGGCGGGTGGTGCCGTGCGCGTCGACGTCGCCGCCGCGCGCCTGCCCGGACTCGACCTTGCCGATCGCCGCGAGCAGCTGCCACGGCAGGCGGCAGCCGGGATCGGTGCGGGCGACGGCGGACTCGGCGCGGCGGTAGGCGGCGAGGACGGTGGCGGGGATGCCGGACTGGGCGCGCAACTGCTGCACCGGGTAGGCCATGTTCGGCACCGGCGGGCTCTCCAGGGGCGGCAGTTCGGTGTGGTAGGAGCCGTCGCCCTGGGACGGGACGGTCGGCAGTGTCCCGGCGGCGGCGCTGCCGACCGGCTCCCCGTCGAGGGCGGTCGTCCCCGCCTTCTCCCCCTGTAACTCCCGTACGAGGTCGGGGGCCTGGGAGGCGGTGAGGAGCGCGGTCGCGGCGACGGCCACGGCGGTGCCGCGCAGGCGGCGGCGCATTCGTTGGCGCGGGGTTCGCAGACGCGGGGTTCGCATGGGGCCCTTTCTGTCCGTTCGGGTCCGCCGGCGGTCAGCCGCCGCCGAAGGTGTCGATCGCGGAGACGAGCCAGCGGCCGTCCCGGCGGACGAGGTCGACGGCGAGCATCGCGCCCGCGTAGTTGGCGGCGTCCTCCGCCTTCGCGGCGGTGCTGGTGCTGCTCTGGTCGGCGAAGACCAGGACGCGGGCGCGGTCGCCGTCGATGCGCTCGACGGCGCTGTCGGTGACGGTGGTGGTGACGACCGTCTTCTGTTTCGCCGCTTGGGCGAGTACGGGGGCGAGGAGCGTCCGGTGCTGGGCGACGGCCTTGCCGGTGAGGTAGGTGGCGGCGGCCTTCCGCTCGGCCCGGGGGTTGGCGTGGTCGTAGGAGAAGAGGGCGCTCACCGCTTTGGCGGCCTGGCCCTTGACCTCGCTGGTGCGGGCGGCGTCGGTGAGCGCGGTGTTGCTCGTCGCGGCGGAGTCGCGCAGGCTCCGCGCCTCGGCGTGGGCCCAGCCGGCGAAGGCACCGAGGAGGAGGGTGAGGAGACAGAGGACGGCGGGGAGAACCCGGCGGGGGCGGTCGGCGGGAGCCCGGTCCCCGGGTACGTCCGGCTCGGCGGTCCGGTCCTCGGGTGCGTCCGGTTCGGCGGCCGGAACGGGCCGGGGCCGGACCCGGGTCCTCGGCTCGGGCGGCTCCTGCTCAACAGGGCTGTTCGCGATCGGAGTTGAGGCGGGTCTCGCCGCGAGCCGGCGCTGGCGGTTGAGGTGGTGGCGGGTCGTCGTCGACATCCCTCGGTCCTTTCCGGTCAGTCGGTGGTCGCGGTGGAGCCGACCGGGGCCTGGCCGAGGGCGCTGAGCTTCCAGTGGCCGTCGGTGCGCGTGAGTTCGCCGAGCATGCGGCTATCCTTGTCGGTGGCCTTCTGGCCCGAGGCCCGTACGGTGACGCGGAGCGCGACCATGACGCGGGCGCGGCCCGCGCGTTCGTCGAGCTCGGTGACGGCGCCGGACAGCACCTTCGCGGTGCTGACGGTCTTGGCGCTCCGTACCTGCTTGGTGAACGCGGCCCGGCCCTTGACCAGTTGGCTGTGCAGGTCACCGGTGGTGGAGGTCTCCCAGAGGTCGAGCCCCGGCTCCAGCTTGCCGTGGTCGAGGGTGTTGAGGTTCTGGACGGCCTGCTCACCGGCCTCCAGGGCGTCGTCGCGGGCGGCGGCGTACCTCGCGGTGTCGTCGTGGGCGGCCCCGTACCAGGACCAGCCGGCCCACGCGGCGATGCCGGCCGCGAGGAGGGCGAGGGCCAGCGCGGCGACGGTCAGCGGCTGGGTGAGCCGGTGCATGGACGCCCCTTTCGTTCGGTGCGGAGGGTGGTTCGGGGGTGCTTCATCGGGCCTTGAGGTCGGTGATCCGCCAGACGTCGTCGTGGAGCCGGGCGGTGACGGACAGCTGCGCGGCGGACGTGGCCGGCTTCGCGCTGCCGCGCCGGGCGGTCTGGTCGAGGAAGACGAGCAGGTGCGCGGTGTCGCCCTGGAGGCTGACGGTGCCGACCCGCACGGTCCGGGTGGTGAGGGAGACGTGCTGCCCGCGCGCGTTGGCCCGGACCTGCTTGAAGAGTGCGGCGTACTGGCGTGCGGCCTGCCCGGACAGCACGGTGCGGGCCGACCGCTCGGTGGCGTCGGTGGAGTCCGCGGAGTACGAGAACACCTTGGCGAGAGCACTGCTCACGTCCCCGTTGACCCGGGTGGTGGCCTCGACGTCCGTCAGAGCGGAGTTCCGCGCGGCGGCCGTGTCCCGGAGTTCATGGCCCTGGTGGAACAGCGCGCCCCCGGCGAGGGCCACGAGGACGGCACCGGCGGCGACACCGAGGGCGACCCGCCGCTGCCGCCAGGACCGGGACGGGCCCGCACCCTCGCCGACATCCGCATCCGCGTCCGTGTCCTGCGCCGCGTCCGTGTCCTGCGCCGCGTCCGTGTCCTGGGCCGGGGCCGTGTCCGGAACCGTGTCCACGTCCGGGGCCGTGCCCGGCGCCGCGCCCTCGGGCGCTTCGCGCGCCGGGTCGGTCGTGGTCTCCGCCTCACTGGTCACCGGACACCTCCGCCACCGGTACGGCGCTGAGCGCCTTCACTGTCCAGGTGTCCCCGGAGGATCTCGTCAGGGTGGCCTCCAGGCGCTTGCGGTCGGTCGTCGGGGACTCGGCGTTCTCCGGGGTCGTCTCGACGCGGACCGTCGCGATGAGCTTGGCGGTGCCCGCGCGGTCGTCGAGCGCGGTGAGCGCCGCGTCCGTGACGACGCCGCGCGTCGACGCCCCGACGGCCGGGGACTCCCGGCCGAGCTCGGCGCGCAGGGGGCCGGACGTGACCGACTTCCAGGTGGCGACGCCGGCCTTGGCGCGGGCCGCCGTCGACGCGTCCAGGGTGGTCAGCGTCGCGACGGCCGCGCGCCCGTCGGCGAGCGCGGCGTCCCGCGCCCGCCCGTACGCCAGGTCGTCGTCGCCGCGCGCCTGCGCGTAGGTCCAGGCGCCCGCCCCGCCGACGGCGAGCGCCGCGGCGAGCCCCACCCCCGCGAGGGCCCGCCGCATCACGAGCCGCTCCCGGAGGAGGACCCGAGACCCAGGAGGTCGCCCATGCCGGCCGAGGACGACGCCGCCCCCGACTCCGCCACCGACGGCAGCGACAGCGCCCCGGGCCGGGCCGGTTGCGGCACCGCGTGGCTGCCGGGCGCGTGCGCGGAGCCCCGTACGTTGACGCCGCTCGACGCGGGCGCCGTACAGCGGGCGCCCGTGTTGAGGGCGGGCGCCGGGCTCAGATCCGTACCGAGGCGGTAGCGCGTACCGGAGTAACCGGCCGTGCAGGGCAGGGGCTTGAAGAAGGTGACGGCCATGCCGAGGTTGATCTTCTTTCCGTCGATGGCCGTGGCGCCCGCGGCGACGGCCTGCGGCAGTTTGACGAGGAGTTCCTCGGTGCCGCGCTGCCGGGTGACGGCGACCTCGGAGGTGGTGAGGAGGTTGGCGAGGACGACGCCGAGTTCGGGGTTCATGTCGCGCAGGACGCCGCTGAGCTGGGTGGCGGCGTCGGGCGCGGCCATGATGAGGCGGCGCAGGTCGGTGTCGGAGGACTTGAGCGTCGCCGCGAGGTCCTTGGCGCCGGACGCGAAGTCCTTGATGGCCGCGCTCTCCTCGGCCTGGGTGCGCAGGACGATCTGCCCGTCGTTGATGAGCCGGGTGGTCTCGGGCAGGGCCCGGTCGGCGGCCTGGACGAACTGGGTGCCGTTGTCCATGAGGATCTGGAGGTCCTCACCGCGCCCCTCGAAGGCCTTGCCGAACTCGTCGACCACCGTGCGCAGCGAGTCGAGCGGCACGGAGGTGGTGAGGTCGTCGACGCTCGCGAGGACGTCCGTGACGGGCCGCGGCACGCTCGCCGCGGTCACATCGATGTGGGCGCCGTCGTCGAGGTAGGGCCCTTCGTCGCGGTCGGGCCGCAGGTCGATGTACTGCTCGCCGACGGCCGACAGGCTGGCGACGACGGCCTTGGCGTCGTCGGGGATGCGCGGCGCGGAGTTCTTGATGCGCAGGGACGCCTCGACCCCGTCCGGGGTGAGGTCGATGTCTCCCACGCGGCCGACGGAGACCCCGCGATACGTGACATCCGAGTGCGTGAACAAGCCGCCCGTACGCGGGAGTTGCACCTTCACGGTGTAGTAGTCCGCCGCGCCCACGAACCGCCCGAGGTCCGCGTACCGGATACCGAGGAAGGCGAGGACGACGACGGCGATGACGAGGAACGCGAGGTTCTTGAGCCGGACGGCGAGCGTGATCACCGCGCACCCCCGCTCGACGGCAGGGGCAGCGGCGAGGAGGACTTCTTCAAGGTCTGCTCTCCGCCACCCTCCTGGCCCTCCTCCGGGGTCGGCGTCGGCGTCGGCGAGGGCGTCCCGGTCGCTTCGGTCAGCGGCGGGATCAGCGTCGTCCCCTTCTCGGCCGTGAGGTCGAGGTAGGTGTTGAGGTAGTCGCCCTTGACGCCGCGCAGCACCTCGTCGGTGAACGGGTAGGTGAGCAGCGTCTGGAGCGAGTCGGGCAGGTCCTTGCCGGAGTCGGCGAGCGCCTTGACGGTCGGGGCGATGGCCTTGAGGTCGGCGACCATGTCGGCCTGCCCGGTGTCGATGGTCTCGACGGCGACGCCCTTGAGCCGGTCGAGCGAGCGCAGCATCGTCATGAGCGAGCCGCGCTGCTTCTCCAGCGTCTTGAGGCCGGGCGAGAGGTCGGTGAGCACGGTCCCGACGTCCTCCTTGCGGTGCGCGAGCGTGGCCGACAGGCGGTTGACGCCGTCGAGTGCGGCGGTGATGTCGCCGCGGTGGTCGTCGAGGTCGGTGACGAGGGTGTTGACGCGGCGCAGGGTGGAGCGGACCTGGCTCTCGCGTCCGCCGAGGGCGGAGTTGAGTTCGGTGGTGATGGTCTTGAGCTGGTTGACGCCGCCGCCGTTGAGGAGCAGGGAGAGGGCGCCGAAGACCTCTTCGACCTCGGAGTTGCGGCCGGTGCGCGAGACCGGGATGCGGTCCCCGGCGGCCAGCGTGCCGGTGCCGTCCTTCGGCGCGACGAGCTGGACGTACTTCTCGCCGAGGAGGCTGGACTGTTCGAGCCGGGCGCTGGTCCCGGCGGGCAGCCGTACGTCGCCGTTGACCTTCATGGTCACGCGGGCGGTCCACGCGGAACCGCCGGCGAGCTGGATGTCGGTGACACGCCCGACCGCGACGTCGTTGACCTTCACCGCGGACTGCGGGACGAGGCTGAGCACGTCCTTCATGTCGGCGGTGATCGTGTACGGGTGGGCGCCGAGGTCGGCGCCGCCGGGCAGCGGCAGGTCCTCGACGCCGCCGAACGACGGGGTCGGCACGGTGATGGCGCCGATGGTCCACAGGAAGGCCGTGGTGACGGTGACGGCCGCCGCGGCTGCCGCGCCGACGCGGATTCCGGCGCGCATCACCGCTCACCGCCGACCGCGGGCAGCGGCAGGAGCGGGCCGCCCATGCTGATCTCGTTGAGGTTGGCGCGGCCCATCAGCATGCGGGTCTTCGGGTCGTAGGCGTTGATGAGGTTGTTCGCGGCGAGCGGCGCGGTGTCCAGCGCCTCGGCCAGCGAGGCCCGTTGGTCGACGAGGGTCTGGGTGAGCGGCACGAGCCGTTCGACGTTCGCCTTGAGTTCGCCGCGGTTGTCGGCGATGAACGTCTTGACCTGTCCGAGGGCGGCGCCGAGTTGCTTGAGCGCGCCCGCGAGGTCGTCCTTGTTGTCGGCGAAGAAGCTGGTGACGTCGGAGAGGTTCTCCTGCGCGGTGCGCACGCCGCCGTCCTTCTCCTTGAGCATCGTGGTGAAGGTCTGGAGCTGGGAGAGGGTGGTGAACAGGTCGTCGCTGCTGCCGTTGAGCGTCTTGGCGGCCTTGCCGAACTGCTCGATGCTGTCGCCCAGCGCGGTTCCGTTGCCCTTGAGGTTCTCGGCGCCGGTGTCGAGCAGCCCGGACAGCGCGCCCTCGGCGTTGGCGCCGCCGGGTCCGAGCGCCTTGCTCAGCTCGGTGACGCTGTCGTAGAGCTGGTCGATCTCGACGGGGGTGCGGTTGCGGGACGCCTCGAGCTCGGCCCCGTCCTTCAGCTCGGGCCCGGCGGTGTAGGCGGGCGTGAGCTGCACGTACCGGTCGGCGACGACGCTCGGGGCGACGGCCACGGCGCGTGCGTCGGCCGGCACCTTCACCCCGTCGTCGATGCCGAGGGTGACCTTCACGCGCGTCCCCTCGGGTTGCACCGACTCGACCTGGCCGACCCGCACGCCGAGAACGCGCAGGTCGGAGCCCTCGTAGATGCCGACGGCCCGGTCGAAGTACGCGGTGACGCGCATGCCCTCGGAGCCCGCGGCGCGGACCCCGAAGACCCCGGCGGCGATCAGCAGGGCGAGCGCGACCCCGCCGACGAACACTTTCCTCCGTACGGTCAGTGCGCTCATGGTCAACCACCGGCCTTCACGTCGTACGCCCCGTTCTTCGGCGGCATGCAGGAGGTCTTGGGCAGCGAGGACGCGGGCAGGTAGTTCCGGGGCACGACGCCGCAGAGGTAGCTGTCGAACCAGCGGCCGTTGCCCAGGGAGTTGCCGACGAGCCGGTAGTAGGGGCCGACCAGCGCGAGGGTCCTGTCGAGCTTGCCCTGGTTCTTCTCCAGGACGGTGGTGACCCGGCCGAGCGCCTGGAGCGTCGGCTTCAGCTGCTTCTCGTTGTCGGCGACGAGCCCGCCCAGCTCACGGCCGAGCGCCTGGCTGCCGCTGAGCAGCGCCTTGATGGCGGCGCGCCGCTGCTTCAGCTCGCCGAGGAGCGAGCCGCCGTCGTCGATGAGCGTCTCGAAGCTGGACTGCTTCGTCTGGAGCGTCCTGGTCAGCTTCTTGCTGCCCGCGAGGAGCTGGGCCAGCTCCGTGTCGCGCGAGGACACGGTCTTCGACAGCGCGGAGAGCCCCTTGACCGCCGCCCGCACGTCCGGCGGCGAGTCCTTGAACGTCTCGGAGATCGTCTCGAAGCTCGTGGCGAGCTGCTTGGTGTCGATCTGGTCGATGGTGCCGCTGAGATCCTCGAACGCCTCGGTCACGTCGTACGGGGAGGTGGTGCGGGACACCGGGATGCGGGCGCCCGGGTCCTGCCGCTCGCCGCCCACCGGATCGAGGGCGACGTACTTCTCGCCGAGCAGCGTCTTGATGGCGATGGCGGCGGTGGTGCGGTCGCCGATCCAGGTGGAGTCGTCCTGGATCTCGAAGGACACCTTGACCTTGTTCCCGTCGAGGCCGACTCCGGTGACCTCGCCGACCTTGACGCCGGCGATCCGCACCTCGTCGCCGTCGTCGAGCCCGGCGGCCTCGGTGAAGTCGGCGGTGTAGCCGGTGCCGCCGCCGATGACGGGCAGGCTGGTCGCGTTGACGGCGGCGAGCCCGAGCAGCGCGAGCACCACGAGTCCGGCGACGGCGACGGCGACGGGGTTGCGCTCCTTGACCGGCTTGAGCCGGGGCCTTCTCATGGCCTTCGTCGGCGACATCACTGGCACCTCGCTTCGGTGACGGCGATGCCGGTCGGCGGCTTCGACCCGTCGGACATCTTCAGACCGCCGACCTTCGCCTCGCACAGGTAGAGGTTGAACCAGGAGCCGTACGACGAGAGCCGGGACAGGGCGGTCAGCTTGGCGGGGGTCTTGTCGAGGAAGTTCTCGATCTGCGGGATGCCGTCGCCGAGGGAGTTCGACAGCCGCCCGAGCTGGTGGATGTCGTCCTTCAGCGGCTTGCGGGCGTCCTGGAGGAACCCGGCGGTGACGGTGGTGAGGTCCCCCATCGCCTCGACGGCGTCGCCGAGCGGCTTGCGGTCCTCGTCGAACCCGGAGACGAGCTCCTTGAGGGTGGTGACGAGGTCGTCGAACTGCGCCTCGCGGTCGTTGATGGTGGTCAGGACGTCGGTCAGGTTCCCGACGACCTCGCCGATCACCTGGTCCTTGGCGGCGACGGTCGACGACAGCGAACCGACGTGCTGGATGAGGCTGTCGACGGTGCCGCCCTCGCCCTGGAGGACCTTGACGATGGACGTGGCGAGATCATTGACGTCGTGCGGCGACAGGCCCTCGAACAGCGGCTTGAAGCCGTTGAAGAGGAGGGTGAGGTCGAGCGCGGGCGTGGTCCGGTCGAGCGGGATGGTCTCCCCCGACTGGAGGTCGCCCGTGCCGTTCCCGGTGCCGCGCTCCAGGGACACGTACCGCTGGCCGACCATGTTGAGGTACTTCACGGAGGCGGTCGTCGTGCTCGGCAGGTGCCGGTCGTCGGCGACGGTGAAGGTGACCTGGGCGGTGCGCCGGTCGACGACGCGCACGTCGGTCACCTCGCCGACCTTGACCCCGGCGATCCGTACGCCGTCCCCGTCGATGAGCCCCGTGACGTCACTGAACAGGGCCTTGTACGACCGCGTATCGGTCCCGACCCCCGTGTTGGCGATGCTGAGTCCGAGCACGGTGGTGGTCAGCGCGGTGACGACGACGAAGATGAGCGACTTGACGAGCGGTCCGGCGAGGGAACGCCGCTTGACGTGCCCGAACTCCTGCGGTGCGGCGGTCACTTGAGCTTCACCTCCGTCCCCCGGTACAGCGGCCCGACGAGCGTGCTCGACCAGTCGGGCAGGTCGTCGGGCGCCGCCTTGGCGGAGGGCGCGATCAGCTCGTTCACCAGGTCGTTCTCCTGCGGCGAGTTGGCCGGGCCGAGGTCCTGCGCGGCGGAGGCGGGGGTGGCGGCGGACTTGGCCGCCGTGCCGCTCGCCGTGCCCAGGTACGGCACCGAGTAGCAGTGCGGCGCGCCGCCGGACCCGTACGACGGGGTGTCGCGTCCGGCGGAGTAGGCGCCCTTCGACGGCACGGTGGTGACGTGCACGTGCAGACCGGGCTGGTCGGTGCCCTTGCCGAGGACCTTGTCCATGCGGGGCGCGAACTCGGTGAGCGCGCGCAAGGTGCACGGGAAGGACGACGAGTACTTGGCGAGCAGTTGGAGGGTGGGCCGTGAGGTGGCGGAGAGCCGGATGATGTTGTCCTGGTTGGCGCGCAGGAAGGCGTCGAGGTCCTCGGCGGCGCGGGTGGTGGACCCGTAGGCGCCGGCCAGGTCGCCCTCCTTCTCGGCGATCGTGGCGCTGGTGGTGGTGAGGTCGGTGAGCGCGTCGAGGATGCCGGGCGCGGCGTCCGCGTAGACGTGCGAGACCTTGACGAGCTGCTTCAGGTCCTCGTTCAGGGCGGGCAGCTGCGGATTGAACTTGCGCAGGTGGGCGTCGAGCGTGGTGAGCGTGGTCCCCAGCTCGTTGCCGCGCCCTTCGAGCGCCTGCGAGACGGCGGACAGCGTGGACGACAGCTTCTGCGGCTGGACGGCGGTCAGCATCGGCAGCACGTCGTCGAGGACCTGCTGGAGCTCGACGGCGTTGGCGGACCGGTCCTGCGGGATGGTCGCCCCGGCGGCGAGCATCCGCGTACTGGGCCGACTCGGCGGTACGAGGGCGACGTACCGCTCGCCGAAGAGGGTGGTCGGCAGCATCTGCGCGCGGACGTCGTCCGGGACGCTGTCGAGGGCGCCGGGCTTGAGGGCGAGGGTGAGCCGGGCTCCGGTGGGCGTGGCGTCGATGGAGCGGACTTCACCCACGACGACGCCGCGCAACTTGACCTCGGCGCCGAGGTGCATCTCGTTGCCGACGTTGCCGGTCTCGACCACGACATCGTCGGAGTCGACGAAGTCCTTGTTGTAGACGGCGACAGCGAGCCAGATCAGCAGCGCGGGCACGACGAGAAAGACGAGCCCCGCGAGTCTGCGGCGGAGTATCTCCATGTCACCCCGCCACCTTCACGGTCGTGGTGGCGCCCCACAGGGCCAGGGAGAGGAAGAAGTCGGTGACGGAGATGAGCACGATGGCGTTCCGCACGGACCGCCCCACGGCGACGCCGACCCCGGCCGGTCCACCGGTGGCCCGATACCCGTAATAACAATGCGCGACGATCACCATGACGCTGAAGATGAGCACTTTCAGCACGGAGAGCAGCACGTCGGTCGGCGAGAGGAAGAGATTGAAGTAGTGGTCGTACGTTCCTGCCGACTGCCCGTTGAAGACGACGGTGACCAGGCGTGAGGCGAGGTAGGAGGAGAGCAGCCCGATCGCGTAGAGCGGGATGATGGCGACGACGCCGGCGATGATGCGCGTGGTGACGAGGTAGGGCATGGACCGCACGCCCATCCCTTCCAGAGCGTCGACCTCCTCGTTGATCCGCATGGCGCCGAGCTGGGCGGTGAACCCGGCGCCGACGGTGGCGGACAGGGCGAGCCCGGCGACCAGCGGCGCGATCTCGCGGGTGTTGAAGTACGCGGAGACGAACCCGGTGAAGGCGGCGGTGCCGATCTGGTCGAGGGCGGCGTACCCCTGAAGCCCGACGACCGTACCGGTCGCGGCGGTCATGGCGATCATCACGCCGATGGTGCCGCCGATGACACCGAGCCCGCCGGAGCCGAAGGCGACCTCGGCGAGCAGGCGTTGCACTTCCTTGGTGTACCGGACGAGGGTGCGCGGCACCCAGAGCAACGCCCGCATGTAGAAGAGGAGTTGGTCGCCACCGCGGTCGAGCCAGACGAGGGGGGAGGTCATGACGGGTTTCAGCCTCCCTTCGGCGGAACGATCTGGAGGTAGATGCCGGTCATCACCATGTTCACGAAGAAGAGCAGGATGAAGGTGATGACGACGGACTGGTTGACGGCGTCGCCGACGCCCTTCGGACCGCCGCGCGGATTGAGCCCGCGATAGGCGGCGACGATCCCGGCGATGAACCCGAAGATCAGGGCCTTCAGCTCGCTGATGTAGAGATCGGGGAGCTGGGCGAGGGCGGAGAAGCTCTGGAGATACGCACCCGGGGTGCCGTGCTGCAGCACGACGTTGAAGAAGTACCCGCCGAGGGTGCCGACGACGGACACCATGCCGTTCAGCAGCAGCGCGACCGACATGGTGGCCAGCACGCGCGGCACGACGAGGCGCTGGACCGGCGAGACGCCCATGACCTCCATCGCGTCCAGCTCCTCGCGGATCTTGCGCGACCCGAGATCGGCACAGATGGCGGAGCCGCCCGCGCCCGCGATGAGCAGCGCGACGATGAGCGGGCTGGCCTGCTGGATGACGGCGAGGACGCTGGCACCGCCGGTGAAGGACTGAGCGCCGAGTTGCTGCGTGAGCGACCCCACTTGGAGCGCGATGACCGCGCCGAACGGGATGGACACGAGCGCGGCAGGCAGGATCGTCACACTGGCGATGAACCAGAACTGCTCAACAAACTCCCGAAACTGAAACGGCCGCCGGAACACGGCCCGAGCGACCTCAAGCCCGAGAGCGAAGAGCTTGCCGGTCTGACGGAGGGGGCCGAGGAGGGGGTTGGGGGTAGGAGGAGCGGCCCGCTTGCCCTTGTCGCGGGGGGCGGGCGCGGGCGTCTGGGGCGGCGTGGTCGGCCGCTGGTCGATGCTCATATGCTCACTCGCCGGGTGAGGAACGCCCCCCAGGGGCGCGGGGAACTGCGCGACCAGCCACGACGGACGCCGCACTCGACGACGAGGCCGTCATTGACAGCCCCTGGGGGTCCCCCCGGACGAAGTCTGGGGGAGATTGAGGAGCGGGGTCCGGGGCGGAGCCCCAGGGCCGCACGGCAGCGCGGGGTGCCCATCACACGACACCGCCGGAGGCCATGGCGTCGGCCCCGTACGTGGCCAAGATCGCCGCCCGAGCCGACTCCGGCAACGTATCCAGCATCCCGAGCACACGAGCCCGGCGCCGAGCGACAGCGGCCCGCTCCCCAAGCCCCGGCGAGGGCTGAAGCTGCGGCACAAGAGCCCGCGGCTCGACAACAGGCTGCGAAGCCTCAGCGGCAAGCGTCGCCGCATCCTTCTCTTCCGACATCCCGATGGGCCCCGCCTTGCTGGCGGTGAGGAACTGCGCCACGACCGGCTCCCGGCTGGTCAGCAGAACTTCCCGGGGCCCGAAGGTCACGAGGTTCCGCCGGAAGAGCATCCCCATGTTGTCCGGCACGGTCGCCGCGATGTCGAGATTGTGCGTGACGATGAGCATCGTCGCGTCGATCTGCGTGTTGAGGTCGATGAGGAGCTGCGAGATGAAGGCGGTACGCACAGGATCGAGCCCGGAGTCGGGTTCGTCGCAGAGGATGATCTGCGGGTCGAGGACAAGCGCCCGCGCGAGCCCGGCCCGCTTGCGCATACCGCCACTGATCTCGCCGGGCAGCTTCCCCTCGGCGCCGATGAGTCCGACGACCTCGATCCGCTCCATGACGATGCGGCGGATCTCCGACTCCTTCTTGCGCGTGTGCTCGCGCAGCGGGAAGGCGATGTTGTCGAAGAGGTTCATCGACCCGAAGAGGGCGCCGTCCTGGAACATGAGCCCAAACAGCTTCCGGGCCTCCATGATGTCCCGCTCCGGGCTGCGCGCCATGTCGACGCCGTCGACCAGGACGCGGCCCCGCTCGGGCTTCAGCAGACCGATCAGCGACTTCAGGAAGACGGTCTTGCCGGTGCCGGACGGGCCGAGCATGACGCTCACCTCGCCGGCGGGCAGGGTGAGACTGACGTCCTGCCAGATCTGCTGCTTGCCGAAGGACTTGGTGAGTCCCTCGACTTTCACTTCGATTCCCATCGCCTCTCACCTTCAGCGAGCGAGCTCGGCAGCGCACGGTAATTCGCTTTGTACGCGCCGGACAAGATCTCGGAGCGGTTGCCCCGAACCTTTCTGAAAACTTGTCATCCGGTGACAAGAGACTGAATCGCCCCTGTCGATGGATGAGTAAAAACCGGTTCGCGGCGGGGCCCCGCCCCGCCGGGGGTACGACGAGGAAACGGGGCCCCAGCGCGGAGATGCCGACCGGAAAGGAGGATTCCGCTCGTCTCTCATGCGACTCCTGGCCAGCAGGTGGCGCCACCCAGGAGTGGAGGACTTTTTTCGACGTTACGGCCGAGTAACCTCGACTAGCAAGAGCAATTCGCCAAGATTTCGACGCCGAGCTCGCTTGTCCATTTATCACTTGCCGACAATGCGGTCAGGACGGCGGGGTGATCAGCTGCTTGGGGGCAAGGGTGTAGGCGGCCCTGATGTCGAGCGTGTCGCCCGGGCGGAAGAGCCCGAGGCACACCGCCCCAGGACCGGCGACGAGCTGGCTGGGCGGGACCCCGTTGACCCCCGTGCTCAGCCGACCGGTGGCGTTGTCGTACTGGCCGTACAGGGTTCCGGTCCACTTCGTGTTGCAACCGGTAGCGGACCAGTTGAACTCGATCCCGCTGATGGACACGTCGATCACGGAGGGGCCGGCGGCGCTGCGCCGCAGCAGGTTGATCTTCCAGGGGGCCGAGCCCGCGGTAAGGCTGAAGGGAATGCCGGCGACGATGCAGGTGGAGAACGACGGAACGAGAGTCCCGGCGGCGAGACCGTCCGAGTCACTGGTCGCGAACGAGCCCGCTATGTGCCCGGCACACCCCCAGCGCGGCGACGAGCGCGAGCCCGCCCGTCGCCGCCCTGCGCAGTACTCGCCACCTCACTTGACCGCCGAGTGCCAGTACTCGGAGAACACCTTGCCCTGGTTGGGCGCGGCGGCTGTCGGGTCGTTCAGGGTGGCCAGGTAGGTGGAGGCGCTGTTCAGGGTGAGGCTGTTGGTGCCTGAGGCCGCGGGGAGGGCGGACTTGAGGTTGACGGCCCAGTTGAAGGCGCCGAGTCCGAGGGGACCGCAGCCGCTCGCGCCCGGCGCGGCGAAGGTGGTGTCCTGCTGGTTGGCGCCGGTCAGGGCGAGCCGGCCGACCGGCCCCGTCTCGTCGGGCGTGCCGTTGGCGGCGGAGCTCTCCGCGCCGACGCTGGGCAGCGCGGCGTTCCCCGGGCGCAGGATGACGGGCGCGGACTTGGTGCCGATGTAGCAGTTGTTGCCGATCAGCGGGTTCTGCAGGTGGATGCGGACCGGGATGGAGATGATCGGCTGCCCCTCGGAGACCCCGGCGAGCAGCTGGAAGTCGGACGGCGTGCCGACGGACTCGACCGTCGCGACGACCTTGTTGACCGTGCTGTCGGTGATCTTCCCGCAGACGGCGCTGACCACAGGGATGTCGCTGGGACACATCAGCCCGAGCAGGCCCCCGGGCAGGTTGGCGGGGTCGGCCACCAGCGCGCCGCCCGACGGCGCGATCACCGTGTTGGTGCCGTCGTCGTGCGTGACGACGCCGACCTGGAGGTCGGTCTTCCCCGTCGGGACGACCGAGCTGCCGATCTTGATGACGCCGCTGGACGAGCTGGAGGAGATGCACGTCGCCTGGTTGGTGATGCCGTCGGCGCCCAGCATGGCGGCGTTGTCGACCGGGCAGCGGTTGAAGGGCGCCCAGTTCCCGTTCAACTGGGTGCCGGCCGCGCTGGACGTACCGATGGAGGCGATCGTCGCCAGGGCGGCCGTCGCGCCGAGGACGGACATGCGTCTGAGGGTGGCCATGCCGGTTTTCCCTTCTGATAGGGGAATGCGAGCCCGGACGTTACTCACCGGAAACCTTTCGCACAATGCCCTTGCTGACACTTGTTCCACTACTCGCGCGTTTAGCAGGAAGTGAGCATTCGAGGACACCGATTGCTCGGCAGGTGAGTAGTTTTCGCGGCGAGCCGCAAATTCGTCACTCCCGGACAAGGAAAGTCACGCAACCTGTCCCTGCACAGACAAGAAAAACCGCGCGTTTCGCTCCTTCCGAGGAACCTGGGGCTTTCTTATTGCGGCCTCCGGTTACTAGCTCGTAACGTCCGTCAGGAGGGCGACGAGATCCGGCCTGCGGGCTGATCCATCGCGTTGCGTTCGCGTTGCGTTGCGTTGCCTGAAATTGCGACACGGTCGCGTCGCCGCGAAGCGGTCACGCTCCCCCTTCAATTCACCCCACGATTACGCGGAGGAACCACTGTGCGCAGATTCGCCCGTAACACCGCCATCGCCGCTGCCGCGCTCGCCTCGGCCTTCGGCCTCTCGGTCTCCTCGGCCTCGGCCGGCGCGCAGGCCACGTACACGGTCACGCCCGGCGGGGCGTTCACGGCCAACGCCTCCAAGCCCACGATGAAGGTCGGCTCCGCCACCCTCTCCTGTGCCTCCTCGCAGGCGCAGGGCACCCTGAAGTCCGGGTCCGGCCTGGCGGGGGCCCAGATCGGCTCCATCACCAAGCTGACCTTCGCCACCTGCACCGTCGCCGGTATCCCGTTCACGGTCACCACCACGGCCTCGACCGCGACGCCGTTCTACGTCAACGCCACGGGCACGACGGCGAACCACATCGACGGCAACATCAGCAACATCAGTGCCACCATCACCGGTGTCGGCTGCAACGCGACCTTCAAGGGCACGACCAACGGCTGGTACGAGAACACCACGAAGACCCTGCACGTCACCGGCGGCGGCACCCTCGCCGCGCAGGCCGGCGCCAGCTGCCTCGGCCTGTTCACCGCGGGCGCGCACGCCGACTTCGTGGGCAACTACGTCATGACCGCGCAGCAGACGATCACCTCCCCGTGATCGCGTAGCACCGCCCAGCCCGCCGCCGAGTCCCCACTCGGCGGCGCCCGCGTGTTTCCAGGCAGGCGGCCAGACCGGACGCATGGACACGACACAGGAGGCAGGGAGGAGGAAGCGATCGGAAAGCGGACGGGCGCGTGACGGCTCGTGCGGGTGGCGTCGGCCTCGCCGCCTGGTCGCCGGCTGGTCCGCCCGTTCTCGAGCGACACCGCCTAGTCGGGGCGCGGTACGAGTGCGCTCTGGCCTCCCGCGATGGCCGCGGACCCACGCCACCATGCGAAAGGCGGGCGCGGACACAACGGCCTCGGGCGACACGGACGCCGAAGCCGACGCCGGACGCCACGGTTCTGACACGGACGCACGCCGCGCCGACGAAGCTGGCTCGCCCCCGTCGGAGTGGCGCACCCAGACCTGCCGGCGGCGCGGACACCGGCCGGCTGTGACGGGGCAGCCGATCCAGGCCGGCCCCCGTCCAGGTGGAGGCCGCGCTGCCACGCGCCGGGCTCGCCGATCTCCTGCCCGCGGGCGCGGAGCTGTCGAGCGAGGCGAGCCTCGGAGTAGAGGTCCGGCAGAACGAGGACAAGGCGGACGCGACGTGGTCCGGCCTCAGCGCGCGGGCCACCATGCCCACGGAGGGCGAGCAGGTGGTCCTGCCGTACAACGGGGACGTCCCCTCCGTCACGGTCGACTCGCCGGGGGACATCGAGCTGCTCGCCGGTGATCTCGCCCTGACGGTGACACCCTCGTCCGGTGCGCCGGTCACCCTCGTCTGCTCTCCGGGCAAGGACACCGAACCGCTGCTGGCGCGCGTAGCCGTACCGGGGGAGGACGAGACGGAGCCGGGCGGCTCACCGTCCTCGTCGGCGGCGCCGGGCGACGGCGGTGACGAGTCCGGCGGCGTCACCGTCACCCCCGAGGACGAGCCGAAGGCGGACGAGGTCACCTGCGGGCCGAGGCCGACCGGCGAGCGCGATATCAGCCAGGCCCCGAAACCGCCGTACCCTCCGGGTGGGGAGGCGGCCGCCGGCTTCGGAGGATGCGCCTATGCCATGGGTCTGGCAACGGTGCGCAAGCAGGACGGGTCGATGATCATCAACGACCCGTCCAAGAAACCCGGGCTCATGAACATCAGCGGCGCCATCTTCAACGCCTGGGTCGAAGATCCTGACACCGGCGCCTTCTTCTGGAACCGCTACGACTCCATCGGAAAGCTGACTCTGCCGGACGCCGATTCGACCTTCCTCAGCTTCGGTTTCACTCCGGTGTCCGCGAAGGTCGCCTTCGACAACAGCCTCGTCACCATCTCCACCGGCAGCACCAACTACGGGGAGGGCGTCTTCGCCGTCGTCACCTTCTTCCAGACCATCCGTATCCGGTCGGCCGAGGTGAACGGCGTCCCTCTCCCCGTCGGCTCCCACTGCAGGACCGAGAAGCCCTTCCGCATCACCCTGAACGGCTCCGTCAACCGCGACGGCACCGGCACCTACACCAACGTCCTCTTCGGCGGCCTCCTCAAGGGCAAGGTCGACATCCCCGCGTTCACCGGCTGCGGGACCGGTGGCGAGAACCTCAACCCGTTGTTCACCGCGTCCATCAGCGGCCCCGGCAACCAGATCGCCATGAACCAGGCCCCGGTCTGCTCTCCGGAGTACGGATTCGGCTGCCCGCCGGTCCTGGCCACCCTCCCCCCGACCAAACTCCCGTGACCGCCCTGCCCACCCGTCACTTCTCAGCCACATCCCCCACCCAGGGATCATTCTCTGCGCAACTGATGTACAACCCACAGTAGTTGGCCTAACTTCAGAGGCCCCATTGGTACGCACCTGGCGGGCGGAACCGCACACCCTGCGTGGTCCCGCCCGGCCCCCACCCGGCGCTCGGACAAGCGAGGAAAGCGGCTATGCCCCTGCCCGCGCACACGGCGGATGTCGAGGACCCCCTGGGGCCGCTGCCCCGGGAGTTCGCCCGCATCATGCGTCCCGAACTCCCCGGCCTGATCAAGGAGATCGGGGTCGAGGTCACGCGCGCGTTCCCGGAGTACGCCGCACTCCTGAGCGGACCGAACGAGGCGACGATCCGGCAGGGCGTCGAGCAGAGTCTGAAGGCCTTCGTGGACCGCGTCGCCGACCCCGCCGCCTCCACCGCGATCCGCGACGAACTGCTCCGCAAGTTCGGCCGGGTCGAGGCGTACGAGGGCCGGGACCTCAACACCCTCCAGGGCGCCTACCGGCTCGGCGCGCGCGTCGCGCTGCGCCGCGCCAAGGACCTGGGCCGCCGCTTCGACCTCTCCCCCAACCTCCTCCTGACCTTCGCCGAGGCCCTCTTCGCCTACGTCGGCGAACTCGAAGCCCTCTCCCACGAGGGGTACATGGAGGTGCAGTCGAGGACGGGCGCGGCCGGCGAGGTGCTGCGCAGACGCTTACTCCACCTCCTGCTCGCCGGAACCCCGCTGAACCACACCACCATCAGCGAACTGTGCGAGCAGGCCGGCTGGCCGCTCCCGGACCAGGTGACCCTGATCGCCCTGCGCACGCCGGGCCCCGAGCACATCCGCGCCGGGCTCGCCCCCGACGTCCTCACCGACCTCGGCGTCCCGCAGCCCCACCTGTTGATCCCCGGCCCGCTCACCGACGAACGCCGGGCCATGCTGAAGTCGGCCGCCTACGGCACGTCGTACGCGATCGGTCTGACGGTCCCGACCTCGCAGGCCGCCGATTCGCTGCGCTGGGCCCGCCGGGTGCTTCAGCTCGTCGACGACGACATCGTTGCCGACGCCCAAGCCCTGGACTGCGCCGACCATCTGGTGACGCTCTGGTTACTGAGCGACCCCGCGCTCGTCGCGGAGATCGCCCGCCGGGAACTGGCCCCGCTCGACAAGTCCTCCGGAACCCGCCGCGCCCGGCTCATGGAGACCCTGCACGCCTGGCTGACGACGCGCGGTACGGCGGAACACGTCGGCGACGCGCTCGGCGTCCACGCCCAGACCGTCCGCTACCGGCTGCGCAACCTCGAAGCCCACTTCGGCGACCAACTGGAGTCCCCGGAACGCCGCTTCGCGATGGAAGCGGCGCTCCGGGCTCTGCAGCTGCACGGCGAGATCACGGCCGGCTGAGCAGCCCGTCCCGTACGAAGCGGTGGAACGCGTCCGGCGAGAACGAGATGCTGGGCCCGGCCGGGTCCTTGGAGTCCCGCACGGCGACGGCGGCGCAGGGGGTTTCGGCGATCTCGACGCACTCCCCGCCTTGATCGCTGCTGTAACTGGACTTACGCCACTGGACGTTCGTCGACTTCGGCATAATGCTCCTCCATCACGTACCGGATCAGCTCCGCCGAGTCCCGCACGGACAGGGCAGTGGCTTGCAGGTGATCGTAACGGAGCGAACAGTCTCTGACGGTGGGCGGATTGGCCGTCGGATGGCCCTGTCCATACCCCTCGGTGTAGAGGATCGCCGGGTCGGACGGGAAGCGGAAGAGGGTGTAGGCGCTGGTCATTCCCGCATGCGGCCCCACCGGAAACGGCAGCACCTGCACATTCACCCGCGGGTTCAGCTCGTACGACAGCAGCCGCTCCAACTGCTCCCGCATCACGCCCCGCTCACCCCTCCCCATGTCCTGATAGAGCACCGCCTCCCCGAGGACGAGCCACAGCATCGGCGGCTCCTCCTTCTCCAGGATGCGCTGCCGGGCGAGCCGGACCTCCGTGCGGTCGTCCAGGTTCTCCTGGTGCAGCGCGCCGAGCACGGCCCGCGCATAGGCCCGGGTCTGGAGCAGCCCGTGCACCAGGTGTGTGTGGAAGGCGCAGATCTCGACGGCCCGCGCCTCAAGCTCGGCCACCTGCTGGAACCAGGCGGGGAGCTGAGAGCGCAGGACGAGCCCCACGAGGCGCGAGAAGAAGCCGTCGGTGCAGAGCCCGGCGTCGACGCGTTCACTGAACTCCCGGGTGGGGAGTCTGCGGCCCGTCTCCACCTGGCCCACCTGGGAGCTCGTGTAGTTGATGATCGCGCCGAGCTTCTCCTGGCTGAGGCCGACGGCCTCCCGTTGCCGGCGCAGCTCGTAGCCGTAGTAGTCGAGCGGTGAGGCGCTCGGGTCGAGGACGTTCGCGTTGGCCATGCAGCCCCCTCGGGTCGGCTGCACAGCGTAATCAACTCACTACGGCCGCATCGGACTCGTCGCCGGATTCCACCTGTGCGGGTGGTTTTTCAGCTGTACGCGCGCGGGGCCCCTGAAGCGCGTACGTCAGGAAGAAGCCGAGCGAGACGACGGCGGCGCCGCCGACCGCGTCGAGGATCCAGTGGTTGCCGGTGCCGACGATCGCGGAGACCGTGCACAGGGGGTGGATGAGACCGAGCGCCTTCACCCACTTCCGGCGGGCCAGGACGATGATGACGATGCCGCACCACAGGGACCAGCCGAAGTGCAGCGAGGGCATCGCCGCGTACTGGTTGGTGAGCTGGGTGAGCGTGCCGTAGTTCGGCTTGGAGAAGTCCTGGACGCCGTGGACCGTGTCGATGAAGCCGAGGCCCGGCATCAGGCGCGGCGGCGCGAGCGGGTACGCCCAGAAGCCGATGAGGGCGAGCAGCGTGGCGAAGCCGAGCGCGGAGCGGGCCCAGCGGTACTCGGCGGGGCGGCGCACGTACATGAGGGCGAGCAGGCTGAGCGGGACCACGAAGTGGAACGACGTGTAGTAGAAGTTGAAGAAGTCCTTCAGCCAGGTCGCGTGGTGGACGACGCCGTGGTTGACCCAGTGCTCGATGTCGATGTGCAGGAACTTCTCGATCGAGTGGATCTGCGCGCCGTGGTGCTCGGCGGTGGCCCGGCCCCCGGAGATCGTGCCGCCCGTCGCGGCGAGCCTGACCTGCTGGTACGCGGAGTAGCCGACGCGGATGAGGAGCAGTTCGAGGATGAGGTTCGGGCGGGTGAGGACGCGCCGCCAGACCGGAACCAGCGGCACCCACTTCCAGCGGGCCGGGACCGGTGCGGCGTAGTCCGTCGGGATCGGCGCCTGGTAGAGCGGGGACTCGCGGGAGAGGAAGGGGACCAGACAGGCTGCCGCGAGCGCCGCGATCAGGACCACGTTGTCCCGGAGCGGCTCCAGGGACGGCATGTTCGGCAGCATCATCTTCGACGGCAGGGTCAGCGCGAGGATGACGAGGACCGGCCACATGTAGCGGTCGGAGGCGCGTTTGCCGACGCGGCCGACGACCGCGAGGAGCACCCAGAGGAGCTGGTGCTGCCAGGTGGTGGGGGACACCGCCACCGCCACACAGCCCGTGACGGCGACCGCGAGCAGGAGCTGTCCGTCACGCGCGTACCGGACCGCGCGGCGCAGGCCGAGGACCGTGACGCCCGCGCCGAGGACGAGGAACAGCGCCTTCTCCCCCGGCCCTTCGAGGCCGAAGCGGAGCAGCATTCCGTGCAGGGACTGGTTGGCGTTGGCCGCCGGGTCGGTGGCGAGGCCCGCGCCGGCCAGGTGGTGGACCCAGTACGTCCATGAGTCGTGCGGCATCGCGGCCCAGGCGAGGCCGGTCGCGGCGACGAAGGTGACGCCCGAGGCCACGGCGGCACGTCTGCGACCCGTGAACCAGAGCAGCGGTGCGAAGAGCAGCACGGTCGGCTGCAACGCGGCGGCGACGCCGACCAGTACGCCGGAAGCCGTCTGCCCCCGTACGACGAAGCAGCCGAGCAGGACGAGGAGAACCGGGAGGATGCTGGTCTGGCCGAGCGTGAACGCGTTGCGCACGGGCAGGGACAGCATGAGCAGGCTGATCGCCACGGGCGCCGCGAACAGGGACGTCCGGCGGGAGACGGGCTGCGGCAGGGCGCGGGCGGCGACCAGGCCGAGCGCGACGACGAGGGCGAGCGAGCCGAACGTCCAGCCCCAGCCGAGCGCTTGCTCGGCGGCGCGGGAGAGCGGTTTGAGGACGAGCCCGGCGAACGGGGTGCCGGTGAACCGGTCGGGCGCGTCGTAGAGCGAGCCCTTGACGTGCAGGACGCCCTCGGGGCCGATCCACGTCTCCAGGTCGGTGAGGCGTTCGCCGCGCGGTGTGCTGAGCACGGCCACCAGTTGGCGTACGGCGAGCACGGCGGCGATCAGCCACAAGCCGACGCGCACGGCGCTCATCCGCCCTGTCGCCGCGCCCGCCGGTCCGCCCGCCGGTCCGCTCATCGGCCCTCCGTGCTCCACGTTCGCCACGCGTTCTCCCAGCCCGTTTCCACAGATCCTTCGCAGGCCCGTCCGAGGCCCTTCGCAGGCCGTCCACAGGTCCTTCTTGTAGAGGTTCGCACCGCCCCCCGTGTGAGACGCACGCAACCCCCACTTCACCTCCCTGTCCACCCGGTTTTGACCGGAAGACGGTGGCCGGTTCCGCGACAAAGATCACAAAATCGTCCGCGGGTGGCGCGCGAGGCGCCCGATGTTTGCGCAGGTTAAAGCAGCTTTACCCACGCAGCGCAGGCGACTGGCCACTTTACGTCACCTTTGCAAACGCACCTATGGTCGTTTTGAGGCCGTTCCCGCGTGGATCGGCCTCTGCCCTTGTCCCCCACGAAAGGCAGGCGAGCGGACCCTTGGCCAGCGCCACGTCCATCGCAGTCAGTACCGGCAAGGTCTCGGCCCCCGTACGGGACGCCGGGGACCGGAACCGGAAGCCCACCTCGTCCGACGTCACGGTCACCGATCCATCGCTGGTCAAGCGCGCGGTGAAGGCCGCGGCGCTCGGCAACGCGATGGAGTGGTTCGACTTCGGCGTCTACGGCTATCTGACCGCGACGCTCGGCCACGTCTTCTTCCCGACGGCGTCGAGCACGGCGCAGGTCCTGTCCACGCTCGGCACGTTCGCCGCCGCCTTCCTCGTGCGCCCCATCGGCGGCGCCTTCTTCGGCCCGCTCGGCGACCGCATCGGCCGCCAGCGCGTCCTCGCCATCACCATGATCATGATGGCGGCGGGCACCTTCGCGATCGGCCTGATCCCGTCCTACAACGCCATCGGCGTGTGGGCGCCGGTCCTGCTGATCGTGGCACGCATGCTGCAGGGCTTCTCGACCGGGGGCGAGTACGGCGGCGCGTGCACCTTCATCGCCGAGTACGCCCCGGACAAGCGGCGCGGCTTCTTCGGCTCGTTCCTGGAGTTCGGCACGCTCATCGGCTACGTGGCGGGCGCGGGCCTCGCGACGGCGCTGACGACGCTGCTCTCCGACGGCGACCTGTACGGCTGGGGATGGCGCGTCCCGTTCCTCATCGCCGGGCCCATCGGCCTGGTCGGGCTCTACGTGCGGATGAAGCTGGAGGAGACCCCGGCGTTCCAGAAGCTGACGGAGGAGGCGGAGAGCGCGCAGAAGGCGCGGCCGAAGCCGAAGCTGAAGGACATGTTCGTCGGCAACGGCAACGCGATGGCGCTCTGCATCGCCCTCGTCCTCGTCTTCAACGTCACCGACTACATGCTCCTCTCCTACATGCCGACCTTCCTGAGCGAGGAGCTCGGCTACGACGCCACGCACGGCACTCTCATCCTCATCGCCGTCATGGTCCTGATGATGTGCGTGCAGATCCCGATGGGCCGGGCCAACGACCGCTACGGGCACCGGGCCGTGATCGGCGCCGCCTGCGCCGGTTTCGTCGTCCTCTCCGTCCCGGCCGTGCTGCTGATCCGCGCGGGCTCCACCTGGGCCATCGCCCTCGGCCTGGCCGCGCTCGGTCTGCTCCTGGTCGGCTTCACGTCGTCGATGCCCTCGGCGCTCCCGGCGCTGTTCCCGACGAAGGTCCGCTACGGCTCGCTGTCCGTCGGCTTCAACCTCTCGGTGTCCCTCTTCGGCGGCACCACCCCGCTCGTCGCCGCCGCCCTCATCGCCGCCACCGGCGACCTGATGATCCCGGCCTACTACATGATGGGCGCGGCCGTCATCGGCGGGATCGCGGCGTGGCGCATGCGCGAGTCGGCGGGCAGCCCGCTGCCGGGCTCGCCCCCGGCCGTCTGATCGCTGGCGGGGGGCCACCGCGCCTAGGCTGACGGCCATGACCACTCAACCCGGCGCCCCGCAGCCCGATCCCGCCGCCGTCGACGCCTACCTCAGTGATCTGCTCGCCCCCGCCGACGAGGCCCTCGCCGGTGCCCTCGCGGACAGCGAGGAGGCGGGGCTGCCCAGCATCGCCGTCTCCGCCACCAACGGGAAACTGCTCCACCTGCTCGCCCGCCTGCAAGGGGCCCGCCGCATCCTGGAGATCGGCACGCTCGGCGGCTACAGCACCATCTGGCTGGGCCGCGCCCTGCCCGCCGACGGGTCGCTGATCACCCTGGAGTACAGCGCCGAGCACGCCGGGGTGGCGCGCGCCAACATCGCCCGCGCCAGTCTGGACAAGGTCGTCGAGGTGCGCGTCGGCGCGGCCCTCGACTCGCTGCCGGTCCTCGCCGACGAAGGCCATGTCTTCGACCTCGTCTTCATCGACGCGGACAAGGTGAACAACCCGCACTACCTGGAGTGGGCGCTGCGGATGACGCGGCCCGGCAGCGTCATCGTCGTCGACAACGTGGTGCGCGAGGGCCGCGTCGCGGAGCCCGACAACGACCGCCCGGACGTCACGGGCACCCGCGCCGCGCTCCGGCTCATGGCCGACCACCCGAAGCTCGACGCGACGGCGATCCAGACGGTGGGCGCCAAGGGGTACGACGGCTTCGCGGTGGCGTACGTCCAGGCGTAGGACTCACAGCTCCTGGTAGAAACCCACGTGCACGCTGCGCGGTCCGCCCCGGTCGAGGACGACGGCCTCGCCGGAGGCGCCGCGCGGCAGGCGGTACGCGCCGCCGTACGAGAGCGGGTGTCCCGGCCCGCCGCTCGCGCCGAGCCGGACCCGTACCTCGGCGGCGGGGTCGCCCTGGGAGCCCCGCAGCCAGTGGAGGCTCCACTCGCCCTCGGGCCCGCACCGGAACTCCAGGTGCACCCGCGAGACGAACAGCCAGTCCTCCGGGGTGACGAGCCGGCACTGGGCGGCGTCGCGGCCGACCCGCAGGACGGCGCCGGGCGCGCTGGCCGCCTCCGCCATCACCATCCCGGCGGTGGCGCCCTCGTCGCCGCCGCCCACCGCGGCCATGGTCAGTTCGAGCACCGCACACTCCCCCAGCGTCCGTCCGGGTCCGCGAGGACCGTAGGGGCGGCATCCTAAGCCTCAGCGCCCGTACGTCGCGGCGGTGTGCGGGACAATGACCCGCATGAGCATTGTGAAGATCAACGTCCTGAACGTCCCGGCCGAACAGCGCGAGGTCCTGGAGAAGCGCTTCGCGTCCCGCGCGGGCGCCGTGGAGAACTCGGACGGCTTCGAGTGGTTCGAACTCCTCCGCCCCGTCGAGGGCACCGACGACTACCTCGTCTACACGCGCTGGCGCGACGAGGAGTCGTTCCAGGCCTGGATGGAGGGCCCGATGAAGGCGGCCCACCAGGGCGGCGGCGACCGTCCGAAGCCCGCCGCCAGCGGGTCGACGGTGTGGTCCTTCGAGGTCGTGCAGCAGGCGGCGCCGAAGGGCGCGTGAGCCTCAAGCGCAGCACGGCAGTGCGGCCGGCCCCCTGAGGAAGGGGACCGGCCGCACTGGCATGTCAGGAGCAGGGCGTCACAGCTTCAGCAGGCGCTCCGCCGTCTCGCGGTAGTCGCGCAGGGCCAGGCGCAGCCGCTCCGTGTCCTCGCCCGAGTCCTGCCAGGACGTGCGCAGGGTGCGGCGGTGGCCCGCCAGGGTCTCGGTGAGGCGGGCCGTCAGGTCCTCCAGGACATGGTCGGCCTCCTCGACGGCGGCGCGGGGCTGGTCCACGAAACCGGCGACCGCGTGCTTGAGGCGGCCCGTCATGTCCTCGCGCAGGTCGTGCGCGACGAGCGTGGAGTGACCGTCGTGGTGGCCGTCGCGGTGCCCGTCATGGTGGGAGTCCTGGTGGCCGATCCCGTCGGCGGCCCGGTGGACGCCCGTGGCGTCCGTGCCGTGCGCACCGTGCGTGCCGTCCGTGCCGTGTCCGCTGAGCGGGTCCGCGCCGGCCGGGACGCCCGCGCCCGGGGCCTGCTCGCGGGGCTCGTGTCCGGGTTCGTGCCGGGGCTCGCGCGGGGCGTGCGCCGCCGGGTCGGTCACCGGCTCCTTGAACGGTTCCCTCGGCTGCTCGTTCAGCGGCGACTCGTTCAACGGGGTCGCGCCCGGCGCCGTACCGGGGGACGTGCCCGGGGCCGTGCCGTCCTGTCGCGCGCGTCCGATCTCTGCCATCGTCGATCAACTCCCCTTCGCAAGGCGCCCCTTGAGGGGGCTGTTCGTCCGGTTGTGCCGCGTGTGCGCGCCGTCCGCCGCGGCGGTGTCGTCCGTCCGGTCCCGGTGCGCGACGTGGCCGCCCGTACCGGTCAGGTCGTCGAAGAGGGCCCGCGCCTCGACCATCGCCTCGCGCAGTTCCTCCGTACCGGCGCCGATGCCGGTGTGCGCCGCCTCATGGACGCGCCGGTAGCCGTGCACGTGGTGGCCGTGGTGGACGGAGAGCGCCTCGAACTGCTCGTCGTGGCGGGTGCCGTCGGGGAAGCCGCGCTCCTTCGCGAGGTCCGAGATCAGGGCGTCCGCCTCGGCGACCGCCTCCGCGGGCGACTCGACAAAGCGCTCCTGGGCGGCGGCCCAGCGCGCCCGGTACCGCTCGCGCGCGGCCGGGTCGAGGTCGTGCGTGCGCAGCGACCCGTGCCGCCGCACCCGCTCGGTCAGCTCGGCTTCAGCGGCTTTCGTGTCGCCGTCGTGCCGGGCGACGACCCGCTCGTACTCGGGCCCGAAGCGGCTCTTGAGGCTCCGCCCGCCGCGGGGCTTGGTCCGCGCGGCGAACACGCCCGCCGCGACGACGACCACGACCCCCACCACGATCAGAGCGATGATCACGCCTGTGGACATGGCTGTCTTCCCGACCTTCCCGGTGTCCGTCGAATCTGGGTCAACTGTCAACAGTGCTTACGGTGAACCGGGTTGCCCGCCCCCGCGCCCTCAAACAGGCCGCTCTGCCGACGGCGCCGGGCGGGGTTAACCGGTTGCGGTGGACCGTCCCACGCGCCCCACAATGCGCCATGCGCACCCGCTGGACCGTCTCCCCCGAGCCGTACGACTCCGCCGTGGCCGCCGCCCTGTGGCGCGCCTACTACACGGAGGTCAGCGACCGCTGGTTCCTGCTGCACGAGGGGCGCGCCACCGATCCGGCGGACCTGGAGCGCGGGATCGCCGCCGACGATGCGGGCGCACAACTGACATACCCGCACGGCGAATTGCTGCTCGGGCGGTACGACGGCGAGCCCGCCGGGACCGCGGGTGTGCGGCTCGTGGCGCCGGGCATCGCCGAGCTGACCCGCGTCTACGTGGCCGAGGAGGCGCGCGGCACGGGCGGGGCGGCGCTGCTCGTCGCGGCGGCCGAGGACGCGGCCCGCGCCCTCGGCGCCACCCGGGTCCGGCTCGACACGCGCTCCGACCTGGTCGAGGCGCGGGCCCTGTACGCCCGGCTCGGCTACGAGGAGACGGCGCCGCACAACGACGACGTCTACGCCGAGCACTGGTTCAGCAAGGAGCTGAGCGCGTAGGCGAGGCGAGCTGAGCACATAGGCAGGGCGCGCCGAGCGCACAGCCGGGGCGTGCCGAGCGCACAGCCGGGGCGTGCCGAGCTGCACAGCCGGGGAGTTACGTTTACGCCGCGAGGCCCTGCCGATGGCTGCCGCCGTCGTGCGGGCGCTCCGCGTCGGAGCCGCACAGCTCGGCGTTCAGCTCCGACACCAGCTGGAAGAGGTCCGTGGGCCGCTCGGGCCCCCACCAGTCGCCGAGCAGCTCCGCGAGCGAGTCCTCGCGGGCCTTGGCGAGCCGGGCCGCGACCGTGCGCCCCTCGTCCGTGAGGACCATGTCGAGGCCCTCCCGGACCGCCAAGTGCCGCTCCTCCACCTGTCGCGCCGCCTCGATGATCACCTGCAGGGGTACGGCGCTGCGCTCGGCGAGGACGGCGGGCTCGGCCCAGCCGCACCGGTTCACCCGGAGCACGAGCCAGCTCGCGGCGGGCAGCAGGTCGTAACCGGACCGGGCGGTGATCTTCTCGTAGATCTCACGCCGCCCCTCGCGCGTGCCAAGGACCGACAGGGCCCGCGCCACCTCGTCACGCGAGGAGCGCTCGACCGGGTTGGAGGCGAGCGTCTGGCTCTGGTCGGGCGCGGTGACGGAGGTGCGCAGCTTGTCCTCGCGCAGGAACCAGGCGAGGACGAAGGCGAGCAGGGCGACCGGGGCCGCGTAGAGGAAGACGTCCGTGATCGACGTCGCGTACGCGTGCAGGACGGGCCCGCGCACGGCGGGCGGGAGGTCGCCGATGCCGCGCGGGTCGGCCTTGAGCGAGCCGGGGCTCACCCCGGACGGCAGCGGCTGCCCGCTGAGCGCCGAGGTCAGCTTCGTGGCGAGGCGGTTGGCGAAGATCGTGCCGAAGATCGCGACGCCGAACGAGGCACCGATGGAGCGGAAGAACGTGGCGCCCGAGGTGGCGACGCCCAGATCCTCGTACGGCACCGCGTTCTGCACGATCAGGACGAGAACCTGCATGACGAGGCCCAGGCCGAGGCCGAAGACGAAGAAGCAGGCGCTCATCTCGGCGGTCGCGCTGTTCTCGTCGAGGTTGTGCAGGAGCAGCAGCCCGATCGTGGTGACGGCCGTGCCCGCGACCGGGAAGACCTTCCAGCGCCCGGTGCGGCTGACGATCTGCCCCGAGACGGTGGAGGACAGCAGCAGCCCGATCACCATGGGCAGCATGTGCACACCTGACATGGTCGGCGACACACCTTGGACCACCTGGAGAAACGTCGGCAGATACGTCATCGCGCCGAACATCGCGAACCCGATGACGAAGCTGATGATCGCGGCGAGGGTGAAGGTGCGGACCCGGAACAGCTTCATCGGCAGCACCGGCTCCGCCGCGCGGAACTCCACGCACACGAAGACCACGGCCAGCGCCGCACCGAGCACGGCGAGCGTGATGATCTGCGGCGAGCCCCAGCCCCAGGTCGTACCGCCGAGCGAGGCGACGAGGACGAGGCAGGTGGCGACGGCGGCAATGAGGAAGGTGCCCAGGTAGTCGATACGGTGCTGCCGCCTGCGGGCCGGGATGTGCAGGGCGGCGGCGATGACACCGAGCGCGACGACGCCGACGGGCAGGTTGACGTAGAAGACCCAGCGCCAGCTCAGATGCTCGGTGAACAGCCCGCCGAGCAGCGGCCCCAGCACGCTGGTCGCCCCGAACACGGCGCCGAACAGCCCCTGGTACTTGCCCCGCTCGCGCGGCGGCACGAGGTCGCCGACGATCGCCATGGACAGCACCATGAGCCCGCCGCCGCCGAGCCCCTGGAGCGCCCGGAAGCCGATCAGCTCGGGCATGTTCCGCGCCATTCCGCAGAGCGCGGAGCCGATCAGGAAGATCACGATGGCGAGCTGGAACAGCCTCTTCCGGCCGTACTGGTCGCCGAGCTTGCCCCACAGGGGCGTCGCTGCCGTCGCGGCGAGCATGTAGGCGGTGACGACCCAGGACAGGTGCTCCAGACCGCCCAGGTCGCTGACGATGGTCGGCAGCGCCGTGGAGACGATGGTCTGGTCGAGCGCGGCGAGCAGCATGCCGAGCAGCAGCGCCCCGATCGAGACGAGGACCCCACTGCTCTTCCCGGCGCCACCGCCGCCCGCCGTGCCGATGTACTGGCTGCTCATGCCCACCTCCGACGGCTGCCTCGGTCCCTCCCATCCTGTGCGCTGCGCCCCGGTTCGTCCTGTCGAGTTCGGGCCCGGCGCTGCGGGTGATGCGCTTGGGTCTGCATAATTCGTCGCAGTTCTCGGGGAGGACCGCAGCACTGCGCACGAGTCTCGGGGAGGGGACCACGGCATGAGTGGTGAGGAGCGTCGTCGGCCCGATACGGGCCGTTCGTGCAAGGAGTGCGGGGCGGGGGCGGACGGGGGCACCGCGTGCACCTGCGAGGCGGAGGGGTTCGGCCCGCTGCGGGTCCGCCCCTACGTCACCCTGCCGGAACCGTCCCAGCCACCGCCCCCTCGCGCCCCTGACCCGTACGCCCACCCGCCCCTGCCGCCCGAGCTGCCGAGGGTGGCCGCCGCCGACGACGCCGATCCCCCGCACCCCGGGGACGCCACGCGCCGCCCCCCGCTGCTGCTCCTCGCGGCGATAGCCGGGGTGCTGAGCGTGGCGGCGCTGGTGACGGTCCTCATCTCGTCGGGCGACGGCGACACGAGCGTCGCCGCGCAGGAGGCGGGCACCCCGCTCGCCGCGACGACGCCGAACGCGTCCGGTGCGGCCCCGAGCCCGTCCGCGTCCGCAACGGAACGCACGGCCGGGCCTTCGTCGCCGCAGGTGTCGCGCGCGGCGACGGCCCCCGTGGCGCCCTCCGCGTCGGCCCCGTCGAGCACGGCGCCGCCGTCCCCGACGCGCTCGGCGTCCACGACCCCGAGGCCCTCCGCCACCGCCTCCGCCTCCCCGACACCGCGCCCGTCGCGTACGCGGCAGCAGGAGCCGCAGGTGCTGCGCCGGGGTGACCGGGGCCCGGAGGTCGGCGAGATGCAGTACCGGCTGCGCAAGCTGAACCTGTACCCGGCGGACCCGGACGGCAGGTTCGACGGCCGCACGGAGTTCGCGCTGCGCGCCTATCAGATGGCGCGCGGGGTGCGGGGGGACGACCCGGGCACGTACGGCGCGGCGACGCGGCGGCTCCTGGAGGCGGAGACGCGCTGAGGCGTCCGGGGCCGGTCGGCCGAGGGGGGCTGAGGCGTCCGGGGCCGGTCGGCCGAGGGGGGCTGGGGGTCCCGGGGCCGGTCGGCCGAGGGGGGCTGGGGGTTCCGGGGCCGGTCGGCCGAGGGGGTCTAGGGTTCCGGGGCCGGTCGGCCGAGGGGGCTGGGGGTCCCGGGGCCGGTCGGCCGAGGGGGTTGGGGGTGCCGCCGGGCAGCGGATGTGTTTCCGGCTGGTCAGCCGATGTGCAGCAGGATCTCGCCGTCGCCGGCGACCTCGACCCGTACGGCCGTCAGGTCGGGCACGTGGACCGTGGGCCCGTGCTCGCCCGCGCGCGGGCCGACACCAACGACCCGCATCCCCGCGGCGAGCCCCGCCGTGATGCCCGCGCCGGAGTCCTCGAAGACGACACAGTCGGCGGGGTCGACGCCCAGCTCGGCGGCGCCCTTCAGGAAGCCCTCGGGGTCGGGCTTGCTGGCGCCCACGTTCTCGGCGGTGACACGGACCGCCGGGTAGGGCAGCTCGGCGGCGGCCATCCGCCCGGTCGACAGCGCCAGGTCGGCCGAGGTGACGAGCGCGTGCGCGACACCGCCGGAGATCAGCGCCTCCAGGAACGCCGCGGCACCGGGCACGGGCACGACGCCGTCCATGTCGGCGGTCTCCGCGGCGAGCATCCGGGCGTTGTCGGCGTGGTTCTCCGCCATGGGCCGCTCGGGCAGCAGCAGGGCCATGGAGGCGTACCCCTGACGCCCGTGCACGACGCCCATCACCATGTCGCCGTCCAGCTCGTGCTCGGCGGCCCAGCGCCGCCAGATGCGCTCGACGACGGCGTCGGAGTTGACGAGGGTGCCGTCCATGTCGAGCAGGAGGGCACGCGCGGAGAGAACGGTCATCGGCGGGCTCCAGAACTGTGTGACGGCTGAGACGAGTGACGGCCCCGACCGCCGAGGGCCGGGACAAGGCGGCCCCGCCCACCGGTCAGGGTACGCGGGCGGGAGCCACTTTGTTCCCACACGGTACAAAACGAACCCGGGTCAGCGCCACCCGCCCAGATTCAGCCCCTCCGGCGATTGAGGAGCGGGGCCCGGGGCGGAGCCCCGTGACCCGAGCACCAACACGGGAGCCACAGGAAAGCGGGCGCACCCGAACACGACGGGGCGCACCCCAGAGAGCCACCTGGCCCAATTACCGGGCAAAACGGGGACGTTGCGGCCCGGCCCCTTGTCCCGCCCACCACTTTGACGCGACCCTGTCACCAGAAGAACACCCCCGCGCAACCCCCTCCCCCCACCATGGCCGCACGCACCCCACTCGTCCGGTCAACAACCCCCCATGTCAAGGGAGTTCACATGCTCAGCCTCTACGCGCGTCGACCCCGCACGGCCGCCCTCCTCGGCACGGGAGCGGCCACCCTCACCGCCCTCACCCTCCTCACGGCGGCCCCGGCCGCCCACGCCGCTCCGCCCACCCCCGTGACCGCCGCGACGGCCCGCACCTACCTCGCCGAGCTGACCGTCAAGGCCGAGGGCTCCTCCGACGGCTACAGCCGCGACAAGTTCCCGCACTGGATCACCCAGTCCGGCACCTGCAACACCCGCGAGACCGTCCTCAAGCGCGACGGCAGCAACGTACAGACCGGCTCCGACTGCGCTGCCACGTCCGGCAGTTGGTACTCCGCGTACGACGGCGCCACCTGGACGGCGGCGAGCGACGTCGACATCGACCACATCGTCCCGCTCTCCGAGGCGTGGAAGTCCGGCGCGAGCGGCTGGACGACCGCCAAGCGCCAGTCGCTCGCCAACGACCTCACCCGCCCGCAGCTCATAGCGGTCACCGACAACGTGAACCAGTCCAAGGGCGACCAGGACCCCGCCGAGTGGATGCCGCCGCGCACCGCGTACGCCTGCACGTACCTGCGGATGTACGTGCAGGTGAAGCACTACTACGACCTGTCGGTGGACTCGGCGGAGAAGTCCGCGATCCAGTCGAAGCTGAGCGGCTGCTGACCGCCGGCTGACCCCTCTCCCCCCGCCCGCTCCCCCGCTCGGCCCCGGTGTTCCGTACCGTACGGACGTCTGCAAACGACAACGGACGACGACGGACGACTACGCAACACCGACCGAGCGATACGCGGAGGAGGCGACGTGGCGAGGCTGCGCCTGGGACCAGTGCTGAGGTACGTGGACGAGGAGACGGCGACGGTCTGGGTCGAGGCGAGCCGGCCCTGCGTCGCCGAGGTGCGCTGCGCGGACGGCGCGTCGGGCAGCGCACCCACCTTCCAGATCGACGGCCACCACTACGCGCTCGTCCCGGTCGGCGGCCTCACGCCGGGCACCGAGACCGCGTACGAGGTGGTCCTGGACGGCGGCACGGTCTGGCCCGAGCCGGACTCCCGCTTCCCGGCGAGCACCATCCGCGCCCCGCACTACGAGGCGGCGGACGCCCAGGTCCGCGTCACCTTCGGCTCCTGCCGCTGGGCCGCGCCGCCCGCCTCGGGCTCCTCCTGGCGCGAGCGCGGCCGTGAGCTGGGCGGCGAGCACGACCCGGTCGGCCCGGACGCCCTCGACACCCTGGCGGCCCGCCTCGCCGCCGACCCGTCGGCCGAGCGCCCGGACGTCCTCGTCCTCCTCGGCGACCAGGTCTACGCGGACGAGACCTCACCGGCGACACAGGAGTGGCTGTCCCGCCGCCGCGACCTGGACGAACCGCCCGGCACGCAGGTCGCGGACTACCAGGAGTACACGCACCTCTACTACGAGTCCTGGCTCGACCCGGAGATCCGCTGGCTCCTCTCCACGGTCCCCAGCCTGATGCTCTTCGACGACCACGACGTGATCGACGACTGGAACACCAGCGCCGCCTGGCTGCGCGACATGCGCGCGAAGCCCTGGTGGCAGGAGCGCATCCTCAGCGGCCTCATGTCGTACTGGGTGCACCAGCACATAGGCAACCTGCCCCCGTCCGAACTCGCCGACGACCCCGTGTACGCGGCGGTGCGCGCGACGCCCGACGGCACGGACGCGCTGCGCGCGTTCGCCGCCCGCGCCGACACCGACCCGACCTGCGCCCGCTGGAGCTACCGGCGCGACTTCGGCCGCGTACGCCTGGTCATGATCGACACCCGGGCCGCCCGCGTCCTCGACGAGGAGAACCGGGCGATGCTCGACCCGGACGAGGAGCGCTGGGTGCGCGAGCAGGTCCTCGACGGCCAGGACAGCGCGCCCGGCGCCTACGACCACCTCCTCATCGGCTCGTCCCTGCCATGGCTGCTGCCGCATCTCATCCACGACGCGGAGAACTGGAACGCGGCGATGTGCCACGGCGAGCGCGGTGCCCGCTGGGCGCGGCGCGGCGAGAAGCTGCGCAGGCGGGCCGATCTGGAGCACTGGCCCGCGTTCCCGAAGTCGTTCGACACGCTCACGGACCTGGTGGCGGACGCGGGCCGGGGCCCGGCCGCCCCCGCGACGATCTCGGTCCTCGGCGGCGACGTGCACCACGCGTACATCGCGGAACCGACCTGGCCGACCCCGGCGGACGGATCGGCGCCGACCGCGCGCATCCTCCAGCTCACCTGCTCACCCGTGCACAACTCGATCCCGGGTTACATGCGCCTCGCGTTCCGCTTCGGCTGGAGCCGATGGGGACGGGCCATCGGGCGCGGCCTCGCCCGGCACGCGCGCGCGGCCCCGCCCCGGGTGCGCTGGCGCAGGTCAGGCGGCCCCTGGTTCGGCAACCACCTGATGACGCTGACGCTGCGCGGACGCTCCGCCGACCTCTCCCTCGACCAGGCCGACGCGCGGCAAGGCCTGGTCAGGAAGGACCACCGCAAGATCACGTAAAAACCGACAACGCGCCGCAAGCGGAACCGGAACTTGGCCGAATGTTGAACTTGCAAGCTCTAGTTAGGTACACCTAACCTGTGCTTCTTCCAAGCCGGTGGCAACGGCGGCAGCGTCGGCGCCGACTCCATCGGTGACATCGGTTCGTCCCCAACCGACCGAAGGAGCCCCACCATGACTGGACGTCTCAACAGCGCCCAGCCCTATGCCCTCGGCCTGTTCCGCATCGTCATCGGTCTGCTCTTCGCCTGCCACGGCGCCGCCTCGCTCTTCGGCGTCCTCGGCGGTTCGATGGGCGGCGGCACCGTCGAAGCGGGCACCTGGCCCAGCTGGTACGCGGCCGTGATCCAGCTCGTCGGCGGCGGAATGGTCCTGCTCGGCCTCGGCACCCGCGCCGCCGCGCTGATCTCGTCCGGCTCGATGGCCTACGCGTACTTCAAGGTCCACCAGCCCGAGTCGCTCTGGCCGCTGCAGAACGGCGGCGAGGCGTCGGCGGTGTTCTGCTGGACCATGCTGCTGCTCGTCTTCACGGGCTCGGGCGCGTTCGGCCTCGACCGGCTGTTCGCCGGGCGCGGCGAGCGGCCCGAGGAGGCGCGGCCGGAACGGGCGACGGTCGCGGCCTGAGCCTCGCGCGCAGCGACGTGACGGCCCGGCCGCTGCCGAGCGGCCGGGCCGTACCCACGGGCGCTACAACCCCTGGCCGAACGCCGGACCGGCGAGCGGCTGGTTGCCGAACGGCACGGTGAAGCAGGCCACGCGCTTCCCGGCGCCGCCCGGCGCGTCATGGATCACGACCGACCCGGCCTCGCCGTCCCGCAGCCCCCACTCCTTGTGGACGACGGCCTTGCCCGCGCCCTCGGCGTCGGTCGTGAAGTCGAGCCAGACCTCGTTCGCGGCGTCCGCCTTCGCCGGGTCGGCCACGTGCTGGTAGTGCCCGCCCGCCGCCTCCGGGTCCGCGCCGCAGGCGTTCTCGTGCACGTGCGCCCCGAACGCGTGCGAGGGGGCGAGGCCCTCGACGTCCAGGCGCACCGTCATCCGGTCCCCGCTGCCGCTCTGCGTCACCTTGATCGACGACGCGGCAGGCACCAGCTTGGTGTCGTACGTCATCGCGGGCGACGGCAGGAAGGCCATGGGCGGCGAGAACGTCGCCTCGCTCTGCACGAAGTACGCCCCACCGCCCGTGGCCTCCATGACCCCGCTCGTGGTTCCCGTGGCCCCCGTGGCCTCTGCCGCTCCGCCGCCGCCCGCCGCCAGCACGGCCGCCGCGAGCGCGCCGGTCACCATTCCTGCCACCACCATCGCCAGTCCCCTTCATCTTCTTCGTCGCTTCTGGATCGTTGGTACGCGACGGGGCGGCGCGGCGCCGCCCGGGACGGCGCACCTGGGTGAGCGCAGTCGGGTGAACGTGAGATGGGGAACATCTGTACCCCTTGCGTACCTCGTGCGACACACCGGGCGTACGCTGTACAGCTGTCATGACGCCGCTCCCGCCTGGAGGAACGGTCCGGGGGAACGTTTCGTACGGGAGTTGGCTAGCAGTGCTGGAGAGCGTGGGGTCGCTGACCGGAAGTCCATGGATCTACGCGATCGTGGCGCTCTCCGTGCTCTTCGACGTCTTCGTGCCCGTGCTGCCGAGCGGGGTCCTCGTGATCACCGCGGCGACGGCCGCGGCGGCGGGTTCGGGCGCGGCGACCGGCGCGGTTCCGCACGGAGTCCCCGACCTGCTGGTCCTGACGCTGAGCGCGGCGACGGCGTCCGTCCTCGGTGACCTCGTGGCGTACCGGCTCGCGTGGCTCGGCGGTGAGCGCCTCGACCGCGCCATCGCCCGCTCCCGGCGTCTGACCACCGCGCAGGAACGGCTCGGCGGGGCGCTCGCCCGGTCCAGCGGCGGCCTGCTCGTGATCATCGCCCGCTTCGCCCCCGCGGGGCGCTCGGTCGTCTCCTTCGCGGCCGGCTCCGCGCATCGCAAGGTCCGGGAGTTTCTGCCCTGGTCCGCTGCGGCCGGGGTGGCTTGGGCGGGGTACAGCGTGGCGCTGGGCTACTTCGGGGCGCAATGGCTCGGCGCCAGCTGGCTGTCCACGGTGGTCTCCCTGCTGGCGCTGATCGGAGCGGGCGTCATAGCGGCCTACGTGATGCGCCGCCCGACCCCGCAATCCCAGGAGGCGGCACCCGCCCCGGGAGCCTAGAAGGCGCCTCGCACGCGCTATCCGCCCCGAAAGGGGTGCCGCACCACTTCCCGCGCCCGACGCGCACATCGTGGTTGCTCGCGCAGTTCCCCGCGCCCCTGAAGCGTGCGGCTTCGCCGCAGCTTCATTGGGGGCGTCGCGCGCGGCCTCACTGAGATGGCGCACGAAGTGCGCATCTCAGGGGCGCGGGGAACTGCGCGAGCAACCACAACGGCGCCGCACCCGCCCACACTCCCAGGGGCGCGAGGAACTGCGCGACCAGCCACGACGGCGCCGCGCCCGCCGACGCTCCCCAGGAACCGAGCCCCCGGCCGGCCAGCCCTCACCAGCCCAGGGCGCTCAAGATCCGGCCCCCCGCGCGGCAGCGCCAGCGCCCCGCACCTCGAGCCCCCCGAGCAAAACCTCCGTAGCCCGCGCAACCTCCTCCACGGCCCGCTCGAACACCTCCCGGTTGTGCGCGGCGGGCGCCCGGAACCCGGACACCTTCCGCACGTACTGCAGGGCCGCGGCCCTGATCTCGTCCTCCGTGGCTTCCTCGGGGAGAACGGGCGGACGAAGGGTCTTGATGCTCCGGCACATACCTCCAGTCTGCTCCGATCACACGTTCGCGTGAATGGCCCGAAGCCCCTCGCACACCAAATTCGAACAGACGTACCATTGCCGGGTGGCAGCGACCGATGACCCCGACTTCGATTTCCCGAGCGACCTCCGCGCCGGCCAGGAGGAGCTGCACCAGATCAGGGCCGAACTCCTGGCCCTCCTCAAGCGGCTCCCGTGGTCGGTGGCGCCCGCCGACGCGATCAGCGACACCCAGGGCTGGCGCAAGCTGGAGCGCCCCGCCTCACCGGGCTGGACCGAGGACGAACAGGCCGAGGTCGAAAAACTCCGCAGGCGCGAACTGGAACTGGCCGTCTTCGTGACGTGCCACCGCTACTGGCGGGACCTCTCGGGCCCGGACTCGGTACGGGCCCGGGCCCGCCTCAAGCACGTACACGGGGCCTGACAGCCCGGCTGCCGTCGCCGCGCAGGCCGCCTCCGCTCCCGTATCCGCTGCCCCAGCGGCGGACCGGGCATCCCGGACGGATCGTGCACGTGGAACCCCCACCGGGTGACCGCCAAAGCCAGCTTGCGGCGCGCATACCCGCGCAGGAACGAAAAAGGCCCCCGGCGCATCCGCCGGGAGCCTCTGACGTACTCCTTGCCACTGGTGGGCGCGGACGGTTTCGAACCGCCGACATCCTGCTTGTAAGGCAGGCGCTCTACCCCTGAGCTACGCACCCCAGATTCCGGGACAGCCTACCTTGCCGCAGGCAGTGCACCGCAAACCCGTAACGGTCGGAACGACTGCGGGGGTTATCCCCACCTGCGATCCGGTGGCCGGCCGCATCCCGCCAGAGGCTCGTACAGCCGTACGTTCATGGGGTGCCGCCCACCGGCCCGGCACCCCGGAACCAGAGCGGGAAGCAGCAGCAGGCAGCGCAAGCGCAGTCGCCGCAGGGGGAGTTCACCATGACCGTCCAACCGTCCCGCACCACACGCGGCCCCCGCACGATCCGCGGTCTCGCCGCCGCGGCGGCCGTGGTCGCCGTCGCCGCGACGGCCACGGCGTGCGGCGCCGACTCCTCCGACGACGACCACCCGGACCACCGCGCGTTCGCCCTGCAGGGCCGCACCCTCACCGTCGACTCGGACGACGCCGCCCTGGAACTGATCCCGGGCGATAGCGACAAGGTCGAGGTGACCCGCTGGTTCCAGGGCTCCACCGTGATCGGCTCCGATCCGAAGGTCACGTGGAAGTGGCAGGCGGACGAGGACCGCCTGACCCTGCGCCTGCACTGCAGCGGCTTCATCGCCGACTGCTCGGCGCGCCATCGCGTGGAGGTCCCGCGCGGCGTCGCCGTGGTCGTCCGCAACGACGACGGCAGCGTCCGCGCCCGCGACTTCGACAAGGGGCTCGACATCTCGACGAAGGACGGCTCGGTCCGCGTGCGGAACGTCTCGGGCCCGCTGCGGCTGAGCGGCGACGACGGTTCGCTGCGCGCCTCCGGCGTGGACGCCCGGCAGGTCTCCCTGCACACCAAGGACGGCTCCGCGCACCTCGCCCTGCGCACGGCCCCGACCGGCTCGACGCCACCAGCGACGACGGGTCGCTCACCTTCGAGCTGCCCGGCTCGGCCACGTACCGCGTGGACACGCACACCGACGACGGCCGCGTCGACGTCTCGGTCCCCCGTGACGAGGCCAGCGCGCACCGGATCACGGCCCGCGCGCAGGACGGAAAGGTCACGGTGCGCACAGCGGACTGAACCGCGGGCGGAACCACGGACGGACCGGCTCGTGTGTTCGCTCTTGACCGGTGGGAGAATGGACACCGGCCAGGGCGGACGACGGCACGGGGAGTGGTTGGTGACGACGGCGAAGAACGAGCGCCTCGACGGGATGCGCCCGGCCACGACCGAGACCGCGCCGCGCGTGCGGCGCGGACCCCGCTCCCGTTCCCACCATCGACTGCACGACCTCCTCGTCCTCGCGCTGCTCCCGCTGCCCCTGCTCACGGCGGCCACGACCGCCGCCTTCGCCGGTGGCGGCACCCGGAAGTGGTTCGGCGGCCGTGCCGAGTCCCAGCGGGCGGAGGCGCAGGCGGCGAAGGACGCCGCCGCCGCCGCGTTCTACGAGCTGGACACCGCGCAGCGGGACCTGCGCATCTCGATAGAGACCATCACCGCGGTCGACGACTCCCCCGCCGCGCGCCGCGCCGTCGGCGACTTCGAGCGGCTCGGGACCCGGATCGACGAGGTCAGCGCGCAGTACATCAGCGCGGTCGACGCCCATGACCTGGACCGGGACGATCTGGAGGCGAGCGTCGCGGCTCGCGCGCGGGCCGATCTGACGCAGGCCAAGGACCAGCTGACCCGGACCAAGCAGGACCTGGACCGGTTCGCGCAGGGGCTCGGGCCGCTGCTCGGCAAGGCGGAGACGCAACTGGCGCGGCTGGCGCCGTCCGTCGAGCGCGCCCGGCAAGCGCTGCTCGCCGCGACGACCGCCCTGGACACGGTCCGCGCGGCCGGGCTCAAGGCCGACGACCTCGCCGGACGGCTCGCGGCGCTCGGCCCCGAGCTGACCAAGCTGAACGAGGGCGCGGGCCGGCACGGCGTCCCCGAGACGCTGGAGCGCGCCGAGCGGGTCGCGCGGGACGCCGAGTCCGTACGGGCGGAGGCCGAGCGGCTGCCCGAGCGGGCCGCCGAGATCGACCGGCGTCTGGTCTCGCTGCGCACCCGGGCACAGGCGCTGACCACGCGCGCCGGGCAGGTCGAGCCGGTCCTCAGCGAGCTGCGGCGCCGGTTCGCCGCGGCGTGCTGGCAGGACCTCCAGGGCGTACCGGACCTGGCCGCGGAGAACGTGCGGCAGGCCGAGACCAAGCTCGCCGAGGCCCGCGCCGCGCGGGACGAGCAGCGCTGGCCCGACGCCACGTCGCGGCTGTCCACCGTGCGGGCGCTGCTCAACACGACGGACGAGTCGGTCTCCGCCGCCTCCGACCGGCTGCACCGGCTGAACGCCGTGTCCAAGGACCCGCAGCAGGAGATCGACCGCACCCGGTTCGCGATCCGGGACGCGCAGCGCCTCGCCATGGCGGGCCGCTCCACGCCCGACCCGCGCCACGCCCGCCCCCTCGACGACTCCGTGGCCCGCCTCGACCGCGCCGTCGAGGGTCTGGAGGGCCGCCACCCGGACTACTGGCACTTCCTCACGGAGACGGAGGCGGTGCGGGAGACGGCGGCCCGGGTCGTGACGCGGATCCGCGAGGAGCGCGGCGGCGCCTGACACGACGGTGCGCGGCGCTCCCAACCGGCCCCTCTCCAGGGCGAATTGATCTCACGCGGCCACCCGTGCGAGCCTGCTCCGCATGACCAGCTCACCGCCGCTGCCGCACGGGCACGACGTGCACCGCGCCGCGGTCGAGACGCTGGCCCGCCGCATCACGGACGGTGCGTACGACGTCGGCCGCCGTCTGCGACCGCCGCTCCTCGCCGCCGAGCTGGGGCTCCTGGAACCGGTCGTCGGCGAGGCGGTACGGGTCCTCGCGGCGAAGGGCGTCGTGGACGCCGGGCACCGGGTCCTGCCCCGGGCCGAGTGGAACGTTCTGGACGCGGACGTCCTGCGCTGGACCTTGGCCCACGAGCCCCTCGGCCCTCTCGACGTCTTCCCCGACCTGCACGAGCTGCGCCGCGCCGTCGAACCGTCCGCCGCCGCGCTCGCCGCCCAGTTCCGCTCGCCGGACGACCTGCGCGCGCTGGACGCGTCCCTCTCGGCGATGGCCGAGGCGGAGCGCCTGGCACACGCCCCGCACGCGGAGCTGGCCGCACGCGCCGACGTCGCCTTCCACACCACCCTCCTGACGGCCTCGGGCAACCGTTTCTTCGCCCGCCTGGCCCACGTCCTGGCCCCGCCCCTCACCGCCCGCGGCGAACGGGTCCACGCGGGCCCGCACCCCCACCCGCTCCCGGCCCACGCCGAGGTCGCGGCGCGCGTACGGGACCGGGACGCGGACGGCGCCTACACGGCGATGCTGGAACTCCTTGACCTCTCGCTCCGGGCCGACCCGACCCCGTAACCTCGACCCATGCCTCGTTACGAATACCGCTGCCGCACCTGCGGCGACACGTTCGAACTCCGCCGCCCCATGTCCCAGTCCTCGGCCCCCACACCCTGCCCCGCGGGCCACGAGGACACGGTCAAACTCCTGTCGACGGTGGCGGTCATGGGCGCCGCGACCCCGACCCCGTCCCCGGCCCCCTCGCCGGGCGGTGGCGGCGGCTGCTGCGGAGGCGGCTGCTGCGGCTAGCCTCCGGCGGGAGCGGGCGGTGGGTCGGCCGGGCCCGACAACGGGGAAGGCGCAGCGAAGCCGCACGCCTTCAGCGGCGCGGGGAACTGCGCGACCAGCCCCCACCGGCTCGCAGCGGAGAAGGCGCGGCGCAGCCGCACGCCTCCAGGGGCGCGGGGAACTGCGCGACCAGCTTCCCCTGGCCCGCATCGGAGAAGGCGCGGCGCAGCCGCATGCCTTCAGGGGCGCGGGGAACTGCGCGACCAGCCCCCACCGGCCCGCAGCCGCGATCACACCTACAGCCCACTCACAACTGCCCCAAGAACCCCCTCAGCACCGCCTCCCCCGCCAACACCCCGCTCTCAGGGAGCACCGTGAGGCCCGGGTTCGTCCACCCCGCTTCCGCCAGTTCGCCGTGGGCGGGGCGCCAGGCGTGCGTCACCGCGTCCAGCAGGTCCGCGTCGAGGAGTGAGTCGCCCGCGCCCAGGGTGCGCTCCGCTCCGGTCCTGCGGGCCACCTCGCGCACCGCCGCGCCCTTGGTCAGCGGCTTCGGGACGGCGTAGACCTTGCGGCCCTGGAGGGAGACGTTCCAGCCGACCCCGTCCGCCCACGCGGCGAGCTCCTTGACCCAGCCGGGCGGCAGCAGAGCCCGGTCGACCACGAGGTAGGCGAACAGGTCCTCGGCGACCCGTTCCTTCAGCAGCCACGCCGGGTCCGCGGCGCCGACCATCCGCGCCCGCACCTCCGCCAGCGGCGCGCACCCCGCCTCGATCCCGGCGGCGACCGCCGCACTCCACTCGGGGTCGGACACCCCGTCGACCAGGATGTGCCCGCCATTGGCGCAGATCGCGTACCGCGACACCGGCCCCGGCAGCCGCACCCGCCCGTACTGCTCCCGCGTCCGCGTCGTCGTCGGCACGAAGACCGAGCGCCGCGCCACCTCCGCGAGCAGCGCGGCCGCGTCCTCCGTCACGTACGACAGGGGTCTGCTCTGGTACACCTCCACGCAGAGCAGGCGCGGCGCGAGCGCGTCGGGCATGGTCAGGCCGAGCGCCCCGGCGGAGTAGATCAACGTACGGTCGAGGTCGCTGGCGACCACGACCGGGGCAACAGCGGAGCTCACTTCGCCGCCACCGCCTTGCCGTCGCCGCCCGTCGCCCCGCGCGTGTACCTCGGGTGGATCAGCCCGACGCAGGTGTACGGGAGGTCGGCGACCTCCTCCACCGGCACCCCGCGCTGTTCCGCGAGCAGCCGCACATGCGCGAGGTCCGCCCCGGCGCCGGCCCGCGCCAGGATCTTCCACGGCACGCGCCGCAGCAGCACCCGTGTCGTTTCGCCGACGCCCGGCTTGACGAGGTTCACGTCGTGGATGCCGTACTCCTCGCTGATCCGCTCCACGGCGGCCCAGCCCTCCCACGTCGGCGCGCGATCGGCCCCGAGCATGTCCTTGACGTCGGCGTCGACAGCGTCCCGTACCGCGTCGAACCGCTCCTCGACCACATCCAGGAAGTGCCGCGACACGTCCGAACCGGCCAGCTCCGCGTAGAACTTGGCGCCGTGGAAGTCGTCGGGCCCGACGAGGTCCGAGCGGAGCACGGTGCGCGATATCAGCCCGGAGACCGTGGAGTTGAGGCAGGCGGAGGGGATGAGGAAGTCCTCGCGCGTCCCGTACGTCCGCACGCACGAGCCGGGATCGGCGAGCACCGCGATGTCGGGGTTGAATCCCTCGAACTCCGCGACCGCGGCGGACAGCTCGCGGGTGATCGCCCCCTTGCCCGTCCACCCGTCGACGAAGACGACATCGGCCGGGTCGTGGTGCGCGGCGAGCCAGCGCAGCGCGTTCACGTCGATACCCCGGCCGCGCACGATCGAGACCGCGTAGTGCGGCAGTTCGAGCCCGTGCCGGCGCAGTGCCCAGCGCCGCATGAGCACACCGACCGGCGTCCCCGCGCGCGCGAGGGAGACCAGGACCGGCCGCGGCGAACGCTCGGCGAGCACCGTCTCCGTGACGACACCGACCGCGCGCGCGATCCGCTCGGCGGACGCGTCGAGCGCGGCGTGGAACAACTCCTGGTACTGCGGGCTCGGTTGGTACTCGACCGGCAGCGACTCGGCGTAGTGCGCTCCCCCGCTCTGGATGGCCTCCTCGCGCTCCTCGGTCGGCGCCTCCAGGGTCACGTCCGAGAGGTCCTGCAACAGCCAGCCGACCTCGTCGGGCGCGTACGAGGAGAAGGCGGGGCCGCGCAGCGGCTCGGGCAACGTCATGGAGGGCCTTTCCTGAGTCCCGCCGGGCACGTACGACGGCAGCACGACCACCACCACCCGCCCGGCATGTTCGGCCACGCGCGCCAACAACCCTTCGGGCGCGTCGAGTTCGGCCCGGTCGCCGACCGAGTCGAGCACGACGACGACCGTGTCGAAGCCGCCGCCCGCCACGTTGTACGCGTACCGCTCACCGGGCCCGTCGGCGGGCGCGTCGTGGGCGGGGAAGACGAGGCGGGTGCGGATCGCGTACCCGGGGTCGTCGACGGCGAGGACCGGCGAACGCGTCGTGGTGGAGTACGAGACGTCGGCGCCGGCCGCCTCCAGGGCGGTGGCGAGGCGCAGCGGCGCGTACATCAGCTCCTCGTTGCCGAGGACGAGTACGCGCCCGCGCGTGTGCGGCGCGAGCCGTGCGGCCATGCCGGGCAGCGCCGCTTCGAGGCGGGCCCGGTGGGCGGGGGTGAAGCCGTGCCGCCCGCCGTCCGGCACCCCGACCGGCCAGCCGGGATCGCCGACGCGGACGATCTCACCCCGCTCCCGCCGGGCCACGGGCACACCCGCACCCTCGTGAGCGGCGACGAGCGCCTGCCCCTTCTCCAGGACCCCTCGGGCAGCCGCACCGAACCCCGCGCCATGGCCACCAGGTCGACCCGGGCGCCGATCTCCTCCGCGAACGCGTCGAGCCGCCCCTGGTCGCCGGGCGAGCGCATGTCGACGAGCGCGACGATGACGTAGTGCGCGCGGGCGTGCAGCTCGTGCAGGGCGCGGATGGTGTTCAGGACCGTGTTGCCGGTGGAGAACTCGTCGTCGACGAGGACCAGCGGCCCGTCCCCGGCGAGCAGCGCGGGGTCCTCGGGCAGCAGGAGGTGGGAGGTGGCGTGCGAGTGGGACTCCTCGAAGCCGCCCGCGCGGGCCACTCCGTCGACGGGGCGGCGCGTGGAGTGCAGGTAGGGCGCGAGCGCGAGGCCGTCGGCGACCGAGTGGCCGAGGCCGGTCGCGGTCTCGGCGTACCCCAGGACGACAGCGCGCGCCGCGGCTTCGTCACCGAGCAACTCCCTTACTCGCACGCCTAGTTCACGCCCGGCCGCCCATATCACCGAGGGGCGCTGCGGCACGTGTTTGCCGAGGACGTTCGAGACGAGCAGATGCGCGCGCTTGGGGTTGCGGCGCAGGGCGAGCCCGAGGAGTTCGGTCAGCCCTTCGTCCCCGGCCAGCTCGACGCCAAGCCGCTCGGCGACCCACGTACCCGACCACACGGTGTTCACTTTGTTCTCTGCGTCCTTCGCTCGAATGGCGGCCTCGGCCGTGGTCTCGGTCCTGCCCTGGGTCATGACGCGGGCAGCCCCGCCGTCAGCAGCTCCACGAACCCGACGTCCTCGCGTGCCACGCCGAACGCCTCCGCGCGCCGCAGCGTCCGCTCGGCCCAGGCGCGGTGCGGCTTCACCTCGTTCATCTTGTTCGTGTACGCCGACCTGAGGACCCCGCCGCCGTCCCGCTCGGGGCGCAGGATGTCCTGCGCGTCGCTGTACTCCTCGTGGCTGACGACGGAGAGCGCGTGCACGGGCAGGACGTGGGAGGGGTGGATGCAGGTCTTGCCGAGCAGGCCGTTGGCCCGGTCCATCTCGATCTCGCGGAGCAGCCCGTCCAGGTCGTGCTGGATGAGCGCCTCGCGCAACGGTTCCGCGCCCTCTTCGAGGAAGGGGCTGCGGCGCAGCTGCGGCTTGAACATGCGTTCCTGGTGGCGGAAGTACTCCCAGACAGGACCGGTGACCGTGAACCCGGTGCCGTCGGCCCGGCCGAGGCGGTTGACGACGTCGCCTATGACGGAGGCGACGATCTGGACGTCGTACGCGGTCATGTCCGGCGGCCTGCGCAGCCCGTACGCCGAGCAGAAGTCGGTGACGCCGAGGCGCAGGGCGAGGACGCGGTCGCGGTACTTGTCGACGGTGCGGGCGATCCCGTCGAGCGTCTCGGTGCGCGTCTCCAGGTGCAGCAACTCGGGCGACTCCAGGACGGGCATGGCGAAGAGCCTGCGCCCGGTGGACATCTCGGCGGCGGTGAGCGCCTCCAGGAACGGAACGCCCCGCTCCTCCGTGAACTTCGGCAGTACGAATCCGGACAGCAGCGCGACGGCCGCTCCGAGGCGGTGGACGAGGTCGGTGATCTGCCGCGGTTCGCGTACGCGGATGAAGAGCATCGGGGTCTCGACACCGCGCGCGGCGAGGTCGGCGAACTGGCGCACCAGGTTCTCCTCGGCGCCGCTGACCTCCCCGTCGCTGATCGAGTCCTCCAGGCACAGCACCATGGAGACGACGCCGCGGGCGGCCTGCTTGAGCACGTCGTCGGCGAGGCGGGGCCTCGTCGCGGGGCTGTAGAGGGTGGCGCCGAGCGCCGCCGCGAGCAGGTGGGGCGGGGAGTCCGGACCGAAGGGGCCCGGCTCCCGGTGGAACAGGCGTTCCCGCACCTCAGGCGCAATGTGCCCGAAATGACGCATAGGTCTCCCCCGTTTCCTCTGGGCCGCCTGGCTTGATGTGGCCGGTAATAGTACGTACAAGACTGTGTCAACAGTTCCCGGGTGCAATGAAATCCTGGTAACCCGTGGATGTCGGACGCCGTGCCGCCCGGCCGGTGCCCTCCCGGTGCCCCCGTCCCCTCGAACGCGAGTACCCCGCGTTGTCCCGGCCCACCACGGGAAGGCAGGATGACCGTATGACGCACGCGATGCTCAAGGGGGCGAACGTCCCGCTCGACGCCACGGCGGTGCGCGCCGTGCTCCGCTGGACCCCCGGGCAGGGCGTACCCGCGGTGGACGCCTCCGCGCTGCTCCTCGGCGCCGGCGGCAAGGTCCGCTCCGACGAGGACTTCGTCTTCTACAACCAGCCGCGCCACCCCTCGGGCAAGGTCTGGCGGCTCGGCCAGAAGCGCGTGCCCGAGGGCATGACCGACACCCTCCAGGCGGACCTCGCGGGGATACCGCAGGAGATCACCCGCATCCTCTTCACGGCCTCCGCCGACGAGGTCGCGTTCGAGCACGTGCAGGCGCTGCGGATGTTCGTGTACGACGCCACGGCCGAGGGCGCCGAGCCGCTCGCCCACTTCGACGTCAAGCCGGAGACGGGCGCGGAGACCGCGATGATCTGCGGCGAGCTGTACCGGCGCGGCGACGGCTGGCGGCTGCGCGCGGTCGGCGAGGGGTATTCGAACGGCCTGGTCGGGCTCGCCACGGACTTCGGCATCTCGGTCGACGAGTCGGCCGCGGCGGAGCCCGCGCCCAGCCCGCCCGCGCCGGCTCCGGCCACACCGACCGGCGCCGCACCGGCCGGCTCCGCACCGGCCGGCTCCGGGCCCGACACGTCCGCGCCGACCGTGCCCGCGCCCTACCCCGCGCAGGCGGCTCCCGCCCCGTCCTTCCCGCTGCCGCCCCAGCAGCCGCCGTCGTACGGGTATCCGCCGCAGCCCGCGGCACAGCCGGCCCCGCCGTCCCAGCCCGCGTACGGCTATCCGCAGCCGGTCGCGGCGACGGCGCACCCGGACCCGGAGTTCCGCCTTCCGCCGCAGGGGCCGCAGTTCATCGGGCGCTGAGCGGGTACGGGGCCGGGGGCCGGCGCTACAGGTGCGGGGAGGGCTAGCGCTCCCCCACCTTGGACTTGTAGCCGCGGCCCCACTGCAGCCCCCACCCGTACAACCGGTCCAGCTCGGCCTGGAACCCGTACACGAACTTCACCTCGCGCCGTACCACCAGGTCGCCCTTGACGTTCTCGATGGAGACGACGGCGCAGGAGCGGGCCTGCGGCGCGCGCTCGTCCAGGCTGATCTCGATGCGCGGGCCGTTGCTGGGGTACAGCGTCACGATCGCGTGCGTACGGTCGAAGGCCGGCGTCTGGTCGTAGATGTAGACGAAGACCAGCAGTCGTTTGATGGCGTCGCGGTGGTCGAGGTTGACGTAGATGGTCTCGCCGGACGCCGAGCCGAACCGGTCGTCCCCGCTGAGCTTCACGTACGGCGGCGCGTTGAGCGAGCCGAAGAAGCTGCCGAGCGGCTGTACGACGCCCTTGTCGCCGTCGGCCAGCTCGTACAGGCAGCCGAGGTCCAGGTCGACGTTGACCATCGACTGGGTGTGCGCCTGGACGACGTCCGGTTTGAACATGGAGAACGGGTGGCGGATCAGGCTGTTCTTCTCGAAGCCGCCGATGTCCGAGGTCCGCATCCGCCAGGACAGGTTGATACGGAGGTTGCCGGTCTCCGCGCCCTGTTTGGAGAGCGAGACGACCGGATGTCGTTTGGTGAGTTCGATGGAGTTCGTCGCCGCGCTGCCCGAATCGAAGTCGAACTGCGCGGAGCCCCCGCGCCAGAGTTTGTCCCACAAGGACATGCCGCCCCCAACTGCCGATACCGAGTTCGCCCGTTCATGCCGATCATGCCGAACGGGGCGGTCGCGGGGAGACATTGTCTCGCGCGACCGCCCCGTCCAGAGCGTTCCAGGATTGTGCCCCGGCTAAAACTCCGGGCACATCGGCCCAGGTCAGGTCCTGTTCGGGCAGGGCCAGTGCGATCAGGGCCTGTTCGGTCAGACTCCGGAGGGGACCTCGCTCTTGTCCGGACTGTCCGCGTTGCCCTCCTCGGCCGCGAGGCGCTTGTTGCGGCGGACCGAGGAGAAGAACGACCAGGCGATCAGGACGACGCCGATGAGGCCGGTGATGATCTCGTTGATCTCGTAGCGGATGGTGACGAGCAGGATCACGGCCAGGGCGCCGATCGCGTAGTGCGCGCCGTGCTCCAGGTAGACGTAGTCGTCGAGGGTGCCCTGGCGGACCAGGTAGACGGTGAGGGATCGGACGTACATGGCGCCGATGCCGAGGCCGAGCGCCATGATGACGATGTCGTTGCTGATCGCGAAGGCGCCGATCACGCCGTCGAAGGAGAACGACGCGTCCAGGACCTCCAGGTAGAGGAACATGAAGAACGCGGCCTTGCCGGCCAGGAGCACGGCCGACTTGGGCTTGCCCTCGCGGGCGGCCTGCTCCTCCGCCTCGTGCTCGCGTTCCTCCTCTTCCTCGAGCCGGTTCTCGAAGAAGCTGGAGAGCCCGCCGACGACGAGGTAGGTGATCAGGCCCGCGACGCCGGAGATGAGCACCGTGGACTGCTTGTCGGCGTGGACGCCGCCGTGCTGGTGGGCGTGGATGGCGAAGGTCATGGCGCAGACGAGGAGCACGATCAGCGCGATGCAGACCGACAGCATGTCGACCTTGCCGAGCTTGGCGAGGGGGCGCTCCAGCCAGCCGAGCCACTTGATGTCCCGGTCCTCGAAGATGAAGTCGAGGAAGATCATCAGCAGGAACATGCCACCGAAGGCGGCGATGGACGGGTGCGCGTCGGTGACCAGCTGCTGGTAGCGGTCGGGCTGGTTGAACGCGAGGTCGACGGCCTCGATCGGGCCCATCTTGGCGCTGATCGCCACGATGACGACGGGGAAGATCAGGCGCATGCCGAAGACGGCGATGAGCACGCCGATCGTGAGGAAGATCTTCTGCCAGAAGGCGTTCATCTTCTTCAGGATTCCGGCGTTGACCACCGCGTTGTCGAAGGAGAGCGAGATCTCCATGATCGCGAGGATCGCGACGAGGCCGAGCGCCGTCCAGCCGTCGTAGAACACCGCGGCGATCAATCCGAGCACGGTGATCGCGAACGACCAGCCGAAGGTTTTCAGAACCACTGACTACCCCATCGTGTGTACGGGTTTCCCCGTGCTGGTTGTACGGGGCTCCCCCGCTCCGTGCACGGCTTTAGCAACGCTTTATGAAACGTTGACTCCGAAGTCTAGAGCGATGCCGCGCAGACCGGACGCGTACCCCTGGCCCACTGCACGGAACTTCCACTCGCCGCCGTACCGGTACAGCTCGCCGAAGATCATCGCGGTTTCGGTGGAGGCGTCCTCGGAGAGGTCGTAGCGCGCGAGCTCCTGGCCGTCCGCCTGGTTGACGACGCGGATGAACGCGTTGCTCACCTGGCCGAAGGTCTGCCCGCGGTTGTCCGCGTCGTGGATCGAGACGGGAAAGATGATCTTGTCGCAGGTGGCGGGCACCTTCGAGAGGTCCACGATGAGCGACTCGTCGTCACCCTCGCCCTCACCCGTGAGGTTGTCACCGGTGTGCTCGACCGAGCCGTCCGGGCTTTTGAGCTGGTTGTAGAAGATGAACCACTCGTCGCCCATCACCCGGCCGCCGCTGCACAGCAGCGCGCTGGCGTCCAGGTCGAAGTCGGCCCCGGTGGTGGAACGTGCGTCCCAGCCGAGCCCGACCAGGACCTGCGTGAGGTTCGGTGCGGCCTTGGAGAGGGAGACATTGCCTCCCTTGGCGAGCGTGACGCCCATGATCCCTGGTCCTCCCCGCGTGTAAGACGGTGCTGTTGTCGAGCGCGTCCGGCGCCGCACTGCGAGAGTGCGGCGCCGGACGGGTGAGCGTGGTGCGCGTGGGGCGACCGCCGGGACGGTGACTGTTCGTACGGCGATCGCCCGTGTGGCTGCTGTCGGCTCAGACGTTGACGCCGAAGTCCTGCGCGATGCCGCGCAGGCCCGAGGCGTAGCCCTGGCCGACGGCGCGGAACTTCCACTCCGCCCCGTTCCGGTACAGCTCGCCGAAGACCATGGCGGTCTCCGTCGAGGCGTCCTCGGAGAGGTCGTAGCGGGCGATCTCGGTGCCACCCGCCTGGTTCACGACGCGGATGAACGCGTTGCGCACCTGGCCGAAGGACTGCTGACGGTTCTCGGCGTCGTAGATCGAGACCGGGAACACGATCTTGTCCACGTCGGCCGGGACCGTCGCGAGGTCGACCTTGACCTGCTCGTCGTCGCCCTCGCCCTCACCGGTGGTGTTGTCGCCGGTGTGCTCGACCGAGCCGTCCGCGCTCTTCAGGTTGTTGAAGAACACGAAGTCCTGGTCGTTGCGGACCTTGCCCTCGGCGCTGATCAGGATGGCGCTGGCGTCCAGGTCGAAGTCCGTACCGGTGGTGGTGCGGACGTCCCAACCCAGGCCCACGACGACCGCTGTGAGGCCAGGGGCCTCCTTGCTCAGCGATACGTTGCCGCCCTTGCTGAGGCTGACTCCCACGAGTCCTCCCTATGGTCTGTAGGGGCGGGGAGCCCCGTAGTGCGTCTTGTATCGGATCAACGTCTGGATCCTAGTGAGGGGTTCCCGCCCCGGCGAGGTTCCCACCGGGTGTCGTACCCCCAGAATCCGGAAGAGGCGCTTTACAGGACTTCGAGCGCCTTCGCGTACTCGTTCAGGTCACGGGCGTCGGGGAGGCCGTTGACGACGGTCCAGCGGACCACGCCCTCCTTGTCGATGATGAAGGTGCCGCGCACCGCGCAGCCCTTCTCCTCGTCGAAGACGCCGTACGCGCGCGAGGCCTCGCCGTGCGGCCAGAAGTCGCTCAGGAGCGGGTACTCCAGGCCCTCCTGCTCGGCGAAGACCCGCAGCGTGAACGGGGAGTCGTTCGACACGGCGAGCAGCTGCACCTCGTCGTTGACGAACTTCGGCAGCTCGTCACGGAGCGCGCACAGCTCGCCGGTGCAGACGCCGGTGAAAGCGAACGGGTAGAAGAGCAGCACCACGTTCTTCTCGCCGCGGAAGTCCGAGAGCTTCACGGTCTCGCCGTGCTGGTTCTTCAGCTCGAAGTCCGGAGCCTTGGTGCCGACCTCGATCGCCATGGTGAAGCTTCCCTTCGGTGGGGCTGTTCGGGTGGCTTCACCCTAGTTGGCGGCGGGAAAGCACGTTCACGACGGGCCACCGCCGCGCCCGCGCCGGGCATGCGCCGAGGCCCCGCGGGCGCACGTGTGCACCCGCGGGGCCTCCTCTGGGGTCTCCCGGGTCCTTTCCGGTCCCGCCGGGACGGTTACCGCTTCTTGGCGGCCGTCTTGGGCGTCACCAGCCTGCTCCCGGTCCAGTCCTTGCCCACGCTGACGCCCTTGGTCTGCGAGAGCCCGGCGGTCGTGGCGGCCTCACCGATCTCACTCGGCTCGACGTACCCGTCCCGCCCGGTCTTCGGCGTCAGAAGCAGGATGTAACCGCCGTCTTCGATGTACGTGGTGGTGTCCACCAGCGCATCAGTAAGGTCCCCGTCGTCCTCACGGAACCAGAGCACCACGGCATCAGCCACGTCGTCATAGTCCTCGTCGACGAGCTCTGTGGCGGTTGTGGCCTCGATGGCCTCACGGAGCTCCTGATCGACGTCCTCGTCGTAGCCGATCTCCTGGACCACCATGTCGGTCTGGAAACCAAGCCTTGCGGCAAGGTTCGTCTCCGCGTGGTCCGCGGTCGCGCTCACGGATTGCCTCCTGATCATGTTTACGAAGTTGTCTGCAGCTTCGCGCACGCGCGAAGCGTTGGCCGTAGTCCACACGTGCGCGACGGATCGCGCAAGTACCCGGCCGTCGAGACCGCCGAAACGGTGACGTTCCAGGCCGTGCCACCACAACTCCTGTCAAGGATTCCCGCAGGCCGGTGATGTACGCCACAGCATTCTGCCGGGTTTGCCCGCCCTGCGCCGACACCGAGCGTAACCGCCCCGCCGAATTACTTCGCACAGAGATGACGATTCCGATTCCGAGGTACACGATGGACAAGGGTGTACCCGACGGCGTACGCGACAGTGGGCGATGCTCGACCGACCGAGGACGGACGGCCGCGCACCGCCGGCAGCACCACCGCCCCTGGCACCGGCGGTGGCATCGGCGGCGGCGCACCACCGAGAGTGGCATCACCGACAGTGAAGGAACAGCGTGGTTTCCGGATCCGATCGCAACCCGATCATCATTGGCGGTCTCCCCAGTCAGGTCCCGGACTTCGATCCGGAAGAGACGCAGGAGTGGCTCGACTCCCTCGACGCCGCGGTCGACCAGCGCGGCCGCGAGCGAGCCCGCTACCTGATGCTCCGACTCATCGAGCGGGCCCGCGAGAAGCGCGTGGCCGTGCCCGAGATGCGCAGCACGGACTACATCAACACGATCGCCACCAAGGACGAGCCGTTCTTCCCCGGCAACGAGGAGATCGAGCGCAAGGTCCTCAACGCCACGCGCTGGAACGCCGCGGTGATGGTCTCCCGCGCGCAGCGCCCCGGCATCGGCGTCGGCGGCCACATCGCCACGTTCGCGTCCTCGGCGTCCCTGTACGACGTCGGCTTCAACCACTTCTTCCGCGGCAAGGACGACGGCCGCGGCGGCGACCAGATCTTCTTCCAGGGGCACGCCTCGCCCGGCATCTACGCCCGCGCGTACCTCCTGGACCGCCTCACCGAGAACCAGCTCGACGCCTTCCGCCAGGAGAGGTCCAAGGCGCCGAACGGGCTCTCCTCCTATCCGCACCCACGCCTCATGCCGGACTTCTGGGAGTTCCCGACCGTCTCCATGGGCCTCGGCCCGCTGGGCGCGATCTTCCAGGCCCGGATGAACCGCTACATGGAGGCGCGCGGCGTCGCCGACACCTCCGACTCGCACGTGTGGGCCTTCCTCGGCGACGGCGAGATGGACGAGCCCGAATCCCTCGGCCAGCTCTCCATCGCCGCCCGTGAGGGCCTGGACAACCTGACCTTCGTCGTCAACTGCAACCTGCAGCGGCTCGACGGCCCGGTGCGCGGCAACGGCAAGATCATCCAGGAGCTGGAGTCCCAGTTCCGCGGCGCCGGCTGGAACGTCATCAAGCTGGTCTGGGACCGCAGTTGGGACCCGCTGCTCGCGCAGGACCGCGACGGCGTCCTGGTCAACAAGTTGAACATCACGCCCGACGGCCAGTTCCAGACCTACGCCACCGAGCCCGGCTCCTACATCCGCGAGCACTTCTTCGGCGACGACCACCGGCTGCGCGCCATGGTCGAGAACATGACCGACGACCAGATCCTGCACCTGGGGCGCGGCGGCCACGACCACAAGAAGATCTTCGCGGCGTTCACTGCGGCCAAGGAGCACAAGGGCCAGCCGACGGTCATCCTCGCGCAGACGGTCAAGGGGTGGACCCTCGGCCCGAACTTCGAGGGGCGCAACGCCACGCACCAGATGAAGAAGCTGACGGTCGACGACCTGAAGGGCTTCCGCGACCGGCTGCACATCCCGATCTCCGACGCGCAGCTGGAGGGCGGCGCCCCGCCGTACTACCACCCCGGCCGCGACAGCGAGGAGATCCAGTACATGCACGACCGCCGCAAGGCATGCGGCGGCTACGTGCCGACCCGTGTCGTGCGCGCGAAACCGCTTCAGCTGCCGGAGGACAAGACCTACGCCACGGTCAAGAAGGGCTCCGGGCAGCAGTCGATCGCCACCACCATGGCGTTCGTCCGGCTCCTGAAGGACCTCATGCGGGACAAGGAGATCGGCAAGCGCTTCGTGCTGATCGCGCCCGACGAGTACCGCACCTTCGGCATGGACTCCTTCTTCCCGAGCGCGAAGATCTACAACCCGCTCGGCCAGCAGTACGAGTCCGTCGACCGCGACCTCCTCCTCGCCTACAAGGAGTCGCCGACCGGCCAGATGCTCCACGACGGCATCTCCGAGGCGGGCTGCACGGCCTCCCTCATCGCGGCCGGTTCCGCTTACGCAACGCACGGCGAACCCCTCATTCCTGTCTACGTCTTCTACTCGATGTTCGGTTTCCAGCGGACCGGCGACCAGTTCTGGCAGATGTCCGACCAGCTGGCGCGCGGCTTCGTCCTCGGTGCGACCGCGGGCCGGACGACCCTGACCGGGGAGGGCCTCCAGCACGCCGACGGCCACTCCCAGCTCCTCGCCTCGACCAACCCCGCCTGCGTCGCCTACGACCCGGCGTACGGCTACGAGATCGCCCACATCGTCAAGGACGGCCTGCGCCGCATGTACGGCCCGACGGCCGACGGCAAGCCCGGCGAGGACGTCTTCTACTACCTCACCGTCTACAACGAGCCGATCCAGCACCCCGCGGAACCCGCCGACGTCGATGTCGAGGGCATCCTCAAGGGCATCCACCGCATCAGCACGGGCACCTCCGGGGAGATCCCCGCGCAGATCATGGCCTCGGGCGTCGGCGTCCCCTGGGCCATCGAGGCCCAGCGGATCCTCGCCGAGGAGTGGAACGTACGGGCCGACGTCTGGTCCGCCACCTCCTGGAACGAACTGCGCCGCGAGGCCGTGGACGTCGAGCGCCACAACCTGCTCCACCCCGAGGAGGAGCAGCGCACGCCGTACATCACGCGCAAACTCTCCGGCGCGCAGGGCCCGTTCGTCGCCGTCTCCGACTGGATGCGGTCCGTGCCCGACCAGATCGCCCGCTGGGTCCCCGGCACCTACCAGTCCCTCGGCGCCGACGGCTTCGGCTTCGCCGACACCCGGGGCGCCGCCCGCCGCTTCTTCCACATCGACGCCCAGTCGGTGGTCGTCGCGGTCCTCACGGAACTGGCCCGCGAGGGCAAGGTCGACCGCTCCCTTTTGAAGCAGGCGATCGACCGGTACCAGCTCTTGGATGTGACATCGGCCGATCCTGGGACAGCGGGCGGTGATGCGTAGGGCTCCGCGGGGGTAGCGGGTCGGGCTGGGGCCGGCTGGGCCGGATCGGGTCGAGTTGGATCGGCTGGGTCGGGTTCGGCCCCGGGTCGGGTTCGGCCGGGTCGGGTTCGGCCCCGGGTCGGGGCGAATTGGATCGGCTGGGCCGGGTCCGGCCCGGTCTGGCCCGCGCGGTTCCGGCCCCGGGTGGGATGTGGCTGGGCCTGGCCCGGCCCGGTCTGGCCCGCGCGGTTCCGGCCCCGGGTGGGATGTGGCTGGGCCTGGCCCGGCCCGGTCTGGCCCGCGCGGTTCCGGCCCCGGGTGGGATGTGGCTGGGCCTGGCCCGGTCGGGCCAGGGTGCGGCTGAGTTGGGTCGGGAGCGGGCTGCGCGGCTTCGCTGGGGGCGGGCCGGGTGGGCTGCCCTTCGGCGGCTCTCTCGGGGTCTCCCTGAGCGCTGGATGGTTGGCGCTCAGGGTCGCCGAGCGGTGCTCCAGTCATCGAGGCTCGTTCGCGCGACCCCGCCCCGCGCTCGGGCAACCCGGGCTTTCGTCTCCGCGATTTACCGGACCAAAGGTCGCCCCGATGGCACTGCCCCGGGCCGGACGCACCCGCCCGGGGCGGTGGTCAGGGCGGTCAGTCGATCGGGCCCGGGGTCAGAGCAGACCGCCCGCGGCGGTGCCGGTCGCCGAGGCGAGCCATACGACCGCGAGCAGCGTGTCGATGGCACCGAGGACGACGGCGACCAGCGCCGACACGGACTGCGTGCCGGTCCAGCGCCGCCCCATGGCCAGCCAGCCGCAGACCAGGGCGACCGGACCCAGCAGAATGCCCAGGACGAAGAACCCTGCGATCGCGCTGACGAGGCCGATGATCGCGAGCGACGCGCGGTCCGGCCCGCTCCGCGATCCTGCGCGGCCGCGTGAACGGGGGTGCTTGCGCGTGGTGTGACCGAAGCCCGCCATCATCACTCCTCGAGTTCGTCTGCACTCGGGCGATGAATCGGGTACCCCGTCTGCCGCCGTCTACCACCGGCACCCCCGTGCCGTCATCTTTCCCAGACCTTGAACGCGCGGGCCCGGTACGGCGATTCGGGCTCCCAGGTACCGCTGCCGGGGTAGGTCTGGAACTCCCCGGTCTCCCCGCACTCGGCGGACTGGTACGTGGTGACGGGACGGCCGGTGCGGTTGGCGAGGGACGCCGCGCTGCTCCCCTCCGGCAGCGCGACGCAGCTCTCGATGTCGATCCCGGCCAGCTCGTAGGTGTGCCGGGGCCCCTTGAACCCGGTCTTCTCCCAGAGACAGAGCTCCCCCGCCCCGCAGTCTCCGAGTTTCGGTGGTGCCGCCGCGGCGGGCCCTGGCGGCAGGGCCATCACCCCGAGCACCGCCGCGGCGACGCCGACGATGACCGCGACCGGCATGCTCGCAGGACTGTGCATGAACGTACGCATATCTCTGAACCCCCGTGTTGTGTCGACCAGTTGCGTTCGCGACTGATCGCCTGGCACCCACCTTGGCCCGGAGGATCCGGTTCCGGGAAGGGCTTCCGAGCGACGTCACCCGGATAAGCGAAAGCCCCCGGAAAGTTCCCGGGGGCTTCCCCCACACGAGCGGTTTCAACGCCCTGTCGACGGCTTAGGGCGGTACTGCCCTCCCCCATGAGCTGGGGTTTCGGGCACCGGGACCGCCCACGGCTCAGATGTGCGCGGCCCCCGCCGCGTCCGCGTTGTCGCCCCGCTTGGTCAGCATCGCGACGAGGATCGCGACGACCGCGACACCGCAGGCGACCAGGCAGGCCAGGCTCATGCCGGAGATGAAGGTGTCGTGCGCGACGCCCGTGATCTTCTCCGCGAGCGCGGCGGGCGTGCCGGGCGGCACCGGAGCGGCACCGACCTGGACGGCCTCGGACGCCTGGTCCAGCTGCGTCGGGGATAGCGGCGGAAGCTTGGCGTCCGTCCAGTTGCCCGCGAGGTCGCTGTCCACCTTCGACGCCATCACGGCACCGAGGACGGCGGTGCCGAGGCTGCCGCCGATCTGCATCGCGGCCTGCTGGAGGCCACCGGCGACACCGGACAGCTCCATCGGCGCGTTGCCCACGATGACCTCGGTGGCGCCCACCATGACGGGCGCGAGACCGAGTCCGAGCAGCCCGAACCAGACGGACATGATGCCGCTGCCGGTGCCCGCCTCGAGCGTGGACATGCCGTACATGGCGATGGCCGTGCACGCCATGCCGCCGGCGAGCGGGATGCGCGGACCGACCTTCGTGATCATCGCGCCGGCCAGCGGCGAGGCGACGATCATCATGCCGGTCAACGGCAGCAGATGCAGACCGCTGTCGATCGGGCTCATGCCGTGCACGTTCTGCAGGTAGAAGGTGACGAAGAACAGGCCGCCCATGAACGCGATCGCCATGAGCACCATCAGCACCACACCGGCCGACAGCGGCACCGAGCGGAACAGTCCGAGCGGGATGAGCGGCTCGGCGACCCGGGTCTCCCATATCGCGAACAGCACGAAGCAGAGCACCGCCGCGGCGAGGAACGTCCACGTCAAGCCGGAGCCCCAGCCCCATTCGGGCGCCTTGATGAGGGCCCAGACGAGACAGAACATCGCGCCGGACAGCAGCACGATGCCGGGAATGTCGAAGGACCGCGGCGCGTTCTCGGCGCGGTGGTCGAGAAGGATGACGAGCCCGAGGATCAGGGCGAGGACGCCCACGGGGACGTTGATGAAGAAGACGGACTGCCAGCTGACGTGCTCGACGAGCACGCCGCCGAGGATCGGGCCGCCCGCGGTCGACGCGCCGATGACCATGCCCCAGATGCCGATCGCCATGTTCAGCTTCTCGGCGGGGAACGTGGCGCGCAGCAGGCCCAGCGCGGCGGGCATGAGGAGCGCGCCGAACAGGCCCTGGAAGACGCGGAAGGTGACGACGAACGCGATGCTGTCGGACAGTCCGATGGCGCCCGAGGCGGCGGCGAACCCGACCACGCCGATGAGGAAGGTCTGCCGGTGTCCGAACCGGTCGCCGAGCTTGCCCGCGGTGATGAGCGTGACCGCGAGGGCGAGGAAGTAGCCGTTGGTGATCCACTGGACGTCGGCGAAGCTCGCGCCGAGGTCCTTCTGGATAGCCGGGTTGGCGATGGCGACGATGGTGCCGTCGAGGGCGACCATCATCACGCCGATCGCGACGGAGAAGAGGGTCAGCCAGGGGTGGCCGCGCAGCCCCTTGGCCGGTGCCGGGACGGGGTCGGGTCCCGGAACCCGGTCCGCCTTGTCGACAGTGGTCTGACTAGTCATACGTTCGAGGCTAGTGACAGCGCCTGACAGTTGACAAAGCATTTCACAAGTCGGTAACTGTCACGTCGCTCACACTACGGTGGACTGCACAAACAGCTCGAAAGAGGACCATGACGACTCGGTTGAACCTGCGTGAACTCAAGAAGCAGCGCACGCGAAACGCCTTGCTGCGCGCCGCGCTTGAGCTCTTCACGTCCCAGGGCTTCGAGTCCACCACGGTCGACGAGATCGCCGAGGCCTGTGAGGTCTCCCAACGCACCTTCTTCCGCTACTTCGCCAACAAGGAGGAGGCCGCGTTCGCCGTCCAGCAGATGGTGGAGTCCCGCTTCGTCGCCGCCTTGCGCGAACGCCCCGCGCACGAGAGCCCGTTCGAGGCGCTGCGCCATACGGTGGTCGGCACCTGGGAGGCGCTGAGCCGCTCGGTGGAGGAAGTCATCCCGGTCGAACTGCACATGCGCACCTACCAGATGATCGAGTCGACTCCGGCGCTGCTCGCCGCACATCTGCGCCGCTCCATCGAGCTGGAGGAGGAAATCGCCCGCGTGATCGCAAGGCGGGAGGGGCTCGACGTGGACACCGACCCCCGTCCGCGCGTCGCGGTGGCCGCGTTCAGCGGGGTGATGCGGATGACGGGGCGACTGTGGGGCGCGGGTGAGGACCCGAGCCTCGACGCCATCCGCGACCTCACCGAGTCCTACCTCGACCACTTGAAGCCGTCTCTGGGCGAGCGGTGGAATTCCGACGGAGCGTGAGCGCTTCTGCGTGACGCCGGTCGCACCCACGCGCGCGTGGGCTCGCCGATCCCTCACGCAGGGTGAAGGCAAGCCCGTGACTGCGTCTGCTTTTGCCCAAAAACCCCGTTGGAAACGTGATCTGTCTCACCCATGGCACGGAGCGCTGTGAGCTTCTCCTAGGGTGTCCCGCAGTGACTTCCTTCGACTCCTCCCCCCAGCTCAACGTATGGCGCGCGCTGCTCGCGCTGACCGTCGTGTTCATCATGCTGGCGACCACCGGGTGGACCGCGGTGCGCCATCACCGGGGCGCCTCGTCGCCGCTCCAGGCCGCGCTCACCTCGTGGGAGCACGGCAGACTCGACGGACACGCGCTGCCGAGACCCGACGGCTCCCCCGCCCGTCTCGCCCGCTTCTTCGCCTCACTCTCCGAACACCAGCGCGGTCGGCTCGTGGCGCGCTACCCCCTCGCGGTCGGCAACATGAACGGCGCCCCCGTCGAGCTGCGCTACCGCGCCAATCGCCGCGCGCTCGACCAGGCACGCGCGGTCGAGGCGAAGCGGGTGCACGACGTCCGGCTCTCCGCGGTCGGCCAGGCCAATGCCTCAGAGCGCATGAAGCGCTTCGCGCTCCTGACCAACCCGGACCGCCAGATCCTCGCCTTCGACCCCATGGGCTCCGGCCGCGTGGCCGAGGTCTTCGGCGACCTCGACAAGGCGCAGCGCGTCTCCGTCGTGGTGCCGGGCGTCGACACGAACGTCCTGACCTTCCAGCGCACGTTCCGCGCGTACTCGGCCCCGGTGGGCATGGGCCGCTCGCTGTACGCCGCCGAGCGCGCGGCGAGCCCGCGCACGCGCACCGCCGTCATCGCGTGGGCCGACTACACCGCGCCCGCCGGCCTCGGTGTGGACGCCGCGACGTCGATGCGCGCCGACGACGGCGCGGTCCGGCTCAACGCGATGCTGCGCGGCCTGCCCGGCCGGTCTCCCGTCGCCCTGTACTGCCACAGCTACGGCTCCGTGGTGTGCGGTGTCGCCGCGCACCACCTGCCCGCGCGCGTCAGCGACATCGCGGTGGCGGGCAGCCCGGGGATGCGGAGCGAGAACGTCGCCGGACTGGGCACCCACGCGCGCGTGTGGGCCACCCGCGACAAGGACGACTGGATCCAGGACGTGCCCTACATGGAAGTGGGCGGTCTCGGGCACGGTGCGGACCCGGTCTCCGCGGGCTTCGGTGCACGGGTCGTCTCCTCAGCAGATGCCAAGGGCCACACCGGTTACTTCGCACCGGGCACCGAGAGCCTCAGCAACTTCGCCGAGATCGGCACTGGCTCGTACCGTTCGGTTCGCTGCGCGGGCGCGGATGCACAGTGCCGGAAAGGATTTTCCGGTAGTACCTCTGTCTGACGCGCGTAGAAATCGGTGAAACAGTGGTCCGACGCAACAGGCGACGGAGGCGCGCATGCCGCATACGATGAGCCGCATGGGTGACGTACTGGCCGGATTTCATGCCGCCTGGGAGTTCGAGTCCGACTCCGTGCTCATCCGCTTCGAACGGGGGATCCGCACACCGAAGCTCCTGCAGGCGCTCGGTGAACGCCGCATCCCCCTGGAAGCGATCGCGGCGGTGACCTTGACTCCTGGTAAGCGCGGGACCGTGGTGCTGCACGCGGAACCGAGACCCGGCGTGGATCCGTTGATGGATGCCGCGGCGGGCCAGCTCAAAGAAGCCTGTGATCCTTACCGTCTGGTGCTGCCGGCCGAGCGGGAGACCCTCGCGGAGTACTACGCGGACGAACTGCGCGGCATGCTCGACGCCGACAAGGACCTGCGGTCGGACGGTTACCTGGTGGCTCCGCCCGAGGCCCCGCTGCAGTTCAAGGCGTACGACGGCAAGGCCTCTTTCGACGGAACCTCGGTGTCCTTCCGCTGGTTCTGGACGGGAGCCTCGTCGGCGAAGTGGAAAGCCGGGGACAAGACGTTCCCCGTCGCCGACCTGAGCGGCGTGGAGTGGCGCTCCCCCGAACTGTTCGAGGGCTACCTGCGCCTCGTGCACCGAGCGACGGCCGAGGACCAACCGGGCCAGGCCGACCAGGACCCGGCCGCCGTCGTCTTCGGGCTCGGCTACGGCCCCGTGCACGAGTCCCTGCCCTTCGCCGCCTCGGTGCTCGCCGCCGTACGGACCAGGAGTCCCGCTCCCTCGTCGGCCGGCCAGCTCCGCGCCGACGCCGCTGCGACCGGGCGCCGCGACCCGGCGGACATCGCGGACCGCATCCGCCACCTCGGCGAACTGCACCAGGCGGGTCTGGTCACCGACGCGGAGTTCTCGACGAAGAAGGCCGAACTCCTCGCGGAGCTGTAACAGGGAGCTGTCGCAGCCAGACTGTGACCGCTGGTGATACCTGGGTATGAGGTGCGGTTGAGCACCTCGGTATGACGGCACACCCCCTGCCCATTGCCTACGCTGATCGGGCGATGAGCACTCCGCCGCCTCCACCCGAGCACGCCCCCCGCCCACCGGACGAAGAGTCCGGGCGAGGGGGCCGACGCCATGCGCTGATCCACACCTTGCGCCGCACCGGCGACAGGCTGGCCGCGGCCGGTTCCGCGCTCACGACCGCTGTGGGCGGGGACCGCTCCGAGCCGCTGCTGGCCCAGGCGCCCAAACGCTGGATGCGGCTGCTGCCGTACTTGATCGCGTCGGGGTTCGTCGCGGTGCTCATCCCGGTCACCACACAGGTGCTGTCGCACGACTACGGAGTGGGCGGCGGCCTCGCCGGTGCCATCGGCGTGGCGCAGGCCGCTCCGCTGCTGCTCGCGGTCAGCCGCCCGCTGACCGCCTGGCTCATCATGATCGTCGCCGCCACGCTCGGCGCGATCCCCGTGCTCCAGGGCGACGCACACCACCCCTCGCCGTGGACGCCCATGGTCGTCGTCGGATATGTGCTGCTGTGCATAGCCCTGGCGCTGCGGGAGAGCCGCCGCAGGCTGGTCGGCATCTGGCTCATCACCGTCGTTGTCAGCATCGTCCTGGGCATGTTCCGTGACGGGTCGAGCCAGGACACTGGCGTGCTGCTCATCGTCCTGAGCGGCGGAGTGCTCCTTCTCGGCGCCCTGCTCCGGGAGCGGGGCGAGACACAGCGCAAGCTCGTCGAGCAGGAGACGATCAGCGAGGCCGAGCGGACTCGCCGCACGCTCCTGGAGGAACGGGCCAGGATCGCCCGGGAGTTGCACGACGTCGTGGCCCACCACATGTCGGTGATCACCGTGCAGGCGGACTCCGCGCCGTACCGGCTGCAGGGCCTGTCCGGGGAGACCCGCGAGGAATTCGCCTCCATCGCCGCGGGCGCGCGGGAATCGCTGACCGAGATGCGGCGCCTTCTGGCCGTCCTGCGCAGCGAGGGCACGCAGAGCGACCTGACGCCGCAGCCCGGCCTCGCGCATCTGGGACAGCTGGTGGAGGCGACCATACGAGGCGGGGTGCCGGCCGAGCTGTCGTACCTGGAGCTGACGCTCGTCGACCAACTGGCCGACGTACCGCCCGCGGTGGACCTCTCCGCCTACCGGATCGTGCAGGAGGCCCTGGCGAACGTGGTGCGGCACGCCCCCGGCGCGCGGACGCAGATTTCGATCGGCCTGGACGAGGACGCCTTGCTGGTGATCGTGGTCAACGGTCCGGCCGCCGAACCCGTCTCCCCCATCGAGTCCACCGGTACGGGGCACGGTCTGATAGGGATGCGCGAGCGCGTACGGTTGGTCGGCGGCACGCTCGATGTGGGTCCGCTGCCCGCGGGGGGATTCCGTGTCGCGGCCCGGCTCCCGCTGACCCCGTCAGATTCCCCTTCGGCGTAACTTCGGCGCAAAGGAATTCCGCACGCATGACCATCCGCGTGATCATCGTCGACGACCAGAGCATGGTGCGGGCCGGGTTCGCCGCGCTGCTGTCCGCGCAGAGCGACATCGACGTGGTGGGTGAGGCACCGGACGGCAGACAGGGCATCGAGGTCAGCCGGTCCACGCACCCGGATGTGGTGCTCATGGATGTCCGCATGCCCGAGATGGACGGACTGGCGGCGACGCGCGAGCTGCTGACCCCGCCGCCCGGCGTGGTGCACCGTCCCAAGGTGCTCATGCTCACCACCTTCGACGTGGACGACTATGTGTACGCCGCGCTGCGGGCGGGCGCCTCCGGCTTCCTGCTCAAGGACGCGCCGCCGACGGATCTGATCAGTGCCGTGCGCATCGTCGCGGCCGGGGAGGCGTTGCTCGCGCCGACCGTCACCAAGCGCTTCATCGCGGACTTCGCGAAGACCCGGCCGACGCGCAGGGACCGTTCACCGCGGCTCAAGTCCCTGACTCCGCGCGAGCTCGAAGTACTCGAGCTGATCGCGCGCGGCCTGTCCAACCAGGAGATCGCCCAGAAACTGGTGCTGGCCGAACAGACCGTGAAGACCCACATCGGCCGCGTGCTCGCGAAGCTGGACCTACGGGACCGCGCACAGGCCGTGATCTTCGCCTACGAGTCCGGCCTGGTGACGCCCGGCGACCAATAACGCCCGCTACCCGGGTATGACTTCCCCCTGACGCACACCGTGCGCTGGACCGCTTCGGCTACGGTCAACGCCCGTGGTAGCAAGCCGATTTACGGGATCAGCGCCTCTGCGACCGCCCTACCCCCTACTGCAGTATCACGTACAAATACCCAGGTAGCAGCCGTTAGTTGGCTCCGCAGTGTGACGTGTCGGCCGAGACCGTCTTTCTACCTTCCCCTCGTCACACCAACGGAGGGGGACAGGCGATGGGCCTGGGTTCTTGGAAACGACGCGGCCGCCGCACTCTGGTCGCCACCGCGCTCATGACGACGATCATCGCGGGTACAGCGGGCTGGGCCTCGGGCCACGAGCAGCGTCCGCTGACCGGCCCGCCGCCCGGCACCGCGTCCTGGATCGCGGACAAGACGCTGGGGACGCCCCTGCCCGACCCGGGGACGGCGAGCCCGGCACATGTGGCCGCCTTCTTCCATGGGTTGAGCGCGGCGGCGCGGCATGAGCTGGCCGCCCGGCATCCGTCGGTCGTCGGCAATCTGGACGGTGCGCCGATCCCGTTGCGCTACGAGGCGAACGCACTGGCGCTGCGGGCGGAGAAGACCCGGGCCGTGGCCATCGCGCGGAACACCAGACTGACCACGCACGCCCGGGCGGCGGCTCGCGCACTCGTCGAACGGTGCGCGGAGCTGCTCGCTCCCGACCGTCGGATCCTGGCCTTCGACCCGCGCGGCCGAGGACAAGTCGCGGAGGTGTACGGCGACTTGCGCGCCGCGCGCCATGTCTCCGTGGTCGTTCCCGGCTCCGACATCGACCTGGACTCGTTCGACCGGGCCAAGGACGTGTACGGGACGCCCACCGGAATGGCGAAGTCCCTGTACGCGGCGGCGCGGGGCCGGGCGGCCGTCGTGGCGTGGGTCGGTTACACCACGCCGCTCGGGCTCGGCCCGGACGCCGCCACGGGCCGGCTCGCCGAGGCAGGAGCGCCCCGCCTGGCGCGCTTCGTGCAGGGCCTCGTCGCGGCGGGCGCTCCCGAGCCCAGCATCTTCTGTCACAGCTACGGCTCGGTGGTGTGCGGGCTCGCCGCCTCCCGGCTGCCCGCCTCCGACCTGGTGGTGGTCGCGTCCCCCGGGGTGCGCGCCGACAGCGTCTCGGAGATGCGCACAAGAGCCCGTGTGTGGGCGGCGCGGGACGACAGCGACTGGATCGCCAAGGTCCCGCATGTCGAGCTGTTCGGTCTGGGACACGGGACCGATCCCGTCGATCCCTCTTTCGGGGCCCGCCGGATCCCGGCCGAGCGGGCCCACGGCCACACCGGCTATTTCGCACCCGGCACGGACTCGCTGCGTGCCTTCACCCGTATCGCCACCGGAGCGTCCTCATGACCCTCACCACTGTGCGGGCGTCCGCCGCCTCGGCCGTCGCCGCGATCGACGCCAGGACACCGGCCCACCGGGACCGGGCCGTCGACGGGCTGCGTGCCGTGGCCCTGCTCGCCGTACCCACCGGACACTGGCTCCTCGGCGGCTTCACCTTGGACGACCGAGGCGCCCTGCACAACGCGAGCCCACTGTCCGCGTTCGGCTTCTTCGCGCCCGTGAGCTGGGTGCTGCAGATGCTCGGCGTCTTCTTCCTCGTGGGCGGATACGCGTCGGCCCTCTCCTACCGGAGAGCCCGGGAGCGCGGCACCTCGACGGCTCGCTGGCTGCACGGCCGAATGGCCCGGCTCAGCCGCCCGGTGCTGGGTGTGACGGCGGTGTGGGCCGCGTTGATCCCGGTGCTGTACGCCCTCGGCGTTCCGGCCACGACGCTGCGGACCGGGTCCACTCTGGTGATACAGCCGCTGTGGTTCGTCGGGATCTACACCGTGATCACCGCGCTCACCCCTTACTGCATCAGGGCTTCCGACCGTCTCGGTGCCTGGGCCGCCGCGCCTCTTGTGGGCTCGGTCGCCGCGGTCGACTTCCTCAGGTACGGCCCCTTCGCTTCAGCGATGCCGTCCTGGCTGAGTCTGCTGAACCTTCTGCCGGGCTGGATGTTCGCCTACCAACTGGGCGTCAGCTGGGGTGGGAAAAGGCTCGGCAAGCGAGGCGCCTGGGTGCTGCTCGTCGGTGGGACCGCACTGTTCGCGCTGCTCCTGCTCGTTCTCCACTACCCGGCATCGATGGTCGGGGTGCCGGGCGACGCGCGGACCAACTCCCATCCACCGTCGCTCCTGGTCCTGGCCCTGGCCGCCGCGCAGAGCGGGGCCGCGATACTCCTGCGGGAGCGCATCGGCCGACTGCTGCGTCGCCCCGCGCTGTGGGCACCGGTCGTCGTGATCAATCTGTCGGCCATGACGATCCTGTGCTGGCACCAGACGGCGATGCTGACGGCAGCCGTCCCCGCGTCCTTCGCCGGTGCGATACCGGGCCTGACCACCGCGCCGGACTCGCCGGTCTGGATAGCCGCCCGACTCGCGTGGCTGCCGTTGTTCGCGGCGCTGCTCGTCCTCATAGGGCGTCGGACACGGGCGTTCGAGGCGCCGTGGACCCGGGTCGGCCGGCACCGCCGGGCGTTGGCCGGACTGCTCGCCGCCGGGTTCACCGTGTTCGCACTGGGGCTGGCATGAGGCGGCGCCCGGCAGGGTCCCTGCGCCTCTTGCCTCCCCGGACCGCCTGCCGGCCCGCTCCGACGGCAACCGGCTGTCGCGGTCGTCGGAGCGGGGAGGCATCGGCTTCTTGCCTACTCGCGGCCCGCCGACGTGAAGGTCATGTCGGCGTAGCGCTCACCCGAGACCCGGGAGGCGATCGGATCCAGGAGCGCCAGGTCTTCCTCGCTGAGGGAGATCCGGGTCGCCGCGGTGTTCTCCTCGACACGGCTGCGCTTGCGGGTGCCGGGGATGGGGACGACGGGGAGGCCGAAGGTCTGCGACTGCCGCTGCACCCAAGCTAGGGCGATCTGGCCGAGGGAGGCGCCGTGGCGGTCGGCGACCTGGCGGACGGGTTCGAGCAGGGCCGCGTTGACGGCGGCGTTATCGCCGGTGAACCGGGGCTGCTGGCGGCGGAAGTCGTCCTCGGACAGCTCCTTGTCGGCGCTGACGAAAGCACCGGTGAGGAACCCGCGGCCGAGTGGCGAATACGGGACGAGCGCGACACCGAGTTCAGCGGCGGCCGGCACCACGGACCGCTCGATGTCACGGCTGAACAGTGACCACTCGGACTGGACGGCCGCGATCGGGTGGACGGACTGCGCGGCGCGCAGCTCGGCGGCGGTGACCTCGCTGAGACCGAGGTGCTTGACCTTGCCGGCGGCGACGAGCTCGGCCATCGCGCCGACCGTCTCCTCGATGGGGACTCCCGGGTCCCGGCGGTGCATGTAGTACAGGTCGACCGAGTCGACGCCCAGGCGCTGGAGGCTGGCGTCGATGCTGGTCCTGATGTAAGCGGGGTCGTTGCGGATGGTGCGCTTGGTGGGGTCGTCGGGGTCGGTGCCGAGGGCGTACTTGGTGGCGAGGACGATCTCATCGCGATGCGCCTTGACGAAAGGAGCAAGGAACTTCTCGTTCTCACCGGCGCCGTAGACGTCGGCCGTGTCGTACAGAGTGACGCCGAGCTCATGGGACCGCTCCAGGGTGGCCCGTGCCTCCTCGGCGTCGGTCGGACCGTAGGCCCAGCTCATACCCATGCAGCCGAGGCCCTGAGCGCCCACCACGGGCCCGTTCTTTCCCAACTCAACAGTGGAGAGGCGCACGTCGCCGCCCTGCGGTGTCCGTTCGGTGTGGGCCATGTGGTTCAGGTCCTTTCCGACGCCTATCGGGCGCCCGCATAGAAATTGATCTTGTGGTCGAGCACCGCGAGGGTGTCCTGCAGCTCGGCCATCCGGTTCAGGACGTCGCGCCGGGTCGATTCGAGGAGTTCCCGGCGCTCCTCGAAGGTCTCCTCGCCCAGGCGGACGAGTTCGGCGTAGCGGACCATGTGGGCGACCGGCATGCCGGTCAGCCGCAGCTTGCCGACGAAGGCGAGCCAGTCCAGGTCGCGGTTGCTGTAGCGGCGCTGGCCGGTGTGCGAGCGGTCGACATCGGGCATCAGCCCGATCCGCTCGTACCAACGCAAGGTGTGCGCGGTCAGTCCGGTGAAGGCGACGACCTCGCTGATCGTGTACCGGTCCTGGCCGTCGGGGCGCGGGTGCGCGCTCGGCGTCGAGGCGCAGGCGTCGACCTTGGTCCGGTCGGCCCCGGTCGGATTGGGTGCGGGCGTGGTGGTCTCCATCACCGTCATGGCCCCCACGCTAGAACCTTGGAGTGCGCTCCAAGCAAGCGTCGTGGGAAATCTTGGGCGACGGCCGGGTGGTACCCGCGCTACGGTCCGGATCATGAGCTTCGTCCGCCGCGCCGTTCCCGAGGACGCCGAAGAGCTGGTCCGGTTACGCAAGATCATGCTCGACTCGATGCACCCCAGCACCGATGTGAGCTGGCAGCCGACCACGATCGCGGCCCTGCGCTCGCATCTCGCCGAGCCCGAGGACGAGTTGACCGCGTTCGTCGTCGACGCCCCGACGCCGGGGTCCGGGCTCGCGGCCTGCGCGACAGGGGCGATCCACCGCGGTCTGGGCGGGCCGGGCAACCCCTCCGGCAGCTCCGGGCATGTCTTCAACGTGTGCACCGACCCGGGACACCGGCGCAAGGGCTATTCGCGGGCCTGCGTGGAGGCGCTCCTGGCCTGGTACCGGGAGCGCGATGTGCGCCGCATCGACCTGCACGCGACAGCGCAGGGCGAGCCGCTGTACGCCTCGCTCGGGTTCACCCGCACCCCCTCACCCGCGATGCGGCTGACGTTCTAGGCTCGTGCGTATGCAGAGCCTCGCCTTGATCGAGAACTGGCCGGTCCCGACCGCCGCCGCAGCCGTCGTCCGAGCGGACGGCACGGTGCTCGGCACGCACGGTCCCACGGCCCACCGTTTCCCGCTGGCCTCGGTCACCAAGCCGCTGGCCGCCTATGCGGTGCTCGTCGCGTACGAGGAAGGAGCGGTCGAGCTGGACGATCCGGCCGGCCCGGAGGGGTCGACGGTGCGGCACCTCCTTGCGCACACCAGCGGCCTCGCCTTCGACGAGCACCGGACGACGTCGGAGCCCGGGACCCGACGGCTGTACTCGAACGCGGGGTTCGAGGTGCTCGGGGACCACATCGAGAAGGCGACGGACATCCCGTTCGCCGAGTACCTGCGGCAGGCCGTGCTCGAGCCGCTCGGGATGACCGCCACGACGCTGGACGGCTCGCCCGCCAAGGACGGGGTGTCCACGGTGGACGACCTGGTGCGGTTCGCCACGGAGCTGCAGGCGCCCCGCCTGCTCGACCCGCGCACCGTGGCCGAGGCGATGACGGTGCAGTACCCGGGCACGAAGGGGGTGCTCCCGGGGTACGGGCACCAGAACCCGAACGACTGGGGGCTCGGGTTCGAGATCCGCGACCACAAGTCGCCGCACTGGACGGGGAGCGCGTCGTCCCCCCGCACGTTCGGCCATTTCGGCCAGTCCGGCACCTTCCTGTGGGTCGACCCGGCGGCGGGCGCGGCCTGCGTCGCACTGACGGACCGGGCGTTCGGCCCGTGGGCGGCGGAGGTATGGCCTCCCTTCACCGACGCGGTGCTCTCCGAGCTGTGACCGGCGGGGGGTGACGGGGGCTGCCCCGCCCGGCCCGGGGTGACGGGGCTGCCCCGCCCGACCCCGGCCCGGCCCCTGTTCCCGTCCCGGCGGGGCTCGATCAGCAGGAGACACGTGCGGCCGCACGTCCCCACCGTGGCAGCCCGGCGACGCGTCGACCGCCCGTGTGCGGCGCAGCGCCTGCCGCACCGACCCTGCCCGCACGGAGCTGCCCGCCCAAGGCCCCACCCGGGATGGCCTACCCGGGGCTGTTCCCCGGACGGGCCCCGTCCCTCATCTCCCAGATCAACAGATGCGCCCCCCTGAGCGCGAGCATCTCGACATCCCGCTCTCCCGCGATCCGGACGGCGTCTCCTTGTCGGAGGTCCGTGTCGTGCAGGCGTACTTCGCCGCGGATGACGTGGACGTAGACGTGGGGCGCGGAGGGGAGTTCGGTTCGTTCGCCGTCGGAGAGGCGGCGGATGTGGAGGGTGGCACCTGCCGCGGGGACGTCGTAGGGGGTGGAGTCGGCGATGCCGTGGACGACGTCGTAGGTGGGGTCGCCGCCCGGCGAGAGGGGGGCGAGCCACATCTGGAGGAAGACGAGGGGCTTGATGCCGTCGTTGCGTTCGACGTGGCGGACGCCGCCGCCGGAGCTGAGGTGCTGGACGTCGCCGGGGTGGACGACCGACTCGTGGCCGGTGGAGTCCCGGTGAGTGAGTTCGCCGGAGATGACCCAGGTGACGATTTCGGTGTGGCTGTGGGGGTGTTCGGCGAAGCCGGCGCCGGGGGCGAGGTGCTCCTCGTTGCAGGCGAGGATTGAGCCGAAGCGCAGGTTGTCCGGGTCGTAGTGCGGGCCGAACGAGAAGGCGTGGAAGGACTCGATCCCGGCGTCGGGTTCACCGCCCGGATAGCGGTCGGCGGAGCGGCGGACATCAATCACAAGTCCCACGGTAGCTGTCGGTAGCCGCAAGCAGCCGCCCTTTCAAGCCGTCCCAGACATCCAGCTCCGCCACCCCGACCATCCGGCTTGCCCCGCCCCAGACACCGGCTCCGCCACCCCCAGCATCCGCCTAGCCCGCCCATACACCCGGGCACCCCCACCCCAAACACCCGGCTAACCCAGCCCCCAGGCACCGGCTCCGCCACCCCCAGCATCCGCCTAGCCCGCCCATACACCCGGGCACCCCCACCCCGAACACCCGGCTGGCCCACCCCACAGCTCCGCCCACCCAAGGCACCCAGCTCCGACTCTTTCGGAACCCGGCTCGGCCACCCCGAGCATCCGGCTCGGCCACCCGAGCACTCAGCTCGGCCACCCCGAGCCCCCGGCTCCGCCACTCCGAGCATCCGGCCCCGGCCCGCCACAGGCGCCCGGCCCAGCTCCAGCCGCCCCCAGGGCCCGGCCCCACCCGCCCAGACACCCGACCCCGCCCACCCCAAGCACCCGACCGCGCCCACCCCAAGCACCCGACCGCGCCCACCCCAAGCACCCCACCCCGCCCATCCCCCACCCCCACCCCACCTCCGCCCCTCCGGGGCCCCCGCGCAGACCCGCCACTCCGTCATCCCCTCCCGGTAAGGCAGTCTTGTCCCCGTGCCCCAATCGGAATCAGCGCAGACTTCAGCGAACGAACCGGCGGACCGCCGCCCGAACCCCCGTGCGGACCCGCACCCGCACTCGGCGACCCTGAAGCGCCTGGAGAAGTCATCCGGGGCGCTCGCCGCGCAGGCGATCACGCGCATGGACGAGACGCTGTCCTGGTACCGGGCGATGCCGCCGGAGAACCGGTCGTGGATCGGGCTCGTGGCGCAGGCGGGCATCGCGGCGTTCACCGAGTGGTTCCGGCACCCGGACACGCCGCAGGCCATCTCGACGGACGTCTTCGGCACGGCGCCGCGGGAGCTGACCCGGGCGATCACCCTGCGTCAGACCGTGGAGATGGTGCGGACGACGATCGAGGTCATGGAGTCGGCCATCGACGAGGTGGCCGCGCCGGGCGACGAGAGCGTGCTGCGGGAGGCGCTGCTGGTCTACGCGCGGGAGATCGCGTTCGCGACCGCGCAGGTGTACGCGCAGGCGGCGGAGGCGCGGGGCGCGTGGGACGCCCGCCTGGAGTCCCTCGTGGTGAACGCGGTGCTGTCCGGGGAGGCCGACGAGGGCGCGATCAGCCGGGCCGCGGCGCTGGGATGGAACTCACCCGAGCACGTCTGCGTGGTGCTGGGGACGGCGCCCGACGGGGACAGTGAGCTGACTGTCGAGGCCATTCGGCGGGCCTCGCGCCACGCCAAGCTGCAGGTGCTGACCGGGGTGCTCGGGGACCGGCTCGTGGTGATCGCGGGTGGCAGCGACAATCCGCTGGCGGTGGCGAAGTCGCTGATCGGGCCGTTCGCGGCGGGGGCCGTGGTCGCGGGGCCCGTGGTGCCGGACCTGCTTGCGGCGACGCGGTCGGCCCAGGCGGCGGCCGCCGGGCTCAAGGCGTGCGGCGCGTGGCAGGACGCTCCGCGTCCGGTTCTTGCGGACGATCTGCTTCCGGAGCGCGCGATCGCCGGAGACCCCTCCGCGCGGGAGCAGTTGGTGGAGGAGATCTACAGACCGCTGGAGGAAGCCGGCTCGGCTCTTCTCGAGACGCTCAGCGTCTATCTGGAGCAGGCGAGCAGCCTGGAAGGTGCGGCCCGGATGCTCTTCGTGCACCCGAACACCGTCCGCTACCGGCTCCGACGTGTGACGGACGTCACCGGGTGGTCGCCATCGGATGTCCGCTCGGCGTTCACGCTGCGCATCGCGCTCATCCTGGGGCGCCTGGCCGACGCGGATCCCCAGTCGTAGCCTTTTGTCGGGGATCTACAATTCCCCCTCCTGTTCTTCGTCCCTGTCCCCACGGGCGGCTTGGCCCGTCCTCAAGAGAGAGTGTGAGAGTGCTCGTACTCGTCGCTCCCGGCCAAGGCGCTCAGACGCCCGGCTTCCTGACTCCCTGGCTCGACCTCCCCGGCGCGTCGGACCGCATCGCCGCGTGGTCCGACGCCATCGGACTCGACCTTGCCCACTACGGCACGCAGGCCGACGCGGAGGCGATCCGTGACACGGCCGTGGCCCAGCCGCTCCTTGTCGCGGCCGGGCTGCTGTCCGCATCCGCGCTCGGCGACGTCACGCCCGGCGCGGTGGCGGGGCACAGTGTCGGTGAGATCACCGCGGCCGCGTTCGCGGGCGTGCTCGACGACGCGGCGGCTCTGCGGCTCGTGCGCCGTCGTGGTCTGGCCATGGCCGAGGCCGCGGCGGTCACGGAGACCGGCATGGCGGCGCTGCTCGGCGGCGACCCCGAGACCACCGTGGCGCACCTGGAGAAGCTGGGCCTGACCCCGGCGAACGTGAACGGCGCGGGCCAGATCGTGGCCGCCGGCACGCTCGAGGAGCTGGCCGCGCTCGAGGCGGACAAGCCCGAGGGCGTGCGGCGCGTGGTGCCGCTGAAGGTGGCGGGCGCGTTCCACACCCGGCACATGGCCCCCGCGGTGGCGAAGCTGGAGGAGGCCGCGAAGGAGCTGGCTCCGGCCGACCCCACGGTCCCGTACGTCTCGAACAAGGACGGCAAGACGGTCGCGACGGGCGGCGAGGTGCTCTCGCGCCTGGTCGGTCAGGTCGCGAACCCGGTCCGCTGGGACCTGTGCATGGAGACGTTCAAGGAGCTGGGCGTGAGCGCGCTGATCGAGGTCTGCCCCGGCGGCACCCTGACCGGCCTCGCCAAGCGGGCCCTGCCCGGCGTCAAGACCCTCGCCCTGAAGACCCCCGACGACCTCGACGCAGCCCGCGCCCTGATCGCCGAAGCCGAAGCCGCTCAAGCCACGGCCTGACAAGGAGATCCGAGCAGCATGTCGAAGATCAAGCCCAGCAAGGGTGCCCCGTACGCGCGCATCCTCGGTGTCGGTGGCTACCGGCCGACGCGGGTCGTGCCGAACGAGGTGATCCTCGAGAAGATCGACTCGTCCGACGAGTGGATCCGTTCGCGCTCCGGCATCTCCACCCGCCACTGGGCGAACGACGAAGAGACCGTCGCGATGATGTCCATCGAGGCGTCCGGCAAGGCCGTCGCCGACGCGGGCATCCGGCCCGAGCAGATCGGCGCCGTGGTCGTGTCGACCGTCTCGCACTTCGCGCAGACGCCGGCCATCGCGACGGAGATCGCGGACAAGCTGGGCACGCAGAAGGCGGCGGCGTTCGACATCTCCGCCGGCTGCGCCGGGTTCGGCTACGGACTGACCCTGGCCAAGGGCATGATCATCGAGGGCAGCGCCGATTATGTGCTGGTCATCGGCGTGGAGCGGCTCTCGGACCTGACCGACCTCGAGGACCGCGCGACGGCCTTCCTGTTCGGTGACGGCGCGGGCGCGGTGATCGTCGGCCCGTCCCAGGAGCCCGCGATCGGCCCCACCGTGTGGGGTTCCGAGGGCGACAAGGCCGGGACGATCAAGCAGACCGTGTCGTGGGACAAGCTGCACGGCGGCGACGTCACCCAGCTGCCGCTGGACTCCGCGGGCAAGGTCAAGTTCCCCGCGATCACGCAGGAGGGCCAGGCGGTCTTCCGCTGGGCCGTGTTCGAGATGGCGAAGGTCGCTCAGCAGGCGCTGGACGCGGCCGGGATCAGCCCGGACGACCTGGATGTCTTCATTCCGCACCAGGCCAACGAGCGGATCATCGACTCGATGGTGAAGACCCTGAAACTGCCGGAGCACGTCACGGTCGCCCGCGACGTGCGCACGACCGGCAACACGTCGGCCGCCTCGATTCCGCTCGCGATGGAGCGGCTCCTGGCGACCGGTGAGGCGAAGAGCGGCGACACCGCGCTCGTCATCGGCTTCGGGGCGGGTCTCGTGTACGCCGCGACGGTCGTTACCCTCCCCTAGGCATCCCCGTCCGGATCACCTGGTCCGGACGGTCGTCAACCTGCCGCTGACGCGGCGGGCGCCACACCCTCTGGATACACACCGAAGGAGCGCCACAATGGCCGCCACTCAGGAAGAGATCGTCGCCGGTCTCGCCGAGATCGTGAACGAGATCGCCGGGATCCCCGTTGAGGACGTCCAGCTGGACAAGTCCTTCACCGATGACCTGGACGTCGACTCGCTGTCCATGGTCGAGGTCGTCGTCGCCGCCGAAGAGCGCTTCGACGTCAAGATCCCGGACGACGACGTCAAGAACCTCAAGACCGTCGGCGACGCCACGAAGTACATCCTCGAGCACCAGGCCGCCTGAGCCACAAGCATCAGGCCGTAGGTCAGTCGCTCCGCCACCCGGCGGTGGCGCCGCTGAATCCCTCGCATCCGTTGGAGAAAGAATTCCTGTGAGCTCGACCAATCGCACCGTGGTCGTCACCGGTATCGGCGCAACCTCACCGCTGGGTGGCGACGCGACAACCACCTGGGAGGGCCTGGTCGCCGGACGTTCCGGTGTCAAGCCCCTGGAGCAGGAGTGGGCCGCCGAGCAGGCGGTCCGCATCGCGGCCACCGCCGCCGTGGACCCGAGCGAGGTCATCCCTCGCCCGCAGGCCCGCAAGCTGGACCGGTCCGCGCAGTTCGCCCTGATCGCCGCCAAGGAGGCCTGGGCCGACGCGGGCTTCACCGGCAAGGCCGGTGAGGACACGTCCGTCGAGCCCGAGCGGCTCGGCGCGGTCATCGCCTCCGGCATCGGCGGCGTCACGACGCTGCTCGACCAGTACGACGTGCTGAAGGAGAAGGGCGTCCGCCGCGTCTCCCCGCACACCGTGCCGATGCTGATGCCCAACGGCCCGTCCGCCAACGTGGGTCTGGCGGTGAACGCCCGGGCGGGCGTGCACACCCCGGTCTCCGCGTGCGCGTCCGGCGCCGAGGCCATCGGCTACGGCATCGAGATGATCCGCACGGGCCGCGCCGACGTCGTCGTCTGCGGTGGCACCGAGGCGGCCATCCACCCGCTGCCCATCGCCGCGTTCGGCAACATGATGGCGATGTCCAAGAACAACGACGACCCGCAGGGTGCCTCGCGCCCCTACGACACCGCGCGGGACGGCTTCGTCCTCGGTGAGGGCGCGGGCGTGATCGTCCTGGAGTCAGCCGAGCACGCCGCCGCGCGCGGTGCCCGCGTCTACGCGGAGGCCGTCGGCCAGGGCATCTCCGCCGACAGCCACGACATCGTGCAGCCGGAGCCGGAGGGCCGCGGCATCGCGCAGGCCCTGCGCAACCTGCTGGAGAACACCGACCTGGACCCGGCCGAGATCGTGCACGTGAACGCGCACGCCACCTCGACCCCCGCCGGTGACGTGGCCGAGCTGAAGGCGCTGCGCAATGTGTTCGGTGACGACGCCGACCACTTCGCCGTCTCCGCGACGAAGTCGATGACCGGGCATCTGCTCGGTGGCGCCGGTGGCGTCGAGACCGTGGCGTCCGTCCTCGCCCTGTACCACCGGGTGGCTCCGCCGACGATCAACGTGGAGAACCTGGACCCCGAGGCCGAGGCCGCCGCGGACATCGTCCGCGGTGAGGCGCGCAAGCTGCCCGTCGAGGGCCGCATCGCCGCGCTGAACGACTCGTTCGGCTTCGGCGGGCACAACGTGGTGCTGGCGTTCCGCACGATCTGAGACACGTCGTACCTGCCGAGAAGCTGAGACACGGCGTACCTGCTGAGAAGCAGACACACGACATACTTGCTGAGAAGCAGACACACGGCGTACCTGCTGAGAAGCAGCAGTGGGCCCGCCCGGGAATTCCCGGGCGGGCCCGCTGCGCATCCAGCCGGGGAAAGGCTCAGACCACCTGGTGGAGCCAGCGGACCGGGGCGCCCTCCCCGGCGTAGCGGAACGGCTCCAGTTCGTCGTCCCAGGGCTTGCCGAGGAGCTTGTTGACCTCGGTCTCCAGGTTCGTCTCGCCGTCGATGGAGCGGGCCAGCGCGGCGCGCAGCCGGTCCTCGGGGATGAGGATGTCGCCGTGGATACCGGTGACGGCGTGGAAGATGCCGAGTTCGGGGGTGGCGCTGTAGCGCTCGCCCTCGGCGTTGGCACAGGGTTCGGCCGTCACCTCGAAGCGGAGGAGCTGCCAGCCGCGCAGCGCGGAGGCGAGCTTCGCGGCCGTGCCCGCCTCGCCGCGCCAGGAGAACTCGGATCTCCAGGTGCCAGGCGCCGCGGGCTGCCTGATCCAGTCGAGGCTGACGCGCGCGCCGAGTACGCCCGCGACCGCCCATTCGACGTGCGGGCACAGCGCGCGCGGCGCGGAGTGCACGTACAGAACTCCACGTGTCGTCACCGGACCTCCAGTGTGGGTCGAGGTTCGCCTTCCCCAGCGGCCTCGCGCCCGTGCCGAGCCTTCTTCCCTTCTCGCCCGGACCAACGAGCCCAGACAAAAAGGGACACATCTGACGTGTTGTAATTTAGCGGAACCGGTACAGCGGGGTGTCACCGGGTCGACCGGGGACCCCGGGGCGAGGCTATCGCGCAGTGCTCCAAGGAGTGTGTCGTACTGTCGGTCCCGGGGCGTACAAACGCCGACCTTTCACCCGGCGGGGCGCAACCCCGGCCCCGCGTACGGTCGGCGAGGGAGCGACGGAGGGGCCACGGGATGCGTAAGCGAGATCACCGGTCGACGGCCGTGCGCAGGGCCGTCGCCGCCGTGTCGGCGACCCTGCTCGGCGTCTCCGCGCTCACCGCGTGTGACGCCACCGGTGGCAACTCCCCGGGGCCCGGCGGGTCCACGGCCGCCGGGAAGCCGTCGCCGTCGCCGACGCCCGCGTGGGACACGAGCCCGCGCTCCCTCGCCGCGGTCGGGGACTCGATCACGCGCGGCTTCGACGCCTGCTCGGTGCTCTCCGACTGCCCGGAGGTGTCGTGGGCCACGGGCACGGACGCGCAGGTCAAGAGCTTGGCGGTACGGCTGCTCGGCAAGAGCCGCGCCACGACGCACAGTTGGAACTACGCGCGGACCGGGGCGCGGATGGCCGACCTGCCCGCACAGATGGACCGGGCCGGCGCGGAGCGGCCCGGCCTGGTGACGGTGATGGTCGGCGCGAACGACGCGTGCCGCCCGACGGCCGGCGCGATGACGCCGGTGGCCGACTTCCGGGCCGACTTCGAGGAGTCGCTGCGGCAGTTGCGGCGCACGGCCCCCAAGGCGCAGGTGTACGTGCTGAGCGTGCCGGATCTGAAGCGGCTCTGGTCGCAGGGGCGGACGAACCCGCTGGGCAAGCAGGTGTGGAAGCTGGGCATCTGCGCGTCGATGCTGGCGGATCCGGACTCCATGGACGCCGCGGCGACGGCCCGGCGTGACGAGGTGCAGCAGCGCGTGGAGGCGTACAACAAGGTCCTGGAGGACGTGTGCGCGAAGGACCGGCGGTGCCGCTCCGACGGTGGCGCGGTCTTCGGGTACCGGTTCGACGGGGACCAGTTGAGCCGGTGGGACTGGTTCCACCCCAGCAAGAACGGGCAGGCGCGGCTCGCGGCGCTCGCGTACCGCGGGGTGACCGCCGCTGAATGAACCGCCGGTGACCACCGCCTGATGAGCGATGAGACGGATCGGCAGGGCGTTCGGCAGGGCGTAGGGTCTCGATCATGCGCAGCGAACTCTTCGACGCCCTTCCCGACGGCACCGACGTCCACCGCTGGATCCTGGAACGGGACGGGGTGCGGGTACGCGTCCTGACGTACGGGGGCATCCTGCAGTCGGTCGAGGCGCCCGACCGTGAGGGGGCGCGGACGTCCGTCTCCCTCGGTTTCGACGATCTGGCCGGCTATCTGGCGCACCCGGAGCCGTACTTGGGCGCCCTGGTCGGCCGGTACGCGAACCGGATCGCGGGCGGCCGGTTCGAGCTGGACGGGCAGGTGCATCAGCTGGCGCAGAACAACGGGCCGAACTCCCTGCACGGCGGCGAGCTCGGTTTCGACAAGCGAGTGTGGGACGCGGAGCCGGTCGGGGAGCACACGCTGCGGCTCACACGTGTGTCCGCCGACGGTGAGGAAGGTTTCCCCGGCCGGCTGGAGATCACGGCGACGTACGCGCTGGAGGAGGGCGGGGTGCTGCGCCTGTCGTACGAGGCGGTGACCGACGCGCCGACCGTCGTGAACCTGACGAACCACACCTACTGGAACCTGGGCGGGGCGGCGTCCGGCACCGCGGTCGGCGGCCATGAGCTGCGGATCGCCGCCGGGCAGGTGACCGCCGTGGACGCCGGCCTGATCCCCGCCGGGGCGCCGCAGGACGTCGACGGCACGCGGTTCGACTTCCGGGAGAGCCGGAAGGTCGGCGCCGGGTACGACCACAACTACGTGCTCGACAAGGGCGTGACCGGGGCCGCCGAGGAGATCGCGGAGCTGCACGACCCCGCGTCCGGCCGCGTCCTGACCATCGCGACGACCGAGCCGGGCATCCAGCTCTACACCTCGGACGGGTTCGACGACAGCCTGCCGTTCGCGCCCGGCGACGGCATCGCCCTGGAGACGCAGCACTTCCCGGACTCGCCGAACCGGCCCGACTTCCCGTCCACCGTGCTGCGTCCGGGCGAGGTGTACCGGTCGCAGACGGTGTACGGGTTCGGGGTCCGGCCCTGACGCGCGGCCCGGGTCCGGCCTGACGCACAGCCCGGGTCCGGCCCGGCACACAGCCAGTGCCCGACCCGACACGCAGCCCCGGCAAGAACCGGTTCTACGCCACGATCGTCTCGCTCACGCGGCCGTCCGTGAGCGAGCGGCCGGCCGTCAGCTCGTACCGGCCCGTCCGGTGGGCCCACGCGTCCGCGTCCTCGTCCCAGATCTCGAAGGCGCGGCGCGGGAGTTCCACGACGGCCTCGACGGTCTCGCCGGGGGCGGCCGTGACGCTCGCGAAGCCGACCAGCCAGCGCGCGGGACGGTTCGGATCGGGCTTGCCCGGGGCCAGGTAGAGCTGGACGACCTCGCGGCCGGGCCGGGGGCCGCTGTTGCGGACCCGGACCGTGGCCGTGGTGCCGGTGACGTCGAGCGACTCGTACGTCCAGTCGGTGTAGCCGAGGCCGTGGCCGAACGGGTACGAGGGCGTGGCGCCCGCCTTGTCCCAGGCGCGGTAGCCGATGAAGACGCCCTCGGAGTAGTCGAGTCGGCCGTCCGTCGGCTGCACCTGAGTGACCGGGGCGGCGTCGAGCGAACCCCACGTCGTGGGGAGTCGGCCGCCGGGCTCCTCCAGGCCGAGGAGCACGTCGGCGAGGGCGTCGCCGCCCTCCTGGCCGGGGAACCAGCTCAGCAGGACAGCCGCCACGTCCTCGCGCCACGGCAGCTCCACCGGGGAGCCGGAGTTGACGACCACGACGGTGTTCGGGTTGGCGGCGGCGACCGCGCGCACGAGGTCGTCCTGGCGGCCGGGCAGCCGCAGGTCGGCGCGGTCGAAGCCCTCGGACTCGACGCGTTCGGTGGTGGCGACCACGACGACGGCGACCTCGGCGTCCCGCGCGGCCTCGACCGCCTCCGCGATCAGGGCGTCCGCGTCGCGCCGGGGTTCGAGGTGGGTGAGGCTGAAGATCACGGCGGGCAGCGGCATGGCGAAGGACTTGTCGAGCGGGTGCAGCAGCGACACCTCGACCGGCTCGCCCTCGGTGAGCGCGACCTTGCCGCGCTCAAGGGGGGCGCCGAAGAACGCCTCGAAGGGGTCGGTCTCGTCGCCCATGGCCTGGACGCCGTCGTAGAGGACGGTGCCGTCGACGGTGAGGGTGAACGCGCCGAGGCCGCGGGTGCCGAAGGCGTGGTCGCCGCTGACGCGCGGGGTGAACGTGCCCTTGATCTCGATGCTGTGCAGCGCCTCGTGGGTGACGCCCGCGGGCAGGTCGTCGCCCATCCACTGGAGCTGGCCGCTGGGCAGCGAGCCCTCGCCGATGACGGTGCCGTCGGCGTCGCGGCAGACGGCGCGCAGCTCGAACCCCTTGTCGGCGGCGGCGAGTTCGTCGCTCGGGTCGGCGCCGACGGTGTAGGTGAGGGAGTCCACCGCGGCGCCGAGGCCGCCGAGCGGGGAGACGATGTGGTCGGGGAAGACGGTGGCGGAGCCGCCGCCGAGGACGCGGGCGTCGCGCGCTGCGGCGCCGATGAGCGCGATCTTCGCGTCGCGGCGCAGCGGCAGGACATCGTTCGTATTGCGTACGAGGACGAAGGCGCGGCGGGCGAGTTCCCGGGCCAGAGCGACGCCGTCGATCTCCCCCGGCACTTCGGTCACGGCCGGTTCGGCGCCGTCGAGGGCGCCGACGCGGGCGGCGAGGCGGAGCACGCGCCGCACGGCGTCGTCGACCTCGGACTCCTCGGCCTCCCCCGCGCGTACGGCGGCGGCGAGCGCGGGCCCGTACACGGTCTGCGGGCCCGGCATGGCGACGTCGAGGCCGCCCTTGAGGGCGCCGGTGGTGGAGCGGGCGGCCATCCAGTCGGAGACGTTGAAGCCGTCGAAGGACCATGCGCCGCGCAGGACCTCGTTCACGAGGTGGCGGTGCTCGGTCATCGTCGTGCCGTTGACCGTGTTGTAGGCGGTCATGATGCCCCACGGGCGGGCGCCCGCGACGATCGTCTCGAAGGGCGCCAGGTACAGCTCGCGCAGGGCGCGCATGGAGACGCGGTTGTCGACGGTGAAGCGGTCGGTCTCGGCGTCGTTGGCGACGAAGTGCTTGACCGTGGTGCCGACACCGCCGGACTGGACGCCCTGTACGTAGCCGGTCCCGATGGCGCCGGTGAGCAGCGGGTCCTCGCTGTACGCCTCGAAGTGCCGGCCGCCGAGCGGTGAACGGTGCAGGTTGACGGTCGGGGCGAGCAGGACGTGGACGCCCTTGCGGCGGGCCTCCTGCGCGAGCAGCGCGCCTGCCCGGCGGGCGAGCGCGGGGTCCCAGGTGGCGGCGAGCGCGGTCGGGGACGGCAGGGCGATCGACGGGTCGTCGGCGGTCCAGCGCACGCCGCGCACGCCGATCGGGCCGTCCGACATGACCAGGGAGGCGAGGCCGATCTCGGGGAGCGCGGGCAGCGACCACATGTCCTGCCCGGCGAGCAGCAGCGCCTTGGCGTCGAGGCCGAGCTTGCCGAGCGCGGCCTCGACCACCGCCTCGCGCGCCTCGGCCGCCTTGTCGTCACCGGTGAAACCGTCTGCCTGGGTGGCCATGCCGGCCCTCCTCATCGAGATCGCGGCCAGCGCGCGCATCGCGTACGTGGCGTGGTGCGTACGTGGCGTAGTGCGTACGTGGCGTAGTGCGTACGTGCCTGTACCTGTGCCTGAGCGCTTTCCATCCTGCACCCGGACACCGCGGCGAGGAGCGGCGGGCCGGGATCCTGGGAGCCGCCCTGGAGCGGCTGCTCGGCGCAACCGGCCCCGCACCTCAGAACTGAGCCCGCGCCCCCGGATACTGCAGCCACCGCACGGCCAGCGCCTTGCTGACCGCGCACACCGCCGCGAACACGGCCGCCCAGACGTACGCACCGGAGAGCGCCAGCGCCGCGACGCCCGCCCCGAACCACACCGTCTCGAAGACGACCCGCCCCGCCCCGCGCACCCCGTACCGGGCCTTCGGCGAGCCGAACAGGGCCCACGCCGTGATCATCACCGCGAGGCCGAGGACCCCGTAGAGCCAGGCGAGCGGCGCGGCCACGTCGCGGGTGAAGCCGTAGGCGCCGACGGCACCCAGGGCCACGAGCTCCACGGCGAAGAGGACGGCGGCGTTGACGATCTTCATGCGGTCGCCCCGCGCGGGGTCTCGTCCGCCGGGCCGGTACCGGACGCCGGGCCGGTGTCGAACGCCGCGCCGGTGCCGGACGCCGGGCCGGTGCCGGAGGCCGCGTCGCCGCCGCCCGCCACCGGAAGCGGCCCGTCGGCGTCGGAGCCGTCGTCGGAGCCGTCGTCGGGGGCCTGCGCGGGCTCGCCCCGGAGGTCACGCGCCATCAAGGTGGCTCCGGCGACCGCCCCCGGCATCAGGAACACCGCCACCACCGGCACCAGGAACGCCACCGCGAGCGGCGCCCCGAACCCCCACGCGAGCCCCTTCCTGGAGCGCAGCAACGCCAGCCGCTCCCGGAGCTCGACGCCCCGGCGCTGCAGCGCGACCCCCGTCAGCTCCTCGGTGAGGAAGAAGCCCGTGACGAGGAAGCCGAGGACCGGGATGACCGTCTGGCCGACGAAGGGGAGGAAGCCGAGCGCGAAGAGCAGGATGCCCCACAGGGCGGCGCGGACGAGGACGCGGAGGCTGTCGCGGGCGGAGATCCACAGTTCGCGCCAGAGCGGGAGCCCGGACTCCGGGGCGTGGCCGCCCTCGGCGAGGTCGACCTGCTCGGAGAGGGACTCGTAGAACGGCTGGCCGATCAGGAGCGTGACCGCGGTGAAGGTCAGCACGGCGAGGAGCAGGGCCAGGGCGAAGAGGACGGCCGTCAGCAGGCCGCGGAAGACGCCGCGCCAGGGGGACGACCAGTCGTCCGCGAACGGTGTCGACCAGCCGACGAAGTCCTGGCCCCAGACGGCGAGGCAGACCAGCGCCGCCGCGTACAGGACGAGGGTGATGAGGCCGGGCAGCAGGCTCCAGCCGTACTTCTTGCCGTGCCGGGCAACCCAGCGCTGCCCTTTCAACAAATAGCCGAAGCCCGCCCCGAGATCACGCATGGCGCAAACCTTACGGGACGGGCCCCGGCCACGAGGAAGGTCAGACCGAGAGCGTGACCGTGATGTTGCCGCGGGTCGCCTTGGAGTACGGGCACACCTGGTGGGCCTTCTCGACGAGCGACTGGGCGGTGGCCGCGTCCGCGTTCGGGATGGCGGCCGAGATGTCGACGATGAGGCCGAAGCCGTCGTCGTTCTTGCCGATGCCGACCTTCGCGGTGACGGTCGAGCCGGTGATGTCGATGCCCTCCTGGCGGGCGACGACGGCGAGGGCGCCCTGGAAGCAGGCGCTGTACCCGGCGGCGAAGAGCTGCTCCGGGTTGGTGCCGGCGCCGGAACCGCCCTGTTCCTTGGGCGGGTTGACGACGACGTCGAGCTTGCCGTCGTCCGTCGAGACGCGGCCGTCGCGGCCGTTCTCGGCGGTGGCTACGGCGGTGTAGACGACGTCGGACTGCGTGATGGCCATGGCTCGTACTCCCTCATTCGTTTCCGGCTAGCGGAGTTTTAGATCCGCAGGACGGAAACAGGCTAGCGGATGACGAAAACTGGACCCGCGCCGGAGGTCAGAGCTTCACGACCATCTTTCCGGTGTTGTCGCCGCGCAGGACGCCGAGGAACGCCTCCAGGTTGTTCTCGATGCCCTCGACGACCGTCTCGCGGTACTTCAGCTCGCCCGAGCGGACCCAGGCGCCGACCTCCTGCACGAACTGCGGCTGCAGGTCGTAGTGGTCGCCGACGAGGAAGCCCTCGATGCGGCCGCGGGTCTGGATGAGGCGCGAGAGGTTGCGCGGGCCCGGGGCCGGCTCGGTGTTGTTGTAGACGGAGATCGCGCCGCAGATGGCGATGCGGCCGTCGCGGTTGAGGCGGGCGATGGCGGCCTCCAGGTGGTCGCCGCCGACGTTGTCGAAGTACGTGTCGATGCCGTCCGGGGCCGCCTCCTTCAGCAGCTCGTGGACGTTGCCCGACTTGTAGTTGAACGCGGCGTCGAAGCCGTACTCGTCGAGGAGCAGCTTGACCTTCTCGTCGGAGCCGGCCGAGCCGATGACGCGCGAGGCGCCCTTGAGCTTGGCGATCTGGCCGACCTGGCCGCCGACCGCGCCCGCGGCACCGGAGACGAAGACACTGTCGCCCTCCTTGAAGGAGAGGGTGCGCAGCAGCCCCGCGTACGCCGTCAGGCCCGTCATGCCGAGCACACCGAGGTACGTGGACAGCGGCGCGGCGTCCGGGTCGACCTTCACGGCCTGCTTGGCGTCGAAGGTCGCGTACTCGCGCCAGCCGAAGAAGTGCAGCACGTGGTCGCCGACCGAGACGCCCTCGTCGTTGGAGGCGATGACCTCGCCGACGGCACCGGCCTGCATGGGCTTGCCCAGCTCGTACGGGGCCACGTACGACTTCGCGGCGCTCATGCGGCCGCGCATGTACGGGTCGACGGAGACGTAGAGGTTCTTGACGAGGACCTGGCCGGCCCCGGGCTCGGAGACGGGGGCCTCGCGCAGCTCGAAGTCGCTCGGCTCGGGCCAGCCGACGGGGCGGCTGAGCAGGACCCATTCGCGGCCGGTGGCGGGGATCTGGGGGGTGTCGGCGGACATGCGGTGATCCTTACGTGGCTAGCGGTTCGCGTGCATCGGAAAAACTACTTCAGCACATGAAACAACCATGCTTCTGAATATTTCACTATGTCAAGCAACTGGGTACCCTGGACCCATGACCGCCACCCGTCCGCACCGTTCCGCCGATCCGCTCACCCTTGAGGTGGTGGAGCTGATCGGCGCCGTCGTCGCGCGCTACCACCAGGAGTACGAGGACGCGGCCGCCCGGCACGGGCTGACCGGGGCACAGGCACGGGTGCTCAGTCTGCTGGCGCTCGAACCTCTTCCGATGCGGCAGATCGCGCACCGCCTGAAGTGCGAGCCGTCGAACATCACCGGGATCGTGGACCGCCTCGAGACGCGGGAGCTGGTGGAGCGGCGCCCGTCGCCCGGCGACCGGCGCGTGAAGGTGGCCGCGCCCACCGAGGAGGGCGCGCGGGTGGCGCGGAGCCTGCGGGAGTCGCTCGATTTCGCACGGGAGCCGCTGGCCCGGCTCGACCGGGACCAGCGGCTCGCGCTGCGGGACATGCTGAGGACGATGATCGGGGCGGAGCAGCCGCCCGCCTCCGACTGAGGCTCCGGGACTTCCAGAACGGGCTGGGTCCCCTAGGAAGTGTCGTCAAATTCCCGTCTGCCCCGCGACGCCTGGCACGCTCCCCCAGCCTTCGGCCGGGGGGGACCCCCACTCGCCGCACCGGGCACAAGGCCAAGTACGTCCAGTACGAGGCCTTGCACCCGGCACGCCGAGAGCACGCACCAGACGCCGCGGGGCCGCCCTCCGGGCGACGACGGGAATTTGACGACAGGCCCTAGGTGCACCACCACAGAAAGCGGTCGCACTCCTTCGTCGGCGTCGGTTCGGGCGTCGGGGACGCCGAGGTCGGGCGCGGATCCGCGCTGGTCGAGGGCGCGCCGGACGGGGTGTCGGCGGGTGAACCCGCGCTGTCCGAGGGCGAGTTGCCGGGCGTGCCGTCCGCCTCGTCCCCCTGCTCCGACGCCGAGCCGCCGCTCTCCTTCACGTTCGGCGAGGCGGACGCTGCCACGGACCCGGACGGGGAACCGGACGCCGAGGCGGTCGCCGTGGCCGTCCCCGTCGCGCTCGGGGCCCCGGACGCGCCGGGAGAGGCGGCGGAGGCCGGTGCCGCCGCGTCGGCGGGCGGGGTCCCGTCCGCCGACGACGAGCCGTCCGCCTCCATGCCGGACGTGTCCGGCGCCGCCTGCGCGTCGCCCCCGCCCGAGGACTCCATGCCGAGTTCCGCGAGGCTGAGCCCGCCCGCCGCGAGCGCGATGCCCGCCGTGATCAGCAGGATGCGTCTGCGCCGTCTGCGGTGCGCCGCCCGCGTACGCGGGCGGCGTCTGCTGCGCGGCCCGGCGGGTGGACCGTCCTCCACCGGCGCCGATTCCTCCGCCCCCTCCTCGGCGGCGAGCGCTTCCGCGTAGGCGCGCACGGCATCGGCGGGGGTGCCGCACCCCGGGCAGGCGAGGGCTCCGTTGAGGTGCCTGCGGCACGGGTGGCAGTAGTCCATGACGTAAGGAGGCTAGGCGCCCGGCAGGTGACGGAGAAGTCGGTGCTGTGAAACTTCTGTGCGAAACGGAGCGCCGCGCACCGCCGTGAAGCGCGGCGAACCTCTGCGCAGACCATTGACACCCCTGCACAGCCGTCTTTACTGTCACGCCAGCATTTCGAACGAGTGACGAAATATCGAACGGCAACAACTCGGCACAGGGGGCAATCGCCTTGCGCATCACGGGAATCAGCACGCATGTGGTCGGGACGCCCTGGCGGAACCTGACCTACGTCCAGGTGCACACCGACGAGGGGATCACCGGCGTCGGCGAGACCCGCATGCTCGGCCACACCGACGCGCTCATCGGCTACTTGAACGAGGCGCTGGCCAACCACATTGTGGGGTCCGACCCGTTCGCCGTCGAGGACCTCGTACGGCGCATGAAGTACGGCGACTACGGGCGGGCCGGCGAGATCGTCATGTCCGGTATCGCCGTGGTCGAGATGGCCTGCTGGGACATCAAGGGCAAGGCGCTCGGCGTCCCGGTCTGGCAGCTCCTCGGCGGCAAGGTCACCGACAAGGTGAAGGCGTACGCCAACGGCTGGTACACCACCGAGCGGACCCCGGAGGCGTACCACAAGGCCGCACAGGCGGTGATGGAGCGCGGGTACAAGGCGCTGAAGATCGACCCGTTCGGCACCGGGCACTTCGAGCTGGACCACGAGCAGTCGCTGTACGCCGTCTCGTTGATCGAGGCCGTGCGGGACGCGATCGGGCCCGACGCCGAGCTGATGCTGGAGATGCACGGCCGGTTCTCCCCCGCGACGGCCGTCCGGCTCGCGCGCGACCTCGCCCCCTTCAAGCCCGCCTGGCTGGAGGAGCCGGTGCCGCCGGAGAACCTCAAGGCGCTGGAGAAGGTCGCCGCGAAGGTGGACATGCCGGTCGCGACCGGTGAGCGGATCCACGACCGGATCGAGTTCCGCGAGCTGTTCGAGAGCCAGGCCGTCGACATCATCCAGCCCGACGTCGGCCACATCGGCGGCATCTGGGAGACCCGCAAGCTCGCCGCCACCGCAGAGACCCACTACATGCTGGTCGCCCCGCACAACGTCGGCGGCCCGGTGCTGACGGCCGCCTCGCTCCAGGTCGGCTTCACCACCCCCAACTTCAAGATCCTGGAGCACTTCAACGACTTCGCGGACGCCGAGATCAAGAAGGTCGTCAAGGGCGCGCCGCAGGTCGTGGACGGGTACTTCGAGCTGTCGCACGAGCCAGGCCTCGGCGTGGAGCTGGACGTGGACGCCGCCGCCGAGTTCCCGCAGCAGCAGGCCCGCTTCGACCTGTGGGCCGAGGGCTGGGAGAAGCGCGCGCCGAAGGGGACCCAGTGAGCGGCGAAGGGGCCCCTGTGAGCGGTTCCGCCGTCGTCGTCGACGGGCCCGGCGCGCACCGGGTCGTGCCGCACGAGCCCGCGCCGCCCGGTCCGGGCGAGGCGCGCGTGCGGGTGCACGCGGTGGGGATCTGCGGCAGCGACCGCGAGGTCTACCAGGGCAACCGGCCCGAGGGGTACGTGCGTTACCCGCTCACCCCGGGTCACGAGTGGTCCGGGACCGTGGACGCCGTCGGCGCCGGGGTGCCGGACCAGCTCGTCGGCCGCAAGGTCGTCGGCGAGGGCTTCCGGAACTGCCAGGTGTGCGACCGGTGCCACGCGGGCGAGACGACGCTGTGCACCGCCGGGTACGAGGAGACGGGCTTCACGCAGGCCGGGGCGATGGCCGCCACCCTTGTCCTGCCCGCCCGGCTCCTGCACGTCCTGCCCGACGACGCGGACCTGAGCGGCGCCGCGCTGCTCGAACCGGCCGCGTGCATCGCCGCCGCCGCGCTCAAGGCCGAGGCGCAACCGGGTCAGCGGGTCGCGGTGGTCGGCACGGGCACGCTCGGGATGTTCGCCGTGCAGTTCCTCGCCGCGCACTCCCCGGCCGAGCTGCTCGTCGTCGGCTCGCGGGACGACCGGGAGGCCCTGTCGCGGCGGTTCGGGGCGACGGACTTCCGGCTGCGGACCGGACCCCTCCCCTCCGACATCGATGTCGTGATCGAGACCGCGGGCTCCGCCTCGGCCGCCCGGACCGCCGCCTCGCTGCTCCGGCGCGGCGGGCGCCTGGTCCTCACCGGCATCCCGGCGGCGGGCGCCGACGGGCTCGACCCCACGGATCTGGTCGTGCGCCAGCTGGAGGTGCGGACCGTGTTCGGGGCCGCGCCCGACGCCTGGGCGCACGCGGTGCGCGCGTTCGGGGCGGGGCTGCTCGATCCGCTGCCGCTGGTGACGCACGAGGTGGCCCTGGAGCGGTTCGCCGAGGCCATCGAGTGGGTCGGGTCCGGTGATCCCAAGGTCGGGAAGGTGCTGCTGCGGCCCTAGGGCCCGCCCCGCCCCGCTCACTCGCCAAGATTTCGGACAAGACCTAAGGACGAGCGTGACCGACTCACCCCGCCGCCCCGGCGAACCCGCCCTCTCCGCCCTCGGGCTCGGCGCTCCCGCGCCCGACCCGGCGGACGCCTCCCCGCACGCGTTCCCGGACGGCGGGACGTGGCGCGTGGAGATCCCCTCCGTCGAGGGCCCGGAGGCCGTCGGCGTCGTACTGAAGGAAGCCTCGCGGCTCGACGTCCCCATCCACCGGATCAGCCAGGGCAGCGGCGTCTGGATGCTGCGGGACACCGAGATCGTGGAGATGGTCGAGGCGACCGCCGAGCGCGACATCGAGCTGTGCCTGTTCACCGGGCCGCGCGGCACCTGGGACACCGGCGCCTCCGTGCGCACCGACTCGCGCGGCGCGGGGCTGCGGGCGCGCGGCCACGACGCCGTCGCCGGCTGCGTCGAGGACGCCGTACGGGCCACGGAGCTGGGCGTGAAGTGCCTGCTCGTCGCTGACGAGGGCGTGCTGTGGACGCTGCACCGGGCCCGCGACCAGGGCGTCATCCCCGCCGACACCACGCTCAAGGTCTCCGCGCTCATCGGCCCCGTGAACCCGGCCTCGTACGCCGTGTACGAGCGGCTCGGCGCCGACTCGCTGAACGTGCCGTCCGACCTGACGCTCGCGCACCTCACCGAGATCCGGCGGCTCTCGGCGGCGCCGATGGACATGTACGTAGAGGCGCCCGACGACCTCGGCGGCTACATCCGGATGTACGAGATCGCCGAACTGGTGCGCCGCGGAGCCCCGTTGTACCTGAAGTTCGGGCTGGCCAAGGCGCCCGCCATCTATCCGTACGGCACCCATCTGCGGGACGTCACGCTCGACACCGCCCGCGAGCGGGTGCGCCGGGGCCGGCTCGCCCTCGACCTGCTCGCGCGGCACGGCGCGGGCGGCGGGATGTCGCCGCTCGGCTCCCGGCTGCCGGGGACACTGCGGCGCTTCAGCACGGCCCAATAACGTTCTGGCCGCGCAACTTCACAGAACACGACAGAGCCGCGCACAATCCAACGCACTTCGGTTCTCGGTCAACCCCCGCACTCCATCCGGGACTTCGCACCTTCCGACCGGGCCCCGCACTCCACACATCAAGGATGATGACCATGCGAAACCGCCGCACCGCTGCAGCCGCGATAGCCGCGACCGTCTCCCTCGCGCTCACCCTGACCGCCTGCGGCCAGGACAGCGAGGGCGGCTCGGACGAGGGCAAGAAGAGCGCCGAGGGCTCCACGGTCGGCATCGCGATGCCGACGAAGTCCTCCGAGCGCTGGATCGCCGACGGCAACAACGTCGTGAAGTCCCTGAAGGACAAGGGCTACAAGACCCAGCTCGTCTTCGGCGAGGACGACCCGGACCAGCAGGTCTCGCAGATCGAGAACATGATCACGCAGGGCGTCTCCGCGCTGATCGTCGCCGCGATCGACAACAAGTCGCTCAGCTCGGTGCTCCAGCAGGCCGCCGACGCCGACATCCCGGTCATCGCCTACGACCGGCTCATCCTCGACACCAAGGACGTCAGCTACTACGCGACGTTCGACAACGAGAAGGTCGGCGAGCTGCAGGCCGGCTCCCTCGTCGACAAGCTCGGCCTCAAGAGCGGCAAGAAGGGCCCCTTCAACGTCGAGCTGTTCGCCGGCTCCAACGACGACAACAACACCAAGTACTTCTTCAACGGCGCGATGAGCGTGCTCCAGCCCTACATCGACAAGAAGCAGCTCGTCGTCAAGTCCGGCCAGACCAAGCTCAACCAGGTCACCACCCTGCGCTGGGACGGCGCCACCGCCCAGAAGCGCATGGACGACATCCTGACCTCGACGTACAAGGGCAGCACCCGCGTGGACGCGGTGCTCTCCCCGTACGACGGCATCTCCATCGGCATCCTGTCGGCGCTGAAGTCCGACGGTTACGGCTCCAAGTCCAAGCCGCTGCCCGCCGTCTCCGGCCAGGACGCCGAGGTCGCCTCGGTGAAGTCGATCATCGACGACCAGCAGTACTCGACCGTCTACAAGGACACCCGCCAGCTCGCCAAGGTCGCGGTGACCATGGTCGACGACGTGCTGCACGACAAGAAGCCCGCCGTGAACGACACCAAGACCTACGACAACGGCGCGAAGGTCGTCCCGTCGTACCTCCTGAAGCCGGTCCTGGTCACCAAGGACAACTACGAGAAGGAGCTCGTCGACAGCGGCTACTACTCCAAGTCCGACTTGGGCCAGTAAGAGTCTCTGTCCGAACCACTAGCTGAAGGGCACGACCATGGCGGGACCCGTCCTGGAAATGCGCTCGATCGTCAAGACCTTTCCCGGTGTGAAAGCGCTCTCGGACGTCAACCTGACGGTACGTCAGGGCGAGGTCCACGCCATCTGCGGGGAGAACGGCGCCGGCAAGTCCACTCTGATGAAGGTCCTCTCCGGCCTCCATCCGCACGGAAGCTACGAGGGGGACATCCTCTTCGAGGGGCAGCCCTGCCAGTTCAAGGACATCAACGCGTCCGAGAAGCGGGGCATCGTCATCATCCACCAGGAGCTGGCGCTCGTCCCCTACCTGTCGATCGCCGAGAACATGTTCCTCGGCAACGAGCACGCCACGCGCGGCTTCATCGACTGGCGGGAGACCCTGATGCACGCCACCCGGCAGCTGCGCCGGGTGGGCCTGGCCGAGAACCCCAACACCAAGATCAGCGACATCGGTGTCGGCAAGCAGCAGCTCGTGGAGATCGCCAAGGCGCTCGCCAAGGACGTGAAGCTGCTGATCCTGGACGAGCCGACCGCGTCGCTCAACGACGAGGACTCCGGCAAGCTCCTCGATCTGATCCTGGAGCTGAAGGATCAGGGCATCACCTCGATCATCATCTCCCACAAGCTGAACGAGATCCGCCGCGTCGCCGACTCGGTGACGATCCTGCGCGACGGCCGCACCATCGAGACCCTCGACGTGCACGCCCCGGAGACCACCGAGGACCGCATCATCTCCGGGATGGTCGGCCGCGACCTGGAGCACCGCTTCCCCGAGCGCACCCCGCACCACGCCGAGGAGGGCGCGGCACCGGCCCTGGAGATCCGCAACTGGACCGTGCACCACCCCCTGGACCGCGAACGCAAGGTCGTCGACGACGTCTCGCTGCACGTACGGCGTGGGGAGATCGTCGGCATCGCCGGGCTCATGGGCGCGGGCCGCACCGAACTCGCGATGAACGTCTTCGGGCGGACCTACGGCCGGTACGCGGCAGGGACCGTACTCAAGGACGGCAAGGAGATCCGTACGAAGTCGGTCGCGGAGGCCGTCCAGCACGGCATCGCCTACGCGACCGAGGACCGCAAGCACTACGGCCTCAACCTCCTCGACACCATCAACCGCAACATCTCCCTCGCGGCGCTCGGCAAGGTCGCCAAGCGCGGCGTGGTCGACGAGCACGGGGAGCGGCAGGTCGCCGAGGAGTACCGCAAGTCGATGAACATCAAGGCCCCGACGGTCTTCGAACCCGTGGGGAAGCTGTCGGGCGGCAACCAGCAGAAGGTCGTCCTCAGCAAGTGGATCTTCGCGGGCCCCGAGGTGCTCATCCTCGACGAGCCGACCCGCGGGATCGACGTGGGCGCCAAGTACGAGATCTACACGGTCATCGACAAGCTCGCGGCCGAGGGCAAGGCGGTGGTATTCATCTCCTCCGAACTGCCCGAACTGCTCGGCATGTGCGACCGCATCTACACGATGAGCGCGGGCCGGCTGACCGGTGAGGTCACCCGCGCGGAGGCGACGCAGGAGTCCCTGATGCGCCTGATGACCAAGGACAAGAACGGGACAGAAGAGGTAACGCGATGAGCACGGACGTGATGGACAAGTCCCCGGCCCCCGCGCCGCCGGGCAAGGACGGAGCCGCCGGCGAGGGCGGGCTGCTGCGTCTCGTGCTCGACGGGATGCGCCGCAACATGCGCCAGTACGGCATGCTGCTCGCGCTCGGCCTCCTCGTGGTCGTCTTCGCCATCTGGACCAACGGCGACCTGATCCTGCCGCGCAACGTCTCCAACCTGGTGCTGCAGAACAGCTACATCCTGATCCTCGCGATCGGCATGATGCTGGTCATCATCGCGGGCCACATCGACCTGTCCGTAGGATCCCTGACCGCCTTCGTCGGCTCGACGGCCGCCGTCCTCATGGTCAGCCACGACATGCCCTGGCCCCTCGCTGCGGTCATCTGCCTCGCGATGGGCGGCGCCGCCGGCTGCATACAGGGCTGGCTGATCGCCTACGGCGGCATACCGTCCTTCATCGTGACGCTCGCGGGCATGCTGGTGTGGCGCGGCCTCACGGAGATCCTGCTGAAGG
>NZ_JAOCNE010000003.1:1241838-1416869 GCF_056172735.1 Streptomyces sp. R818
GCGTCCTTCATCGGCGGCGCCTCCATGAGCGGCGGTGTCGGCACCATCCTCGGCGCGATCATCGGCGGCCTCGTCCTCGGTGTGCTGAACAACGGCATGAACCTGCTCGGTGTCGGCTCCGACTGGCAGTCCGTGATCAAGGGCCTCGCCCTGCTCGCCGCGGTCGGCTTCGACGTGTGGAACAAGCGCCGCGCCGGTTCCTGAGCACTCTCCGCCCCCCACACGCACGTCGCACGTCATCAGGCACCACTCCCCGCATTAGGAGCGTCAGATGGACACGACCAGACGTACGGTGCTCGCGGCGACCGCCGCCGCGGGCATCGCCGCCACCACCCTGGGGGGCACGGCCCAGGCCGCCTCGCGCGGGAAACCGACGAAGGAGCTGTTCGGCAGGCTCGCCGACGGTACGAAGATCTACCGCTGGTCCCTGTCGAACGGCTCCACCCGCCTGAAGGTCCTCTCCTACGGCGGCATCGTGCAGTCCCTGGAGCTGCCGGACCGCAAGGGCCGGTACGTGAACGTCTCCCTCGGCTACGACCACATCGAGGGCTACGTCACCGGGACGACGTTCTTCGGCGCGACCATCGGCCGGTACGGCAACCGCATCGCGAACGGCCGCTTCACGCTGGACGGCAAGACGTACCAACTGTCGGTGAACGACGGCGAGAACTCACTGCACGGCGGCGCGAAGGGCTTCAACACACGGGTCTGGGACGTCGAGCCGTTCACGTCGGGATCCGACGTCGGCCTGCACCTGCACTACACGTCGATCGACGGCGAGATGGGCTACCCCGGCACACTCAAGACGACAGTCACCTACACGCTCACCGCGCGCGGCGACTGGCGCATCGACTACAGGGCGACGACGGACAAGGCGACCGTCGTCAACCTCACCAACCACACCTACTACAACCTCGCGGGAGAGGGCAGCGGAGGCATCTACGACCACGAACTGACCCTCGCCGCGTCGCGCTACACACCCACGGACGCGGGTCTCATCCCCACCGGTGAGCTGGCGAAGGTGGCGGGCACCCCGTTCGACTTCCGTCGCGCGAAGGCGATCGGCGACGACATCCGCGTCGCCCACCCGCAGCTCGTCACAGCGAAGGGCTTCGACCACAACTGGGTCCTCGACAAGGGCATCACGGCCCGCCCGGTGCACTTCGCGACGCTCCGCGACCCGGGCTCGGGCCGCACGCTGAAGATCGCCACGGACCAGCCCGGGGTGCAGTTCTACTCCGGCAACTTCCTCGACGGCACGCTCGTCGGCCCGTCGGGCCGCACCTACCGCCAGGGCGACGGCCTCTGCCTGGAGACCCAGCACTTCCCGGACTCCCCGAACCAGCCCAAGTTCCCGTCGACGGTGCTGCGGCCCGGGGAGACGTACCGGACGACGACGGTGCACTCGTTCGGCACGTGAGCCACCCGGGTTGAACACCGCCCCGCCCGTATCCGTATCCGTGGTTCCCATGGTCGCGGATACGGGCGGAGTCATGTGATGAGTGGAAGCGTCGTCTCGCTGTTCCAGGGCGCCACCGCCCACACCCCGTCGTACGGGCAGCTCACGCGGGCCGGGGCGGCGTCCGGCGGGCCCGTGACCGACTTCTGCATCCCCTGCAACCCCTACTTCCCCACCCCCGCGATGCTCGACGCGCTGCGCGGGCGGCTGCACGAGATCCTGACGTACTACCCGAGCGACGCGGCCACGATCACCGCCGAGCTGTGCCAGGTCCTGGGCCTCAACCCCGCCACGGTGGCCATGGGCAACGGTTCGACGGAACTCATCACCTGGATCGACCACCTACTGGTCCGCGAGTCCCTGGCCGTCCCCGTCCCCACCTTCGGCCGGTGGACGGACCAGCCGATGGAGACGGGCAAACGCGTCGACATGTTCCCGCTGCCCGAGCGCGACGGCTTCGCCCTGGACCCGGCGGCGTACGCGGACTTCCTCCACGCCCGCGGCTCCCGGGCCGCCGTGATCTGCAACCCCAACAACCCGGACGGCGGCCTGCTCCCCCGCCGCGCGCTGCTCACCCTCCTCGACGAACTGCGCCACCTGGACCTGATCGTCGTCGACGAGTCCTTCCTGGACTTCGCCGACGCGGACGGCGGCGGCCAGAACCCGAGCGTGGTCCAGGAAGCCGTACTCCGTCCGAACGTCATCGTCCTGCGCAGCCTCGGCAAGAACTTCGGCCTGCACGGCATCCGCTTCGGCTACCTGGTCGCGAACCCGGCCCTGGCGGGGCACGTACGGGCGGCACTCCCGAAGTGGAACCTCAACTCCTTCGCGGAGACGGTGGTGTTCATGCTCCGCGAGCACCGCCAGGAGTACGCGGCCAGCATCCGCCAGGTCTGCCACGACCGCCAGGACATGCGGTGGCAGCTCGACCGCCTCCCCGGCCTCACCGTCTACCCCTCGCAGGGCAACTTCCTGTACGTGCGTCTGCCCGACGGGGTCGACGGGGTGTGGCTCCGCGATCAGCTCCTGGCCCGGCACGGGGTGCTGGTCCGCGAGTGCGGCAACAAGATCGGCGCATCGAGCCGCTTCCTGCGCCTGGTGGTGCGGCCACGGGCGGACGTGGAGCGGCTGGTGGCGGGGCTTGAGTCGCTGCTCGGGGCGGGTGCTTCTTCGGGTGTGACGCGGCCCTACAGTTCGGGGACGGCGGCGGTGGACCGGCTGATGCCGGCGGGTTACTGAGGGGCCTCAGGGGTTGTGCCAGGCGGCGGGGTCGTCGGCCAGCTCCCGTACGGGGGCCGGGAGCCGGTCGCGGGCGATGTCGTCGAGGGTGACGCCCTCCAGGATCTTGCGGACGTTGGCGCGCAGGGCGACCCAGAGCGGCAGGAGCGGCTCGGCGGGCCCGGTGTAGGCGAGGGCGTTCGGCCGCTCGCCGCGCACCGACACAATGGGCCCTTCGACGGCGCGTACGACATCGGCGACGGTGATGGCGTCGGCGGGCCGGGCGAGAAGATAGCCGCCGTTGCCGCCGCGCCGGCTGACGACGATGGAGCCGCGGCGCAGGTCGCTGAGGATTCCCTCCAGGAACTTGTGCGGGATGTCCTGGGCGTCGGAGAGCACTTCGGCCTTGACGGGTTCGGCGCCCTCGGGGCTCGTGCGGGCGGCGAGTTCCAGGCATGCGCGCACCGCGTAGTCGGCTCGGGCTGAAATCCTCATGGGGTCATTGTCGGGGTCCGTTCGGGGCTCGTGACGGCAGGCTCCTCGCGGCGCCGGGTGCGCAAGGTGACGGCGACGCCGAAGGCGGCGACACCGAGGCAGACCAGCACCAGCGGCACCCCTTCGAGTCCCCACATGGCGAGGCCGGACCCGGTGAGCAGCACGATCAGCGCCCAGCGCAGGGCGGGCCCCGCGACCCGGGTGGAGAGCACGGCCCCGCACAGGACCCCCGGAATGGCACCGATCAGCAGGGTCCCGGCGAGACCGAGGGAGACGTCGCCGACGAGAAGATGCCCGAGGGCGGCGGCGCCGACGAGCGGAACGGCCTGCAACAGATCAGTCCCGACCAGGTGGTTCGCCTTGAGCCGGGGATGCGCCAGCATCAGCATCACGATGATCAGCGACCCGGAGCCGACCGAGGTCATCCCGACGACGACCCCGCCGACAAGCCCGATCAGGAGGGTGGCGACCGGCCTGACCCGCACGTCAGCGTCCTCGGCGGCATCGGATCCGAGCCCGCGCCGCCGGTCGAGCCACATCCGGGCGACCATCCCCACCACGGCGAGCAGCAGGGCGCCCCCGATGACGTACTTCACCCGCTCCTGAAGCTCCTCGCCGTCCCCGAACGCCTGGAGCAGCAGGGCGCCCCCGAACGCGGCGGGCACGGCCGTCGGCAGCAGCCACCGCACGATGTCCCAGCGGATCGTCCCCGCCCTGTGGTGCACGGCGGCGCCGAACGGCTTCATGAACAGGGACGTCGCGAGGTCACTGCCGATGGCGGCGGTGGGATTGACCCCGAAGAACATGACCATGATCGGCGTCATCAGGGCGCCGCCGCCCATCCCGGTCAGCCCGACCGCGAGGCCGACGAGCGCCCCGGCGACGACGATCGCCCACGAGAAATCCATGCGCACTACTGTGCATACATTCCCTATGGGATTGATATGGATTACGTTCGAATCTCGGTGGGTGGACGCGGCTGGGCGGCTTCAACAGTCGCGGGTGACGTGCCGCACGAATCGAGCCCAGGCCGGGCCGCCCACGGCGACATACGGCTCGGTCAGACGCTTGGAGTCCCGTACGCACATCGCGTCTCCGATGACGGCGACCTCGACACAGTCAGAACCGGCCTCGCTACCGCTGTAGCTGCTCTTGAACCACGCACCCGTGTTCGCGCCCGTGCCCGTCATGCCTCGTTCAGCACCCGGGTGACGTGGCTTACGAACTGGGCCCATGCCGACCCGCCAACTGCGAACCATGGGCCGGCGTCCCGCTTGGAGTCCCGTACGAGCATCGACTCGTAGGCGACAGCGACCTCGACACAGTCGGAACCCGGCTCGCTGCCGCTGTAGCTGCTCTTGAACCACGTGTACGTCTCGGTGTCCGTCATGTCTCGTTCAGCACCTTCTCGATGAACGCCAGCGATTCGCGGGGTGCGAGCGCTTGAGCCCGGATCATGCCATAGCGCATTTCGAGGTACTGGACCTGCGCCGGGTCCGTGATCAACTGCCGGAAGGACTGCACCTCCACATGCCCAAGTGTCGTACCGCCGCGCTGTTTCAGCACGCGAAAGGCACCGTCGAGACCGGGGTGCACTTCGCAGTCGGTCGGCATGACCTGGATGTCGACGTTCATCAGCGCGCCCAGCCGCAGCAGGTGTTGCAGTTGGCGCCGGTGGACATCCCGCCCGCCGAGTGGCCTGCGCAGCGTCACCTCTTCCTGCACGAAGCTGAAGACGGGAAAGACTCCGCTGTCGAGAATGTCCGGGCGATTCGGGCGGCCACCTCGCGTTCGATCACCTCCGGCTTGAGTGTGGGGCGCCGGACCGCGAACAGCGCCGTCGCATACTCCTCCGTCTGCAACAGCGCGTGCAACGTCCGGTCCCCGTACGCCAGTACCTCCACCGAGTCCCGCTCCAGCTTGGCCAGATCGCGGACCTTCTTCGGATATCTGGCGTCCTCCAGGTCCACCTTCATGGCCGCGATCCGGCCCCGCGCGTCCAGCACCTCGTCGGCCTTGTCCAGGTACTCGGGCCGGGGAATCCTCGTGCCCTGCTCCACCTTGTGGACGAGCCCTTCCCCGTACCCGAGCCGCGCCCCGAACTGCCCCGCGCTCAGCCCGGCCACCTTCCGCCAGGCCCGCAGTTGCCGCCCGACGGCGACGACCACCGGTTTGACCTCGTCGTCCGGCTCGACGTCCCAACCTGATCCGTCGCCCGGCTCGCCTGTCTGCTCAGCGATCACGAAGACCACCTCCGCACCGCTAACGACCGGCCTTCGCAACCGGCGCACGGTGTGCAGCGACAGCAAGAAAAAATTCGAACGTGTGCCAGTCAATTACCGCGATACGGGGCATTTGCTCACGCCAGCCGGATCACATTCCAGGACAGTGGTTCCAGGGATGCCTTCAGGGTGCCGTCCTCCAGCTCTGTCCCCGTTCCCGCGTGCGGCTTCACCCGCTCCGGGTCGTCCAGCGTGTTGCGGGCGTCCGGGTCCTCGTCGGACAGGACCGAGTGTTCGGCCACCTCCGACAACTCCAGGCCGTGCAGCGCCACTTCCAGTGGCAGCGGCTCCGTCTGGCTGCGGTTCACCGCGAACACCGTCACCGTGCCGTCCTCCGCGCGGACCGCCGTCGCGTGCAGCAGGTCCGCCGTGCCGTGGCGCTGAGTTTCGTACGTCGGGCCCGAGACCCGTACGTCCAGGACCTCGCCGCGGCCGTACTTCGAGGCCTGGGCGAAGGGGTAGAACGTCGTCTGGCGCCAGGCCGGGCCACCCGGTTCGGTCATGATCGGGGCGATGACGTTCACCAGCTGCGCGAGGCAAGCGACCTTGACGCGGTCCGCGTGGCGGAGGAGGGCGATGAGGAGGGAGCCGAAGACGACCGCGTCGGTGACCGAGTAGACGTCCTCCAGGAGGCGCGGGGCCTCCGGCCAGTCCAGGGCCGAGACCTGGGCCTCGGTGCGGGACATGTACCAGACGTTCCACTCGTCGAAGGAGAGGTTGATCCTCTTCGGGGATTTGAGGCGGGCGCCCACGTGGTCGCAGGTCGCCACGACGTTCTCGATGAACGACTCCATGTCGACCGCCGACGCGAGGAACGAGTCCCGGTCGCCGTCGTGCTCCTCGTAGTAGGCGTGGAGCGAGATCGCGTCCACCAGGTCGTAGGTCTCGGCCAGGACTGTCGCCTCCCACTCCGCGAACGTCTCCATCGACTGGCCCGAGCTGCCGCACGCGACCAGCTCGACGTCCTTGTCGATCTGGCGCATCGCGCGTGCTGTCTCGGCGGCCAGCCGGCCGTATTCCTCCGCCGTCTTGTGGCCGGTCTGCCAGGGGCCGTCCATCTCGTTGCCCAGGCACCAGAGGCGGATGCCGAAGGGGTCCTTGTCGCCGTGGGCGATGCGCAGGTCGGAGAGGGCCGTGCCCTGCGGGTGGTTCGCGTACTCCTGGAGTTCTATCGCCTCCGCCACGCCCCGCGTGCCGAGGTTCACCGCCATCATCGGCTCCGCCTGCGGGCCGATCTTCCGCAGGAACGCGATGTACTCGGAGAGCCCGAAGCGGTTCGGCTCCGTCGTGCGCCAGGCCAGGTCCAGGCGGCGGGGGCGGTCCTCGACCGGGCCCACCGAGTCCTCCCACTTGTAGCCCGAGACGAAGTTGCCGCCGGGGTAGCGGATCGCCGTCACGCCCAGTTCGCGGACCAGGTCGAGGACGTCCGCGCGCAGGCCCGCCTCGTCCGCCGTCGGGTGGTCCGGCTCGTGGATGCCGGTGTAGACGCAGCGGCCGAGGTGTTCGACGAACGAGCCGAAGAGGCGCGGGTCGACCTCGCCGACCTTGAACGCCGGGTCGAGTGTGAAGCGTGCCGTGTGCAATGGTTCCCTTTCCGTAAGGTGCGCGGTCCGTGTCACTGGCCCGCGAGGCCCGTGTGCGCCACTCCCGCCACGATCTGCCGCTGGAAGAAGACGAAGACCACGATCAGCGGCAGGCCCGCCATCAGGCCGCCGGCCATGAGCTGGGCCCACTGGATGCCGTAGGAGTTCATGACGGTCGCGATGCCGTTCGGCATGGTCATGAGGTCGGGGTTGTTGGTGACCATGTACGGCCACAGGAAGTTGTTCCACGACGCGATGAACGTGAAGATGCCGACCGCCGCGAGGGAGGGGCGGGCGAGCGGGACGACGATGGTGAAGAAGATCCGCCAGCGGCCCGCGCCGTCGATGAACGCCGCTTCCTCCAGTTCGCGCGGGATGCCCTGGAAGAACTTGTAGAGGATGTAGACCATGGCCGCCGGGGCGCACTGGGGCAGGATCATCCCCCAGTAGGTGTCGACCATGCCCATCTGCTGGACCGTGGTGAACAGCGGGACGCCGAGCACCGCCGGGGAGATCATCAGGCCCGCCATCACCACGCCCATCAGGACGCCCTTGCCCCGGAACTCCGTACGGGCGAAGCCGTAGCCCGCGAGGGCCGCGACGACCAGGACCACGGCCGTGACGCACACCGAGACGACCAGCGAGTTCACGAACCAGTTGGTGATGTTGCCGGTCTCGAAGAGCGCCTTCCACGCCTGGCCGGTCCACTCCTTCGGCAGCCAGTGCGGCGGCACCTCGACCGCCTCGGTCTCCGACTTGAGCGAGGTGAACAGGGCCCAGGCCAGCGGCGCCAGGAAGACCGCCGAGACGGCCGTCCCGAGCAGCGTCAGGGCTATCTGGCTCGGTGTCCACGCACGACGGACACCACGGGTGGCCGTACTCATCGCGCCCCCTCCTCACGGTTGCGCAGCAGCCACATCCGCCCCAGGGCGACGGCCGCGATGATCACGAAGAAGATGACGGAGATCGCGGAGGCGTAGCCCACGCGGTAGCTGGTGAAGCCCTGTTCGAGCGTGTACTGCACGAAGGTGCGGGTCGAGTCCTCCGGTCCGGGGCCGAAGTCCATCATCACCACGGCCTGGTCGAAGACCTGGAGCGAGGCGAGGATCTGGAGCGCGATGACGAGGCCCGTGATGTTGCGGAGCATCGGCAGCGTGATGTGGACCATGCGGTGCCAGGCGTTCGCGCCGTCCAGCTTCGCGGCCTCGTAGAGGTGGGCCGGGATGCCCTGGAGCGCGGCGAGGTAGAGCAGGAAGCTGAAGCCGACCGTCCACCACAGGGTCGTGATGACGACGGCGAGCATGGCGTACGCCTTGTCGGTCAGCCAGGGCGTCTCGATGCCGAAGACGTAGTTGATCATGCCCGTGCCCGGGTTGAACAGCCACTGCCACAGGTTGCCCGCGACCGTCGACGGCAGGAGGAACGGGAGGAAGAAGCAGAGCCTCCACAGCCACTTCCCGCGCTCGATGTGGTGCGCCAGCATCGCGAGGAGGAAGGCGATGACGGTGATGCAGGGCACGACGAGGAGGGTGAAGTGCGCGCTGTGGCCGAGCGCGTCCCACATCAGGGGGTCCCGCAACGCCTCGCGGTAGTTGTCCAGGCCGACGAAGCCGGGGTTGTCGCCGGAGATGTCGGCGTCGGTGAAGCTGAGGTAGACGCCGCGCAGCAGCGGCCAGATCACGAACAGCGCGAACAGGATCAGGAACGGGGCCACGAACCAGCCGCCGTGCTGGAAGCCCTGCTTGCGGCGGACGGCGGCCCCGCGCGGAGCGGTCGCGCTGCGCGCGCGGGGTGGGGCGATGACGGTCTCGGCGCTGGTCGTCGTCATGCGGCCGCACCTCCCTGCGCGGCGGTCCTGCCGTCCATGGGGTTCTTCATGTCGAGGAGCTGGGCGAGGGTGCTCTTCATGCGGCGGGCGGCGGCCTCCGGCTTCGCCGAGCCCATCGTCGAGGAGACGACGATCGGGCCGACGCGCTGGGCGAGGATGCCGGTGGAGCCCGCGAACCACACCTTCGGCTCGGTGGCCTGGTGGTTCATGGCCGACACGTACTCGTTCTGCGGGGCGAGCCTCCGGTACGCGGCCGTCGACAGGGTGGGTGTGTGGGCCGGGATGTGGCCGCCCGCCGCCCATTGCCGGGCGTGCTGGACGACGTACGCGGCCAGCTGGTGGGCGGCCTCGTTGGCCGCGCCGCCCCGGCCCGCCTGGTGCGGCAGCACGAACGCGTGCGACTCCGCGTGTGTGGCCCGCTTGCCGAAGACGGGTGGCAGCGGGGTCGCCCCGTAGTCGAGTTTCGCGCCGTCGAAGACCGGGACCGACCAGTTGCCCTCCCAGGTGAAGGGCGCCCCGTTGATGAACTGTTCGCCGTCGGCCGCGCCCGCGATCGCGTACCCGTCGGTGACGTGCTGCCGCAGGAACTCCAGGACCTGGGTCGCCTTGTCGGTGTCGAACGTGACCTCGGTGTTCGCCGCGTCGAAGTAGGTGCCGCCGAGCTGCGTGTAGAACGCCACGAAGAACCACCACATGAAATTCAGGTCGTTCGCGTGCAGGCCGAGGGTCTGCAGCCCCTTCTTCGTCGCCTTCTTCGCCTTCTTCAGCACCGCGAACCACTCGTCCGTCGACGTCACCGGCACGATCCGGCCGTCGTCGCCGAGCAGGTCCGCCCTCTTCAGCACGTCCTTGCGGTAGAAGCTGAGCTGTACGTGGATGTCGAGGGGCAGGGCGTAGAGCTTGCCGTCGATCACGGCGCGCTTCCACAGCGCGGGGTTGAAGTCCCGTTCCCGCACGCCGTACTTGGCGAGGAGGCCCACGTCCCAGGGGTCGAGGAGGCGGCCCGGGGAGAAGCCCGTGACCCGGCCCAGGTGCATGACACCGAGGTCAGGGGCGCGGTTGCCGGCCGCCGCCATGGCGAGCTTGGTGTAGAAGGGGCTGCCCCACTGGAGCGTGGAGTCCTTGACGTCGATGCCGGGGCTGGCGGCGCGGAAGGCGTCCAGCATCGCGATCATGTTGTAGCCGTCGCCGCCGCTGAAGAGGTTCCAGTAGCGGACCCGGGTGTCGGCGCCGGAGGCGAGTGCGTCGGCGCCGGTTCCGAGCGCCGCGAAGCCGAAGCTTCCGGCTACGGTCAACCCGCCCAGTCCGGCGAGGAGTTGCCTGCGGTTCAGGCCAGGTCGTCCCATGCCCTGCCCTCACTGTCGAGGATGGCTCGTTCGAAATTTCGGCTGCTGCTCGTAACTTCGAACGGGACCGTAGAAGCGAAGCGCTTCGACGTCAATGGGTCGCGCTGGAATTCGCGCGGCCCATGGGAAAAGCCGCCCTCGCGGGTGCCCCTTGCGGGATCGTCGCGAGTGCGGCTTGTCTGTGGCTGGTCGCGCAGTTCCCCGCGCCCCCGGCGGGGCTATCCGAAGGGGGGCTGCGGGAGGCCCTGGCCTGCTCCCGGGAGGGCCAGCAGGGAGCCCGCCAAGGGGGACGGAGCCTTCAGGCCCACCCTCGCCGTCGTCACGTACAGGTCCCTCAAGTCGCCACCCCCGAACGCGCACGCCGTCGGGCGCTGGATCGGCAGGGGCACGACACGGTCCAGGGCGCCGGACGGCGTGTAGCGGCGCAGGGCCGCGCCGTCCCAGAGGGCCACCCAGATGCAGCCCTCCGCGTCCACGGTCAGGCCGTCGGGGAAGCCCGCGCCCTCCTCGATCGTGGCCAGCTCCCGGCGGCCGGTGACCCGTTCACCGTCCACGTCGAGGACGTCGATGCGGCGCGTCGGCGTGTCGACGTAGTACATGCGGCTGCCGTCCGGGCTCCAGCCGGTGCCGTTGGAGACCGTGACGTCGTCGAGGACCGTGGTCACCGTCGTGCCGTCCGGGGCGACGCGGATCAGGTTGCCCGCGCCGGGCGTCTCGTCGTACGCCATCGAGCCCGCCCAGAGCGCGCCGTCGGGGGCGACGGCCGCGTCGTTGCCGCGGCGGCCCGCGACCGGCTCGCGGTGCAGCCATGCGAAGGAGCCGTCCGGTGCGTAAGTACCCACCCCGTCACGGAGGTTGACCACCAGGCCACCGCCCGCGCGCGGTTTCGCCGCGCCCACGTGCTGCTCCGTCGCCATGACCGTACGGCGTCCGCTGTCCGGCTCGTAGGTGTGGACGCGCGAGCCGAGTATGTCCACCCAGATCAGGCGGTCGCCCTCCGCGTCCCAGGTCGGGCCCTCGCCGAGCTGTGCCGACTCGCGTACGGCCACCTCGACCGGGGTCTCGGCGGCGCTCACATCGTCCCCCGGTGCCCGAGCCGCTCCGACAGATCGGCGGCGCCCTTCGCCGCGAGCTGCGTCAGCTCGTCCAGGCGGTCGTCGCTCCAGCGGATCATCGGTACGGAGATGGAGAGCGCGGCGACGACCCGGTTGGTGCGGTCGCGGACCGGGGCGGCGACGCACGACACGTCGGTGTTCGACTCGCGGGACTCCACGGCGATGCCGCGGCGGCGGATGTCGGCCAGGTGGGCGTGGAGCGCGGCCGGGTCCGTGATGCTGTTCTCCGTCATGGCGAGCAGCTCGGCGCCGGCCGGGATGCGGGCCGCCAGCTCGGTCTCGGGCAGGGACGCGAGGAGCATCTTGCCGACCGAGGTGCAGTGCGCGGGCAGGCGGCGGCCCGCGGCGGAGACCATGCGCACGGCGTGCGTGGAGTCGACCTTGGCGATGTAGATGACGTCGGTGCCCTCCAGGATCGCGACGTGCACCGTCTCGTCGCAGGTCTCGGCGACGCTGCGGGCGACCTGCTGGCCCTCGGCGGCGAGGTCGAGCTGTTCCGCGTACCGGCTGCCGAGCTGGTAGGGGCGGACGCCGAGGCGGTAGCGGCCCGGCTGGCCGGGGACCTGCACGATGTAGGAGCGGGCGGCGAGCGTGGTCACCAGCTCATGGACCGTGGTGCGCGGCAGCTGTAGCTTGCGGACGATGTCGGGGGCGGACAGCGTGCCGTCCCCGTCCAGGAAGAGCTCCAGAATGTCCAGAGCCCGCGTCACGGCGGGTACGAGACGTCCCACGACCGGCCCCCTCCCATGTTCGACATTTCAACAGTCGGTCGGTATCACGAACATAGGCTACGCACAGCGGGGTTGAGCGGGCAAGGGAGGAACTAGGCCCCCAGTTCACCGCGCAGGCGGCGGGCCCGAAGGACCAGTTCCAGTTCGAAGCGGCGGTCCGGGTCGTCGACCTCGGCGCCCCACAGTTCGCGGATCTGGCGCAGGCGGTAGCGGACCGTCTGCGGGTGGACGCCCAGGCGGGCGGCGACCTCCGGGGCGCCGCCGCGCGTCTCCAGCCAGGCGAGCAGCGTCTCGGCGAGGCGCCGCGCGTGTGTCGGCCCGCACTGGGTGAGCGGGGCGAGGGCGCGCCGGGTCAGGTCGTCGACCAGCTCCTCGGGCTGGAGCAGGACGAGGGCCTGGGTGTGCTCGGTGCAGTGCAGGACCTCCTCGCCGGGGAGCAGCCCGCGCTCCATCAGGGCCACCGCCGACTCGGCCCAGCGCAGCGACTTCGCGGCGGCGGGCGGGGCGACGGGCGGTCCGATCGCGCCGCTCCACCCGGCGAGCGCGCGGCGCAGCAGGTCGGGGCGGCCTGCCGCGTCGGGGTCGGGGACGACGAGCCGGGGCCGCTCGGTCTCCATGTCGAGCAGGACGTCGGGGCCGACGGCCGGGGCGACGGCGTCGCGCGCGGGGCGCACGAGGACGCCGACGGCGACGCGCTCGGGCACCGGCCAGCCGATGCGGGCGGCGCGTTCGGTGAGCGCCTTGACGGGGTCGGGCGGCGCCGCGGTCCGCCCTTCGAGCATCAGGTCCATGAGCTTGCGCTCCAGGCGGAGACGTTCTCCGGCCTGCCTCGCGGCGGCCTCGGCGTAGCCGCGGACCGACTGGTCGACGAGGCCGTCGAGGTACTCGTAGCCCGCTTCGGCGAGTTCGTACATGGCCGGGGGCGGGATGCGCAGGCGGGTGCCGAGGTCGGCGAGGCGGCGCCAGGCGAGTTTCACGCCGAGCCGGTACATGGCCTGGAGGGAGTCGAGGCTGCGGCCGTGCAGGCTCTGTCCGCGCCCGAACTCCTGGAAGACGCGCGGGGGCCGGCCGTCCGGCGCCGGTCCGGTGTCGGAGGCGGAGACGTCCGGCAGGCGGCGCACAAAGCCCTCGATGGCGCGGCGGATGCCGACCAGGGCGAGGGGTTCGCCGGAGGTGTCGTGGACGAGCGGCAGGTGCGGGAACTCGCGGCGGATCTCGTCGAAGATGTCCTGGGCGAGCCGGGGCGCCTCCTCCAGGGCGAGCGCGGCGAACTGCTTGACCTGGAGGCGCGGTACGTCGCACCAGGCGGAGCGGGTCGTGGCGGGCACGGTTCAGCGCCCTTGTCCGGGGTTTGCGGGCGTCTTCGGGGTCTCGTAGGTCACGAGCGGGGTGTTGGGCTGGTCCGGGGTCGCGTTGATCAGCGCGAGCACGCCGAAGGAGGCGGCGACGGCGAGCGCCGCTCCGGCGGCCGCGGTGAGCGCGGCGGCGAGCAGTCGGTTCATCGCAGGGTCAGCCTCTCTGCAGCGGCCTGGTCCCCACCCGGTGCCAACCGTCAAGTACCCAGTTTTGACAGCAGATTGACACTCCGTCAAGGCGCGTCTACGGTTCCCGGCCCATGAAGAGCCCTCCCGCGAAAACCTCTTTCGTCTGTGTGGGTCTCGGCACGTTCCTGCTCGTCCTCGCGGGGATGCTCGCCTGGTACGTGGAGCCGCGCGCCGAGCGCACCAGCATCGACGTCGACGTGACGACCGTGTTCACCGGAACCGGGAGCTACTTCGACACCGACCGGATCAGAACGGTCGAGGACCGGCGGCTGACGATCACGCGGCAGGTCCGCGGCGACGTCGCCGAGAGCGAGCGCAGCGGCCGGGCCGTGTGGGACGTGGTGACGTCCGTCGACACGGACAGGACACTGCCCGCCGCCGATCCGCACGACGCGCTCCAGTGGACCAAGGAGCGCTGGGTCACCGACCGCGCGACCAACGCCCCGGTGCACTGCTGCGGCGAGGACCCGGAGTTCGCGGGCGAGGCGTACCTGAAGTTCCCCTTCGACGTCGAGAAGCGCACCTACACCTGGTGGGACAACACGCTCGGCGCGACGGTGCCGCTCCGGTACGCGGGGAAGGCGAAGGTGCGGGGCCACACGGGCTACCGGTTCGTCGGCAGCGTCGCCCCCACCCGGACCGGCTCGCGCCAGGTGCCGGGGCGGATCGTCGGGCAGCCCGACAAGGGGCAGGTCCTCGCCGAGGAGTGGTACGCCAACCACCGCGTCGATCTCGTCGCGGACCCGCGCACCGGACGGGTCGTGTACGCGGCCGTCGGCCCCCGCCTGACGCTGCGCGCGCCCGGCACGGTGCGGGACGCGGCGGTGCTCCTGGACAGCCGGAAGATCGCCTTCACCCCGCAGACGCAGCGCGAGCAGGTGGCGCTCGCCCGGGACGACAACAAGCTCCTGCGGCTGCTCGGCACGGTGTTGCCGCTCGTGGCGGGGGCGCTGGGCGCGGTGCTCGTGGTGGCCGGGGCCGTGTTCGTCGTACGGGGCGGGAGGGGCAGGCGCGAGCCGGGCGGGCAGCCGGGGCGCCCCGGGCCCGGCCCGTCGCCGACAGCGCTGGAGAAAACCATGATGTGACGGCACGTCAGCTCGGAAAGAGGCCGAACTTGTCACGCGGGTGAGTAGCCGCGGCGCACAGCGCGGCGAAAACTGTCGAACCCCACCTTGTGCAACCGGCAAGTACGGCCCCGCTCGGCCGACCGCGTCCTGCCGAGCGTCCCCCCGCACGCGTTCAGTGACGAGTTGGAGCACCCATGCCCCAGCACGTGCCGCGCCGCATCGTCTTCCTCGCCCACCGCGACCTCGGCAACCCGGCCGCGGGCGGCTCCGAGCTGCTCGTCGACCGCCTGGCCGACGGGCTCACGGACCTGGGTCACCAGGTGACGCTGCTGTGCGGCGGACCGGCCGGGCACGGCGCCTTCCGCGACTACCGCGTGGTCTCGGCGGGCGGGCAGGCCGCGCACTACCTGCGGGCCCGCTCGGCCTTCGCCCGGCAGGTCGGCGACTGCGACCTCCTGGTCGAGGTCTGCAACGGCATGCCGTACCTGGCGCCGCTCTGGCACCGCGGCCCCACGCTGTGCCTGGTCAACCACGTCCACACGGACCTGTGGCGGATGCGCCTTCGCGGCCCCCTCGCGCCCGCCGCGCACGTCGGCCGAAGACTCGAACAGTGGGCGCTGTCCGGCGCCCAGCGCCGCAACCTGCTCGTCGCCGTCTCCCCCTCCACCGCGCACGCGCTGCACACCATCGGCGTCGACCAGGACCGCATCCGGCTCGTCCCCAACGGCGTCGAGGAGCCGGGGCCACGCGCCGACCGCTCACCGGACCCGCTGTTCCTGGCGATGGGCCGCCTCGTCGAGTACAAGCGGATCGATCTGCTCCTGCGCCTGTGGGAACGGGTGCGTCCGGTGACCGGCGGCCGGCTGGTGATCGTCGGCGACGGCCCCGAGGGGGCCCGCCTGCGCCGCCTCGCGGGCCCCGGCACCGAGTTCACCGGCCACGTCTCCGAGGCCGACAAGCACCGGCTGCTCTGCGAGGCGTGGCTGCTCCTGCACCCCTCGGCCGTCGAGGGGTGGGGCCTGGTCGTCACGGAGGCGGCGGCGCGCGGCACGCCCGCGGTCGGCTTCGACGTGCCCGGCGTCCGCGACTCCGTCGAGCACGGCGTGACCGGCCTCCTCGCCGGAGGACCCTCCTCCTTCGCGGCGGCCTGGTGCACCCTCGCCCTCTCCACCCGCCGCCGCGAACTGATGGGCAAGGCCGCGGAGGAACGCGCCTCCGCCTACCGCTGGACCCAGACGGTCCGCCAGTTCAGGGCAGTGGCGGCGGAGGCGGTGAGAGGCGTGGCCGAACGTGACGTGGCCGAACGTGACGTGGCCGAACGTGGCCTGGCCGAACGTGACGTGGCCGAACGTGGCGTGGCCGAACGTGGCGTGGCCGAACGTGGCGTGGCCGAGCGGTGGCACAAGGGTCCGGGGCCATGACCCCGGCCGGGTTCCGGGACCCCTCGACGGGGCGGTCCCTCGCACTCCTGCGGGCCTTCCTGCACGAACAGGACGACCCGGCGGCCTGCTACGCGCTGCTCGCGCGGGACGCCGCCGACCAGGTCGAGGCGTACGGGAAAGTGGCGGGGAAGATCGTCGTGGATGTCGGCGGCGGCAGCGGGCACTTCACGCGGGAGTTCCGGGAGCGCGGCGCGCAGGGCATCCTCTTCGAGCCGGACGCGCGCGAGTTCGGCCCCGACCCGCCGCCGTCCACGGTCGTCGCCGACGGCTACCTGCTGCCGCTGGCCGACGCGGCGGCCGACGTCACGTTCTCCTCGAACGTCCTGGAGCACGTCGCCGACCGCGACACCTTCCTCGGCGAACTCGTCCGTGTCACCCGCCCCGGCGGCCTCATCTACGTCTCGTTCACCAACTGGCTCTCGCCGTGGGGCGGCCACGAATGGGCGCCCTGGCACTACCTCGGCGCCCGCCGCGCGCAGGCCCGCTACCGGCGCCGCACCGGCCGGGCCCCCAAGCACACCCTCGGCGTGAACCTCTTCGTCCACCACATCGGCCCGACGCTGCGCCACGTCCGCGCCCGGGACGACGTGGCGGTCGTCACGGCGCGCTCGCGCTACTGGCCGTTCCTCACGGAGGCGGTCGCGCGCGTGCCCGGGGTGCGCGAGTTCGTCACCTGGAACCTCCTCCTCATCCTCAGGCGGTGTCCCCCATGACGACCACGGTCCAGGCCCCACCCGCCGCGCCGCCGCACCCGGACCCCGAGCCGGGCCCGCGCTCGCGCCGCTGGCTGCTGTCGTTCTGGGCCGTGCTGTTCGTCCTGTTCTGCGCGGTGCACCCGGGACGGATGACGTTCGAGACGAAGCTCGGCGTCGTGCTCGACCCGTGGCGGTTCATCGGGGACCTCGGCCAGCTCTGGCACGACCGCGCCGGGTTCGGCGGCATCACGGACCAGTACATCGGCTACGCCTTCCCGATGCTGCCGTACTACGGCCTGGCGGACCTGGTGCGGCTGCCGGTCTGGCTGGCCGAACGCCTGTGGATGTCGCTCGTCGTGACGGCCGCGTTCTGGGGCGCCCTCCGACTCATGGAGCGCCTAGGCGCCGGGACCTCGCGCAGCCGCCTCCTCGCCGCGGTGGCGTACGCGCTGTGGCCCACGTACACGATCGTCATCGGCTCGACGTCGGCGGCGGCGCTGCCCGGCGCGTTCCTCCCCTGGGTCCTGCTGCCCCTGGCCGACGCCCGCAGGTCCCCGCGCGTCTCGGCGGTCCACTCGGCTCTCCTCATCCCCTTCATGGGCGGCGTGAACGCGGCGGCGACCCTCGCCTCGCTCCTCCCCGTCGGCCTCTACCTCCTCTCCCGCGCGCCGGGCCCGCGCAAGCGGCAGCAGATCGCCTGGTGGTTCCCGTCGGTGGTCGCGGCGACCCTCTGGTGGACGGTCCCGCTGCTCCTCCTCGGCGTGTACGGGGAGAACTTCCTGCCCTTCATCGAGGACGCGCGGACCACGACCGACACGATGGCGGCGACGGAGTCCCTGCGCGGCGCGGGCAACTGGGTCGCCTATCTGCACCTCGGCGAGGCGTGGCTGCCGGCCGGCTGGACCGTGGCGACCGCCGCCGTCGCCATCGTCTGCTCGGCGCTCGCGGCGGCGTTCGGCCTCGCGGGGCTCGCCCGCCGCGACCTGCCCGAGCGCCGCTGGCTGCTGCTCACGGTGACGGCCGCCGCCCTCGTCACGCTCGCCGGGTACGGGGGCGCGGCGGGCGCGCCCTTCCACGAGACGGTCCAGTCGTGGCTGGACGGCGGCCTGGCTCCGTTCCGCAACATCTACAAGTTCCAGACGGGCCTCGCGCTCGCCCTGGTCATCGGCCTCGCGCACGTCGTCGGCATCGCCACGGAGACCCGCGGCACCAGACCGCTGCGCGGGCGCCGGTTCGCCCCGCTCGCCGTCGCGGTCCTGATCCTGCCGGGCCTTGCCTGGCCGTACCTGAACGGTTCGATCCTCCAGCCCGGCTCGTTCCAGAAGCTGCCGACGTACTGGGAGACGACGGCGGACTGGCTGCACAAGTACTCCCCGGACTCGCGCGCCCTCGTCGTCCCGGCCACCGCGCACGGCATCTACACCTGGGGCTCCCCCATCGACCAGCCGCTCGACGTGCTCGCGGACTCCCGCTGGGCGCAGCGCGACTACGTCCCGTTCGGCACGCCGGGCAACCGCCGCGCCCTCGACGCGATCGAGCAGGCGCTGATGTCGGGCGGCGAGGTGCCGGGGCTTCAGGACTTCCTGAGCCGCAGCGGCCTGTACTACGTGGTGGTCCGCAACGACCTGGACCCGGACCAGTTCGGCTACGTGCCCACCGCCACCGTCAAGCGGGCGCTGACCGAGTCCGGCTACCACCGTGTCACCGGCTTCGGCCCGGCCGTCACCGGCGGCCGGATCGCCGAGGACACCCCGGTCCAGGTGGAGGGCATCTACCCGCGCTCCCGTGCGGTCGAGATCTACGCGCCCGCCGCCGACGCCCGCCGTCCAGGCCAGGCGGGTCTGCTCCCGGTCAGCGCCACGGCGGAGGTCAGCGGCGGCCCCGAGTCGCTGCTCCCGCTCTCCGCGGACCCGGCGCTCCGCAACCGCCCGGCGGTCCTGACCGGCGACAACCACCCGGGCATCGGCACTCCGGCCGTCCGTATGGCGGTCGACGGCCTGCGCCGCGCCGACACCCGCTTCGGCCTGGTCAACACCAACACCTCGTTCCCGTACACGCCGACGGAGCGCAACAGCCCGGACGCCGCCGAGAACCCGGGCGGGAAACCGAAGCAGATCCTCCCCACCCGGGGGCTCGCGCATCAGACCACCGCGCGGATCGAGGGGGCCCGTTCGGTCACCGCGTCCTCCAGCGGCAACTGGCTGCTCCACCTCCCGCAGTTCGACCCGGTGAACGCCTTCGACGGCGACCCGGACACCGCGTGGACGGCGGGCGCCGCGGACTCGGCGGACGTCGCATGGGTCCGCGTCGAGTTCACCCGCCCGACCCGCATCCCGTCGACGCTCCGGGTGACACCGCTCCCGCAGGAGCAGGTACGGGCAGCGCCCACCCGCATCCGGATCGAGACGGACAAGGACAGCGTGACGTCCGACATCCTCCCGAACGGCAAGCCTCAGCGCGTCGAAGCACCAGCCGGGGAGGCGAGATGGCTGAAGGTCGAGATCCTGGACACGCAGGCCCGGCGCCCCTCCCTGACCGGCGCGGGCTTCGCCGAGATCAGCGTCCCCGGCGTACGGGTGGCCCGCGCGCTGCAACTGCCGGCGGACTCGGACGAGGCGGACCAGTACACGTTCCGCCGCGCGACCGGCGACGGCTCCCTCACCCTCACCGACCTGGCCCCGTCGATCCACCGCGCCTTCACGACGTCCACCTCCGCGCCCTTCACGTTCGAGGCGACGGCGGTCCCGGCCCCGACGGAAGCGCTCGACGAACTCCTCTACTCCGTCGCCCCCGACCAGCGCCGCGCCATCACGGCCACCGCCGACTCCACGGCCCGGATCGGCCCCAACACCACGCCGCGCAACCTCACGGACGGGGACCTGACCACGGCCTGGATCGCGGGCGACGAGCCGACGATCCATCTGCGCTGGCCCGACAAGTGGCCCGTCTCCCAGGTGGTCCTGCCCGCGGCCGGCGGCCTGTCCAGCCGCCCCGAGCGGATCGAGATCAGCTCCCCGGACGGCGCCGCGACCGCCGGGGTGGACGAGAACGGGGTGGCGAACTTCGCCCCCATCACCACCGACCGCCTGGACATCACCATCACGGACACCGCACCCCTCACCCTCCACAACCCGGTCGCGGACGAGGACCTCCAGCTCCCGGTGGGCCTGACCGAGGCGTACATCCCCGCGCTCGACGCGTACCGGGTACGACAGCCCACGCCCGAACGGCGCTTCAGCCTCCCGTGCGGCAAGGGCCCGACGGTCACGATCGACGGCGTCCGCCACCGCACCTCGGCCCGCGGCACCCTCGCGGACCTGACGGAGCGCCGCCCGGTCGCCCTCACCCTGTGCGACCGGCTCACGCTGACCGCCGGACCCCACACCCTCAGCACGGACAGGCGCGGCCCCCTGGCACCGACCAGCATCACGCTGACCCGCGCGGGCGCCGACACGGACGCCGTCCCGCCCGCCGCCCGCGACCTCACCATCGAGGACTGGCTCGGCGACCACCGCGAGGTGCGGGTGGGCGCGGGCGAGGCCACGTACCTGACGACGTACGAGAACGCCAACGACGGCTGGCGCGCGACCCTCAACGGCAAGAAACTCTCCAGCCTCCGCCTGGACGGCTGGCAACAGGCGTGGCTGATCCCGGAGGGGGCGGCGGGCACGGTGAAACTCTCCTACCAGCCCGCGACCAGCTACGACGTCGGGCTGATCGTGAGCGCGGCGATGCTGGTGCTGCTCATCGCCCTGGCACTGTGGCGCCGCCACCCCGTCGACCCGGTGGAGCGCCCCGCGCCTCCGCCGCCCCCGGGCTGGATCCTCGGCACGCTGGTCCTCACGGCGGTGGGCATCGTGATCGCGGGCCCCTGGGCGGCCCTGGTCCCGGCCCTGGCCCTCCTGGCCTGGAAACGCCACACGCTCCTCGTACCGCTGGCGTTCCTGACGATGACGGCGGCGGGCGTGGTGGCGGCGACGGGTTCGGGTGCGCCGGTACGGGACGGGGAGGGGGCGTTCAGCGGGGTGGCGCAGGTGCTGGCGCTGGCGGGGTTGTTCGCGGCGCTGGTGACACACCGAGCCCCGCCTTTGTACGAGAGGCAGCGGGGTCCGGGGCGGAGCCCCGAAAATTCAGCCCCTCCGGCGATTGAGGAGCGGGGTCCGGGGCGGAGCCCCGAGACGTCCACAACGGCCCGGAGCGCCACGGAAAAGGGGCCCCAGCCATGACAGCCACGACAACCCCGCGCACCACCACAACCCACCCCTTCCCGACCGTCGACGAAATCGCCCGCCACTGCCAACAACACGACGAACCCGAAACGGTCCACATAGAGATCCACCTCACCGGCCACCTGGACCCGCCCAGACTGACCGCCGCCTTCGACCAGGCCCTGCGCACACACCCCCGCATCCTCATGCGAGAGGCCCCCCGCCACTGGTACACGCGCCGCTACACCTGGGAGCTGACAAACGCCCCGGACGTCCCCCCGGTGTCGTTCCCCGAACCGGGCCCAACCGCGCTGAAGCAAGCTCGCACCCGCGCCCTGACCGAGGCCCCGCCCCTGACGACGTCCCCACCCGTACGCCTGGAGTGCGTACCGCACCCGGAGACCGGCAACTCGGTCCTGTTCCTCACCATCAACCACACCGCACTGGACGGCCCGGCCTGCCTCCGCGTCCTGGCGACGGCGGCGAACCTCTACGGCGGCCGGGACAACACCCCGCCACCCCCGGCGCCCCCGCCGACCCGCAGACCGCCCCCACCGGACCTGCCGTCCTCCTGGGCACGCCCGGCACGGGTCGCCCCGGGCAGGCCCGAGGCACGTCCCGGCAACGGCATGCTGGTCTGCGAACTGGCGGTGCCGCACCGCCCGAAGGGCGCCCCGTACACGGTGAACGACCAGCTCATGGTGGCGACGGCCCGCACGGTCGCGGACTGGAACGACGAACACGGCGCACTCCGTCCCCGCCGCCCCCTGCGCATCACGATGCCGGTGGACGACCGCCCCCGGGACGCGACGATGCCGATCGGAAACGGCACGCGCCTGGTGGAAGTGCCCCTCTCCTTGGCCGAGTTGCGAGAGGAAACCCCAACCCTCCTCCGCCTGACCGCCGAACGCACAGCGGCCCTGAGATCACTCGTCCGCCCGCAACTAGGCCACGGAGCAGCCCTGTTGACCGCCCCCTACGCCCCCGTGGCGTGGCGCGCCGCGGCCACCCGCGCCCTGCGCACGGCCGCCGCCCCCTGGACCTCCACGACGCTGCTCAGCAACATCGGCCGGGTCCCGTACCCCCTGGACTTCGGCGACGGCGGCCGGGCGAGCGCCGTCTGGTTCTCGGCACCGGCCCGGATGCCACGCGGCCTGACGGTGACCACCGCGTCCACGGCGGGCCGGCTCCACCTGGCCCTGCGCTGGTCGCTCACGCTCCTGAGCCACGGCGACGGAGCACGTCTGCGCGACCTGTTCGAGCACCACCTCCACGCGACACAGGAGGAAGCACGATGACGACGACGAAGCCGCCGCCGCGCAACGGCCTCCGGGACTTCTACGAGAACCCGGAAGTCCCCGTGGCCTCCGGCGCCCCCCGCACCCTGCGCCAGACCCGCGCCCTGGCCGCCACCCTCACCGGCACCCACGACGCCACGATCCTGGACGTGGGCTGCGGCGACGGCAGCGCGGCGGCGACGGTGGCCCGCCTGCTGCCGGGCCATCGCCTGATCGGCGTCGACTGGTCGCAGGACGCGTTGCGCCGAGCGGCCCGCCGCATACCGGACGTCGTTCGCGGCGAGCTCACGGGAGGGGGCCTCCCTGTCGCGTCGGGATCGGCGGACGCGGTCCTCTTCTCCGAAGTCCTGGAACACCTCGTCGACCCCGACGCCGCCCTCGACGAACTCCGCAGGGTCCTGCGCCCGGGAGGCCACCTGATGCTCTCCACCCCGAACCTCGCCGCCTGGTACAACCGGGCACTGCTCCTGGCCGGCGTACAGCCCGTCTTCTCGGAGGTGAGCCTGCGCGCGGTGCACGGCCGCCCCGGCACGGAAGTGGTGGGCCACCTGCGCCTGTACACGCGGCGCGCGCTGTGCGAGTTCGTCGGGGCGTCGGGTTTCGAGGTCGTACGGGTGACGGGCGCGCCCTTCCACGGGGTGCCCCGCGTGCTGCGCCCCCTGGACCGCCTGGCCTGCGGGGCGCCGTCGCTCGCCTCGATCCTCCTCCTGCACGCCCGAAGGACGTGAGGGGCGATGCCCGCCGTGGCATGGGGGGTCGGCGCGGCACTGCTCGCGAACACGTTGTACAGCGTCGGCTTCGTCCTGGAGAAGCGGGCCCTGACCCGGCTGCCGGAGGTCAGCGTGCGCCGCCCGGCGCAGTTGCTCCGCCAGGTGGTGACGAGCCCGTTGTGGCTGGTCGGCTCCCTCGCCCTGGCCTCGGGTTTCGGCGCGCAACTGGTGGTGTACCGGACCCTGCCGATCGCGGCGGCGCAGGGCATCTTCATCGCGGGCCTGGTGCTCCTGCTGCTGCTCTCCTCCCGGATGCTCGGCGAGCACACGTCCGTCCGCGAGCGGTACGCCATCGCCGGCATCCTGCTGGCCCTGCTGATGGTGGTGCTCTCGCTGCGCGACACCGGCCACGACCGGGACACGGTCGGCGGCGGCGCCCCGGCCCCGCTGATCCTGACGGTCTGCCTGCCGTCGCTGGCGGCGGGCCTGTACCTGTACGCGGCGGCGGAGCGCAGGGCGGGCCACCGGCACCGCCAGCCGACGTCGGGCGTCGAGTACGGGGTGGCGGTGGGCCTGCTCTACGGGGTCAGCTCCCTGGCCATCAAGGGCGTGTCCGGGGCCCTTCCGGACATCCCGGCGCTGTTCAGGACTCCGTATCCGTATCTGCTGCTGTGCACGGGCGCGTTCGGCCTTGTGATGTCGCAGGCGGCGTTGCAGCGCTGCCGGGCCTCGCTGATCGTGCCGGTGTGCACGACGGTGACCTGCGTGTTCACGGCGGTGCTCGGCACGGTGGCGTTCGGTGAGTCACTGCCGTCGGAGCCGCTGCGGGTCGCTCTGCGCGTGGCGGGGACGGCGCTCGCGGTGGCGGTGCTCCTGCTGATGCCGAAACACGACCCGCGGCCCGTCCCCGCTCCCATCCCTCCCCCGAGAGAGTTGCTCCCTCATGTGCCCCACGAGCCCCAAGAACCCCATGAGCCCTGACGACCCGCTCCTGCGCATCCTCGCCTGCCCCCTCGACAAGGGCCCGCTGCTGCTGCTCCCGGACGGGTCCGCGCTCTACAATCCGCGCCTGCACCGCCGCTACCCGATCGTCGACGGCATCCCGCAACTGCTGCCGTCGTCGGGCGAGCAACTGCCCGAGGACGAGCACGAGCGGCTCCTGAAGGACCTGGAGACATGACCACCCTCGCGGCCCGCCTCGGCCCCTACCTGCCGCCCCGTCTGACCGCGGCGACGGCCAGAGCCCTCTACCCGCGTTTCGAACCCGAACTGGCCCGCTTGTCCGACATGCTGCCGTCCCCGCGCGGCCAGTGCGGCACGGCGATCGACGTGGGCGGCTGGTACGGCCCGTGGACACACCGTCTGGCGGCCCGCGCGAGACGCGTGGTCGCTCTGGAACCGGTCCCGCACCTGGCCCGCACGCTGGCCGCCTCCGCGCCGCCGAACGTCCGGGTCGTCCGCGCCGCCGCCAGCGACCGCCCCGGCGCCGCGCCGCTGTGGCAACCCCCCGACGACGAGCGCGGCGAACGCGGTGTCTCGTCCCTGGTCAGGAGGGAGGGCCTGCACGCACGGACCCCGCAGACGGTGCGGTGCGTGACGCTGGACGAGCTGTCGCTGCGCGAGGTCGACTTCATCAAAATAGACGTGGACGGAGCGGAGCTCCCGGTCCTACGAGGCGCGAGTGTGCTCCTCCACCGCGACCGCCCGGCCCTCTTCGTCGAGCTGGAGACCCGTATCCAACCGATCGCCCCGGTGGTGGCGCACTTGCGGGCACAGGGCTACGAGGGCTGGGTCCTCCCGGCGACGCACTGGCTGCGTCTCACCGACTTCGACCTCCAGACCCACCAGCACGGCACGTCCCACATCGCCTCGCAGGGTCTGCTGCGCCGCGCCCTGACCCCGACGGCCCGCCGCCCGCGCTACGTGAACTCGGTCCTGTTCCTCCCGGAAGGCCGCCGCCCGGGACCGACACCGGTGCGCGACCATGGGAAACATGCCAGCCGCTGACCCGTTCACGCCCCTCCACTTCCAACTGGTCCTGCTGCGCCGCATGGCCGACCACAACCCGGAACTGGTGGAGACCGCCCGCGCCGACCTGGGCGTCTCGGTGGCCGACATGCGCGAGGCGAATCGCCGCTGGCAGGCGATGCGGCATGCCCGGGGCGGGCGTTCCGGGGTCTCTCAGTACCGCTCAATCCTGGGCGCCCCGGAACAACGCCTCGCCCGCAAGATCGGCGACCTGACCTGCGAGGCCCTTCTCTGGCCGGTCCCGCTCTGGCCCGACCTCCGCTTCGAGGTCCTCCTGGCCCCGACGGGCTCGGTCTGGAACGAGTGGCTGATCCGCACCCCGGGCGTCCCAGGCCCGCGCCTGCGTACCCTGGCCGACCTGACCCCGTGGTCCTGCACGGTCGACGAGGCGGCCCGAGCGTTCGCCCCGGCCCGCCCGTTGGAGGGCTCGGCGCCCACGCGCTGGGGCCTGGAGTTCATGGCCCCGGATGACATTTCCGGTACGCCACGCCGGGTGCGGGCGGAGTTCACATGGGGGTTGCTGCAGCGCTGGCAGGAGGTGTGACCTTCAGGGCACCGAGGAGTGCGGTGAAGGCGCCGTGGGAGACGGCCAGGGTTCCGCGCCCCGGGGACTTCGAGTCGCGGATGCCCACATGAGTGGATTGATCAGCGATCTCCACGCAGTTGTTGCCGTCTCCGCCGCCCGAGTAGGACGACTTCCGCCAGATGCAGGTGCGGGCCATGGTGTCCCTCACACTTCCTTCGCCAGTGCGTGGATGAAGTCCCGGGAGCGCTCAGGTTCGAGTGCCACTGCCTCCACTTTACGGAAAAGCGCCCGGAAAACCGTAAGTTGCGCCTCGCAATCGATGAACGCAACGCCATGGGGGGCGTCCCTGACTGCGGTGTCCAGCCGCGGGCACGCTCCCTCCGCCAACATCATCGCGCTCCACGTTCCGCCGAACCCGTCCAGGTCGAAGGGGATGACGCGGACGCTGATGTGGTCCATTTCGGACGCTTCAAGCAGTCGCGTCAATTGCGCTCGGGCGACTGCCCGGTCACGCACCCGGATGCGAAGCGCCGCTTCGTGAATCACGGCGTCGTACGGAACGGGAACAGGCCGGTCCAGAATCACTTTGCGCCGCATACGGTGCTGCACGCGTGACTCCAGTTGCTCCGCAGGTATCGCGGGGATTCGTGAGGCGAAGGTTGCTCGCGCGTAGTCGTCCGTCTGAAGCAGCCCCGGAATGAGCAGAAGCTCGACGTCGCGCCGACGCGTGGCGTGATGCTCCAGCTCGGCGACGTCCATGAACGACGTAGGGAGCACCCCTCGGTACTCCTCCCACCAACCCCGGGTCCGATCCCCCGCCATCGTCGCCAGCGCGCTGATCAACTGCTCGTCCGTGCAGGCGTAATGCGACGCCATGAGCCGCAGCCGCTTCTCACTCACGCCCGCGAGGGCCGACTCGATCTGGCTGATCTGCGCGGAACTCACACCGAGCAGGGCCGCCGCCTCGCGCGACGTCAGACCGGCCGCCCGGCGCAGCCTGCGCAACTCGGTTGCCAGACGCATCTGGCGGGCCGTCGGTTCGCTCCTGAGCGCCAAAGCGGTCCCTTCAACCTGCTGACTGTCACCCCTCGTTCGGGGTGATGTTACGCGTCCCGCTTGCAGACCTTAAAAAGTTAGGTCTACCGTCAGTGACGCGCCGCACACTCTACGGGTTCCCGGGACCCGGACCGCCGCCACCCTCCATCGAACCGAGCGGAGCAATCGCATGCCCGAAACCGAACCCTGGGAGTACTCCCTCTACATCCCCAACGACCTGCGCGCAGTGACGGTGAGCCGTCGCACTCTGCGCCTGATCCTGACCATGCACGGCCTGATCCGCCTGGTCGACGTCGCGGAGCTGCTCGCCGCCGAGCTGGTCGGCAACGCCGTACGGCACACGAAGGGCCCGGCCGCGCTCAGGGTCCGATGGTCGGTCGGGGTACTGCGCCTCGGCGCGTGGGACACGGCCCCGGAACCACCCGACCCGCCCTGCGCGAACATGTGGGACACCGAGGAGGGCCGGGGCCTGATGCTGGTCAAGGCGTGCGCCAGCGACTGGGGCTGGCACGCACTGGGCAGCGGGGCGAACCGGGGCAAGTACGTGTGGTGCGAACTGGCAGCCGCGTAAGGGCCCTTCACTTCATCCGTGGCCCCCGCCCACGCCCGGCAAGCACCACCATCGCCAGCGCAGCCACCGCCCCCACCGCGAACCCGGCATGCGGCCCCGCCCCGTCCACCGCCCGCCCGGCCAGCGCAGCGGCCCCCGCCGATCCCGCCGCGCTGGCGGACCCGAGCCATGTGAACGCCTGGGTCAGGACGGCGCGCTCCACGGTGTGCTCGGCGAGGACGGAGAAGACGACCAGCAGCACCGGCACCGCCAGCCCCGTCAACGCGAGACAGACCGCCACGGCCGGCACCCCGTCCACCACCGTCAACGGCGCGGACGCCAGCGCCATCCCGAGCGCCGCCCACGCCCGCTGCCGCTCCGGCGACGCCCCACCCCAGGACCGCGCCCCGTACACCCAACCCCCCACCAAATTGGTGCAGTTGGACACCGCATACAGCACCGGCGCCACATCCGGCGTCCCGCGCCCGACCGCGTACGCCGTCACCGACACCTGCATCGCACCGAAGAAGACGCCGAGCGCGGCGTTGAGCGCGACCAGCCGGACGAAGGCGGGCCGCAACAAACTCCGACCGGCACCCCGGCGTTCCGCCCGCCCCGCGACCGGTGGCGCGGTACGCCGCTGCGCGGCGAGCGCGAGACCCCCACCGACCACGAGAACCGCGGCGAGCAGACTGCCGAGGCGCGGATACCCGGCGGCGCCGACCGCGCTGACCAGCGCCGGGCCCGCGAGGAAGGAGACGCCGTTGGCGAGCGCTTCGAGGGTGTAGGCGCGGGGCAGCGCGGACTCGTGCGGAGTGCCTCGAAGCAGCGTCGACCAGCGGGCCGCGGAGAGGGCGCTGAGCTGCGGAAGACTGACCCCCGCGAGGGTCGCCCCGAGAACGGTCACGAGGTCACCGCCCGCGAACAGCAACCCGATCGCCCCCGCGTGCACCACCAGCGCGCACGGCAGCACCCGCGTCTGCCCGAACCGGTCGACCAGGCGTCCGACCTGTGGCCCGCCCGCCGCGTCCGCGACGGCGAAACAGCCCGTCACCAAGCCCGCGTCCCCGAACGACCCGGTCCGCGCGTGCACCAGCCAGACGATGCCGACCCCGGTCATCGCGAGCCCGACGCGCCCGACGACGCCGCTGAGGAAGAAGGCGGCCGCACCCGGAACACCGAAAAGATCCCTGTAAGTCCGTTGATTCGCCGACGGCACGGCGCGTCCCTTTCGCCGCCCGGCGGGACGCGCTCACCCGGGGTCGCCGGCGTCCGGAATGTGCCGACCCGTGAGCGCGCCTGGAGCCGTCCAGTGCGGGCATGAGGCGGGGACGCACGCCTCTTGCCGACTTCGTCACCGGGCAGAAGTACGAGTACGAGTAAGAATTCAGCTCGACCTTAACCCAGACGGCACGAAAAAGCACCGGAGGGAATGCGCGTACTGCCACACGCATTCCGTCCGGTGCTTTTCGCTCCCGCCCGGTCCGTTCACCGGTCCACGGTCATCCGCCGACGTACCAGCTGAACCCGCCGTTGGCCGCGACGATCATCAGCACGATGAAGAGGACCACGTCGATGACGCCGAGGATGAGGCCCGCCTTGGCCATGCCCGCACCGCCGCTGGCGGCCTTCTGCTTGAGGGCGAGCACGCCGAAGATGATCGCGAGCGGTCCCAGAATGAAGCTGAGGAAGAACAGTCCGACGATGCCGCATACGAGTCCGGCTATCGCGAGGCCATTCGTCCGGGTACCGGAAGAAGCAGCAGGACGGCTACCGTAGGCCGACATGGTCCACACCCCTCAGATCGATTTGATCGATTCGCAGAACGTCGTTACGACCCTCCGGGTGCCCCGGAATTCGGCGCACACGCGACCCGAATTCCGAGATTAAGCGGAACCTCCTATTCCGGTGCGCCTTCCTCCGGTTCCGGCTCCCACTCAAGCAACCGCACCTTCGCCACCGAGCGCACATGCCTGCGCATCGCCGCCGCCGCCCGGCGCCCCTGCCCCGCCTCGATGGCGTCGAGGATCGCCCGGTGCTGGGCGAGCGAGCGGCCGGGCCGGCGCGGCTGGCGCAGCGACTCGGTGCGGGATTCCGCGATCGGCTCGTCGATCTCCCGCATGAACGCGGCGAGCAGCGCGCTGTGGGCGGCGGCCGTCACCGCCGCGTGGAACAGCCGGTCCCCCTCGATGCCGAGGCCGCCCGCCTCGATGTCGCGCGCCATGGTGTCGAGGGCGGCACGCAGCGCGGTGAGGTCGGCATCGGTCCGGCGCTCCGCCGCCAGCTCCGCCAACTTCGTCTCCAGCGCCTCGCGCGCCTCAAGGACGTCAGGCAGCCGCTTCTTGCGGGCGACGAGGCTCTCCACCGGTTCGACGACGACCGTGTCGAGGCTGTCCCGCATCAGATACGTGCCGCCGCCGTGCCGCGCCTCGACCAGGCCCTGCACCTCCAGGACGACGATGGCCTGCTTGACCGAGGCGCGGCTCACCCCGAGACGCGCTGCGAGGTCGCGCTCGGTCGGCAGCCGGTCGCCCGCACGCAGGCCGCCCTCGGCGACGTACGTCCGCAGCCGGTCGAGCACCTGCTCGTACAGGCGCGGGCGCGCCGCCATCGGCCGCAGTGCGTCGCTCACCTCGGCCTACCCCTTTCAGCCCTGGTCGTGTGCCCGGCAGCGTACGTCCTTGACGTGGGCGCCTGCCAGACGGCACGCTCGGATTGGCTCAGCCACTGAACCAATCGCAGCCACCGACCCAGCCCCAGCCCCAGCCCCAGCCCCAGCCACTGAACCAATTCGCCGCCGGACCATCCGCTGCAGATCAGGAGCGTTCACGTGTCCCGACTCCTCCCGGCCCTGGCCGACACCCCCGACCGCCCGGCCCTGCGCTTCGGCGACCGGTCCCTGACCTACGGCGAACTGGCGGCGGCCGCCGCGCCCCTGGCGGCCCGGCTGAGCGGCTCGGCGCGCGTCGCCGTGTGGGCCACGCCGACCCTGGAGACCGCCGTCGGCGTGGTCGCCGCGCTGCTCGCCGGGGTCGCCGCCGTTCCGGTCAACCCGAAGTCGGGCGGGAGCGAGCTGGGGCACATCGTGGCGGACAGCGCACCCGACGCGGTCCTCGCGGCGCCGGGCACGGAACTCCCGCCCGCGCTGGCCGAGTTGAACCGGATCGACATCACCGTAGAGGCAGAACCGCACGGACCCTCCGCACTCCCCGCCGAACCCACCGACCCCGAGACCCCCGCCTTCATCGTCTACACCTCCGGCACCACCGGCCCGCCCAAGGGCGCTGTCCTCCCCCGGCGTGCCGTCTCCACCACGCTCGACGCGCTCCGCGACGCCTGGCAGTGGACGGACCGCGACACGCTCGTGCACGGGCTGCCGCTCTTCCACGTGCACGGACTGATCCTGGGCGTCATCGGCCCGTTGCGCAGGGGCGGCGCGGTGCGCCACCTCGGCCGGTTCGACACGGACGGGGTGACGCGCGAGCTGGCGTCCGGGGCGACGATGCTGTTCGGCGTCCCGACGATGTACCACCGCATCGCGGAGACGCTGCCCTCCGACCCGGCGCTCGCGAAGGCGCTCGCCTCGGCCCGCCTCCTCGTGTCCGGGTCGGCCGCGCTGCCCGTCCACGACCACGAGCGGATCACCGCCGCCACCGGTCAGCGCGTCGTCGAGCGGTACGGGATGACGGAGACGCTGATGAACACCAGCGTCCGCGCCGACGGCGAGCCGCGCCCCGGCACGGTCGGCGTCCCGCTGCTGGGCGTGGAGCTGCGGCTCACCGAGGACGACGGGACGACCGAGGTACCGGCCGGTGATCCGGAGGCCGTCGGGGAGATCCAGGTGCGCGGGCCCAACCTGTTCCTGGAGTACCTGAACCGGCCCGACGCGACGGCGGCGGCGTTCGCGCCGGGCGGCTGGTTCCGCACCGGCGACATGGCCGTGCGCGACCCGGACGGCTATGTCCGCATCATCGGCCGCAAGGCCACCGACCTCATCAAGAGCGGCGGCTACAAGATCGGCGCGGGCGAGATCGAGAACGCGCTCCTGGAACACCCCGGCGTCAAGGAGGCCGCCGTCACCGGCGCTCCCGACGCCGACCTGGGCGAACGCGTCGTCGCCTGGATCGTCCCCGCCGACCCCGGCAACCCGCCGAGCGACGCCGCCCTCGCCGACCACGTGGCCGCCCGCCTCGCCCCGCACAAGCGGCCCCGTACGGTCCATCACCTCGACGCGCTGCCCCGCAACGACATGGGCAAGATCCTCAAGCGGGCGCTTCCGCATGACTGACGGCTCCGGCGCGCGATCCGTCCTCGCCGCCGTCTGCGACCCCGGCACCCTCGACGAACTCCCGCCCCCGCCCCCACCCGCACGCCCCGACCCGCTCCGCTGGCCCGGGTACGCCGACTCCCGGGCGCGTGCCGCCGAACGCACCGGGGAGGCGGAGTCCGTCGTCATCGGCACCGCCGAGATCGACGGAGCCCCGGCCGTCGTCCTCGCCTTCGAGTTCGGGTACCTGGGCGGCTCCCTCGGCCAGGAGACCGGCGACCGTATCGAGGCCGCCCACGTCCACGCCCGCGCGCACCGCCTGCCCGTCGTCCCGCTCATCGCCACGGGCGGCAGCCGGATGCAGGAAGGCATGATCGCGCTGACCCAACTCCAGCGCGTGGCGCGGCAGTCGGCGCTGACCCGGGCCGCCGGGCTGCCCCAGATCGCCGTCGTACGGGATCCGACGACGGGCGGCGGCTGGGCGACCCTGGGCGCGGGCGCCGACCTGACCCTCGCGCTGCCGGGCGCGCAGATCGGGTTCGCCGGGTCCCGGGTACGGCCGCCGGACGCGGACCCGGCGGCGTACACCGCGCAGGCGCAGTGGGAGGCGGGCTCCGTCGACACGGTCGTGGCCCCGGACGAGCTGCGCGCCGCGCTCGGCCACCGCCTGCGTCTGCTGACCCGGCCGCCCGGTTCCCCGGCGGCCCCGGCGGCCCCGGCGCCCGTCCCGTACGCGCTGGGCCGCACCGACCTCCCCACCATCGGATGGGAGGCGGTCGAACGCGCCCGTGCCCCCGAACGCCCGCGCGCCGACGCCTACTTGGACGCCTACTTCACGGACCGCTTCGCCCTGCGGGGCGACCGCGCGGGCGGCGCGGACGACGGCATGATCTGCGGATTCGGCACACACCAGGCGCCCGGCCAGAGCCGCACCCTCGCCTATGCGGCCCAGCGCGGCACCGCCACCACCCCGGCCGGCTACCGCACCGCCACCCGTCTGGTCCGGCTCGCGGGCCGCCTCGGCATCCCCGTACTCACGCTCGTGGACACACCCGGCGCGGCGAGCGGCGACGCGGCCGAGCGGGCGGGCGCGGGCGCGGCCATCGCCGAACTGTTCCTCGCGCTCGCCGAGTCGCCGGTACCGGTGACCACCCTGGTCATTGGCGAGGGCGGCTCGGGCGGCGCACTGGCGCTCGCCGCGCCCGGCCGCACATGGGTGGCGCCGGACGCGTACTTCTCGGTGATCGCCCCCGAACTGGCCGCCGCGATCCTCAAACGGCCCGCCGACCAGGCCCCGGAGACCGCCGGACAACTCCGCATCACGCCACAGGACTTGCTGGACCTGGGCGTCGTACGCGGCATCGCCGGGCCGCCGCCGCCGGCCGTGCGTCCCATGATCTAGAAACGAACAGGCGCGCAGTTGTTCCCACGAACAGGTGATCGTTCCGCCAAAAATTGCATGAGGCACGAGTGACCAACGATGCTTACGGTGCGCAAGCAACGGGCTGCAGACCGTAGTTGTCGCGCACCCGGCTCATGTCCCAAACGAAGCCGGGGTGTTGTCCCACACACACGTGCACACGCACATGCACCATCGCAAGGAGAACGTTTCACCATGAACCTGCTCACCGACATCCTCGCCGGCCTCGTCCACTTCGTCGGCTGGCTGGTGTAACTCAGTCGGACACCAGCGCGGCGCCGCCTCCCCCGGTCCCACGGGGAGGCGGCGCCGCCGCATGTCCGCCCGCCGCATCCTCGGCGAGCAACTCCCGCAATCGCGGCGCCACTTCCGCCCCCACCCGCAGGGCGTCGTCCGCGTCCGTGCCACCCGAGAGCACGAACTCGTCGACGCCCGCGAGACAGTACGCGCGCAGACGCCGGGCAGCGCCCTCGTGGTCCCGGACGCCCGCCCCGACGGACAGCCGCAGGGCGAACCGCAACCCCGGATTCCGGTCCCGCACCCGGGCGACCCGGGCGGCGACCTCCGCAGGGGACTGCTCCGACTCGCTCCACAGCAGATGGACGTCGGCGCGCCGCGCGGCAAGGTTCTCCGCGGCCCCCGACACGCCGCCCAGATACAGCGGCACCTTGTGCTCGACGGCTGGATCGGTCAGCCGCGCGCCCTCGACCTGCACATGCTGCCCCTGGAAGTCGATGCGCCTGCCGTCGAGCAGATCCCGCACCACCGCCAGCACCTCATCCGTGCGGCCATAGCGCTGGTCGTGGGCCAACTGCTCGCCCGCAGAACGCTGTTCGGCCCGGTCGTCGGCCGTCACGACGTTCAGCCGCAGCCGCCCGCCCGTGAACCGGCGGAACGCGTCCGCCTGCTGCGCGAGCAGCGTCGGGCTGACCGACCCCGCCCGCACCCCGACCAGGAACCCGATCCGCTCCGTCCGCCCGGCGAGCACGGACGGCAGGTGCCACGGGTCCGCGCGCCCGCGCCCCACCGGCGCGAACAGCGACGCGAACCCGGCCCGTTCGGCGGCGCGCGCGACCCGCACGGGCCCGGCCGTGTCACCCCGGTCGCCTCCGGCGGGCAGGAACCAATGCAGCGACGGCACGTTCTGGGACATGGGCACCTCGGGCCTACGACAGGGTGGCAAGGGCAGCGCGGCACCCCCGCGGAGACACGGGGTGCGGGCGCGTCAGGGCGACGGGAGGACGCCGCTGCGGAGCGGGCGGACGAGCGGGCCGGGGAGTACCTCAGCGACCAGCGGGAGGTCTCAGCACCCGGCCGTGCGGCGACGCGCGGAGGCCCGACAGAGCATCGTCGCGACACGCAGCAGATCAACGTGTCGACGCGAGACGAGTACGGGGGCCATGCCCGCATCCTTTCCGGGCCCCGCCCCCACCACAACCCAGGGTCCGCATCCCGGACGACGTCGTATCACCCCTTGACATGCCGGAGCCCGGCGCGGCACTGCTCCGCACCGGGCTCGGCCGCGTACTGGCGCTACTTCACCCCGACCGCCCGGATGATCTCCTGGGTCACGGACCCACCCTTGTCATCCCTGGCCGACGCCCGCAACGACACGTACTCCGCGTGCCGCGGAACGCTGAGGCTCCCCTTCCACGAGGCGCCGCGCCCGCTCAGGGCCACCGGCCGCCAGCTCTGGCCGTCGTCGTACGAGACCTCGAGCCGGCCCGCGCCGATGGTCCCCGTACCGGCCGCGTCCTTCACGTACTCGCCGAAGATCCCGACCGGGACGCGCGAGCCGCCCCGTACGTCACCCGCCAGATCGGTGTCGATGTCGAAACCGAGGTTGATCAGCGGCAGATACGTCCACCGGTCGTCGGGCGTCGCCGCCGACCGGAACGTCCACTCGGCATGGCCCTTCGTCGACAGCTCCCAGCGCGCGGGGTCGAGCGTGGTGTCCGTGGCGACCTTGTACGTGTGCTCGGCCGGATCGGCGTCCCACACGTACACACCCGAACTTTTCTTGCGGTCGACCTGGACCCCGTCCACGGACACCGACGTGTACTGGTCGATGCCGTTGGTCTCGCTGCTCCACGCGTCGCCGAAGCCGGTGTGGTCGGGCCCGGAGTCGCCCCAGCCAGGTGTGTTGAACTGAAGCGAGTTGCCCGAGCGCTGCTGCCCCCAGCCGAGCCCGGTGCCGAGCCACGGGTGCCAGACCGGCTTGAACCAGTCGAGGTCCGTCCGCGTACCGCCCTCGTACGTGACCAGGCCGCTGCGCTGCTCCAGGTCGGTCGGGCCGGTCTGCACGGACTCGTGCCAGGTCTGTCCCGCGCCCGTGGAGACGTACTCGGTGCGCTCGGCCGGGTAGGCGATCTTCTCCAGGAAGCCGAGGCCGACCGGGAACGTGTCGGTGATCGAGTACCGGAACTCGCCCCCGTCCTGCGGCTTCACGGCATGGAACTTCGTGTCGAGGACGGCCAGGTCACGCTTGCCGGGCCGGTACTCCAGGCTCCCCCTCGGCACGCCGCCCTTGTGCTCGTCGGTGAGGTCGTACACCCAGGGCGTGTACCGCGTGCCCGTCATCGACAGGGTGCGGCCCTTCCTCGCCAGCCCGGCGAGCGTGGCGCCGCCCGCCGCGTCGACGGACGCGATCTGCAGCGGCCGGTCGCTGCCGTCCTCGGGACCGAACCAGGCGCTGAGCCTGCCCGGCGCGTCGTCCGTCACGAACAGCGCCTTCGCGCCCGCGTCCTGTGCGGCCTGGGCGAGCTGGTCGGAGGCGACGGCGTCGGTGCGGCGCACGAGAACGGCCTTGCCGCGCACGTCCTTGCCCGTATAGTCGCTGGGCGTGCCGTCCCCCGCGTCCACGACCCGCAGGCGGCTGCGGCCCTCGACGAGCGTGCCGCCCGCCTGCACGGTGGCCTCGCGCACCCCGTCGACCTGGAGCGTCGGCTTCCCGAGGCGCCACACCGTGCGGTACTCGAAGCTGCCCTCGGCCACCTTGCCCGTCGGCGCGGCGAAGACACTGTCGTACGCGACCGGGAGCTGCACGGCGCTCATGTAGTCGGCGCCGCCCGCCTTGCGGTCGGCCTCCATGACGAGCTGCCGGGTCTCCGTGGTGCGCCCGACGTCGGCGGTGATCTCCCTCAGCTGCCGCCCGTCGAGGGTGACCTCGCGGTCGCGGTCGAGCTTCACCTCCGGCTCCGCGAGGTAGCCGAGCCCGAGCGAGTCCTTCCCGTGGCTGCCGCGCACGTCGAGGTAGGACTCCAGGTGGTAGGAGCCCGGCTTCAGCCGCAGCTTCAGCGTCCCGGACGCGTCGACCGCGGCCGGGAACGGGTCCGTATTGGCGGCGAGCCGCTGCACCGCCAAGTCGGCGGCGGTGGGAGCGCCGGACCGGTCCTTCACATGGACGGTCAGCGTGTACCGCTCCTCCTCCTTCACCAGGCCGAACACCGTGTGCGCGACGGTCCTGCCGCCCGCGCTCGCGACGATCTGCCCGCTGAGCTCGCCGACCGCCGCCTTGGCGCCGTCGCCGGTGACACTGGTGGAGGCGGTGCCGTGCGCCGGAACGGTCAGCGCGCTGTCCGCGAGCGTGGCGACACCGGCACCGCCGCCCCGCACGGCGAGATCCAACGAAACGTCGGTGTCCCCGGAGTTGCGGTAGGTGACGGTCCGCGTCACCGGCTTGTTCTCCTCGTAGGGCCAGGCGTAGTAGCCGAGGTCGGCGCTGCCGGTGGCGGTGATCTGCGCGCCGATGGCGTCCGGCACGCTGACCCGCCCGGCGCCCAGCGCGTAGGCGGAGGCGTCCGCCAGCTCCTTGCTGCTGGACATGAGCGCGTCCTTGAGCTGCGCGCCCGTCCAGTCCGGGTGCTTCTGGGCGAGCAGCGCGGCGACACCGGCGACGTGCGGCGTCGCCATCGACGTACCGCTCATCTCCGTGTACGGGCCTTCGCCCTCGGCCGCCAGCGAGGAGCGCGCGGCCAGGATGTTCACGCCGGGCGCCGAGACGTCGGGCTTGAGGGCGTTGTCGCCGATGCGCGGGCCCTGGCTGGTGAAGTACGCGGCCTGGTCGGCGGAGTCGACGGCGCCGACGGTGAGCGCGGAGTCGGCGGCGCCGGGCGAGCCGATGGAGCTGGGCGCGCCGGTGTTCCCGGCGGCGACGACGAAGAGGGCGCCGGTCTCGGCGGACAGCGCGTTGACGGCGGCGGACATCGGATCGGTGCCGTCACTGGCCACGTCCGAGCCGAGGCTCATGGAGACGACCTTGGCCTCGACGTCCCTGGCGGCCCACTCCATACCGGCGATGATCTGCGACTCGGTGCCGGAGCCCGCGTCGCTGAGCACCTTGCCGACGGCGAGCGTGGCGCCCGGGGCGACACCCTTCTCCTTGCCGTCCTCGGAGGCGGCACCGGACCCGCCGACGGTCGAGGCCACGTGCGTGCCGTGCCCGTGCCGGTCGGCGACCTCCTCCCCCTCGATGAACGACTTCGACTCGGTCACCCGTGTGGCGAGGTCCGGGTGGGAGGCGTCGTACCCGGTGTCGAGGACGGCGACCTTCACGCCCTTGCCGGTGAGCCCCGCCTCCCACGCCGCCGGGGTGCCGATCTGCGCGTTGCTCTCGGCCATGTCGGCCTCGACGCGCCCGTCGAGCCACACTTTGCTGATGCCGTCGGCCAGTTTCTTCCCGTCCGTCGCGGCGTCCCAGAAGGTCCGCCCCTTGTCGGCCTCCAGAGCGGCACCACGAACACTGGCGAGTGTCCGGGTCCGCTCGGCGCCCCTGGGGACGGCGCGGGCGCTGCGCGCCTCGGCCTTGCTGCCGTAGGTCACGATGAGGGGCGTCGCGTCGGCCTTGCCGTCCGCGAGGCCCTGGCGTATCAGCTCGCTGACGTCGAACAGACGGGCGTCGAGCGTGCCCGCGGCCAGGAAGGGCCGGGCCTCGTCCGGTACGACGCTGATGTCGCCGTGCGCGACCTGGGTCCGGACGGCGCCGGTCGCGCCCCGCGCCCGCTCCACGGTGACGGTCCGCTTGCCACCGCCCAGCTCCGTCACGGTCACCTTGTCGCCGGTCACCAGGGTCACGGTGTGCGCGGCACCCGCGGCCTTCACCGCCTTCGCCTTCGCGTGCGGTACGGGCATGGGGGCGGCCTGCGCGCCACCGGCGGGCAGCAGCGCGCACGCGATGCCGGCCGACAGCAGGGCCGCGCCGCGTCTCGCGGCAGGTCCTCTGGTCATCGTCGCCTCTCTTCGTAGGCCTCGGATCGGGGGTCACCCGAGTGCTCAGAAGAGTCTCAAGCCGCTTGTGTTGCAGGGGAGTTACCGGGAGCTGGCGGAAATCTGCCCTGGCACGTTCCCGCCAGTGGCCGCCTTCCGGAGACCGGGGCCGGTCGGCTCATCGAACTTTTCACCCGTTCGGCCCCGCCCCTGTCGGCCCAGTCCAGCGCGCGGAATCGCGAACCTGCCCGCACGCTGCCAAAAGGGCCGCGCCCGCGACCCCGTCCACGGTCTGCGCTCTCGGGAGGATCTGCCATGACCGTCAGTCTGGAGCAGCTGTATCGCTGCCACTTCGCCGTCGACCTGGGTGCCGCGCGCACCCGCGTCTACGTGAAGGGCCTCGGCCTCGCCGTCGACGAGCCGAGCGCGGCGGCGGTCAACACCCGCACCGGTGCGCTCATCGCGGTCGGTGAACTCGCCGAGAAGATGACCGGCCGCACGCCCGAGCACATCCGGGTCGTCCGCCCCATCTGCGGCGGCAGCGTCGTCGACATCGAGATGGCCCAGCGGATGCTCCGCCACCTCCTCGGCGACAAGCTCCGCCGCGCCCTGCGCCGCAAGCCCCGGCTGCGCGCCGCGATCTGCACGCCGCACGACGCGGACCCGCTGGCGCGACGCGCGGCGGTGGAGACACTGGTCGGGCTCGGCGCACGCCGCGTCGAGATGGTCGACACGCTCATCGCGGCGGCCGTCGGCTGCGGCCTCCCGGTCGAACAGCCGGAAGCCACCATGGTCATCATCTGCGGAACGGCATCGACGCAGATCGCGGTGCTCTCGCTGGGCGCGATCGTGACGTCCGTCCGCGTCCCGGTCGGCGGGGAGGCCGTCGACCAGGCGGTCGTCCAGCACCTGCGCCAGCAGCACGCGCTCCTGCTCCCCTCGCAGACCGTCCGCCCCCTGCAACTCGCCCTGCGCGGCAACGGTCTGACCCCGCACGGCCCCGAGCGCACCGAGATCCACGGCCGCGACGTGACGACGGGCCTGGCCCGCTCGGTGGAAGTCGAGACGGCGGCGGTCCGCGACGCCATCTACACCCCGCTGACCGGCCTGCTCGACGGCATCAGCAAGGTGCTCCGCGACTGCCCGCCCGACCTCGTCGCCGACCTCGCGGAACGCGGCATCATGATGGTCGGCGGCTCGGCCCGCCTCCCCGGCCTCGACGCGATGCTCAGCGAGGCGACGGGCATGCCGGTCCGCACCGCGGAACGCCCCGACGTGTGCGCGGTCCAGGGCCTCGGCGCGATGATGGAGGGCAAGATCCAGCCAATGGTCCTGGACCCGACGGGCAGCTGACCCGGGTCAAATCGGCCCCGCCAGGGGCGCCGGGAATTGCGCGACCAGCCACGCACAAGCCGCACACACCGTGCAACCGAACGAGGCAGACGCCGCCATGCGGCCAGCAATACCGGCCCGAGCCACCCCGCCCCGCCAGGGGCGCGGGGAACTGCGCGACCAGCCACGTACAGGCCGCACCCGCCGTGCAACCGAACGAGGCAGACGCCCATGCGGCCAGCGATACCGGCCCGAGCCGTTCCGCCCCGCCAGGGGCGCGGGGAACTGCGCGACCAGCCACGCACAAGCCGCACCCGCCGTACGACCGACCGTGGCAGACGCGACCGCGCCCCGGCGGTGGCTGAGCGCGCAGTTCCCCGCGCCCCTGAGGCAGACCTACTCGCCCCCCCCACCCACCACACCTGGCCCCCATGACTGAACCCCCCGCCGGCCTCCCCCTCCTCCTGGACGCCGTCCTGAACGTGGGCTCCGAGCTGGACCTGCTCCCCACCCTCCAGCACCTGGTGGAGAGCGCGGTCACCCTGACCGGAGCGAGCCACGGCGTGCTGGGCGTGCTCGACCCGGACCACGGAACCCTCGTCGAGGCAGTCGGCACCGGAACCGCCCACCCCGTCCTGCCCCCCGAAGAGCCCCCGGACGCGGTGGTCCACGCCAAGGACACCCTGGCCGTCCCCATCCACGTACAACACACCGTCTTCGGCCGCCTGCGCCTGACCAAAGGCCCCTTGGGCACGGACCGCACCGGATTCACCGACGACGACATGGCCCTGCTCCGCATCCTCGCCACCCAGGCCGGCATCGCCATCGGCAACGCCCGCCTCTACGACACCGCCAGACAGCGCGAACGCTGGATCGAGGGCGCCGCCGCCGTGACGACGGCACTGCTGACCGGCCGCGCGGGCGACGCCCTGACGACGGTCGCGGAACAGGCGCGGCTCCTCGCGGGCGCGGTCGCCGGCGTCGTGCTCCAGCCGACGGAGACGGGCGGCATGGAGATCGTCGCGGCGGCCACGACGGACGACCCCCCGGAGGCGCTGCTCGGCGCGACGATCCTGCCGGGCAGCGCGGTCCTGGAACAGCTCCTGACCGGCGAGCCCGTCTTCATCGACGACTCGGCGACGGACCCGCGCATGACGACGGAGGTCCGGTCCCGGTTCGGCCCGAGCATGATGCTCCCGCTGAAGGCCGACGGAAAGCTGATCGGCACGCTCGCCCTGCCCCGCTCCCCCGGCGCCCGCCCGTACACCTCGGTCGACCACCTCCTGGCCACCCAGTTCGCCACGCAGGCGGCGCTCGCCCTGGTCCTGGCGGAGGCCCAGGAGGGCCGCGAGCGCCTCGCCGTCTACGAGGACCGCGACCGCATCGCCCGCGACCTGCACGACCTTGTCGTCCAGCGCCTCTTCGCGACGGGCATGATGCTCGAATCGACGCAGCGCCGCACCCAGGCGGACGACGTCCGCGCCACGCTCGCGCACGCCGTGGACGAACTGGAGTCGACGATCCAGGAGGTCCGCACGACGATCTTCGCGCTGCAACAGCCCCCGGCGGACGCCCCGACCACGTTCCGCGGCAAGGTCCTCCGCGAGACGGCGGGCGCCGCGGCGCTCCTCGGTTTCACCCCGTCGGTGCACTTCACGGGCGCGGTGGAGGCGGCCCTCGCCGACCCGGTGCAGTCCCGTCTCCTGTCCCACCTGCGCCGCGCCCTGGCCACGGCGTCCCGCCGCCCCGGGGTCTCACGCGTCGAGGTGACGATCGACACCCGCACACCGCTGCCGGACGGCCGCGCGGGCGTGCACCTCACGGTGTCGGACGACGGCGCCCGCGAGAACACGGAACCGGCCGCGCTCGTGTGGCACTCACCACGCTGATCGGCCGCTACGGGCGGCGCTCGCGCTGATCGGGTGACGAAAAGGCCGCCACGGTTTCCGTGACGGCCCCTCAGGCTACGTACGTCCTGGTCGCATCGTTTCTGCGTCAGGACGGTGGTGGGGCGGGTGGGACTCGAACCCACGGCCGACGGATTATGAGTCCGCTGCTCTAACCGGCTGAGCTACCGCCCCGTAACGGCGCGCCGCGCACATGTGTGCGCGCCGTCTGCCGCAGCATAGCCGCTCATACGATCTCCTGCCTCGAATGGTCCGGCTCTGCACGACCTTGAGGACTCCGCGCACGCGCGCACGGTTCCACGGGGTGCGAAAAAGCCCTCCGGAGTGTCTCCGAAGGGCTTGTTCCGCAGCTCTCCCGACTGGACTCGAACCAGTAACCTGCCGGTTAACAGCCGGCTGCTCTGCCAATTGAGCTACAGGAGATCGAGCTCCCCCGACTGGACTCGAACCAGTAACCTGCCGGTTAACAGCCGGCTGCTCTGCCAATTGAGCTACAGGGGAATGCTTCATCTGCTTCGAACGCATCCACCTGGGTACTTGCCAGGCGGCGGGCGCTCGCTGCGACACATACATTAGCGCAAGCAGGGGGGTGCTCCGCCAATCGGTATCCCCTCAGTGATCACGACGAGCTACGGAAGGGTGGCCGCCATGCGCTACCGGCTCACATTCATCGCCGGTCTGGCCCTCGGTTACGTGCTGGGTACGCGCGCCGGGCGCGAGCGGTACGAGAAGCTGAAGAAGACCGCGCGCGAGGTCGCCCAGAACCCCGCAGTGCGCAACACCGCGGAGTCCGCGGCCCAGCAGACGCGCACCTACGCGGGCAAGGCGTTCAGCACGGTCAGCGAGAAGGTCGAGGGCCGCGTGCCGGACGCCGTCGCCGACCGGGTCCGTTCGCTGCGCGAGCGCACGAGCGCGACCGGCGAGGACGACTGGGGCACGAGCAACACATAGGCCCCGTCGGAGGCGCGGCACGGGAGTGTCCTGCGGTGCGGCAGAATTTCTGTCATGGGGATAGTCGCAGGGCTGGACAGTTCGCCCGATTTCACGCGCATTGTGGTTTGTGACGCCGACACCGGGGCCGTGCTGCGGCAGGGCTACGCCCCGCACCCGCTGGACCCGGTGGAGGGCGGCGGCCGCCCGTCGGACGTCGATCCCCAGGCGTGGCTGCTCTCGCTCGGCGAGGCCGCGGGCGGCGGGCTGCTCGAAGGCGTGCAGGCCATCGGGGTCTCCGCCCAGCAGAACGCGCTGGTGCCGCTCGACAACCAGGGCAACACGGTGCGCCCGGCCCTGGTCGGCGGCGACAAGCGGGCGCAGTCGGCCGCCGCGGACCTGATCGACCGGTTCGGCTCGCGCGAGGCGTGGGCCGACGCCGTCGGCTGTCTGCCGCAGGCGGCGCACCCGGTCACCAAGCTGCGCTGGCTGGCCCGCACCGAACCGGAGAACGCCCGGCGGGTGGCGCTCCTTCTCCAGGCGCACGACTGGCTGGTGTGGCAGCTCCTCGGCCGGCCCGCGCGCCGCACGACGGACCGGGGCGGCGCTTCCAGCACCGGCTACTGGTCCGCCGCCGCCGGCTCCTGGCGCCCCGACCTCGTCGAGCTGGCGCTCGGGCAGCAGGCGATGCTGCCCGAGGTGCTCGGCCCGGGCGACGCGGCGGGCACGACCCCGGAGGGCCTGATCATCTCGGCCGGGACCGGCGAGACCATGGCCGCCGCGTTCGGGCTGGGCGTGATGGCCGGGGACGCCGTGGTCTCGCTCGGCGCGTCCGGCTCCGTGATGGCCGTGCACCACGAGGCGCTCACCGACTCCAGCGGTGCCATCACCTCCCTCGCCGACGCGACCGGCATGCACCTGCCCGTCGTCCACACGTCGAACGCCGTACGGGCGCTGCGCGGCACCGCCGAGATGCTGGGCCTGGACGGAGGCCTGGAAGAGCTGTCCGAGCTGGCCATGAAGTCGACGCCGGGCGCCCACGGCCTCGTACTCCTGCCGTACCTGGAGGGCGAGAAGACGCCGAACCTGCCGCACACCGCCGGGACGCTCAGCGGGCTCCGGCGGGAGTCCATGCGGCCCGAGCATCTGGCGCGGGCCGCGTTCGAGGGCATGGTGTGCGGGCTCGCGGACGCCATGGACGTGCTGCGCGGGCGGGGCGTGGAGATCCGGCGGGTGTTCCTGCTCGGCGCCGCCGCCGAGCTGCACGCCGTGCAGGCCGTGGCGCCGATGCTGTTCGGGGCGCAGGTCGTCGTGCCGCAGCCCGCGGACTACGCGGCGATCGGCGCGGCGCGGCAGGCCGCGTGGGCGCTGAACGGGCAGCTTCCGCAGTGGCAGGGCGCGGCGGCGCAGGTCTTCGAACCGGGCGAGGAGGCGGCCGTCGGACAGGCGGTGCGCCAGCAGTACCGGGCGGTGCGGGAGCAGATCCACCCGGGCGCGTTCTCGTAGACCCGGACCGGGGCCGATTTTGGGCTGCTCTTGGGTTAATCGGTTGAGGTAACGCGGGTGGAGTGTCGGACGATGAGGGTCCATGCGTCCGCGCTCCGGTGCGGGCGCGACACTCCCCAGTCCACCGCTCACACTCAACGACCGCCGACACCGAGAGACCGAGCGTGCTCATACGACTCCTGCGGACCCATCTCAGTCCGTACAAGAAATCCATCGGGCTGCTTGTGCTGCTGCAGTTCCTGCAGACCTGCGCCGCGCTGTACCTGCCGACCCTGAACGCGGACATCATCGACAACGGCGTCGTGAACGGCGACACCGGCTACATCCTGCGGTTCGGCGTCCTGATGCTGGGCATCACCGTCGTCCAGGTGGTGTGCAACACGGGCGCCGTGTTCTTCGGCGCCCGGACCGCCGCCGCCCTCGGGCGCGACGTGCGCGGCGCCGTCTTCGACCGGGTGCAGTCCTTCTCGGCGCGTGAGGTCGGCCACTTCGGGGCGCCCTCGCTGATCACCCGGACCACCAACGACGTCCAGCAGGTCCAGATGCTGGCGCTGCTCTCGTTCACGCTGATGGTGTCGGCGCCGATCATGTGCGTCGGCGGTGTGGTCATGGCGCTCGGCCTCGACGTGCCGCTCTCGGGCGTGCTGCTCGCGGTGCTGCCCGTCATGGCGCTCGTGCTCTCGCTGATCATCCGCAGGATGCGCCCGCTGTTCCGGTCGATGCAGACCAAGCTGGACACGGTGAACCGGGTGCTGCGCGAGCAGATCACCGGAAACCGCGTGATCCGCGCCTTCGTCCGCGACGACTTCGAGAAGGGCCGCTTCGGCGAGGCCAACCAGGACCTGACCGAGACGTCGCTCGCGACCGGCCGGATCATGGCACTGATGTTCCCGTTCGTCATGACGATCGTGAACATCGCCTCGATCGCCGTCGTCTGGTTCGGCGCGCACCGCATCGACGGCGGCCACATGCAGATCGGCGACCTGACCGCGTTCCTCGCGTACCTCATGCAGATCGTGATGAGTGTGATGATGGCCACCTTCATGTTCATGCAGGTGCCGCGCGCCGAGGTCTGCGCCGAGCGCATCCAGGAAGTCCTCGACACCGAGTCCAGCGTCGTCCCGCCGAGCGGGAAGGCGGCCGTACGGGAGCTGCGCCGCCGCGGCCATCTGGAGATCCGGGGCGCCGACTTCGGCTACCCGGGCGCCGAGGAGCCGGTGCTTCGCGCCGTCGACCTGACCGCGCTGCCCGGCGAGACCACCGCGATCATCGGCTCGACCGGCAGCGGCAAGTCGACGCTGCTCGGCCTGGTGCCGCGGCTGTACGACACCACGGCGGGCGCCGTGTACGTGGACGGCGAGGACGTCCGCACGGTCGACCCCGAGCTGATGGCGAGAACCGTCGGCCTCGTCCCGCAGAAGCCGTACCTCTTCTCCGGGACCGTCGCCTCGAACCTCCGCTACGGGCGGCCCGACGCCACCGACGACGAGCTGTGGCACGCCCTGGAGGTGGCGCAGGCCAAGGACTTCGTCAGCAAGCTCGAAGGCGGGCTCGACGCGCCCATCACGCAAGGCGGCACGAACGTCTCCGGTGGTCAGCGCCAGCGCCTGGCCATCGCGCGCACGCTCGTGCAGCAGCCGGAGATCTACCTCTTCGACGACTCCTTCTCCGCGCTCGACTACGCCACCGACGCCGCGCTGCGCCGGGCGCTCGGCAACGAGACGGCCGACTCGACGGTGGTGATCGTCGCCCAGCGCGTCGCCACCATCCGCGACGCGGACCGGATCATCGTCCTCGACGAGGGCCGGGTCGTCGGCGAGGGCCGCCATCACGAACTGATGGCCGACAACGAGACGTACCGGGAGATCGTCCTCTCCCAGCTGACGGAAGCGGAGGCCGCCTGATGGCCGGGCCGATGGCGGCGCGCATGGCGGCCGGTGGCCCCGGTGCGCGTTCGATGGACTTCAAGAACTCCGGGAAACGGCTGCTCAAGCGGCTCGCGGTGCACCGCTCGGCGGTGTTCGCCGTGCTGGGCGCGGTCGTGGTCAGCGTGGGGCTCTCGGTGGTCGGGCCGAAGATCCTCGGCCACGCGACCGACCTCCTCTTCGGCGGGATCATCGGCGGGCAGCTCCCCGCCGGGCAGACCAAGGACCAGGTCATCGAGGGCCTGCGGGCCAAGGGCGACAACGGCATGGCCGACATGCTCGGCGGCGTCGACTTCACCCCCGGCCAGGGCGTCGACTTCGACGCGATCGGCCAGGTCCTGCTGCTCGCCCTCGCCGTGTTCGCTGTGGCGGGCTTCGCGATGATGATCGGCACCCGGCTCGCCAACCGGGTCATCAACCTGGCGGTGTCCCAGCTGCGCAAGGAGATGCAGGCGAAGCTGGCCCGGCTGCCCCTGTCGTACTACGACAAGCAGAAGCGCGGCGAGGTGCTGAGCCGCGCGACCAACGACATCGACAACATCGGGCAGACGCTCCAGCAGACGATGGGCCAGATGCTCAACTCGCTGCTGACCATCATCGGCGTCCTCGTGATGATGTTCTGGATCTCCTGGCTGCTCGCGCTCGTCGCGCTCGTCACGGTGCCGCTCTCCGTGCTCGTCGCGGCGAAGGTCGGCAAGCGCTCGCAGCCGCAGTTCGTGCAGCAGTGGCGGACGACCGGCGCGCTCAACGCGCACATCGAGGAGATGTACACCGGCCACACCCTGGTGAAGGTCTTCGGCCGCCAGAAGGAGTCGGCGGAGCAGTTCGCCGAGCAGAACGAGGCGCTGTACGAGGCGTCGTTCAAGGCGCAGTTCAACAGCGGCATCATGCAGCCGCTGATGTTCTTCATCTCGAACCTGAACTATGTGCTCGTGGCCGTGGTCGGCGGCCTGCGCGTCGCCTCCGGCTCGCTCTCCATCGGCGACGTGCAGGCGTTCATCCAGTACTCGCGGCAGTTCTCGATGCCGCTGACGCAGGTCGCGTCGATGGCCAACCTCGTGCAGTCGGGCGTCGCCTCCGCCGAGCGGATCTTCGAGCTGCTCGACGCCGAGGAGCAGTCGGCCGACCCCGTACCGGGCGAGAAGCCGGCCGACCTGCGCGGCCGCGTCGAGTTCGAGCACGTCGCCTTCCGCTACGAGAAGGACAAGCCCCTCATCGAGGACCTGTCCCTGACGGCGGACCCCGGCCACACGGTCGCCATCGTCGGCCCGACGGGCGCGGGCAAGACCACGCTGGTCAACCTGCTCCTGCGGTTCTACGAGGTCACCGGCGGGCGGATCACGCTCGACGGGGTCGACATCGCGAAGATGGACCGGGACGAGCTGCGGGCCGGAATCGGGATGGTCCTCCAGGACACCTGGCTGTTCGGCGGGACCATCGCGGACAACATCGCGTACGGCGCGACGAAGTCCGTGACCCGGGCCGATGTGGAAGCGGCGGCGAAGGCGGCGCACGCCGACCGGTTCATCCGGACCCTTCCCGACGGATACGACACCGTCATCGACGACGAGGGGACGGGTGTCAGCGCCGGTGAGAAGCAGCTCATCACCATCGCGCGGGCGTTCCTGTCGGACCCGGTGATCCTCGTGCTCGACGAGGCGACCTCCTCCGTCGATACCCGGACCGAGGTGCTGATCCAGAAGGCGATGGCGCGGCTCGCCTCCGGGCGGACCTCGTTCGTCATCGCTCATCGTCTGTCGACGATTCGCGATGCCGACACGATTCTCGTGATGGAGAGCGGGGCGATTGTCGAGCAGGGCTCGCATGAGGAGCTGGTCGGCTCCGGTGGGGCGTATCAGCGGTTGTACGAGGCTCAGTTCGCGCAGGCGGTTGCTGAGGTCGACTAATCGCCGTGGGGGCGTGGGGTTGACTGTCGAGTACCGGTCTCGTCGTGGCTGGTCGCGCAGTTCCCCGCGCCCCTGGGCGGGGTCTTAGTCCAGGTAGCCCCTCAGTTGGTCCGCGAAGGCGTGGTCGCGCAGTTTGTTCAGCGTCTTCGACTCGATCTGGCGGATTCGTTCCCTCGTGACGCCGAAGATGCGGCCGATCTCCTCCAGCGTGCGGGGGCGGCCGTCCGCCAGGCCGTAGCGGAGTTGGACCACCTTGCGTTCGCGCTCTCCCAGGGTGGAGAGAACGGCCTCCAGGTGTTCCCTGAGCAGGAGGAACGCCGCCGATTCGACGGGGCTCGTGGCGTCGCCGTCCTCAATGAGGTCGCCGAGGGCGACGTCGTCCTCCTCGCCGACGGGAGCGTGCAGCGAGACCGGTTCCTGGGCCAGGCGCAGGACCTCGCTGACGCGCTCGTGCGGGAGGTCCAGGTGGGCCGCCACCTCCTCCGGGGTCGGCTCGTAGCCGCGCTCCTGGAGCATCCGGCGCTGGACGCGGACGACCCGGTTGATGAGCTCGACGACGTGCACGGGGACCCGGATGGTGCGGGCCTGGTCGGCGAGGGCGCGGCTCATGGCCTGCCGGATCCACCAGGTCGCGTAGGTGGAGAACTTGTAGCCGCGGGCGTAGTCGAACTTCTCGACGGCGCGGATCAGGCCGAGGTTGCCCTCCTGGACGAGGTCGAGCATGGTGAGGCCGCGTCCCACGTACCGCTTGGCGACGGAGACGACGAGGCGCAGGTTGGCCTCGATGAGGCGGCGCTTGGCCATCCGCCCCATGACCACCAACTTGTCGAGATCGAGGGCGAGTTGAGAGTCCAGGTTGGGAGCGTAGGTGAGCTTCTCCTCGGCGAACAGGCCCGCTTCGACGCGCCGCGCCAGCTCGACCTCCTCGGCCGCGGTGAGCAGCGGGATGCGACCGATCTCGCGCAGGTACTGGCGGAACAGGTCGGAGGAGGGGTTCCCGGTCTCCGTACGGGTGCCGCGCACGGGCTCGGGCGGCTCGACCGGCTCGGCGTGTTCGCCGGGCTCGGGTTCGTCCGGCGTCTCGGGGTGGCGCGCCGCGCGGCTCTGCGGCGGCACCGTCGCGAGAGCCTCCCCGTCGGCGGCGGCGTCGGGATCGGCGAGAGCCTGCGCTGTGCTGTCGCTCTGGGTGAGGGTCTGGGTCTGCACGGGGGCGACCTCCATAGTGATCGCTGCTGAGGCGTGCGGCTGGGGGGCGGGAGCGGCGGCCGCGCCGCTGTCCGTCCCGTACGCGATGAGCGGAACCGCGGGGGTGTCGGACCCGGTGTCCGGGCTCCGGCCGCGCTCCGAGGACTCAGGCACCGCAACCCAGTGTGGAGTACGACACAGTGCCGCTACGAGGGGCGTGCGTTGACTTTTTGAGTCCGGTGCGTGACCAAGCGGTTACCGAGCTGTACGGGTGCCCACCCTGCCCGCCTTCGAACACGCCGAAACGGCGCGTGAGCGTGCGGCCCGGCGCCTACAGCGCGTCCGCGCCCCGTTCGCGCAGGGCCTGGTCGTACTGCTGGAGGACCCACAACTCGTTCTGCACGGCGGCCAGTTGTGCGGGGTCGCCGCCGGAGCCGAGGCGGGTGAAGGTGCCCTGCATGTCGCGGATGCGGCGCTCGACGGCGCGCCTGCGGACGGTGACGAGCTGGTCGCCCGCGTACACCTCGTCGACCGTTTTGCGGTGGATCGCCTCGACGGCCAGCTCGGTGACCATGGCGCGCACCGCGTCGTCCGGCGCCGCGTCACGGACGCGGACCAGGTACTCGTGGGGGTCGCCCGTGCCCTGCTCGGCGCCGCCCGCCTCCAGGATGGCGAGGCGTACGGCGGCGTAGGGCGGGGCGGTGAACTCGTCGACGCCGTACGCGTCGAACGCCGGGGAGACCAGGTGCGGGTGCTGGAGGGCCAGCTTGAGCAGCTCGCGCTCGGTGGCGTAGACGGGGTTGCGCAGGGTGAGCGCCGGGCCGCCGAAGGCGGGGGCGGCCGGGGCGGCCATCTCGGGCATCGGGCGCCCGCCGCGGCCGGCCGGGGCCGGGCCCTTGCCGCCGCGGTCACGGGCCCAGCGGGCGATCTGGGCGACGCGCTTGACGACGAACTGGGTGTCGAGGATGCCGAGCATGCCCGCGAGCTGGACGGCGACCTCGTGCTGGGAGGCGCTGTTCTTGATGCGGGCGACGACGGGCGCGGCCTCGTCGAGCGCGGCGGCGCGCCCGGCCGGGGTCTCCAGGTCGTACCGGCTCACGATCTGGCGGAGCGCGAACTCGAAGAGCGGGGTGCGCGGCTCGACCAGCTCGGCGACCGCCTCGTCGCCCTTGGCCAGGCGCAGGTCGCAGGGGTCCATGTTGTCCGGCGCGATGGCGATGTAGGTCTCGGCGGCGAACTTCTGGTCGTCCTCGAAGGCGCGTAGGGCGGCCTTCTGCCCGGCGGCGTCCCCGTCGAAGGTGAAGATGACCCGCGCGGACCCGTTGTCCATGAGGAGGCGGCGCAGGATCTTGATGTGGTCGCCGCCGAAGGCGGTGCCGCAGGTGGCGATGGCGGTGGTGATACCTGCCAGGTGGCACGCCATGACATCCGTGTAGCCCTCGACCACGACCGCGCGCGAGGTCTTGGCGATCTCCTTCTTGGCGAGGTCGATGCCGTACAGGACCTGCGACTTCTTGTAGATCGGGGTCTCGGGCGTGTTGAGGTACTTCGGCCCGTTGTCGTCCTCGCGCAGGCGGCGGGCGCCGAAGCCGACGACCTCGCCGCCGATGTCGCGGATCGGCCACATGAGGCGCCCGCGGAACCGGTCGATGGGCCCGCGACGCCCCTGCTGGGAGAGCCCGGAGAGGGTCAGCTCCTTGTCGGTGAAGCCCTTGCCGCGCAGGAAGCGGGTGAGGTGGTCCCAGCCCGCCGGGCTGTAGCCGACGCCGAAGTGCGCGGCGGCGGCCTGGTCGAAGCCGCGCTCGGCGAGGAAGGCGCGGCCGATCTCGGCTTCGGGGGACTCCAGCTGATCGACGTAGAACTGCGCGGCGGCCTTGTGCGCCTCGACCAGGCGGATGCGCTCGCCGCGCTGGTGGGAGGGGTTGTAGCCGCCCTCTTCGTAGCGCAGGGTGATGCCGGCCTGGCCGGCCAGGCGCTCGACCGCCTCGGAGAAGGTGAGGTGGTCGATCTTCATCACGAACGTGATGGTGTCGCCGCCCTCCTGGCAGCCGAAGCAGTGGAAGAACCCCTTGCTCGGACTGACCTGGAAGGACGGTGACTTCTCGTCGTGGAACGGGCACAGGCCCTTCAGGTTCCCGCCGCCCGCGTTGCGCAACTGGAGGTACTCGGAGACCACGGCGTCGATCGGGACCGCGTCCCGAACAGCCTTCACGTCCTCGTCGTTGATCCTGCCAGCCACGGAAGAATTCTACGGCCCGCCACTGACACCCTCGTCACTCCGGCGTCACCCGGGCAGCAGATCACCGAGCGGGACGGTCGGGTCGGAGAGCCGCTCGGTGCCGGGCCGCACGCCCGACCGGATGAGCCGCTGGATGTCCTCAGTGACATCCCACACATTCACGTTCATCCCGGCCAGGACCTGTCCGTCCTTCAGCCAGAAGGCGATGAACTCGCGCTTGCCCGCGTTGCCGCGCAGCACGACCTGGTCGTACGAGCCCGGGGGCGCCCAGCCCGAGTACTCCAGGCCGACGTCGTACTGGTCGGAGAAGAAGTAGGGCACCCGGTCGTAGGTGACGTCCTGGCCGAGCATGGCGCGGGCGGCGGCGGGCCCGCCGTTCAGCGCGTTGGCCCAGTGCTCGACGCGGAGCCGCTCCGTGTAGAGGGGGTGTGCGAGGGCGGCCACGTCACCGGCGGCGTAGATGTCGGGGTCGGAGGTGCGCAGGGAGGTGTCGACGGCGATGCCGCCGCCGTGCTCGCCGCCGACCAGGGTCAGACCGGCGTGCTCGGCGAGGGCGGTGCGCGGCGCGGCGCCGATCGCGGCGAGGACGTCGTGCGCCGGGTGCTCCTCACCGTCGTCGGTGTGCGCGGCGAGAACGAGGCCGTCCTGCCCGGAGATCTCGGTGAGCCGGGCGCCGAAGTGGAAGCGGACGCCGTGATCGCTGTGCAGCTCGGTGAAGATCTGCCCGACCTCGGGCCCGAGCACGGCGTGCAGCGGCGTCGCCTCCGGCTCGACCACGGTCACCTCGGCGCCGAACTCGCGCGCGGCGGCGGCGACCTCCAGGCCGATCCAGCCGGCCCCGGCGATGACGAGGTGCCCGTTGTCACGGCCGAGCGAGCCGAGCACGTTCTTCAGCCGCTCGGCGTGGGCGAGGCGGCGCAGGTGGTGGACGCCGACGAGGCCGGTGCCGGGAATGTCGAGGCGGCGCGGCTCGGCGCCGGTGGCGAGGAGGAGCTTGTCGTAGCGGATGACGGTGGAGTCGCCGAGCCGGACCGTCTTCACGGCACGGTCGATGGCGGTGACCGTCTGCCCGAGGTGCAGCTCGACGTCGTTGCTCGCGTACCAGGCGGGCTCGTGGACGAAGACGCTCTCCCGCTCCTCCTTGCCCTGGAGGTACCCCTTGGACAGGGGCGGGCGTTCGTACGGGTGGTCCAGCTCGTCACCGATGAGGATCACCCGCCCGGTGAACCCTTCCGCGCGGAGCGTCTCGGCGGCCTTCGCCCCGGCGAGCCCTCCTCCGACGATGACGAACGTCTGGTCCGCGTCGACCACTTGATGCCTCCTCGTTGCGCTGCCGTCATATGCGAGCGTCCCGCACGCAGCGTGATGCGGGAAGGGGGCGTGACCCGATCAGGGCACCTGACTACGGTGCCCGGGAATCCCTCCGTCACACCCCGTGTCCGACAGACAATCCGGCGTGCAGGGAGCGCGCCGACGCATCCGTCAGGGACGCGATCTGATCGACGATGACGCGCTTCCTCGTACGGTCGTCGGGCGCGTCGTCGAACAGGGCGCGGAACTGGGGGTCGAGCCCGTCCGGCGCCCGCGCCGTCAGCGCCTCGGCCAGTTCGGCGACGACGATGCGCTGGTCGGCGCGGAGCCGCTCCTGCTGCGGCCGCTGCATCACGTACCGGTCGGCGACGGCCTTGAGGACGGCGCACTCGTGCCGGGCGGCGCGCGGCACGACCAGTTCGGCGGCGTACCGCGTGAGGCGCCCGGTACCGTACCGCGCGCGGGTCGCGGCCTCGGCGGCGAGACAGAACCGCCCGATGAGCTGGCTGGTGGCGTCCTTGAGCCGGGCCTGGGAGACGGCGGTGCCGTCGTACCCGTGCGGCCACCACTCCTGGTCGAGGAGGCGGTCGAGGGCGGCGGCGAGCTCCGCCGGATCGGTGTCGGCGGGCACATACCGCCCAAGAGCGACGGCGAAGACGTCGGCGCGCTCGGGCTCGGCGTGCAGCATGTTCGGATCGAGATGCCCCGCGTGCAGCCCGTCCTCCAGGTCGTGCACGGAGTACGCGACATCGTCGGCCCAGTCCATGACCTGCGCCTCGAAGCAGGTCCGGCGCCCGGGCGCCTCTTTCCTGACCCAGTCGAAGACGGGCCGGTCGTCCTCGTAGACCCCGAACTTGGCCGAGCCCGGATCGCTCGGGTGCTCACCGCGCGGCCACGGGTACTTGGTGGCGGCGTCGAGAGCGGCCCGCGTCAGATTGAGCCCGACACTGACCAGCTCCCCGCCCTCGGCGGCCCGTACGAACCGCTTGGGCTCGATGCGGGTGAGCAGCCGCAGGGACTGCGCGTTGCCCTCGAACCCCCCGCAGTCCTCGGCCACTTCGTTGAGCGCCTGCTCACCGTTGTGCCCGAAGGGCGGATGCCCCATGTCGTGCGAGAGACAAGCGGTCTCGACGAGATCCGGATCACACCCGAGAGCCGCCCCCAGCTCACGCCCCACCTGCGCACACTCAAGGGAGTGCGTGAGCCGCGTCCGCGGACTGGCGTCCCAGTGCAGACTGCGCGTGCCCGGCGTGACGACCTGCGTCTTGCCCGCGAGCCTGCGCAGCGCCGAGGAGTGCAGGACGCGGGCCCGGTCGCGCTGGAACGCGGTGCGCCCCGGGCGCTTGTCGGGCTCGGCGGCCCAGCGCTCGACGGCCGCCTCGTCGTACGTACCGGAACCTTCGTCCGTGGTGTTCATGCACCGACATTAAGGCCAGGCACCGACAAAGGGCGTGTGACCGGCGAGGTCAGGCGGGCGCGAGCTGCCGCGCGGGCCGCACGGGCGAGAGCAGGGCACGGCCGTACCGGTGCAGGACGAGCCGGGCGAGACCGGGATGGGCGCCGAGCGGCGCGGCGACAGGACCGCCCCCGAACGCCTCCGCCGCTTCCCTCGCGAACCGCCCGGGTGCGGTGAAGTAGGAGGCGAGGGCGGCCCGGTGACGATGGCACCCCTGCCGGGCAAGGTCGCGCAGGGCGTCCGCGACGCCGGGCCCGCCCCCGGAGGCGTAGGCCGGCACGACGGGCACCCCGAGCCGCGAGGCGAGCCGGACGGCCGTACGCCGCGTGTCCACATCGGCGTCGGGATCCCGCGACCCGGAGGCGGCGAGCACCACCCCACCCCGCCCGTCCCACCCGCTCTCCACGAGCCGATCGCACAGCACGTCGACGAGCAGAGGATGCGGCCCGAGCGGCTCGGCGACCCGGGTGACCAGATGCCGGGCGGCGTCGGCGGCACGCGGCAGATCGACCTTGACGTGATACCCGCGCGACAACAGCAGGGGCACGAGGACGGCGCGCCGCCCGTCACCCAGCCCGTCCAGCACATCGGCGACCAAGGGCTCGTTCAACTCGATATGAGCAAGCCGAACGTCGATCCCCGGCCGCTGCTCCCGCACCCGCTCGACAAGCTCACGCACGGTGGCCAGGGCACGCGGATCACGACTGCCGTGCGCGACAAGGACGAGCGTGCTGCTGTCGAATTCCGTCATGGGCTGATCGTGACGGACCCGGGTTGCGCACCTGTTGCCCGTTGATGACGCCCGGTTGCCCCAGGTTCACACCACCCGGCGCCGCACCGTGAGCGCGCCCCTCGAACCAACCGCCCCCGCAGGGCGTCTGTCACTTCCGAGAACAGACACCATCGCACCCGGGAGTCCCATGCGCCTGCCCTCGCTCCGCACCCGCCGCGCCCGACGACGGGCGGTACAGGCGCTGATGACGCTCTGCGTGCTGGCGCTGCTCCCCTCCGCGTGGTTGTTCACCTCGACCGGCGACCGCCTGCGCTCGACGACGGACGTGCCCGGCACCGAGGTGGCGATGGTGTTCGGGGCGGGCCTGTGGCAGGGCGAACCGTCCCCCTACCTGGCGCACCGCCTGGACGCGGCGGCCGAGCTGTACCGGGCGGGCAAGGTCCGCGCCGTCCTGGTCACGGGCGACAACAGCCGCAGGGACTACGACGAGCCGGACGCGATGCGCACGTATCTGACCCGCCACGGCGTGCCGGACCGGGCGGTGGTCAGCGACTACGCGGGCTTCGACACCTGGGACTCGTGCGTACGGGCGAAGAAGATCTTCGGGGTGGACCGGGCGGTCCTGCTCAGCCAGGGCTTCCACATCCGCCGGGCGGTGGCGCTCTGCGAGGCGGCGGGGGTGGCGTCGTACGGCGTGGGGGTGGACGAGAAGCACGACGCGACCTGGTACGCGGGCGGCGCGCGGGAAGTGTTCGCGGCGAGCAAGGCGGCGCTGGACGCGCTGGTCCGCCCGGACCCGCACTTCCTGGGACCGCAGGAGAACGGCGTTCAGCGGGCGCTGGCGGGGACCCGCTGAGACCCGTCGGACATCAGACGGGGAAGGCCCCGGTTGTACGAGGTGGGCGTCGTCCCCGGTCTGCTCCAGACGCCGGAGTACGCCCGCGTGCTCGCCGAGAGCGACGTAAAGCGCCGCGCGATCACCGCCGACCAGGCGGAGGAACGCATCACGCTCGTCGCCGAACGACAGGCGACCCTCGATCGCACCCCGGCACCACTTGTCCTGGTCGTCCTGGACGAGAGCTGCGTCCGGTGTCCCATCGGCGACGCGGCCACTATGGACGCACAGTTCAGTCGCCTGGTCGAGTTCGCCGCGCTGCCCAACACCGTCGTGCAGATCGCCCCGTTCACCATGGGCGCCCGCCGTCCGTTCGACCTGCCGATCACTGTGCTGACACTGCCCGACCGGTCACTCATGGCCTACGCCGAGTCCTCGCAGCGCGGACACCTGGAACGGGAAAGCACGTTCGTATTGCCCGCGCTCACGGCCTACCATCAGCTACAGGCCGAAGCGCTCTCGCAGGCGGCTTCCGTTGCCATGATCGAACAGCTTCGAAAGGGCACTCCGTGACGACCGAAAACCCCCAGTGGTTCACGTCCTCGTACAGCAACGACTCGTTCGCCGCGTTCGTGGCGAGCGTCAAGGCCGGGGAATTCTGACTGACCTCACACTCATCGACGGGCGGCTGCGAGATGTGCGTACCCCCCGCGTAACCCGCTCCACCCGCACCGCGTAACAAGCCACATCCACCCTGGCGGTATGCACACGCAGACCGCTCCCCCGGCCACCGCGACATCCACCCACTGCCCGTATTGCGCGTTGCAGTGCGGGATGACGCTCACGCCGGGCGGGGCGGGTGTGGAGGTCGCGGGGCGGGTGGACTTCCCGGTGAACAAGGGCGCGCTGTGCGGAAAGGGCCAGAGCGCGGCGGCGGTACTGGCACCCGGAGCCCGCCTGACGACCCCGCTGATCCGCTCATCGGCCGGCACCCTGGAACCAGCCACCTGGGACGAGGCGCTGGACGCGATAGCCGACAACCTGATCCGCACCCGCACCGAGCACGGCAACGACGCCTGCGCGCTGTTCGGCGGCGGTGGGCTGACGAACGAGAAGGCGTACGCGCTGGGCAAGTTCGCCCGCACGGTCCTGCGCACGTCGCAGATCGACTACAACGGCCGCTTCTGCATGTCATCGGCGGCAGCGGCGAACCAGAAGGCCTTCGGCCTGGACCGCGGCCTCCCCTTCCCGCTGGAGGACATCGCGCACACGGGCTGCGTGATCCTGGTGGGCTCGAACCCGGCCGAGACGATGCCACCGGCGATGCGCTACCTCACCGAGCTGAAGGCCAACGGCGGCAAGCTGATAGTGATCGACCCCCGCCGCACCCGCACGGCGGAACAGGCGGACCTGCACCTGGCCCCGCGCCCCGGCACGGACCTGGCCCTGGCACTGGGGATGCTGCACCTGGTGGTGGCCGAGGGCAGGGTGGACGAGGAGTACGTAAGAACGCGCACAAGGGGCTGGGAGGAGGCGAGGGCGGCGGCCATGGCGCACTGGCCGGAGTACGTGGAGCGCGTGACGGGCGTACCCCTCCCCCAACTACGCGAAGCAGTCCGGCTCTTCACCACACCGGACCACGCCATGGTGCTGACGGCTCGCGGCCCGGAACAACAGTCCAAGGGCACGGACACGGTCGGCGCCTGGATCAACCTGGCGCTGGCGACCGGCCGCCCGGGCCGCCCGTTGTCCGGCTACGGATGCCTGACGGGCCAGGGCAACGGCCAGGGCGGACGCGAACACGGCCAGAAGGCGGACCAGCTCCCCGGCTACCGCAAACTGACGGACCCGGCGGCACGAGCTCACGTGGCAAGCGTCTGGGGCGTGGCCCCCGACACCCTCCCAGCCCCGGGCCGCTCAGCGTACGAACTACTGGACGCCCTGGGCACAGACATCCACGCCCTGCTGGTGATGGCGTCGAACCCAGTGGTCTCGGCCCCCCGAGCCGCACACATAGAGAACAAGCTCCGCTCCCTCGACTTCCTGGCAGTGGCGGACGTGGTCCTCTCCGAAACGGCGGAACTGGCCGATGTAGTGCTCCCGGTGACCCAATGGGCGGAGGAGACGGGAACGACCACCAACCTGGAGGGCCGCGTCCTGCTCCGCAGGCAGGCGCTCACCCCACCCACCGGAGTCCGTTCCGACCTGCACATACTCCGCGACCTGACGGCCCGCCTGGCCCCGGAGATGGAGAAGGGCTTCCCCACTTCCCCCGAGGAGGTCTTCGACGAGCTGCGCCGCGCATCGTCCGGCGGCCCGGCGGACTACGCGGGCATCAGCTACGCCCGCCTGAAGCAGGGCGAGGCGTTGCACTGGCCGTGCCCGGAGACGGACCACCCGGGCACCCCCCGCCTCTTCGAGAACACCTTCGCGACAGAGGACGGGCGAGCCCGCTTCACCCCGGTGACGCACCGCCCGTCGGCGGAGGAGCCGGACACGGACTACCCCCTCTACCTCACGACGGGCAGGGTGGTGGCGCAGTACCAGTCCGGAGCACAGACACGCCGCGTGCCGGAGCTGAACAAGGCGGCTCCCTCCCCGTACGTGGAACTGCACCCCCGCCTGGCAGCACGCCTGGGCATCACGGAAGGCGCCGAGGTCACGGTCGTCTCCCGCCGGGGCGAGGCGCGAGCACCGGCCCGCATCTCCTCGACCATCCGTCCGGACACGGTCTTCATGCCGTTCCACTGGCCGGGCAAGGGCAGGGCGAACACCCTCACCAACCCGGCGCTGGACCCGACGTCACGGATGCCGGAGTTCAAGGTGTGCGCGGTGCGCCTGACAAGGGGCGACTGAAGCCACCACCGGCGATCAGAAACGTACGAGACGGGAGGGGCCGACCGGGGTATGTCCGCGCGCAGCACCCTCGCACGCGGTAGCGGCGACCGACGCAACCGGCGATGCCCTCAAGATGGCGAGCACGGACATACCCCGGGCGGCCCCGTACCCGTGGACGCACCTGTCGGATCGCATCGGAAAGCCGCTGACGGATCCTCAGACGGCCACCCTCCATTCAGGCGTACCCAGCATGCGAAGGTGACGCCCTGCCACTTACCTCGTCCTTGCAGGGGCGCACCCGACGCCCACGAAGGAGCGAGGACGATGCGCACAGGCCGACCCCTGGCAGCCGCCGCGTTCGCCATGACGGCAGCCGCGTTCACGGCAGCACCCGCCACCGCGTCGCCGGGCGGCCTGGAGGTGTACCCGGCGACGGCGGCCCCCGGCACCACGGTCACCGTCGGCACGACAGCGTGCGGCGCACAGGGCACGGCGGCCGCGGACGCGGGTGCGGTGGGCCCGGGCCCGTTCACGCTGGCCCCGGACAGGACGGCGGGCCGGGCGACGGCACGGTTCGAGGTGCCGGCGTCGGCGCAGCCGGGCACGTACGAGATCACGGCCCGCTGCTCGGGCGGCACGGAGGTGACCGGGGACCTGATCGTGTCGATAGCGCAACAGGCGGCGGCAGCGGAAGCACAGATGCCCCGAGGCCACGTGCCGACGGGCGTGGGCGGCGCGCTGGGCCCCGACCCGGTGCAGACGACCGCGGGCGTGGCGGCGCTGGCCGTGGCGGCGGCGGGCGGTACGTGGCTGCTGCACCGCAGGACGAGGGACGGCAGGCTCTGAGACCAGTGCGGTTCAAGCCGGTCAACACGGCGAACGCGGCCGTGGGGGTGGTGACGCTGCTGGCCCTGGCCACGGGCGCATGGCTCCTGGCAGGCGGCGCGACGGGCCACCCGCCACCCCAGCCGGCCCCGGATCAGGCGGGCGCGACAGCACCCGGGACCGAGCATGCCGCGGAGGCGAGACCGATCCGGAGGTCACCCCCGGCCCGCATCCGCATCGGCTCCCTGGACGTGGACGCCCCGTTGATGCCGCTGGGCCTGTCCCCGAGCGGCAGCCTGGAGGTCCCGCCCCCGCAGAGGAAGAACGTGGCGGGCTGGTACGAGGCGGGCACGACCCCGGGCGAGCGGGGCACGGCGGTGGTGGCGGGCCATGTGGACAACGCGGAGGGCCCGGCGGTCTTCTACGGCCTGGGCGCGCTGAAGCGCGGCAGGACGGTGGAGATCGACCGGCGGGACGGTTCGGTGGCGGTGTTCAGGGTGGACGCGGTGCGGATGTACGCGGCGAAGGACTTCCCGGACGAGAAGGTGTACGGCCCGGCGGACCGCGCGGAGCTACGGGTGATCACGTGCGGAGGCCCGTATTCGCCGCGTACGGGCTACGTGGGCAACGTCGTGGTGTTCGCGCACCTGACGGGCGACCGCTGACCCGCCGGGTTCAGGCGACCCACTGCTCGTAGGCCATTTTGACGACCAGCGCGCACACGACGCTGAGCAGGACGACGCGCACGAACCCGGCGCCCCGCTTCAGCGCGGTCCGGGCCCCGATCATCCCCCCGGCCAGGTTGAAGACGGCCATGAGCCCGGCGAGCTGCCAGAAGACAGTGCCCTTGTAGGCGAACATGGCCAGCGCGCCCCCGTTCGTGCACACATTGACGATCTTGGCGGTGGCGGAGGCCACGACAAGGTCCAGGTGGAGCAGTGCCGTCAGGGCAAGAACGAGAAAAGTCCCGGTCCCGGGCCCGATGAGCCCGTCGTAGAACCCGATCCCGAGCCCGGCGAACCCGATGGCGGCGAGGACCCGCCGGGCGGGCAGCGGCTCGGCGGAGGGTGCGGTGCCGAAGGAGGGCCGGAAGAGGACGAAGGCACCGACGCACACGAGGACGACCATGACGACGGGCTTGAGGACGTCGGTGCTGAGCCCGGCGGCGAGCAGCGCGCCCAGGGTGGACCCGGCGAGGGCGGCGACGCCGATACGGGCGGCGAGGCGCAGGTCGACGGGGGCTTTACGGGCGTATGTGATGGCGGCGCCGGTGGTGCCGACGATGGAGACGGCTTTGTTGGTGCCGAGGGCGTAGGGCCCGGCGCCCGCGGTGTTGGGAAGGCCGAGCAGGAGAGCGGGAAGCAGAAGAAGTCCACCGCCCCCCACCACGGCGTCGACCCACCCGGCCGCGAGGGCGGCGAGGCAGAGGACGACGAGAGTGGCCAGGGATATGTCAGGCATGCACATGACCCTACGAGCACAGAAGACACACCTGACACGGCACACCCTCACACCGCCCGCGGCCCTTCGCTGAGCCCACCGTTCCCCCAGGGAAACGGACGGGACGCCACGGAGAAACACCGGCCCCGCAGGCTGTGAGGCATGAAGCGCGTCGTGGTCATAGGCACCGGCCTGGCCGGCATCCGAGTCGCCGCCCGTCTGGGCGAGGACGCGGTGCTGATCGGGGAGGAGCCGCACGCCCCGTACAACAGGGTGCTGCTCGCGGAGGTCCTGGCGGGCAGCTACGGCCCGGAGGTCATCGAGCTGCCGGCGCCCCCGGGAAAGAGGCTCCGCACGAGAGCGATGCGCGTGGACCGGGAGGCCCGCGTGGTGCAGTGCGAGAACGGCGCGGAGGTGCCGTACGACGGCCTGGTCCTGGCGACGGGCGCGAACCCGGTGCTGCCCCCGCTCCGCGGCCTGTTCGAGCCGGGCGCGACGGAGCTGCCCGGCGGGGTGCACGCGTTCCGCACGATGGACGACTGCGTGGAGCTGTCGGAGGCGGTACGGGAGGGCACGAGGGCGGTGGTGATCGGCGGCGGCCTGCTGGGCGTGTCGGCGGCGAGGTCACTGGCGCGCAGAGGAGCCCAAGTGGTCCTCGTGCAACAGGCGGAACGCCTGATGGAACGCCACCTGGACCCGAAGTCGTCCGCGCTGGTCGCACGCCACCTGACCTCGCTCGGCGTGGAGATCCACACGGAGTGCAGGGTCAAGGCGGTACGAACGACGAGCGGCATGGTGACCCACGTAGAACTGCACGACGGCTACGTAATGGCCACGGACGTCACGGTCCTGGCCTGCGGCGCCCGCCCCAGAACGGGTCTGGCGCGAGCGGCGGGCCTGGAGGTGCGCCGCGGCGTGGTCGTGGACGACGAGCTGCGCACGAGTGACCCGCGCATCCACGCCGTGGGCGACTGCGCGGAGCACGCGCACAAGGTCTACGGCCTGGCGACCCCGGCGCTGGAACAGGCCGACGCGCTGGCGAACGCGCTGACCGGGACCGGCACCCCGAGAACGTACACAGGCACCCGAACCCTGACCCGCCTGACGCTCCCGCACGCGGCGGACCCCCTGGACCTGGCCGCGTTCGGCGAGACGGAACCGCTGCCCGGCGACGACGTGGTGCAGCTGACGGACGCGACGCGGGGCACGTACCGCAGGGTCGTCGTCCGCGGCGACCGCCTGGTCGGCGGGGTCCTGGTCGGGGCGCTCGGCGGCGTGGGCGCACTGGCGCACGCCTGGGAATCGAACGAAGCGCTGCCCGCCGACGACGGCGCGCCGCTGCTGCACCTGCTCACCAACGACGGAGGCCTCTGACATGACGACGTCAAAGCCCGCGCCCACGCCCGAGGCCAAGGCCACGCCCACGCTGGTCCTGATCGGCCACGGCATGGTGGGCCAGCGCTTCCTGGAGGCGGCGGCGGAGCGCGGCCTGACGAGGACGCACCGGGTGGTCGTCCTGTGCGAGGAGCCGCGACCGGCCTACGACCGGGTCCATCTGACCTCGTACTTCTCGGGAACGACGCCCGAGGAACTGTCGATGACGGACCCGGAGTTCATCGAGAAGAACGCCATCGAACTGCACGTGGGCGACCCGGCGCTGACGGTGGACAGGACGACGCGCACGGTGACGGCCCGCTCGGGCCTGACGGTGCGGTACGACACACTCGTCCTGGCGACGGGCTCGTACCCCTTCGTCCCCCCGGTCCCGGGCAAGGACGCGACGGGCTGCTTCGTCTACCGCACGATCGAGGACCTGTACGCGATCGAGGAGTACGCGAAGAACCACGCGACGGTCGGCGCGGTGGTGGGCGGCGGCCTGCTCGGCCTGGAGGCGGCGGGCGCGCTCCAGGGCCTGGGACTGACGACGCACATCGTGGAGTTCGCGCCGCGTCTGATGCCGGTGCAGGTGGACGAGGGCGGCGGCGCGGCGCTGCTGCGCACGATCACGGACATGGGTCTGACGGTGCACACGGGAGTGGGCACGCAGGAGATCCTGTCGGACGGAGCACGTGCGGACGGAGCACCCGCGGACGGCGCCCCCGCGGGCGGCGCCGTACGAGCGATGAAACTGTCGGACGGCGCGGAACTGGAGACAGACCTGGTCGTCTTCTCGGCAGGCGTCCGCCCTCGCGACCAACTGGCCCGCGACATGGCCCTGGAGGTCGGCGAGCGCGGCGGCATCAAGGTGGACGAGGAGTGCCGCACGAGCGACCCGGCGGTGTTCGCGATCGGCGAGTGCGCGCTGGCGTCGGACGGCAGGGTCTACGGCCTTGTGGCGCCGGGCTACGAGATGGCGCTGACGGCGGCGGCGGCGATAGCCCGCGCGGGAACGGATGACGACGCGGCCCCGACGACGTTCACCGGCGCGGACCTCTCCACGAAGCTGAAGCTGCTCGGCGTGGACGTGGCGTCGTTCGGCGACGCGCACGGCGCGACCGAGGGCTGCCTGGACGTCGTCTACTCGGATTCGCGTTCGGGCACGTACAAGAAGCTGGTGATGGGCGCGGAGGGCGAGCTGCTCGGCGGCGTCCTCGTGGGCGACGCGGAGGCGTACGGGACGCTGCGCGCGCTGACCGGCACGGTGCCGCCGCTGCCGCCGGAGCAACTGGTTTTGCCGGCGGGCGCGGGCGCCCCGGCACAGCTCGGCCCGGAGGCGCTGCCCGCCGAGGCCGTCATCTGCTCGTGCCACAACGTGACGAAGGGCGAGATCTGCGAGCACACGACGCTGCCGGAGGTGAAGAAGTGCACGAAGGCGGGAACGGGCTGCGGAAGCTGCGTCAAGCTGATCACGCAACTCCTCCCGAAGTCCGGTGACACGGGCCTGTGCGGCTGCTTCGGGCACACGCGCCAGGAGCTGTACGAGATCGTGCGCGTGAAGCGCATCACCACCTTCACCAGGCTCCTGGACGAGCACGGACGTGCGGAGGCGCGCGGCGGCGAGGGCTGCGAGGTGTGCAAGCCGACAGTGGGTTCGATCATCGCCTCCCTCGCCCCGTCGATCGGCGCGGACGGCTACGTCCTGGAGGGCGAGCAGTCGGCGCTGCAGGACACGAACGACCACTTCCTCGCCAACCTGCAGAAGAACGGCTCGTACTCGGTGGTGCCGCGCATCCCGGGTGGCGAGATCACCCCGGAGAAGCTCATCGTCATAGGTGAGGTGGCCCGCGACTTCCACCTGTACACGAAGATCACGGGCGGCCAGCGCATCGACCTCTTCGGCGCGCGGGTGGACCAACTCCCGTCGATCTGGGCCCGGTTGGTGGACGCGGGCTTCGAGTCGGGCCACGCGTACGGCAAGTCGCTGCGCACGGTGAAGTCGTGCGTGGGACAGACGTGGTGCAGGTACGGCGTGCAGGACTCGGTGCGGATGGCGATCGACCTGGAGCTGCGCTACCGCGGTCTGCGGGCGCCGCACAAGCTGAAGTCGGCGGTGTCGGGGTGCGCCCGCGAGTGCGCGGAGGCCCAGTCGAAGGACTTCGGCGTCATCGCCACGGCCAACGGCTGGAACCTGTACGTGGGCGGCAACGGCGGCATGACCCCGCGCCACGCCGACCTCCTCGCACAGGACCTGAGCGACGCGGAGCTGGTCCGCCTGATCGACCGCTTCCTGATGTTCTACATCCGCACCGGCGACCGTCTGGAGCGGACGGCGGCGTGGCTGGACCGCATCGACGGCGGCCTGGACCACGTACGGGACGTCGTCGTGCACGACTCGCTCGGTATCTGCGACGAGCTGGAGGCGCTGATGGCCGCGCATGTGGCGCACTACCGCGACGAGTGGTCGGAGACGATCGAGGACCCGGAGCGCCTGGCCCGGTTCGTGTCGTTCGTGAACGCGCCCGGCACCCCCGACCCGACGGTCCGCTTCGTGCCGGAGCGCGACCAGATCAAGCCCGAACTGCCCCTGATCCCGATGCCCTCCCTGGAAGGACTGGCCGTCCGATGACGACATTCGCCCCGGAGCAGACCACGCTGCTCGTCCAGCTCGACGTATGCGACGGCTGGTTCACGGTCTGCGCCCTGGACCGCCTGACCCCCGGCCGAGGCGTCGCCGCCCTGCTCCCGGACGGCACCCAGGCCGCCGTCTTCCTGGACCGCGCGGGCCGGGTGTACGCGGTGGACAACACGGACCCGTTCACGGGGGCGGCGGTGCTGTCGCGCGGGCTGCTCGGCTCGGCGCAGGGCCGCCCGTTCGTGGCGTCGCCGCTGCTGAAGCAGCGCTTCGACCTGGAGACGGGCCGCTGCCTCGACGACGAGACGGTGACGCTCCGGACGCACACCGTACGCACCGCCTGACGCGGGCCCGTCACCCCTGACGCGGGCCCGTCACCCCTGACGCGGGCCCGTCACCCCTGGCGCGGGCCCGTCACGCCTGCCCCGGGCCCCGTCACCCCTGGAGGGCGCCGAACCGCACCCCGGTCAGCTGCTCGGACGCGGCCCACAACCGCTCCCCCGCCACGTCGTGCCGCGTCCACGACGCCCGCCACGACGGGGCGGGCGCCCCGCGCCACATGAGGACGCGCGGCCCGTAGAAGTCGTCGGGGCGGACGCCGGGCGCGGTCGCCGCGTACAGCGTGGGCAGCGCTCCCGCCGCGGCGGACTGCCCGAAGAACCGGTTGCCGATCTCGTAGAACCGCTGGACGCCTTTGCGGCCCCGCAGGAGCGCGCCGCGCGTCGTCAGGGAGGTGGTGGCGTACCCGGGGTGCGCGGCGGCGGCGACGAGGGGGACGCCCGTGGCGGCGGCGCGCCGGGCCAGTTCGTGGACGAAGAGCAGGTTGGCGGTCTTGGAGCGGGCGTAGGCCACCCAGGGCCGGTAGCGCCGTTCGTTGTTGAGGTCGACGATGTCGATGTTGGCGAGGGTGTGCGCCATGCTGGCGACGGTCACGACGCGGGCGGCGGGCGCGGCGAGCAGGCTCGGCAGGAGCAGCCCGGTCAGCGCGAAGTGGCCGAGGTGGTTGACCCCGAACTGGGTCTCGAACCCGTCGGCGGTGCGGTCGAAGGGCAGCGCCATGATCCCGGCGTTGTTGACGAGGAGATCGAGGGGCACCCCCTGCCATCCGGCGGCGAACTCACGCACGGAGCCGAGGCTGCCGAGATCGAGCGAGGCGAACTCGACCACGGCATGCGGCAGTTCGGCCCGTATGCGGTCGAGAGCGGCGGCGGCCCGTCCCGCGTCACGGCAGGCGAGCACGGTACGGGCGCCGGCGCGGGCCAGTTCGAGGGCGGTGGCGTAGCCGATGCCGCTGTTGGCACCGGTGACGACGGCGGTGCGGCCGCGCAGATCGGGTATGTCGCCGACGCTCCAGCCGCTCATGGTGGCTCCCCTTGATCGCGCGGGCATGTGGCTGTCACAGCTTGGACCAGCCCGCGTCGCACCGAAAGAGCGGCACCCCCCGCACAGGGGTGCCGCTCTCTCGTCTCGCGCCGGAGCCGCCGCCGATCGGTGAGGGTCGGGGACCGACGACGGCTCCGGGGTACCGGGGTGTGCTACGGCATGGGTGTCAGCGGTGATCGCTCCCCGCGGAGCTGGACGCCGCGCGCCCCGCCTCGAGCCGGGCCACCGGAATCCGGAACGGCGAGCAGGACACGTAGTCGAGCCCCACCTCGTGGAAGAAGTGCACGGACTCCGGGTCACCGCCGTGCTCACCGCAGACGCCGAGCTTGAGGTCGGGCCGTGTGGCCCGCCCCGCCTCGGCGGCGCTGCGCACCAGCGAGCCGACGCCGTCCTTGTCGATCGTCTCGAACGGCGACACCCCGAAGATGCCCTTCTCCAGGTACGCGGTGAAGAAGGAGGCCTCGACGTCGTCGCGGCTGAAGCCCCACACGGTCTGGGTGAGGTCGTTCGTGCCGAAGGAGAAGAACTGCGCGGCCTCGGCGATCTGCCCGGCGGTGAGGGCGGCGCGGGGCAGCTCGATCATGGTGCCGATGGCGAGCTTGAGCCGGACGCCGCTCTGCGCCTCCACCTCGGCGATGACGCGGTCGGCCTCCTCGCGGACGATCTCCAGCTCCTGGACGGTGCCGACGAGCGGGATCATGACCTCGGCGCGCGGGTCGCCCTTGGCGGCCTTGCGGGCGGCGGCGGCCTCGGCGATGGCCCGTACCTGCATGGCGAAGAGACCGGGGATGACGAGCCCGAGCCGCACACCACGCAGACCCAGCATCGGGTTCTGCTCGTGCAGCCGGTGCACGGCCTGGAGCAGCCGCAGATCGTTCTCGTTGTTGTCCTGGCGGGACTCGGCGAGGGCGACGCGCACCGACAGCTCGGTGATGTCGGGCAGGAACTCGTGCAGCGGCGGGTCGAGGAGGCGGATGGTGACGGGGAGCCCGTCCATCGCCTCGAACAGCTCGACGAAGTCCTGCTTCTGGAGCGGCAGGAGCTGCTTGAGGGACTCCTCGCGCTCGGTGTCCGTGTCGGCGAGGATCAGCTTCTCGACCATCTCGCGCCGCTCACCGAGGAACATGTGCTCGGTGCGGCACAGGCCGATGCCCTGGGCACCGAACCGGCGGGCGCGCAGCGCGTCCTCGGCGTTGTCGGCGTTGGCGCGTACGCGCAGGCGGCGTACGCGGTCGGCGTAGGCCATGACGCGGTGCACGGCGCCGACCAGCTCGTCGGCGTCGTCGGCACCGGCGTGCATACGCCCCTCGAAGTACTCCACGACGGGAGACGGGACGACGGGCACCTCACCGAGGTACACCTTGCCGGTGGAGCCGTCGATGGAGACGACGTCACCCTCCTCGACGACGACGTTCCCGGCGGTGAGCCGCCGCCGCTTGGTGTCGACCTCCAGATCCTCGGCGCCGCAGACACAGGTCTTGCCCATGCCGCGCGCGACGACGGCCGCGTGCGAGGTCTTGCCGCCGCGCGAGGTGAGGATGCCCTCGGCGGCGATCATGCCGTCGAGGTCGTCGGGGTTGGTCTCGCGGCGGATCAGGATGACCTTCTCGCCGGAGCGCGACCACTTGATGGCGGTGTACGAGTCGAAGACGGCCTTGCCGACAGCGGCTCCCGGCGACGCGGCGATGCCGCGCCCGAGCTGCTCGGCCTTGGCCTCCTCGTCGAAGCGGGGAAACATCAACTGGGCGAGCTGGGCGCCCGTGACGCGCTGCAGGGCCTCGGCCTCGTCGATGAGCCCCTGGTCGACGAGCTGGGTCGCGATCCGGAAGGCCGCGCCCGCCGTCCGCTTGCCGACCCGGGTCTGCAGCATCCACAACTGCCCGCGCTCGATGGTGAACTCGATGTCGCAGAGATCCTTGTAGTGGTTCTCCAGGGTCTCCATGATCTGCATGAGCTGGTCGTAGGACTTCTTGTCGATCTGCTCAAGATCGGCGAGCGGCACCGTGTTGCGGATACCGGCGACGACGTCCTCGCCCTGCGCGTTCTGCAGGTAGTCGCCGTAGACGCCCTGGTGGCCCGAGGCGGGGTCGCGGGTGAAGGCGACGCCGGTGCCGGAGTCGGGGCCGAGGTTGCCGAAGACCATGGAGCAGACGTTGACGGCGGTGCCGAGGTCGCCGGGGATGCGCTCCTGGCGGCGGTAGAGCTTGGCGCGGTCGGTGTTCCACGAGTCGAAGACCGCGTGGATCGCGAGGTCCATCTGCTCGCGCGGGTCCTGCGGGAAGTCGCGCCCGGCCTCAGCTTTGACGATCTTCTTGAAGCGAGTGACCAGCTTCTTCAGATCGGCGGCGTCGAGATCGGTGTCGACCGCGACCTTCTTCGCGCGCTTGGCCTTCTCGAGCTCCTCCTCGAACAGCTCGCCGTCGACGTCGAGGACGGTCTTGCCGAACATCTGGATGAGGCGGCGGTAGGAGTCCCAGGCGAAGCGCTCGTCGCCGGCCTGCTTGGCGAGGCCCTGCACGGACTTGTCGGAGAGACCGATGTTGAGGACGGTGTCCATCATGCCGGGCATGGAGAACTTGGCGCCCGAACGGACCGAGACGAGCAGGGGGTCGTCGGCCTGCCCGAGCTTCTTCCCCATCCTCTGTTCGAGCGCGCCGAGGTGAGCCCCGACCTCGTCACGGAGTGCCACCGGCTCGGCGCCGCTCTCGAGGTAGACCTTGCAGGCCTCGGTGGTGATCGTGAAGCCCGGCGGGACGGGAAGTCCCAGGTTGGTCATCTCGGCGAGGTTGGCACCCTTGCCGCCGAGAAGGTCCTTGAGGTCCTTGTTCCCCTCGGTGAAGTCGTAGACGAACTTCACGCCTTGCGCGGTGCCCTGATCGGTTACCTGAGGATCTTTGTTTTCCGACACGGGTCTCGACTCCTCGAGGCTCGGTGGCTGCCCTGACGGCGAGGAACATACCCAGATCCAAGGCACCTGGGTACGTCCACTTTGCCGTCATGGGGCCGTAACCACCCGTCCGCCAGGAGATCGAAAGTGACTGGACGGTACGGGGATGAGGGCGACCGCGTTCAACTCATGAAGCGAGTTCGTCTAGGACTGGCAAAATATGCTCACATGAGCGGGCGGTGCTCTCATGTGCGTTCAATGCGTGAATGATCGAGCGATGGCACTGAGTGCCACGTCTTGAGAAGGTGCAACCGCGCTGGCCGCGCTCGTTTGAGCGTCAGGGTGATCAGAGGTGGCGAGAATCACGCGCTGGTTCGGGGCGATTGGGCGGGCGGGTGTCACCATGCGGACACCCTCCGGGGGTGGGGCGGGGTTTCGGGGACGCCGCGTCTGCGTGGTCCGGTGTCCGTGCGACCGCGAGCACGTCGTGGCTGATCGCGCCGTTCCCCGCGCCCCTGGCGGGGTAGCGGCTGCCCCTCTTGTGCGTTGCCGGGTGCGGCCGCCGTCGTGGTTGCTCGCGCCGTTCCCCGCGCCCCTGCGATGCGCACTTCGTGCGCTATCTCCGGGGCACGACGCCGGGAAAGGCGCGGCGTAGCCGCATGCCTTCAGGGGCGCGGGGAACGGCGCGACCAGCCACAACGAAGGGCGCACCCGGCGACGAGACCCACCGGGGCAGACGCTCGGTCGTAGGGGCGCGGGCGGCTCGCCGGGGCGCGCTCGGTTAAGGAGGGGGTCAGCCGCCGGAGGTGTCGAGTTCCGCGTCCTCGGAGAGGCCCGCGCAGTCGTACGGGTCGCGGAGCCACCCGTCCGGAAGGACAACCCGGTTGTTGCCGGACGTGCGCCCCCGGGGCCCATCCGCCCCCGCCGGCCAGTCCTGCTCCAGGTCGAGCTCATCAAGCCCGGCACGGAGTTCCGCCAACGACGACGTGACAGCCAACCGCTTCCGCATCTCGGACCCGACCGAGAACCCCTTCAGATACCAGGCAACATGCTTGCGGAAGTCGATGACCCCGCGCGCCTCGTCCCCGATCCACTCCCCGAGCAGGGTCGCGTGCCGCACCATCGCATCGGCGACGACCCGCAGCGTCGGCCGCACCCGCTCGTCCCGCCCCTCGAACGCCGCCACGAGATCGGCGAAGAGCCAGGGCCGCCCGAGACAGCCCCGCCCGACGACCACCCCGTCGCACCCGGTCTCGCGCACCATGCGCAACGCGTCGTCCGCCGACCAGATGTCCCCGTTGCCGAGAACGGGGATCTCGGGGACGTGCTCCTTGAGCCGCGCGATGGCGTCCCAGTCGGCGGTGCCGCCGTAGTGCTGGGCGGCGGTGCGCCCGTGCAGGGCGATCGCCGTCACACCCTCCTCGACGGCGATACGGCCCGCGTCGAGAAACGTGATGTGGTCGTCGTCGATGCCCTTGCGCATCTTCATGGTGACGGGGAGGTCGCCCGCCCCGGTCACGGCCTCGCGCAGGATCGCGCGCAACAGCGGCCGCTTGTACGGAAGGGCGGAGCCGCCGCCCTTGCGCGTCACCTTCGGGACGGGGCAGCCGAAGTTGAGGTCGATGTGGTCGGCGAGGTCCTCCTCCGCGATCATGCGGACGGCCTTGCCGACGGTGGCCGGGTCGACCCCGTACAGCTGGATCGAGCGGGGCTTCTCGCTCGCGTCGAAGTGGATCAGCTGCATGGTCTTCTCGTTGCGCTCGACCAGCGCCCGAGTCGTGATCATCTCGCTGACGAACAGGCCCTTGCCGCCGGAGAACTCCCTGCACAGGGTGCGGAAGGGTGCGTTCGTGATCCCGGCCATGGGCGCGAGCACCACGGGCGGGACGACGGTGTGCGGTCCGATGGCGAGGGGGGTGGTCGTAGCGGTCATGCCCCCTATTGTCGCGTACGCCGAACGGGGCTCCGCACGGATTACCCTGCGCCCATGACCGCCGACACACCCGCCGCGCAGCCCGCCCCGGACCAGGAGAGCGCCCAGGAGGGCACCCGCACGCTGGACACCCGCAGCCTGCGCGCGCTCGCCCACCCGCTCCGCATCAAGATCATGGATTCGCTGCGCGGCGACGGCCCGGCGACCTCGGCGGTGCTCGCCGCCCGCTTCGGCGAGAGCACGGGCACCCTGAGCTGGCATCTGCGCCACCTCGCGGAGAACGGGTTCATCGAGGAGGACGAGGGGCGCGGTACGCGGCGCGAGCGCTGGTGGAAGGCGGTGCACAAGACGCATGTGCTGCCGACGTCGAAGCTGCGCAAGGACCCGGAGGCCCGCGCCTCGCTGGACGTCTACCTGGGGCAGATGGTCCAGGACATGGCGGACCAGGTCTCCATGTATCTCTCCGAGGACTGGGGAGAGGAGTGGGAGGGCGCCTCGCTGCTCGGCAACTGGAACGACCTGCGCCTGACGCCCGCCGCCCTCACCTCCCTGCGCGAGGAGCTGATGGCGCTGGTCGCCCGCTATGCCGAGACGCCGGACGAGCCGGGCGCCCTGCCGGTGACGGCCCAGATCCAGGTCTTCCCGCGCCGCGAGCGCGACTGAGCACACCGAGGCCCAAGGCAGAGAACTCTCTGCAGAGAACAGTTGGCAGAGAACTGTTGGCAGAGAGTTCTCTGCAAGCTACGCTCGTTCACATGCCCGCCCTGCTGCGCCGCCACCCCGACTTCCGCCGCCTCTGGATCGCCTCCACCACCGGCCGCACCGGCGCCTCCGTCTCCTCGGTGGCGCTGCCGCTGACCGCGCTCACGCTGCTCGACGCCTCCGCGTTCCGGGTGTCGCTGCTGACGGCCGCCGCCTGGCTGCCGTGGCTGGTGGTCGGGCTCGTCGCGGGCGCGTGGGTGGACCGGCTGCCGCGCCGGCCGCTGATGCTGGTGTGCGACGCGCTGTCCTTCACCGCGATCGCCGCGATCCCCGCAGCGGCCTGGCTCGGCGTCCTCACGTACGCGCAACTGCTGGTCACCGCGCTGGTCACCGGTACGGCCACCGTCTTCTTCCAGACCTCGTACGAGGTGCTGCTCCCCCGGCTCGTCGACGGCGCGGACCGTGCCGAGGCCAACTCCACGCTGCACGCCGGCGAGCAGGCCGGGCAGCTCGCCGGGTACAGCGGCGGCGGCGCGCTCGTCACGCTGCTCGGTGCGGCGGGCGCGATGTGCGCGCAGGCGGCGGCGTTCGTGGTCTCGTTCCTCGCGGTGCTCGGCCTGCGCCACCGCGAGCGGCCCGCCGCGCGGCCGGTGACCGGGGACCCGAACCTGTACCGGGAGATCCGGGAGGGGCTGTCGTTCACCTTCCGCGACGGCTACATCCGGGCGTTCGTGCTGTGCGGCGCCGCCGCCAACCTCTCGCTGATGGCCTACCAGTCGATCCTGGTCGCCTTCCTGGTCCGCGAGGTCCATCTCACCGGGGGCACCATCGGTCTCCTCCTCGGCGTGAGCGGACTCGGCGGCATCGCGGGCGCGTTCGCCGCGCGGCGGCTCGGGACGCGTTTCGGCACGGCCCGTTCGGTGTACGCGCTGACGCTCGGCACCCCCTGCCTGGCACTGCTGATGCCGCTCGCCTCGCACTCGCCGCTCGGGATCGTCCTGTTCGCCGCCGGCCACATCACCGTCGTCTTCTCCGTCGTCGCCGAGAACACGCTGACCGCGACGTTCCAGCAGGACTACACCCCGGCCGCGCTCTACGGCCGCTCCCGTACCGCGTCCTCGTTCGTCAACTACGGCACGATCCCGCTCGGCGCGCTGCTCGGCGGCGTCCTCGCCGAGACCCTCGGGCTGCGCCCCGCGATGTGGGCGGCCGTCGCGCTGCTCCCGCTGTGCGGCCTGATCCTGCTGACGTCACCGATGCGCCACCACCGCGACCTGCCGACGACAACGGCCCCTGTCACCGTCACGGCCGACCCCTCCCGCCCCGTCGAGTCAGCGCGTCACTGACGCGGCGGCCAGGCGCTCCAGACGCTCCTCCGTCGCGTCGTCCGCCGGGACGTACGCGACGACGCGGTGGGCGTCCGCGTCCGGGGCCAGCCACATGTGCCGGTGCTCCAGGCTGAGCAGGCCGATCGCGGGGTCCACGTGCTCGTAGCGCTTGACGTGGGAGACCATCGGGGCGACGTCCCGCCGCTCCCACAGTGCGCGGAACTCCGGTGAGACGGCGAGGAGTTCGTCGACGGGCGCCTTCCGGGCCGGGTCGGCGACGTGTTCCGCCATGGCCTTGCGGTACTTGGCGATCAGCTCGGGGAGCATCACGTCGCGGTCGAGGAACCGTACGGGCCGGTGGTCGTGCATGAACATCATCCACAGGGCGTTGCGGTGGTGCGGGGCGAGTTCGGCGGGGTCGCCGAAGACGTCGACGTAGGCGCGGTTGTGGGCGAGGACGTCGTAGCGCGCGTTCTTCACCTCGGCCGGGTACGGCTCCAGGCGCCGCAGCATGCGCAGGACCGTGGGCGTGACGACCGGGGACGGCGTCTCGGCGCGCGGGTCGGCCGTCCCGGCGAGGGCGAAGGCGTGGGCGCGTTCGGTGGGGTCCATGAGCAGGGCGCGGGCGACGGCGTCGAGGACACCGGCGGAGACGTTGATGGCGCGGCCCTGCTCCAGCCACGTGTACCAGGTGATGCCGACCGAGGCGAGGTGCGCGACCTCCTCGCGGCGCAGCCCCGGGGTGCGGCGGCGCGCGGTCGTCGGCAGTCCGGCCTGTTCCGGGGTGACGCGCTCGCGGCGGCTGCGCAGGAAGGCGGCGAGCTCGGCGCGGCGCTCCCGGGCGCCCGGCCCCCTCCCCGTTCCGCTGCTCATGCCCCCAGCATGCCCCCGCCCGCAACCTGGTGCCAGGTACTGCCTGTAACACGATGAGGAGACTCTGGTACCCGGCTGAGCGCGGGACGACGCTGAGCGCATGACCTCACATGCCCGCCCCGGCCCCGCTCCGGTTACCGTCAATTACATGCCCCACGCATCGAATGACCTGTCGCATCGCAGGCGGATGCTCGTCCTGGCGATCTGCTGCATGAGCCTGCTGATCGTCAGCCTCGACAACACCGTCCTGAACGTCGCCCTGCCCGCCATGGCCAAGGACTTCGACGCCACGCTCTCGGGCATGCAGTGGACGATCGACGCCTACACGCTGGTCCTCGCCGCGCTGCTGATGCTGGCCGGTTCGACCGCCGACCGGATCGGGCGGCGCAAGGTCTTCATGACCGGGCTCATCGTGTTCACGGCCGCGTCGGTGGCCTGCTCCCTCGCGCCGAACCTGGAGTCCCTGGTGGCGTTCCGGATGGTGCAGGCGGTCGGCGGCTCGATGCTGAACCCCGTCGCGATGTCGATCATCACGAACACCTTCACCGACCCGCGCGAGCGGGCCCGCGCCATCGGTGTGTGGGGCGGTGTCGTCGGCATCTCGATGGCCGCGGGACCGCTGGTCGGCGGCCTGCTGGTGGACTCGGTCGGCTGGCGTTCGATCTTCTGGATCAATCTCCCCGTCGGCCTCGCCGCGCTCCTGCTGACCTTCCGCTACGTCCCCGAGTCCCGCGCCCCGAAGGCCCGCCGCCCGGACCCGGTCGGCCAGGTCCTGATCATCGCGCTGCTCGGCTCACTCACGTACGCGATCATCGAGGCGCCCTCGGCGGGCTGGACCTCGGCCCGGACCCTCGCCTGCGCGGCGGTCGCGGTCGCCGCGCTCATCGGCATCCTGCTCTACGAGCCGCGCCGCGCCGAACCCCTCATCGACCTGCGCTTCTTCCACTCGGCACCGTTCAGCGGGGCGACGGCCATCGCGGTCAGCGCGTTCGCGGCGCTCGGCGGCTTTCTGTTCCTGTCGACCCTCTACCTCCAGGACGTACGCGGTCTGGACGCGCTCCACGCGGGCCTGTGGATGCTGCCGATGGCGGCGATGACCTTCCTGTGCGCGCCCCTGTCCGGGCGGCTCGTCGGCAATCGCGGCCCGCGCCTGCCGCTGCTGATCGCGGGGGTGTCGATGACGGTGAGCGGCGTGCTCTTCGCGGCGTTCGACGCGGAGACCTCCAACACCACGCTCTTCATCGGCTATGTCCTGTTCGGCCTGGGCTTCGGCTTCGTGAACGCACCCATCACCAACACCGCCGTCTCCGGGATGCCGCGCGCGCAGGCCGGTGTCGCGGCGGCCGTCGCCTCCACCAGCCGGCAGATCGGCCAGACGCTCGGCGTCGCCGTGATCGGCGCGGTCCTCGCGTCGGGCGTCGCCGGATCCTCGTACGCGCGCAGCTTCGTCGAGGCGGGGCGGGCCTGCTGGTGGATCATCGCCGGGTGCGGCCTCGCCGTACTGCTGCTCGGCGTGCTGACCAGCGGACGCTGGGCGCGCGGGACGGCGCGGCGCACGGCCGAGCGTCTGGAGGAGCCGGAGGACGCGGAGGCGGCACGTGCGGCGGCCGGTTCATAGGGCGCCGCTGAGCACCAGTTCCTGGAGCCGGCCGAGCCGCTCGCGCGACACGTCGTCCGCCGCCGTGTACGTCACCAGGCGCGCCCCGGTGTCGCGGCTCAGCCACAGATCGGTGTGCACGACACGGACGAGACCGACGTGCGGGTTGAGGAACTCCTTGACGTTGCTGGGCTGCGACCGCATCACCTCGTGCCGCTCCCAGACCTCCCGGAACTCGGCGGACTCGTCGAGCAGCCGCTTCAGGACCAGCTTCCAGGCGGGCTCGGCGAGGTGGGCCGCCATGCCCGCGCGGAACTTGGCCGCCATCAGCCGCAGCACCTCGTCGCGCTGGACGATGGCGGAGCGCCACGGCTCGTGCGTGAAGGCCAGGAACATCATGTTGCGGTCCTCGGCCGGGACCGCGTCCAGGTCGCAGAGCAACTGCCCGTAGGTGCGGTTGTAGGCGAGGATGTCGTACCGGCTGTTCTGCACACAGGCCGGCATCGGCTCCAACTTGGCCAGCATTTCCCGCAGTTCGGGGGTGAGCGTGGGGCAGATCGCCGCCGGGGTCGGGTCGATCGCGCCGGCCAGGCCGAACAGGTGGGCGCGTTCGCTCCCGTCGAGCCGCAGGGTGCGGGCGAGCGCGTCGAGGACCTGCGCGGAGACCTGGATGTCGCGGCCCTGCTCCAGCCACGTGTACCAGGTGACGCCGACCGCCGAGAGCTGCGCGACCTCCTCGCGGCGCAGCCCCGGGGTGCGGCGGCGCCTGCCGCGCGGCAGCCCGACCTCCTCGGGCGCGATGCGCTCGCGGCGGCTGCGCAGGAACCCGGCCAGCTCATGGCGGCGGATCTCGGCGGGCCGCGCCTCCGGCGTCAGGGTGGTCATGGGACCAGTCCCGTCATCGTGGTCATGGGACCAGCCTGCACCGGTCCGCGGCCCGCCGCCAAGCTGTTGACGGGTAGAGGTTCTACCAGGATAAGAAGACTCTGGTACCAGCCTGAGCACCGGCGGACGCTCGATGCCATGACCACCCAGACGCAGTCCCCGCCGGTCGCCCGCACCGTGGCACCCGGCCACTCGCTCGGCGGCCCGGGTCTGTTCACCGTGCTGCTCGGCGCCGCCCTGCCCCTCATCGACTTCTTCATCGTCAACGTCGCCCTGCCCACCATGGCCCGCGACCTGTCCGCGAGCGAACCGGTCCTCGAACTCGTCGTCGCCGGGTACGGCATCGCGTACGCCGTGCTGCTCGTCCTGGGCGGCAGGCTCGGCGACCAGCTCGGCCGCCGCCGGATGTTCGTCGGCGGGATGGCCGCGTTCGGCCTCACCTCCCTGGCCTGCGGCCTCGCCCCCACCGCCGGAACCCTCGTGGCGGCGCGGATCGCGCAGGGCGCGGCGTCGGCGGCGATGCTCCCGCAGGTGCTCGCCACCATCCAGGCGACGACGGCGGGCCCGCGCCGCGCCAAGGCCATGAGCATGTACGGGGCGACGGCCGGCCTGTCGATGGTCGCGGGCCAGGTCCTCGGCGGCGTCCTCGTCTCGGCGGACCTGTTCGGCTCCGGCTGGCGCTCGGTCTTCCTGGTGAACGTGCCGGTCGTGGTCGTGGCCCTCGTCCTGGCGCTGCGCACCGTCCCCGAGACCCGCTCAGCGCGCCCCGAACGCGTCGACGTCCCCGGCACACTCCTCCTCGCCCTCGCCCTGATCGCGCTCCTCGCCCCGCTGACCGAGGGCCGCGCGGCGGGCTGGCCCCTGTGGACGTGGCTCTCCCTCGCCGCGTTCCCGCTCCTCGCGTACCTCTTCTACGAGGTCGAGCGCCGGGCCGACCGGACGGGCGGCGCCCCGCTGATCCCGCCGTCCCTCTTCGCGCTCCTGTCCCTGCGCCGGGGCCTCGCCCTGGTGGTCCCCTTCTCCATCGGCTTCAGCGGCTTCATGTTCGTGATCGCGGTCGCGCTCCAGCAGGGCGAACGGCTCGACGCGACCTCGGCCGGGCTGGCCCTGGCCCCGATGGCGGCGGTGTTCTTCGCGACCTCGCTCGCCGGGCCACGCCTGGTGGCCCGCTGGGGCACGCGGGTCGTCACGGCGGGCGGCCTGGTCCAGGCGGCCGGGGTGGCGCTGATCGCGCTGGCCGCGCACGAGACGTGGCCGCACTTCGGCGTCCTCGCCCTCCTGCCGGGGGCGGCGCTCGCGGGCGCGGGCCAGGCGCTCCAGCTCCCGATCCTCTTCCGGATCATCCTCTCCGAGGTCCCGGCGGCGCGGGCGGGCGTCGGCGGCGGCGTGATGACGACGATCCAGCAGGCGTCCCTGGCCCTCGGCGTGGCCACGCTCGGCACGCTGTTCCTCTCCCTGATCCCGTCGCTCGGGATGCGGGACGCGCTGGTCACGACGTTGCTGGTGCAGCTCGGGGCGGTGGCGCTGACGGTGGGGCTGAGCCTGCGGCTGCCGCGCAAGGTGGCCTGACGACACGGGCCGGTGACACCACTAGGGATGACAGGTGACAGATATTGAAATCTGTCACCTGTCATGCCATGGTGGAGGCATGAACCTCCCCACCGAAACTCAGCGCACCCTCGGCACCACCGGCCCCCGCGTCTCCGCCCTCGGCCTCGGCTGCATGGGCATGTCCGCGCTCTACGGCGAAGCCGACCGCACGGAGTCGATCGCCACCATCCACGCCGCGCTCGACGCGGGCGTCACCCTCCTCGACACCGGTGACTTCTACGCGATGGGCCACAACGAGATGCTGATCGGCGAGGCGCTGCGCACAGCCCCCGCCGCGGCCCGCGAATCGGCCCTGACCAGCGTGAAGTTCGGCGCCCTGCGCGACCCGGACGGCGGCTGGAGCGGCTACGACGGGCGCCCGGCGGCGGTGAAGAACTTCGCCGCGTACAGCCTCCAGCGCCTCGGCGTCGACCACATCGACGTGTACCGGATCGCCCGCCTCGACCCGGACGTGCCGATCGAGGAGACCGTCGGCGCCATCGCCGAACTGGTCGAGCAGGGCCACGTCCGCCACATCGGCCTCTCCGAGGTGGGCGCGGAGACGATCCGCCGGGCCGCCGCGACCGCCCCGGTCTCCGACCTCCAGATCGAGTACTCGCTGATCTCGCGCTCGACCGAGGAGTCGATCCTGCCGACCGTCAGCGAACTCGGCATCGGCATCACCGCGTACGGGGTGCTCTCCCGCGGCCTGATCTCCGGCCACTTCACCCAGGACCGCACCCTCGCCGCGAACGACTTCCGCGGCATGAGCCCCCGCTTCCAGGGCGACAACCTGCGCCACAACCTCGGCCTCGTCGAGCAGCTCCGCAAGATCGCCGAGCAGAAGGGCGTCAGCGTCGCGCAAATCGCCATCGCCTGGGTCCTGGCCCAGGGCGCCCGGCACAAGGCCGACATCGTGCCGCTGGTCGGCGCCCGCACGCGGACCCGCCTGACCGAGGCGCTCGGTGCGGTGGACGTCACCCTCGACGCCGCCGACCTCGCCGCGATCGAGCGGGCCGTGCCCGCCGACGCCGCGGCCGGCGAGCGCTACCCGGCGGCCCAGATGGCACACCTCGACAGCGAACGCCGCTGACCCGCCCGGTACGGTCACGTACATGGCACCGACCGAGACCCTGACCCCCGAGCGCATCCTCGCCGCGACCGAGGAAGTGCTGCGCCGCCACGGCGCCGCGAAGGCGACCGTGGTCGACGTGGCCCGCGCGCTCGGCGTCAGCCACGGCTCGGTCTACCGCCACTTCCGGACCAAGGCCGAGCTGCGCGGCGCGGTCACCCGGCGCTGGCTGGAGCGCACGACCGGCGTTCTGGCCGAGGTCGTCGCGGGCGACGAGGCGCCCCCGGCCAAACTGCGGCACTGGCTGGCGGCGCTGTTCGAGGCCAAGCAGCACAAGGCGGGCGACGACCCCGAGCTGTTCGCCACGTACACGGTCCTGACGACCGAGAACAGCGACGTGGTCGACGAACACCTCGACGAGCTGCTCACCCAGATCGGCGCGATCCTCCAAGAGGGCGTCGAACGGGGCGACTTCGAGGCCCCGGACATCCCGGTGACGGCCCGCGCGGTCCTGGAGGCCACAGCCCACTTCCACGACCCGGTCCACGCCCCGGAGTGGTCAAAGCCGGACAGCCAGGCGGCGTTCGAGGCGGTCGTGGCGCTGGTACTGCGCGGCATCGCAGCATTCTGAGCCCCTGCGGCGCTTGAGCAGCGGGACCCACTTTCAAGCCCCTGCGGCGATTGAGCAGCGGGGTCCGGGGCGGAGCCCCGTGACCAGCACAAAGGCCCCGGCCCGCCGAATACCGGCGAACCAGGGCCTGAACAACGTACGACCGCGTCAGCAGCCGATCAGCCGCGACGCAAGGTACCCCTCGATCTGGTCGAGAGACACCCGCTCCTGCTTCATGGTGTCGCGCTCCCGCACCGTCACCGCGTTGTCCTCAAGCGTGTCGAAGTCGACGGTGACACAGAACGGCGTACCGATCTCGTCCTGACGACGGTAGCGGCGCCCGATGGCCCCGGCGTCATCGAAGTCGATGTTCCAGTGCTGACGCAGCGCCTGCGCGAGCCCCTTCGCCTTCGGCGACAGCTCCGGGTTGCGCGACAGCGGCAGCACGGCGACCTTCACCGGCGCGATACGCGGGTCGAACCGCATGACCGTGCGCTTCTCCATCTTGCCCTTGGCGTTGGGCGCCTCGTCCTCGAAGTACGAGTCGAGCATGAAGGCGAGCATGGTGCGGCCGACACCGGCCGCGGGCTCGATGACGTACGGCGTGTAGCGCTCGCCCTTCTCCTGGTCGAAGTAGGAGAGGTCCTGGCCGGACGCCTTGGAGTGCGCGGAGAGGTCGTAGTCCGTGCGGTTGGCGACGCCCTCCAGCTCACCCCACTCGCTGCCGCCGAAGCGGAAGCGGTACTCGATGTCGGCGGTGCGCTTCGAGTAGTGGGAGAGCTTCTCCTTCGGGTGCTCGAACCAGCGCATGTTCTCCTCGCGCAGGCCCAGGCCGGTGTACCAGTTCCAGCGCTGCTCCATCCAGTACTCCTGCCACTGCTCGTCCTCGCCCGGCTTGACGAAGAACTCCATCTCCATCTGCTCGAACTCGCGGGTGCGGAAGATGAAGTTGCCGGGCGTGATCTCGTTGCGGAAGGACTTGCCCATCTGGGCGATGCCGAACGGGGGCTTGCGCCGCGAAGTCGTCTGCACCTGGCTGAAGTTGGTGAAGATGCCCTGCGCGGTCTCGGGGCGCAGGTAGGCGACGGAGCCGCTGTCCTGGGTCGGGCCGAGGTGCGTGGAGAGCAGCCCGGAGAACTGCTTGGGCTCGGTGAACGTGCCCTTGTTGCCGCAGTTCGGGCAGGTGAGGTCGGCGAGGCCGTTCTCGGGCGCGCGGCCCTTCTTCTCCTCGTACGCCTCCTCCAGGTGGTCCGCGCGGTAGCGCTTGTGGCAGGAGGTGCACTCGGTGAGCGGGTCGGTGAAGGTGGCGACGTGGCCCGACGCCTGCCAGACCTCGGTGGCCAGGATCACCGACGAGTCGATACCGACGACGTCCTCGCGCGAGGTGACCATGTAGCGCCACCACTGGCGCTTGAGGTTCTCCTTCAGCTCCACACCCAGCGGACCGTAGTCCCAGGCGGCGCGCTGACCACCGTAGATCTCGCTGCAGGGGTAGACGAAGCCACGGCGCTTGCTGAGGCTGACGATGGTGTCGATCTTGTCGGCGGCCACGGTGCTCTCTTCATTACGACGACGATGAGCGCGCTGGATACGCGCTCCGGGAGCGAATGCCTCAGGTTACCGGCGGGCCCACCCCTGCGACCAAATCGGTTCGGGGGTACAGAGCGGGACCTTGCGTGACGAAGTCGTTGTTGACAATCGTTTCCAGTTTTGTTGAAAATGACTGTCATGAACGTACGCATGGCCCGTCGCCCCCGCCGCCGCCTCATATCCACCGCCGCCGTCACCGCCACCACGGCGCTCGGCCTGGTCGGCCTCTCCGCCTGCTCCTCCTCGGACGCGGCGGACGGCAAGGGCGGCGGGAACGGCGGCAGGCTCGACGTCGTCGCGTCGTTCTATCCGATGCAGTACCTCGCCGAGCAGATCGGCGGCGACCACGTCTCCGTGCGCAACCTGACCGAGCCCGGCCAGGAGCCGCACGACCTGGAGGTCAGCGCCAAGCAGCGCGCCCAGCTGGAGGAGTCCGACGTCGCGGTCTACCTCAAGGGCCTGCAGCCCTCCGTCGACGAGGCCATCGACCAGTCGGGGATCTCCACCAAGGTCGACGCGGCCTCCCTGACGAGCCTGGAGAAGCACGGCAGCGAGGTCGGCGGCCACGCCGAGGAGCACGCCGACGAGCACGAGGACCACGATCACGACCACGGCGGCGAAGAGGGCACCGACCCGCACATCTGGCTCGACCCGGTGAAGTACACCGAGGTCGCCGAGGGGGTCGGCAAGGCTCTTCAGAAGGCCGACCCGGACCACGCGGGGGAATACAAGAAGAACACCGCGACGCTGGTGAAGAAGCTGGACGCGCTGAACACCAAGTTCAAGGACGGCCTGAAGAACACCGACTCCAAGGTCTTCATCACCACCCACGCCGCCTTCGGCTACCTCGCCGAGCGCTACGGCCTCACCGAGGAGGCCATCAGCGGCCTCGACCCGGAGAGCGAGCCCAGCGCCGCCCGCGTGAAGGGCCTGCAGAAGATGGCGAAGGCCGACGGGGTCACCACCGTCTTCTACGAGACCCTCGTCAGTGACAAGACGGCGAAGACCCTGGCGGGCGACGCGAAGTTGAAGACTGATGTACTCGACCCCATCGAGGGCATCACCGAGAAGTCCAAGGGCGACGACTACCTCCAGGTCATGGAGGCGAACCTCGCCGCACTCCAAAAGGCGCTCGGCGCCAAGTGACGTACGCGGTACAAAAATCGAAGGGCGGCAGTGAGATGACCGAACCCGTCATCACCCTGCGCAAGGTGACGGCCGAGCTGGGCTCGCGCCCCGTGCTGCGCGGCATCGACCTGACCGTGGGCCGCGGCGAGGTCGTCGCCCTGCTCGGCGCCAACGGCTCCGGCAAGTCGACCGCCGTGCGCTCGGTCATCGGCCAGGTGCCGGTCACGAGCGGCGAGATCGAGCTGTTCGGCACCCCGCGCCGCCGCTTCAAGCAGTGGGCCCGCGTCGGCTACGTGCCGCAGCGCACCACCGCCGCGGGCGGCGTGCCCGCCACGGTCGCGGAGATCGTCGCCTCCGGGCGGCTCTCCCGCTCCCGCTTCGGCATCCTGCGCGCCGCCGACAAGGACGCGGTGCGCCGCGCCCTCGACCTCGTCGGCCTCGCCGACCGCGCCAAGGACTCGGTCAACGCGCTCTCCGGCGGCCAGCACCAGCGCGTGCTCATCGCCCGCGCCCTCGCCGCCGAACCCGAGCTGCTGATCATGGACGAGCCGATGGCGGGCGTCGACCTCGCCAGCCAGGAGATCCTCGCCGCGACCCTGCGCGAGCAGGTCGCGGCGGGCGCCTCCGTCCTCCTCGTCCTGCATGAACTCGGCCCCCTTGAGCCGCTGATCGACCGCGCGGTGGTGCTCCGCGACGGCTGCGTCCTGCACGACGGGCCGCCCCCGAAGGCCGTCGGCCAGCACGCGCTGCCCGGCCACGACCACGTCCACCCGCACGCCGCCGTGGACGCCGAACCCCTCCGCACGGGACTGCTGAGCTGATGGAAATCCTGAGCTACGACTTCATGCAGCGGGCGCTGCTCGCCGCCGTCCTCGTCGGCATCACCGCGCCGGCCATCGGCATCTACCTGGTCCAGCGCCGCCAGGCCCTCATGGGCGACGGCATCGGCCATGTGGCGATGACCGGCGTCGGCCTCGGCTTCCTGCTCTCCGCGTCCCCGGTCTGGATGGCGACGGCGGTCTCCGTCCTCGGCGCCGTCGTCATGGAGCTGATCCGCTGGTACGGGAAGACCCGCGGCGACATCGCGCTCGCCATGCTCTTCTACGGGGGCATGGCAGGCGGCGTCATGTTCACCAGCCTGGCTCCCGGCGGCTCGACGGCCAACCTCACCTCGTACCTCTTCGGCTCGCTCTCCACCGTCTCCTCCGAGGACGTCACCGCGATCTGCCTGCTCGCGGCGTTCGTGGTCCTGGTCACGGTCGGCCTGCGCCGCCAGCTCTTCGCGGTGAGCCAGGACGAGGAGTTCGCGCGTGTCACCGGGCTGCCCGTGCGCGCCCTGAACCTGCTGACCGCCGTCACCGCGGCGGTCACGGTCACGGTGGCGATGCGCGTCGTGGGCCTGCTCCTGGTGTCGGCCCTGATGGTCGTCCCGGTCGCGGCGGCGCAGCAGCTGACCCGCAGCTTCAAGGCGACCTTCGTCATCGCCGTGGCGATCGGCGTCGCCGTCACCCTGGGCGGCACGGCGACCTCCTACTACCAGGACGTGCCGCCCGGCGCGACGATCGTGCTCCTGACCATCGGCGTCTTCATCGTCCTGACGCTGCTCGCCACTCCGCTGGCCAGGCGCAGGGCGCGGGCGGCGATGGCCCAGATGCCGGGCGATCCGGCGGAGTGCGCGATCCCCGGGCAGGCCCCCGCCAAGGTCTGACCCGGGCCCGTCGCCGCCTGGCACAATGGCGGCGGTACGTACGTGGCAGGGATGTGAGGAGAAACCCGTGGCAGCCCCGGTTCGAGGCAGGTCGACCCGCCAGCGCGCGGCCGTGGCGGCAGCGCTCGACGAGGTGGACGAGTTCCGCAGCGCGCAGGAGCTGCACGACGTCCTCAAGCACAAGGGTGACTCCGTCGGGCTGACCACGGTGTATCGCACGCTGCAGTCGCTCGCGGACGCGGGTGAGGTGGATGTGCTGCGCACGTCCGAGGGCGAGGCGGTGTACCGGCGGTGCTCCACGGGTGACCATCATCATCACCTGGTGTGCCGGGTGTGCGGCAAGGCCGTTGAGGTCGAGGGGCCGGCTGTCGAGTCCTGGGCGGAGACGATCGCCTCTGAGCACGGGTATGTGAACGTGGCGCACACGGTGGAGATCTTCGGCACCTGTGCGGATTGCGCCGCCGCGGTGTGACTTCGTCGCCGGGTGCGCCTTGCGTCGTGGCTGGTCGCGCAGTTCCCCGCGCCCCTGAAGGCTTGCGGCTCCGCCGCGCCTTCCCCTGGAGCGTGCGGCTTCGCCGCAGCTCCCTGAAGACGCGTGTCACGCGCGCCTCTCAGAGAGGCATGCGCACTCGCCTCCCTGAGATGGCGCACGCAGTGCGCATCTCAGGGGCGCGGGGAACTGCGCGAGCAACCACGATGGCGCGGTGGTCGACGACGTGCCCAGGGGCGCGGGGAACTGCGCGACCAGCCCCCGCCGGCCCGCGGACGAAACCGGATCTCGTCAGGCCTTGCCCTCAAGCTGCAGCAGGACCTCATTCGGGGTGGCCCCGCCGAAGCGCCGGTCCCGGGACGCGTACTCCACGCACGCCCGCCACAGATCCCGCCGGTCGAAGTCCGGCCACAACACGTCCTGGAAGACCATCTCCGCGTACGCGCTCTGCCAGAGCAGATAGTTGGACGTGCGCTGCTCACCGCTGGGCCGCAGGAAGAGGTCGACGTCCGGCATGTCGGGGTAGTACAGGTACTTCGCGAACGTCTTCTCGCTGATCTTCGACGGATCGAGCCGGCCCGCCTTCACGTCCTCGGCGAGAGCCAACGCCGCGTCGGCGATCTCGGCCCGCCCGCCGTAGTTCATGCAGAAGTACAGCGTGAGCTTGTCGTTGTCCTTGGTCTGCTCCTGGGAGATCTCCAGCTCGCTGGCGACCGACTTCCACAGCTTGGGCATCCGCCCGACCCACCGCACCCGGATCCCGAGCTCGTCGAGCTGGTCGCGGGTCTTGCGGATGAAGTCCCGGTTGAAGTTCATGAGGAAGCGGACCTCGTCGGGCGACCGCTTCCAGTTCTCGGTGGAGAACGCGTAGAGCGAGATCGCGCCGACGCCCAGCTCGACGCCGCCCTGGAGGACGTCGAGGACGCGCTCGGCCCCGACCTTGTGGCCCTCGGTGCGCGGAAGCCCGCGCTCCTTCGCCCACCGCCCGTTGCCGTCCATGACGATGGCGACGTGTTGCGGCACCAGCTCGCCCGGGATCTTCGGCGGCCGCGCGCCCGACGGGTGCGGTTCGGGCGTGACGTACTCCCGGCGGGACCGTCCGAGGATTCCGCGACGTGCCATGTTTCCGGCCTCTCCCCTAGCTCAATAGCTCAGTAGCTCGATGTGCAGCTCGATCACAAATGCGCCAGCGCGTGCGCTAGCCCTTCTCCACGTAGCGCAGGGACCGCAGTCCGCGCTCCAGGTGCCAGTGCAGATAGGCGGAGACCAGTCCGCTGCCCTCCCGCACGAACCGCGGCTCGCTCGCGTCGGCCGTCGCCCAGTCCCCGGTAAGGAGTGCGCCGAGCAGGGCGAGGGCCTGCGGAGAGGGTACGACGCTGCCGGGCACCCGGCAGTCGACACAGACGGAGCCGCCCGCGCCGACGGAGAAGAACCGGTTGGGCCCGGGCAGCCCGCACTTGGCGCAGTCGCCGAAGGTGGGCGCGTACCCGTTGACCGCGAGGGAGCGGAGCAGGAACGCGTCGAGGACGAGGTGCGGCTCGTGCTCACCGCGGGCGAGGGTGCGCAGGGCGCCGACGAGCAGCAGGTACTGCTGGACGGCCGGTTCGCCCTCGTGGTCGGTGAACCGTTCCGCCGTCTCCAGCATCGCGGTGCCCGCGGTGTAGCGGGCGTAGTCGGTGACGATGCCGCCGCCGTACGCGGCGATGGTCTCGCTCTGCGTGCACAGCGGCAGGCCGCGGCCGATCAGTTCGCTGCCGCGCGCGAAGAACTGCACGTCGACGTGGGAGAACGGTTCGAGCCGCGCCCCGAACTTGGACTTGGTGCGGCGTACGCCGCGGGCCACCGCGCGGACCCGGCCGTGGCCGCGCGTGAGGAGGGTGATGATGCGGTCGGCCTCGCCGAGTTTCTGCGTCCGCAGGACGATCCCGTCGTCCCTGAAGAGACTCATCGCGCACCCCGGGGGGCGGCGGCGGCGTCTTCGCGGAGCGGGTTCATGCCCTCCATTCTGCCTTGCCCGGGCCCCTGCCCGGCGCCCGGTCAGGGGACCTCGCCCCGGCTCCTTCTGTTCGCGTACGCCGTGGCCGCGCGGAGCCGCTCCGTGGTGGTGGCCTCCCGCACCATGTCGGGCGCGCAGTCCCATTCCCGGCCGCCGCCGAACGGTCGCAGCTGCACGTACGGGCCCTCGTGCCCCATCACCCGTCCCACCCGGCCGGTGCTCATGTCGACCGCGTACGAACCGATCGCTGGCTTCATTCGGGTGGCGCTCCTGTCCCGTAGTGCGTCCTGCCGCGCGGGCTGCGGCGGCCACGGCGACCAGGGGGCGCGCCGCGCGTCAACCGGACAACGCCACGGTTCCTCCGATGGACACGGGGCAGCCGGGGCGACCTGCGACCGGCACTCCGTTCGCCTCATCCTCGGCCCGGCGGGCACAGGCCGCCGACGGTCGCTTCGAGGCGGCGGCGCCTGCCCGCGGCCACCATGTGCAGGACGGTCCCGGCGCCGCCGAGCGTGAGGGCGACGAGGAGTCCGGCCCCGGCGGCGGCGAGCAGCAGCGGGCCCGGCCCCTCGGTGACTTCCGTGACGAGGGCGCGCCGCAGCGCCTCACCCCTGCCCGGGGACGGCGTCCCGCGCAGCACCTCGGCGGCGCGGCGCGCGAGCGGGAGCACCGTCGCGAGGGCGGCGAGGTGCAGCACCAGGGAGGCTGCGAGCAGGCGGCGGGCTCTGCGCCGGGTGGCCCGGATGTCGTGGAGAAGGCTGTCGCGTTCGTGCCGGATCTGGTCGACGTAGAGGGCGTAGAGCTCGTACGCGCTGTGCTGGGGCGGCGCCGCGGCGGTCGAGGGCAGGGCCGTGACGGTCTGGAGCGAGGCGTTGCGGGCGGCCTCGTCCTGCTCGTAGCGGGCCTCGACGGTGCCGCCGAACTCGACGACGTCGCCGTGGCTGAGCGGGCGGGCCGCGGTGACGGGGGCGCCGTTGACGCGGGTGCCGTTGCGGGAGCGCAGGTCCTCGACGACGACCCGGCCCTCGACGGGCGTGAGGACCGCGTGCCGCCCGCTGACACACGGGTCGTCGAGACGCAGCCCGCACGCGTCGGCCCGGCCGACCAGGACCGGGCCGCCGGAGACGTCGACGACCGCGCCGCGCAGGGGGTCCGGCCCGAGAAGGGTCAGACGGTGGGCACCGCCGCTCGGAGTACTCATGGTCGGCGCCTCCCCGTCGGCACTGCTGCTCCTCTGCGCCCAGGACGTGGCGGTGGCGGGCCCCGGTTTCGGGGAGTCGACACGGGGCCGCGTTCTGTCGGGCGCCGCTACCGTCCGGTGACGAAGGGCCGGGAGGCCGCGGCGAGCGGCCGGTCACTCGGGTCCGAGGTCCGCGTCCACCCGGTGGTCGCGGGGGTGCTGGTCCGCGCGGGGGTCGGCGCCCGCTCCGGTGAGGGGGTCGGCCTGCTGGCACAGGACGAGCGCCACGTCGTCCAGGAGCGGTGCTCCGGTGTGCGCGGTCACCGCCTCGTACAGGGCGTTGAGCGCGTCGCTGGGCAGAACCGCCGAGAGCGGCTCCGCGCACCGTTCGAGGAGCGGGAACTCCGTGCCGTCGGCGTCCCGCGCCTCGGTCAGGCCGTCGGTGTAGAACAGGATCCGGTCGCCGGGCTGCAGCCAGCACCGGCGGCTCGCGGGCCGGGCCCCGAGCCCCAGCGGCAGCGCGGGCTCGGCCGGATGGAGCAGCTTGGGCGAGGAGCCCGTACGCAGCGGTGGCGGATGGCCGCAGTTGACCAGGCGGACCTCGCCTGGGGCGAACTCGGCGAACAGGGCGGTGACGAAGCTCTCCGGGCCCAGCTCCGCGGCGAGCAGGACGTCGAGGCGCGCGGCGATGTCGGTGAGGTCGGGGGTGACGTAGGCAAGGTCGCGGAAGCCCCCGAGGACGGAGGCGGCGGTCTGCACGGCGTCGAGGTCGTGTCCTCGGACGTCGCCTATGAAAACCCGTGTTCCATAGGGGGTGTTGACGATCTCGAAGACGTCGCCGCCGACCGTCGCGGGTTCGAGGGGGCAGTGGTGGCGGGTGCAGACGTCGATCTCGCCGACGAGCGCGGCCATCGGGCGCATCAGCGCGCCCTGAGCGACCTGCGCCACCTCGGTCGCGTGCCGGAGCGCGGCGGTGCGCGCCGCTTTCTCCCCGGCGATCCGGACGGCCACGGCGCCGCCCGCGAGGAGGACCAGGTACTCCGCTATGAACGGCGGCGTGCCCGTCAGATGCCGTACGGCGCCGGTGGACAGGGCGAGGGCCGCGCTCCATCCGACGACGGTGAGCGTGCCGCGCACACCGAGCCGGGAACAGGCGAGGACCGGCCCGAGCAGCAGCGCCGTCACCGCGGGCCGCCACCCGGACTGGAGTCCGCCGAGGACGGCGAGCAGGAGGCTGACACCCGCGGGCAGCACCAGGTCGCCCGCCCTCGCCCAGCGCATCCGCCTACTTCCCCGCACCGTCATGCGGGAGCCTCCCGCCTGCTTCGACCCGCTCCGCCCCGCCGCGCTGAGCGGCCCACTCTGGCCGAACGCCCGCTCGGCTGCGCGTCGTTGACCGCTACGCACGGCCGGGTGACCGCAATCGATCCCCGCCGCCCCCTTCTGACCAGGTGTGCGGGGCGGGTGCGTGGGCCGCGCTCAACTTCTGTCATCCGGCGGCGTGCTTCCCGGGGCGGAGCAGACTGTCCCGCGACGCCGCGCGAGCGCGCGGCGGACGAGAGCGGGAGGGCGGTGCGGGTGGAGAACTTCCCCGCTGAGACGACGAGCTTCATCGGCCGCGACCGGGAACTCGACCTGCTCGACGAGGCGGTGGCCCGACGCCGTCTCGTCACCCTCACCGGGGTCGGTGGCGTCGGCAAGTCCCGGCTCGGGCTGCGGGCCGCCCGCCGCGCGGCCCCGCTCTTCGCCGACGGCGTGCGCCTGGTCCCGCTGTCCCCGCTGCGCGAACCCTCGCTGCTCGGCCATGTCCTGTTCGAGGAGCTGGGCCTGGTCGACCAGTCGGCCAGGGACCCCGAGGACCTCATCGCCGAATGGCTCGCCCCGCGCCATCTGCTGCTCGTCCTGGACACGTGTGAGCATCTGACCGGGGAGTGCGCGCGCCTGGTGCGCAGGCTGCTCGACGCGGCCCCCGGGCTGCACATCCTGGTGACGAGCAGGGAGCCGCTCGGCGCGCCCGGCGAGTGGCGCCTGGAGGTGGAGCCGCTGCCGGTGCCGCCCGTGGCCGGGGCGGTGGGGACCGCGGGCGGTGACGCCGTCGCCCTGTTCGCGGACCGGGCGGCCGCCGCCGTCGACGGTTTCCGGCTCGGCCCGGCGGAGCGGGAGTCGGCTCTCGCCGTGTGCCGCCGCCTCGACGGGATCCCGCTGGCCATCGAACTCGCCGCGGCCCAGTTGCCAGGGCTCTCCCTGCGCCGGCTCGACGAGCGGCTGCTGCACCGGTTCGACACCCTGGTCGTGCCGGCCGCGCCGGGCTCCCCGGCCGCGCCCCGGCACCGTACGCTGCGCACCACGATCGGCTGGAGCCACGAACTGTGCGCGCCGCTGGAGCGGCTGCTGTGGGCTCGGCTGTCCGTCTTCGCGGCGGGTTTCGACCTGGCCGACGCCCAGGCGGTCACCGCGGGCGGTCCGCTGTCCGCCGACGCCGTGCCCGGCCTCGTCGACAAGCTGGTGGCCAAGTCCCTCGTGCGTCCGGTCGCGGGCACGGCGGAACCGGTCCGCTACCGGCTGCTCGACACCGTACGGGAGTACGGGGAGCACTGGCTGCGTGAGCTGGGCGAGGAGGCGGTGGTGCGCCGGGCCCATCTGGAGCGCTACCGCGACCTCGCGGTGCGGGCCGACCGCGAATGGCTGACCGAACGGCAGACCGCGTGGGGCGGGCGCATCACCGCCGAGCACGCCAACATCCGCGCGGCCCTCGACTTCGCGCTCCGCGACGGCGCTCGCCGTACCGCACTGGAGGTGGCCGGTGCCCTGTGGTTCTTCTGGTTCGCGTGCGGGTTCGGCCGCGAGGGCTGCCACTACCTGGACCGGGCGCTGTCCGGGGCCCCGGAGCCGGGGCCCGGCTACGCCAAGGCCCTGTGGGCCCGCGCCCTCGTGGCCGTGGGGCAGGGCGGTCTGGAGACGGCGGCGCGGTGCGGCGACGCGTTCCGCGCGGTGACCGCGGCGTCGGCCGATCCGACCGCGCGGGTGGCGGCGGACTATCTCGCGGGGACGATCCTCACCCAGCGGGGCGAGCACGAGCGGGCGCTCGTCGTCTTCGACGCGACCGCGTCCGAGACCCGCCAGGGCGCCTACGAGGCCGCGTGCTTCCTGCACCGGCTCTCCTCCTCGTTCTCCCGGGTGTACCTCGGTGACCTGCGTCCGGCGAAGAGCATCGCGTACGGCGTCTCCATCGAGCTGGCCGCGCGGGGCGAGTGCTGGGGGCGGGCGTACGGCGACTACTTGCAGGCGCTGGCCGAACTGGGGCTGGAGAACTGGACCGAGGCCGCCGGGCACGCCCGCGCGAGTCTGCGGGGCAAGGCCGAGCTGCACGACACGCTGGGGGTCGCCCTCGCCGTCGATGTGCTGGCCGCCGCGACCGTGGCCGGCGGGCAGGGCGAGGCGGGGGCCCGGCTGCTCGGCTCGGCGCAGCGCCTGTGGCAGGCCTTCGGCCGTCCGCAGATGGGCAACCCGGCGCTGATCGCGGTCCGTGTGAACGCGGAGCAGTGCAGCCGCGCCGCGCTCGGCTCGGCCGCGTACACGAAGGCGTACGAGGGCGGTCTGCACGACGAGACCGTGGACGGGATCGTCTACAGCCTCGACACCGGCATCGGCTCGTAGGTCCCGCCCGGCGGGCGGGGTTTCACCCGACGCCGCGGGTCTCCTGCTCCGCCCGCTTCCCGATGCCGCGGAAATGGGTGGCCATGGCGTGCTGCGCGGCGGCCGCGTCCCCTGCGCGCAGGGCCGTCACGATGGCGCGGTGGCGGTCGACGGTGACCTCGGGCGCCGGGTCGCCGGCCCATTCGCGGACCCCGGCGACCCGGTCGAAGACGTTCCAGAACGCGCCGAGGAGCTGCGGTATCAGCTCGTTGCCGAGCGAGCGGTAGAGCGTCTCGTGGAACTCGCGGTCCAGGTCGGCGAAGGGTTCCCCGGCCTCGCCCGCCTCGCTCATCCTCCGTACGAGCGCGTCGAGCCGGTCCAGGGTGGCGGCGTCGGGCGGGGCGGTCGCGATGCGGCGGACGAGCCCTTCCTCCAGGATCTCGCGGACCTGGAGGATCTCGGCGAGGGCGTGCGCGTCGTCGGCGGGCCGCAGCAGGGTGCGGAAGGTGAGGCCGTCGGCGAGCGGGGTCAGCGACGCCTGCCCGACGTACGTGCCGTAGCCGTGTCGTATCTCGACGATGTCCAGCGCCTGGAGGGCCTTGAGCGCTTCGCGCACGGAGTTCCTGCTGACGCCGAGCGAGTCCATCAACTCGGCTTCGGTGGGCAGGAGTTCGCCGGGCCGCAGCCCGGCGTCGAGGATCTGCTGCGTCACCGCGCGCTGCACCTGCCGGCTGACGCGGCGGTGGCGGACGGCCGGATTCGTGGGCTCCTCTGACATGCGCCGCATCGTAGGCGCCTCGGACATCCCACGTCCCACGTCCGGGCGAAAGTCCTTGCGCGATCTCTTGACCGTCACTCCCGGTCCTCTTATGGTCACGTCGCTGCCCAAGACGTAGGACGTTGGATCTCCGGGTCACTGACGCCACCACAGCCACGTTGCGAGTCATTGGAGGCACCATGAGCGACCACGGCGCGACCGGCCGCCGTTCCTTCCTCAAGTACACCGGCGCGCTGGGCGCGGCGGCCGCCGTCTCCGCGTCCCTGTCGGCCTGTTCCTCCGGACCGAAGTCGACGAACGACACGGGTGACGACGGCGGGAGCGGCTCCACCTCCCTGACGGCGGTCATCGGCTACGGCAACGACGGCAGCTGGGACCCGACGCAGACGGCGTCCGCGTTCGCGATGGCGGGCAACCACCACATCTACGAGGGGCTCGTCGACACCGACCCGATCACCCGGGCCCCGTACGCGGCGCTCGCGACGGAGGTCCCGGACGCGGCGCAGCTCAAGGGCACGAGCTGGAGATTCACCCTGCGCCAGGGCGCCACGTGGCACGACGGGAAGCCGGTCACCGCCGACGACGTGGTCTTCGTCTTCGACCGCATCCTCGATCCGAAGACGCAGACGCTCGCCAAGGGGTTCTTCGAGAGCTGGCTGAAGGAGGTGCGGAAGACGGGGGACGCGTCGGTCGAGCTGGTCCTCAGGTTCCCGTTCCCCGAGGGCGTCGCCCGGCTGACCCTCGCCAAGATCATGCCGAAGCACGTCTTCTCGCTCCCCGGCGCGTGGGACGACGCGATGAAGGGCAAGGCCGTCGGCTCGGGCCCGTACCGGCAGACCTCGCACCAGCCGAAGACGAACACCACCTTCGCCGCGTTCGACGACTACAACGGCCCGCGCAAGCCCGCCTTCAAGAAGATGAACTGGCTGACCATCGTGGACGCCGCACCGCGCGTCGCGAAGATCTCCGGCGGCAGCGCGGACGCGCAGATCTCCGACAACATCCCCTACGCCAACATCCAGCGCCTCGAACAGGACGGGCTCACCGTCGAGGGCGGCGCCGGGATGAACAACCTGTTCCTCATGTTCAACACCGCGCACAAGCCGTTCGACGACGTACGGGTGCGGCAGGCGCTGCACTACGCGATCGACAAGAAGAAGATGATCGAGGTCGCGCTCAAGGGCCACGGCAAGGCGGCGCGCTCCTTCCTCAACGAGGGCAACCCGACCTTCCGCCCCGCGAGGACCGTGTACGCATACGACCCCGAGAAGGCGAAGAAGCTGCTGCGGGAGGCCGGGGTCAGCGGCCTGACCGTCAACCTCATGGCCGTCAACGTCTCCTGGATCGTCGACTGCCTGCCGACCGTCAAGGCGTCCTGGGACGCGATCGGCGTCAAGACCACGCTCGACCCGCAGGAGACCACCGCCGTCTTCACCAAGATGGACCAGAAGAAGGACTACCAGGTCGTGGCGGCGGCCTCGAACCCGAACCAGTTCGGCCTCGACGCGGACCTGATCATGCGCTACAACTACGGCCCCGAGAACCTGTGGATGGGGTACGCGCGCTGGGCCGACGACCCCACCGCCAAGCGGCTCTTCCGGCAGATGGACCAGGCCACCCGGGAACCCGACGCCGACCGCAAGAAGACGATGATCCAGGACTACCTCGACACCGTCGCCGCGCAGGCCGTCATCTACCCCGTCGTGCACAACGAGCTGATGACCGCGTGGGACGCCCACAAGATCACCGGCGTGCAGGCGCAACCGTACCCCGGCATCAACGTCCTCAAGGTGCACCCCGCGTAAGCGCTTCGCGCAAGACCATGACCGCTAGAGGAGTTGCTGCCCGTGGCAGTGATCGCCAGAATTCTCGCCCGGCGGCTCGTGCTGCTCGTGCCGCTGCTGCTCGGCATCGTCCTGTTCGTGTTCCTCGTGATGCGCTTCGCCGACATCGACCCGGCGTCCGCGTACTTCCAGGGCGCCAACCCGACACCGGAGCAGCTGCACGACTTCCGCGAGCGCAACGGGCTTCTCGACCCGCTCCCCCTGCGCTACCTGCACTTCGTCGGGGACCTGCTCCAGGGCGACATGGGCATCAGCGTGCTGACCCGGCAGCCGGTCGTGGAGCAGGTGACGACGGCGCTGCCGCTCACCCTGCAACTGACCTTCCTCGGCCTGGGCATCGCCGTGATTGTGTCCCTGGTGCTCGGCATCAGCGCCGCCATCCACCGCGACCGGGCCTGGGACCAGATCGTCCGCGTCGTCTCGCTGACCGGCGTCGCGGCGCCCGGCTTCTGGCTGGCGCTGCTCATGATCCAGTACCTGGCGGTCGACCTGGGCTGGTTCCCGACCGGCGGCTACATCAACCCGGCCGACTCCTTCACCGGCTGGCTGAAGTGCATGACGCTGCCCGCGCTCGCCCTGTCCCTCCCCGTCGCCGCGCAGCTCACCCGCATCGTGCGGACGGCGGTCGTGGAGGAGCTGGACAAGGACTACGTGCGCACGGCCGTCGGCAGCGGGCTCCCGCCGGTCGTCGTGGTCGGCCGCAACGTACTGCGCAACGCCCTGATCAACCCGCTCACCGTGCTCGGTCTGCGCGTGGGCTATCTGCTGGGCGGGGCGGTGGTCGTCGAGACGATCTTCTCGCTGCCCGGAATGGGAAAGCTGATGATCGACGCGGTGAAGAACGGTGACCCGGCGGTGGTCCAGGGGGTCGTGCTGACCACGGCCGTCGGGTTCGTCGTCATCAATCTGGTGATCGACGTGCTGTACCTGCTCGTCAACCCGCGCCTGCGGGCGGCGTCATGACCGGCGCCCTCGGCGTGTTCACGAAGGTACGCAGACTGCGCCGCCTGCCCGTCCTGTCGCGCATCGCCCTCGGCGTCATCACCGTCGTCGTCCTCATGGCCGTGTTCGCGCCGCTGCTCGCACCGCACGACCCGCTCGACCAGCAGCCGCAGGTCGACGGCGTCGGGCACCCCTCCGCGCAGCACTGGATGGGCCAGGACAGCCTCGGCCGCGACATTCTCAGCCGGCTGATGTACGGGGCGCGCTGGTCCCTCGCGATCGGGCTCGGGGCGACGCTGCTCGCGCTGCTCGTCGGCGCGGTGCTCGGCGCGGCCGCCGCGACCTCCACCAAGGCGGCGGACGAGACGGTCATGCGCTGCCTCGACGTCGTCATGGCGTTCCCCGGGATCGCCCTCGCGGCCGTCCTCGTAGCCGTGTTCGGCGGCGGCATCCCGGTCCTGATCTGCGCGCTCGCGTTCCTCTTCACGCCACCGATCGCGCGGGTCGTGCGCGCCAACGTCCTGGACCAGTACGGCGAGGACTACGTCACCGCCGAACGGGTCATCGGGGCCCGCACCTGGCACATCGTGCTCAAGCACGTCGCCATCAACTGCGCGGCCCCGATCCTCGTCTTCTGCACCGTGCAGGTCGCGGAGGCCATCGTCTTCGAGGCGTCGCTGTCCTTCATCGGCGCGGGCGTCCGGCCGCCGGACCCGTCGTGGGGCAGCGTCATCGCCGACGGCAAGAACATGGTCCTGATCGGCGGCTGGTGGGCGACCGTCTTCCCGGGCCTGTTGATGCTGGTCACGGTCCTCTCCCTGAACGTCCTCAGCGAAGGCGTCTCGGATGCGTGGGCGGCCCCGGCCGCGCGCGACGTCCCCACGGCCAAGGAGCCCGATCGCCTGGAGACGGCGGCGCCCGGCACCGGCAAGGTCCTGGAACTCCCCGGCCTGACGGAGGCGGCGGCCCGCCTGCGCTCCCGGGCCCGCCCCTGCCCGACGCGGCCCCCGTCCTCTCCGTACGGGACCTCGCCATCGGGTTCGACGGCCGGCACGGCGGGGTCGACATCGTCGACGGCATCGGCTTCGACGTGCGGCCCGGCGAGGTCCTCGGCCTGGTCGGCGAGTCCGGCTGCGGCAAGTCGCTCACCGCGCTGACCGTGATGGGCCTGCACCCCGCGGGCGCCCGGATCCGCGGCCACGTCACCTTCGACGGCCGCGAACTCGTCGGCCTCCCGACGGGCGCCCGGCGCCGCCTCCTCGGCCACGACATGGCGATGATCTACCAGGACGCGCTGTCGTCCCTCAACCCGGCGATGACGGTCCGGGCCCAGCTCAAACAGGTCGTCCGGCGCGGAGGCCGCCGCTCCCCCGCCGAACTCCTCGACCTCGTCGGGCTCGACCCGGGCCGCACCCTGCGCAGCTACCCGCACGAACTCTCCGGCGGCCAGCGCCAGCGCGTCCTCATCGCCATGGCGCTCTCCCGCGACCCGAAGCTGATCATCGCCGACGAGCCGACGACGGCTCTCGACGTGACGGTGCAGGCCCAGGTCATCGAGTTGCTGCTGCGGCTCCGCGCCGAACTCGGGTTCGCGCTCGTCCTCGTCTCGCACGACCTCGCGCTGATCGCCGACGTCACCGACCGCGTCGTCGTCATGTACGGCGGCCAGATCGTGGAGACGGGCGTGACGGCGGACCTGGTCGAGGCCCCGCACCACCACTACACGCGCGGCCTCCTCGGCTCGGTCCTCTCCCTGGAGGCGTCGGCGGCCCGCCTGACCCAGATCAGGGGCGTGGTCCCGTCCCCGGCGGACTTCCCCCCGGGCTGCCGCTTCACGGACCGCTGCCCGCTGGCGTCGGCGGTGTGCCGAACGCAGACCCCTGCGCTACAGGGCGCCCGCACCCACCTCACGGCCTGCCACCATCCGGCCTTGAGGGGCGCGGGGAACCGCGCGACCAGCCACGACGAGCCGGTGGCCGCCGACGCCTCCTCCGTCCCCACGGCGCGCCGTGCGACCTCCACGAACACGGAGCCGGAATGAAGCCCCCCATCGTCGAACTGACAGACGTGCACGTCGTGCACAAGGCCCGCTCCGGCGGCCTCTTCCGCCGCGACCACGTCCACGCTCTCACGGCCGCCGACCTGGCCATCGCCCCCGGCGAAACACTGGGCGTCGTGGGCGAATCGGGCTGCGGCAAGTCGACCCTGGCCAAGGTCCTGGTCGGCGTCCAGCGCCCCACGTCAGGCACAGTGACGTACAAGGGCGACGACCTCTGGACCATGCCCCCCGCCGGACGCCGCGCAGCGCTCGGCACAGGCGTGGGCATGATCTTCCAGGACCCGTCGACGGCCCTGAACCGCCGTCTGACCGTACGCCAGATCGTCCGCGACCCGATGGACGTGCACCGCCGCGGCACCCCGCCCGAGCGCGAGGACCGCGTACGGGAGCTGCTGTCCCTGGTGGGCCTGCCGAAGGCCCTGGCGGACGTGCTCCCCGGCCAGCTCTCCGGCGGCCAGCGCCAACGCGTCGCCATCGCCCGGGCCCTCGCCCTGGAGCCGGATCTGGTGGTCGCCGACGAACCGACCAGCGCCCTCGACGTCTCCGTCCGCGCCCAGATCCTCAACCTCCTCCTCGACCTCAAGGAGCGACTGGGCCTCGCCCTGGTCTTCGTCTCGCACGACATCCAGACGGTGCGCAGGATGAGCGACCGGGTCATCACCATGTACCTGGGCCGCATCGTGGAGGAGACCCCGGCCGCCGACGTCCTCGACCGCTCCCGCCACCCCTACACCCGCGCCCTCTTCTCGGCCACGCCGGGCCTCCTCGACCCGATCGACCCGATCCCCCTGACGGGCCCGGTCCCCTCGGCCACGCACCCACCGTCCGGCTGCCCGTTCCGGACGCGCTGCTGGCGGGCGGATGTGACGTGCGCGACGACAATGCCTGGGCCGGCGGGGGCTGGTGGGCATGTGTTCCGGTGCCATCACCCGGTGGACGCGGAACAGTCGACGCACGATCTGGTGCACGAGGTGTAGCGGGGCTCGGCACCGCTGCCGGGCGCGCCACCGTCGTGGCTGGTCGCGCAGTTCCCCGCGCCCCTAGGCACGTCCAGCTCCTCCGCGCTTGAGCAGCAGGCCACATAAGCCCCGCCTTTGTACGAGAGGCAGCGGGGGCCGGGGCGGAGCCCCGGGGCTTGGCACCATCGCCGGGTGCGCCACCGTCGTGGCCGGGCGCGCAGTTCCCCGCGCCCCCACGTCAGCTGGGGGTGCGGGCCGCCACCGTCAGCAGGCGGCTGACCTCGTCGACACACATGGTCAGGGCGGCGCCCACCGTCCCCAGGACATCCCGCTCCGCACCCGAGTAGGGTCCGTCCGCCAGGGCGATCCGGGCACCCTGCAGAAGGATCGATTCGCGGCCGGCCGGGGCGAGGTGCTGGGCGAGCGGGTCGAGGGCCTCGTGGAGCTCTATGGCGAGCCCGGCACCGGGCCCGCAGTGCTCGGGCAGCCGCCCGGCGTCCGTGACCAACCCCTCCACGAGCGCGGCCAGTTGCACCTCGGAGCAGTCCTCGAAGCCGGCCGTGCGCAGGACCCCGACGGCACACTCGAGCGCGGGACGCGACGTCGCGCCGCCCGCCGCGAGCACCGCCAGGACCACCGTGTGCACCGCGTCGCGCAGCATCCCGGAAAAGCGGTGCGTGGTCGGATGATCGAGCGCGTCCGTGCCGAACCGGCCCTCGCAGGCCGCGCACTGGACGACGGGCCCGGTCTCCCCCCGCGGCACCACCGGCACGCCGAGCACGGTGAAGCGGCGACGCCCCGTGCACCGCTCGTAGTTGCGGTCGCCACCGCAGCCGGGGCAGAAGAACTCCCCGTCCCCCACGGTGGTCCATGTGGTGTGCACGCCCAGAACCCGCGAGTTCCCGGTTCGTCGCATACGTTCCCAAATCGGCGTCACGTCGCACACCTCCCTGACGGCGCCGCAACATCGCGGCGTTGGCGTGATGTTAGCCACATTGCCCGCGCGGCGTCAGTACCTTGGTCACGCCGAGGTCACGAAGGAGCCGCCCACTGGCCGAGACATGACGCGGCCCCGCACACCCACAAAAGGTGTACGGGGCCGCGAAAGCGCAGCTCAGCCGGGTCAGCGGGCGGAGCGGTTGACCGCGGAGACGACCGCCTTCAGCGACGCACGTGTCGTATTCGCGTCGATCCCGATGCCCCACAGAACCTTGTCGCCGATGGCGACCTCGATGTACGAGGCGGCGACGGCGGACGCACCCTCGCTCATCGTGTGCTCCTGGTAGTCCAGCAGGCGGGCGTCGATGCCGATGCCCTGCAGCGCGTGGAAGAACGCGGAGATCGGACCGTTGCCGGTGCCGACCAGGACCTGCTCGACGCCGTCGACCTCGGCCTCGACGGTCAGCGTGTCGACGCCGTCGGTGTCCGTGGTCGTCTGCCCGGCCTTGACCTGGATGCGGCCCCACGGGTTGTTCGGGTTCGGCAGGTACTCGTCCTGGAAGGCGTTCCAGATGTCCTTGGGCGTGACCTCGCCGCCCTCGGCGTCCGTCTTGACCTGGATGACCTTGGAGAACTCGACCTGCATACGGCGCGGCAGGTCCAGGCTGTGGTCGTTCTTCAGGACGTAGGCGATACCGCCCTTGCCGGACTGCGAGTTGACCCGGATGACGGCCTCGTAGGAGCGGCCGACGTCCTTGGGGTCGATCGGCAGGTACGGGACGGCCCACTCGATGTCGTCGACGGTCTTGCCGGCCTTCGCGGCGCGCTGCTCCATCGCCTCGAAGCCCTTCTTGATGGCGTCCTGGTGGGAGCCGGAGAAGGCGGTGTAGACCAGGTCGCCCGCGTAGGGGTGGCGCGGGTGGACCTCCATCTGGGTGCAGTACTCGGCGGTGCGGCGGATCTCGTCGATCTCCGAGAAGTCGATCTGCGGGTCGACACCCTGCGAGAACAGGTTCATGCCCAGCGTCACCAGGTCGACGTTGCCGGTGCGCTCGCCCTGGCCGAACAGGCAGCCCTCGATGCGGTCGGCGCCGGCCATCAGGGCCAGCTCGGCGGCGGCGACGGCGGTGCCGCGGTCGTTGTGCGGGTGCACGGACAGGCAGACGTACTCGCGGCGCGTCAGGTTCCTCGACATCCACTCGAAGCGGTCCGCGTGCGTGGAGGGGGTCGACCGCTCCACCGTGGCGGGCAGGTTCAGGATGATCTCGCGGTCCGGGCCCGGCTGCCACTCGTCGCAGACGGCCTCGCAGACCTCCAGGGCGAAGTCCAGCTCGGTGTCGGTGAAGATCTCCGGGCTGTACTGGTAGCCGAAGACCGTCTCGGGGCCGAGCAGCTTCTCCGCGTACTCCATGACCAGCCGCGTGCCGTCGACGGCGATCTGCTTGACGGCGTCCTTGGAGCCGCGGAAGACGACCTCGCGCCAGACCGGCGCCGTCGCGTTGTACAGGTGGACCGTGGCGCGCTTGGCGCCGACCAGGGACTCGACGGTCCGCGCGATCAGCTCCTCGCGGGCCTGGGTCAGTACGGAGATCGTGACGTCGTCCGGGATGGCGTCCGGGTCCTCGATGATCGACCGGACGAAATCGAAGTCGGTCTGCCCGGAGGAGGGGAAGCCGACCTCGATCTCCTTGTAGCCCATCCGGACCAGCAGGTCGAACATCTCGCGCTTACGGGCGGGCGACATGGGGTCGATCAGCGCCTGGTTGCCGTCGCGCAGGTCGGTGGAGAGCCAGCGGGGCGCCTTCGTGATCCGGTTGTCCGGCCAGGTGCGGGCGGCGATGTCCACCTGCTCGTACTGACCGTACTTGTGGACCGGCATGGAGGTGGGGCGCTGGAAGTTCGGCATAATGCGTGGGCTCCTCGAAGGTGGCCTTGTAAGGCGGCCGACGGCGCAACGCCGAACTCCGCGGGGAGGGGGTCGGCCTCGACTACAGGCCCTCGCCGCGGCAGCTAAGGAGAAGCAACCCGAAACGCATGATGCCCCGCACTCTAACCGAGACCCGCCGGACGCGAAGGCCCGTATCAGTATGCGGGACCGCTCATAGCCGAGACGGACGCGTTGTGACGGGCAAGGGGTGATCAATACCTCTATTTCGCTAATCATGGTGGCAGGTAGTGACAGCGGCATGACCCAGTGCCACATTGCTGCGCATGACCGCCAACCCAACGGGGAACCCGAAGGGGTTCGAGCCCGTTTTCTGCACGATCGTGCCGCCCCACCTCCAGGACCAGGTCGCCCAGTCCGACAACCGCGCGGTCGCCGCCGCGGCCCGCAAGAGCCTCGAACGTGACGCCTTCGAGCGCACCCGCCGCCGGATGACCACCGTCCTCGGCGCCCCGTCCGTGGCCCCGCCCGCCGCGGGCGCCCCCCAGACACCGCGCCGCACCCTCTACGACGCCCAGCACCGCACCGACCTGCCGGGCCGCAAGGTCCGCGGCGAGGGGGACCAGCCCGGCCAGGACGCGACCGTCAACCGCGCGTACGCGGGCCTCGGCGCGACCTTCGAGCTCTACCTCCAGAAGTACGGCCGCTTCTCCATCGACGGCGAGGGCCTGGCGCTCGACGCGACGGTCCACTACGACCAGGACTACAACAACGCGTTCTGGAACGGCGAGCAGATGGTGTTCGGCGACGGGGACGGGGAGATCTTCCTCGACTTCACCATCCCCATCGACGTCATCGGCCACGAGCTGACCCACGGCGTCACGCAGTACACGGCGAACCTGACGTACTTCGGCCAGCCCGGCGCGCTCAACGAGTCGATGTCGGACGTCTTCGGCTCCCTCATCAAGCAGTACTCGCTCGGCCAGACCGCCGCCGAGGCCGACTGGCTGATCGGCGCGGGCCTGCTCGCCCCGGACGTCACCGGCGTCGCCCTGCGCTCCATGAAGGCCCCCGGCACGGCCTACGACGACGACGTGCTCGGCAAGGACCCGCAACCCGCCGACATGGCCCACTACGTGCGCACGGGCCGGGACAACGGCGGCGTGCACATCAACTCCGGCATCCCCAACCACGCCTTCTACATCCTCGCCGAGACCCTCGGCGGCAACGCGTGGGAGCGGGCAGGACAGATCTGGTTCGACACGCTGACCGGCGGCGAGCTGAAGCAGGACGCCCTCTTCCCCGACTTCGCCAAGGCGACGGTGAAGAGCGCGCAGGCCCGCTACGGCGGCGGCGAGGAGTACCAGGCCGTCCTGAAGGCGTGGGAGCAGGTCGGCGTACCGACCCACTGACCTGTCGCGGCGGATTGGAGTAGACAGGGATCCATGCGTATCCATGTCTCACGCACGGGCGGCTTCGCCGGGATCGACCGCCACGCGGAGGTCGACACGGCCGGCCGCACCGACGCCCACGAGTGGCATGCCCTGGCCGAGAAGGCGCTGGCCGCGGGCCGGGGCACGCCGCCCATCGGGGTCCCCGACGGGTTCAGCTACACCCTCACCGTGGACGGGAAGACCGTGTACTGCGCGGACCCCCGGCTCACCGAGGAACAGCGCAAACTGATCACGCGGGTGCTCAAAGAAGGAGCGTAAGTCCCGTCCGCCGCACGGGCGTTGACTTGGTACTGACCGGTACGGATGATCGCGCCCATGGCAGCTACCGCAGGCGCGCTCCCGCCCTTCCCGCCCGGCTTCCAGTGGGGCGTGTCCACCTCAGCCCATCAGATCGAGGGCGCCGCCGACCGGCGTGCGCCCTCCATATGGGACCGGTTCTCCGCCGAGCCGGGCCGTATCAAGGACGGCTCGACGGCGGAGACGGCCTGCGACCACGTCGCCCGCTACCAGGAGGACGTGGCGCTCGTCCGCGACCTGGGCGTGGACGCCTACCGCTTCTCGATCTCCTGGCCGCGCGCTCTTTCGCCCGGCGGCCTCGACTTCTACGACCGCCTGGTCGACGCGTTGTGCGCGCAGGGCGTCCGCCCGGTGCCGACCCTCTTCCACTGGGACCTGCCGGTGAGCGTGGCCGAGGCGGGCGGCTGGCTGAACCGCTCGACGGCGACACGTTTCGCCGAGTACGTCACCACGGTCGCGGCCCGCCTCGGCGACCGCGTCGAGCAGTGGATCACGCTGAACGAGCCCGCCGAACACACCCTGCTCGGCCACGCCCTCGGCGAGCACGCGCCCGGCGAGAAGCTCCTCTTCGACGCGCTCCCGGTCGCCCACCACCAGCTCCTCGCGCACGGCCTGGCGGCGCGGGCGCTGCGCGCGGCGGGCGCCCGGTCGATCGGCATCGCCAACTCCCACGGCCCGACCTGGCCCGCCTCCGACGACCCGGCCGACACGGCGGCGGCCACCTTGTACGACACGATCCTGAACCGGCTCTTCGCGGACCCGCTGCTCCTCGGCACGTACCCGGAGGGCTTCGCGGAGCTGATGCCGGGCGACGACGTGGCGGCCGACCTGAAGCTGATCTCCGAGTACACGCTCGACTGGTACGGCATCAACTTCTACCAGCCGACGAAGGTGGGCGCCCCGGCCGAGAAGGAGGTGGAGTTCTCCGGGCTCACCCTCCCTGCCGAACTCCCCTTCTCCGTACGGGAGATCACGGGCCACCCGACGACGGACTTCGGCTGGCCGGTGGTCCCGGAGGCGCTCACGGCACTCCTCACCGACTTCCGCGCCCGCTACGGCGACCGCCTCCCGCCGGTGATCATCACCGAGAACGGCTGCGCGTACGAGGGCCTGGACGACCAGGAGCGGATCGCGTACCTGGACGGCCATCTCAGGGCGCTGCACCGGGCGCTGGAGGCGGGCGTGGACGTACGCGGCTACTTCGTCTGGTCGCTCCTCGACAACTGGGAGTGGGCGGAGGGCTACACCAAACGGTTCGGGCTCGTGCACGTCGACTTCGCGACCCAGGCGCGCACGCCGAAGGCGTCGTACGGCTGGCTGCGGGACGCGCTCCGCGCCCAGCGGGCATGACGTCCGCGGGCGGCGAGGCGCTGCGGGAGCCGGTCGACCGCGTCGGCCGCGGCTGGACGACGGCCCTCTCCCTCGCCAACGTCGCGATCTGGGTCGGCTGGTACGGCCCCCTGCAGATCCTGCTCGCCCAGCAGTCCGAGCACTTCGCGTACGGCGCGGGAATGTCGAAGGAGTCGCTGCTCGCATGGGTGACGGGCGCCGGCGCGGTGGTGTCCCTGGCGGCGAGCCCGCTGTTCGGCGCCCTGTCCGACCGCACGGTCGCACGCTACGGGCGGCGTACGCCGTGGATCGTGGCGGGCACGACGAGCGGCGCGCTCTCCCTGCTCCTCCTTGGCGGCGCGGACGCGGTGTGGGTGCTCTCCGCGGGCTGGTGCCTGGTGCAGCTGACGCTCAACGCGGCGTTCGCGGCGGTCACGGCGGCCGTCCCCGACCGGGTGCCGCGACTGCAGCGGGGCACGGTGAGCGGCTGGCTCGGGGCGGCGCAGCTCCTGGGCGCGGTCGTCGGCACGGGGCTCGCGACGGTGGCGGGCGGGGTGGGCGCCGGGTATGCGGCGTGCGCGGTGTTCACGGTGGCGGGCGTCGTGCCGTACGTGCTGCTCCACCGGGACCTGCGCCTGGACCCGGCCGACCGTCCGGCGTGGTCGTGGCGCGGTTTCGCGGCGGGGTTCCGGCTGAGCCCGCGCCGCCACCCCGATCTGGCCTGGGCGTGGCTGACCCGCTTCCTGATCAACCTCGGCAACGCGCTCGTCCTGCTCTACCTCTTCTACTACCTGCGCGACCGCCTCCACCACGACGACCCGGAGACCGGCGTGCTGATCCTCACCGCCGTGAACGGGGTGACGCTGCTCGCCACGGTCGTCGTCGCCGGTGTCCGGTCGGACCGGGCGGGCCGCCGCAAACCGTACGTGCTCTGGTCGGGCGTGCTGATCGCGGTGGCGACGGCGCTTCTCGCCGCCTGGCAGACCTGGCCCGGGGCGATCGTCGCGGCGGCCCTCCTCGGGGTCGGCTTCGGGGTCTTCACCTCGGTCGACTTCGCGCTGATGACGGACGTGCTGCCGGCCGCGCTCGACCGCGGCAAGGACCTCGGCGTCATCAACGTCGCCAACTCCCTTCCCCAGGTGGCCGCTCCGGCCGTGGCGGCGCCGCTGGTGAACCATCTCGGCGGCTACCGGACGCTGTACGCGGTGGCGGCCGCCGTCGGGCTGCTCGGGGCGCTCCTGGTCCGGAAAATTCGGTCGGTGGACTGAGGGGGTATGACGTAGCGTCCGCGCCCATGACCTCAGTTGACTCACCATCCGCCCTTCTCGGCCGCCTGGAGCGGTACTACGACGCCGTGCCGCGCTCCGCCGCCCGCGTCGAGGAGCACGGCTCGCTCACGCTCTTCGTCCGCGAGGGCCCCGGCTGGCCGTACTACGCGCGGCCCGCGCTCCGCACCGACGCGCCGCCACCGAACGCCGATGACGTACGCGAAGTGGTGGCCCGGCAGCGGGAGCTGGGGGTGCCCGAGGCGTTCGAATGGGTTGCGGAGACGACGCCCGGGATGCGGGCGGCCGTCGAGGAGGCCGGGCTGCGGGTCAGCGAGCATCCGCTGATGGCGCGGGACGCCTCCGCTCCGCTGCCCGCCCCGCACCCCCTCGTCCGGGTCCTCGACGCGCGGGACCCGTTCCTCGCCGCCGCGCTCGCGCTGCCGTACGTGGCGTTCGCGCAGCCCGGCACGGCGGTGGGCTCCGCCGGTGGTGCGGAGCTCTCGGCGATGGTCGCCGAGCGCGCCGGGGACGGCAGCGTCCCCGACCACCAGGAACGCATCCGTGCCGGCCGCCTCGTCCTCGCCGCCGCCGTCGAGGACGGGGTCGTCCTCTGCTCCGGCATGCACGTGCCCGTCGGCGACGTCACGGAGGTCGCGGGCGTCGGTACGTTGCCTGCGGCGCGGCGGCGGGGGTTCGGGCTCGCGGTGACGGCCGCGCTGGTCTCCGAGGCGGTGGCCTCCGGCGTCTCTACGGTCTTCCTGTCGGCCGGGGATGGTGATGTTGCCCGGGTTTATGCGCGGCTGGGTTTTCGGCCTGTGGGCACGGCGATGATCGCGTCCGCATCTGCCGACTGAGGTTCTCGGGCGTGTGCGCCGCCGTCGTGGCTGGGCGCGCAGTTCCCCGCGCCCCTAGGCATACCAAGCCCCTCCGGCGATTGAGGAGCGGGGGCCGGGGCGGAGCCCCGGGGCTTCAGACCGTTGCCGGGTGCTGCGCCATCGTGGCTGGCCGCGCAGTTCCCCGCGCCCCTGGGCAGTCGATCTCGTCCGGCGATGTGGCCACCAACCCTCGCTAGCGATCGAGCAGCTGGGCCAGTCAAGCCCCTCCGGCGATTGAGGAGCGGGGGCCGGGGCGGAGCCCCGGGGCTTCAGATCGTTGCCGGGTGCTGCGCCGTCGTGGCTGGGCGCGCAGTTCCCCGCGCCCCTGGCGGGGCCCCTCTACAGCGCGCCCATGTCCTGGGCCACCCAGACCGACGGGTAGAACGGGCGGTAACCCAGTTCCCGGCGGATGCGGGACGTGGAGAGCACCGCTCGCCAAGGGTCCGGGTCCACCTTCTCGTAGAGGTCCGCCGGGACCGGGAGGCCGTTCAGGGCGTACACATCCACCGTCGTCAGCGGAGCGTCGTCCGCGATGTTGTAGACGCCCTCGGCGCCGGGCGCGTACAGCAGCCGCTGCAGGCCCTGGGAGACATCCGCGTGGTGCCCCATGTGGAGGCGCTGCGTGGCGGGCCAGTGCGGAGCCCATTGCATCGCGTTGGCCAGATGCGGGTCACCGTCGCCGTAGACGAAGGGGAGCCGCCCGATGCGGAGGTCGGAGAGGCCGTCCAGCGCCACCAGCGCCCGCTCGGCCTCCCACTTGGACTCGGGGTAGGCGCCCCACATGGCCCCGCCCGGCACCGTCCCGTCCGACTCCACCAGGGGCCGCCCGCGCCCGGCCCCGTACACGAGCCCCGTGCTGACCTGCACGAACCTCCGCACGCCGGAGGCCACCGCCGCGCGGCCCAGTTCGATCGCCGCGTCCCGGTTGACCGCCCGTGCCTCCTCGTCCGGCACGCCACGGAACGCCGCGGCGACGTTGACGACCGCGTCGACCCCCGCCGTCGCCTTGCCGAGCGCCTCGGCGTCCCGCAGATCGCCGATCACCACCTGCGCCCCCAGCTCGGCGAACCGTTCCGCGCGGGACGCGTCCCGCACCAGGACCCGGACCTCGTCGCCGGGCGCCCCGCTCTGCAGCAGCCGGGGCACGAACCGCTTGCCGACCTGCCCTGTCGCACCTGTCACCAATGTCAGCATGGCCGCCTCCTCGTCGTCGTAGCCATCGCGGCCGTCGTAGCCGTGGACACCACCCTCGGCGCGGCAGCGCACACGCGGGAGAGACGCGCTTATCCAGGGACCGGCACGCCCTGGATAAGCCGGGCGGCCCGAGCGACCCTGGAGAGGTGAACCGTGGAGAACTCGCCGACTTCCTGCGCCGCGCCCGCACCCGCCTGACCCCGTCGGACGTGGGCCTGACGGCGGGCGCCCGGCGCCGTACGCCGGGTCTGCGCCGCGAGGAGGTGGCGCAGCTCGCGGGGATGTCCGTCGACTACTACACGCGGCTCGAACAGCGCCGCGGCTCACACCCCTCCCGCCAGATGCTGACCGCCCTCGCCCGCGCCCTGCGCCTGACGGCGGACGAACGCGACCACCTGTTCCACCTGGCGGGCGAGGAGCCGCCGCGCGCAGGCGTCTCCTCGGCGCACGTCCGGCCGGGCCTGCTGCTGATCCTCGACCGGCTGCACGACCTGCCGGCGCAGGTGCTGAGCGACTGGGGCGAGGTGCTCGCGCAGAACACGATGGCGGTGGCCCTGTCGGGCGAGCACACGGGCGAGAACCTGGTCCGCCGCTACTTCACGGACCCGGCGGTGCGCGCCATGATCCCGCCGGAGGACTACGCGACGCACGCCCGCGCCCACGTGGCGCACCTGCGGGCGGTCGTCGGCGCCCGCCCGGACGACCCGGGCCCGGCCGCGCTGGTGGCCGAACTCCGCGCGAGCGACGCGCACTTCGCCGAACTGTGGGAGTCCCACGTCGTGGCGGTGCGGCACGCGTCGACGAAGCGTTTCCTGCACCCGGTGGTCGGCACCCTCGACCTGGACTGCGAGGTGCTGCTGAGCGACGGCCACGACCAGCAGCTCGTCGTGCATTCGGCGCGCCCGGGCACGGACACGTACGAGCGCCTGGAGCTGCTGAGGGTGATCGGCCTCCAGGACCTCACCCCCACCCGTACGTCCGGCGGCTAGAAGCCGAGCTTGCGGAGCTGGCGCGGGTCGCGCTGCCAGTCCTTGGCGACCTTCACGTGCAGGTCGAGGAAGACGGGTGTGCCGAGCAGCGCCTCGATCTGCTTGCGGGACTTGATGCCGACCTTTTTCAGGCGCTCGCCCTTGGGGCCGATGATGATGCCCTTCTGGCTGGGCCGCTCGATGTAGACGAAGGCGTGGATGTCGAGGAGCGGCTTGTCGGCGGGCCGGTCCTCGCGCGGCAGCATCTCCTCGACGACGACGGCGATGGAGTGCGGCAGCTCGTCCCGGACGCCTTCGAGCGCGGCCTCGCGGATCAGCTCGGCGACCATGACCTGCTCGGGTTCGTCGGTGAGGTCGCCCTCGGGGTAGAGGGCGGGCCCCTCGGGGAGCAGCGGCACGAGCAGATCGGCGAGCAGGCCGACCTGCTGGTCGGCGACGGCCGAGACGGGGATGATCTCCGCCCACTCGAAGCCCAGCTCCTTGCCGAGCTGGTCGATGGCGATGAGCTGCTCGGCGAGGGCCTTGCTGTCGACGAGGTCGGTCTTGGTGACGACAGCGATCTTCGGCGTCTTCTTGATGGACGCGAGTTCCTTGGCGATGAACCGGTCGCCGGGCCCGATCTTCTCGTTGGCGGGCAGGCAGAAGCCGATGACGTCGACCTCGGCCCACGTGGTGCGCACGACGTCGTTGAGCCGCTCGCCCAGCAACGTACGCGGCTTGTGCAGGCCCGGGGTGTCCACGAGGATCAGCTGCGCGTCCTCGCGGTGCACGATGCCGCGCACGGTGTGCCGCGTGGTCTGCGGCTGGTCGGCGGTGATGGCCACCTTCTTGCCGACCAGAGCGTTCGTGAGGGTGGACTTGCCCGCGTTGGGACGGCCGACGAAGCAGGCGAAGCCGGCGCGATGGGCGGATCCGGCGGCGGGGGTGTGAACGCTCATGGCGCCCATTGTCCCTGATCCGGAACGCACACGAGCACCGAGAGGTCCCGGTAACCCCCCGGCAACACGAAACACGGCGGAAACGTCGGGGTACGGAATCGGAAACGCGGACCGGTGACGCTGAAGCGCATGCCTGCCACGAATTTCCCCCTCGCGGCTCCCGCCCTGGACACCGGCGACACCGCCTGGCTGCTCGCCGCCACGGCCCTGGTCCTCCTCATGACGCCCGGCCTCGCCCTCTTCTACGGCGGCATGGTCCGCGCGAAGAGCGTCCTCAACATGCTCATGATGAGCTTCGTCTCGATCGCGCTGGTGACGGTGGTCTGGCTGGTGGCGGGCTATTCGCTCGCCTTCGGCGACGACACGTTCGCGGGCCTGATCGGCGGCCTGGAGCACGCGGGCATGGCGGGCATCGGCCCGGGGTCCCTCACCGGCACGGTCCCCACCTTCCTCTTCACGACCTTCCAGCTGACGTTCGCGATCATCACGGCGGCGTTGATCAGCGGTGCCGTCGCGGACCGCACGAAGTTCGCCGCGTGGCTGGTCTTCGTCCCGGTGTGGGCGCTGCTCGTATACGTCCCGGTGGCGCACTGGGTGTGGGGCCCCGGCGGCTGGATCGGGCACCACCTCGGCACCCTCGACTTCGCGGGCGGCCTGGTGGTCGAGATCGCCTCGGGCGCGTCGGGCCTGGCCCTGTGCCTGGTGCTCGGCCCGCGCGCGGGCTTCAAGAAGGAAGCGATGCGCCCGCACAACCTCCCCATGGTGGTCATGGGCGCGGGCCTGCTCTGGTTCGGCTGGCTCGGCTTCAACGGCGGCTCGGCCCTCGGCGCGAACGGCCTGGCCGCCGCGTCCCTCTTCAACACGCTGATCGCGGGCTGCACGGGCCTGCTCGGCTGGCTGTTCGTGGAGCAGAAGAGGGACGGCCACCCGACGACGTTCGGCGCGGCGTCCGGCGCGGTGGCGGGCCTGGTGGCGATCACCCCGGCGTGCGGCGTGGTGGGAGTCGTGGGCGCGGCGGTCGTAGGACTCGCCGCCGGGGTCGTCTGCTCGTACGCGGTGGCCTGGAAGCTGAAGCTGCACTACGACGACTCGCTGGACGTGGTCGGCGTGCACTTCGTCGGCGGAGTGGTGGGCACGCTGCTGATCGGCCTGTTCGCGACCTCGGCGATGACGGGCTCGTCGGCGAAGGAGGGCCTGCTGTACGGCGGCGGAGTGGGCCAGCTGGGCAAACAGCTCTCGGCCATCGTGGTCGTGGCGGCGTACACGTTCCTGGTGACGTACGGGATCGGGAAGGCGCTCCACAAGCTGATGGGCTTCCGGGCGTCGGCCGAGGAGGAGCTGACGGGCCTGGACCAGACGGTGCACGCGGAGAGTGCGTACGATCACGGCGTCCTGGGCGCCACGGTCCACCCCGCGTCCGCCCCCGCCGCCCGAAAGGTCGCGCCATGAAGCTGATCACCGCGGTCGTCAAACCGTTCCGCCTGGACGAGGTCAAGACGGCGCTGCAGGAGCTGGGCGTGGACGGTCTGACGGTGACCGAGGCCAGCGGTTACGGGCGCCAGCGCGGCCACACCGAGGTGTACCGGGGCGCGGAGTACCAGGTCGACCTCGTACCGAAGGTGCGGATCGAGGTCGTGGTCGACGACGCGGACGCGGACCCGGCGATGGACGCGATCGTCCGCGCGGCCCGCACGGGCAAGATCGGCGACGGCAAGGTGTGGGCGGTACCGGTGGAGAGCGTGATCAGGGTCCGGACAGGCGAAAGGGGCCCAGACGCGGTCTGAGCCCCTCCGGCGTTCGTCCGTCTCAGAGGTTCTTGCCGCAGACGGGCCACGCGTTCTGGCCCTGGGCGTCGAGGACCTTCTCGGCGACGGAGATCTGCTCGGCCTTGGTGGCCTGGTCCGCGTTCGGGGCGTACTTGGTGCCGCCGTAGGCGGCCCAGGTGGACGACGTGAACTGCAGACCGCCGTGGAAGCCGTTGCCGGTGTTCGCTGCCCAGTTGCCGGTGGACTCGCACTGGGCGACGGCGTCCCAGTTGTGCGCGGGGGCGCTCGTCGCCGCGGAGGCCGAGCTCGTACCCGCGAGCACCATGGCACCGGCGGCACCGGCGAGAGCACCGGTGGCGGCGAGACGGCGGACGCGGGAGGTACGGGCAGCGGTGGTACGGGCGGAGAAAATCACGAGAAGCCTTTGTTCGGGGACGATGACGGCCGCGGCGCGCTCCCCGGATCCGAATCCAGATCCGGGGCCGCTGTCGAACGCTTTCCGCGCCGGGCGACCGCTCCACCATGACCCGCGCTCCACCCCCGCTCCCAGGGGTCACAGGCCCTGCGGAAAGGACCTCCGCCCTCTCTTCGGACCCGGCCCCGAGGAGGTCGAAAGCCCCCGGCCGAAAGTCCTTGACCCCCTCCACGGGGCCCTGGAACCCGGCCGCCACTCACCCTCACGTACGGGGACCGACGCCCCTGACCTGGGCCGATGTGACGGTCCCCACATCCATCAGCCGGCGTGAACGGTCTCCCGCACCGTCCCGTCGGCCCCCGCGAGGAAGACGGGCGTACCCGCGCCGCCGAGATCGCGCACGGCGGCCACGTCCTCCTCGGGCAGGGCATCGGCGCCGGAGACGACGGCGGCGGCCTCCAGGGACTGGGCGCCGGAGGCGACGGCCATGGCGACGGCGGTGCGCAGCGCGCTGAGCTTCAGGGAGTCGAGCGCGACGGTCCCGGCGACATACGTGCGCCCGGTCTCGTCGCGCACGGCGGCGCCCTCGGGCACACCGTTGCGGGCCCGCGCGGAACGGGCCAGGGTGACGATCTTGCGGTCCTCGGGGCCGAGGTCGGTGCTCTCAGTCATGGGGTGAGCATAAGGAGCAGCGCGCGGCCGGGGACGCTCAGGGCCGGTCGAGCCGCAGCCGCTCGGCGCGCGGCAGCCCGGCGACGACGAGATCGTAGGAGTCCTCGACGAACTCCCGCACCAACTGATCAGGAAGTCCGCCGACGGTCACGGTGTTCCAGTGCCGCTTGTTCATGTGCCAGCCGGGCACGACGACGCCCGCGTACTCCTCACGCAGCCGTACGGCGTCCTCGGGATCGCATTTGAGGTTGACGGCGAGAGGCTCCCCGTCGAGGGAGCTGAGCGCGAACATCTTCCCGAGCACCTTGAAGACGGAGATCTCGGGACTGAAGGGAAACTCCTCGACCGCCGCGTTGAACGACAGGCACAGGGCGCGCAGCTCCTCGGACGTCACTCCTCGCCCGCCTCCTTCTTGCCGTCCGCGGGGACGGGCTCCACGAGCACGGTGACGATCTTGTTCCGCCGCCCGGCGGCGGCCTCGGCGGTGAGCCGCAGCCGCCGCTCGTCGGGCAGGACGACAACGGACGAGGCACCGGCGATGGGCACACGGCCGAGCGCCTTGGCGAGCAGCCCGCCGACGGTCTCGACGTCCTCGTCGTCGTACTCCTCGATGCCGTACAGCTCGCCGAGGTCCCCGATGTCGAGCCGGGCGGTGACCCGGAAGCGGTCGTCGCCGAGCTCCTCGACGGGCGGCAGCTCACGGTCGTACTCGTCGGTGATCTCGCCGACGATCTCCTCGAGGATGTCCTCGATGGTCACGATCCCGGCGGTACCACCGTATTCATCGATGACGACGGCGACGTGATTGCGCAGCTGCTGCATCTCGCGCAACAGATCACCGGCGTTCTTGGTGTCCGGCACGAAGGTGGCGGGCCGCATGGCACTGGAGACGAGCTCGGCCTCGGAATCCCGGTTGATATGGGTCTTCCGAACAAGATCTTTGAGATAAACGATGCCGACGACGTCGTCCTCGCTCTCCCCCACCACCGGAATCCGGGAGAACCCGGACCGCAGAGCGAGGGTGAGAGCCTGCCGAATGGTCTTGTACCGCTCGATGACGACGAGATCGGTACGGGGCACCATGACCTCGCGCACGAGCGTGTCCCCGAGCTCGAAGACGGAGTGCACCATGCGGCGCTCCTCGTCCTCGATGAGGGACTCCTTCTCGGCGAGGTCGACCATGGCCCGCAGCTCGGCTTCGGAGGCGAAGGGCCCGCGCCGGAACCCCTTACCAGGAGTGAGGGCATTACCGATCAGGATGAGAAGCGGCGGAATGGGCCCCATGACCCGAGCGAGCGGCAGCAGCACATAAGCGGCAGCGGTGGCGGTATTGAGCGGATGCTGCCGCCCGATGGTCCGGGGCGAAACTCCGACCGCCACATAGGACACGAGCACCATCACACCGATGGCGACGAGCAGCGCCTGCCAGGTGACGGCGAACTCCTCAAGGCACGCATAAGTGACCAGAGCGGCGGCAGCCATCTCACAGGCAACGCGCACCAGCAATGCGACGTTCAGATACCGGGTCGGATCGGCGGCGACCTGGGCGAGTCTGGCGCTGCCGCGCCGCCCGGACCGTACGGCCTCCTCGGCGCGGAAACTGGAGGTGCGGGCGATACCGGCCTCGGCGCAGGCGGCGAGCCAGGCGACGACGACCAGGGCGACGGCGCCCGCGATCAGCGAAAGACTCATGACACGGTCGGCGCCGGGGACGGCCCGCTCAGCCCCTTCTCCGCACGCCAGCCGTCCACGATGGCGGCCTGAAGCCCGAACATCTCGGCCTTCTCGTCGGCTTCCTCATGGTCGTACCCGAGCAGATGCAGCACCCCATGCACAGTCAGAAGCTGAAGCTCCTCGTCCATGGAGTGCTGCGTAGGAGCTTCCGCCCCCTGCCGGGTAGCGACCTCAGGACACAACACGATGTCGCCGAGCAGCCCCTGCGGGGGCTCGTCGTCGTCCTTCATGGGCGGCCGCAGCTCGTCCATGGGGAAGGACATGACATCGGTCGGCCCCGGCAGGTCCATCCACTGGACGTGCAGCTGCTCCATGGCGTCCGCGTCCACGACGATCACCGAGAGCTCGGAGAGCGGGTGGATGCGCATCCGCGCGAGCGCGTAGCGGGCGATGTCGAGGATCGCCTGCTCGTCGACCTCGGTTCCGGACTCGTTGTTGACGTCGATCGACATGGGGCTCTCGAACTACTTTCCTTGGGTCCCTCTGGAAGAGCGGCCCTTGTGGGTGCCGTTCTCCGTACCGTTCGCGGTGTCGTACTTCTCGTACGCGTCGACGATACGGCCGACCAGCTTGTGCCGGACGACATCCTGGGACGACAACCGCGAGAAGTGCACGTCGTCGAGCCCTTCCAAAATGTCCTGCACCTGCCGCAACCCGCTCCTCGTCCCGCTCGGCAGGTCGACCTGGGTGACGTCACCGGTGATGACGATCTTCGAGTCGAACCCGAGCCGGGTGAGGAACATCTTCATCTGCTCGGGGCTGGTGTTCTGAGCCTCGTCGAGAATGATGAAGGCGTCGTTCAACGTACGACCACGCATGTAGGCGAGCGGCGCGACCTCGATGGTCCCGGCGGCCATCAGCCTCGGAATCGAATCGGGGTCGAGCATGTCGTGCAGGGCGTCGTACAGAGGCCGCAGATAGGGATCGATCTTCTCGTACAAGGTCCCCGGCAGAAACCCGAGCCGCTCCCCCGCCTCGACGGCGGGCCGGGTCAGAATGATCCGATTGACCTGCTTGGACTGCAAGGCCTGCACAGCCTTCGCCATGGCCAAATAGGTCTTACCGGTACCGGCGGGCCCGATCCCGAAGACGATGGTGTGCTTGTCGATGGCGTCGACGTACCGCTTCTGATTGAGCGTCTTCGGCCGGATGGTGCGCCCGCGCGAGGACAGAATATTCTGCGTGAGCACCTGAGCCGGGGTCTCACTCCCATCCCCCTGACCACTCTCCGTGGCCTTCAGCATGGCGATGGACCGCTCCACGGCGTCCTCTGTCATCGGTGCCCCTGTCCTCAGGACCAGCATCATCTCGTCGAACAGGCGCTGAACGAGAGCGACTTCCCTGGGCTCGCCCGTAGCGCTGATCTCATTGCCCCGGACATGGATATCGGCCTCCGGGAAGGCCTCCTCGATCACACGCAACAAAGCATCACCGGAGCCCAGGACCTCGACCATCGGGTGCTTGGCCGGGACGGTGAACTGCGCGCGTGCGCTGGATGGTGTCTGCGTCATGGGCGGGCTCTGAGGGCCGCATTCTCCTTGTGACAGCCGATGTCTGATGTGCTTCCCAGCGTACGACGCTCCGCTCGGTGACCCGAAGTGTTTTAGCGCCGCTGCTCATCGGAGCCCCGGGTTCTATTGGGCCGGTCTATCTCGCACCCCGCGCTGTGCCCCAGCCCCGGGGCTCCGCCCCGGACCCCGCTCCTCAATCGCCGGAGGGGCTTGATTGATGCGGGAGCGGCTTGAACGGACGGGAGGGGACGGGCGGGGTATGTCCGCCCGCAGCACCTCAGCACGCGGTGACGAGGCCCGAAGCAACGGGCGATGCCCTCAAGATGGCGAGGACGGACATACCCCGCCCGTCCCCGCACCACCATCCCCGCTCACGCGGACCGCCCGAACCCGATAGTCGGCACCGCACGACGAAGGGGCCACGGCCGCGCGGCCTCAGGCAGCAACGGCTCAAGAAAGGCGTACCGCTCCAGCGCCGCAGGATCCTGCTCCCCCCGCTCCTCGATCGCATGGATCTGCCGCCACCAGGCCGCCACCTCCGACCACCCGGGCGCCGACAACGACCCCCCGAACTCCTGCACGGACAACGCCGCGGTCAGCCCGGCGAACGCGAGCCGGTCCGCCAGCGGCCACCCGGCCAGCGTCCCGGTCACGAACCCGGCGACGAACACATCCCCCGCCCCGGTCGGATCGAGCGCGGCGACCTCGATGGCCGGCACGGACGCGGTCTCCCCGGTCCGCCCGTCCACGGCATAGGCCCCCTCGGCCCCGAGGGTGACGACGGCCAACGGCACATACTCCGTCAACGCATGCGCGGCATCCCGAGGACACGACGTACGGGTGTACCGCATCGCCTCCTCCGCGTTGGGCAGAAACGCCTCGCACTGCCGCAGATCCGCAAGCGCCCCGAGATCCCACCGCCCGCTCTCGTCCCACCCGACATCCGCGAAGATCCGCGTCCCGTTCCGCGCGGCCTCCCCCACCCAGGGCGCGGCGACCCCCGGCACGAGCGACGCCACGGCGGCCCGCGCACGAGGCGGACACCGGGGCGCGGGCTCCTCGGGCGGCGGCTCGTGCCCGTGGCTCACCATGGTGCGTTCGCCTTCGTAGGCCATGGAGACGGTGACGGGCGAGTGCCACCCGGGCACGGACCGCGAGTAGCTGAGATCGATCCCTTCACCCCGCTCGAGCGTGTCCCAGCAGTACTCCCCGTAGTGGTCGTCCCCGAACGCGGCGGCCAGCGACGTCCGCAGCCCGAGCCGCGCGAGCGCCGCCGCCATGTTGGCGACGCCCCCGGGGCTCGACCCCATGCCGCGCGCCCAGGACTCGGTGCCGCGCACGGGCGCGCTGTCGAGCCCGGTGAAGACGATGTCGAGGAAGACGGTGCCGGTGAGGTACACGTCGCAGGCGGGGTCGCCGGGCGCGCGAAGGGCCGCGAGAGGGTCCGTGTGCGCCGCTTCGGGCCGGGCCGGTTCGGGGTGGGTCACGTCCTTCTCCCTGCAGAGGTACGGGTCCGGACAGTGTGCATGAGGCACCCCGGCACCAGGGCGGTCGACATGACGCGGCCGGCAAAGCCGGGTGAACGCCGAAGGAACGGCTCCGAACCCCAAAACAACGGCCGCTACCCGGCACCCCCACCCCCAAACCAAATGTGCCGCAGGTCACACAGCCCCGACTTCTGTGAACCCCCCGCGCCTTGATACAAATTGGCCGCGCCCCAACGTCCCCGGTTCGGTCCCGTTCGCAAAGACGTCGCGCCCCCAACCCCCTTTTCCTTACCACCCCCTTGCCCCAAACCGGTCCAGTACAGCGCCCAAGGCAGGGGGGTCCGTTCACAGGACTGCCCGTGTCTTCGCGCGCTCCCCGGCCCGCACTGATCGCCCTCTTCACGGCCGGCTATCTCGCTGCATACCTCCTCCCCACCGTCGTCGGCCGGCTCGCCGACAGCCTGCGGCTTTCCCCGACGCAGGCGGGCCTGATCGGCAGCGCGCTGCTGCTGAGCTCGGCCGGTGCGGGCTTCACGCTCGCGGCCCGCGTCGAACGGGTCGGCGCCCGCCGCGCCGCCCGCGCGGGCCTCCTCATGGCGGCTGTCGGCTACGGCACGGCGGCGCTCTCCACGTCCGTCCCCCTGGTCGTCGCGGGTGCGATGATCGGCGGCTTCGGCTCGGGCACGGCGACGGCGGTCGCGGCCACCGGGATCGCCGCGCAGAAGGACCCGCACCGCGCGTCGACGCTCGGCCTGCTGAGCGTCTCGGCGCTGGCGGGCGCCCTGTATCTGTCGATCCCGCGGATCAGCCCGGCGGGCCACGCGCTGCCGTTCGCGGCGCTGGCCGTCACGGCGCTCGCGGTCTGGCCGGCGACGCACCGCCTGTCGGCGCCCGCGGGCCCGGACACGCCGACCGCCCACACCCACACCCACACCCACACCCACGCGGACCCGTCCCTCAAGAGCCCGCTCCCTCACGCCCGTTCGGGCGCGGCGCTCGCCGCCGTCATCGTCTGCTGGTCGATGGCGCAGAACTCGCTGTGGGGCGTGAGCAGCCGCATCGGCACCGTCCAGGCGGGCCTGAGCGAGGTCACCGTGGGCAGCGTGTTCGCGATCGCGCTCGGCACGGGCCTGCTCGGGGTGTTGGGCGCGGGCGCGCTCGGCACCCGGATGGGCCGCGCGCTGCCGATCGGCGCCGGCACGGCGGCGATCGCCTGCTGCATCGCGCTGAGTGCCCGCGCCGACGGCCTGGCCACCTTCGCGACGGGCGAGATCGCCTGGAACACGCTCTACCCGGTGGTGCTCTCGTACCTGCTCGGCCTGGCCGCGTCGCTCGACCCGCGGGGCCGCTGGGCGGTCCTGGTCGGCTCGGCGTCGTCGCTCGGCACGGCGTGCGGCCCGCTGGTGGGCAGCTCGCTGTCGCAGGCGGTCGGCTTCCCGGCGATGGGCGCGGCGCTGGCCGTCACCCTGCTGCTGCTCGCGGTGCCGCTGACGGCGGTGGCGCTGCACACGGGCGGCCGTCCGCTCTTCGCGGGCGCGGCGAGGCGCCGCAGCGGCGCCCCGGTCGGCGCGATGGTCCCTCCGTCGGGCCTGCTCGAACAGCCGGTGGTGGAGGTGGAGATCCACGCTCTGGAGACGCCCGCCGCCCCGGCGACCGCGTTCACACAGGACGAGTTCACGACGGCGGGCCCGGACGGGCTTCAGCCCGAGATGTCGTCCAGCGGATACGCCTCGACCTCGGCGAGGTAACGGGCGCGCCGCGCCTCGTCCTCCGCGCTGCCGTCGAGGAAGGACGCCACGAACGAGTTGCGGGCGAGCTCCCGCAGCCGTTCGTGGCTGAGTGCCAGAGCCTCATGAACGGCATGAAAGGTGTCACCGGCGTATCCACCGAAGTAGGCCGGATCATCGGAGTTGACGGTGCACAGCAGCCCGGCGTCCATCAGCTTGACGAGCGGATGCTCCTCCAGGACGTCTACGGCGCGCAGCCGCACGTTCGACAGCGGGCAGAGCGTCAGCGGAATCCGGTCCCGTACGAGACGGGCGACGAGCTCGGGGTCCTCCAGGGACCGCAGCCCGTGGTCGACGCGCTCGACACCCAGCACATCGAGGGCCTCCCACACGTACGACGGGTCGCCCTCCTCCCCCGCGTGCGCGACCTTCCGCAGCCCGAGCGCGCCCGCGGCCTCGTAGACGTCACGGAACTTGGAAGCGGGGTTGCCGACCTCGGCGGAGTCGAGGCCGACGCCGACGATCCGGTCGAGGTACGGCTTCGCGGCCTCCAGGGTCTCCATCGCCGACTCGGCGGACTGGTCGCGCAGGAAGCACATGATGAGCTTGGTGGAGACCCCGTGCCGCTCCTCGCTGCGGTCGAGCGCCCGCCCGAGCCCATCGATGACGGTGCCGATGGCGACGCCGCGCGCGGTGTGCGCCTGCGGGTCGAAGAAGATCTCGGCGTGCCGGACGCCCTGCTCGGCGGCGCGCGCCAGATAGGCGTCGGCGAGCGCCTCGAAGTCGTCCTCGGTGATGAGGACGGCCATCAGCTCGTAGTAGAGGTTCAGGAAGGACTGGAGGTCGTCGAAGAGGTAGGCCTTGCGCAGGGCCTCGGTGTCGGCGTACGGCAGGGTGATGCCGTTGCGGTCGGCGAGGGCGAAGGCCAGCTCGGGTTCGAGGGTGCCTTCGATGTGCAGGTGGAGCTCGGCCTTGGGGATGCGTGCGAGTGGTGCGAGGGACATCCGAGCATCGTACGCATCCCCTGCGGTCGTCCGAGGTCAGCGCCGCTTCGGGACCGGTACGCGGTCCAGGTCGCGGGCGACGGTCAGCTCGCCGTCGAACCCGGCGGCGCGCGCCTGCCGCGCGAACGCGTCGGGGTCGGTGTAGCGCTGGCTGAAGTGGGTCAGGACAAGATGGCGCACGCCGCCGTCGCGGGCGACGCGGGCGGCCTGCCCGGCGGTCAGATGCCCGTGATCGGTGGCGAGCCGCTCGTCCTCGTCGAGGAAGGTCGACTCGATGACGAACAGGTCACACCCCTCGGCCAGCTCGGTGACTCCGTCGCACAGCCGGGTGTCCATGACGAACGCGACGCGCTGCCCGCGCCGCACCTCGCTGACGTCGTCGAGCGTGACGTCGCCGATCCGGCCCTCGCGCTGGATCCGGCCCACGTCGGGCCCGGCGATGCCGTGCGCGGCGAGCCGCTCGGGCAGCATGCGGCGGCCGTCCGGCTCGATCAGGCGGTAGCCGTACGACTCGACGGGGTGCGAGAGGCGCCGCGCTTCCAGCCGGTAGGCAGGTGTGTCGGCGAGCACGGCGCCGTCCCCGCTGACCGGTTCCTCCGCGATGTCGACGGTCTCCCGGTACGCGGTGGAGTACCGCAGCCGGTCGAAGAACCGCTGCCCGGAGGCCGGGTAGTGGGCGGTCACGGGGTGCGGTACGCGATCGAGGTTGATGCGCTGGATGACACCCGCGAGACCGAGCGAATGGTCACCGTGGAAGTGGGTGACGCAGATCCGGTTCAGGTCGTGCGCGGCGACCCCGGCGCGCAGCATCTGGCGCTGCGTGCCCTCGCCGGGGTCGAAGAGGATGCCCTCGGCGTCCCAGCGCAGCAGGTAGCCGTTGTGGTTGCGGTGGCGTGTCGGCACCTGGCTTGCGGTGCCGAGCACGACGAATTCCCTCACGGACACGGTGGGTTGTCCCGGGATCCGTTATCCGGGGGGCCACTGGAGGCCGCGGCCGCCCAGGACGTGGGCGTGTGCGTGGAAGACGGTCTGGCCGGCGCCGCTGCCCGTGTTGAACACGAGGCGGTAGCTCTCCAGCTTCTCCTCCTTGGCGACCTCGCCGGCTTCGCGGAGCACGTCCGCGGCCACCTCCGGTTCGGCGGCGGCCAGGGAGGCGGCGTCCGGGTGGTGGACGCGCGGGATGACCAGGACGTGCGTCGGGGCCTGGGGGTTGATGTCCCGGAACGCGACGGTGGTCGGGGTCTCCCTGACCAGGGTGGCGGGTACGTCCCCCGCGACGATCTTGCAGAACAGGCAGTCCGCCTGGGGTTCGCCGGTCACGACGGGTCTCCTTTGCGGGTCATTGAGTACGGCGGCATCGTATCGATCAGCCCGGCTGGACGGGCGAGCCCATCTGCGATGCGCATCTACACGCCCGACTACCGCGCCATCGTGGCCGCTCGCGCAGTTCCCCGCGCCCCTGGGCACGTCGCCGACTACCGCACCACCGTGGTTGCTCGCGCAGTTCCCCGCGCCCCTAGGTACGTCGCCGACTACCGCGCCATCGTGGTTGCTCGCGCAGTTCCCCGCGCCCCTGAGATGCGCACTTCGTGCGCCATCTCAAAGGGGCGCGCGTGATGCGCCCCTCGCAAGGGTGCGTTTCGGAGGGGCGCACGTGCAACGCGTCCCATGGGGCTGCGGCGAAGCCGCATGCTCCAGGGGCGCGGGGAACTGCGCGACCAGCCACCGCGGCGGGACGTATGGCGGACGACCGCCCGGAGGGCATCGCGGCGCAGCCGCATGCCCAGGGGCGCGGAAAACGGCGCGAGCAACCACGAACCGGGAGCGGTGCCGCACGCAGTGCGCACCCCAGGGGCGCGGGGAACGGCGCGGTCGGCCGCGACGGCGCCGCACCCCGCGACGGGCCGCTAGCCCGCAGAGGGTTCCGGTAGCGGCGGAGCCGATTTCGCCGGGGTTCGTTCCAGCTCCGCCAGCGCGATACGTACCGCCTCCGCCAACTGCGGGTCACGCCCGGCGCCAGCGTCCTGCGGCGCGGTGACGACCTCCACATCCGGCTCGACGCCGTAGTTCTCGACGCCCCACCCGGCCCCCTCCATCCAGGTCGCGTACTTCGGCTGGGTCACCAGCGTCCCGTCCACCAGCCGGTACCGGCTGTCGATCCCGATGACGCCGCCCCAGGTACGGACCCCCACCACGGGCCCGATCCCGAGCGCCTTGATCGCCGCGGTGACGATGTCGCCGTCGGATCCGGAGAACTCGTCGGCGACGGCGACGACGGGCCCCCGGGGCGCGTCCCGCGGGTAGCTGAAGGCGCGGCTGCCGCGCGGGACGTCCCAGCCGACGACGCGCCGGGCCAGTTTCTCGACGACGAGCTGCGAGGTGTGGCCGCCGCGGTTCTCGCGGATGTCGACGACGAGCCCCTCGTGCGCGACCTCGGCGGCGAAGTCGCGGTGGATCTGCGCCCAGCCGGGCGCCTGCATGTCGGGCACGTGGAGGTAGCCGAGCCGCCCGCCCGAGCGCTCGCGGACCCAGGCCCGCCGGTCGGCGACCCAGGCGTGGTACCGCAGGGGCTCCTCGTCGGCGACGGGCACCACGACCACGTGGCGCGGATCGCCCCCGCCCGCGGGCGACACGGTCAGCTCGACCGGCTGCCCGGCGGTCCCGACGAGCAGCGGCGCAGGCCCCGCCACGGGGTCGACGGGCCGCCCGCCGACCGCCACGATCGCGTCCCCGGCGCGCACGGCGACCCCGGGCGCGGCGAGCGGCGAACGGGCGCGCGGATCGGACGTCTCCGAGGGCAGCACCCGGTCCACGACCCACCGGAACGCACCGTCGGGCCCGTCCGGATGCAGCGGGTGCCGGGAGATGTCGGCCCCGAGCAGCCCCTGCCGACGCGCGGCGGAGCCACCCCCGCCACCAGGGACGACGTACGCGTGGGACGTCCCCAGCTCGCCCTGCACCTCCCACAGCAGGTCCACGAGATCGTCGTGCGTGGCGATGTGGCCGAGCAGCGGCCGGTAGCGCGCGAGGACCCCGTCCCAGTCGACCCCGTCCATGTCGGGCCGCCAGAAGTTGTCCCGCATGAGCCGCCCGGCCTCGTCGTACATCTGGCGCCATTCGGCGGCGGGTTCGACGCGCTGGCTGATCCGGGCGAGGTCGACGGTGATGTTGGTGTCGCTGTCGTCGTCGTGGGAGGGCCGCCGGTCGCTCGGTACGACCTTCAGGGCGTCGCCGGTCCACAGGAGCACCCGCTTGCCGTCACCGGTGACCTCGAAGTAGTCGGCGTCGGAGCCGATCTCCTCGACGCGCTGCTGCACGAGGTCGTAGCGTTCGAGGCGGGTCTTGGGCTCGGGGTCGCCGCGTTCCGCGCGGGAGTCGCCGAGGACGCCGCGCACGGGCCGGCGCAGCCACAGCACCCCGTCCTTGGCGGTCCGCAGCGTCGAGTAGCTGGCGGCCTCGACGGGGAAGGGCACGATCCGGTCGACGAGCCCCTCCAGGTCGACGCGGGTGACGGGCGTCCCCTCGCTGTCGGGCGTCTCGGCGCCCGGCGCGTCCGCCGCCTCGAAGGGCCGGCCGTGCCGCTGCGGCCCGAACGGCGAGGGCGTCGTCGCGGCGAGCGCGAGCAGGTGCGGCCGTGAGCCGCCGACGAACGCGAGGTCGAAGGCGTGCTCGTCGTAGACGGGGTCGAAGGCGCGGGCCGACAGGAAGACCAGGTACTTGCCGTCGAGGGTGAACGCGGGCGCGGAGTCCTTGAAGCGCGGCGGCGTCGCCTCGGTGACGGCGAGGTCGGCGGTGTTGGCGAGTTTGAGCTGGCGCAGGCCGTGCGGTCCGGGGTGGGACCAGGCGAGCCAGGCCGAGTCGGGCGAGAAGGCGAGCCCGGTGGCATGCCCGTCCTCGCTGCGGTCGACCTCCCGTACGTCGCCGCTGTCCCGTTCGACGAGGAGGATCCGCCCGTCGTGCGAGGCGACGGCGGCCCGGCCGCCGTCCGGCGCGACGGTCAGCCCGAGGACCCGGCCGAGCCGCCCGGCCCCGAGCCGGCGCGGCGTGCCGCCGGGCGCGGCGCCGGTCGCGGGGGCGAACTCCAGGGCGTCGTCGCCCTCGGCGTCGGTCATCCAGACCACGTGTTCCTCACCGTCGACGCGGAACGTGTGCGGCAGCCGCGCCCGGACGCCCGGCTCCGCCGCGAGCGCGCGCGCCGGGCCGCCGCGGTGGGTCACCCAGTGCACGGCCCCGCGCACGGAGACGGCGCTGCCGCGCCCGGTGTGGTCGGGGGACGCGGCCCCGAACCAGTACGAGGCGTCGACGGGGCGCGGCTGGAGGTGCGCCCGCTGCCCGCCCAGCCGTACGTCGAGACTGCGCGGCTCGGCATCCTCAGGTCGTCGACGATCCAGAGCCGCCCGGCGCTCGCGTAGGCGACCCGGGCGCCGTCGGTGGCGGCATGACGGGCGTAGAACCCGTCGAGCGGGGTGTGCCGCCGCAGGTCGGAGCCGTCGGGGAGGGAGGAGTAGAGCGCGCCCGTGCCCTCGTGGTCGGAGAGGAAGGCCACCCGCCCGCCGACCCACATCGGGTGCTCGATGTTCCCGGCCAGGCCGTCATGGAGCCGGACGAACTCTCCGCCGCCGTCCCGGTCGATCCACAGCTTGCCCGCGGTGCCGCCCCGGTACCGCTTCCAGTACGCGGCCTCGCGGCCCATCGGCGCGGAGCCGAGGAGCACCGCGGAGTCGGGACCGTACGCGACAGCGCCGACAGGACCGTACGGCAGGGTCTCGGCGGGGCCGCCGTCGAGCGGCACGGCCCGCGCCCAGCTGCGGCGCCCCGTGGCCTGTCCGTGCGCGCTGACGGCGAGGACCCGTCCGTCGGGCGTCCAGCCGCGGACGCCGGTGGTCCAGCTGCCCCAGTACGTCAGGCGGTCGGCCGCTCCTCCGTCGAGCGGCGCGACATGCACCTCGGGCGCGCCGTCGCGCCGCGACGTCCAGGCGACGGTCGTGCCGTCCGGGGAGATCCGTGGATGGTTCACGGGTGCGTCGTCGGCGCTGACGCGCCAGGCGCGGCCGCCGTCGAGGGGCGCGGCCCATACGTCGTTCTCGGCGGTGAAGACGACCGTCTCACCGTGCGGATGCGGGAACCGGAGGTAGCCAGGGCTCGTCACCCGGCCCACTCTATTTGCCCGTCATCGCTCTTTGCCGGTCATTTCCCTTCAAAGCACGAGCAGTTGGGGTCGGGGACGCTGACCGTCCGCGTCACCGTCTCGGTCACGGTGCGCGGGGCGTCCGGCTGGGTGGAGTGCGGCGCGGGCTGCTGCGGCTGCGGCTTCTTCGACGGCTTCGTGTACGTGTACGTCGGCTGGGAGCTGCTCAACGCCGCGCAGTTGCCCAGGACTTGCAGCCGGAACCACACCTTGTTGTCGACGCGGGCGATCGTCGTGCCGCGCACGCACTTGCCGGGCACGACCCCGTAGATCCACCCCTCGATCCTGATGTCCTTGCCGTCCTTGGTCCGGCCCCGGCAGTCGACCTTCACCTCGTCCGGCGTCGAACTCCCCGACGGCGTACGGCCGTTCCACGCCGCCGTGCAGCTGATCCAGGCGACTTCGGCGTGCGTCCGGTTCAGCTCCTGGGTGGCCTGGGAGTCGGTGGTCGCGGCGACGGTGGCGGTGTTGAGTTCGCCGTCGACCGGCTGGCACGCGACCGCCCCGCCGGCCACCACGGCCGCGACGCCGCCCGCGGCGAGCACCCGCGGGGCCCGTGAACGCCGCACACGAGGCGCCCGTGACCGTCGCCGCGCGCCCGGGGTCCGTAACCGTCGCAAACCCCCGCTGATCCGCCTCAGTTCCCCCATGGACGGCAGAATGCCACCGGCTCCCCCGCACGGGTAGAGCCGTTGCAGCCACTGTCCGCGAGGGCCACTATCCCCAGCGCCCGGTGCGTCCGAGCAGCAGCGCCACGGCTGCCGTCCCCGCCGTCGAGGTCCGCAGCACACTGCGGCCGAGCCGGTACGGAGCTGCTCCCGCCTCCGCGAACACGGCCAGCTCCTCCGGCGACACTCCGCCCTCGGGCCCCACGACCAGCACGATCTCGCCGTCCGCCGGCAGCTCGGCGGAGGCGAGGGCGGTGCTCGGCGCGTCCCGGTCCTCGTGCAGGACGACGGCCAGATCCGCGTCCGCGAGGAGCGCCGCGACCTCCTTGGTGGACGCCGCCTCCGCCACCTCGGGGAAGCGGACCCGGCGCGACTGCTTACCGGCCTCGCGCGCGGTGGCCCGCCATTTACCGAGGGCCTTGACCCCGCGCTCGCCCCGCCACTGCGTGATGCAGCGCGACGCGGACCACGGCACGATCGCGTCGACGCCCGTCTCGGTCATCGTCTCCACGGCCAGCTCCCCGCGGTCGCCCTTGGGCAGCGCCTGCACCACGGTGATCCGGGGCCGTGCGACGGGCTCGGACCTGACCGGCCCCGCCTCCACGACGAGCCGGTCCTTGCCCTCGGCGGCGCTGACGACGCCCTCGCTCCACTCCCCGCGCCCGTCGGTGAGGACCAGCGCCTCCCCGGCCCGCAGCCGCTTCACGGAGACGGCGTGCCGCCCCTCCGCGCCGTCGAGTACGTACGTGCGGTCGCCCGGCACGGGGCCGTCGACCACGAACACCGGGGCGGTCACGCGCTACCGCCCAGCTGTCCGCCGCGCTGCCCGAGCGTGGCCTCGGCGGCGCCCAGTTCGGCGGCGAGGACCTCGACGAGCTGTCCGGCGGGCAGCTCCCGGGCGAGCCGGTGGCCCTGGCCCGCCCAGAGCGCCATGGCCTGCGGGTCACCCGCCTTGGCGGCGGCCTTGCGCAGCGGTGACGTCATGTGGTGGACCTCCGGGTACGCGGCGGGCGCGTACGGTCCGTGCTCGCGCATGAAGCGGTTGACGAGCCCGCGCGCGGGCCGCCCGGAGAACGCCCGGGTCAGCTCGGTGCGGGTGAACAGCGGATCGGTCATGGCCTGTTTGTGGAGCGCGGGCGCGCCCGACTCGGGGGTGACGAGGAACGCGGTGCCGAGCTGGGCGAGGTCGGCCCCGGCCGCGAGCACGGCGGCGATCTGGGCGCCGCGCATGATGCCGCCCGCCGCGACGATGGGGAGCTGGACCGCCTCCCGTACCTGCGCGATCAGCGCGAGGAGGCCGATGCCGCTGCCGTCGGCCTCGGGGTTGTCGCGGTGGGTGCCCTGGTGGCCGCCGGCCTCGATGCCCTGGACGCACACGGCGTCGGCCCCGGACCGCTGCGCGGCGAGCGCCTCGTCGACGGTCGTCACGGTGACGGCGGTACGGGTGCCGGCCTTGCGCAGCGCCTCCACGACCTCGCGGGTGGGACACCCGAACGTGAAGGAGACGAGCGGCACCGGCTCGTCGAGGAGGACGGCGAGCTTGGCGTCGTAGCCGTCGTCGCGTCCGCTGTCGGGGTCGCCGAGCGGGGTCTGGTACCAGCCGGCCTCACCGGCGAGCTGGTGGCGGTAGACGTCGACCGCCGCCGGGTCCGCGAGGTCGGGCTGCGGCATGAACAGGTTGACGCCGAACGGCCGCCCCGTGAGCCCCCGCACCTGTTTGATCTCCTGGTACATCCCGTCGGCCGTCTTGTACCCGGCGGCGAGGAACCCGAGGCCGCCCGCCTCGGACACGGCCGCGGCGAGCGCGGGCGACGACCCGCCGCCCGCCATGGGGGCCTGCACGATCGGACAGGGGCAGAGATCGGTCAGAGCGGAGGACATGACGGCATCGTGCCACGTACGGGACGGGTGACCGAATCGGCGCTTCTGCCTGGCATGTGCCGCCCCACCCGGGGCGGCACATCAGCCGGGCACTCAGGCGTCACCGCCCGTTGAAGGCGTCCTTCAGACGGGAGAACAGACCCTGCTGGCCCGGCTGGAACTGGCCCGTGGGGCGCTCCTCGCCGCGCAGCTTGGCCAGCTCCCGGAGCAGGCGCTCCTGCTCGGGCTCCAGCTTCTGCGGGGTCGTCACCTCGACGTGCACGATGAGGTCGCCGCGACCGCCGCCGCGCAGGTGCGTGATGCCCCGCCCGTGCAGCGGGACCGACTGGCCGGACTGGGTGCCGGGCCGGATGTCGACCTCCTCCATGCCGTCGAGCGTCTCCAGGGGCACCTTGGTGCCGAGGGCCGCCGCCGTCATCGGGATGGTCACCGTGCAGTGCAGGTCGTCGCCGCGCCGCTGGAAGACCGGGTGCGGCAGCTCGTGGATCTCGACGTACAGGTCACCGGCGGGGCCGCCGCCGGGGCCGACCTCGCCCTCGCCCGCGAGCTGGATCCGCGTCCCGTTGTCCACACCGGCCGGGATCTTCACCGTCAGCGTGCGGCGCGAACGGATCCGCCCGTCGCCGGCGCACTCCGGGCACGGCGTCGGCACGACGGTGCCGAAGCCCTGGCACTGCGGGCACGGCCGGGAGGTCATGACCTGGCCGAGGAAGGAGCGCGTGACCTGCGAGACCTCACCGCGGCCGCGACACATGTCACAGGTCTGCGCGGAGGTCCCGGGCGCGGCGCCCTCACCGCTGCAGGTCCCACAGACCACAGCGGTGTCGACCTGGATGTCCTTGGTGGTGCCGAAGGCGGCCTCGTCCAGCTCGATCTCGAGCCGGATCATGGCGTCCTGGCCACGGCGCGTGCGCGAGCGGGGCCCGCGCTGCGACGCCGTCCCGAAGAACGCGTCCATGATGTCCGAGAAGTTCCCGAACCCGCCGGCGCCGAAGCCACCGGCACCACCGCCGCCCGACTGGGACAGCGGGTCGCCGCCGAGGTCGTAGACCTGCTTCTTCTGCGGGTCCGACAACACCTCGTAGGCGGCGTTGATCTCCTTGAACCGCTCCTGTGTCTTCGGGTCCGGATTCACGTCCGGGTGAAGCTCACGGGCGAGCCTTCGGAAGGCCTTCTTGATCTCGTCCTGGGAAGCGTCGCGGCGCACGCCGAGTACGGCGTAGTAGTCCGTGGCCACTTACGACTCCGCCAGGATCTGTCCGACGTAACGTGCCACTGCGCGTACTGCTCCCATCGTTCCCGGGTAATCCATGCGGGTCGGTCCGACCACGCCGAGCTTGGCGACTGCCTCGCCGCCCGAACCGTAGCCGACCGACACGACGGACGTGGAGTTGAGTCCCTCGTGAGCGTTCTCGTGGCCGATGCGTACGGCCATGCCCGAATCGCCCACCTCACCAAGCAACTTGAGGAGCACGACCTGCTCCTCCAGGGCTTCCAGCACGGGCCGGATGGTGAGGGGAAAGTCATGTCCGAAGCGGGTGAGATTGGCGGTGCCGCCGATCATCAGCCGCTCCTCGGTCTCCTCGACGAGCGTCTCCAGGAGAGTGGAGAGCACCGTCGAGACCGTGCCGCGGTCCTCCGCCTCGAACGCCTCGGGCAGATCCTGCACCAACTGCGGCACATCGGCGAACTTGCGGCCCGCGACCCGGCTGTTCAGCCGCGCCCGCAGATCCGCCAGGGACGGCTCGCCGAACGGCGCCGGGCAGTCGATCATCCGCTGCTCCACGCGCCCGGTGTCCGTGATCAGCACAAGCATCAGACGGGCGGGCGCGAGCGCGAGCAGCTCGACATGGCGCACGGTGGACCGGGTCAGGGACGGGTACTGGACGACCGCGACCTGCCGCGTCAGCTGCGCGAGCAGCCGCACGGTCCGCCCGACGACGTCGTCGAGGTCGACGGCGCCCTCCAGGAAGTTCTGGATGGCGCGCCGCTCGGGCCCCGTCATCGGCTTCACCGCGGTGAGCTTGTCGACGAAGAGGCGGTACCCCTTGTCGGTGGGGATGCGCCCGGCGCTGGTGTGCGGCTGGGCGATGAACCCCTCGTCCTCCAGGGCGGCCATGTCGTTGCGCACCGTCGCCGGTGAGACGCCCAGGCTGTGCCGCTCGGTCAGCGCCTTGGAGCCGACGGGCTCCTCGGTGCCGACGTAGTCCTGGACGATGGCGCGCAGCACTTCGAGCCTGCGTTCACTGAGCATCGGCGCACACCTCCAGCAACCGTCTCCGAGACCGCCGCGACCTGCGTCGCGATGATCGATGCGATCTTTCCGTTTTGGCACTCACTGCGCGCGAGTGCCAATCGTCCCCGGCTCAGTGTACGGCCGGTGGGTACGGACCAGGCAAGGCCGCTAGCGTCGACCCCATGAAAAGCACGGCGGAGTCTCGAGGTATCGACTGGCGTGCGGTGGGCTGGGAAGAGCTCGCCCCGCGCGTGGGCCGCGTCCGGCTGCCCGGCTGGGACTGCACCACCGGCCTGGTCGTGGGCGACGACGCGGCCCTGCTGATCGACACCGGCTCCTCCCTGCGCGAAGGGGCCCGGCTGCGCGTGGACACCCGCCGCCTGCTCGGCGACAGACGCGCGCGGGTGGCCCACATCGCCCTCACGCACCCCCATTTCGACCACGTGCTCGGCACGGCCGCCTTCGCGGGCGTCGAGGTGTACGGGGCCGTGGGCATCGACACCGTCTTCGCGGCGGACGGCGCGGACGCCCTGCGCGCCGACGCCGTACGTCACGGGGTCGACCCCGACGCGGCGGCCGAGGCGGCGGACCTCCTCGTCACCCCGGCGCACCGCATCTGCGGCGAACGCACGCTCGACCTGGGCGGCGGCGTCCAGGTCCTGCTGGCGAACGTGGGCCCCGGCCACACGGCCCACGACCTCGCGGTCCTCGTCCCCGCCGGGACGGCCGACGGGAGCCCCGAGATCGTCTTCTGCGGCGATCTGGTCGAGGAGTCCGGCGAACCCCAGGCGGGCCCGGACGCGGCCCCGCGCCTGTGGCCGGAGGCCCTTGACCGGCTCCTCGCCCTCGGCGGCGACGACGCGCGCTACGTCCCCGGGCACGGATCGGTGGTGAATGCGGAGTTTGTCCGCGAGCAGCGCGCCACACTGGCGGCGAGATCCGGCGTGTCGTAGCCCGTACGGACCGGCTTTGCCTATCGTCGGCCGAATGCGCCAGTACAGCCCTGACTTCACGCCGCCGTGGAAGCGGAAGACCTCCGTGCCCGAGGTCCCGGCCGAACCGGATCTCGTCGTGGAGGAGGTCACCACGGGCTTCTGCGGCGCGGTCGTCCGCGTCGAGAAGACGGCGCAGGGCCCGACGGTGACCCTGGAGGACCGCTTCGGCAAGCACCGCGCGTTCCCGATGGAGCCGCGCGGCTTCCTCCTGGAGGGCAAGGTCGTCACCCTGGTCCGCCCCTCGGCCGGCGGCCCGGTCCGCCCGACCCGCACGGCGTCCGGCTCGGTCGCGCTCCCGGGCGCCCGCGCGCGGGTGGCCCGCGCGGGCCGTATCTACGTCGAGGGCAAGCACGACGCCGAGCTGATCGAACGGGTCTGGGGCGACGACCTGCGCATCGAGGGCGTGGCGGTGGAGTTCCTCGAAGGCGTCGACGACCTCCCGGCGATCGTGGCGGAGTTCGGTCCCGGCCCCGACGCTCGCCTCGGCGTCCTGGTCGACCACCTGGTCCCCGGCACGAAGGAACACCGCATCGCCCAGTCGGTCACCAGCCCCCACGCCCTGGTGGTCGGCCACCCCTACATCGACATCTGGGAAGCCGTGAAACCCTCCTCCGTCGGCATCGACGCCTGGCCCCGCGTCCCCCACGGCCAGGACTGGAAGACAGGCGTCTGCCAGGCACTGGGCTGGCGAGTGTCCAACACGGGCGAGGCGTGGCAGCACATCCTGTCGAGGGTCCACACCTACAGGGACCTGGAACCGGCGCTCCTGGGCCGAGTAGAAGAACTGATCGACTTCGTAACGGCCCCGTAAGGGGCGCGGGGAACTGCGCGAGCAACCACAACGAAACCAGCACCCGCAACGAAGCCGCACCCCATCAGGGGCGCGGGGAACTGCGCGACCAGCCACAACGAACCCGCACACGCAGCGAAACCGCACCCCTTACGGCGCGTAGGCGTGCTCAGTCGACCAGATCCCGCACAACCCCGTCGGCCAGCAACCGCCCCCGCAGGGTCAGCACGGCCCGCCCCGCATCAAAGGGCCCCGCCTCCAGCAACCCGTCCCGCACAGCCTTCCGCGCAGCACTCAGCCCGGCGGGCTTCAGCAGGGACACAGGACACCCGTCCCGGAGCCGCAGCTCAAGCAGAATCCGCTCGACCCGCCGGTCCTCCTCGGCCAGCACCTCCCGCCCGGCCCCCGGCGAACGCCCCTCCGCCAACGCAGCCGCGTACGCGCCAGGGTGCTTGACGTTCCACCACCGCACCCCGCCCACGTGCGAGTGCGCCCCGGGCCCGGCCCCCCACCAGTCGGCGCCGCGCCAGTACAGCTCGTTGTGCAGACACCGCGCGGCCGGGGACGTGGCCCAGTTGGACACCTCGTACCACTCGAACCCGGCGGAGCGCATCGCCTCGTCAGCGATGAGGTACCGGTCCGCGTGCACGTCGTCGTCGGTCATGGGCACCTCACCCCGACGAATGCGCCGGGCGAGCTGCGTCCCCTCCTCGACGATGAGCGCGTACGCGGAGATGTGGTCGGGCCCGGCGCCGAGGGCCGCGTCGAGGGAGGCCCGCCAGTCGTCGTCGCTCTCACCGGGGGTGCCGTAGATCAGATCCAGGTTGACGTGGTCGAACCCGGCCGCCCGCGCCTCCGCGACGCACGCCTCGGGCCGCCCGGGGGTGTGCGTACGGTCGAGGACCTTCAGAACGTGCTGCCGCGCGCTCTGCATCCCGAACGAGACCCGGTTGAACCCCCCGGCACGCAGCGCGGCGAGGTACGCGGGGTCGACGGACTCCGGATTCGCCTCCGTCGTCACCTCCGCGTCGTCCGCCAGCCCGAACTCGTCGCGGATGGCGCCCAGCATCGCCGCGAGGTCCGCGGCGGGCAGCAGCGTGGGCGTGCCGCCGCCGACGAAGACGGTCCGCACCGGGCGCGGGTCGTCGCCGAGCACCTTCCGGGCGAGCCGGACCTCCTCGATGAGGGTCTCGGCGTAGTTGTCGCGGGAGGCGAGCACGCCGCCGGTGGAGCGCAGCTCGGTCGCGGTGTACGTGTTGAAGTCGCAGTAGCCGCAGCGGGTGGCGCAGTACGGGACGTGCAGGTAGAAGCCGAGGGGCCGCTCGGCGGCGCCGGCGAGGGCGGAGGCGGGCAGCGCCCCGTCGTCGGGCACGGGCTCACCATCGGGAAGGGCGGAAGGCATACCCCCATTGTCCAGCAGCCCGCCGCGGTCCGGACGCCACGCTCACATGGCCTGGAGCACGAGCAGCGCCAGATCGTCGTCCGGCGGCGCGTCCGCGTACGCGTGCACGAGGCGCCGGATGCGTTCGGCGAGCAGTTGCGCGGTGAGTCCGGCGCAGCCGGAGAGGGCCTGGGCGAGGCCGTCGTCGTCGTCGAACTGGCGGGTTCCCGAGCGGCGCTCGGTGACGCCGTCGGTGACGCAGAGCAGGGTGTCGCCGGTGAGCAGGTCGAACGTCTCGCAGGTGTAGTCGGGGTCGTCGACGACGCCGAGGAGCACCTGCGGGGCGGCGGCGGTGAGGACCTCGCCGCCGGGCCGCATCAGCAGGGGCAGCGGGTGTCCGGCGGAGGCGAGGGTGCAGGTGACGGCGCGGCCGTCGGCGGACGGGGTGAGTTCGCCGTAGAGGAGGGAGAGGAAGCGGGAGCTGGAACCTTCCGGCGGAATCCCCTGGCCGCCCGCCGCGGCGAGGGCGCGGGCGGCGGCGTCGGCGGCCTCTGTGGCGTCGTCGAGGAGCAGCCGGTTGAGCCGGTCCAGGACCTGGGCGACAGGGTAGCCCTCCCGGGCGAGGAGCCGCAGCCAGGGCCGGACGAGGCCGATGACGACGGCGGCCTCGGGGCCCTTGCCCTGGATGTCGCCGAGCGCGAAGCACCAGCGGCCGTCACCGGCGGGGAAGACGTCGTAGAAGTCGCCGCCGGGGCCGCCCGCCTCCTTGGGTTCGTAGACGAGGGCGCTCTGGACGCCGGGGATCTCGGCGATGGCGGTCGGCAGCAGGCCGCGCTGGAGGATGCGGCTGATGGTGGCCTGCCGGGTGAAGCGGCGGGCGGCGCTGACGGCGAGGGCGACGCGGCGGGCGAAGTCCTCGACGAGCCCGGTGACCTCGTCGGGGAAGCGGAGCAGGTGGGCGCGGCCGATGACGAGCAGGCCGAGGCTGCGGCCGCCGACCATGAGCCGGTAGGCGAGGGCGGAGCCGGCGTCGTCGGGCCAGGTGTCGCCGCAGGACTCGAACGGCCAGGGCACGGGGACGGCGGCGGTGCGGGCGGCGGCGGGCAGCCGCGGGGGCTCCTTCTCCAGGCGGCCGCGCAGCTCCTCGGTGCGGTTCTCCTGGGCGTGCCAGACGCGGGCGAGCCGGGGCGCGGGCAGCGGGTCGCCGTCGCCGCGCGCGTCGGGGTCGGGGGCGCCGGGGGTGGCGCGGCCGTCGTCGTCGTAGAACCAGACCGCGCACCAGTCGGCGAGCCGGGGCACGAGGAGCTGGCCGACGAGCGAGGCGACCACGTCCTCGTCGAGCTGTCCGGCGAGCAGGTCGGAGGCCTCGGCGAGGAAGGAGAGCGCGCCGCGGTTGATCCAGTCCCGGTCCTGGGGCGCGCGCCGTGGCATGGGGGCGAGGAGGTCGGCGGCGCGCAGGCCGCGCTCCAGGGCGCGGACGGCGGACTGCACGGAGGGTTCGGCGGGGCCGTCGAGCCCGTCGAGGGGCTCGGCGCCCTCGGCGGGCAGCCGGGCCCAGACCGTCTTGGTGCCGGGCCGGTAGGTGATGCCCCAGGCCTCGGCGAGCGACGCGACGAGGTGGAGGCCGCGGCCGTACTCGGGGGTCTCGGCGGGGCGCGAGGGCTGGTGGCCGCGGACGGCGCGGGCCGGGTGGTGGTCGGTGACCTCGACGACGAGCCCGGCGGGGGTGCCGTCGGCGGCGGTCTCGTCGAGGCGGCACAGCAGCTCGACGCTGGTTCCGGCGTGCACCACGGCGTTGGTGACGAGTTCGCTGACGACGACCACGGCGTCGTCGGTCAGCCGGTCGCCGAGGTGGGCGGCGCCGGGCACGTCCCGCGCGGTCCAGTCGGTGAACGCCGCGCGGACGAAACGGCGGGCGGCCGCGGGCGCGAGTGGGTTCCCCGGCAGCGAGGTGCGGACCATGACCGGTCCGACGAGCGGTTGGTCCGCTACGTCCCCGCCGCCGAAGGCGGTTTCCCGCTGGATAGGAATGGACCCCACGTTCGGCTCCTGAGCAGTTCGGGCAAAGACGCCTCAGGCGACACGAACAGAGTGACAGACTGACCACGCCCATAAGCACCGAGTTACCGAAGTGGGCCGCCATGAGTGAGAACAGTGCTATGCGTGTGCATCAAAGCGGGGCCGGGAGCGTCGGGAGCGTCGGCACCGACGTCATTCGCCCGCCCGACCTCCGGCCGCTCCTCGCCGCTCTGTCGGCCGCCCGCGACGGGAACTTCACCCGCCTCCCCGACACGGGGGAGGGCATGGTCGGTGAGCTGGGCGCCGTCTTCAACCAGCTCATAGACCGCAGTGTGCATTACAACGCGGAGCTGACGCGGGTGCGCCGCGAGATCGTCCGGCACGGCCGGCTCGACGAGCGCCTGGAGGCGAGCCCGGGGCAGGGCGCGTGGGCGACGCGGATCGCCGACGTCAACACCATCATCGGCGCCCTGGTCGCGCCCACCGCCAATGCCACGCGCGTGCTCGACGCGGTGGCGGGCGGTGATCTGACGCAGCGTGTCGACCTGCACGACGGGAACCGTCAACTCCGCGGCGACTTACGGCGGTTGGGCCGTGCCGTGAACAAGATGGTGGACCAGCTCTCCCTCTTCACGGGCGAGGTGACCCGGGTGGCGCGGGAGGTCGGCACCGAGGGCCGGCTCGGCGGCCGGGCCAAGGCGCAGGGCCTCTCGGGCAGCTGGCGGGACGTGACCGAGGCGGTCAACACGATGGCGTCCCGGCTGACGGCGCAGGTCCGGGACATCGCCCTGGTGACGACGGCGGTGGCGCGGGGCGATCTGACCCGTACGGTGACGATCGAGGCGACGGGCGAGCTGCTCGAACTGAAGCTGACCGTCAACACGATGGTCGACCAGCTCTCCGCGTTCGCCGACGAGGTGACCCGCGTGGCCCGCGAGGTCGGCACCGAGGGCCAGCTCGGGGGGCGCGCGCAGGTGCGCGGCGTGTCGGGTGTCTGGAAGGACCTCACCGACAACGTCAACTTCATGGCATCGAATCTCACCTCTCAGGTGCGCAACATCGCGCAGGTGACCACAGCCGTGGCCAACGGTGACCTGAGCCAGAAGATCATGGTCGACGCGCAGGGCGAGATTCTCGAACTGAAGTCGACGATCAACACGATGGTCGACCAGCTCTCCGCCTTCGCCGACGAGGTCACCCGCGTGGCCCGCGAGGTCGGCACCGAAGGCCAGCTCGGGGGCCGCGCCCAGGTGCGCGGCGTGTCGGGCGTCTGGAAGGACCTCACCGACAACGTCAACTTCATGGCCGACAACCTGACCTCGCAGGTCAGGAATATCGCGCTCGTCTCGACGGCGGTGGCGCAGGGCGACCTCGGCAAGAAGATCACGGTCGAGGCGAAGGGTGAGATCCTCGAACTGAAGTCGACGATCAACACGATGGTCGACCAGCTCTCCGCCTTCGCCGACGAGGTCACCCGCGTGGCCCGCGAGGTCGGCACCGAGGGGAACCTCGGCGGTCAGGCGCAGGTCCGCGGGGTTTCCGGGGTCTGGAAGGACCTCACGGACAACGTCAACTTCATGGCGTCGAACCTCACCTCCCAGGTCCGCAACATCGCCCAGGTCACGACGGCGGTCGCGCAGGGCGACCTGTCGAAGAAGATCTCCGTCGACGCGCGCGGCGAGATCCTGGAGCTGAAGGACACCGTCAACACGATGGTGGAGCAGTTGCGCGGCTTCGCCGACGAGGTCACCCGCGTGGCCCGCGAGGTCGGCACGGACGGCCGGCTCGGCGGCCGCGCGACGGTGCACGGCGTCTCGGGCGTGTGGAAGGACCTGACGGACAACGTCAACTACATGGCGGACAACCTGACCTCTCAGGTCCGCAACATCGCCCAGGTCGCCACCGCCGTCGCCCAGGGCGACCTCTCCAAGAAGATCGACGTCGACGCGCGCGGCGAGATCCTGGAACTCAAGACGACCATCAACACGATGGTCGACACCCTGTCGTCGTTCTCCTCCGAGGTCACGCGCGTGGCCCGCGAGGTCGGCTCCGAGGGCCAGCTCGGCGGTCAGGCCCGGGTCGAGGGCGTCTACGGCACGTGGAAGCGCCTGACGACGAACGTGAACGAGCTGGCGTCGAACCTGACCACGCAGGTCCGCGCCATCGCCGAGGTCGCTTCCGCGGTGACCCAGGGCGACATGTCCCGTTCCATCGCGGTGGAGACGCGCGGCGAGGTCGCCGAGCTGAAGGACAACATCAACCTGATGGTGGCCAACCTGCGCGAGACGACCCGTGCGAAGGACTGGCTGGAGTCGAACCTGGCGCGCCTCGCGGCCCTGATGCAGGGCCACCGGGACCTGATGGAGGTCGCCGACCTGATCCTGCGCGAGCTGACCCCGCTGGTCAACGCGCAGTACGGGGCCTTCTTCCTGGCCGAGCCGGACGAGGGCGACACCCCGATCCGTACGTCGATCCCGACCAAGGGGCTCGCCTACATCGCGGCCTACGCCTCGGCCGCCGCCTCCGTCGTCGACACCGGGGGCATGCCCGTCCACGGTCTCGTACGGCAGGCGGCCCTGGAGAAGAAGCGCATCCTGGTGGAGGAGGCGCCGCCGGACTACATCAAGATCAACAGCGGGCTCGGGGAGGCCGCGCCCGCCTCCGTCGTCATCATCCCGATCCTCTTCGAGGACAAGCTGCTCGGCGTGATCGAGCTGGCGTCGTTCTCCCGCTTCTCCGATGTCCACCTGGCCTTCTTCGACCAGTTCGTGAACACGATCGGCGTCGCGATCAACACCATCATCGCCAACTCCCGCACCGAGTCCCTGCTCGGCGAGTCCCAGCGCCTCGCGACCCAGCTCCAGGAGCGCTCGGACGAACTCCAGCGCCAGCAGGGTGAGTTGCAGCGCTCCAACGCCGAGCTGGAGGAGAAGGCGGCGCTCCTCGCGACCAGCTCGCAGTACAAGTCGGAGTTCCTGGCCAACATGTCGCACGAGTTGCGCACGCCGCTGAACTCGCTGCTCATCCTGGCCCGGCTGCTCTCCGACAACCCCGACGGCCACCTGAACGAGCAGGAGGTGCAGTTCGCGACGACGATCCACCGCTCGGGCTCGGACCTGCTCCAGCTCATCAACGACATCCTCGACCTGTCGAAGATCGAGGCCGGGCGCATGGACGTACGCCCCAAGAAGCTCCCCCTCATCAAGCTCCTCGACTACGTGCACGCCACGTTCCGCCCGATCACCCTGGACCGGGGGCTCGCCTTCGACGTGTCGGTCGGCGAGGACGTGCCGCGCGAGGTCTTCTCCGACGAGCAGCGCATCCAGCAGATCCTGCGCAACCTCCTGTCGAACGCGATCAAGTTCACCGCGAACGGCAAGGTCGAACTGCGGGTCACCCGGGTCAAGGACCCCGAGCACCAGTTCGTGCGCGACAGCGACGACCTGATCGCGTTCGCCGTCTCCGACACCGGCATCGGCATCGCCCGCGACAAGCTCCCCGTCATCTTCGAGGCGTTCCAGCAGGCCGACGGCACCACCAACCGCAAGTACGGCGGCACCGGCCTCGGCCTCTCCATCAGCCGGGAGATCGCCGGGCTGCTCGGCGGGCGCATCGTCGCCGAGAGCGAGCCGGGCAAGGGCTCCACCTTCACCCTGTACGTGCCGGTGGCGCATCCGGGGCACGAGCCGCTGACCGAGGCGCCGCAGGCCAACCCGGCGCCCGTCGTCCCCGCGCAGCAGGACGCGCGGGAGGACGGCTCCCCGGAGTCGTACGCCTTCCACGAACAGCACGAACAGGAGGACAACTGGCCGACGCCGACGAAGCTGGAGCGGTGGAGGACCGGCCTCGCGGGCCAGGTCCTCCCGGGCCGCCGCGTCCTCATCGTCGACGACGACATTCGCAACGTCTTCGCGCTCACCCATGTGCTCGGCCGCGTCGGCATGCCCGTCCTGTACGCGGAGAACGGCCGCGAGGGCATCGAGACCCTGGAGCGCAACCCCGACATCGGGCTCGTCCTGATGGACATCATGATGCCGGAGATGGACGGCTACGAGACGATCTCCGTGATCCGCGGGACCCCGCGCTGGGCCGGGCTGCCCATCGTGGCGCTCACCGCGAAGGCCATGCCCGGCGACCGTGAGAAGTCGATCGCCAAGGGCGCCAACGACTACGTACCCAAGCCGGTGGACGTCGACCAGCTGCTGACCGTCGTCTGCGACCTCCTGGCCCCCGAGGCCGACGACGACACGGACGAACCCACCGCACCGGACGAGCCGGAGAGCGCGGACGAACCCGTCGCCCCGCCGGCGATCGACTGAGGGACCGGCATCATGACCACTGCAGAGCTGACAGAGCCGACGGCGTTCGACGAACGGGCGAGCATCCTGCTCGTCGACGACATGGAGGACAACCTCGTCGCGCTCGAAGCCGTCCTGGGATCGCTCAACGAACCGCTGGTACGGGCCCGGTCGGGCGAGGAGGCGATGAAGGCGATCCTCCGCCGCCGCTTCGCCGTCATCCTGCTCGACATCCGGATGCCGGGCATGGACGGCTTCGAGACGGCGACGAACATCAAGCGCCTGGACCAGACGAAGAACGTGCCGATCATCTTCCTCACCGGCACCGACTCCGACGACACCGGATACGCCTTCCGCGGCTACGCGACGGGCGCCGCCGACTACCTCACCAAGCCCTTCGACCCCTGGGTACTGCGCGCGAAGGTCACCGTCTTCCTCGACCTGCACCGCAAGAACCAGCAGCTGGAGCGGCTCCTCGCCCGTGAACAGCAGCAGTTCGACGCGCTGGCGGCCCGGATGACGTCGATCGAGCGCCAGCTGTCCCAGGCGGCCGACCCGGACGTACGGGAGCTGCGCCACCATCTGGAGCGGATGGAGGAGACGATGCGGACGATGAGGCGCCCCTGAGCCGTCGGCCCCGGGGCGCCCCGTGCGTGCCGTCAGCCCTCGCGGGACCCGGCGTACATCTCGTCGAGCAGCTCCTTGTACTCGCGCTCCACGACGGGACGCTTCAGCTTGAGGCTCGGCGTCAGCTCGCCGTGCTCGATGTCCAGGTCGCGCGGGAGCAGCTTGAACTTCTTGATGGTCTGCCAGCGCTGGAGGCCCTCGTTCAGCTCGCGGACGTAGCCCTCGATGAGCTTGACCGTCGCGGGGTCGGCGACGACCTCCGCGTAGGACTTGCCGCCGAGCCCGTTCTCCTTGGCCCACTCCAGGACGGCGACCTCGTCGAGGGCGATGAGCGCCGTGCAGAAGTTCCGGTTCGCGCCGTGCACCAGGATGTTCGACACGTACGGGCAGACCGCCTTGAACTGGCCCTCGACCTCGGCCGGGGCGATGTACTTGCCGCCCGACGTCTTGATCAGGTCCTTCTTGCGGTCGGTGATGCGCAGGTAGCCGTCGACGGACAGCTCGCCGATGTCGCCGGTGTGGAACCAGCCGTCGCTCTCCAGGACCTCGGCGGTCTTCTCGGGGAGCTGGTGGTAGCCCTCCATGATGCCGGGGCCGCGCAGCAGGACCTCGCCGTCGTCCGCGATCCGCACCTCGGTGCCGGGCAGCGGCTTGCCGACCGTGCCGGTGCGGTACGCCTCGCCCGGGTTGACGAAGGACGCGGCCGAGGACTCGGTGAGGCCGTAGCCCTCCAGGATGTGGACGCCCGCGCCCGCGAAGAAGTAGCCGATCTCGGGGGCGAGCGCCGCCGAGCCCGAGATACAGGCGCGAAGACGCCCGCCGAACGCCTCGCGCAGCTTGCTGTAGACCAGCGCGTCGGCGACCTTGTGCTTCGAGTTCAGGCCGAAGGGGACGGAGGCGACGCCGGTGCGCCGGAAGTTGTCCTGGCTGACCTTGGCGTACTCGCGGGCGACACCCGCCGCCCACTGGAAGATCTTGAACTTGGCGTTGCCGCCGGCCCGCGCCTTCGCCGCGACACCGTTGTAGACCTTCTCGAAGATGCGCGGCACGGCCGCCATGTAGGTCGGCTGCACGACCGGCAGATTCTCGATGATCTTGTCGACGCGGCCGTCGACCGCCGTCACGTGCCCGACCTCGATCTGGCCGCTGGTCAGCACCTTGCCGAAGACATGCGCGAGCGGCAGCCACAGATACTGCACGTCGTCCGCACTGACCAGGCCCGTCGCGGAGATCGCCTTCGCCATGTACGACCAGTTGTCGTGCGGCAGCCGGACGCCCTTGGGCCGCCCGGTCGTCCCGGACGTGTAGATGAGGGTGGCGAGCTGGTCCTTGCCGATCGCGGCGACGCGCTCCTTGACGACGTCCGGGTTCTTCTCCAGGTACGCCGTGCCGCGCGCCTCAAGGTCCTCCAGGGTGAGCAGCCAGCCGTCGGGGTCGGCGGCGTCGGGCTCGACGCCGGTCGCGTCGATCACGACGACGTGCTGCAGCTCCGGCAGGTCCGCGCGGCGCTCGCGGGCCTTGGCGAGCTGCGCCGCGTCCTCGGCGATCAGCACCTTCGACGCGGAGTCGGACAGGATGAACGCGGACTCCTCCGCGTTGGTCTGCGGGTAGACCGTGGTGGTCGCGGCGCCCGCGCACATGATCCCGAGGTCGGCGAGGATCCACTCGACCCGCGTCGAGGAGGCGAGCGCCACCCGCTCCTCGGCCTGCAGACCCAGCTCGACGAGGCCGGCGGCGATGGCGTAGACCCGCTGCGCGGCCTGCGCCCAGCTCAGCGACTTCCACTCGTCGGGGCCGCTGCCCGCGGCAGCCGGTACGGGATAGCGGTAGGCCTCGGCGTCCGGTGTCGCCGCGACGCGCTCCAGGAAGAGGGACGCCACGGAGGGCGGACGGTTCTCGATCAGGGTCTGTGTGTCGCTCACGACGTCCTCCGGGCCCGCGACTGTGGAGACGCGGCTGTTGAAACGCGGCTTGTTTAACTGGCGAGTAACCATTGAGCAGTGATCAGGGTAAAGGGCGCTCGCCCGGCGCGTAAGGGGCCCCGGCCTTCGACTTTGTCCTGGTTGCCCCCGTGACCCCGCCGCACACAGGGCCCACACAAAGGCGGTGGGCCCGGCACGTGTGTACGCGCCGGGCCCACCATTTGTCGTGCTCCCTGAGCTACTTCTTGCTCTTGCCGCCGCTGTCGTCGCTGGACAGGACCGCGATGAAGGCCTCCTGCGGGACCTCCACGGAGCCGACCATCTTCATCCGCTTCTTGCCCTCCTTCTGCTTCTCGAGCAGCTTCCGCTTACGGGAGATGTCACCGCCGTAGCACTTGGCGAGGACGTCCTTGCGGATGGCGCGGATCGTCTCGCGGGCGATCACCCGGGAGCCGATCGCGGCCTGGATGGGCACCTCGAACGCCTGGCGCGGGATCAGCTCGCGCAGCTTGGCGACGAGCCGGACACCGTACGCGTACGCGGCGTCCTTGTGCGTGATCGCCGAGAAGGCGTCCACCTTGTCACCGTGGAGCAGGATGTCGACCTTGACCAGGCTGGAGGTCTGCTCGCCCGTGGGCTCGTAGTCGAGGGAGGCGTACCCGCGCGTCTTGGACTTCAGCTGGTCGAAGAAGTCGAAGACGATCTCGGCGAGCGGCAGCGTGTAGCGGATCTCGACGCGGTCCTCGGAGAGGTAGTCCATGCCGAGCAGCACACCGCGCCGGGTCTGGCACAGCTCCATGATCGAGCCGATGAACTCGGACGGCGCGAGGATGGTGGCCCGCACGACCGGCTCGTAGACCTCGCCGATCTTGCCCTCGGGGAACTCGCTCGGGTTGGTGACGGTGTGCTCGCTGCCGTCCTCCATCACGACCCGGTAGACCACGTTCGGCGCGGTCGCGATCAGGTCGAGCCCGAACTCGCGCTCCAGGCGCTCGCGGATCACGTCCAGGTGCAGCAGGCCGAGGAAGCCGACGCGGAAGCCGAAGCCCAGCGCGGCCGAGGTCTCCGGCTCGTAGACCAGGGCGGCGTCGTTGAGCTGGAGCTTGTCCAGGGCGTCGCGCAGCTCGGGGTAGTCGGACCCGTCGAGCGGATACAGACCGGAGAAGACCATCGGCTTCGGGTCCTTGTACCCGCCGAGGGCGTCGGTCGCGCCCTTGTTCAGGCTGGTGATCGTGTCACCGACCTTGGACTGGCGGACGTCCTTCACGCCGGTGATCAGATAGCCCACCTCGCCGACGCCGAGGCCGTCGGCCGGGGTCATCTCGGGCGAGGAGACACCGATCTCGAGGAGCTCGTGCGTGGCGCCGGTGGACATCATCCGGATGCGCTCACGCTTGTTGAGCTGGCCGTCGACGACACGGATGTAGGTGACGACACCGCGGTACGAGTCGTAGACCGAGTCGAAGATCATCGCGCGGGCGGGGGCGTCGGCGACGCCGACCGGCGCGGGGATCTCGGCGACGACCCGGTCCAGCAGCGCCTCGACGCCCATACCGGTCTTCGCGGAGACCTTCAGCACGTCGTCCGGGTCGCAGCCGATGAGGTTCGCCAGCTCCTCGGAGAACTTCTCGGGCTGCGCGGCCGGCAGGTCGATCTTGTTGAGAACCGGGATGATCTTGAGGTCGTTCTCCATCGCCAGGTAGAGGTTGGCGAGGGTCTGGGCCTCGATGCCCTGGGCGGCGTCGACGAGCAGGATCGTGCCCTCGCACGCGGCGAGCGAGCGCGAGACCTCGTACGTGAAGTCCACGTGCCCCGGGGTGTCGATCATGTTGAGGATGTGGGTACTGCCCTGGTTCGGGCCCTCGGTGGGGGCCCAGGGCAGCCGCACCGCCTGGGACTTGATCGTGATGCCGCGCTCGCGCTCGATGTCCATCCGGTCGAGGTACTGAGCACGCATCTGCCGCTGTTCGACCACTCCGGTCAGCTGGAGCATCCGGTCGGCGAGCGTGGACTTGCCGTGGTCGATGTGCGCGATGATGCAGAAGTTGCGGAGCAGCGCCGGGTCGGTACGGCTCGGCTCGGGCACATTGTTAGGGATCGCGGGCACGCAGGGTCCTGTCTCTTGAGGCGCCTTATGCCTCGGGTCGGATCGATACGTAGCTTCCATGGTCCCACGGACGGGGTACCGGTACCGGTCTGGGCCGGGGGGAGGGTGTGCGCCGGGGCCGGTTCGGGCCGGTGAACGGTGTGCGCCGGGACCGGTTTGGGCCGGTGGGACCGGGGCTGATACCGTGGGCAGCTGTGTCTCTTGCCCTCTAAGCCCGAGGCACACACTCAGTGAAAATCATCGGTACGGGACCCTCACCGGCCCCGTGCCAGAACCTGCAAAGGCTCATTTCGTGGCGAACATCAAGTCCCAGATCAAGCGGATCAAGACCAACGAGAAGGCGCGCCTGCGCAACAAGGCCGTCAAGTCTTCCCTGAAGACCGCGATCCGCAAGGCCCGCGAGGCCGCTGCCGCGGGTGACGTCGAGAAGGCCACCGAGTACCAGCGTGCTGCCGCGCGCCAGCTCGACAAGGCCGTCTCGAAGGGTGTCATCCACAAGAACCAGGCCGCCAACAAGAAGTCGGCGCTTGCTTCGAAGGTCGCCGGCCTCAAGGGCTGAACCTCTGTCTTGACCTGACGCCGGAAGGACCCGGGCGGGCCCTCTCTCATCCGCCCCCGACCGGCACCCCGAACCCACACGCGACTGCGTTCGCCACGCGGGTGTGGGTTCATCTTTCTGCTTGACCGGGACCCCGTCTTGATGCGGCTGTTGCTGCGCAGGGCGGGGTCTTGTCTTGTTTACCAGCCCGTCCGGCACTTGAGGACGAGGCCGAAGGCCGAAAGGGGGGTCTGGGGGCGCAGCCCCCAGGGACGGGACGGGAAGGGGCGGAGGGGGCGACCTCACTCCCGGGCCGCGACGGACCGCCCCGGGGCCCGATCAGCCCCGCCCACGAGACCGCGCGGCCCGCGCGATCGTGACGACCGCCTTCTCGAGCGCGTACTCGGGATCGTCACCCCCGCCCTTGACCCCGGCATCCGCCTCGGCCACGGCCCGCAGAGCGACAGAAACCCCGTCCGGCGTCCACCCGCGCATCTGCTGCCGAACCCGGTCGATCTTCCACGGCGGCATCCCCAGCTCCCGCGCCAGATCCGCCGGCCGCCCCCCACGCGCGGAGGACAGCTTCCCGATGGCCCGCACCCCCTGCGCGAGCGCGCTGGTGATCAGCACGGGTGCGACCCCGGTCGACAACGACCACCGCAACGCCTCCAGCGCCTCCGCGGCCCGCCCCTCCACGGCCCGGTCGGCCACGGTGAAGCTGGACGCCTCGGCCCGCCCCGTGTAGTACCGCCCGACGACGGCCTCGTCGATCGTCCCCTCAATATCGGCGGCGAGCTGGGTCACGGCCGACGCCAGTTCCCGCAGATCACTGCCGATGGCGTCGACGAGCGCCTGGCACGCCTCGGGCGTCGCGGACCGCCCGAGCGTCCGGAACTCCCCGCGCACGAAGGCGAGCCGGTCCGCCGGCTTCGTCATCTTCGGGCAGGCGACCTCCCGCGCCCCGGCCTTGCGCGCGGCGTCCAGCAGCCCCTTGCCCTTGGCGCCCCCGGCGTGCAGCAGCACGAGGGTGATCTCCTCGACGGGCGAGCCGAGGTACGCCTTGACGTCCTTGACGGTGTCCGCCGACAGATCCTGCGCATTGCGTACGACGACGACCTTGCGCTCGGCGAACAACGACGGGCTCGTCAGCTCGGCCAGCGTGCCGGGCTGCAACTGGTCCGGGCTGAGATCCCGCACATCGGTGTCCGCGTCAGCGGCCCGCGCCGCCACCACGACCTCCCGCACAGCGCGGTCGAGCAGAAGGTCCTCCTGGCCCACCGCTACGGTGACGGGGGCGAGAGGATCATCGTTTGCAGTCTTCCTGGCCATCGCGCACAAGCATCCCACGGGGCACTGACATCACGCCGGGGGTCGGTGCGGGGGCCAGCCGGCGCGGGGGCCCGGTCGGCGCGGGGGGGTTCCGGTCGGCGCGGGTGCCCGGCCGACGCGGGGGCCTACTGCTCCTCGCGCCAGCCGTCCCAACCCGCCGCGAACTCGTCCAGCTCCCCCGGATCGAGCCGCCCCTGCGGGTCCTCGACAACCACCAGCCACTGCGCGTCCTCGGCATCGTCCTCACCGGCCAACGCGTCCCGTACGAGCTGGGGCTCCTCGGCCACGCCGAACCGCTCCCCCAGTTCCTCGGCGACCTCCTCCGCCGCGTCGCGGTCGGGCAGCACCAGTACGTGTCTCACATCGCTCACGCCACCATTTTCCGGCACGCGCCGAGCGCCGCCGTACTTGGCCCGCTCCGCCTCAGCCCTTGGGTCCGCCGCAGCGCTTGGGCCCGCCTCAGCCCTTGGGCACGATCTGCACGTCGAGGTCGATCCTGACGCTGGAGCCGACGACCGCGATACCCCGCGCGAGCATGGTCTGCCAGCTGACGGTGAAGTCGTCGCGGTGCAGCTCCGCCGTGGCGCGGCAGGCGGCGCGGGTCTCGCCCTCCATGCCGTTGCCGAGCCCCAGGTACTCCGCGTCGAGCGTGACCGTGCGCGTGACGCCGTGCAGCGACAGCGCCCCGGTGACGGCCCAGCGGCTGCCGCCCTTGTGCGTGAAGCGGTCGCCGTAGAACTCAAGGGTCGGGAACCGGTCCACGTCGAGGAAGTCCGCCGACCTCAGGTGGTCGTCGCGCATCTTCACGTTCGTGTCGATGGACGAGGCGTCGATCACCACGTGCATCGCCGACTCCTCGATCCGGTCGGCCACCCGCAACGCCCCCGCGAAGCTGTTGAACCTGCCGTGGATCCGCGCGAGCCCGATGTGCCGCGCCGTGAACGCGATCGAGGAATGCGTCGGCTCGATCTCCCAGTCCCCCGGCTCGGGCAGCTGCGGCGGCGGGGTGACCTGCAACGTGACGTCCCCAAGCGAGGCGTGCCCGCTCGCGGCGACCGTGACACTGCCGCGGTACGGGGCGTACCCCTCCGCCGAGACGGCCAGCCGGTACTCCCCCGCGGGCACGGTTGTCATGAACGAGCCGAACGGATCGGTCCCCCCGCTCACCACCTTGCGCCCCATCGCATCGCTCACCGCGAACTCGGCCTCCCGCACCGGCTCGCTGACCGGGTCGAGGACACGGCCGCTCAGCACCCCCGCGCTGGGCGGCACCGCCACCGCCGCCAGAGGACTCGTCCGTTGAGCCCGGTTCGTACGGTTTCCCAGCAAGCGGCCGAACATGACCTACCCCACCCCAGTGCGCCTCGCCAACGATCATCATCCCGATCGTTGCTGTTTGAACGAAAGGATATTCGATCACCGATGCGCCTTTTCAGGCAACATGGGCCTTTCTTCTGGGTCGGCGCTTCATGCGGCCGGCGCTTCATGCGGCCGGCGCTTCATGCGGTCAGCACCTCATGCAGGTCAGCACTTCATACTGGTCTGCGCTTCATATGGGCCACCCCCAGCCCGGGCCCGCCCGAACCACCGGCTGCCCGGGCGCCGCCCACCACCGCAACCGCCCCGTCCCGGTCCGTGCGGAGCACCTCCGCACCGCCCTGCCGCAGCGCCTCCATCGTGCGCGGTGCCGGATGCCCGTACGGGTTGTCGGCCCCGACCGAGACGAGCGCGAGCCGGGGAGCGGCCCTGCGCAACAACTCCGGATCTTGGAACGCCGAGCCATGATGGGCGACCTTGAGCACGTCGACCGGCGGCAGCCTCGCCCCCTCGGCGGTTCTGAGCAGGGCGCGCTGCGCGGGCGGTTCGAGGTCGCCGAGCAGCAACAGGGTCAGCCCCGCGGTGCGCACGAGCAGCGTGACGCTCGCGTCGTTCGGCCCGTCCGGCGCGGGGACCGGCCGCGACGGCGGCCACAGCACCTCCCAGCCCAGCGGCCCGGCCCGCCGCCGCTCCCCCGCCGCCGCCCGCACCACCGGCACCCCGCGCCGCGCGGCGAGCCGCCGCACGAACGCCACCTGGTCCACCGGCTCCTGGAACCCCGTCGTCTCGATCACCCCGACGGACCGTCCCCGCAACACCCCGGACAGGCCCGCCACATGGTCCGCGTGGAAGTGCGTGAACAACAGCAGCGGCACCTTGGTGACGCCGAGCGACCGCAGGCACCGGTCCACCGCTACCGGATCGGGCCCCGCGTCCACCACCACGCCCGCCCCGGCGCCCGCCGCGAGCACCAGCGCGTCACCCTGCCCCACATCACACATGACCATGCGCCAGTCGGGCGGGGGCCACCCCGTGATGACCCGGGTCAGCGGGGGCGGCTGCACCACGACCAGGAGCAGCATCAGCACGCAACCCGCCACCAACCAGGGCGACTTCAACACCCTGCGCCCCACAAGGACGGCCACGAGCGTGACAACTGCGAGCAGCAGCCCACCGCGCCATCCGCCAGGCCAGTCCACCCCGTTGCCCGGCAGCGAGGCCCCCGTCCGCGCGATGCCCGCGATCCACCCCGCGGGCCAGCCGGCGCACCAGGCGAGGAGCTCGGCGACCGGCATCGCCACCGGCGCCGTCGCCAGGGCGGCGAAGCCGAGCACCGTCGCCGGTGCCACGGCGAACTCCGCCAGCAGGTTGCACGGCACCGCCACCAGACTCACCCGCGCCGCCAGGACGGCGACGACCGGCGCGCACACCGCCTGCGCCGCCGCGGCCGCGCCCAGCGCCTCGGCGAGCCGCGCCGGAACCCCGCGACGCCGCAGCCCCGCGCCCCACCTCGGCGCCAGTGTCAGGAGCGCCCCGGTGGCGAGCACCGACAGCAGGAACCCGTAACTCCGCGCCAGCCACGGGTCGTAGAGGACCAGCAGCAGCACCGCCGTGGCCAGCGCGGGGATCAGCGATCTACGGCGCCCCGTCGCGATGGCGAGCAACGCGATCGCCCCGCACGCCGCCGCCCGCAGCACGCTCGGCTCCGGCCGGCACACCACCACGAACCCGAGCGTGAGCGCCCCGCCCAGCAGTGCCGTCACCCGCAGCGACAGACCGACCCGCGGCGCGAGGCCCCGCCGCTCCACGAGGTGAGCAGTGCCAGGCGGCCCGATCAGCAAGGCGAGCAAGATCGTGAAGTTGGCTCCACTGACAGCAAGCAGGTGCAGCATGTCCGTCGCCTCGAACGCGGCGTGCAACTCCGGCGTGACGCGCGCCGTGTCGCCGACTACAAGGCCGGGCAGCAACGCCCGCGCGTCCTCGGGCAGCCCGGCCGTCGCCTCGCGCAACCCTGCGCGCAAGGTCGCGGCCAGCCGCTGCGGACCGCTCGCCCCTGCCACGATCCGCGGCGCCCCCGGCCCCGCCCGCTGCCGGACCCGCAGCACCGCCGCGATGCGGTCCCCGCCCTTGAACGGCGGCGCGAGCGCGCCCTCGACCCGGAACCGCGTACTGGGCAACAGGGACAGCCACGCGCTGCCGCGCCCCTCGACGACGACCAGAACAGGCGCCCGGGTCCGCACCACGGTCTCGCCGGTCATCGCCTCACCGGCCACGTCCGCACCGGCCGCAGCCACCCGTACGAGATCCGCCTCGATCAGCACCGCGGTCGGTGCCGCATGGTCCCCCGTGACCCGGGGCCGGCTCACCCGCGGGTCGGCGGTCACCTCCAGCTCGGCGTCCACCCGCGCATAGCGGTCGGCCAGCTCCGGCACGGGCCCGCGTCGCAGTTCGGCCCCATGCAGCCCCGCGGAGACCGCGGCCGCGCCGACGCAGAGCAGCAGCACCGCCGCGGACGGCCTCCGCCAAGAGCGGGACCCCGCATGACCTGCCCCACGGCGCAGCAGCACCAGCAGCGCCATCCCCGCGGCCCCGCACGTCACCGCCAGCGCCGCGACCCAGTCGCCCGGAACGGTCAGTGTCACCGCCGCTGTCAGCCACACCGTCAGCGCGGGCGGCACCAACCGCAGGTCCAGGGGTTCGGCCTGCTGCGGGTCCGGTGCCGGGGTCACGGCCGGACCAGGTCGTGCAGATCCTCGAAGCGGCGGTCGCCGATCCCGTTCACCTCGCGCAGTTCCTCGACGGAGCGGAAACCCCCGTGCTCCGTGCGGTAGTCGAGGATGTGCTGGGCCAGAACGGGGCCGACGCCCGGCAGCGTGTCCAGCTGCTCCAGCGTGGCGGTGTTGAGCCCGATCGGTCCCGCGGGCGCCGCCCCCGCCACGCCTCCCGCAGCCGCTGCACCCGCACCTGCACCCGCACCCGCCGGCCCGCTCGGCACACCCGCGACCGGGGCCGCCGGTGCGCCCACGAGGACCTGCTCCCCGTCCGTCAGGAGCCGCGCCCTGTTCAGCCCCGAAGTGTCCGCGCCCGGGCGGACCCCGCCCGCCGCCCGCAGCGCGTCCGCCACCCGGGCCCGGCCGGCAACCGCCGTACCCCCGGCCTGCGCACCTTGCCGCCGACGTCCACGACGATCGCGGCGGCCCCGCTCGACGCCGCCGGGCCAGGCCCCGCCGGAACATCAGCGGGCTCCTCACCGACCGGGGACGGCACCGCCGCGCGGACCGTCTCCGGTGCCCGTACCGACTGCGTACGCCCCGCCCAGAAGTGCTGCACCGCGAAGAGCGCCACCACGCCGAGGACGACGGCCAGGGCCAGCGCGCCCCGCCGCTCGATCCCGCACCGCGTCTGCACCCACAGCGGCAGCCGGTCCCGCACAGCTGGGGCCATCCGCTCCCGCCAGGACCGAGCCCGCTCGCCATCGGCCCCGACCTCCGAGGCGGACGGCGGCGGAAGCGCGGGCGGAGGTTCCGGCTCGGGCGCGGGCCGCGGCTCATACAGCCGGGGCGGCGCGAACAACGCCTCCGCCCGCGACCGCGTCCGCTCCGCCGCGAGCCGCCTGCGACGAGTGCGCCGCCGCACGCCGTGCTGGTGCCGGGTCCGGCCGTCGGACGCGGGGCCGCGGCCCGGCCCGCTGGATACGTGTGCTGTCCGTGACAGTGCTCGAAGTGCCATGCCACGAGACGGTAGGCATCCCGCGCCAGATCAGTGGATCTTGGTCAATTTCCGGGGACAACCCCGCAATTGTGGAAAACCCCATCACCCTCACCCACCACTCACCCACACCCCTCACATCCGGGGCCCGCCCTACCCCCGGGGCGACACCACAGCCCCCACCAACCCGGGCCCGGTATGCGCCCCGATCACCGCCCCCACCTCGCTGACATGCAGCTCACCGAGGCCGGGCACATGCTCGCGCAGCCAGCCGGACAGCGCCTCCGCCCGCTCCGGCGCCGCGAGGTGATGCACGGCGATGTCGACCTGCCCGCTGCCCGCCCGCTCGGCGACGACCTCCCGCAGCCGCGCGATCGCCTTCGACGCGGTGCGGACCTTCTCCATGAGTTCGATGCGGCCACCGTCGAGCTGGAGCAGCGGCTTGACGGCGAACGCGGAGCCGAGCAGCGCCTGCGCCGCCCCGATCCGCCCGCCGCGGCGCAGATAGTCCAGCGTGTCGACGTAGAAGTAGGCGGCGGTGCCCGCGGCCCGCTTCTCCGCCGCGGTCACCGCCTCGTCGACGGTGCCGCCCGCGTCGGCCGTCTCCGCCGCCGCGAGCGCGCAGAAGCCGAGGGCCATGGCCACCATCCCGGTGTCCACGACGCGCACGGGGACCGGCGCCTCCTTCGCGGCCAGGACCGCCGCGTCGTACGTCCCGGAGAACTCGGCGGACAGATGCAGCGAGACGATGCCGGTGGCGCCGGACTCGGCGGCCTTGCGGTACGCCTCTGCGAACTGCTCGGGGCTGGGCCTCGACGTCGTCACCGAGCGGCGCTTGCGCAGCGCCTCCGCGACTGAGCGGGCGGAGATCTCCGTGCCCTCCTCGAGCGCCCGATCGCCCAGGACCACGGTCAGCGGCACCGCGGTGATGCCGTGGTCCTCCATCGTCCGCTGCGGCAGGTAGGCCGTTGAATCGGTGACGATCGTGACATGGCGGGACATGCACCGGAGGTTACCCGCCGGGGCCGCCCCGCGGCAGTCCGGCCCCCGCCGCCCGCCTCAGACCGGCGAGGTCAAGTCGTGCTCTCGGGACGGGGATTCTTCTGCCACGGATAAGTGGGTCGCACACCTGGCGGCGTGATCGAGGGCCGCACGGGCTCCTGAACCGGTGGAGCGGGCTCGGAAGCAGACGACGATGGAGCCGACGCCGGTGAAGCCGGTGGAGCCGACGCCGGTGAAGCAGACGACGACGGGGTGTCCTCCGCCGAGGTCCAGTGCCGCAACGCCCCCGCCTCCACGTCGATCTGCGCGCGCAGTGCGCCCAGGTCGTCCTCGGCGAAACGGCCGGCCCGCTCCCGTGCCGCGTGCCGCAGTGCGTCGGCGGACGCCGTGATCTGCTCCGTCCGCGCCTTCAGCTCGGGCAGCAGGCGCCGGACGTGCGCCTTGTCGGGCTCGCGCTCAAGGCGCTTGAGCTCGTCGTCCAGCTCGTGTCCGTGCGCGCTCAGGCGGGCGAAGAGGCCGAGGGACTCCTTGAGCGAGGCGTCCTCCCGCACGCGCGCGTGGAGCGAGTCCTGGGTGGCCCGCATGGACGTGCGCAGCTTCAGCCGCAGCTGGGCCAGGTCCGCCGCCGCGCCGGGCGGTGCGAACGTCCGGGCCCGCAGGGTGGTGTCCTCCACCACCCGCCGTGCCTGTTCGACCTTGCGGTCCACGCCGCGTTTGGCGGCGCCGACCGCCTTGACGGTCGCGTACGCGCCCAGGACCAGGGCGGCGATGAAGATCAGCGCCACGATCACCAGCACAGCTTCCACGGCGCTCCTCCGAAATAGCCCGAGTGATTCCAACCGGCTCCGACCGACTCTTCTCCACCGTAAACGGAGCGGGCAGGCCGAGGGTTCCAGCGGAACCCCCAACCTGCCCGTAGGGAACAACCCTGAGCGGAACAGCCCCGCGGCTTACGCGGGCACGATGTTCACCAGCTTCGGCGCCCGCACGATCACCTTGCGGATACCCGCGCCGTCCAGCGCGGCGACGACCTTCTCGTCGGCCAGGGCGACCTTCTCCAGCTCCTCGTCGGAGATCGACGGGGAGACCTCCAGGCGCGCCTTGACCTTGCCCTTGATCTGCACGACGCAGGTCACGGACTCGTCGACGACGTACGCCGGGTCGGCGACCGGGAAGTCCTGGTGGACGACCGAGTCGGTGCGGCCCAGCCTGCGCCACAGCTCCTCGGCGACGTGCGGGGCCAGCGGCGCGACCAGCAGCACCAGGCGCTCGGCGACCGAGCGCGGCAGGGCACTGCCCGCGTAGGTCTTCACCAGGTGGTTGTTCAGCTCGGTGACCTTGGCGATGGCGGTGTTGAAGCGCATGCCCTCCAGGTCGCCCCGGACGCCGTCGATCGCCTTGTGCAGGGCGCGCAGCGTGGCCACGTCGATGTCGGCCTCGGCGACGTCCGCGACGGTGACCTCGCCGGTCGCCTCGTCGACGACATTGCGCCACAGCCGCTGCAGCAGGCGGAACTGGCCCACCACCGCGCGCGTGTCCCACGGCCGCGACACGTCCAGGGGGCCCATCGCCATCTCGTACAGGCGCAGCGTGTCCGCGCCGTACTCGGCGCAGATCTCGTCGGGCGTGACGGCGTTCTTCAGGGACTTGCCCATCTTGCCCAGCAGGCGCGTGACCTTCTGGCCGTCGTAGTAGTAGGCGCCGTCGCGCTCCTCCACCTCGGCGGCCGGTACGGCGATCCCGCGCGCGTCCCGGTAGACGTAGGCCTGGATCATGCCCTGGTTGAACAGCTTGTGGAACGGTTCGGCCGACGAGATGTGGCCCAGGTCGAACAGCACCTTCGACCAGAAACGCGCGTACAGCAGGTGCAGCACGGCGTGCTCGGCACCGCCCACGTACAGGTCGACGCCGCCGGTGGGCATCCCCTCGCGCGGGCCCATCCAGTACTGCTCGACCTCGGGGTCGACCAGCTTCTCGCTGTTGTGCGGGTCCAGGTAGCGCAGCTCGTACCAGCAGGATCCTGCCCAGTTGGGCATGGTGTTGGTCTCGCGGCGGAACTTGCGCGGGCCCTTGCCGTCGCCCAGGTCCAGGGTGACGTGCACCCACTCCTCGTTGCGCGACAGCGGCGTCTCGGGCTGCGTGTCGGCGTCGTCCGGGTCGAACGTACGAGGGCTGTAGTCCTCGACCTCGGGCAGCTCCAGGGGCAGCATCGACTCGGGCAGCGGGTGGGCGACGCCGTCCTCGTCGTAGACGATCGGGAAGGGCTCGCCCCAGTAGCGCTGACGGCTGAACAGCCAGTCGCGCAGCCGGAAGTTGACGGTGCCGTGGCCGATGCCCTCGCGCTCCAGCCACTCGGTCATCCGCGCCTTGGCGTCGGCGACGCCCAGGCCGTCCAGGCTGATGTCGTCGCCCGTCGAGTTGACCAGCTTCGCCTCGTGGGCGACGAACGCGTCGTCCCACGTCGACGGGTCGGTGCCGCGGTCGTCCGACGGCTCGACGACACAGCGCATAGGCAGCTCGAAAGCGCGCGCGAACGCGAAGTCGCGCGCGTCGTGCGCCGGTACGGCCATGATCGCGCCGGTGCCGTAGCCCATCAGGACGTAGTCGGCGATGAAGACCGGGACGTGCTCGCCGCTGACCGGGTTGATCGCGTACGCGCCGGTGAAGACGCCGGTCTTATCCTTGGCCTCGGCCTGGCGCTCGACGTCCGACTTCGAGGCGGCCTGCTTGCGGTAGGCGGCGACGGCCTCGGCCGGGCTCGCGTGCCCGCCCGTCCACACCTCGTGCGTGCCCTCGGGCCAGGCGGCCGGGACGATCCGCTCGACCAGGTCGTGCTCGGGCGCCAGGACCATGTAGGTGGCGCCGAACAGGGTGTCCTGGCGGGTCGAGAAGACGGTGATCGCCTCGGTGCCGTCACCGGCGCCCGTCGGGACCGCGAAGTCGATGCGGGCGCCCTCGGAGCGGCCGATCCAGTTGCGCTGCTGCAGCTTGATCGCCTCGGGCCAGTCCAGGCCGTCCAGGTCGTCGATCAGGCGGTCGGCGTAGGCGGTGATGCGCATGTTCCACTGGCGCAGCTTGGCCTTGAAGACGGGGAAGTTGCCGCGCTCGGAGCGGCCGTCGGCGGTGACCTCCTCGTTGGCCAGGACGGTGCCCAGGCCCGGCGCCCAGTTGACGGGCGCGTCGGAGGCATACGCCAGGCGGTAGCCGCTCAGGACGTCGGCGCGCTCGGCCTCGCTCAGCTCGGCCCAGGCGCGGCCGCCGTCGACGGCGCGCTCACCGGACTCGAACTGCGCGACCAGCTCGGCGATGGGACGGGCCTTCTTCAGCTCGTCGTCGTACCAGGAGTTGAAGATCTGCAGGAAGATCCACTGCGTCCACTTGTAGTACTCCGGGTCGATCGTGGCGAACGACCGGCGCTTGTCGTGGCCCAGACCCAGGCGGCGCAGCTGGGCCTTCATGTTCTCCATGTTGGCCTCGGTCGACGTGCGCGGGTGGGTGCCCGTCTGCACGGCGTACTGCTCGGCGGGCAGGCCGAACGCGTCGAAGCCCAGGGTGTGCAGCACGTTGTGCCCGGTCATGCGCTGGAAGCGGGCGTAGACGTCCGTGGCGATGTAGCCCAGCGGGTGTCCGACGTGCAGGCCCGCGCCCGAGGGGTACGGGAACATGTCCATGATGAACTTCTTGGGGCGGGTGGCCAGCTCGGAGCCGTCGGCCAGGTCCCCGGTCGGGTTGGGCGCCTCGTACGTGCCGTGCGCGTCCCAGAAGTCCTGCCAGCGTGCCTCGATGTCGGCAGCCATGGCCGCCGTGTAGCGGTGCGGCGCGACCGCCGCCTCGGAAGCGGCGGCGGTGTTCGTCTCGCTCATGATCCTCAAAGCTCCATCGATCGTCTCTGCCTGCGGCCCGTGCTCGGAAATGAAAAAGCCCCTCGCACAGGAGGGGACGCCGCGCCGATGCCGACCTCACGCCCAGGGGGCGGGTCGGGACTGATCAGCGCGGCTCACTAAGCAGAAGGCGTACGGCACGCATGGCGTCAGGGTACAGCAGCCCCCGCGCGAGCCGCGACGGGCTTCCATGCGCCCCAGCCATGGCCAATGGTTACTCCGCGTACCGCCCGCTATCGGGGCAACACCCATGCCGGGCCGCCTCAAGATAACGGCGAGATAACTCAAACCTCGTACTGGCCGGTATGCGCCGACCTAGAGTGCGGGCTGTGGGTCCACTGTGCCGATCGTTTCGGAGTCGCCCCCATGTCTCCTCGAACCCCTCACAAGTTGAACTCCCCCCGCCTCGTCGGGAGTTCGCGTCGCTCCGCTCACGACCGCCGCGCGAGAACGGGGGTGGTGAGCGCGGCGGTCCTCCTGCTCATACCCGTGCTCGTGGTCACGGGGAGCGACGCCTTCCGCGCGGCGCTCGACTTCACCACGGGCGTGCTCTCCCTGGTCTCCCTCACGGCGTCCGTCGTCTGGGGCCTGGTCGCCTCCGACCGCCTGTTCCTGACGACCAGGCAACGGCTGCTCGCCCAGGGCGTCCACCGCGCCACCGCGGTCGCCTCCCTCGGCTTCCTGCTGCTGCACGTCAGCGTGAAGCTGGCACTGGCCCACGTCACGCTCGTCGAGGCGCTGATCCCCTTCGGGGCGGGCGTCACCGGCAGCAGCGGGCTCATCGGCCTCGGCGTGCTCGCCGGCCTCCTCATGGTGACCACCGGCGTCACCGGCGCGCTGCGCAGCTCCATGGCCTCCCCCGCCGCCCTCGCCGCCCGCTGGCGCGCGACCCACATGCTCGCCTACCCGGCGTGGTGCCTGGCCCTGCTGCACGGCCTCTTCGCGGGTCGCCCGCCCAAGACGTACGTGGTCGTCCTGTACGGGCTCTGCCTGCTCGGGGTCGCCGGGGCGGTGGCCCTGCGGGCGGCACCCCGGACGGTCAAACGCAAGGTCGCGGCCCGCATCCTCGCCTTCCTGGACCCGGGCTCGCGGGCGCCCGGTGCGACCAGCGGGGTGTTACGTAACACGCCACTCGACCCGCGCGTGCCTGACGAGGTCGTACGTAACACGTACTCCGACCCACGGAGGCCTGACGAGGTCATACGTAACACGTACCCCGACCCGCGCCGGCCCGATGAGGTCATACGTAACACGTACCCCGAGCCTCCGCCCCGCTCCGTACCCCCGCCTCCCCCGCCTTCCTCGGCAGCACCCGCGTCCGCCGGCGTCGGCTTCTCGGCCGCCTACCGTGCCGTCTCCGCGAGCCCCCGCGTCGAGACGCCCACCGCGCCGCCACCCGCAGCCGCGCCCGCGCCCGCTCCAGCACCTGTACCCGCGCCCTCTCCCGCACACCGCTGGCCCGCGCCTTCGCCGCCACCGCCGGCTCCCGCCCCGCAGTCCTCGTACGACCCCCTGTACGAGACGCCGTACGACGGCGTCCCCGCCTACGAGGGCGACGTCACGCACAGCGGCACTTACAGCGGCACGTACAGCGGCGACACCTACGGCGGCGGCGGCTCCTACGCGACCGGCGACGCCTACGAACCCCCCACCGAACCGCTCCCCGGCCCCTTTCAGGCCCCCGCGTCGGGTGAGCCCTGGACCACGCCCTACGGAGGCCCGCAGTGAACACGGCGCTGCCCGATGTGCCCGAGGTCCGCGTCGTCGGACTTCCGCAGCTCACGTCGGGGTTCGATCTCGTGGACCGGCTCGACCTGGACATGCACCTCAAGGTGCACGGCCCGCTGAAGCCCATGGCGGGCGAAGCGCTCGCGCAGCTGGCGCAGGCGGTGTCGCTGCGCGGCAGAGGCGGTGCGGGCTTCCCGTTCCACAAGAAGCTGCGCGCGGTCGCCGAGTCCGCGATCCGGCGCGGCGTGCGTCCGGTCGTCGTCGTCAACGGCAGCGAGGACGAGCCCGCCTGCCGCAAGGACACGGTGCTGCTCAACCGGGCCCCGCACCTGATCCTGGACGGCGCGCTCCTGGTCGCCGAGGCGCTCGGCGCGCGGACGCTCGTCGTGGGCGTGACCCGCGACTCCACGGAGGCCTCCATGCAGGCGGCCCTCGCTGAGCGCGGGCTGACGAACCGGCGGAACGCGCCGCTACGCGCGCGCGTGCAGCGCAACCCCGTCCGCATGGTGACGGGTGAGTCCTCCGCGCTGATCCGCTCCGCGGACGGCGGGCCGCCGATGCCGCCGGGCCGCAAGGTGCGCGCCTCCGACACCGGGGTGGGCGGCGCCCCCACGCTGCTTTCGAACGCGGAGACGTTCGCCCAGCTCGCCGTCGCCGCCCGGACGGGCCCGGAGCGCTACTGCCGCACCGGCCTGCACGACGAGCCCGGCACGGTCCTGCTGACGCTCTCCGGCGCCGTCGCGCGGCCGATGGTCCTGGAGGTGCCCTCCGGCGTCCCCCTGCGCTACGTCCTCCAGCTCGCCGGTGCTCCGCCGCTCCCCCAGGGCGTCCTCACGGGCGGCTACCACGGCAAGTGGCTGGACGGGGTCGGCGCGCAGGACGCCATCGTCTCCCGCGCCTCCCTGGAGGCGAGCGGCGGCGCCCTGGGCGCGGGCGCGATCCTCCCGATCGGCCCGGACACCTGCCCGCTGGGCGAGGCGCTGAAGGTGGCGCAGTGGCTGGCCTCCGAGAGCGCGGGCCAGTGCGGTCCGTGCTACCTGGGGCTGCCGGCCGCCGCGCGCGGCCTGGAGGACGTCCTGAACGGCGGCGGCCCCACCGCCCTGGAGGCGCTGCGCGAGGTCACGCGCGCGGTGAAGCGCCGCGGGGCCTGCAAGCACCCCGACGGGTCGGCGGCGTTCATCGAGTCGACCATCTCCGCGTTCACCGACGACCTCGCGGCGCACGTGCTCGGCACCGGGTGCGGCCGTCCGGTGCGCGGGGTGCTGCCTCTGCACACGGAGGCCCCGGCCGGGGCGGCGCCCAGCGGCAGGCGGCTCGCCGTCGACTGGACGCTGTGCAAGGGGCACGGGCTGTGCGCGGACATCGTCCCTGAGCTGATCCCGCTCGGCCCCGACGGTTTTCCGGCGGTGGCGGACGTGGCGGTCCCGCGCTACTCGGAGGCGAACGCGGTGCGCGCCGTGCGCCGGTGTCCCGCGCTCGCCCTGCGCCTGGAGGAGGACGCGTCGGCGCCGCCCCGGCCCGCGCTCCCGCACGCGCTGCCGCCGGGCCGCAGCCGGGCCCGCAGGTGACCGCACACGGGTGACCTGGGCATACGAAAGCGGGCCATCCGATCGGATGGCCCGCTTTCGCACTGCTTCGCGCTCTTGCGCTTCGAACTCTTGTGGAGCTAAGGAGAATTGAACTCCTGACCTCCTGCATGCCATGCAGGCGCTCTACCAACTGAGCTATAGCCCCTTGCGGTGTTCCGCCCGGTTCCCCTGTCGGTTTCCCCGGCGGCGACGCCAACATTACACGGTCACCCAGGTGCATCACCAAATCGTTTCCTTTCTGACCCGCTCTGGGCGGAAAGCAGCCGGTTGCTGCCACTAGGGTCGCCTGACGTGACCGCGCTCGTCCTGTCCCGCGCCCCTCGCCGTGTGCCCGTGGCCCTGGCCGTCTGCCTGCTCTCCTTCGGGGGCTTCTGGCTGGCCCAGCGCGCCGCCCACGTCTCGATGATCGACCTGATGGTCTACCGGGCGGAGGGCGCGACCGTACGGACCGGTGGCGACCTGTACGCGCTGCGCACGACGCACGCCCGGCTGCCCACCACCTACCCGCCGTTCGCCGCTCTGCTCTTCGCGCCGCTGACGCTCCTCGACGTCGCCGCCATGCGCGCCGCCGCGACCGTCGCGAACCTCGCGCTCCTTGTCACGTTCGCACGGCTGTCGCTGCGGCTCGTGGGGCGCTCCGCGCGCGTGGAGCACGGCCTGTGGGTGGCGGCGGGCGCCGTGTGGTGCGAACCGGTGTGGACGACACTGCGCTACGGGCAGGTCAATCTCATGCTGGCCGTGCTGATCCTGTGGGACCTGACGCGGCGCCCGGGGAACCGCTGGGCCGGGGTGGGCATCGGGGTGGCCGCCGCGATCAAGCTGACGCCGGCCCTGTTCGTCGTCTTCCTGCTGGCCACGGGTGTCGCCCTGGCCGTCACCGGGCGGGGTGCCTGGCGGTCGTGGCTGCGGCACGCGTGCGTGGCGTCGTGCGCGTTCCTCGGCGCCACGGCGCTCGCCGCCGTCGCGCTGCCGTCGGACTCCTGGCGCTTCTGGACCCGGATGGTCTTCGACGCGGGCCGGGTCGGGCACGCCGAGGACACCGCGAACCAGTCGCTGCGCGGCGTCCTGGCCCGCCTCCTGCACACCGGCGACCCCGGCCCGTGGTGGGCGCTCGCCGCCGCCGTGACGGCCCTGCTGGGCCTGGCGGTCGCCGTCGCGGCGGCGCTGCGCGGACGGCGGGCCGAGGCGGTCGTGGCGTGCGCGACGACGGCGCTCCTGGTCAGCCCGGTCTCCTGGTCGCATCACTGGGTGTGGTGCGTGCCGCTGGCCGTCCTGGTGTGGGAGTCGGGCCACCGGCGCGCCACCGCGCTGCTCGCCGCGCTGTTCTGCTCGTACGCCCTGTGGTGGGTGCCGCACGGCAGCGGGCGCCTCGAACTGCGGCAGAACGGCGCGCAGTTATTACTGTCGGCGCTTTACGTGGGGGCGGGCTGCGCGTTCTTGGCGTACGCGGCGTACGCGGCCTGCACGGCGTACGGGGTCAGGCGCGGGCGAACGAGTAGAACCGCTTGAGCGTGCAGTGCTCGTCGAGGAGGCGGCCGTAGATCGGTTCGCCCTCCAGCTCCCGGTACGTCTCGATCGGGTCGCCTTTTATGATCAGCGCCCGCGCGCACTCCTCGCACCAGTACTGGTAGTTCGGGTTCGTCGGCTCCATGTCGCGCACGATGGGCGTGCCGCTGCCGCACCAATCGCACTTCCGCCTGTGTGCACCCATGTCTATCCGCTCAGCTCCAGCTGTGGCCGCAGGCCGTGCACACGTACGAGATCCCGCCGTTGTCGCCCAGCATCTGGGCGACATGGAGGGAGCCGCAGGACGGACAGTCGAGGGGAACATCCATGACAGGGGGCACATCACCGGAGGATCGGGGCGGGAACCGCAGGGTCGACGAGGACTTCGCAGGTGACACGGGGACACCGAGGAGACGGTCGGTCTCCTCGATGATGCTCAAGGGCATCGTGCGGTTCCTCCCCTCGGGCCGTTCCCACCGGTCGGACTCAGCCCCCTTCCGGCCGTCCGATTCTGCCACGGCCGGAGCAATACGGTCAGCGACGCCTGCGTACCAGTCCGGATACGGCGCCCAGGGCGGCCGCTCCCGCCAGCGCATAGGTGCACATCAGGAGCGCGTCCGCAGAGGTATACGCCCCTGAGGCTCCGGCCGTTTCCACGCGATGGAGGAAAAGTGCGCCAAAAGCGGCCACCCCCAGAAGTTGGCCGAGTTGCGTCACTGTGGCGAGCAGTCCGCTGGCGTCGGCCGCGTCCTCGGGCCGCACTGTGGCGAGCGCCCGGGTGAGCGTCGGGCTGAACCCGAGGGAGAGCCCGGCGCCGAGCGTCATGAAGGACGCGTAGAGCCAGAGTCCGCCGTCTCCGCCGCCGCGCAGAGCGAACCCGGTGCCGAGCGCCCCTGCCGCCGCGAGGACGAACCCGGCCGGGGTCAGCGCTTGTTGCCACCGCGCCGGCCAGCGCCGCCAGGTCAGCCCGACCGCTCCGAACACGACGGCGGCGGGCGCGAACGTCAGGCCGCCGCGCAGCGCGCTGTACCCGAGGCCGCTCTGGAGGTGCAGCGTCAGCGCGAACAGGAAACCGGCGTTCACGGCCATCGCCATGAGGATCCGGAGGACGGCCAGGCCGATCCCGGGCAGGCGCAGCACCCGCGGCGCGATCAGCGGTGCGCCGCCGCGCCGGGCGAGCGCTGCCTCGTAGGCGCAGAACAGCGCGAAGACGACGACGGAGCCGGCCAGGCACAGCCAGGACCACAGCGGCCAGTGCGCCTCCTGGCCGAGCACGAGCGGCACGGTGAGCAGGCAGACGGCGCCGCCGAGGAGGACGAGCCCCGGCAGGTCGAGCGGGCGCGCCCGTTCCGCCCTGCGCACACCGTCGCGGGGCAGCTCGCGGTGGCCGAGGACGAGCAGCGCCAGGCCGACGGGAACGTTCACCAGGAACACCGCGCGCCAGCCCGTGCCGAGGAGATCGGCGCTGACCAGGACGCCGCCGAGCACCTGCCCGGCCGCCGCGCCGACGGCGAGGACCGCCGCGTAGGCGCCGAGCGCGCGGGTGCGGGCCTCGCCGGTCGAGTGGCGCTGGACGAGGCTGAGCACCTGCGGGATCATCAGCGCCGAACCCGCACCCTGCGCCATCCGGAACGCGATCAACTGGCCGCTGCTCTGCGCCAGTCCGCAGGCGAGCGAGGCGGCGGTGAACAGCGCGAGTCCGCCGAGCACGGCCCGGCGGTGCCCGAACAGGTCGCCGAGGCGCGCGCCGGTGATCAGGAGCACCGCGTACGTGATGGTGTAACCGGCGATGACCAGCTGCAACGCGGCCCCCGACGCGTGCAGTTCGGTGCGGAGGGTGGGAGCGGCGACGTTCACGATGAACACGTCGAGCACGGCCATGAACTGGGCGGTGAGCACCACCGCGAGCAGCCTGCCGGGGCGGCCCGTCGTGCCGTTGTCAGTGGCGGCGGCTTTACTGGATCGGTGGGTTGGGGAGCGCGGGCTCTCCGGAGTGGTGGTCGTCATGGTGCGAGCCTGGCGGCGGCCGGGCCCGGGTCGTGAGAGCCCGCTGATGCTGGTACCGGCAGCACCCGGTACGCGCCTTCCGGGGCGCGTGGCCGGCGCGCACGATGGGGGATGTGAGGACGATGACCGCGACGGACCGCACTGCGCAGACGAGGGCGGAGCACTCGGCGAGGGACACGACGGAGGCGAGGGCGGAGCACCCCGCGAGGGACACCGCGGGGCGCACGGCCGACCGCCGCAGGCCCGAGCTGGCCGCTTTCCTGCGCAGCCGCCGCGCCAGAGTGACCCCGCAGGACGTCGGCATGGCGCCGGGCCCGCGCAGGCGCACCCCCGGGCTGCGCCGCGAGGAGGTCGCGCAGCTCTCCGGTGTCGGCGTCACCTGGTACACGTGGCTGGAGCAGGGCCGCCCCATCAACGCCTCGCCGCAGGTCCTGGACGCGGTGGCGCGCACGCTGCGCCTCGGGCGGCCGGAGCGGGAGCACCTGTACCAGCTGGCGGGGGTGGCGTACGACGCGGCGCCGGAGGCCGTCGCGCAGGCGGTCGCGGCGGATGTGCAGGGCGTTCTCGACGCCATGGACCCGCTCCCGGCGGTGGTCTACAACGCGCGGTACGACCTGCTGGCCACGAACCTCGCGTACCGCCTGCTCTTCCGGGTCCGCACGGATCTGCGGGACGCCGGGACGGGGCGGGTGGCCAATGCCATGTGGACGCTGTTCGTGACGCCGGACGAGCTGTGCCCGCTGCTCTTCCGGGAGGACGAGCTGCCCGTCATGGTGGGCATCCTGCGCTCGGCGTACGGGCGGCATGTGGGCGAGCCGGCCTGGGAGGAGTTCATCCGCGCCCTGTCCGGGGCCAGCGACTGCTTCGACAAGCTGTGGCGGGGCGGGGACGTCGCGCCGCCGGGCAAGTACGTCAAGACGTTCCAGCACCAGGCGCTCGACGGGGAGCTGCGCATGACCTCGACGTCCCTGTCGATCGACAACCTGCCGGAGTGCCGGATCGTGGTGTACACGCCGGTGGACGAGGAGACGCGCGAGCTGCTCGGCGCACTGCGCGCGGACGACGAAAGGTCCGGCGGCAACGAAGGGTCCGGCGGCAACGAAAGGCCCAACAACGAAAGATCCCGCCCCTGACGGGACGGGATCTTCGGCATCTCTCGGACACTTCCTGTGGAGCTAAGGAGAATTGAACTCCTGACCTCCTGCATGCCATGCAGGCGCTCTACCAACTGAGCTATAGCCCCTTGCTGCGTTCTCTCCCCCGGTTGTTTTCCCGGCGGCCCGAACAAGAAGAACTTTAGCCTGCGACCTGCCGGAAAGTGAAATCCGGCCCCCGCTCCCCGCGGGGACCGGCTCAGTCGTCGTCGCCGAGGACGGGCTCGGGCAGCGTGCCCGCGTTGTGCTCGAGCAGCCGCCAGCCGCGGGCGCCCTCGCCGAGGACGGACCAGCAGCAGTTCGACAGACCCCCGAGCCCCTCCCAGTGGTGGGACTCCAGACCCAGGAGGCGGCCGATGGTGGTGCGGATGGTGCCGCCGTGGCTGACCACGACGAGCAGGCCGTCCTCGGAGAGCTTGTCCGCGTGCCGCAGCACGACGGGCGCGGCCCGGTCGGCGACCTCGGTCTCCAGTTCGCCGCCGCCGCGGCGCACCGGCTCGCCGCGCTTCCACGCCGCGTACTGCTCGCCGTACCGGGCGATGATCTCGTCGTGCGTGAGGCCCTGCCACTCACCCGCGTACGTCTCGCGCAGGTTCTCGTCGTACGCGACGTCGAGGCCGGTCAGGGCGGCCAGCTCGGCGGCGGTGGACGCGGCCCGCTTCAGGTCGGAGGCGACGATGGCGTCCGGCTTCAGCGAGGCGAGCAGCCGGGCCGCGCGGCGGGCCTGGGCGACGCCGGTCTCGGTCAGCTCGATGTCCGTGGAGCCCTGGAAGCGGCGCTCCAGGTTCCAGGACGTCTGGCCGTGCCGCCACAGGATGACGCGGCGGCCCCGGGTGGAGCCGCTGGTCAAAGCACCTCACCGCCGAGGTCGCGGATCTCCTCCGCCTCTGCCGCGGCCTGCTCGCGCTGGGAGTGCTCGGCGGCCTTGCCGCGGGTGGCCTTGGCGTCGGCGGGCAGCTCCAGCTCGGGGCAGTCCTTCCACAGCCGCTCCAGGGCGTAGAAGACGCGCTCCTCGCTGTGCTGGACGTGGACGACGATGTCGACGTAGTCGAGCAGGATCCAGCGGGCGTCGCGGTCGCCCTCGCGGCGGACCGGCTTGGTGCCGAGCTGCTTGTTCAGCTGCTCCTCGATCTCGTCGACGATCGACTTGACCTGGCGGTCGTTGGGCGCGGAGGCGAGCAGGAAGGCGTCCGTGATGGACAGCACATCGCTGACGTCGTAGGCGATGATGTCGTGCGCGAGCTTGTCGGCGGCCGCCTGCGCGGCGACGGTGATGAGCTCGAGGGAACGGTCAGTGGCGGTCACTACAAGGCTTTCGGTCGGCGGTCAGAGCCCCGGAGATGTCACGGCCGGGGGTACCTCAAGGGTCTCACGGACCGCCGGATGGCCTTACGGCTTTCCCGGCGGCCCCGGTCCGCAGCGATGTCCACGGATTCCAGGGCCGCCGGAAGGCATCACAGGCCGGACGTCACGGGCCGGACGTCACGAGCCGCACGTCACGAGCCGCTGTAGTCCTGGCCGAGGACGACGGACACGTCCGCGTTGGACGCGGCCTTGTCCTTCTTCACGGCCGACGTCGGCAGGCCGAGCGTCTTGGCGACCTCGACGGCGTCCTGCTTGCGGGCGTCGTCGCCGTAGGTGACCTGGGACGTGGCGACCGAGCCGCCGTTGCCGCCCGCGACGAAGGTGTAGCCGCCGTTGACCAGGGCGACGCGGGCCTTCTCGGTGCGGGAGGCGGCTCCGGTCGCGTTCTTGACGGCGACGCGCAGCGAGTCACCGGCGGCGGGTGCCTTGACGGTGCCGCCGAGGACGTCCTTCACGACGGAGTCCGCGGTCGCCTCGGAGAGGGTGCCGTTCGCCTGCACCGGCAGCAGGGCGGTCTTGTAGTCGCCCTCCTTGGCGTGGTCGGCGAGCTTGGCGAGGAAGGCGCCGAGGTCCTTCTCGGTCAGCGACGGGTCGAGGATCTGGGCGAGGGTCTGCACGGTGGTGGTCGCGGCCTGCGGGTCGGACGACAGCTTGCGCAGCACGGCCTGCATGACCTGCCCGAACCGCATGAGCTGCGCCGTGTCGGCCTCGCCCTTGCCCCGGTAGGTGGCGTACGCGACGGCCATCGGGCCGCTGAGGGTCTGCGCCTCGCCCTTGTGGACGAGGGTGGTGCCCTTCTTGGCGGGGTCGGGGACGTCGGTGTCCGTGTCGACCTCGATGTTGCCGACGAGTTCGACGAGGTTGTTGAGGTACGGGGTGTCGAGCCGCCAGGTGCCCTCGATCTCCGTGCCGAGGAGGGTGTCGACGGCGCCGCTGGTGCCGGAGGAGCCGTCCTCGTCGACGGACTTGCCGAGGGTGGTGGCGGAGCCGTCGTCGCCGCTCAGGGCGAGGGAGTTGGGGAGCAGGACGGTGCTGCCCTGCTTCGTCGTGGTGTTGTTCACGAGCAGCGCCGAGGAGGTGCCGCCGCCCTTGGTGTTGTGCAGGTGGACGACGATGACGTCACGGTTCTGCGGACCGGTCGCGGCGGCGGCGCCCGCCTTCTTGTCGTCCTTGGAGAAGAAGGGCAGCTTGCCCGCGTAGGCGAGGTACCCGACGCCGCCGACCAGGCACAGGGCGAGGACGACGATGAGCGCGACGACCCGGCCGCGGGCGCGGCGCCGCGCCTCCTCGCGCCGCTCGCTGCGCGACTCGGTGAACTTCAGCCAGTCGATGACGTCTTCGGAGTTCTCGTCCGGCTCCTCGACGAAGGAGAACTGCTCGGTGCGGTAGTCCCGGTCCGGTTCGCCCTGCTGGTCCCGCTCGCCCCGCCGGCCCTGCGGCTCCTGCTGCTCCTGCGGCGGCGCCGCCTGCTGCGGGATGTAGGCGGTGGCCTGCTCGGTCTGCTGGTGCACCTGGTGCACCTGCTGGGCCTGCTGCCCGTGGTGCTGCCCTTGCTGCGGCTGCCCGTACGGGTCGTAGGCGCCGGTGGCGTACTGCCCCTGGGCGGCGTACGGGTCCCCGGTGGCGTACGGGTCATAGGTCTGGGCCGGCTGCTGCTGCCCCGGCTGCTGCTGTCCCGTCGCCCCCGTCGCATACGGGTCGTAGCCGTACTCGTACGACGGCGCCTGCTGGGCCTGCCGGTAGACCGGCCGGCCGAACTCGTCGTAGCCGACCAGCTCGTACCTCTCGTCACGCTGGTCGTAACCGTCGTAGCGGTCGTTCACCGATGCCCCTCTCGGCGGTGCAGGGTCATTCGCCTCGGTACAGCCGGCGTTTGTCGATGTAGCGCACCACACCGTCCGGCACCATGTACCAGATGGGGTCCCCCTTGGCGACCCTGTCCCGGCAGTCCGTGGACGAGATCGCGAGCGCGGGCACCTCGACGAGCGAGACACCGCCCTCGGGGAGCCCCGGGTCGGTGAGCGGGTGGCCGGGCCGGGTGACGCCGATGAAGTGTGCCAGGGAGAAGAGCTCTTCGGTGTAACGCCAGGTGAGGATCTGGCCCAGGGCGTCGGCGCCCGTGATGAAGAAGAGGTCCGTGTCCGGATTGAGCGCGCGCAGGTCGCGCAGGGTGTCCGTGGTGTACGTCGGACCGCCGCGGTCGATGTCGATGCGGCTCACCGAGAACTGCGGGTTCTCGGCGGTCGCGATGACCGTCATCAGATAGCGGTCCTCGGGCGGGGACACGTTCTTGTCGCTCTTCTGCCACGGCTGCCCGGTCGGTACGAAGACCACCTCGTCGAGGTGGAACTGCGCGGCGACCTCACTGGCCGCCACCAGGTGTCCGTGGTGGATCGGGTCGAACGTTCCGCCCATGACGCCGAGACGTCGCTTGGCGGGCGTTTCCCGCTCGTGGTCCGGGCCGCCGGCCGGGCTGTTGACCGGGCCGGTAGGCATGTCCTGCGCTCCCATGCGTGCAGAGCCTACTGGCCCGGTCCGAGTGGTTCGCGCCGCGGGGCCGAGCGGTCCGCTCAGCGGTCGCGGTTGAAGCGGGTGGTGATCCACAGCAGGAGGATCAGGATGACGAACGCGGCACCACCCGTCAGCAGGGGGCTGATGCTCTCGTGGTTGCCGCCGTGCTCGCCGCCCTCGGCGGCGAGAGTGGCCAGTTGGGCAGCGGTGCTGGGGAGGCTCATCGTCAGCAGGACCTATCCGGTGTGGGATCGGGTGTGATCGGGATAAAGACTTCCCGCCCATCGTAAGCGGGCGGTCTCCCGCCGCTCACGCCGACTCTGCCGTACGGGTCCGAAAGCCGGGTCCGCCACCCGGGTCCGGAACCGGGCTCAGTCGTCGCGCTTGTAGCCCCGCAGCAGGAACCAGGCCATGAAGACGGCGCCGAGTATGGCCACGACCAGGACGATGCGCAGCAGGCTGCCGGGGCCCTGATCGGACGCGGCGGCGACGGCGTGGCCGAGGCCCGCGCCGACTGAGTGGTGATCCATCACGGTTCGCTCCTTCTGTGTGCTGCCCCGCCACGGTAACTCCGCCTAATGTGGATCCCGCCTCGGGGGCACAACCGAACACAGCGACACGCGCGTCCACATAGGTGCGGAGCCGTACCGACCCGCGCATCGACAGGCCATCGACATGGGGGGCCCATGCCCGACGTACCGAACGAGCGACACGACAACGTACCCAGCAGGCAGCGCAGGCGCTTCCCCGGAATCTCCTCGCGGGCGTACGAGCACCCGGCGGACCGCTCGGCGCTGGTGGCGCTGCGGAAGCTGACCGGCTTCGACACCGTCTTCAAGGCGCTGAGCGGCCTGCTGCCGGAGCGCAGTCTGCGTCTGCTGTTCCTGTCGGACTCCGTGCGCGTCTCGGACGACCAGTTCGCGCACCTGAACTCGATGCTGCGGGACGCCTGTTACATCCTGGACCTGGAGAAGGTCCCGCCGATGTACGTGAACCAGGACCCGCAGCCGAACGCGATGTGCATCGGCCTGGACGAGCCCATCATCGTCGTCACGACGGGTCTGATGGAGCTGCTCGACGAGGAGGAGATGCGGGCGGTCGTCGGCCACGAGGTGGGCCACGCGCTCTCCGGCCACTCGGTCTACCGGACGATATTGCTCTTCCTGACCAGCCTCGCGCTGCGCGTGGCGTGGATTCCGCTCGGCAACCTCGCGATCATGGCGATCGTGACGGCGCTGCGCGAGTGGTTCCGCAAGTCCGAACTCTCGGCGGACCGCGCCGGTCTCCTCGTCGGCCAGGACCTCAAGGCCTCCATGCGCGGCCTGATGAAGATCGCGGGCGGCAACCACCTGCACGAGATGAACGTGGACGCGTTCCTCAAGCAGGCCGAGGAGTACGAGGCCGGGGGCGATCTGCGCGACTCGGTCCTGAAGATCCTGAACGTGATGCCGCGCTCCCACCCGTTCACGACGGTGCGCGCCGCCGAGCTGAAGAAGTGGGCGGAGACCCGCGACTACCAGCGTCTGATGGACGGGCACTACCCGCGCCGCACCGAGGACAAGGACACCTCGGTGACCGACTCCTTCCGTGAGTCGGCCGCGCACTACACCGACCACGTGAAGAACTCGAAGGACCCGCTGATGAAGCTGGTCAGCGACATCGCGGGCGGCGCGGGCGACCTCGGCGGCCGGGTCCGGCGCGGCTTCGGCGGCTTCGGCACCGGGGGCGGGTCGGGCAGCGGGGCCGGCGGGGCGAAGGGCGGCGGCAACGACGGCAACCACGGCTCGGCGGACGACGCGAGGCTGGCCCGGGGCGGGGGTCAGACGGACGGCTGGGCGCTCGGTGCGAGCGCGCCGCACAGCCGGTCGACCGCCCGTCGCGACGGGTCGGTGCCCGCCGGGCCGTCCTGCGTCGCCGTCTCGCCCGCGAGCAGCGGGTGCAGGTGCTCGGACTGGTCGGCGGAGCAGGAGAGCGGCCCGGCCTGGACGTAGGAGACGAGCAGCTCGGTCTGGTGGTTGCGCAGGTCGTCGCGGTCGAAGCGGAAGTGCAGCTCGCGGCGGACGGTGAACAGGGAGGCGCGGGCCCCGGCGTCGACGGCGGCGCCGACCGGGCGCAGCGCGTAGACGAAGGTGTGGTCCGCGGTCACTTCCAGGGTGTCGGTCGTGGTCTCGACGGCGTTCAGGGTGCCACGTACGCGGATGTGCGGGTCGGCGAGTTCGGCCTCGGCGGGGTCGAAGCGGACGAGCCAGCCGGTCGCGGCGTGCCGCCCGTCCATGGCGGGCCGGTCGAAGCTCTGGTCGAACTGGTCGAGCTGCCCGGGGTCGACGAGCATACGGACGGGCCGCACCGCTCCCCCGGTGAGCACGTCCGGGTCGAGCGAGGAGTCGACGAGGTAGTCCTTGACGGTGGTCAGGGCGGTGACGACCTGGCTGTCGGAGAAGTGCGCGGTGCGCCGGCCCTCGGGCGGCAGCGTGATGCCGTCGGCGGCGGTGGAGAACCGCGCGGCCGGGCTGTGCCGGTACAGCTCGCGGACGGAGGCGGCGCCGGGCACCTTGGCGTCCGGGGCGAGCGGGATCACGGTCATCCGCAGCGGTTCGGGGTCGCGGGCGGACGGGGTCGCGCGGTACGGACTGCGGACGCCCATGTAGATCGCGGTGCCGAAGGCGATGACGATCAGGACGACGAGGATGACGGCCTGGCGGGTGAGGCCGCGGCGCAGCGCGGGGGTGCGGCGCACGGCGGGCGCGTGGTCGGAGATGCGTTCCTGGGCGGAGAACTCCTGGAGGCGGGCGGCGCGGACGAAGGACTCGTCGAACACGACGGAGCCGTATTCGTCCTCGCTTCCGCCGCCACCGGCGGGGCCACCTTCCGGTGTCCCCTCCGGGGGGTCTCCTGGGCCGCCCATACCTTCAGGTTAGGTCCCCGGGTCGTTGAGTAAACGCCCTCGTGCGCGACAACTTCCGCCGTCCGTGCACAGCGCCGCTCAAGGGGTTCGCGGGACCGCCGAAACCGCAGGCCGCGAGTGGTCGACGGAGGCGGAGGGCGGGCCTGGGAGACCCTTCTCCAGTTCGGTCGTGGCGGGCGGCGGCACCTGCTCCTGGCGGCCCGAGGAGGCGCCCCGGTAGACGGCGGTGAAGGCGAGGGCGACCATGCCGACGCCCATGAGCAGGGCGAGCGCCCAGGCGACGGGCCTGCGCCAGCGGACCATGCCCGGGTGCGGGCCGCCCCGGCCGTCCTGCTCCAGGCCCTCCTCGTACAGGGCGTCGGCGTCGTCGTGCAGGCGGCCGGATCCGGCCGCGCCGCCGGGGCCGTATCCGTCTCCGTCGTCGTAGAAGTCGTCGTCGGGGCCGCGGCGGGTGCGGGCTCTGCGGGCCTCGGCCTCCTGGGCCTCGGCGCGGGCCTGGGCCGCGGCGAGCAGGCGTTCGACCGCGGTGGGCTCATGGACCTCGGCGGCCTTCACGAAGTCCTCGTCGAAGACCACGGAGGCGAACTCTTCGTCCCAGCCCCCGCGGTCGTGGTCGTCGTCGGGCTCCGGGCCGTCCGGGAACGGCGCGCCACCCACGTCCTCCGGCACCCGTCCAGAGTAGACCGGAGGGGTCAATTTGGGCAGACGGTGCGGAAATCTACGTCACCCCGAACGGCTCAGCGGGTGTGGCCGTCGCCGGTGACGATGTACTTGGTGCTGGTCAGCTCGGGCAGGCCCATCGGGCCGCGGGCGTGCAGCTTCTGGGTGGAGATGCCGATCTCGGCGCCGAAGCCGAACTGGCCGCCGTCGGTGAACCGGGTGGAGGCGTTGACCGCGACGGTCGTGGAGTCGACCAACTGGGTGAAGCGGCGGGCCGCGCGCTGGTCGGTGGTGACGATGGCCTCGGTGTGCCCGGAGGACCAGAGCCGGATGTGTTCGACGGCCTTGTCGAGGTCGTCGACGACGGCGGCGGCGATGTCGTACGAGAGGTACTCGGTCTCCCAGTCCTCGTGGGTCGCCTCGACGACGGTGGCCTTGGAGCGGTCGGCGAAGGCGAGGACCCGCGGGTCGGCGTGGACGGTGACGCCCGCGTCGGCGAGGGCGTCCAGGGCGCGCGGCACGAAGGTCTCGGCGATGTCCTGATGGACGAGGAGCGTCTCGGCGGCGTTGCAGACGGAGGGGCGCTGCGCCTTGGAGTTGATCAGGATGTCGACGGCCATGTCGATGTCGGCGTGGGCGTCGACGTAGACGTGGCAGTTGCCGGTGCCGGTCTCGATGACGGGGACGATCGAGTTCTCGACGACGTTCTTGATGAGGGAGGCGCCGCCGCGCGGGATGAGGACGTCGACGAGGCCGCGGGCGCGCATCAGCTCGGTGACCGAGTCGCGGCTCTCGCCGGGCACGAGCTGCACGGCGTCGGCGGGCAGGCCGCTGCCGCCGACGGCGTCGCGCAGCACGCGCACGAGCGCGGTGTTCGAGGCGTACGCGGAGGAGCTGCCGCGCAGCAGCACGGCGTTGCCGGACTTGAGGCAGAGGGCGGCGGCGTCGACCGTGACGTTCGGCCGGGCCTCGTAGATGATGCCGACGACGCCGAGGGGGACGCGGACCTGGCGCAGGTCGATCCCGTTGGGGAGGGTGTTGCCGCGGACGACGGTGCCGACCGGGTCGGGCAGGGCGATGACGTCGCGCACGTCGGAGGCGATGGCGCGGACCCGCTCGGGGGTGAGGGTGAGCCGGTCGATGATCGACTCGCTGGTGCCGGCCTCGCGGGCGCGGGCGATGTCCTCCGCGTTGGCCTCGACGATCTCCGCCGTACGGACTTCGAGGGCGTCGGCGATGGCCGCGAGCGCGTCGTCCTTCTCGGCGCGCGGCAGCGGGGCGAGGTCGTTGGCGGCGCCGCGGGCGCGGTAGGCGGCCCGGGTGACGGGGGTCATCGAGTCGTACGGGTTGAGCGAAGGCGACGTCATGCACCGCAGGGTAACGGGGGACGAGCGGGCGTCCAGATCCTGTTCCGGGAGGTGAGACATGGCCGAAAAGGGGCAGGCCGGCGCCGGGGAGTCGTTTGAAACGGGTGCCTGCCCGAAATGTGGCGCCCGTCAAGAATGTGCACGTTCAACAGTCGCACCGGGCGGGGTCGAGCTCTCAGAACGGGTGGACACCCACCGGGGTCGCCGGCAGCGGTCCGTGGCCCTCGGCGATGCGGTGGTGGTAGGTCTCGCGGTCGATGACCTCCAGGCCGACGATCTCCCAGGGCGGCAGCTGCGAGGTCTGGCGGTGCTCGCCCCACAGGCGCAGCGCGACGGCCGCCGCGTCGTGCAGGTCCCGGGCCTCCTCCCAGTAGCGGATCTCCGCGTGGTCGACGGCGTAACGGCTGGTCAGGAGGAAGGGGTGGTCGTGGGCGAGCTGTTCGAGGCCGCGGCGGACCTCGGCGAGGGGCGCCTCGGCGCCGGAGACGGTGAGCGTGATGTGCCAGAGCCGGGGGCCCTCTTCGGCCATGCCCCTGCTGTCGGATCCCGCGTCCCCCGCGGTCTCCTCCTCGTACGCGTCCCCGGCGGCCACGCTGGTCAGTGCCCGCTCCGCCGACGCTCGGGGCGTCGCCCCCGGGCGCGCTCGTCTCACGACGGCCTCCTTTGCGCAATGGTCGTGCGGAACTCTCCGCATGTCCGCGTGCACACGCACTGCGTGAACATGCTCTGCATGAACTGCCTGCATCAAGAGTTGAGCAGGACGCGAGTCCTCTTGGGGTGGTTTTACGGAAGGTCCCCCGCGGGTGGCAGGCTTTCGGCCGATTGCACAACGCTTTCGAAGGCGACCGGCCCCCGGATCACGCCCGGAGGAGGACCAGATCGTCCGCGTGTACGACTTCGCGCTCGTACGCGGGGCCGAGCGCGCGGGCCAGTTCGCGGGTGGAGCGGCCGATCAGTTGCGGGATCTCCTTGGCGTCGAAGTTGACGAGGCCGCGGGCGACGGCGCGGCCCTCGCCGTCCCGCAGCTCGACCGGGTCGCCCGCGCTGAACTCACCCTCGACGGCCGCGATCCCGGCCGGGAGCAACGACGTACGGCGCTCGACGACGGCCCGGACGGCGCCGTCGTCGAGGGTGAGGGAACCGCGCGGGGTGGACGCGTGCTGGAGCCAGAGCAGCCGGTCGGCGCTGCGGCGGCCCGTGCGGTGGAAGTAGGTGCCGGTGTCGCGGGCGGCGAGGGCGTCGGCGGCGTGGCTGGCGCTGGTGAGGACGACGGGGATGCCGGCCGCGGCGGCGATGGAGGCGGCCTCGACCTTGGTGACCATGCCGCCGGTGCCGACGCCCGCCTTTCCGGCGCTGCCGATCTTGACGTGGGCGATGTCGGCGGGGCCGCGCACCTCGGCGATGCGGGAGGTGCCGGGTTTGCTGGGATCGCCGTCGTAGAGGCCGTCGACGTCGGAGAGGAGGACGAGCAGGTCGGCGTGGACGAGGTGGGCGACGAGGGCGGCGAGCCGGTCGTTGTCGCCGAAGCGGATCTCGTCGGTGGCGACGGTGTCGTTCTCGTTGACGACCGGCAGGGCGCCCATGGTGAAGAGCTGGTCGACGGTGCGCGAGGCGTTGCGGTGGTGGGTGCGCCTCGCCATGTCGTCGCTGGTGAGGAGGATCTGGCCGACGCGGACGCCGTAGCGCGCGAAGGAGGCGGTGTAGCGGGCGACGAGGAGCCCCTGGCCGACGCTGGCGGCGGCCTGCTGGCGGGCGAGGTCCTTGGGGCGGCGGCTGAGGCCGAGCGGGGCGAGCCCGGCGGCGATGGCACCGGAGGAGACGAGGACGATCTCCTTGCCGCCACCACTCGAGGAGCCGCCGTGGTGTTTGGCGAGGACGTCCACGAGGGCGTCGACCCGGTCCGCGTCCAGGCCCCCCGCGGCCGTGGTGAGCGATGACGATCCGACCTTGACGACGATCCGGCGCGCTTCCGCCACGCCCTGCCGTGCCGCACGTGTTGCCCCTGACATGCCGCGCAATGTACGTGACGTGGCCATGGGCTTGCCGCCCGGTTTCGAGGGGCGGACACGCCGGACGGGGATTTGGACCCCCGAGTCGCGTGCCCTTTGCCCCTTTTTAGGGTGATTGCCGTCACGGAGGATTGCTACGGGACCGCTCGAAGTCATACGGTCAGTGGTCAGCCTTTTCACGCCTGACCCCCTTACTGCCTGACCCCTACTGATCCCCTCCTATTCCTGCCAGGAGCCCAGCCCGTGCCCTCCGCCGGACTTGCCCCGCGCCGCATCGTGCAGCTCTCAGCGCTGCTGGCGATGTTCGCGCTCTTCGTGGCCCAGCTCGTCAGCGCGTCCCTCCCGAACGTCCCGGTGTTCGTCGCCACGAGCGCGGCCGGCCTCGCGCTCGACACGTACCTGCAGTACCGGCAGCCGGGCCTGCTGTCCCTCCTGGCCAAGGTGCGCTTCGACGTCACCGTGCGACAGCTGCTGCGCGACATGCTGATCTTCGTCGGCCTGCTGCGCATCGACGGCATCGACCCGACGGGTGAGCAGGCGCCACTCCTCTTCGCGCTGCTCGCCGTGTACGTGCTGCACTTCGGCTGCCAGGCCGCCGCGGTCCTGGTCCGCCGCACGCGTACGCTGCCGATCCTCACCCGCAACATCGACGCCTCGGCGCTGCGCCTGTCCGCCGCGCCGCCGCGCATCCTGGCCCGCCGGCCCAGCCACCGCCTGCTCGCCTTCTCCATTCCGGCCACCGCGGGCCTGCTGGTCACGGCCGCGACGACCGACGCCTACTGGGGCGGCATCGGCATCGGCCTCTCCCTCGTCCTCTTCGGCGGCGGCGCGCTCTACCTGGCCACCTGGCTGCTCCCGAAGAAGCGGTCGCTGAACGAGGCCAAGGTCATGGAGTGGCTCGACAAGTGGCTCGCGGAGTACAAGCCGACCGTCGCCATGTACTTCTCGGGCGGCACGACCTCCGCGTACCAGGCGAACATGTGGCTCTCCACCCTCGCCGACGTGGACGGCAAGCCGCTGATCGTGCTGCGCGAACGCTTCATGGTCAACAAGATCGACGCCACCGACGTGCCGATCATCTGCTTCCCGAAGGTCGCCACGATGTTCTCCCTGGAGAACTCGACGCTGAAGATGATGCTGCACCCGGCGAACGCCGCGAAGACCTCGCAGGTGCTGCGCATCCCGACGATCAAGCACGCCTTCATCAACCACGGCGAGTCCGACAAGCTCTCGTC